>NZ_JBEKRB010000013.1:0-131601 GCF_049519115.1 Bradyrhizobium sp.
CGTCGGTGCCAAAGCCGACGACATGGAAAACTTCCTTACCGATATCGATGCCGATCGAGGCCAAGGGCGTGGTCATGGGCTGCTTCTCCGGGTGCTGTGAGGTAGTCTCTGCAGACTATCCCGCGGGGGAAGCAGCCGGTCCATCCCATTAACGGACATCGCCGTCGCGTCTTGGATGTCCGCCCTTCGGGGTGAAACAGACTTGTTAGGCGACGTTTCACTTCATCGCCTTGCGCTTTTACGCGCCACGGTTAGCCGGATACGAGGGACAGCATGAAGCGCCGTGAATTCCTGCAAGCCTCCGGCGCCTTCTCGGCAAACCTGATCGTCGGCAGTTCGCTGCTCGAGATCCGCAAGGCGGAAGCGGCGACCAGTCTGCCGATCGCAGCGCTGAAGGCTGAGTTCGATCCCAAAAAGGATCTGGTTCTGATTTCGGGGAGCGGAGCTCCCAACAAGTTTGACTATAATGCTTCGTACAGCAAGCGAAAGCAGATCACGCCGCAAGTGCGTGTCGTCGCGTCGAGCGCCCAGGCCGTGGGCCAAGCCGTCCGCTGGGCGACCGGGAACGGCGTCAGCTTCGCCATCCGCTCCGGCGGACACTCGTATGAAGGCCTTTCGCAGAACGCCGATCTCGTCATCGATGTACGCGGCATGGCCGCTACCCAGCTCGCCGCCGACAAGAAGTCGGTGTCGATCGGCTCCGGCGCCTCGTTGGGCGTTATCTATGGTACCCTCGAACCTTCTCATCTTGCGATCCCCGCTGGCAGCTGTTTTCCCGTCGGCGTCGCCGGTCATTCGCTGGGCGGCGGCTTCGGCCTGCTGGGACGCCCTTTTGGACTGGCGTGCGACAGCGTGTTGTCGATGGAGGTCGTCGATGCCTCCGGCAATGTCTTGAATGTGAGTGAGAGCGAAAACCCCGATTTGTTCTGGGCGTTGCGCGGCGGCGGCAACGGCAGCTTCGGCATCGTGACCAAATTCAACTTCCGCACCAGCGCGGTCAACCTCATCGCCAAGTTCGCCATCACCTGGAGCAAGCCGGCGGCTCAAGCCGCCAAGATCGTGCTGGCCTGGCAGGAATGGCTCGATAGTCTGCCGTCCGCAATCACCTGCACGCTTCACCTGACCAAAGAAGCGGGCGGAGTGATCAAGGTGCATATCGCCGGCCTGTCGGTCGATTCCGAGAGCAAGCTGACGGCTGAGATGAAACGCCTGCAAAAACTCGCAGGCCCAGCCGAGATACTCGTCACGACCACAATGACGTTCGCCAAGGCCGCGAACATCTTCAACGGCGGCGGGCCGGCCTATGAATCGGTTCTGATGAAGGCAAAGTCCGACTACGTTACCGAACCCATGACCGAGCAGGGGATTTTGACGCTGCTGGATGGGTTGCAGAAGGCGCCCGGCGAGATTGCGGTGCTATTCGACAGCTACGGCGGCGCCATCAACAAGGTTGCTTCTGACGCCACAGCGTTCGTCCACCGCGGCGCCACGAAATACCTCATCCAGTATTTCATGCAGTGGGAGAGCCCAGGGGCCAACGAGACCAGTATCGCGATGATGCGGACGCTGTATGCGTCGATGCGGCCGTATGTCTCCGGCGCGTCGTACGTGAATTATTGCGATCTCGATCTCGGCGACGGGTACGCCAAAGCCTATTGGGGCGACAACCTCGCCCGGCTGACGAAGATCAAGGCGGCGTTCGACCCGAATAACACTTTTCGGCACGCCCAGAGCGTGCCGTTGGAAGCTTAGCCGGAAAGGGAGCCGGAAGTCGTCACCACGAGAGTTAGCGAAGCAATAGCGCGACTATCGCGTGCGGTCCGCAGTAACCAGACGGGCCTCGCGTACGGCCACCTTGGAACCTACCGTACGCAGGCAGGAAGCCTCAAAATGCGGCCAGGCCTGTTCTGAGCAGTTGCGGCCGGTCGGGTGGATATCGAGGCGGTCGGCCTTGGCAAGTGCGCGCGGCACGCTGGCTTCGACTTGCGGCGCAAAGCCCGGCAGAACGGCCAGCGCGGCGGCGAGGCACGCGACAAAAGCTAAGGCTGAAAGAGTCTTGATCATGACGGTCCCCTGTCACCGAGCCTTGGTGGCCCTCGTTATCTGTCGTCTTGATACAAACCCGGCGTTTCCGGAGTTCTTCGCCGCAGTCGGCCAATGGCCGAAAATGGTTTCATCCGGCCGTCTTTTTGTTTCGTCGCCCGATCCGGGACGAAACAAAGCCGGCCCTGGCCAGAAGACGCGTCGCGCCCCTAAATGGTTCAATGGCCGACGAAATATAACCGGCAAGGTCGTCCCAAGCCTGATTGAGACCTGCTTGCAGCCCCAAGCGGGGCGGGGTAGGACGTTTCATGCCCCGCATTGCGCTTTATCCCGGCTCATTCGACCCCGTTACCAATGGCCATCTGGACGTAGTCCGGCATGCCGTCGACCTCTGCGACCGCCTGGTGGTGGCGATCGGCGTCCATCCCGGAAAAGCGCCGCTGTTTTCAGTCGAGGATCGACTTTCGATGCTCCGCGAGGTGTTCGAACCGGTTGCCAGCCACGCCAAATGCGAATTCGACTGCATTACCTTCGATGACCTCACGGTCACCGCCGCCAAGCGCGTCGGAGCCACCATCCTGATCCGAGGTTTGCGGGACGGCACCGACCTCGACTACGAAATGCAGATCGCCGGCATGAACGAGACCATGGCGCCGGGGGTCCGCACTGTTTTCCTGCCGGCCTCACCGACCGTTCGCCCGATCACTGCCACACTGGTGCGACAGATCGCCGGTATGGGTGGGGACGTCTCGAACTTCGTGCCCAAGGCCATTGCAAAACGCCTCAAGGCCAAATTCGGCCGTTGATATCTTCTCTTAACGCTGGAGCTTCCATGATCCGAATTCTCGCCGTTTTCGTCGCGCTGCTATGCGCTGCGCCCGCCATCGCCCAGCCGTTGCCTGCCGATCTCGACAAGCAAAACACCATCGTCATCGACACGACCAAGGGACGCATTATCATCAAGCTGCGCACGGACATCGCGCCGAAGCACGCCGAGCGTCTCAAGCAACTGGCCCGCGAAGGCTATTATAACAACGTGCCGTTTCATCGCGTGATGGACGGATTCATGGCGCAGACCGGCGACGGCCAGAATTTCAACGGGACCGGCGGATCGAAATATCCGAACCTGACGCAGGAATTCTCCACCGTCCACTTCAAGCGCGGCATCGTCGGCATGGCGCGGCGCGGCGACAGCGTCGATTCCGCCAACTCGCAGTTCTTCATCATGTTCGGAGACGGTGCGCCGCTCGACAACAAGTACACCGTGATCGGTGAAGTGGTGCAGGGTATGGACGTCGTCGACAAGCTGAAGAAGGCGGACCCCGGATCAGCGGGCGGTGCGGTGACCGATCCCGACAAGATGGTGAAGGTGCAGGTCGCCGCCGACATGAAGTGACGGTGACGAGCCGGCCTCGCCGTTTGTCCTTGATATGCGTCGCGGGGTTTTGGCTCGTTGGGCTCACACCTCTGTCGGCGCAACCGGCGCAGGTGAACACCATTGCGGATATTTTCGCGAGGCTCAGGACGTGCTGGCGTCCGCCGAACTTAACGTGGGCCCATCCCGATATCGATATTACCGTGATCGTCAGCTTTAACCGGGCGGGGGAAATTCTGGGCCGCCCCCGCGTCACCTATGAATCGGAACAAGCGGACGATAACGATCGTTTACTATACCGGATTGCGGCCATGGAGGCGTTGCAGCGCTGCACGCCGATGCCATTTACAGATGCAATGGCTGGCGCCGCGGCTGGCCGTCCTTTTGCGATCAGATTTCACAACCGTAAACCTTCACCAACAGAGAAGCGAGCATGGCTGATACAGAAAATACTTTGATCCTCGAAACCACGCAGGGCCCCGTCACCATCGAAATGCGGCCCGATCTGGCGCCGAACCACGTCGCGCGGATCAAGGAACTCGTGCGCGAGGGATTTTACGACGGCATCGTGTTCCACCGCGTGATCGACGGCTTCATGGCCCAGACAGGCTGCCCGCAGGGCACCGGCACCGGCGGTTCCGGCACCAAGCTCAAGGCCGAGTTCAATGCGGAGCCGCATGTACGCGGAACTACGTCGATGGCGCGCGCCGCAAGTCCTGATTCTGGCGACAGCCAGTTCTTCATCTGCTTCGACGATGCCCCGTTCCTCAACAAGCAGTACACGGTGTGGGGCCAGGTGACCTCGGGCATGGAAAACGTCGACAAGATCAAGCGCGGCGAGCCGGTCAAGGATCCCGACAAGATCGTCAAGGCGCATATGGCGCTGGATGAGGCGTGACCTTTTCTCATGGTGAGGAGCCCGCAAAGCGGGCGCCTCGAACCGTGAGGCCACAAGAAGCCTCGACGCCCTGACCTCATCCTTCGAGACGCGCTAACGCGCTCCTCAGGATGAGGGAACGGGGCGAGGGCGCAAAAAATCACGATGCGCACCGATCTCTTTGACTTCGAATTGCCCGCTGAGCGGATCGCGCTGCGCCCCGCGCAGCCGCGGGATTCCGCGCGGCTATTGGTGGTCGAGCCGGGCGCGCGCTTGCACGACCGCACGGTGTCGGACCTGCCGCAATGGCTCAAGCCGGGCGATCAGCTTGTCGTCAACGACACCAAGGTGATCTCGGCCCAACTCAGGGGGCGGCGGATCGGCCGCGAGACTGAGCCGAAAATCGATACGACGCTGATCAAGCGGCTCGACGGCTCGCGCTGGCAAGCCCTGGTCAAGCCGGCCAAAAAGCTCGCGCGCGGCGACGTCGTTCGCTTCGGCAGCGAAGGCAGGATCTGTCTGCTCGGCCACCTCGATGCCGAGGTGGAAGAAAAAGGTGAAGACGGCGCGGTGACGCTGTCGTTTTCGTTTCACGGGCCGGCGCTCGATGCTGCGATTGCCGACCTCGGCAGTCCGCCGCTGCCGCCCTACATCGCCTCCAAACGCGCACCCGACGAGCACGACGCGGCCGACTACCAGACCATGTTCGCCACCAATGACGGCGCGGTCGCGGCCCCCACGGCCGGCCTGCATTTCACGCCCGACCTGGAGACGGCGCTGCGTGAGCGCGGCATCGGCCTCAATCGCATTACTCTTCATGTCGGCGCCGGCACGTTCCTGCCGGTCAAGGTCGACGACACCACGGAACACAAGATGCATTCCGAGTGGGGCGCCATCTCGCCAGAGGTCGCCGAAACGCTCAATGCAGCGCGCGCGAAGGGTGGCCGCGTCGTCGCCATCGGCACCACGTCGCTACGATTGTTAGAGAGCGCGGCCGCCGAGAATGGCGAGATCCAGCCATTTTCCGACGACACCGCGATCTTCATCACGCCCGGCTATCGCTTTCGCGCGGTCGATATTCTCCTGACCAATTTCCATTTGCCACGCTCGACGCTGTTCATGCTGGTCTCGGCTTTCTCAGGGCTTGAGACCATGAAGCGTGCCTACGCTCATGCCATCGCGAGCGGCTACCGGTTTTATTCCTACGGCGATGCCTGCCTCCTGTTTCGTGGGCACGATTGACCCTTCACGGTGTTAGGCCGCGACGCGTTCCGGCAGTAATTCCGCGATCTGCACTGCGTTCAGCGCCGCGCCCTTCAGCAATTGATCCGCGGCGACGAACAGCGAGATCGAATGCCCGGTTGCGTCGCTGAGGTCGCGTCTGATACGCCCGACCAGGACGTCGTCCTGGCCTGATGCCTCGATTGGCATCGGGAAATAATTCCTGACGCGGTCGTCGACGATTTTGACACCGGGTGCATTCGCCAGGATCTTGCGAACCTCATCTTCGGAAATCGGCCGTTCACATTCGAAGGTGATCGCCTGGCTATGGGCGCGCAGCACCGGCACCCGCACGCAGGTGATCCCAATCGCGATTGCGTCGTCTTCGAAGATCTTCCGCGTCTCCTTGATCACCTTGGTCTCTTCTTCGTTATAGCCGGTCTCGGGATCGACCTTGGTGTCGTGGTTGAAGACGTTGAAGGCATATGGGTGCGGCAGCACGGTGGGAACATAGCGCTCGCCGGCAAGGCTCGCGCGGGTCGAAGCCACTAGCTCATCCATCGCCGCAGCACCAGCGCCGGAGGCCGCCTGATAGGTCGAAATGATCATCCGCTTGATGCGGTTCTGCCGGTGGATCGGCCACAGCGGCATCAGCGCCGTGATCGCCGAACAGTTGGGGACGGCAATGATGCCCTTATGCTCGGCGATACGCCGGCCGTTGATCTCGGGGATCGCCAGCGGCACGTTGGGGTCCATGCGATACGCGGAGGAGTTGTCGATCACGACCGCACCGGCCTTCACCGCGATCGGTGAGAACTTGCGCGAGACGCTGCTGCCGGCCGAAAACAGCGCGATATCGACGCCGTCAAAGGAGTCTTCGCGAAGCTCCTCGATTGCGATGGTCTCGCCGCGGAAGCCGATCGTTTTGCCCGCCGACCGTGCACCGGCCAGCGCCTTGAGCTTGCGGACCGGAAATCCGCGCTTGTTCAAGGTGGCGATGAATTCGCCACCGACGGCGCCGGTCACGCCGGCAATGGCAACTACAGGGTCTCTGTGCACGTTGGTCTCCATTTCGTTTGAGCATGCTTGAGGCAATAAAAAAGCCCCGGACCTTTCAGGGGCGGGGCTTTGGTTCAGATGATGCGGTCGTTTGACTACGCGCGCACACCTCCCGAGCCCCCGGAGGGCTTGGTTTTGGTCGTGGTTTTGGCGGTCGCGTTGGTCATGGGACCGGACTTATGGGCAAGGATCAGCATATCGTCAACCGATTTTGCCCCAAATTCCTTAAACCCAGGTTGAATAGAGCGTCATTGGACGCGATAAGCCGCTCCCATGAGCGTACCCAATCACTTTGCACTGCTTGCAACCGATGGCCCTGCGAGAACCGGCCGGCTGACGACACCCCATGGCGTGGTGCGGACGCCGGCCTTCATGCCCGTCGGCACGGCCGGCGCCATCAAGGGCATGCACTGGCGCGAGGTGCGGGATGCCGGAGCCGACATCGTGCTCGGCAATACCTATCATCTGATGCTGCGGCCCGGTGCGGAGCGGATTGCGGCGCTCGGCGGCTTGCAGCATTTCACCGGCTGGAACGGTCCGATGCTGACCGACTCCGGCGGCTTTCAGGTAATGTCGCTGTCCGAACTTCGAAAGGTGAGGGAACAGGCCGTCACCTTTCGCTCGCATATCGACGGCGCGATGGTGGAGTTGTCGCCGGAGCGGTCGATCGAGGTGCAGCGGCTGCTAGGTTCCGACATCGCGATGCAGATGGATGAGTGCGTCAGGCTGCCGGCGGAGCGAAGCGATATCGATCGCGCCATGCAGCTATCGTTGCGCTGGGCCGAGCGCTCCAAGCGCGCGTTCGAGACCGCGCCTGCCGGCTACATGCTGTTTGGGATTGTGCAGGGCGGCGATATCCCGCAATTGCGCCACGTGAGCGCGCGCGGTCTCGTCGATATCGGTTTTCACGGCTATGCCATCGGCGGACTCGCGGTCGGCGAGCCGCAAGCGGTGATGCTGTCGATGATCGAGGAGGTCGCGCCACTGCTGCCCGCCGACCGTCCGCGATACCTGATGGGAGTGGGGACGCCGGACGACATGATCGAGGCGGTAGCGCGCGGCGTCGACATGTTCGATTGTGTGATGCCGACGCGCAACGGCCGCCACGGCATGGCGTTCACGCGCTACGGCCAGATCAATTTGCGCAATGCCCGCCACGTCGACGACTCGCGGCCGCTCGATGAAACGAGTTCGTGGCCCGCCACGCGCGACACTTCGCGCGCCTATCTGCATCATCTCGTCAGGTCGGGCGAGACCCTGGGCGCGATGCTGCTGTCTGAAATCAACATCGCTTACTACCAGCTTCTGATGAGCGAGATCAGACAGGCGATCTCGCAAGGCACGTTTGCGAGTTTTCGCGAGCAGACGCGAAGCGACTGGGCAAAAGGCGACATCGCGCCGCGCTGAGGTTCCGCGACGACCAAAATGCGAATAAACGGAACTTAGTTGCAGACCAAACGCTTGAGCGAATGCTTGGTTACAAAACCATAGCCGCAAGTGTCGCAGGTCCAGAGATAGCTCACGATGTTGTCGGCCAAATAGGCTGACGCTTCCGCCGCCACCATCGAATCCGCACAAACCGGGCAGGTCGGCAGATCACTCCCACGGGGATGCGCGTTATGCGATACGGTGGACAGGACTTCAGCAACGGCTGACATCGTGACCTCCCTTTGCGATCTGAACCTGACTGCAACATACAACAGTTTGTTTGACCATGTCGCAACACAAATACGTTGGTTTTACGATATTTGATGCCGCCATCATTTTTGCGCTGCAGCGAATTGTGGCCCTTGAGTGCTTCAGCCCAGGCGCGCAATGCCACATTGAATTTTACTAAAACAACTTTCAACATTCACGCGGTTGTACCGGAGACATGCGATGGACGAATCGTTAACGACGCGTGCCGTGCAGCATCACGGTCGAGGACGGATTTTCGATAGCATCGTGGACGCGATCGGCGACACGCCGATTGTGCGATTGCTGCGACTGCCGCAACAGCGCGGGTCAAAAGCGACCATTCTCGCCAAGCTCGAATATCTCAATCCTGCCGCGAGCGTGAAGGACCGCATCGGCGTCGCCATGATCGTGGCGATGGAGAAAGCCGGTCTCATCGATGCCGACACCGTTCTGATCGAACCGACGTCAGGAAATACCGGCATTGCGCTCGCCTTCGCAGCCGCGTCGCGTGGATACCGGTTGAAGCTGGTGATGCCGGAGTCGATGTCGATCGAGCGGCGCAAAATGCTGGCCTTCCTTGGCGCCGAGATTGTCCTGACCCCGGCCGGTCAGGGCATGAAGGGCGCGATTGCCACCGCCGAAGAACTGGTGCGAACCACGCCGAAAGCCGTGATGCCGCAGCAGTTCAAGAACCTCGCCAATCCGGAGATTCATCGCCGCACCACGGCGGAGGAAATCTGGAACGATACCGGCGGCAACATCGACATCTTTGTCGCAGGCGTCGGCACCGGCGGCACCATTACGGGGGTAGGGCAGGTTCTCAAGAGCCGCAAACCCTCGGTGCGGATCGTGGCCGTCGAGCCGGAGGAAAGTCCGGTGCTCTCGGGCGGTCAGCATTCGCCGCACAAGATCCAGGGCATTGGCGCCGGTTTCGTTCCCGAGATCCTTGATCGTTCCGTCATCGACGAAATCGTCAAGATCAGCAGCGCGGAAGCCATCGAGACCTCACGCGCCATCGCGCGCAATGAGGGCATTGCCGGCGGTATTTCCTCAGGCGCCGCGATTGCGGCCGCGATCAAGCTGGGGCAACGTCCGGAAAACGCGGGCAAGACCATCCTGGCGATTGTGCCCTCGTTCTCGGAGCGCTACCTCTCAACCGTTCTATTCGAAGGAATCTAATCGTGTCGGATCAACCGCGGCGACCGCGAACCCTCAACGATGCCCGCTCGGAAGCGGAGGCCGCGTTCAAGAAGGTAACCAAGAAGGAGGCGGAAGCGCCGCCGAAGACGCTCACGCTTCCCGGCGTCAAGGAGCAGGTTTCGCTGCGGATCGATCAGGACGTGCTCGAATACTTTCGAGAAGGTGGCGCCGGCTGGCAGGACCGTATCAACGCAGCCCTGCGAAAAGCGGCAGGGAAATAGCTCGCAGACGCTTCAAGCTTCGATCGGCGCGGGCCGTGGCGTCGGCGGCTTCAAGTTCAGGAGATTGCCGGCCAGAATGAGCGTCGCGCCGAGGACGGTGAAGAGGTCCAGCCGTTCGCCATAGATCAACCAGCCGGCGGCGGCGGTCAACGGCACGCGGAGGAAATCCATCGGTACCACGGTGGTCGCATCGGCATAGAGCATCGCGCGGGCCAGACAGAAATGCGAGAAGGTCCCGCCGAAGGCAACCGCGATCACCCAGCCCCAGACGTGTGGCGATGGCCAGACCCAGACGTAAAGGGTGGGGAGCGCGCCAACCAGGGCCTGGATCGCCATCATCCAGAACACGATGGCAAGCGCTGTCTCCGTGCGGGTCAGCGATTTCATCATCACGACCGTGGCACCAAGGGTCACGGCCGCGACCAATGCGATCAGTTGGCCGGGATTGATCTCGCCGGTTGACGGGCGCACGATGACGAAGACGCCGATCAGCCCGAGCGCAATCGCCGCAATCTTCCATACGGTAACCCGCTCACCCAGAAAACTGGCGGCGAGGATCGCGGTCCAGATCGGCATGGTGAATTCGATCGACACCACCTGCGCCAGCGGGATCAGCGTCAGCGCCACGAACCAGCCGTACTGGCCGGCATAGTGCAGCAGGGCGCGAGTCGCATGCATCGGCAGCCGCGACGTCCGCAACATCGTAAAGCCGTCGGCGAAGTAGATTACTGGACAGAGCATCAACAGGCCGAGGGTGGACCGGAGCTCCATGATCTGAAAGACCTTGAGCTCGCGTGCGGCCTCGCGACCGGAGATCGCCATCAGCAACATCAGACTTAAGAATCCGGCCATCCACAGCGCGGCTTTCAGTTTGGAAGGCGTTCGATTCATCAGGACAATTCATCCGGCCTAGGGCGAGGTGGCGTCGGCAGAGCACGCCGGGTATCTTCGAACAGGCGTTTGTTTGCAACGAGCAAAGTTGCCGATGCTATAATGCGTGGCGAGGTGAACTCGTAGCGACACATGGGAGGATTTTCATGCGCATCTTGCAGCCGGCTGACTGGTCAAAACCGCGAGGTTTCTCCCATGGCGTGGAGGTCGATGCGCCCGGCCGCTGGATCGTACTGGCCGGCCAAACCGGCGGCGACGACAAGGGCGAATATCCGCCCGATATGGCAAGCCAGGTCGGCGCAGCGCTGCGACGCATCGTGCGCCTGCTCGCGGAGGCTGGCGCCGGCTCGGAGCACATCGTCCGCCTGACCTGGTATCTGACGAGCCGGAGCGAATACGAAGCCGCGGGCAGGGAGGTTGGCGCGGCCTGGCGCGAAACGCTGGGCAAGAATTTTCCGCCATCGACCTTGCTTTATATCGATGGGCTGGTCGACGTCAGAGCCAAGGTCGAGCTCGAAGTGACGGCCTTCGTGCCTGGTGGATAGATCCGCATAAAAAAGCCGGCGGCGCCGAGATGGCGAACCGCCGGCGAGCTGTTGTCTTGATCAGAAATCAGCCGCGGGTCAGCGAAATCGAAGCGCCCTTGAACTGGCTCTCTGCCCTGATGACCACCGACTGCTTATTGCCGCGCGTGGTCAGGGAAATGTTTGCGGTAAATCCGGGCGCGGTGGCGACGACCTGAACCACGCCGGGGCCCGAACGCCCCTCGATACCGCCATTGATGTTGCGGCTGGTTTCGCTCCAGGTTCCTGAAATCGCAGAACCTCTAGCCTCGACATTGCTCGTCAGGTTGAACTTGTAGCTATCGCTGGCGCAGGTCAGCGTCTGCTGCAGGCCATTGCCGCCTTCGCCGACGGCGTAAGTGGCGCGGCAACGGATGCGTTCGGTCGAGCCATCGTCCAGCGTCACCGTGCCTCCGCCGCTCCAGACCCCCTGCATGCCCGCAAAAGCCCCGCCGGATTGCGCTTGGCCGGCGCTGCTCCAGGAGGAGGCCGCAAGCACGGTCGCGAACGCAAACACCGCGCGGCGCGTGAAGCTGCTGAGAGATTTCTTATCCATTCCACTTCCCCCATCCGGCACTGCCACAAAGCTGGCCGTTCGCATATGCACCATTGATCGACATCGGCACAAGTCCCTCGCGGCTCACCGTGGCTGCGAGGTCTGCGCCGAAACTCCGTGTTAAAGTAACTGGGCGACGGCAGGGTGAAAATCAAGCGCCGCCATGTTGCGACCAGCAAACCAAAATACGCATTCTCGACCTGATGATCGTCGAGGTCGGGGCACAATATGGTCAAACTTTGATATGCCGCCTCTGGGGCGAAAAATTTCACCGAAACAACGAATTACATTCAAAATCGAGTCCCGAAAATCAAATAGCGCGCGGCGGGGCTAATCCGCCAGTGCCGGCGCGCTGGTCGCGAATTGCTCGTCCTGCGGCTTTGACGGCAGAGCGTTATGTACCTTGGCGTAGTCGATGACTTCGGCAAGTAATTTCTGTCCCATCGGCGCCAAAGCGCGCTCCCATAATTGTCGGGCGGTTTCATCTTTTCTGACAAAGCACCAATCCTGGGCGGCGATCGCGCCGGCATCCATGCGATCAGCCAAATGGTACACGGTGCCGCCGGCAATCGGATCTTTCGCGCGGATGGTCCATTCGACGGCGGCAATCCCGCGATGCCGGGGCAACAGGGAGGGATGATAGCCGATGCCGCCGAGGCGGGAGGCGGCCAGCGCTTCCTTGCTCACTCGGGCATGGCTGTGCGCGGTGACGATCAGGTCGGTCGCTTTGCCGATTTCGGAGGCAGCCACCAGTTTCGGATTGGCCTGCACGACCACCTCGATACCGGCGTCACGGGCCGTCGCCGCGAGCCGGTCGTCGGCATCGGCGACGACCACCCGGATCACATCGACCTCATGCTGACGCAGCATTTGCAGGGTCGTCACGCCGAAATGACGCGAGCCGACAAGGGTGATCCGCATGGTATTTTCTTCCGTCCTATGTAAGCGTTCAATGTCGATAACACGCCGGGTCCCGGCCCATCGAGCCGAAAGCGGCGAGGACAGGCTTATCAACAGACGGGACCGGCGGAAACTGGCCAATCGGCGCCTCGCCCCGGGGGCATTGCGGCCTCTTTGACGCGTTGAGGGCTAGTATGGCGGTTCAGAAGTCCAAATCATTGTTGCCGCGAGTTCGCTATGCGGACTTCTGAACCAAAGCCACACTAGATCAATGGGTTTGCTAGTGTCCTTTCGATTCCGAAGTTCGAAACGTGGCTCCGTAATAAAATGCCACGAATTTCGGAATCGAGACACTAGCGCGACGAGAATTTCGGGATTTTCTCCGCAAAGCCGTTAAAACACTTCAGTCGCTCGTCTTCTTCCTTGAGGTAGCGGCAATCCATGACCCCGTTCGCCGGCGACGCTTTCGGCTTCGGCTTGGGCGGGATCGCCGCGTCATAGCAGTCGAGCCGCTCCTTGGTTTCGTCATCGATGTCGAGGCAGGCCAACAGCTTCTCGGCGAGCGACTTCGGAGGACCAGCCTTCGGCGCTTTCGACTTGGCATGCGCGGCGGGCTTTCCCGAGGGCGCAGTCGGCGGCGCGTCGTCTTGCTGCGCCAGCGCAGCGGTTGCGAAGAGTACGACGAGCAGCGCAAGCAATTTCTTCATGTCCTGTCCTCTTTGGCCTCGAACCCCCTGGTGGCCCAATTCGGACGTGCAATCCGAAAACGGCTGGCGGCGAGCGGGCGACGAATGTCCGATTTGATCCGCGACACAGGTCTATAAGGCGAACACAGCGCCTTGCAACACGAAGAAATGACGGTGCGGTGCAAATTGGCCACCCGCGAAGCCGGCGTCCGCCCGATGTTTATGGCGGGACAGCGGCATTACGTTTGTGTTCATGTCAAACGAGCGGGCAACGTAGATTTCGATGTGCGGCTGATCCATAATACCGGCTCTCGTGGCAGTGGAGAAACAAGACCATGCGTGCCCTCAAACGCTCGCGGATCGCCGTTCCGTTGATATCGATCGTGGCTGCTTTTGCGTTCTCGGCGCAGGCGCAGGAGCAACAACACAAGCCACCGCCGCAAGGGCAGGGCAGGCCAGCCGCTCCGGCAGCGCGTCCAGCTGCGCCGGCGGCGCGCCCGGTAGGCCCCGGTGCCGGGCAAGTACCCCGCACCGGGCAGGTGCGCGGACCGCAGGGTCCGCAAGGCGCTCGCGTCGTACGCGGGAATTTTCCGCAGCGAAACTTCGGCGGTCACCCCTATCACGGCCGTCTGGCCTGGGGGGGCGGACGGTGGCGCCACGAAATGCACAACGGCCGCATGGGTTGGTGGTGGGACGTCGGCGGTGTCTGGTACTTCTATCCAGAGCCGATGGATGGCCCGCCGACCTATGTTTCCGACGTTGAGGTGATGGACGATGTTGCCGGTCCGGACGATGGGATGCCGGATGGCCCGGGCCCAGGTTATCCACCGCCTCCCGTGGCCGCCTATGCACCACCACCCCCGCCGCCGCCACCCGATCCTGCCGCGGGCGCCGTCGGTGGCGCGATCGTTGGCGGCGTTCTGGGCGGCCTGATCACCGGCCGGCCGGTCGGTGCTGCCGTGGGCGCTATCACCGGTGGCACGATTGGCGCGATCGCGGGAGCTCAAGCGGCCGCACGCCCGGGCTACTATCTGGCGCAGGGCAATTGCTACTATAAGTATCCATCTGGACAATACGTTCAGGTCGATCCACGTAGCTGCTATTGAAGCCAGCTCGACCAAAGAAGATACCGGCGAGTCCAGACTCGCCGGTTGGTTTTTGAAGATGAACAAGCAGACCATGCGCAAGTCATCGCCGACATCGTTGCCATCTCTCAGCGTTCGGATCGATCTCGATTCCGAGGGCAAGATCGGTCCGGGCAAAATCCTCTTGCTTGAGAATATCAACAGCTGCGGCTCGATTTCGGCGGCCGGGCGGGCGATGAACATGTCCTACAAGCGGGCATGGGATCTGGTCGATGAAATCAACCGCATCTGCCAGCAAGCCGCGGTCGAGCGGCAAACCGGCGGCAAGAATGGCGGCGGCGCGATGCTGACGCCGTTTGGCCTGTCGCTGGTAGCCCGTTATCGGAAAATCGAGCGCTCGGCCGAGAGCGCGGCGCGCAAGGAGCTTCAGGCGCTGCGCGCGGATATCGCGGTCGGCCGGAAGGGCTGAGCTAATTCCTGTGCGCTTTCTCGATTCTCTCTTCGCTTCCAACCACCAAATTTACCGTCGCCCGCTGCCTGACGCAGACGCGCAACCCCGCCGCACCTGACTTTTACAATCACAAATCCGGCAATAAGCGCAACCAATCGTCTTAGTTTCCAACTGTTGCGCGGCTGCACTTGTGGCCGAATTCACCCCCGTTATGTTCCGTCAGATATATCGATCGTTATGTTTGGCCAGGCATAGCGAAGAACGGACGAACGTCCGCAGGGGTGGCCGATTTTTGGGGGTATTAAAATGAAGAAGAAAGCGCTTGCGATCGCGCTCGCAATGACAGGCTTGGCGGGCACTGCCTATGCCGCGGACTGGACGCCGCCGAAAGTACCGGATCCGATTCCCGACAACCTGACCTGGTATGGCATCACGCCGATCGGCGCGCTCGATCTCGGTTACGCCTACCAGACCAACGGACGCCCACTCGGCAGCGTCGTTTCGGGCCTTGAATACTCGCCGTTCACGACAACCCGCAACTATACTGGACAGTCGATCTCGACGATTCAACACAGTGCTCTCCAGCAGTCCTTCATCGGCGTCAAGGTCGAAGAACCATTGGGTGGCGACTGGAAAGCGATTGCTCGCCTTGATACCGGGATCGATCCGCTGAAAGGTACTCTTTCCGACGGCTGTAGCTCGTTCATCCAGAACGCGGGTGTGGCTTACAACCAGCAGACTTCGAACGCCGACAGTGGCCGCTGCGGCCAGGCCTTCAACGGCCAGCTCTGGGGCGGTATCAGCAACAAGCAGTACGGCACGCTGACCATCGGCCGGACCAACTCCTTCCAGCTCGACGGCATCGCCACTTACGACCCGATGGCGCTGTCCTACGCCCTGTCGTTGCTCGGCTACTCCGGCACCAACGGCGGTGCCGGCAGCACGGAAGCGGCGCGCTGGGACAATTCGGCCAAGTACGTCTATGACTACGGCCCGATCACTGCTGGCGCGATGTATTCGAATGGCGGCAACGCCACTGGCTTCTTCGGCGATGCTTACGCCTTCATGTTCGGCGGGCATGTAGGCGGCTTCTCAGCAGAGGCTACCTACACCAGGGAACACGGCGCCGTGAACCTGCAGTCGGCAGCCAACCTTCCGCTTAACGGCACGACGCTTTTTGCCAACATGTCCGACGATACCGAGGTGTCGGTGATGGGCAAATATACGTGGCAGCTCGGATCGTCCTCGTCGTCTGCGCCCATGTACACCAAAGCCGCCAAGGCCGAGCCGCTGCCGGTCGACAAGTTCACGATCTTCGCGGGTTACTCCAACGTCCGCAACGCCAATCCGAATACGCCGATCACCCAGGGTAACTCTGCCGGCGGATATCAGCTCACATTGTTGGACAACAACGCATTTACGACTGCGCGGGTTTTCGACTTCTACTGGACAGGCGTGAAGTATGACTTCGCGTGGGGCTTGAGCCTCACCGGTGCGTACTACCACGTCAACCAGAACTCCTACGTCGCCGACAACGCAGCTTGTCCGGCGACTGGTGGCGCGAGTGCGATCACGTGCGCCGGTGGCTATGACCAGGTCTCGTTCCTGGCTGACTACGCTCTGAACAAGCATCTCGACGTCTATGCCGGCGCAACCTGGGCCCAGGTGCGCGGTGGTTTGGCTGCAGCTTTTCCGGGCAACCCCGGCACCAAGGTACTCCAGGGCATCACCTTTTCCGGACCTGCACCTGGTCACGACATCAGCACGGCCGCTGTCGTGACCGGTTTCCGCATCAAGCTCTAAGCGGAACAGGTTGGTATAATCCAAACCGCCGCGGACCCGATCGGTCCGCGGCGGTTTTGTTTTGCAAGCTCAAGGCAATATCGACGGCGTTTGGGTGATCGGTATCGCCGGCTCCATTCGCGTCTTGTTATGGCGAATGAAGACGAAATTTTAAATCATTGATGATGTTATCAAAAGGCCGCACCGCCGCGCGGCCGAGTAGCCGGGCGCCGCCCTTTTCACCTACCCCAGAGAGCGATAGCGCTCGGCTACTTCGTCAGGGTGGCCGGTTTGCGTAACGCTTAGATGACCAGGATACCGGGAACTTTGTTCTCGTCCGCCCCTCCCTGGGCCGGCAAGCAACGCCCTAGCTAGGGCAGTTCCCGTTTCAGGTCCGACGCGCCGGTCCCGATCCTGCTCACCAACGAACTTGCACCCATCACGACCAGCGGCAGCACCAATGCGACATAGGCGTTGTCGATGCCAAAGGGGTTGCCGAACAGAAACCAGGCGACGGTGACGATCATCGAGCCGAGGATACTGAACAGCGCGCCGCGGCTGGTGCCGAACCATGGCGCGTAGAAGACGAGCAGCACCAGAATGGCCAGTGAAGCCCGGATCGCCTTGGCCAGGAACGTGATTTGCAGAATGTTCGGAGTGTAGATCGCCAGCGCAATCGGGAGCAGGCCGACGATCACCGTCGCGATACGAACGAAGTTGAGCGAGCTGCCGTCGTCGCCTTCGGTGCCGATGAACCTCAAGTAAAAATCCTTGTAGAGCAGGGTAGCGGTCGAAACGCTGATGGCAGCGATGGTGCCAAACAACGAGGCGGCCAATCCGGCCGCGACGATACCCGCCATCGGGCCATTCATGTCGGCGATCAGGGCCGAGAAGGCGTTGATGGATTTGATGCCGGGGAACAGGACCAGCGAGCACATTCCGATCAGCGCGGTCGCGATGCCGAAGGGCACCAGCAACAGCGCGGCGCTGAGGCTAGCGACCCGGGCCTTTTGTTGTGTCTCGACGGTGTTGATGGCCTGAATGACATATTGGGTCGAGAAGGTCGCACCGATACCGGCGATGAACCAGGCAAGGATCTGGCTGACGCCCACATTCGTCCAAGAAAACATCTCGGCCGGCAGGCGGGCCTGCAATTCTGCAAGACCGCCGACTTTGCTCAATCCGAAATACAGCGCAATACCGACACCGGCATATTTCATCACCGAATGGATGACGTTGGTGTAGACCACCGACCTCATGCCGCCGACGAAAACATAGAGCACAGCGACGACCCCGCAAATAACGGTCGCCAGCGTCCGGTCCACGGCGAGCAGCACGCTGAGGATCGCGCCGCCGCCGGCATAAAGCGCTACCGCCACGATCTGAAGCGCAAAGATCATGACAAGGGACGTCGCGATCTTGGTCGATGGACCATAGACCTCGGCAAACACGCCCGAGATCGTGTTGTGACCGGACGCCTTGTATTTTCCGGCGAGGAAATACGCGTAGAACAGAAAGCCCGCGCCGAGCGCGATGATGTTCCACGCCGCTGAAATTCCGGAGACGTAGGCTTCCTGCGCGGTCCCGACGCTCGCCGACGTGCCGATGAATTCGGACATCAGCATCAGCCCGACGAGGACAGCAGGTACCCCGGAGCCAGTGGTGCCCGACGTGAAGGTCGCCGCGGTCCTCACCGACTTCTGGACGATGCTCGTCAGAAATCCGAGGCCGCCCATATAAATGAGGACGATGGCCAGGGCCGCGTAGTTGGGTTGCATACGGGCTAGATATCAAGGCGCCGGCGATCGCGCCATGTGCCCGATTGGCCACCCCCCCCGCGGGAAAGTAAGGCTTAGAGGCGACCGTTACATTCGTTTGGCACGAAACGCGGGTTCATCAGGCAGGCGTTATCCAGCGAGGCATCCCAGCCGCCGCGCCGCCGCCAGCCGCTCCAGGCCATATAGTCGCACAACCTGCTGTGGGGATTTCCGGCTTCCCGGGTCGCACAATAGACGCTTTGGCCGTAATTGACGGGGCCCGCGGGCCTCGCCATCGCAGATCCGGCGGTCATCGCCATCGTCACTGCCGCCAGAAGAATTGTCGTTTTCATAGGGGTCTCCTCTCGTGTCTCTCTTACTGAATTAGACACCCCCGATAAAGGTTTCATTCCGTCCGGGAGGCGATTCACAAAATTGTAATTGGATACGATGGGGAAGCGGACGGTGTCGATGGTGCTGCCCACGAAGCGCTTAAGCCCCGCCGAATCAAAGTAATTAAAGATTTAGGGTGTCGCGTCTGACGCGAAGCTGCCGCGCCGCGTTTGAGCGACCACAACGAAAAACCCCGGAATGTCCCGGGGCTTTGGCCGTGATCGTCGGGAAGAGTGCCGGCTGCAGGCTCAGTCCCAGGTGAGCGCTCCACCGTTCTGATATTCGATGACGCGCGTTTCGAAGAAGTTCTTTTCCTTCTTCAGGTCCATCGCTTCCGACATCCACGGGAAAGGATTTTCGGCCTCCGCGAAAACCGGCGCGAGACCGATCTGCGCGCAACGGCGGTTGGCGATGAAGTGCATGTACTGCTCGCAAAGGCTGGCGTTCAGCCCCAGGAAGCCGCGCGGCATCGTGTCCCGTCCGTAGGCCGCCTCGAGTTCGGCCGCTTCGCGGATCATGTCGCGCACCTCGTCCTGAAAGGACGGCGTCCACAAATGCGGGTTCTCGATCTTGATCTGGTTGATCACATCGATACCGAAGTTCAGGTGGATGCTCTCGTCGCGCAAGATGTACTGATACTGCTCGGCGATCCCGACCATCTTGTTACGCCGGCCGAGCGACAGGATTTGCGCAAAACCGGTGTAGAACCACATGCCCTCGAACACGACGTAGAAAGTGATCAAATCGCGCAGGAAGGCCCGGTCCGTATCCGGAGTTCCGGTCGAGAACGATGGATCCTCAAGGTGCTGCGTCTGTTTGAGCGCCCATGCAGCCTTGTCGGTGATCGAGGGCACTTCGCGGTACATGTTGAACAGTTCGCCTTCATTCAGGCCGAGGCTCTCGACAATGTACTGAAAGGTATGCGTGTGGACGGCTTCCTCGAAAGCCTGGCGAAGCAGGTATTGCCGGCATTCGGGGTTGGTGAGGTGGCGATAGATCGCCAGCACGATGTTGTTGCCGACCAGCGATTCCGAGGCAGCGAAGAAACCGAGGTTGCGCTTGATAGCGCGCCGTTCGTCTTCGGTCAGACCATCGCGCGACTTCCAGAGCGCGATGTCGGCTTGCATCGAGACCTCGGTCGGCATCCAGTGATTGTTGCAGCCGGCGAGATACTTCTCCCACGCCCATTTGTATTTGAGAGGAAGCAGCTGGTTGACGTCGGCACGGCAATTGATCATCCGCTTCTCGTCGACCGAAACGCGGCCTCCGCTGCGGTCGATCACGCCTGGAATGGCGTGATCGGACGTTTGCGGCTTAATTTGCACAGCCGATCGCAAGGCATTGATGACGGGGATTTGGGCCGCCGCGGTAGGTTCAGTATCTGACCAGTCGAGCATTTTTGTTTTCCTTACTGGCAGGCTTCGCAATCGGGATCGTCGATCCGGCAGGCTTGGACGCCCTCGAGATCTGGCGCTGCCGGCACGACGATCGGCGCATGCGATATCGCCGTAGTCATCGTGACCGCATTGAGTTTGCCGTCGGTGCCTTTCAGCGTCGATTTTTCGACATGGGTGGCTGATCGCGACCGCAGATAGTAGGTGGTCTTGAGGCCGCGATTCCAGGCGAGACGATAGAGCGCATCGAGCTTCTTGCCGGACGGATTGGCGATATAGAGGTTGAGCGACTGCGACTGGTCGATCCATTTCTGCCGGCGTGCCGCTGCCTCGATCAGCCAGGCGCTGTCGATCTCGAACGCGGTGGCATAGAGCGCCTTGAGATCGTCCGGGATGCGGTCGATCTGTCCGACGCTGCCGTCGAAATATTTCAGGTCGGATACCATGACCTCGTCCCAGAGCCCGCGGGCCTTGAGGTCGCGGACCAGAAATTCGTTCACCACCGTGAAATCGCCCGACATGTTCGATTTGACGAACAGGTTCTGATAATTCGGCTCGATCGATTGCGACACGCCGCAGATATTGGAGATCGTAGCCGTCGGCGCGATCGCCATCACATTCGAATTCCGCATGCCGGTCGATTGGACCTTTCCACGCAAGCTACCCCAATCGAGCGTCGATGAGCGATCGAGGTCCAGCCCGCCGCGGGCATCGGCAAGAAGCTCAACCGAGTCGATCGGTAGAATTCCCGTTGACCACAGCGACCCCTCGAAGCTCGGATATTGTCCGCGCTCCGCGGCCAGATCGCAGGACGCCTCGATCGCATGGAACGAAATCGCTTCCATGCTGCGGTCGGCGAAGCTGACCGCAGCATCGGAGGCAATCGGAATGCGCTGGAGTTGCAGCGCTTCCTGAAAACCCATCAGGCCCAACCCGACCGGGCGATGTCGCAGGTTGGAGCGTCGGGCCTCCGGGATCGTGTAGAAGTTGATGTCGATGACATTGTCGAGCATCCGCACCGCGGTCTTGACCGTGCGCTTCAGCTTGGCGTGATCGACGCCTTCCGCTCCGACATGGTTGAGCAGGTTGACCGAGCCCAGATTGCAGACGGCGACTTCATCGCCGGACGTATTGAGGGTGATCTCGGTGCAAAGGTTTGACGAATGAACCACGCCGACATGGCGCTGCGGCGATCGCAGATTGCAGGGATCCTTGAAGGTGATCCAGGGATGACCGGTCTCGAACAGCATGGTCAGCATGCGGCGCCAGAGATCGGCCGCGCGCACCGTCTTGAAGACACGCAGTCCGCCGGCTTTGGCTTTGGCTTCATAGGCCTCATAGGCGGCCCTGAAATCCGCGCCGTAGCGATCGTGCAAGTCGGCCGTCTCGTCCGGTGAGAACAGGGTCCAGTCGCCATCCTGCGCGACCCGCTGCATGAACAGATCAGGCACCCAATTGGCCGTGTTCATGTCGTGGGTACGCCGGCGATCGTCGCCGGTGTTCTTGCGAAGGTCGAGGAATTCCTCGATGTCGACATGCCAGGTCTCGAGATAGGCGCAGACCGCGCCCTTGCGTTTGCCGCCCTGATTCACCGCAATCGCGGTGTCGTTGGCGACTTTCAGGAAGGGAATGATGCCCTGGCTTTCGCCGTTGGTGCCCTTGATGTGCGCGCCGAGCCCGCGCACCGGCGTCCAGTCATTGCCGAGGCCGCCGGAATATTTGGCGAGCAGGGCGTTGTCCTTGACCGATTTGAAAATGCCGTCGAGATCGTCCGAGACCGTCGTGAGGAAACACGACGAAAGCTGCGGGCGCAGCGTGCCGGCATTGAACAATGTGGGCGTCGAAGCCATGAAGTCGAATGACGACAAGAGATCGTAGAATTCGATCGCCTTGGCCTCGCGGTCGATCTCGCGCATGGCCAGGCCCATCGCAACGCGCATGAAGAAGGCTTGCGGCAGTTCGATCCGCTTGCCGCGGACATGCAGGAAATAACGATCGTAAAGCGTTTGCAGACCAAGGAACTGGAATTTCAGATCGCGTTCCGGCTTTAGCGCAGCGGCGATCTTGCCCAGATCGAAGCGGGCGAGTTCGGGATCGAGCAACTCAGCGGCGATTCCCGTTTTGACATATTCCGGAAAATATTCGGCGTATCTTTTCGCCATGTCGGCCTGCGAGGCGTTTGTCGGGGTGCTACGCACGTAGGACAGAACCTCGCCGCGAAGCTTGTCGAGCAAAAGCCGCGCGCTGACATAGGCGTAGTTCGGCTCCTGTTCCACCAGCGTTCGTGCCGCCATGATCAAGGCCAGCGCCAACTCATCCTGGCTGATGCCGTCGTAAAGGTTGCGGCTCGTCTCGGTCAGCACGGTCGTAGGGGACACGCCATCCAGGCCGGCACAGGCTTCGTTGACGATCAGTTCGAGCCGCTTGTTGTCCAGCCTGATCCGCGATCCATCGGCCAAAGCGACATGAAGCGTCGGATGGGTTGCCGTCGTCGTTTGCGCCGCGGTTTCTTCCGCACGTTTGCGGGCGCGGTCCTCGCGATAAAGCACGTAGGCGCGGGCGACTTTGTGGTTCTCGCTGCGCATCAGCGCGAGTTCGACCTGGTCCTGGACATCCTCGATATGGAACGTGCGGCCCTCGCCGGCGCGACGAGACAGCGCTGCCACCACCTCGGAGGCCAACTGCTCGACGATCTCATGCACGCGTCGCGATGCACCCGCGGTGTTTCCTTCCACGGCGAGAAACGCCTTCGTCATGGCGACCGCGATCTTCCCGGAATCGAACGGGGAAACCTTGCCGTTGCGGCGGATAATCTGCATGGCGGGTTCGCTCGGAACGCCGGCGAGAGATTCCGGACGCAATCGAATGATGGGAGCGGAAGCAGGCTCCGCCTGTTGTAGGTTCAAAGACATTGGATGGCCCCGTGATGCGCATGTTGCAGGTTGGACGGGGCGCGAGGGGACGCTGCAGAAATGTCCGGCAGCCATTCACCGGACAGCGCATGCAAGCGACCGCCGGACACCCCGTCCGTGGACGTTTTTTGTGCGTCGCGGCAGGTCTCCTGACTTGCAGGTCGCTGTTGCTCCGACGTCTTCCCAATGCGGAAGCCGCACAGTGACGCGTGGATCGGGAGCAACTCACTGCTTACAGTTGCGGGGGCAGTGCCGGATTTTCGCGTCACCGACGCGATTCACCGACTTCCCTCTTAGCCACTACATCTTGCGAAGCATTGGAACCGTGACACCCACATATGGTGATATTCGCGGCTAACTGTCAATGATTGTTTAACAGGCCGGCTCTGTTTGGCTGTGGAATGCGGGGGTTCGGACGCCGCGATGGCATGGCCAGCGATTTGAGCCGGCTTCGCCACTAACAGACGAATCGCGTCAGGAGAATACAAGAAAGGGCCGATTGGATTGTTTCCCCGGAAAGCACAAGGCAGGCCGCGAGCGATCGTCCACAAGGGTGGGGCCTTTAGTCGTGCTCACCGCGCCGAGGCGGCATAGGGGGCAAAGAAGGATTGCTTCTCGTCGACCATGAGCGGACGGCCAACCGGCGGAAAGGCGCGCTGCGGACAATCCATGCGCTCGCACACCTTGCAGCCGATGCCGATGGGAGTGGCGGAGGCTGGATTGCGAGCGTTCAGCCCGCGTGAATAGACGAGTTGATCCGCGTGCGCGATGTCGCAGCCGAGCGCCACGGCGAACGTCTTGCTCAGCGATTCATAACCTCCGCTCTTGTGCGAGACCGTCCGCGCAATCCAGAGATAAGTCCGCTCGTCCGGCATTCGGGCCAACTGGGTCAGGATACGTCCAGGACTCGAAAATGCTTCGTAAACGTTCCGTAACGGACAGGTGCCGCCGATCCGGGAAAAATGGAAGTCCGTTGCGGACTGGCGTTTTGAAATATTTCCAGCACGATCGACGCGAATGAAAAAGAAGGGGACGCCGCGCGCGGCCTGCCGCTGCAACGTGCTCAGGCGATGACAGATCGTTTCGAATCCGACACCGAACTCCTGACCCAGCAAGTCAATGTCATAGTGAAGCTCCTTGGCTGCGCTGAGAAACTTCCGGTAGGGCATCAGGAGCGCGCCGGCGAAGTAGTTTGCGAGGCCTATGCGGGCAAGGCTGCGGGTTTCCGTGTTCGCAAAGCGAGCACTGTCGACCAGCACCGTCAGATCCTTCTCGAACCCGAGCATCGCAACTTGCGTCGCCAGTTGGAATGCCTGCTGGCCAGGCTCCAGCTTGCGGGAGAGATGGAGCGTTATGCTCTCGGGATCGAACCGGCGATGCGCGCTTGACGAGGCGTTGTCGGCAACGACCCTGACGCCGAATTTGGTTCGCAAAAATTCAGCAAGGACGGCTGAAGTGATGGTCTTTGATGGCGTCAACTCTTCGGCCAGTCGTTCGGCCGCCTCATCCAGCTCCGCGATATAGTTGTGCCTGAGATAGAAGAAGTCGCGGACCTCCTCATAGGACGTAGAGGTTAGGATCGCGGTTTCGGCCTGGCGATCTTCTCCGAGGCGAGCGGCAAGCGCCGCGCTCTGTTCGATGGCCTGACGATATCGGCGATTGAGCCCGACCAGCGCACGACCGACCGCCGGCATGTTGATAGCGAGTTCGCGCAACTCTGCAGTGGATATCGTCTCGCCGAGCTGGGGATCGGATAGCGTCTCTCTGAGATCGGCGACCAGACGCGCTTCTTCGTCCTCCGAAAAGAGCTGGATGTCCACGCCGAACGCGGCGTTGAGCTTGAGCACGACGGGAAGCGTCAGCGGACGCTGGTTATTCTCGAGCTGGTTGAGATAGCTCGGCGAGATTCCAATAGCGGAGGCCAGCGCCTGTTGCGTGAGCCGGCGCTCTTCCCGCAAACGCTTCAGGCGAACGCCCATGAGAGGTTTCTTCACCGGACCCTCCGTTTTGACTTCGCAAACTTTGCAAGTTTGCCGTCCAGGCTTCGCCAATATCTATGATTTCAGTACTATTCTAGCGCGCCGCTGTTGCAGATATTGCGAACTTCCAGCGAAGTTGCAAGGGCGAGTGGACACCTTCGATGCAGGCCACCCTCCAATCGGTTGTTAACGCTGTCGAACCGACTCGCTTTGTCGAGCTGGTTTTTCCCGATCAGGCCAACCACTACGGCACGCTGTTCGGCGGAGCCGCGCTGAGCCTGATGGCGAAGGCGGCGTTCGTGGCGGCCACGCGTCGCGCGCGCCGGGCCGTCGTGATGGCCAACTGGGACAAGGTGCAATTTCACGAGCCCGTCCGCCTCGGCGAGCTTGTCGAACTGACCGCACGGGTGGAGCGGGTCGGCCGCTCGTCCATGACCGTCGCGGTCGAGGTGATCACAGAGACCCTGGTGACGGGACTGCGTCGGACCGCGATGCGCGGCTCTTTTGAAATGGTGGCGGTCGACGAGCACGGCAGGCCGACGCCCGTCGCATCGCTTCCTCTGGATGAAGGCTAAAGGGAATCAAATAGTGAAATCGCACACCGTCCGAACGCATAAATCCTCCGAGAACCTGCCGCGCGTGGATCAGCTTGCCTGGAAGATCGCAGAGGTGGCGTCCGATCCGGTCGCTGTCGAGCCGGCCGTGATCGAGATGATCGGCAACCGCATCGTCGACAATGCGGCCGTGGCGGCGGCTTCAGTCGCACGGCGTCCCGTAGCCAGCGCGCGGGCGCAGGCGATGGCGCATCCCTTCAAGCGGGGGTCCACGGTATTCGGCCTGCCGCAGTCGCAGCGCATCTCGCCGGAATGGGCGGCTTGGGCCAATGGCGTTGCGGTGCGCGAGCTCGATTTCCACGACACGTTTCTGGCGGCGGACTATTCCCATCCCGGCGACAATATTCCGCCGATCCTGGCGGTCGCTCAGCACTGCGGCCTCGACGGTGCCGCACTCATTCGTGGTCTTGCGACGGGTTATGAAGTTCAGGTTGACCTCGTGAAGGGCATCTGCCTGCACGAGCACAAGATCGACCATATCGCCCATCTCGGGCCCTCGGCGGCAGCAGGCATCGGCACACTTCTCAACCTGCCGACGGAGACGATCTATCAGGCGGTGCAGCAGGCGCTGCATGTCACGACTACAACGCGGCAGTCGCGCAAGGGCGAGATATCGAGCTGGAAAGCATATGCGCCGGCCTTCGCGGGGAAGATGGCGATTGAGGCCGTCGATCGCGTGATGCGCGGGGAGGGCGCGCCGTCTCCCGCCTGGGAAGGTGAAGACGGCTTCATTGCGTATCTGTTGTCAGGTCCGAAGGCGGAATACGTCGTCCCGTTGCCTGAGAAGGGCGAGCCGAAGAAGGCTATTCTCGATACCTACACCAAGGAGCATTCGGCCGAATATCAAAGCCAGGCGCTGATCGATCTTGCGCGCCGGATGGGACCGAAGATCGACGATCTCTCCCAGATCGAGAGCATCGTCATCCATACCAGTCATCACACGCACTACGTGATCGGCACCGGCGCCAACGATCCGCAGAAGATGGACCCGAAGGCCAGCCGCGAAACGCTCGACCACTCGATCATGTATATTTTCGCGGTCGGGCTGGAGGATGGCGGCTGGCACCATCAGAAATCCTATGCGCCCGAGCGTGCCGCACGGCCGGAGACAGTCGCCCTCTGGCACAAGATATTCACCGTCGAAGATAGCCGCTGGACCGAGCGTTATCACAGCCGCGATCCCAAGGAAAAAGCGTTCGGGGCCAGGGTGGTCGTCACCCTCAAGGACGGCAGGAAGATCAGCGACGAGATGGCCGTGGCCGATGCTCACCCGCTTGGCGCACGTCCATTCGCGCGACCGCAATACGTCGCCAAATTTCGGCAGCTTGCGGAAGGCGTCATACATCCCGACGAGCAAAAGCGCTTCCTCGCGCTGGTGGAGCGGCTACCGGACTTGTCGGATCAAGATCTCGTGGCGCTTAGCTTCATGGCCGATCCGGAAAGGACAGGCGACAATAATGCGCGTGGCATTTTCGACTGGTGGTCGAAGTAGAAATACAAAAGTATTGAAGGAGGATCGATTGGTCGAGAACGCTCAAGCCCACCCGGCGCCGAAAAAATCGGTCGCGTTGTCCGGCATCGTTGCTGGTAACACGGCCCTCTGCACGGTCGGCCGCACCGGCAACGACCTGCATTATCGCGGCTACGACATCCTCGACGTCGCCGAGACCTGCGAGTTCGAGGAGATCGCCTACCTGCTGGTTCACGGCAGCCTGCCGACGCCGGCGGAACTAGCCGCCTACAAAGGCAAGCTGAAGGGCCTGCGTGGATTGCCCACAGCGGTGCGCACGTCGCTCGAAGCGCTGCCCGCAGCCGCTCATCCCATGGACGTCATGCGCTGCGGCGTTTCAACACTCGGCTGCGTGCTGCCCGAGGCGCACGATCACAATCATCCCGGCGCGCGGGATATCGCCGACCGTCTGATGGCTTCTCTCGGCTCGATGCTGCTGTATTGGCATCACTTCGCGCAGAACGGCCGCCGGATCGACGTTGAGACCGACGACGAGACGATCGGCGGCCATTTCTTGCATCTGCTGCACGGGCGCAAACCATCCGAGTCGCATGTGCGTGCCATGCACACCTCGCTGAATCTCTACGCTGAGCATGAATTCAACGCCTCGACATTCACTGCGCGCGCCATCGCCGGCACCGGCGCTGATATGTATTCGGCGATTACGGGCGCGATCGGTGCGCTGCGTGGCCCGAAACATGGCGGCGCCAACGAGGTCGCCTTCGAAATCCAGAAGCGCTATGGCGGCGCCGATGAAGCCGATGCCGATATCCGCCATCGGGTCGCGGCAAAGGAGGTCGTGATCGGGTTCGGACATCCGGTCTATACAATCGACGACCCCCGCAACAAGGTGATCAAGGAAGTGGCACGGCGGCTGTCCCGCGAAGCCGGATCGATGAAAATGTTCGAGATTGCGGATCGAATCGAGGCCGTCATGGCCGAAACCAAAAAGATGTTCGCCAATCTCGATTGGTTCAGCGCGGTGTCCTATCACATGATGGCCGTCCCCACGGCGATGTTCACGCCGCTGTTTGTGATTTCCCGCACCTCCGGCTGGGCGGCTCATATCATCGAGCAGCGCATCGACAACAAGATTATCCGGCCCGCGGCCAACTACATCGGTCCGGAGAATCTCGAATTCGTACCGCTCAACAAACGGGGCGCGCCGCCTTCGTCGGTACGCGCAGCCTAGGGAACGCAGATGCCTTATCTCGTTGCGTCCGATCTGCCATCCGAATCCGCCGGACGGCGTTTCCGCGGTCTTTTAAGGCGGCCGGGTATTCTCAAGCTCCCCGGCGCGCATGACGGCATGGCCGCGCTTCAGGCCAAGGCGGCCGGTTTCGAGGGGCTTTATCTCTCGGGCGCGGCGATGACCGCGTCGATGGGCCTGCCGGATCTTGGCATCATCACCGTCGACGAAGTCGCATTCTTCATCCGGCAGATCGCGCGCGCCTCGGCCGTTGCTGGTTGATGGCGACACCGGTTACGGCGAGGCGCTCAACGTCATGCACATGGTCCGTGTCTTCGAGGAGGCCGGCGCTGGTGCCGTGCAACTTGAGGATCAGCTGCTGCCAAAAAAATGCGGTCACCTCAACGACAAGAAACTCGCCGATGCTCACGATATGGCGGCAAAGGTTGCTGCCGCCGCGAAGGCTCGCCGCGACCTCGTGATCTGCGCGAACCGATGCCGCCGCAAGTGAGGGGCTGGACGGCGCCGTCGCCCGCGCAAAGCTTTATATGCAAGCTGGCGCCGACGCGATCTTTCCGGAAGCTCTCAACACCGAGGAGATGTTTCGCGCGTTTGCTAAGCGTCTGCCGGGTGTGCCGTTGCTCGCGAACATGACGGAATTCGGCAAGACGCCCTTCTTCACGGCTTCCGAGTTCGAGGCAATGGACTATTCGATGGTGATCTGGCCGGTATCGTCTTTGCGCGTCGCGAATAAAGCGCAGCAACAACTTTATGCCGCGATCGCACGTGATGGCGGAACGCACAAGGTCGTCGACCAAATGCAGACCCGTACGGAGCTTTACGCAACGATCGGCTTGCACGCCTACGAGGCGCTGGACGCGTCAATTGTGCAGACGATTATTCCGGAGGGGATGCCGCAGAGATAATTCAAGAGGTTGACGAAGCAGTCGCCTTACAGATATCAGCAGCTATCGAGGTTCTTCGGGTCCTGCTTGATCCGGAGCTAAGAGGGAAGCCGGTGTGATGCCGGCGCTGCCCCCGCAACTGTAAGCGGCGAGCCGCTGTCCAACACACGTCACTGAAGCCCAAAAAGCTTCGGGAAGGCCGGACAGCAGCTATGACCCGTGAGCCAGGAGACCTGCCCCGACAACATAATCGTCCACGTGCGGGGTGTCCCGGTGGTGCGCCAAGCAGCTGTCGCTCGCGCGACTTCTCCTGCACGCATCCGCCATGGCCTTTGCCCCCAATCAAGGGGTTGAAGCTATGTTTGTTCTCAAACTTCCCGTCGCAACGCTCGGCGCGCCTCGCATCGGTCCGCGCCGTGAATTGAAGCTTGCGCTTGAAAGCTACTGGGCCGGAAGATCCAGCGAAGCTCAGCTGCTCGAAGCGGCGGCCGGACTGCGCGCCGCCAATTGGGCGCGACAGAAATCGCTTGGCGTGACAGTGATTCCGTCAAACGACTTCTCGCTTTCCGATCATGTGCTCGACACGAGCGTCATGGTGGGCGCTATTCCCGAGGCTTACGGCTGGAAAGACGGCCCCGTCGCGCTCAAGACCTACTTCGCGATGGCGCGCGGCGCGCAGGGCGAGACCCACGGTGCGGATTGCGGTGATGCCCATCACGGGCACGGTGCGGCGGCGCAGGAGATGACCAAGTGGTTTGACACCAACTACCACTACATGGTGCCCGAATTTCACAAAGACCAGACGTTCAAGCTCTCCTCTCGCAAGCCGATCGAGGAATACGAAGAGGCAAAGGGCTTGGGGTATCGGACGCGCCCGGTCTTGCTTGGTCCAATTACTTTTCTCAAGCTCGGCAAGAGCGCCGATCCGGATTTTGATCCGCTGTCTTTGCTTGACCGATTGTTGGTTCTCCGGGAATTGGCCGTACGCGGTGCCGATTGGGTGCAGGTCGACGAGCCGTGTTTGGTGCTTGATCTCGACGAGGCGTCCCGCAGCGCGTTGCGCCAGGCCTATGCGCGCATCGCCCTGGAAGTGCCGCGGCTCAAGATTATGGTCGCCAGCTATTTCGGAGCCGTCGGCGATAATCTGGAAACGGCGCTAGCGCTCCCGGTTGCCGGACTTCACGTCGACCTCGTCCGCGCGCATGACCAATTGAACCGGATCGTGGCTGGTGCACGAAAAGACCTGATTGTGTCTCTCGGCATCGTCGACGGCCGCAATGTCTGGCGCTCCAACCTCTCAGCTCTGATCGACCGGTTTGAGCCGGCTGTCGCGAAGCTCGGCAAGAATCGCGTGCAGATTGCGGCTTCGTGCTCCATGCATCACGTCCCGATCGACCTTGAGCTTGAGACCGACCTCGATCCTGAAGTAAAAAGCTGGCTCGCGTTCTCGATCCAGAAGATGAAAGACTGGCAACACTCGGCCAGGTGCTGGCTGCCGGTCGCGCGGGCGCTTCGGAAGCACTTGCGGCCTCCGAACAAGCTGCTGCCAGCCGCAAGGCGTCGCCCAAGATTCACAATACGATTGTTGCCCGGCAGATGGCCGCCGTCAACGAAGCCATGCGCCGCCGCAACCACTCTTTCGCGCAGCGCGCCGAGATTCAACGTGCCCGCTTTGCGCTTCCAAAATATCCCACGACAACGATCGGATCATTCCCGCAGACGGCAGCTGTCCGCAACGCCCGCGCCGCCCATATGCGGGGGGCGATGAGCGAGGCGCAGTATGAAATATTTCTGAAGGAAGAAACGGCGCGCGCGGTCCGCTGGCAGGAAGAGATCGGCCTTGACGTGCTTGTCCACGGCGAATTCGAACGCAACGACATGGTGCAGTATTTTGGCGAGCAGCTCTCCGGCTTCGTTTTCACCAAACATGGCTGGGTGCAATCCTACGGTTCTCGTTACGTCCGGCCACCAATCTTGTTTGGCGATGTCTCCCGGCCTGAACCGATGACGGTCGGCTGGTGGCGCTATTCGCAGTCGCTGACCACAAAGCCGATGAAGGCGATGCTGACGGGGCCAGTAACCATCCTGAACTGGTCATTTGTTCGTGACGACATTCCACGGAGCCAAGCGTGTCGTCAGATCGCACTCGCGATCCGGGACGAGGTGATCGACCTTGAAAAGGCCGGCGCGACCATGATCCAGATCGACGAAGCCGCGCTTCGGGAGGGCCTCCCGCTGCGAAAATCCGAATGGACGACCTATCTCGACTGGGCGGTGGATAGTTTCCGCGTTTCCGCGTCGGGGGTGGCCGACGAAACGCAGATCCATACGCATATGTGCTATTCTGAATTCAACGACATCATCGCCGCGATTGCGGCGATGGACGCCGACGTTATTTCTATCGAGACATCCCGGTCAAAAATGGAATTGCTGGAGGCTTTCAAGGGTTACAAATATCTCAACAATATCGGCCCCGGCGTTTATGATATTCACTCGCCGCGCGTGCCGGAGATAGCGGAGATGAAAAATTTGATTGTGCTGGCCCGGAAACGGCTTTCGGATTCCCAGATCTGGATCAATCCCGATTGCGGTCTGAAAACACGAAAGTGGGAGGAGGTGCGGCCTGCGCTGGTCAATATGGTTGCCGCCGCGCGTGAATTGCGAGCCTCGTCCTGACATAGGATCGTCGTTTTCCCGGCACATGGTCTTCTGCGGAGCATGCCGATGCGATTCTGGATCAAATGCACCCGCTTTGGCACGGGGGAAGCCTATTACGTGAACATCTCGCTCGTCGGCGGGTTGAGACGTGACGGCGAAAAGACGGTCCTGGAGTTCGTCGGCAGCAACGCTCAGACGATTGACGTGAGCGAGACTCCGGAGGACATTCTGGCGATCCACTTGGGGACGCGGCAGGGGAGTTGAGGTCTTGAATCCGGGATTGGTATCTGCAGAAGCAAGCGTTGCAAAAGTGCCGGCCGATTTGCGTCAGGTCGGCGCGCATCCGGATCACTGGTATCCGGTCGCGTGGTCGCATGAGGTCAAACGAGGGCAGGTCGTTGCATCCTCCTTTGCCGGCGAGCCGATCGCTCTTGTTCGGCCTGAACAGGGCGAACTATACGCGCTGGAAGATCGCTGCGCCCATCGCCAAGTGCCTTTGTCCAAGGGCAACGTGAAGGATTGCAGGGTGCATTGCTGCTATCACGGCTGGAGTTATGACGCGTCGGGAAAGTGCGATGTTCCCTATCTCGGCAAGGGCAAGCAGCCCAACGGCGTGCGTACATATCCGGCTTGCGAATGCGACGGCATCGTCTTCATCTGGCCGGGCAGTCTGCCGGCCGCGCCGCCGCCCGCTAGCCTCGGCGCCGCCGGCGACAAGGCTTACAAGACGCGAAGCTTCGGCCGGGTCGTCAACTGCCACTACACGTTCATGCATGAAAACCTGATGGATATGAACCATCAGTTTCTTCATCGCCGAACCACCGGAAAGGTCACGCCGCGCTATCTCGGCAAGCGAGCGGGCGAGGGCTGGATGGAGCTCGACTATACGTTTGCGCGGCCGGATTCCAAGCCGCCGCTCGGCGAATCCCTGATCATGGGAAGCTTCCGGCTCGATACCTCCAAGCCGCGCGACCGCATGACCATCCGCACGGAATATCCGCACCAGACGCTGCGTTTCTGGACGGCAGGCGAGGAGCCTGTCTTGAGCGTCTGGCTTGGCTACACGCCGGTCGATGCCGAGCAACGAAAAAACAGGTCCTTCATTCACCTTTCGGTCCGCCGGCCGAAAATCCCCGGCGTGCTGGACCTGGCGTGGCCCGTGTTGACCTGGTTCACCAATCGCGTGTTCGAGGAAGACCGCGAAATCGTGGAGATGGAGCAGGCCGCCTATGACGCCCAGGGGTCCGACTGGAATCAGGAAGTCTTTCCTCCGATCCGGGACTTGCGCGAACTGCTCGCCAAAAACGGGCGCGTCATGACCCCGCGGCAGATCTGATTGATCTTGGCGCTCAAGTCTTGGCAGTTAAGTCTTGGCACTTAAGTCTTGGCGTTCAAGCGAGCTCGGTCAGCAGTTTCTGGTCGCCATAGAGCCGCAGGAAGTGCAGCAGGTCGGACAGGCCATCGCCCAACAGCGTCACATGCGAGCGCATCACCAGACTTGCCTGTGCCGCATCGCCCCGGAAGATCGCCTGCATGATCTGCTCGTGCTCGGGAATGGACGATTCCATTCGGCCCGGCTGGAACGTGATCGTTCTGCGGTAAGGCGAAATCTTCACGGTGAGCCGTCGCAACTCCTCGCGCAGGATCCGGTTGTGGCTGGCGGCCGCGATCGTTTCGTGAAACTCGAGATTCGCTTCATAGAAGCCGTCGACGTCGCGAACAGTAGCGGCCACTGAGCAGGCCTGATGCGCTGTCTCGAGGCGGTTTTGCTGATCGGGCCGAATGCGGCGCGCGGCCTGGGCCGACGCCAGCGCCTCCATCTCCGCCGCAACGCTGAACGCGTCGAGAAGATCGGCCAGCGACAGCTGAGCGACCTGCAAGCCCTGGCGTCCGCGCGAGACCACCAATCCGCTCGCCGCCAGCCGTTGCAGCGCTTCGCGGACAGGCGTGCGGGAAACACTGAAATGATCGGCGAGCTGCCGCTCGTCGAGACGGTCGCCCGGCTTGCGCTGGCCTTTGAGGATTTCGAGTTCGAGGCGATGAACGACGCTGGCCGAAAGCGATTCCGGCTGGCCTGGCAAAATAGCTGTTTCCACCGGCGGCGATGTGTCCGGCATGACTTTCATGGGTTTTCCGCCGAGTAAAACCGGTTGGCGATGGCTTCACCGAGGGCCACCAGGCCATAAAGCAACAGGCCGCAAATGCAGAGAACCACGATGGCGGCCATCGATATCTCGGTATCCGCGCGCGCAGTGGCAAAAATGATCAGATAGCCGAGGCCGGCCTGGGCGGTGATGAATTCGCCGATAATAACGCCAATGATCGCAAGTGTAATCGCGATCTTCATGCCGCTGAAGATATAAGGCAGCGCTGCCGGAAACCGGACGCTGGAAAATATCTGCCACTCATTGGCGGTCAGCGCGCGGCACAGCCGGATCATGCTCTTGTCGACGCTGGCAAAGCCAGCGGCCGTGGAGATCACGACCGGAAAGAACGCGATGAAAACCGCAAAGGCGATGCGGGACTGAGAGCCGATTCCGAGCCAAATTATGAAGAGCGGCGCGAGCGCGATCTTCGGGATCAGCTGGAAGAACACCAGATTCGGATAAAGCGCCTCGCGGGCGATATCCGAATAGGTGATGAGGATGGCGAGTCCAATTCCAAGCAGGGTTGCGATCGCAAATCCCGCGGCCGATTCCAGCGTGGTCGGAACCGCATGCATCAGCAGAATATCGTAGCGCTCGTAGATGTACTTTCCGATCGAGAGCGGCGACGGCAGAATGACCGGCGGAATATGTCCGAGCGTGACGGCGAGTTGCCAACCCGCCAGCACGATCGCCGCCAGTCCGAGCGGCAAGCCTACACTTCTCAGCCTGGTGAGGCCTGCATCCCTGGGAACTGCCGGACCCGCGATGATCGCGCCCGTTTCCGTACCCATACCCGTTGATGCAAAGCTGGCCATGTTCCTGCTCACTCGACCACGCCGCGCTGTTTCGCGGCAGGAATTTGCGACGGCACGCCGGTATGGGCTTGCTCGATCGTCAACCGGAGTTTTCGGCAGACGGCGACGAATTCCGGCGTCTCTTCGATCTCGAAACGTCGCGGCCGCTCAAATGGCATCTTCATGTCGAGCATGATCGTCGAGGGCCGGCCGCCCATCACGACGACCCGGTCGGACAGGAACGCAGCTTCGCGAATCGAATGGGTGACGAAGATGACGGTCTTCTTGTGGGTCTCGAGGATTTCCGACAACGCGACGTTCATCTGGTCGCGGGTGATCGCATCGAGCGCGCTGAAGGGTTCGTCCATCAACAGGATGTCCGGATCGTGGATCAGTGCCCGGCAGATCGCCACGCGTTGCCGCATGCCTCCTGACAGTTGCGAAGGTTTCTTGTTTTCAAAGTCGGACAACCCGACCATCGCCAACAACTCTCTGGCGCGCCGGCGATAGGGTTCGATCGGCAGCCTGAGAATGCGAACCGGAAACAGTACATTGTCGAGCGCGCTCTTCCACGGCAACAACGTCGCGTCCTGGAAAATGATGCCGATGTCGCGGCGCGGCTCCCTGACCTCCGAACCGGCAAGCGATATCGATCCGCCGGTCGGCTGCTCCAACCCTGCGATCATCATCAATAGCGTGCTCTTGCCGCAACCGCTGGGGCCCAGGAGAGAGACAAACTCTCCGCGCGCCACGTCGACGGACGTCGACGCCACAGCCTGCACCGGCGCCTGCCGCGTGAAGTAGGTCTTTTGCACATTGGTTATGGATACCAGCGGCTTGGCCGCTGCCGTAACCTCAGGCGAAGTTTTGGCGGCGAGCATCGATTCCGATCCGATTGGGTCAGACAATTTCAGCTGACGTATTTGCGAAAAGCCGCGGCGTTCTTTTCTGCGGAAGCAAGTTCACTGGCGCTCAGCTTGACCTTGCCGACGAATCTGTTCGTGAACAAAGTTTCGACGTCGGGACGCGTGGCACCATCGCCGACCGCATATTTGACCACGAGATCGGCCATCGTCGCGACCTTCTTCGGATCGGCGTAACCGAATCCGCTCTCCTTCACCTCCGGCACGAGGTTAGTCAGGTTGGTCAGGCCGAGGCCGATCCGCGCGTACTCCTTGCCGGTCGACGATATCGCAACTTCGCTGTTGGCTTTCAGAAAGATGTCGATCGCCTCATCGAAGTCAGTCATGGTGAAGCGAATGGCTTCCATGGCACCTTCAACGAGGGCGGCGCAGAGATTGGGATCCTTTTCCAGCCGTTGCGGCTGCGTAGTAAGTGACTGACCGTAAAATTCGATCCCAGCGTCACGAAAGAGCATGAAGCGAACGTCGGTGCCGAGCGGAGCCAGCGAGGGGATCGTGCTGGTGGCAAAGGCGGATGCGGCGTCGACCTGCTTTTCCATCAGCGAGCGCTCGCGAACCTTGCCGTCGAGCTGCACCATCTGCACCCTGGCCAGGTCGAAACCGGCTTTCTCCGCATAGAGCGGCAGGAACGGGTATTCGCCCGAGGTTACGCTGGCGCCGAGTTTCTTGCCTTCGAGGTCCTTTGGCTTCCTGATCGGTGAATCCGCCAACAGGCCGATACCCATCAGCGCGTCGTAATTGATCTGGCCGATGCCGGTGATCGGCAATTTCTTGGTGGCCTGGACGATGACGGTCGGCGTTGCGGCCATGCCGAAATGGAAAGTGCCGGCGCTGACGGCTTGTGCGGCGGCGCCCGAGCCCGATCCGCGCGCCACGCTGACGTCGAGCCCGGCCTTTTTCCAGAAACCCTTGTCGCGCGCGACATAGGCAAAGAGGTTGGGGCCTTCCGGGATCCACGACGTGGTGAACGTGACTTTCGTGGCGCCTTGCGAAATGGCAGGCGCGGCCAACGAAAGACCGGCGGCGCCAAGGCCCGCGACACCCATGCCCTTCAACACACCCCGACGTGAGATCATCAACCCTCTCCCAACAAGTGTCTCCTAACAAGCTCTGGCGATCGCCGCGCAGTGCTTGCGCATCTTCGGCAGCATCATCTTGAAATCAGCTTCAGGCAAGCTTGATTATGCCAAAAATCAAATCTTGCATATTATTTGGCCAGACTGCGACTGATATTGTATGCCAATTTGGCAGAACCGGCGGCATTTCTCTTGCCCCGGTCTCGGAAGAACGAAGAACGGAGACGAAGACCATGGATTTGGGGCTAAAAGGCAAAACGGTTCTGGTGACCGGCGCGTCGCAAGGAATCGGCGAAGGGGTCGCGCGCGCCTTCGCTGCCGAAGGCTGCCATCTCCATCTCGTCGCCCGGTCTGCCGACCGTCTGAAAGCCATCAAGGCGGAAATCGAGAAGTCGCACGGGGTGAGGGTGGTGGTGCATGCCCTCGACCTGACGGTTCCCGGCGTGATCGATCCGCTGGTCGAGGCCGTCGGCGATATCGACATTCTCGTCAACAATGCTGGTGTGATCCCGAGTGGAAGCCTTTGGGACGTTGATGAGGCCAAATGGCGGGCGGGCTGGGAGCTGAAGGTGTTCGGCTATATCAACTTCACCCGCGCCATCTATCCAAAACTAAAGGCCCGCGGCGGCGGGGTGATCATCAACAATATCGGCAACGGCGGCGAAGTGTTCGACCCGAACTATGTGGCCGGGACGACGGGCAATGCCAGCTTGATGGCCTTTACGCGCGCGATGGGCGGCCATTCGCTGGATGACAATATCCGTGTGGTCGGGGTCAATCCCGGTCCCGTCGATACCGACCGCATCTACAACATGCTGAAGAAGCGCTCAAAGGAATGGTTCGGCACCGAGGACCGTTACAAGGAATTGCAGGACCGCTACCCGCTCAAGCGGCCTGCGCATGTTCACGAGGTCACCGACCTCATCGTGTTTCTCGCGTCCTATCGCTCCGGCTACACCTCGGGCACAATCTTCACCGTCGATGGCGGCATTGCGTCCCGCCGCTCCGTGATTTGAGGAGTCCGAGATGAGTTTTGCCAGGACCAGCGACGGGATCAATCTGTTTTACGAAAGCGCGGGCTCAGGCACGCCGATTATTTTCGTCCATGAGTTCGGCGGCAGCCATTGGAGCTGGGAGCCGCAGCTCAATTTCTTCGCGCGCCGGCATAGCTGCATCACCTTCGCCGCGCGCGGATATCCGCCGTCGGATATCCCGGAATCCGTCGAGGCCTATTCGCAGGCGCGCGCGGCCGACGATATCGTCGACGTGCTCGATGCGGCTGAAATCGACAAGGCGCACGTTGTCGGCCTCTCCATGGGAGGCTTCGCCAGCCTTCATGTCGCGCTTCGTCATCCCAAGCGGGTGTTGTCGGTGGTCGCGGCCGGGGCTGGCTATGGCGCGGAGAAAGTCCACGAAAACTATTTCAAGGGTGTTTCGGCGCAGGTTGCGGAGAATTTCGAGAAGCGCGGCGCGAAAGAATTCGCACCGGTCTATGCAGAAGGCGCTTCACGCGTGCAGTTTCAGGAAAAAGACCCGCGGGGCTGGCGCCTGTTTGCCGATCGGCTGGCCCAGCACGATGCGCGAGGCGCCGCCAACACCATGCGTGGCGTGCAGATGCAACGGCCCTCGCTCTACGATCTCGAAACCGAGTTTCGCGCCATGCAGCCGCCGGTTCTGGTGATGGTCGGCGACGAGGACGACCACTGTCTTCAGCCCGGCCTGTTTCTCAAGCGCACGATTTCAAGGTCGGGCCTCGCGGTGTTTCCGAAAACCGGCCACACCCTCAATCTCGAGGAGCCGGAACTGTTCAATCGCCACGTCGCGGAGTTCATCGCGCAGGTTGAGGCGGGCCGGTGGGCGCCGCGCGATCCGCGTGCCGACCCGGCGCAGGTGATGCGCACGGACTAAACGTCTCGGCTATTTGTCGGTCAGGGCCACAGCATTCAGGATCGGAAGCAGCCGCGCGGATTCGCTTCGCACCAGATCGGCCAACGGCTTCGGTCCGCGACGGCCCGGCTCGGCGATATTGGCGCCAAGATCGGCTAATCTTTTCCTGACCTGTTCTTCGTCGAGGCCTTTGTCCAAGCCTGCCGCAAGCTTCGCAATGACTGGCTTGGGCGTTCCGGCGACTGCGAATAAAGCGTACATGACGGCGCAATCGAACTCTGGCAGCCCCTGTTCGTAAGAGGTCGGCACATCCGGTAACATCGGGCTGCGCTGTTTCGCGGCGATGGCGAGCGCTCTGACCGTGCCCTCGCGCACCTGGGCCAGCGTTCCCAGCACGGGATCGCATTCGTAGTCGATTTCGCCGCCGAGCATGGCATTCAGGACCGGCGCCGTCCCCGTGAACGGGATCAGGGCAGGCTTGATGCCGATCGCCGCATCAATCAGGAGGCATCCGATGTAAGAGATCGAACCGACGCCTGCGTGCCCGACATTGAGCTTGTTTGCATGGGTCTTGGCGTAGGTAACAAACTCACCGAGGTTGTTGGCCGGGAAATCTTTGCGAACCACGAGCAGTTCGGGATATTCGGCGGCGAGCCCGATCGGTTCAAAGTCCTTCATCGGATCGTAGCCCAAATTAGGATAAAAGGCCGGCGCCAGCGCATTCGTGGACATGTGGCCGAACAGGATCGTGTAGCCGTCCGGCGTGGCGCGGGCGGCGCGAAGCGCGCCAATCGTGCCGCCAGCGCCGTTGATGTTTTCCACTATAACGCTTCGGCCGAGATGCCGCGCCAAAACGTCGGCAACAATTCGCCCGGTAATATCGGCCGGCCCACCCACGGCGAATGGAATGATCATGGTAATCGTTCGGGTGGGATAATCCTCGGCCTGAGCGCCGTTCATTCCGGCTGTTATCAGAAGAGCAGCCGCCACCACCCAATGCCTCGTCACATCAGCCTCCTAGCGTTTCTTTTTATGGTGGCACCATAGGCTGGTTTCACCATGTGGCAAAGGATCCAAAATCCGGTAGCCGCCAAGCGCGTCGAGATTTTTGCTCGCCGCTTATTTCCGTGTTGATTTCCGGATCGGTTTCTGCGGAACAATGGTTGGTCGGGCTGGGTGGCTTCGGCCCGATCCGGGTTTTTCAAAAAATAGTCTTGGAAAAAACAATCTTGGGAGGGGAAAGATGATCGATCAACGCTTGGCGCCGTGGGCGACCCTGCTGCTTCGTGTAAGCCTTGGCCTGCTTTTCATTGCGCATCTCTACTGGAAGTTTGTGATCCTCGACGGCGGCCTGGACAAATGGTGGGCCAATTTTGCCGCCAACGGGTATCCGTCGATCACGCCCTGGTATTGCATTTCAGCGGAATTCGCCGGCGCGCTATTGTTGATCCCCGGTATCTGGACCCGCTGGGTCGCCTTGTACGCGCTGCCGTTGATCCTGGGCGCCGCTCAGTACTGGGCTGTCCGAAAAGGATTCTACTTCACGATCGGCGGCGCGGAGATGTCGCTCACGTGGGGGCTTATGCTGGTCTTGCAGGTGCTGCTCGGCGATGGTCCCTATGCGGCCGTTCCAAGTCCGATGCCTCGGATGGCCGCATCCAAAGTACAGAGCGCGTAGCTTACGGATTTGGCGGTTAGCTGAAACCCGGCCGGGTGGGGTGCGGCATTTCGATGCCGCGTCCCCTTAGGCGACGACGTTGACGCCCGTGCTTTGAGTGGACGTGCTCTGGGACGAGGTCTGGGATTTCTCGAGCTGGGTTACGTCGCTCTGGTCGGTCGTGCCTTAGCGGAAGCCTTGGCGGCTTCGTCGGCGGCTAGCTTCGCCAATGCCTGCGGCAGCGTGGTCGGCGTCGTTGAACTGCTGATGGCGGCCATGGTGATTCTCCTGGCACGCAAGGCTATCAACGCCGCGTTCTCAAAATATTAACGATACAAGTGCGGCAGCTCCGAACCTGAGGTAACGAAGCTGCGTTGCATAAAAGTGCGGCAGTCCGCCCCACGGAACCTCGCATCACGATGGGTTGAGATTCCGGAACGTCCTCGCGGACCCGGGATTGGTCCGGCGCAGACAAGGAGAAATCAAATGAACAAGATGAAAATGATCGGCGCTGCGGTTATTCTTTCGGCGACCGTTGCGACGCCAGTCCTGGCTCAGGATGCCGGTACATATGGTGCAGCCCCGTACGCTGGCCCGGCGCGTCATTCCCAAACCTTCTATCGATCTTACAACCAGATGAATTCGGATTTTCTGCCCCCGCAGAACAATAACGAATATCGCAACCTCCAGAACTTCGGTTTTACCGGGCGAGACCCGTCACGGGTGGGTGGAGAGTCACCGTCGCTGAACCCTCCCAGCTAACGTCGTCATGGTTCTTCAAACGCCAACGGTCTCGGGACTGCTAATCCCGAGACCGTTTCGCGTAACAACGTCGTGATCCTTGCAGAACAAGCCTATCGGCAAGCGGTCTTGCAAAAAGATTTACTCTTCGCCGTCCCGTTAAGAGTGGATACATTGCTATTTCGAAGGCGCGCTTGTTCCATCGTCAGGCTCGGACCAGATTTACCTCGAGATGCAAATCCCGGGAGATCCGTATGAGCCTGATCGAGAGAAAAATCGAATCGCTGCCTTTCGTCCTCGCAGAACTGAATTACCTCGCACCAACAGACGGAAAGCCGCGGACCTACGCACTCGATCCACCGGTCGGCGAGCCCAAATCAACGGCGTTGCCCGAGCCGCATCAGGTGCCCGTGTTCGACGGCCGCCCGGTCTCGAACAGTTTTTCGCTCGATCGAGAAGGTTTTGCGCTTGTCCGGCATCCGACCTCGGTGCGGGATTTCTATGACGATAAGGAGATACGGCAGGTCTATTATCCCGCGGCGGAAGCCTTCATCAAGGCGACACTGCGCGCCGATCGCGTCGTGATCTTCGATCATACGGTGCGCCGGCGGGTGGAAGGTGCGGCCGATATCCGCGGCGGCGGGCCCCGGCAGCCGGCGACACGGGTCCATGTCGATCAAACCCATACGTCCGGTGCCAACCGCGTGCGCGAACATCTGCCTGCCGAAGCGGATGAGCTCCTGAAAGGCCGCGTGCAGGTGATCAACCTGTGGCGTCCTATTCGCGGGCCCTTGCTCGACACGCCACTGGCGGTTTGCGATGCAGCCAGCGTGGCTGCGGGCGATCTTATAGCCTCCGACCTGATCTATCCAAACCGCAACGGCGAAACCTATTCGGTGAAATTCAATCCGGACCATCGCTGGTTCTATTTCCCGGAGATGACGGCGGACGAAGCCCTGCTTTTGAAATGTTATGACTCCGAGACCGACGGCCGCGCCCGGTTTGCCCCGCACACCGCCTTCGCCGATCCCACGACGCCGGAGGATGCGCCGCCGCGCGAGAGCATCGAGCTGCGTACGCTGGTGTTTCACCGGCCGTAAGATTGCTATTCCATAGGTCCACTGTTCCGCGGAATAGTGGAACTTCGCGCCATAAATCGGCTCTTTTGCGAGCGCGTCTACGTGCAAGTTGTTTACATCTAGATTCGTGGCGTTGCCCGACCCCGGTGAATCACATAGACATTTCGCCGGGGTAGGCAAATGAGAGCATTGCGATGGCTTCATCTGCCTTGGAAAACGCCTTGACTGCCACCTGTATCATTATCGCACTTGCCGTCGTCGGCTGGGGGATAGCGATCCTCGCGGCATAACAGAGCGACTTGCGCCGAAAGCCGCGCCGCCGGAGTTCCGGCGTGCGCAAGCTCTGCGACATTGTGAATGATAGATTTGACCAACGGGGACGATTTCTCCGGCGGTCTAATTTGCGGGCGCTTTTGACGACTTCGTCTTGGCTGGCGTCTTGGGAGCGTCTGTGCTGCGGGCATTACCCCAGGGATCTGCCGCTGGCTGATCGGGGATATTTTGCAGCGACTTCTGATAGGCGCGATCGGCGGCCTTATCCTCTTCAATTTGCTTTTGGGTCTTGGGCGGTGGACCCGGCGCCGGCTGGGGCGTCTGCTTTTGTTGACCGTAAGCGGGGCATGCCAAGGCGGTGATAACAGCCAGAGCGAACAGTATTCTCATCACAATCGTGCCTTCGGCGTCTGTCCAATAGACAAGGATTTCTCCATCGCGGGGAAATTGTCAAACCGGCAAATCAAGCGAAGGAGCATCCATGGGTGGGTTGGGCAGTAGACCGGTTCACCGAATCGGCAGGACCAACCTTTGCCGGTCGAGCACCGGAGCAGACGAACTACCGCACATCGTGGACGTTAACTGGCAATTGCCAGATCGCTGCCGGGTTCTGCGGCTGGCGCCTTGAGTTCGCTGAGCTGAAGTTGCAATAGCAACGCGAGTATTCTCGGCGCCGGTGGCGTCTGTGACCGGTCAAGCAGGAATCGAAGACGGTCACCAACCTCGTCGCAAATGGCGCGAGTGTGCACGTCGCTGCAGGTGCAAGGGCTTTGATCTGGCATATCCCGTCTCCGTCTTACCAGACCGTGAGCTATCGCCAATGTGCAAGGGATTAAGCCGGACGATGTCCCTTGCTGCGTAGTGAAGCGTGCGTAAAGTCAATGCCGACATATTTCTCAAACGCAGGAAGTGAATCGTTAACCAGCCGCATCCAGGAATAGCGGCCAAGTGTGGGCTGCCTCTCGAGAGGTTTTGCCAACTGCGGCTAAGTCGGCTTGGAGTGGCGCTTGTGCTTGGCAGGCGTGGCAGCTGGCGTCTGGGGTGGCGGCGCGGGCGCAGCGACAGGCGCGGGACTGTAGGTCTGCAATTCACATTGCTCGATGATGACGGATAATCGCGAGCCTTTATAGGCATCGTTATCGAGGAAAGCCGAGTAGGTGCGGCGGGTCTTATCCGGAGGCGGATTTACTTCTCTGACGCAAACGAAAAAGCTGCCAGGCCCATGGTCGCTTGGACGAAGCGCAGAAAGTTCCAGAGGAGTGACGAGCTTGGCTTCTTTGGCCAGTTCCGCAACGGCAGCGCCGATCGCCTTTTCCCTCGGCGGAGACGGTGGTACGTAGGCTTGCTCTGTCGTGTGAACGCTGGAGCATGCGCTTAGCAACGACGCCAGCAGGATCGTGCAGCGAGGCGCCGTGATGAACATTTCCAATCGTGTCCGTGTTCCAGGCGACCACCGCTTCTGGTCATATCGGATCGCCGTCAAAAAACACGAAAATGAGGCGATGTCTGCCGAGTGTTGCTGCGTGTGTCTGCAGTGTTCTGAACAAGGATGCAATCGAATTTCGAGCGGATTGCCGGCTCGATAGATGGATGCTCGTCACAATACCGCCCTTGATCGCAGCTTCGATGCAACGATGTTCGTCATTGCGGCTTCATCGACCCGGTCTGTCAAGTTCAACCGTCTCGACGGGAGGTTACATGCTTAGGGTTTCTATCGTAACAGCCACTCCAATACCCTGACCGTAATCCGACCGAACGCGGATACCCATCCAACGGTCGCGACCGTAATCGCGGTAAAATAGCCAATTTCCAAAAACTTCTGCGATATTCTGCTGACCGCCGGAGGCGTCGCTTCGGTACTAGCGTGGTAACTCCCCTTCGATCGCACTCGGCAGTTCTAGCAGGCGTGATGCCGAGCAGATGTGAGATGGCTCACAACGGCGACCATGGCCATGATTTGTTTCTGGCCAATTTAAAAAGGTTTCGCGGTTGTTTCGTGGGGACTTCTAGGCTGGGGAGCCCTTGTCGGTTTCGGCCCGCGTTTTCTTCCAGATGTTTCCGAACTTGCCGAACGTTAACTTGCCGCAACCGACAGTACGGGCGAACCACAAAGGGGGACTACCGCACGAGGTAATTGATGCCGGCCCTTCGAGTTGGAACGCCTCTCCGAGTTGTTGCGTCCGGATCGCTTGTTGGTGCGCAAGAAATAGCCGAATTGCTAAGCGTTGAGTTGGACCGCCCTTATCGCCAGATGGCGAAACCTACGATCAATTGCCGGCGCCGATCACAACGGACGCGTAACCGGCAGCGGCTGCAGTTTTCGTTCAGACCGGAATAACCAAGCGTTAACCATGTGAAGGCATGGTTGCATGTCGTGTGTCCCTGACTCCATGCTCGGCGGCGAACATTTCGATGCTTGATGAAATCAATGGCTTCTTCGACGAGCTTCGCACGCCCTTCGAGTGGCCTGACCATTTACCGGAAATAGACCCAATTTCAAACGTCAACGTTCGGGCGCATTGCGAGAAGCACCACCACCTCGCCATGCTTGCGCTCGAGAAGACGGAATTTCATCTCCTTGAGATCTACCGGGCAGGAGGCGACAGTGCCACCGCCATAGAGTTTTTGGACGGAGTGATCGCAATCATACGTCGCGATGACTCGGCTGAGGAACGGATGCTTGCAATCGGACGCTTTCTTCAACAGCAAGAATCCCGTGCCGTGAAGGACAAGCGGCAACGCCTGCAGCCCGCGATCGGCACGGCGTGACCAACACGCGGGGTCCTCGGTTTAGTACAGACAGGTTTACTGCCCGCAATCTTCTGTTTCTGGTTCCGTCATTTCCGACGGCGCTAGTTGGCGGCTTCCTCGTACTCGACCAGCGCCTCTACAACCCTTGGATTTAGGAGTTGCGCGGTCTTAGGCGGCTCGGTGGATGCGCACCGGCACTGATTTGTACGATGGCGTGCCGCTTTCCTTGTCGTAATAGTCGAGTGGTACGAGCCCGTTTGCTTCCGGATATAGGCGGCGACTGACCCGCGCGCGATGTCATGGGCGACGGCCGTGAGGCTGAGACGCCGCGGTTCACCCGAGGGCAGGGCGGTCCGGATCTCCGCGAGATCACCGTGCGCAAAACCAAGTCCGGCGAGGTCCGCCTCATTCATGAAGAGCACGTCACGCCGCCCGAATACGCCGCGATCGCGATCGTTCAGCCCATAGATCGTGGTGTTGTACTGGTCGTGGCTGCGGATGGTGGTGAGCTTGAGGATAGTCTTGTCGGTCACAGCCGGGTCCTCCTCCAGGCCATTAAAGATGAAGAATTCGGCCTTGCCGGAAGCCGTCGTCCACTTGCGCTCGGTGGGCGGCAGCGGCAGGCGAAAGCCGCCGGGATGTCGAATGCGCTGGTTGTAATCCTTGAAATCGGGAAATACGCCCTCGATGGCGTCGCGGATGCGGTCGTAATCGGCGATCAGCTCGGCCCAAGGCACCTTGCTCGCCGGCAAGGTCGCTATCGCCATGCCGGCGACAATGGCGGATTCCGAACGAAGGTGCTCGGAGGCCGGGCTGAGCCTGCCGCGCGAAGCGTGCACCATCGACATGGAATCTTCCACCGTGATGGCCTGCGGCCCGCTCGCCTGGACGTCGCGCTCGGTGCGCCCCAGCACCGGCAGGATGATCGATTGCTTGCCGATCAGGAGATGCGAGCGGTTGAGCTTGGTACCCAGGTGCACGGCGAGATCGAGCTTGCGCATGCCCGCTTGGCAACGCTGCGGGTCGGGCAGCGCCACGGCAAAATTGCCTCCGAGACAGATCAAGACCTTCGATCGGCCATCGTCGATCGCCTCCATCGCAGCCACCGAGTCATGGCCGTGATGCGGCGGCGGCTTGAAGCCAAAAGTGCGTTCGATACCCTCAAACATCGGAATGTTGGGCTTTTCGGTGATGCCGACGGTTCGATTACCCTGCACATTGGAGTGACCGCGCAACGGGCAGATGCCGGCGCCAGGCTTGCCGAAGTTGCCTCGTAGTAGCAGCAGGTTTGCGATCTGCTGCACAGTGCCGGTGCCGCGGCTGTGCTGGGTGATGCCCATGCCGTAGGTGATGATGGTGGCGTTGGACCGGGCATAGGCGGCGGCGACCTCGCCAAGCTGCGCGCGGGTGAAGCCGGAGATGGCCTCGATCTGTTCCCACGGCGTGGCGCGCAGATCGGCCGCGAACGCAGTAAAACCGTTGGTGTGCTCGGCGATAAAGGCATGATCGAGCACGTCGCCCGCGACGTCATCTTTCGCGATCAGCGCTTTCATGATGCCCTTCAGCACCGACCTTTGGTTGGTAGTAGGTGGACGCAATGGGCGTTGAGCCGAAGGTGCCCATTTCGATCGGGTTCTGCGGATCCGTGAATCGCTCGAGCGCGCGCTCCCGGAGCGGATTGAACACGATGATCGGTACGCCACGGCGCGAGACCTCGTGCAAAGTGCCCATCATACGCGGATGATTGGTGCCCGGATTGTGGCCCATGGCGATGATCAACTCGCCATGGTCGAAATCCTCCAGTGACACCGTACCCTTGCCGATACCGATGGAGTGCGGCAGACCGACGCTCGTCGCCTCATGGCACATGTTCGAGCAGTCGGGGAAATTGTTGCTGCCATACTCGCGCGCGAAGATCTGGAAGAGAAAAGCGGCCTCGTTGGAAGCGCGGCCCGAGGTATAGAACTCGGCCATATTGGGGTCTGGAAGGCCGCGCAGCTTCTCGCCGATCAGCGCGAAGGCCTCATTCCATTCGATGGGCTGGTAAGTATCGGTCCCTGGGTCATAGACCATGGGATCGGTAAGGCGCCCCTCGTTCTCCAGGTGGAAGTCGCTCCAGGTCAATAGCTCGGTGACGGTGTGGCCGGCGAAGAACTCCGGGGTGACGCGCTTGCTGGTCGCTTCCCAGGTTACGGCTTTCGCGCCGTTCTCACAGAACTGGAAAGTGGAGGTATGCTCCTTGTCTGGCCATGCGCAGCCCGGGCAATCAAAGCCGTCAGGTTTGTTCATGTGCAGCAGCGTCAGCGGCGCCTCGACCACGTCCATCTGGTCACGAATGGCGATCGCGGTAGCTTTGAGGGCCCCCCATCCGCCCGCCGGGGCGTCGTAGCGTTTGATGCCGGGAACGTCGCGCTTTTGGACCATATGTCCTCCTGCAATTCTCGACTAGTGACCTCGTGCCTGGCTGAGGGCAACAATGTTCGACCAAATGCCGAACGATTGGCTCACGATTGAGTTTTGACTTTCCTGAACCTAGATGCGGTCCGGAAATCGCAAGATGAAGTTATCGCGATAGGGCATCTTCACCTTCGGCAGTGTTTGTGCATCCATCGCATCGTCCGGGCCGATCAACTTGTTGCCTGCCAGAATGTAGGCCGTGAGCGCATAAACCTCGTCGTCCGTGAGCGAATGCGGCATTTGAAACGGCATGGCGCGACGGATGAAGTCAAACACCGTCGTCGAATACGGCCAGAAATTCTTGATGGTTTTCTGTGCGGCACTAATGCCGATCAACTCACGATCGCTGATCAGCGCGTTCGCTTCGCCGCCTTTGCCGTTTTCGCCATGGCAGCCTGAGCATTTCTCGGCGAAAATCGGAGCGCCTTGCGCGGGCGTGCCGCTGCCTTTCGGCAATCCGGTGCCATCGGGCAAAATGCTGATGTCCCACGGAGCGATGGTGGCCTCATCGACTGGCTTGCCACGATTGGGTGTTTCGGCCAGCAAGGCACTCCCCATCGAAACCATGCATACTGAGGCAACGAAGATCACGTGCTTAAACGTAAACATGCTTGACCTCGCCGTTGCTTCCAACGCCCCAACTGGTGATCGAGTTGTAGTGCTGATTGTTGAAGCCCAGAACAGGCGGTGGTTTCGCCAACTCGCCGCGTGCGACGATGAATTCACCCCGGGTCGGCTGAACCTCACCTGATTCATCCCATGCTCTGCTTTGCAACGTGGCCGGGCCTCCGTTCCAACGCCATGGCAGGCGGAAACGGGTAAAGGCCTTGCTCAGCACCGGCTCCTGAAGGGCAGCCTGAGCCCAGCTTTGGCCGCTGTCCGCGGACACCATGACCTTCTCGATCCGGCCGGTTCCGGAGTAAGCAATGCCGGAAATCTCGTAGAGGCCTGGCTCCTTCAATACATGGCCGTGCGAAGGGAAGGTGATGAAGGATTTGACCTCCTGCAGAAAATAAAATCGATAGGCTTTGCCGTTAGGCAGGATCGGCGCATAGGTCCGCGACTCGTACATGCTGAACGCAGGTTGCTCGACCAGCTTGAGGCGGCGCAGGAACTTGACGTTCATGTTGCCCTCGTAACCGGGCAGCAAGAGCCGCACGGGGTAGCCGTTGCCGGGCATCAGGCGCTCGCCGTTTTGGTAAAGCGCGATCATCGCGTCATCCAACGCCTTCTTCATCGGCACGCTGCGGCTCAGACGGGGCGAGTCCGCGCCCTCGGCGATAAGCCACTTTGCGCGGGGGTCTATGCCGGTTTCCTCAAGCAAGGTCGATAGCTTGACGCCGGTCCACTCCGCACAGGAAGCGAGCCCGTGCAGCGCCTGCACGGTTTCCTGGAGTGGTTCCGGAGAGAACATCGGGGCACTGTTGCCCCCGCATTCGACGAACGTCGTGCGTGAAATCATGGGATAGCGGGAAAGTGTTTCGACCGAGAATTCAAGTGGTCGTTTAACAAGCCCATGAATCACGAGCTTATGTTTGTCTGGATCGATTGCGGGTATTCCACCATGATTGATGGTGAAATGCAGCCCATTCGGGGTGGTTATTCCCTCGAGAAGATGATGTGGCGTGCGTGAATGAGAATTGCGCAGTTCGTGCTTGGGATTCGACAGCGTGCGAATAACCTTTGCCTCGAACTTGGACGGCACCTGATAAGGTGGCGTGCGGTCCCCGAATTCAAGGCTCCATGGTTCTTCCGTCAGCGGTTCGGCGCCGGCGGACGCCGACGCTCCGCCAAGGCCCGTCCCCACTGCTCCCGCGATCATCATGCCGCGCCCGAGTAGCGCGCGGCGGTTGATCAAGCCGTTGCCGGCAGCGGGCTCCAAACCTTCACCACGCATATCGCGGTTCTTGGTCATGCCAACCTCCCTTGAGCCAGGAACGTTACCGATCGCCATCGATCGTTCCTGTAGCCCACTGCAAAGCTAGCTGCTTGCAGTGTGGCCGTCTACATCGGGCATGCCTCGCAGCTACGATATCGACGCTACCCCTGTTATGAAAAAACGATTCTGCTCGGACCGTTTCCCTTTTTGGGCCATTTTCAAATTCCGGTTACAGGGATAGCATCAGGCCCGTAAGCGTCGGGTAACGACGCATTCGCGGAATACCGCGACGGAACGGTAGGACGTAATCCACCGCCCCGAGATCAAGGGAGCTGCCCGCTATGAACCAACCCTTCAAACTGAACGTCAACGGCCAGATTCATACGATAGATGCCGATCCGGATATGCCGTTGCTCTATGCCTTGCGCAACGATGTCGGTCTCAACAATCCCCATTTCGGCTGCGGACTGGCGCAATGCGGCGCCTGTACCGTGCACCTCGACGGGCAGCCGACGCGATCCTGCGTGACACCGTTGTCCGCGGTCGGTGAAGCCAAGGTTGTGACTCTCGCCGGCCTGGGCACGCCGGAGAAGCCGCATCCGCTGCAGACAGCTTACGTTGAGGAGCAGGTGCCGCAATGTGGCTACTGCATCAATGGCTGGCTGATGACCGCAGCCGCCTTCTTGCGTGACAAGAAGAAACCGACCGGGGCCGAGATTCAGGAGGCACTGTCCGGACTGAAGTGTCGGTGCGGGACCCACATCAGCATCCTCAAGGCGGTCAAGCGTGCCGCTGCGATGATGGGCTAAGGGGGCCGCCATGACAAAATTCGAACAAATCTCTTCACTCGCCCGCCGCTCGGTTCTGCTCGGTGGCGGCGCGCTGGTGGTATCGATCGGCGCCGGCGTCACGCTCGAAACCGTGCTGTCGATCGGTCAGGCCTATGCGCAAGGCGCCAAGCCGCCGCTGACGCCCGACCAGCTTTCATCTTACATCGCCGTGAACGCCGACGGCCGCATCGCGGCGTATTTCGGCAAAATGGATATGGGCCATGGGCTGCATGTCGCGATTGGCCAGATCGTCGCGGAAGAGCTCGACGTTTCGTTCAAGAGCGTCAGGGTCTACATGGCCGATACCGCGACATCGGTGAACCAAGGTGGCGCCTCGGGCTCGACCGGCATTCAACTCGGCGGCAAACAGATGCGCGTGGCGGCGGCGGAAGCGCGGCGCGTGCTGTTCAAGATGGCCGCTGCGTCCTTATCGGCACCGGTCGAACGGCTCGTTGTCAACGACGGCGTCGTCAGCGTTGCCGACGATCCATCGAAGCGCGTTTCCTATGCGCAGTTGATCGGCGGACAGTATTTTAACGTTCAGCTCGCCTGGAACAAGGAGGTTGGCAACGCGCTGTACGCGCCCGGCAAGGCACAGCCCAAGAAGCCGAGCGAACACAAAATCGTCGGCCAGCCAATCAAACGCGAGGACATCGCGCCGAAGGTGTTCTGTCAGGAAGACTTCGTGACCGACATCAAGGTCCCGGATATGGTTCACGGCCGGATGATCCGGCCTCCGGTGGCCGGCGCGGTGCCGGTGAAGGTCGACGACAGCACGATCAAGAGCATTCCGGGTGTCAAAGTGATCTGGAATCAGGGTTTCCTCGGCGTGGTTGCCGACAGGGAATGGGATGCAATTCAGGCCGCCGAAGCACTGAAAGTCGAATGGTCGGCGCAGACGCCACCGTTTCCGGACCAGGCTTCGCTCCACGACCACATTCGTAAAGCGCCCGTGCGCAAACGCGTGGTGGAACAGCAGAATGGCGACGTCGACGCGGCTTTCAAATCGGCGGCCAGGGTGATCGAAGCCGAATATGAATGGCCATTCCAGTCGCATGCCAGTATGGGGCCGGCCTGCTCACTGGTTGAGATCAAGGACGGTGACGTCACGTGTTGGAGCGGCACGCAAAAATCCCATTTCGTGCAGAATGGACTGGCTGACATATTGCAAGTGCCCGTCGAGAAGGTGCACGTCATCTTCAAACCTGGTCCGGGCTCCTACGGCCGCAACGACGCCGACGACTGCGCGATGGACGCTGCTGTGCTCGCCAAGTCCGTGGGACGTCCGGTGCGGCTGCAATATATGCGCAACCAGGGTACCGGCTGGGATCCGAAGGGGCCGGCCTCGATCCACATCGCGAAGGCTGGTCTCAACGCCGCCGGCGAGGTCATCGCCTACGAGTTCACAAGCAAGGCGTTTTCTCGGGTGGACGTCGATACCAACGGCGGCAAGCCGCAGGACACGCTGACCGGGCAGACCCTGGGTGTGGCTCTGAAATCCGGTGACGGGTTCGGTGTGCCGGCTGAATCTTACGCTATTGCGAACAAACGATTGGCCTGGGAGACCATTCCTCCGCTGCTTGACCGCGCATCGCCGCTTCGCACCTCGCATTTGCGCGATCCGGTCGGACCGCAGATCCACTTCGCCAGCGAGTCCTTTATCGATGAGGTGGCGGCGGCAGTGAACGTTGATCCGATCGAATTCCGCCTTCGTCATATCAAGGAGCCCCGCGATATCGCCATTATCAAAGCGGCTGCGGAGAAAGCCAACTGGGACACGCGGCCGTCGCCGCGCCGTGACCAGACAGGCAACAAAGTATCCGGCCGAGGGATTGCTTATGCCCAGCGCAACGGCACCCGCGTCGCCGTGATAGCCGAAGTCGATGTCGACCGTAGTACCGGCAAGATCCGGGCGCGCAAATTCACAGTGGCGCACGATTGCGGGCAGATCATCAATCCGGACGGACTGGTGAAATGCGTCGAAGGCAATATCGTGCAGGGCGTCAGCCGCGCGCTATGGGAGGAAGTAACCTTCGACCGCAACGCCGTGACCAGCGTCGATTGGATCACTTATCCGATCCTCGACATCACCGAGACGCCAGGCGAAGTCAACGTGGTGCTGATTAACTATCCGGAGATTCCGCCATCCGGCGCCGGCGAACCGTCGATACGCCCCGTAGCAGCGGCGATTGCCAATGCCATCTTCGATGCCACCGGGGTGCGTATCCGGCGCGTGCCATTCTCGCCCGAACGGGTCAAGGCGGCATTTTCGTGAGTTGGCACCTTTGATCTGCGGCGTCTTTCGACTTTGCATTCGGCGGAACTCCAGCCGATGACCATCGGCCGCTTTCCTTCCTTGGCACATTGGGGCGCGTTCACTGCCTTGGTGGAGAACGGCCGCGTTATCGGGTGCGAACCTTTCGCGCGGGATGCTTTGCCATCGCCTATGCTTGCCGCGATTCCAGAGATGTTGCACTCGCCCTTGCGGATTGCCCGTCCGGCGATCCGCGAAGGCTGGCGGGAGGGGAGGCCGCGCAGCGGCGCGGATCGTTTTTATGAAGTGGACTGGGACGAGGCGCTCGACCTTGTCGCCAGCGAATTGACGCGGGTACGTGGCACCTTTGGCAATACGGCCATTTTCGGTGGCTCTTACGGATGGTCGTCTGCAGGCAGACTACATCACGCCCGAACGCTGGTTCGTCGTTTTCTTTTTCACGGCGGCGGCTGTGTCGATCAGGTCGGAAACTATAGCTGGGGTGCAGCGCAGTTTTTGCTGCCGCATGTCATCGGTACGTTTCAGCCAGTGACGGGCCGGGTGACCGATTGGAACTCGGTCGTCAAACATACTCGCCTGGTCCTCGCATTCGGTGGGCTGCGCCTTGAAAACAGCCAGGTCACGTCGGGAGGGACCGGTTCACACGTTCTGGAAGCGTGGCTCGGTCGGGCGAAGGCGGCGGGAGTGGAATTTGTCGTCATTAGCCCGACCCGTTCCGACGCACCCGGCTTTCTCGGCGCCCAGTGGCTTTCAATTCGTCCGAATACCGATACCGCGTTGATGCTCGCAATGGCGCATACGCTTATCGTCGAACGACGGCACGATACTGTGTTCCTGGACCGCTATTGCACCGGCTTTGACGTGCTGCGGCGTTATCTTATGGGCCAGGAAGACGGAACGGCAAAGGATGCGGACTGGGCTGCCGCCATTTGCAGTATCGATGCCGGCACAATCCGCGATCTGGCGCGACGCGCCTCGGAAACGCGCAGTCTGATTACCTGTAGCTGGTCTTTGCAGCGCGCACATCACGGTGAGCAGCCTTATTGGGCGGCGATCGCGCTTTCGGCCATGCTTGGGGGCATCGGTTTGCCAGGGGGTGGATTTGCGTTCGGCCACGGTTCTCTGAACGGCGTCGGTGTACCGCGGATGGATTTGCCCGGCCCGGAAATCTCCACACCGCCCAATCCGGCAAACTGTTCTATCCCGGTTGCCCGCGTAGCCGACATGCTGCTGGAGGCTGGCGGCTCCTATGAATTCAATGGTCGCACCTCGATCTATCCGGACATTCGGTTGGTTTACTGGGCCGGCGGCAACCCGTTCCATCACCATCAGGATCTCAATCGTCTGCGGCGAGCGTGGCAGAAACCGGAAACAATCATCGTCCACGACAGCTGGTGGACGCCGACCGCGCGACATGCGGATATCGTGCTGCCAGCGACGACCTCGCTTGAACGTAATGACGTCGGCGGATCGTCGCGCGATACCTTCGTATTCGCGATGCATCGCGCGATCGCGCCCGTTGGCCTATCCCGCAACGACTTCGATATCTTTAGCGATCTCGCTTCCCGGCTCGGTTATGAGGAAGCGTTCACCGAAGGCCGCGACGAGATGGCGTGGTGCCGTTGGATCTATCAACGCATGCACTCCGCGGCTATCAAAAAGAACGTAGCGCTTCCGGATTTTGATTCGTTCTGGACGGAAGGCTTTGCCGACCTGCCGTTACCTGCCGATGACTTCGTATTGTTCGACGAGTTTCGGCGCGATCCGCAGCTTCATCGACTTGGGACGCCCTCCGGCAGGATTGAGATCGCTTCTGAAACGATCGCGAGTTTCGGCTATGCCGACTGCCCGTCGCACCCCGCATGGCTTGCTCCGACGGAGTGGCTCGGGGACGCTTCGGCGGCGCGCTGGCCGCTGCATCTGGTCACGCACCAGCCGGGCGATCGTTTGCATAGCCAGATGGACCCGGCGTCGGTGTCGCGCGGCCGCAAAGTGCACGGACGTGAGCAGATCCGAATCCACCCAGAGGACGCCCAACAACGCAACATCAAAACCGGCGATGTTGTTCGCGTGTTTAACGATCGCGGAGCCTGCCTTGCGGCGGCCCGTGTTGATCCCGCACTCTCGCCACACGTCGTGATGATGGCGACCGGCGCCTGGTATGACCCGGCAAAGGCTGCAGGCGATCCTGAGCGGCATGGCAATCCGAATGTGCTGACGCTCGATATAGGCACATCCCGATTGACCCAAGGCCCAAGCGCCCTCAGCGCGCTGGTAGACATTGAGCGCTGGAACGCTCCGCTGCCACCCATCGCTGCATGGACTCCGCCCACGCTTTGCACGGATTAGATGATCGAACCGCGGTAGTTTTCGGCCGCGCCGCCGTTCCGAAATCTGGGATAAGTCGGCTCAAGAGCTATCACCACGTCGTCCCTGTCGTCAGCAACGCGGCCTTGACAAGCGATACGGCTAAAAGCTCAAATCGCATCGACCATCCCAGCCTTAACCACGCGCTCAAAGCCAGATATGGACCTCGAAATCCGCGGCCGGAAGGCTCTCCTGAGCGGCGCCAGCCGTGGTCTAGGCAAGGCATGCGCAATGGCGCTTGCCCGGGAAGGTGTCGACGTTACGATCGTCGCGCGGACCCGTGATGTCTTGCGGACCACCTGCGAAGAAATTCGCGCCGCCACGGGCGTCAATGTGACGCCGGTGCTGGGCGACATCACCACCGTAGACGGCCGCGTTGATGCGCTCGCCGCCTGTCCAGAGCCGGACATTTTGCTCAATAATGCCGACGGTCTGCTTCCCGGCGACTTCCGACACTGGACGCGGGAGGACGGGATCGCGGCGCTCGATTCAATGATGCTGAGCCCAATCGAAATGATGCGGTCGACGGTCGACGGCTTGATGGCACGTGGCTTTGGCCGCATTGTCAACATCGTCTCGCGCAGCGTGAAAATCCCGCAGTCCGAACTCGGCCTTTCGAACGGCGCTCGCTCCGGCCTGGTCGGCTTTGTCGCCGGGCTGTCACGGCAGACGGTCGCGCGAAACGTCACCATCAACAATCTGCTCCCCAGTATTTTTGACAGCGATGCGCAGGTCCGGCACATCAAGGGCATGCGTGAGCCGGGCGGCAAGTCCTTCGATCAGATATGGCGCGAACGCGCGGCCGCCAATCCGGCTAAACGCTTTGGTCGCCCGGCAGAACTCGGGGCCTATTTCCCGTTTCTCTGTTCCGCGCATGCCGGTTTGATCACCGGCCAAAATATCTTAATCGACGGGGGAAGCTATCCGGGGACCTTCTAACGCGAGAGCTGAGAGGATCCTTCAATGAGATATTTGCGTGTCCTGGCGGTGATGGCTGTCGTCCTTTTCGGATCTGGATCGGCGCCCGTCATGTCCGACACCTATCCAAGCCGGGCGGTTACGATTGTGGTGCCGTATCCTGCCGGTGGTTCGGTCGACGGGGTGGCGCGCATTATTGCGCAGAAACTCACGGAGGCCCTGGGTCAAAGTTTCATCGTTGAAAATCGTGCGGGTGGCGTCGGCGGCATCGTCGGTGCGAGCTACGTGGCCAGAGCCAATCCCGACGGTTATACCCTGATGCTGACCGCTTCGATCCACGTCGTGACGCCGTTTTTGCGTAAGACCATTCCCTACGATGTCGTTGCGGATTTTACGCCGATCACGCTCGTCGCCTCCGGACCGCTTCTCGTCAGCACGACACCGACGGCGCCGGCCAACACGCTGGCAGAATTCTTCGACCTAGTACGCAAGAATCCAGGAAAATATACCTTTGCGACGTCGAGTTTCGGTTCAGCCGGTCATCTGGCGATCGAATTGCTCAAGCGCGATGCCGGAGTGAACACGCTGGTCGTCGCCTACAAGGGCGGAGGCCCCGCGTTGACCGATCTCATGAGCGGCACGGTGCAGCTTATTGCGGACCCCATGGTGTCTTCGTTGCCGCTGGCGAAGGCGGGAAATATCAAAGCGCTCGCCATTACCAGCTTGAAGCGCATCGCGATCGCGCCCGAAATTCCGACGGTTGCCGAGTCCGGCATGAAGGATCTCGATTTTGCGTCCTGGTACGGGATATGGGCGCCGAAGGGATTGCCCGTCGAACTCGTGACGAAGATTCAAACTGAAGTCGCCAAGCTCGTCGAGCGTCCAGACGTCAAGGAGCAGTTCGCGTCACTCGGGTTTGAGCCGATCGGTTCTACTCCCGATCACTTCGCGAAATACATCCAGGAAGAAATGGTGAAGTACAAGCAGATCATCAAGGACGCCAACATCCAAGCTGAATAGCGGTCGTCTCCGTTGCCTTGTGGCATTCGCGGTTAAGAGAAAAGCCGAAAGGGGCAAAGCCTCAGCCAATTATCGTGAGCGACCAAGACACTTCAATCCAGGTGATCGAGGGGCATGGGTGCGCCGGCTTTGTGTGTTTGTATTACGAAGTTGCTTTTTACCTCTCGCACGATCGGCATGTTGAGCAAGCGATCCAGGAGAAAGCGTTGATAGTGAGCGAGGTCCGGCACCACGACCTCCAGAAGGTAGTCTGTTTCACCAGACACGAGATGGAAGGAAATGACCTCGGCCATGGCACTGACGGCAGACACGAAGTCGTCGGCGCCCTCGCTCGCATGCCCTTCAATCTTGATGCTGATAAATACTGTCATGCCGAGACCAACCCGCTCGCGGGTCAACAGGCCGCGATACCCTTCGATGACCCCTGCCTTTTCCAGGCGCTTTACCCGCCTCAGGCAGGGAGACGGGGATAGACCGACTTTCTTGGCGAGTTCAACGTTGGTGAGGCGCGCATCGGCCTGCAGCTCGGCGATGATCCGGCGATCAAGCGCATCAAAAGTATATTTTGGCATATCCACACAGCGCAGGGTATCAAATGGGCTATTTGTTGCGTTTTAGCGACTTAATCTAGCACATTTCGCAAGGACCTGCTTGCTGCTTCGGTGCGACACTCTCATCACACCCAATCGCTACCGGAGCCTAAAGATGACTGAGACGACAGCCCACGGCGCGCTGCTAGCTGCCGCAAGCCAATATCTCGAAATGATGTATGATGGGGATCTAAACCGGTTCGACGCCGTTTTTGCCCCTACAGCCCAGTTGCACGGTGTGCAGGACGGTCAGGTCCGCGTGCTGCCGGCAGGCGAGTATCGCAGGCTGCTTTCTTCGCGTCCTTCGCCCAAGTCGAAGAATGCACCGCGTCAGCAGGAAATTCTCTTGATTGATGTTGCGTCGTCGTCGCAAGCGCTCATCAAGGTTCGTGTCCGTATCGACGACGTGCTCTACGTTGACTATCTTTCATACCACCTGATTGCCGGGACATGGCTCGTAACGGCGAAGTCGTTCCATATCGAGCGCCGCTTTGAAGCAACGTCCATTTGAACGGGCCGAAGCCTTAAATCCATGCCACCTCAATAACGCTTGTGGCACCAGGCTGACGTCGTGATGCGTTGAATCCGTAGAAGCGATGGCCCGATCAGGCCGTTGATATTTGCCCCAGTCATAACTGCCGGTGGATTGTCATTCCCGCGAACGGCCGTATAAGCTGGCGCCGGGAGGAGGTCGTCCGTGGAGACGGATGGCCGAGAAGGTCATGTTCGAAGGACACGATCCCTATCTCGTCGCGCTCTCGGTGGTGATCGCGATTCTGGGAGGTTACACTGGTTTCGGGCTTGCCGCGCGGATTCGCGGCGCACCGGATTCCAGTCGCCGTTTGCTGCTAGCGGGTGCAGCATTTTTTCTCGCCATCGGCATCTGGACAATGCATTTCGTCGGCATGTTGGCCGCGCCGTTGCCCGCCGACGCCGTTTACCTGGTGCTCCCGACCATCGTGTCGTTCTTGATTTGCGCGCTCGTCGTTGGGATATCTCTGTTCTTTGTCAGTATCGGAACGGCATCGACGCTCCGTGTGGCGTCATCGGCGACTTTGCTTGGGCTCGGCATCGTCGCCATGCATTACGTCGGCATGCACGGTCTAGCCGGCGACTTTGCGATGGGCCACGCGCCCGGAATGGTTTCGCTCTCGGTCGCCATCGCAATTGCGGCGGCTTATGGCGGATTGCAGGCATTTCTGGCGCGAAGGGGCGGCTTACAGCTGCTGCTGAGCGCGATCGCGTTTGGCGTTGCCGTATCGGGCATGCACTACACCGCGATGGCGGGTATGAAAGTTGTGCCATTTGCCGCGGGCAACCACCACCATATGGAAGGGCTAGTGGCGTCGCCGCAGACCCTGTCACTGGTCGTTGCGCTCCTGTGCTTCGTGATCGCAGCCGGGTTTCTGCTTTCGCTTGTACCCGACTCGCGGAAAACGGCCTCGGCCATCGTCAAAGACGCGACCGAAACACCGGTCGCGGATGCTGGTGCGGCTCCGGCTGCTCCGAGGTTGCGTCCCGTACCGCTTGGCGGCGTTGGCCAGCCTCCACACGCCGCGCCCGCACCCCGATTACCCGTTGAAGGCGCTGACGGCACACATTTTATCGCCACCGCCGAGGTACGCAGCGTGCGGGCCGACGCACATTATACCAAGATCCATGACGGGGTCCGGGAGCGGATGTGCCCGTGGTCAATCTCGGAAGCCGAGGCCCATCTTGATCCCAGCCTGTTTCTTCGGGTGCACCGCAGCCATATCGTTGCGCTTTCGCATGTGACCCTTGTCCGCAAGGAAGGTGACGGCGCGGTCGTCGAGCTCGATGGTCAAGCACCGCATCGGGTTCCGGTCAGCCGCGCCAAGATCGCTGAGGTGAAAGCCCGACTAGGGCTCGCGCACCGGACGGTCTGAGTTCCGGGAATTAATTGGGGTACGGACCCTGACGCATTTCGTGCGTAACGGGCCGCATTTCGTGCGAATTTTCGGCCTCCGTGTCCCTTTGATTGCGAGGCAATCCACTCCGGCGAGAGCATCACTTCAACGTCCGCGCGCCCCGTAAGGGCAAGACGGGACGAGATGGAGGAAACGATGATCCCTGGTCCGTTCAGCTATTACCGGCCGGCGACGGTGGCCGATGCGGTGAAATTGCTCTCGACCCTGGGCGACGATGCCCGCCCGCTCGCCGGCGGTCACAGCCTGGTCCCAATGATGAAGCTCCGTCTGGCCACGCCGGAGCATTTGATCGATCTGCACGGCATTGATGGGTTGAAAGGAGTTCGCCGCGACGGCGACAAGGTCGTGATCGGTGCCATGGCAACGCAGCACGAGTTGCTGGCTTCTGGCGAAATCGCCAAATCGATTCCGATCCTGCACGAAACAGCGCTGCTGATCGCTGATCCTCAGGTCCGTTATCGCGGGACCGTCGGCGGCAATGTCGCAAACGGCGATCCCGGTAACGACATGCCGGCACTGATGATGACGCTGGGCGCCAGTTATCATCTTGAGGGCCCCAATGGCTCCCGTGAGGTCGCGGCTGCCGACTTTTATCAGGGTGCCTATTTCACCGCTATCGAGCCTGGTGAACTGCTGACCGCGGTCTCGGTCCCGGCGCCTGCCATCGGACATGGCTACGCCTATGAAAAGCTGAAGCGGAAAGTCGGCGACTACGCCACCGCGGCCGCCGCCGTCGTGTTGACGATGTCCGGTGGAAAAGTCGCAACCTGTTCCATCGGCCTGACCAATCTGCACGAAACGCCGCTGCTCGCGACCGAGGCAGCCAAAGCGGTGATTGGTACGAGCCTCGATGCGGCGACCCTGAAGAAAGCCGCGGCGGCCGCGGAGGCGATCATGTCGCCGGCGGCCGACACACGCGGACCTGTCGAATACCGCAAGCATGTCGGTGGCATCATGGTGACGCGCGCGCTGCAACGCGCCGCCGCGAGAGCCGCGTGAGGGGAGGAGTCATATGGCAAAGACACACATCACGATGAAGGTAAACGGCGCAGAGGTCGAGGGCCTCGCCGAACCGCGCACGCTTCTGGTGCATTTCATCCGCGAGAACCTGCTACTCACCGGCACCCATATCGGTTGCGAAACCACGCATTGCGGCGCCTGCACCGTCGATGTCGATGGCATGTCAGTCAAGAGCTGCACCATGTTCGCGGTACAGGCCCAAGGCTCTGAAATCACTACCATCGAGGGCATCGCGAATGCCGACGGTTCGCTGTCGGCCCTGCAGGAAGGCTTCCGCATGATGCACGGCTTGCAATGCGGCTTCTGCACGCCCGGCATGATCGTACGCGCGCAGCGACTGCTCCAGGAGAACCCACGGCCATCGGAAGCAGAAATCCGGATGGGCATCTCGGGCAATATCTGCCGCTGCACCGGCTATCAGAACATCGTCAAGGCAATCCAGTACGCCGCCGACAAGATCAATGGCGTTGAATTCAAGGAGGCCGCGGAATGAACGACCAGACTCCCACGCGGGAACAACGTGCCGCCGCCCTCGAAGGTATGGGCTGCAAGCGCAAGCGCGTCGAGGATGCACGCTTCACACAAGGCAAGGGCAATTACGTCGACGACGTCAAACTGCCGGACATGCTGCACGGCGACTTTGTCAGATCGCCGCATGCCCATGCGCGGGTGAAATCGATCAATAGCGAAGAGGCGCTGAAGGTGCCGGGTGTGTTAGCCGTTATCACCGCCGAGACGCTCAAGACCGTCAACCTCGCTTGGATGCCGACCTTGGCCGGCGACGTGCAGATGGTTTTGGCCGACGGCAAGGTGCTGTTCCAGAACCAGGAGGTTGCGTTTGTGGTCGCCACCGACCGCTACGCCGCCGATGACGGGATCAACAAGGTGATGGTTGAATACGAGCCGCTGCCGGTGGTGATCGATCCGTTTGAGGCGATGGACAAGGACGCGCCGGTGTTGCGTGAGGACCTCGCCGGCAAGACTTCAGGTGCGCACGGGCCGCGCAAGCACCACAACCACATCTTCGAATGGACCGTCGGCGACAAGGACCTGACCGACGCCGCATTCCGCAAGGCGGAGGTCACGGTCAAGGAAATGATCTCCTATCACCGCACCCATCCGTCGCCGCTGGAGACCTGCCAGTGCGTGTGTTCGTTCGACAAGATTGGGGGCGAGCTGACGATCTGGGGCACTTTCCAGGCGCCGCATGTGATCCGTACTGTGGTGGCGCTGATCGCAAAGTTGCCGGAACAGAAGATCCACGTGATTTCGCCTGACGTCGGCGGCGGTTTCGGTAACAAGGTTGGCGCCTATCCCGGTTATATCTGCGCCGCGGTAGCGTCCATCGTCACGGGCAAACCGGTCAAATGGGTCGAGGACCGCATCGAGAACCTTACCGCCACTTCGTTTGCGCGCGATTACCACATGACCACCGAAATCGCCGCGACCAAAGAGGGCAAGGTCACAGCTCTTCGCGTTCATGTGCTCGCCGATCACGGCGCGTTCGACGCTTGCGCCGATCCGTCGAAATGGCCGGCGGGCTTTTTCAACATCGTCACCGGCTCCTACGACTTCCCGACCGCGCATCTGTCGGTGGACGGCATCTATACCAACAAGGCGCCGGGCGGCGTCGCCTATCGCTGCTCGTTCCGCGTTACCGAGGCAGCTTATTGCATCGAGCGCGGCATGGACATCCTGGCGCAAAAACTGGGAATGGATCCGGCGGAACTACGCCTGAAGAACTTCATCAGGAAGGAGCAGTTTCCGTATCACTCGGCGTTAGGTTGGGAATACGATTCCGGTGATTACCACACCGCCATGCGCAAGATGATGGAGACGGTCGACTATGCCGGTTTGCGCAACGAGCAGGCGACAATGCGCGGGGCTTTCAGGCGCGGCGAGACCCGCGAGATCATGGGCCTCGGCGTATCCTTCTTCACTGAAATCGTCGGCGCCGGTCCCTCGAAGAATTGCGACATTCTGGGAATTGCGATGTTCGATTCCTGCGAAATCCGGCTGCATCCCACCGGCGCGGGCATTGCCAGGGTCGGCACGAAAAGCACCGGCCAGGGTCACGAGACCACCTGGGCGCAGATCATCGCGACCGAGATTGGCCTTCCCGCCGACAATATCATGGTCGAGGAAGGCAATACTGATACCGCGCCCTACGGTCTCGGCACTTACGGCTCACGCTCGACGCCGGTAGCGGGCGCCGCGATTGCCATGGCGGCGCGCAAGATCAAGGCCAAGGCGCAGATGATCGCCGCCTACAAGCTCGAGGTGCACGAGGACGACCTCGAATGGGATATCGATGGTTTTCGCGTCAAAGGTCTGCCCGAGAAGACGATGTCGATGAAAGACATCTGTTGGGCGGCCTACAATTCGGTGCCGCCCGGGATGGAGCCTGGCCTGGAGGCGGTGAGTTATTACGATCCGCCCAACATGACCTATCCGTTCGGTGCCTATATCTGCGTCATGAACATCGACGTCGATACCGGAGTCTACAAGATAAGGCGCTTCTATGCGCTCGACGATTGTGGCACCCGCATCAACCCGATGATCATTGAGGGCCAGGTCCATGGCGGATTGACCGAGGCTTTTGCGATCGCGATGGGCCAGGAGATTCGCTACGACCCCGAGGGCAATGTGGTTACCGGCTCGTTCATGGATTTCTTCATGCCAACGGCCGTGGAGACGCCGCATTGGGAAACCGATTTCACGGTCACGCCATCACCGCATCATCCGATCGGCGCCAAGGGCGTGGGCGAAAGTCCGAATGTCGGGGGCGTTCCGGCTTTCTCCAATGCGGTCAACGACGCATTCTCGTTCCTCGGCTCGACGCACATCCAGATGCCGCATGATTACTGGCGCAACTGGGTGGCCGCGAAGAACCTCGGTGTGCTGGCTGCCTGATGAAGACGCGTGACGAGATCGCGCAAGCGCTGGGCGCAGCAGGATATGTTGCCGATGGCGAACTGGCGACGGCGATCTCGTTGATGCAACTGTTGCGGCGTCCGCTATTGCTGGAAGGTGAGGCGGGCGTCGGCAAGACCGAGGTGGCCAAGGCGCTGGCGACGGTGCACGCAACCGAATTGATCCGCCTGCAATGCTATGAAGGGCTCGACCAATCGTCTGCACTTTATGAGTGGAATTACCAACGCCAATTGCTCTCGATCCAGGCGCATCGTGGTACCGATGCGGACGCGGTCGAGGACCGAATCTTCTCGGAGAAATATCTCCTGGAACGACCGCTGCTCGCTGCGATCCGCCGCGATAAAGCGCCTGTGCTTCTGATCGACGAGGTCGACCGCGCCGATGACGAGTTCGAGGCATTTCTGCTGGAGTTGCTTTCGGACTTCCAGATCTCGATTCCGGAACTTGGCGCGATCAAGGCTACGTCGATACCCCATGTCGTCCTGACATCGAATGGTACGCGGGAGCTGTCGGACGCATTGCGCCGCCGTTGCCTCTACCACTATGTCGACTATCCCGACGCCGAGCGCGAGGCGCGCATCGTCATGGCGCGCATCGATGGCGCCGGTGCTTCGCTGTCGCTGCAGATCGCGCGGATGGTCGAAGGCATCCGCAAGGAAGAGCTACGCAAGGTGCCGGGTGTCGCAGAGACATTGGACTGGGCGGCGGCGCTGGTCGGGCTCGACGTCAAGGATCTGCATGATTCACCCGAGACCGTGCACGAGACGTTGATGTGCCTGCTTAAGACGAAGGAGGACCGGGCGCGGGTGACGCGCGAGGTCAGCGAACGTCTGCTGGGGAGGGTTGCATGAGTTGTTGCGGCCCACCTCCCGATATCGAGGACATCAACGAGCTGTCGCGCCTGATTTCAAGCAAGCTTGCGGCGTTCCTGCGGACCCTGCGTGACAGTGGTTTCGCCATTGGTCTCGCCGAAGGCCGGGATGCAGCTGCCCTGATGGCCGCCGGTTATGCGGCGCGGCCGGGCCTGCTCCGCACGGCCTTCAAACATTTGTTCTCTGCGCGAAAATCGGACTGGGAGAAGTTCGACGGCATTTTCGATGCGTTTTGGCTCGGCAGGCGGGTGCGGTCGCGTTCGGTCATCACCGGCTCCGCGAGGTCAGCGAACACCCCTTCGCTGAAAAACCTGCCGGGCTACTCCGACGAGCCCCGTGCCGAGGGCAATACGGCGACCGATCAAATCCCTTCCACCGACGATGCTGACCATGATCGTTCGGGCGAGGGACGCATGGAAGGCGCCTCACGCGCGGAGAACGTCGCCCAGACCGATTTTCGCAATTTGGCCGATTCCGAGCAGATCAAGCAGGCGCATGTTGCTGCGGTACGATTGGCCCGTGTGATGCGCACACGCTTGACCCGGCGCGATCTAGCGCGGCGGCGCGGTTACCGGATCGACCTGCGCCGTACCATTCATGGCAATATCTGCCGTGGCGGCGTGCCGATCAGTCTCGTCAAACGGCAGCGCAAGCAAAAACCCCTGCGGCTCGTGGTTCTGCTCGACGCTTCTGGTTCGATGAGCATGTATACCGGCATCTTTCTGCGCTTCATCCACGGTGTGCTCGACGAATTTCGCGAGGCCGAAGCATTCCTGTTCCACACGAGATTGGCTCACGTCTCGGACGCCATGAAAGAGAGGAACGTCAGCCGCGCACTCGATCGCCTCTCGATCATGGCCCAAGGCGCCGGTGGCGGCACCAGAATCGGCGAGAGCCTGCAAACTTTCAATCGCTGGCATGCCGCACGCGTGATTCATTCGCGCACCTGCGTGATGATCGTTTCTGATGGCTATGAGACCGGCGACGCCACGTTGCTCGGTCGAGAGATGGCGGCGCTCGGCCGCCGCTGCCGCCGCATTGTCTGGCTCAATCCGATGATGGGATGGCAGGGTTACACGCCCGAAGCGCGCGGTATTAAGGCGGCGCTGCCATATATCGACCTCTATGCGCCAGCCAACACGCTACAGAGCCTGACGGCGCTCGAACCTTACCTTGCGAGGCTTTGAGATGGGTGCGCATGTCGAGTTGATGGATCTCGTCGCGCAGATGAAGGCAGCCGAGCAAGCCTTCGTGCTGGCGACGGTTGTCCGAACAGTGTCCGTAACCGCCGCCAAAGCTGGCGCGAAGGCCATTATTCGGCCCGACGGTACTATCGTTGCCGGATGGATCGGTGGCGGCTGCGCCAAAGGTGCAGTGCTGAAAGCGGCTCGCGAGGCGCTCGCCGATGGCGAGCCCCGCATGGTTTCGGTTCAGCCGGAAAACCTGCTGGCCGAACTGGGCGTCAAGCCCGGCGAGACGAGGGAGAGCGTGCGTTTCGCCTCGAACATGTGCCCGAGCAAAGGTACGATGGATATTTTCGTGGAGCCGGTTCTCCCGCACCCTTCACTGGTGGTGCTCGGCGCAAGCCCCGTCGCGCTTTCTTTGGCCGCACAGGCGCGCCAGCTCGGCTACCACGTGACGCTCGCGGCGCCCGCAGTCGACCTGGCGACTGTGCCCGATGCCGATGTCGTCGTCGACGGCTTCGAACCTCGCCATCTCAACAATGCCCGCCGCTTCGTGGTCGTATCGACGCAGGGCAAGGGCGATGAAGCTGCGCTAAAGCAGGCGCTCGCCATCGAGGCGTCCTACCACGCTTTTGTCGGCAGCAAGCGCAAGATGGCCGTGTTGCGCGACAAGCTGATCGCCATCGGGCTCAATCCCGCCGCGATCGACCTTGTCAAAGCGCCGGCAGGACTCGACCTCGGAGCTATCACGCCTGAGGAAATTGCCATGTCCATTCTCGCTGAAATAACGGTCGAGCGGCGCCGCGGGCAACGCGATATGAATTCTGATCCAGGGAGTTGAAACAAGAAAATGCAAATGAACGATAGCCAGCGCATCCCCGCTTCGAAACAAAAAGTGTGGGCCGCGCTAAACGATCCCGAGATTCTCAAGCAGTGCATACCCGGCTGCCAGTCCCTCGAAATGTCCGCGTCGAACGAGATGACTGCAACGGTCGTGATTAAGGTCGGACCCGTAAAAGCAACTTTCGGAGGCAAAGTGACGCTGTCCGATCTCGATCCTCCAAGCGGCTATCGTATCACCGGCGAGGGGAACGGCGGCATCGCCGGGTTTGCGAAAGGCAGTGCGGCGGTGAAGTTAAGCGAGGAGGGGCCGGACACGACCGTTTTATCCTACCAGGTTGACGCACAGATTGGCGGTAAGCTCGCGCAGCTTGGCGGTCGGCTGATCGACTCCACCGCAAAGAAGCTGGCTGGCCAATTCTTTACTTCGTTCGGCGAGTTGGTTGGCAGTGCAGCCAACTGAACCCCGGCTGCTTCGCGCCTTTCTGGCGGCGGGCCGGGCATGAAAACCGCCCGAAACGTCGTTGCTGGCGTCGTAGGGATCGTCGGATGGCCGGTTTGGTTTGCGACGGCAATACTGCGCGCGCAAAAGCTATCCGCTTGGGGGCGGTTTATGGGTGGTTTTCCTCAGCCTCGACCGAGCGGGGTTCAGTTGAGATTTGAAATCAGCAGACGAACGCGCGAGAACTGGGGGTTAGGCACCTCAGTGATCTCCGAGCTACTATCGACAGCCTGCTTTGCTCTGGCCTGATCGATGGAGGGGGAACGTTTGGCGGTGCCGGACCAAGAAAGTATTCCCAGCGCAACAGCAATCGTCGTCCAAACAACGAATTTGAAAGCAGCAGTTTTATGAGTCATCGCGATGTCCTCGCTTTGACCTACCCCTCGCGAAAGATGCCACCTTCGCGTGAGTCGGGGAATTAAAAACAGCGAAGTCCGCCCGTGAAGGCCTGGCAAAAAAGGCCCGCCATTCGCGGCGGGCGCAAGTCTAGGGAGGTTACCGCCGTGAGACGGCATCAAAACAGTAGGTCGATTCGCTTGCTGGAGATGTGTCCCAGTTCACACAGGTCCGGTCAAAGCGTGCCCACCGCAGCCAAGCCGGTGACTAGCGGAAAGGCGGCGTGACTGCGGATACGCTCCGCCCGGCATCTTGATTACCAAGCTGACTGTCTGCTCCGCGGATCCAGGCCGCATTCACCCGGAACGAAAGCTGGATTGTGGAAGCAAGCGGTATCGAGTGTGGGGTCCCAACCGCCGCGCTCTCGCCATTTGCTCCACATGATGTAATCGCACAGCCGACTATGCGGGTTGCCCGGCTGTCGGGTAGCGCAGTATATGCTTTCGCCGACCGGGCGCGCACCGACGGGGCGCGCAAAGGCTGGCACAGCAAGAACCGAAATCGCGAGCGCCATGGCGCTGATCAGCTTGAAAGTCATTTTGGTTCCCTCCGCTGGACTCGAATAACGGAGGAGTATCGTCGAAAGTCGCCACCCAGATTCCTAAAACATTTTTAGAGAACGTGATGTTTCAATGTTTGGTGGCCATACGGCGTGGGTTGCCAATGAGTCGGCACAAGCAGCACGCATGACGCAACCCGATCACCTTATCTGTTCGATCTGCCGCCTTTCAGCCGAAGGCTTGCCGCGCCCCAGGCGCCCGCTTCGCATGCGCAATCCCGCGCACTGCCTGGAGCAGGAAATGGCGCGGGACCGCAGCCCCGCGCCATTTAACGGCTCGCGGATTCGCCGGTGCGGTCGACGGACACAATGCAGACCGCAAATCAAACACACACCAACGGCCTTCCTGGAGTCGCGGGAAGGCTGTTAGTTATGCGCGGCGATTAGCCGATCGCTGCTGTCCAAACCAGAATTAGGTAATTGCGAGAGCGACCAAGCCAGAGCAAAGCATGACGATGCCGGCAATGGTCACAGCGAGGAAGCTGTATGACGCGAATTCTTCACGCATGGTACACCACCTGTCGCGGCCCCGGCGCTGAGGGAACGACCGTGCCCTTGCACAGTCAAAGAGTTATTACTCACAAACCCGATTTCGATCCGGGTTGATGCTTTGGTGCAACACCGGTTAGAACGTCGCTGCGAAGATGTTGGCCGTTTCTGCGCCGCGCACGGCGTCAATGGGCTTTGGCTGCTGGAAGGCGAGGGAGACGTTTTCCAGTAGTCCGGCGCAACCGTGCGAGACGTCCGCCGTGCCGCATCGGTGGCGGCCATCGGCAAGCCTTGCGCCTATTGCGGGAATCCGATGGCCGCGCCGACCCGCGATCATATCCACCCCAGGTGGAGGGGAGGCACGCTGGAAGAGGGCAACAAGGTGCTGGCTTGCAAGCGCTGCAATAGCGACAAGGGCAGCAAATCGCTTGCGTCGTGGCTGTACCGGCTTCGCTGAGGCAGGCGACACTCGGGCGGTTTTCGTTGCGACGATCTTGGCCGCGCAAACACTCCGATCGCGATCCAGCCAATCGGTGACAGCGTAACTCGAGATTAACTTCCGAGGCCCATCGTCGTCTGTGACCTTCTGCTTGGTCACGTGTGCGTAAGAGCCGTCGCTGATCCCTACCCCAGCGGCGGCTTTTTCGTTTGCCAATTAGCGCTAGAACTCGCCCGGCCGCATGGTGGCGATACTTTTGCCGCTCATGACGACAAGCAGCCAAGCGTCCTCGTGGGCTGAATCGAAAGAGTGGGCCCAGTCTTTCGCTTTCTGGACCGCATCATCGTCCGATGCCGCAAACACCGAACCAGATTCATAAGTGTCAAATCGACCATCTTTTTACGGGGTGATTTGGTATTGCATGCGATCTGGCATTGTGCCTCCTTCGACGGTGTGAGCGTCTAGCCACTTCTTGTTTCTGAAAAAGCTACGCAATGATCTGGCAGTCTGCCGGCGGTTATTCCGCTCTGGTCCGGGCGGTAATGACCGGGCGAACCGGAGTATCTGCCGACGCAGTTCGATCAACTCGGGATAGGTATAAAGGCGTGGTGAGGCGTTCTTTCGGTCGGACTGGGGCATGATGCTCCCCTCGATACGCAGTGATGATGACCCATCATGCCGCGTCGCAATATGAGCGCGGTGGTCAATATTGCTCACATACAAAAAGTCGACGAATTAACGCGGGGCTTCGGTCCCGCGCTTCTATTTGTGATGCTGAAAATTGCTCAGCGACAGATCAAAATAATAACTAATGCCAATGGGACGCTTATGCTCGCTATGCCGAAAATTGTGAGCGCGACGTCAGAGAGCAGGTTTCCATTGGGCTTCACGCTACGAACCGACATGATGCCACTCCTACAAGCCCCCACGAGCATTCCGCTCGTTGCCCTAGGATGACGGATCAAATCGCCTTCGGACTAACGTCCGTGACACTACTTTTTATGATTCGTAGCTCGGGTGATTCTGGTTAACGAAAAGTTAATTGACGTGCGGACTTGGGTAGGCGCTGACCTCAACCCAGCGGCGGCTTTTTCGCTATCGTGATCGAAGTTTTTGATGCGACTGCTGGCGACGGCTGGGCCTCGCGGTCCATCACAGTCCTGCAGCCTGAACTTAGACTCGCGCGGTTCGCAATCATGCAAGCTGTGACCCGGGGAATATCTGGAATTTCCGAACTGCAAAGCCGGAAAGCGTCTCCGGTGCACATTTGCTGCGCCTCCGGACTAAAGGCGTAGCTCGACGTCGGCAATGTTGAAAAAGAAACGACGAACGCTGCAATCAAAGCGGCCTTGCAAATTGACTTTGTCATGATCGAACTCCGTTGTTGATCAGTGACGGAAGCTAGGCCCACCTCTGTTTCCGGATTGCTTCACGGCTTTGGAAAAATGGTTTCGAAAAGGTGTTGAGACTGATCGGGAATGCCGCGGGGCTTCGGTCAGGCGCGGTAACAGAGCGTCAAATAGATTTCTGTAGATTGCTGACGTCGCGGAGGTAGCGCGATCTTTTCTGGAACAAACTCACTGAACCCGCCGGACTCAACCCCGTCGGGTTTTGCTTGCGATGCCGTGCCTGAGCGCCTTAAGCTGCGGTCGCGCGGCAAAAGGGAGTGCGGAATGGCGACAGGAACGGTGAAGTGGTTCAACGCGACCAAGGGGTATGGATTTATTCAGCCCGACAAAGGCGGCAAAGATGTATTCGTACACATCTCAGCCGTCGAAAAAGCAGGCCTGAGCAGCCTCAATGAGGGTGCCAAGGTGAGCTACGAAGAGATGGAAAATCGGGGGAAAACATCCGCGGAAAATCTGCGGATCGGCTAAGTGTCCAGCGCTCATAACCTGAGAGAGCACCGACGGACGAGAAGGCCAAAGCAGCCACGGTCGGTTTGATTGACCAATTGCGGCTAGAGCATCCCTTCGAGACCGAGAAGCAGATAATTAAGCGCTACGCGGAACGGTTGACTGCCGAGCGGGATCTTATGGATGACGCCATACGCGGCGTTGTCGAGCTTGCCCGCGATCTGGAACTCGACGAGTCAAACGGCGAGGAATTGCCGCCCGGACTCAGAAAGCCACACTAGATTCGTCGGCGCCGGACGGCCGGCACGTCGCGGCCCGCAAATCAAGCACGCACCAGCGGCCTTCCTGGAGTCAGGGGGAGCCGTTTCCAATTGACCCCGCCAAAAGCCGTATGCTGGGTCAGCCAAATTCATTGGAGATCGCTAATGTCTATTTCTCGTTCGACGCTTCAGATGCTGCACCAATATCTGAGCCTCGCATGTCGTCGTCCGTTTCCGGATGAAGACGTAATCGAATTGCGGCGACGCCGACGGCAGATCGCTGATCGCATGTAGCGGGCAATCGATTTGCAGACACAGTACAGACATGACGCTTTAAGCGAAGCTCTGAAATTCCGCCTAAGTATTTGATTTGTTTGGTGAGCGCGGTGGGGCTCGAACCCACGACCCCGTGATTAAAAGTCACGTGCTCTACCGGCTGAGCTACGCGCTCGCTCAAGGCCGCTGTGTAGGGGGCGGGCGGTTGCGGGTCAAGAGCAGAGCTTTCCCGGGCTATTGGATTAACCGTTGAATTCCCGAGAGGATTGCGCCGGTTCAAAGCGGCGCAGCTCACGCAATAAGCACGCCCTTTAGCTCACCTCGGAACGGATTTCGCTGGCAACCGGTTGAGAGGGGGCGGCCACCGTCGGCAGCGCTGCGGGCCGCAGGCCGATCAGCTCGGCGGTGCGGACGCCGGCGTCGTGCCAGAACTTGAACGAGTTGATCCGCGAACTCTCCAAAATGGCGATCGCCACCGCCGACAAGAACGGCAGGCTTTCCAGCACCAGTACGCCGGCGAAAATATAGATCTCGCGGACCTGGTTGGTGGCGTTGGTGACGACGAGAACGGCGGCACCGATCAACAGGAGCACCCCAATCACGGCCTCCCAAAACGCCTGAAACTCGATCGACATCCGCGACAAGCCACCCTTGGAGGTCCGCGCGAACGGCAGATGTTCGGTGATCAGGCCCTGGGCGACCGCGCGCGACACCGTCCACTGCACCGACATGGCGGCGATCATCGCACCCAGCATCTGCCCCCATTTCACCGGCACACGCAGGCGGTAAAGCACGAGGAAATGCGCCAGAGTGACGACGAAGGCCGCGATGATCGGCAGCGTCAGAATTTTGTCCGGAATGGCGATGCCGGCAAAGGCGACGATCGGCACCCAGATCAGGTTGAGGATGGCGACGACCACGCCCAGCGTTTCCGCTCCCAGCCAGTTCAGCCAGCCGAGCGAAAATTCGCGCTTTTGATCGGGCGTCAGCCGGCTCGCACCGGGCAGGAAACGCCGCCAGTGCTTCTTGACGATCTGGAAGCCGCCATAGGCCCAGCGATGGCGCTGCTTCTTGAACGCCTCGTAGGTGTCCGGCAACAGGCCGTGGCCGTAACGATGGTTGGTGTAATGAGTAAGCCAGCCATGCTCGATGATGTTCAGGCCTAGATCGGTATCTTCGCAAATCGTGTCGCCGGCCCATCCCCCCGCCATGTCCATCGCCGCGCGGCGGATCAGGCACATCGTGCCGTGCACGATAATGGCGTTCTCTTCGTTGCGCTGAACCATGCCGATATCGAAGAAGCCGGCATATTCGCCGTTCATGATGTAGTGCATCAGCGAACGGTCGCCATCGCGGTGATCCTGTGGCGCCTGCACGAGGCCGACGCGCGGATCGGCAAACACAGGCACCAGATCCTTCAGCCAGTCCGAACTCACGACATAGTCCGCATCGATGATGCCGATGATCTCGGCGTCCGCGGCCGTGCGCTCCATGGCGATGCGCAAAGCACCCGCCTTGAATCCTTGCACCTTCTCGGCATTGATGAATTTGAAGCGTTCGCCAAGCGCGCGGCAATGATCCTGGATCGGTTGCCAGAATGCCGGATCGGGCGTGTTGTTGATGATCACGACGCATTCGAAGTTCGGATAATCGAGCCGGGCCACCGCATCGAGCGTGGCTTTGAGCATCTCAACCGGCTCGAAATAAGCAGGAATATGGATCGAGACTTTCGGAAAACTCACATCGCCGCCAATCGTCGCCGGCACGGTCGGTGCGCCCTTGACGATGAGGCGTTGCGGTTTCCGGCCAAAGGCGATGGCAGCGATCTCCTCGACCCGCGCCATCGCGATCAACACCAGGGGCACCAGCAGGGTCAGGCCGAGCGTCAGCGCGAAGGCCGAGCCCAAAACAAAATAGTGCTCGGTCCAATAGGCGAATACGGTCGCAGCCCACGCTCCGACGCCGTTGGCTGCCGACGCCAGCATCAGCGCCTGCAACGCGGTCGGCTGCGCCAGCCCCAGAATGGGCAGCGACATCAGGATGCCGACCAGCACCGCGATGGTGGCAAGCTTCCAGTAGTCCGGGTTGACGATCGGGCCGGTCCAGCCGAATTTCGGCTCACGCGCGGCGGTCAAAATTCCCCAATAGGGGCCGACGCCGCCTTCAAAAAACTTCCAGGGCTGATCGACCGCCTCGACGATGTTGTAGTCGATGCCGATGGCTTCAGCGCGCGTGACGAAGTTGCGCAGCACCGCTGCCTGCGCAAAGCGGCCGGGGACGGCGCTGCCGAGATTGTAACCCGCGCTCGGCCAGCCGAACTCCGCAATCATGATGCGCTTGCCCGGGAACTGGTTGCGGAGGAACTGGTAGCGGTCGACGGCTTGATCGACGGCTTCGGTCGAGGCGTGTTGTTCCCAGTAAGGCAGCACATGCGCGCCGATGAAGTCGGCGGAATAAGCGAGCTCGGGATGTTCGCTCCAGACGCTGTAAATTTCACCTGTCGTCACCGGTACATTGACCGACTTTTTGACGCGCTGGATCAGCCGGATGAGCCGATGAACATCGTTCTCGTCGTTCGCCCATTTCAGCGCCAGAGACCTTTTTTCCTCCGGCTGAGTTTCAGCGTCGTTAGTTCGCTGAGCTTCCTCGGCGAGAATTCGCTTGAATTCATCGGAGCCTGGCTCACGCTCCGAGACCGGTAGCAGATTGTCGATCGGAATTTGTTCGCCGCGGTAGATCGTCTCGTTGCCGACGATCACGCCAATGACGTTGCTGTTGCGCCGCGCAAGATCGATCGCGGCATCGATCTCCCGATCATTGCGATTGGTGTCCCTGCTGATCCAGGTGCCGACCATCACCTTGACGCCGAACTCGGCGGCGATCGGAGGCACCAGTTCACTGCCCTCCGTTGACGTGTAAAGGCGGACCGCCCGCGTGATCGTGGAGAATTTCCTTAAGTCGTCGCGAATCTTCTCGGAATCGGCGGCAGGGTCGGCCACGGTATGACCGGGCTCAAACGGCGCGTAGGAAATGCTCGGCAAGATGCCGCGAAAATCAGGCGCCTGCTGTTTTTCCTGAAAAAAGCCCCATAACGCGGCGTGACCGGCAGCAACCAACAGCAAAACGGCGACGACGGCGCGCATCGCAACTAACCATACGGGGCTTGCAGTGGAAGAAAGCGAACCCGTCCCCAAGGTTCAACCGGCATGGGAGAGATTCCGAGGATAATGCTGCCACGCGATTTAACAACTAGTATGAAGTGGTATGAAGCGATGGCGTTTTAAGGGCGCCAAGCTGCTAACCGTCCAGTTCTGGGATTATTTCGTGGCGGGAGCAGGGGCGGCCGCGGCAGGAGCCGGTGCGGCGCTGCCGGCCGTCGCGGAAGGGGCAGGGGTGACGTTTGCAGCCGCCTGCGGCTGGGCATTGGGATTGATCCAGCAGGCATGGACGCGATCGTCCAGGCTTTTTGGAACCTTGTCGTCGATCTGGGCGCCAAACCGGGTCAGGCAGCGGAAGGCCGCCTGAACGTGACCGCCAGGGCAGCCAAACCGGTCGTACAGGTCGAGGTGCCGGAAGGCGGTATCGAGGTCATCGCGCCACATCAAGCGAACCACGCGCCGTCCGAGCCAGACGCATTCCGGGTTGCCGGCCGGACCGTTGATGGCTTGGGCGGCTTCGGCGAATTCGTCGGTTTTGCGCTGATTATCCCGCGTGGCATCCGCTGCGCCAGCGGCCGGCTTGCCGGACTGGTCAGGGTTGGCAGGCCCGCTTTGGGCCAGGGCGCCACCCAAGCCGAGCATCAAGGCCAATCCGGGAGCAACGAAATAGCGCAAAACCGCAAACCGACCCTGAAGCACCCGCTGACGCATAAATTCCCCGATTTGGTTCCTGCCCAAGCCGTTCCTGCCTAGATTCTTGTCGATTCCTCGCCGGAAATCCCGTTCGACACGTCCTGCCGGATACGAACCCGCTCGTTACGCTTGCCGCCCAAATAGGTCCCGAATGCGGCGGCGACACATGCTGGAATCCCATGACGGAGATTTTGGATTTTGTCCAGCAAACCCACAACTTTATCGTAGTTTGGTAAAACCAGTCGGAGGCGAGAGGGCTGGCCGCGGCCTTTCCCGCCCTTGGCAGACGGCCGATGACCGGCTAATCGACGGTCCCTGCCTGACGAGGATGGAACCGATTTCTTTTCGCACGCCGCTGGCGCTCCTCTTATTATCCTTAGGTTCAATCGCCGCGGTGTGGTGGTGGCTTGCCACGCCGATTTCGCTGGCGCGCGCACCGATCGATCCCAACGCCAAACTCCTGTGCGTGTCGTATGCGCCCTTCCGCGGCGACCAGACGCCGCTGTCGCCGACAACCCATATTTCCGCCGGGCAGATTTCCGAAGACCTGGCCCAGCTCGCCAAAATATCCGACTGCGTCCGCACCTATTCGATCGAAAACGGGCTGGATCAGGTGCCGGAACTCGCCGCCAAAGTGGGGCTGAAGGTCATTCAGGGAATCTGGCTGAGCGGCAACCGGCAGAAGAATGCGATTCAGATCGCGACCGGTATCCGGCTGGCGAAGGAATTTCCGTCGATCATCACCGCGCTTGTGGTCGGCAACGAAGTGCTCCTGCGCGGCGAAATGACCCAATCCGACCTTGCCGCCACGATCCGCTCGGTCAAGGTGCAGGTACCGGTGCCCGTGACCTATGCCGACGTCTGGGAATTCTGGCTGCGTTATCGTGAGATTTATGACGCGGTCGATTTCGTCACGATTCACATCCTTCCATACTGGGAGGATTTTCCGATCCGGGCGAAATACGCCGCCGCCCATGTCGAACAGATCCGCCGCCGGATGGAAGTGGCGTTTCCGGGCAAGGAAATCCTGATCGGCGAAACAGGTTGGCCGAGCGCGGGCCGCATGCGCGATGCGGCGTTGCCTTCGCGCACCAATCAGGCGCGGGTGGTCTCAGAAATCCTCGACCTCGCCAAGCGCGAAAACTTTCGCGTCAACCTGATCGAAGCCTATGACCAGCCGTGGAAGCGCGAGCTGGAAGGAACCATGGGCGGCTATTGGGGCCTGATCGATTCCGTCCATCGGGCGCTGAAATATCCGCCGGGTATCGCGATCAGCAATTATCCCGCCTGGAAGCTGCACATGGCCGGCGGCATGGGTTTGGCGGTTTTGGTGTTCGCTGTGGCTTTGCTGGCATTGCGGCGCAAGCCCTGGACACCCCGTTTGGCGTCCTGGATTGCCGTCGGCATTTCGGCAACCTCGGCCGGGACGCTGTTGGGGGTGGCCGCCGACAAGATGTTTTACGAAAGCTACGGCCTCGGCGGCTGGCTGTTTTGGGGTTGTCTTTTGGCCGCCGGCATCGCCTCGCCTGTACTTGGCTCGCACGCCTTGATGTCGGGCCGAAGCTCACCGACGTTTCTGGAACTGCTCGGTCCTACCGACCATCGCGACCGGACGTGGATGGCGGTGATCCTGGGTCTCGTTCTGGCCGTCACCACGGTGATCGGCGCCGATACCGCGCTCGGCCTGGCGTTCGACCCCCGCTACAAGGATTTCCCCTTTGCGGCGCTCACCATGGCCGTCGTGCCGTTCGCGATGCTGAGCCTGCTTAATCGCCCAAAAGAGGGAGTACGTCCCCTTGCGGAGACGACCTTTGCCGGGTTGCTCGTGATCGCCGCCATCTACACCGGCTTTGACGAAGGCCCGGACAATTGGCAGTCGCTGTGGACCTGCGCGATTTATGTCCTGCTGGCGGCTACGCTGTGGCGGGCGCGGGCCGTGCAAATCCCAAAATAAGCAGGCCTATCGCAAGGCCGGACAACACGACGTTGTAGAGCACGATGCCGAGACCGGCGGCGATCAGGCCGAGCGTCAGCAGCACGATCGATGGCCGGATCAGGTGCAGCGTCGCGATCACCACGGCGGTGATCCCGAAAACGGAATTGCGAAACAGGGTGGTGGCGAGCGCTCGCGCCTTGCAAAGCAGGGATTGCAGCCCGGCATCGCAGGCGAGCGCCGTGCCGGAAAACTCGATCGCGAGATATCGAATATAGATCGCGTAGCCGACAGTGACGAAGCCCACGACCAGCAGCCATTGCACCTGATAGGGGGTGAGCCGGAACGGGGTTTTCTTCACGGATAAGTCCTTAAGGGAGTGAAAGCCGGTTTGCCGCTTTTGGCTCCGCCGCGCAAGGCCATTTTGAGATGGTGCCCTTGAAAGCACATCAAGGGATGGCGCCAATCCGCTCTCACGGCTGGGCTTTTCTCAGGGTTGGGCTTGCGGCTGATCGGATCAGTCTTGCTTGCGCTTGCCGAAGATCAGGGACGAAAAGGTCGAAGGCTCCGGTTTTGGGGGATCCTCTTCGGCCCTCGGATGCTTCCCGGCGTAGTAATGCCGGTGGCCCGAAAATTTGGACCCGGCCGAGGTCGGTTTGCTGTCCCCCTCCGCCTCCGCTTTGCCGGGCGCGGTTTTACCGGCCTCGTCGGCATCCACGGCCAAACGCTGACCTTCAAAAACCGCAGTCGAGCAGCTCCGATCGCTCACCGTCAACGAGGCGCAGATTTTTGCTGCCGCGGCGGCATCGGTGATGGGGCCTGCGACCAGCCGCAACTGCATGCCGAGGCCATTGCTGTTTTCCTTGATCACGATGATCGGACGCAATTTCGCGAGCGCGGCATTCGTCTTCGACTTGATGAGCCCGCGCCACAGCGCGCGCAAACCGGGGATCGAATTGGCGCCGCCGACATCGACACCAAATTCAGTGCGCAGGACCGTGAGTTCGGGCGTCGCCGAAGCAAGCTCGCGCTCAGTGTCTGTCGGCGCCTTCGGTGCCACGGCTGCGATTTCGGGCAGCGGCGCGCTGGTCACCGCCTTCGGCGGTGTGGCCGGCTCGATCAGTTTTCCGGCTGCGGGATCGGGCGGCCCCATCATCGATTTCGACGCCACCAGCGAGCCAGACGGCTGCGGCCCCGGCGCTGGCTGCTGAATGGAGAGCGACGCAACCGCGGCGGGCACCGGCTCGGCCGGGGTCGACGGCTTCGAGGCTTGCTTATCCTGTTTTTCCTTGTCCTGTTTTTCGATAACAGCGGGAGTCGTCGCGGCGACCGCTGCCACCACCGGCGGGGCCGGCGACGGCTTCGCGGCCGGCGGATCAACGGACGCTATCGCTGCGGGCACAACCGAGACAGGAGCCGAGGCTTGCGGGCTGGAGGAAGCGCTGGCCGGCGGGGTCACGCTGGCATGGGCCTGGCTCGTATTGCCTTGGCTTGCACTCCCCTGATTTGCATTGGCCGGATTTGCGCTCGCCTGGCTTGAGCCGGTTTGACTCGAACCAGTTTGATTTGCACCAGCTTGCGGAGATGACGCGGCGGGGCCTTGCCGCGCGATCGCGCCGGTCACGGAATCAAGTCCTTGTTCAATGACGGCAACGCGCGAGTAAAGCCGGTCGCGATCGCTATTGAGCGTGTCGACCGCCGAGGCCAATCGCCGGGTTTCGTTCTGGCTTTCCCTCGCGGTGAGTTGAAGCTGTTGCGCTTGCTTCAACAGGTCGGCCGATGCGGTCTGTTCGTGCCGCATGCCGATTGAGGACTGGTTGGCGATGAGAGCCACAACAACCGCGCCGACCGAGACGGCCGCCCAGGTTCCGAGCCGCCAGAGCGAGCGCCGGTCAAATTCGTCTTCCTCGGCGAGCAAGCCGGAAAGCGCGCCGCCGGTTTCGCCAACGTCGAAGCCGCCGCGCAGCCTGTCGGAATCCTTCGCCATGATTATGTCTTCGGCCCCCCTTAAGGCCCCAACCGAATCAACCGGTAAACATTAACAGGAAATGGACCGTCATCCTGAATCCCTGAGTGGCGAAGTCCCATGGCGAATCAGGTTTCCATCCGGCACGAAAACGCTCTATGAGGGCGCTGGTGGTCCACTGGCGCAACGCGACCTCGGCCATGCAAGGACGTTGTATAAGGGAATTCGGATGAGCGGCAGGACCAGCCTGACCATCGTGCTCGCAGCCGGCGAGGGAACACGAATGCGGTCATCGCAGCCAAAGGTCCTGCATCCCGTCGCCGGCCAGTCGCTGCTGGCCCACGTCTTGTCGGCCGCGCCCACGGGGGCAGGCAGCGCGCTTGCAGTCGTGATCGGACCGGATCATCACGCGGTTGCCGAGGAAGCGAAGCGCTGTCGAGGGGATGTCGAGACGTTTGTTCAGCGCGACCGAAAAGGAACCGCGCATGCGGTGCTGGCGGCGCGTGAGGCCCTGAAGCGCGGGGCGGATGATCTGATCATCGCCGTTGGCGATACGCCGCTGATTTCGGCCGCTACGTTCGCACGGCTGCGCGCGGCCTTGAAGCAGGGCGCTAGCCTCGCGGTGCTCGGCTTTCGCGCCGCCGATCCGACCGGCTACGGCCGGCTACTCGTCGAAAGCGGACGCTTGATGGCGATCCGCGAGCAGGCCGATGCGAGCCCAGCCGAGCGGGAAGTCACGCTGTGCAACGCCGGCGTCATGGCCTTTGACGGCCGCAAGGCGCTGTCGATCATCGAGAAGATCGGTAACGCCAACAGCAAAGGCGAGTATTATCTGACCGACGCGGTTGCTATCGTTCGGGACCTGGGATTGGAGGCTGTCGTGATCGAGACCAGCGAGGATGAAGTGCGCGGCATCAATACCAAGACGCAGTTGGCGGAAGCCGAGCAGGTGATGCAGCAACGTTTGCGCAAAGCGGCCCTCGAGGCCGGCGTGACCCTGATCGCGCCGGAGACGGTTTATCTCGCCGCCGACACCACGTTCGGCAACGACGTCACGATCGAGCCGTTCGTGGTCATCGGACGCGGCGTTTCGATTGGCGACGGCGCCGTCATCCATTCCTTTTCCCATATCGTCGAGACTTCGATCGGAAAGAAGGTTTCGGTCGGCCCCTATGCGCGGCTGCGTCGGGGGACCTCGCTCGGCGATGGCGCCAAAATCGGCAACTTCGTCGAGACGAAAGCGGCAACGCTTGATGCCGGCGTCAAGGTCAATCATCTGAGTTATGTTGGTGACGCCCATATCGGCGCCAACGCCAATATCGGCGCCGGCACCATCACGTGTAACTACGACGGTTTCAGCAAGCACAGGACCGAGATCGGCGCAGGTGCTTTTGTCGGTACTAACTCGTCGCTGGTGGCACCGGTTAAAATCGGCAGCGGTGCCTATGTCGGCTCTGGATCGGTGATCACCCGTGACGTTCCCGACGATGCCATGGCGGTAGAGCGCAACCAGCAGACCAACCGGGAAGGCGGCGCCAAGCGTTACCGCGAGATCAAAACCCGCACCAAGGCGCCGAAGGCCTGATGATTGATGCGGTTCGTTAAGCCTTCCACTTAACGCTGTCTCAATCGGCAATAATTATTGAGTATGTTGGCGCGGCCGAATTTCGTTAAGGAATGGCCGGGGATTAATGGAGCAGGGATAACAACCGCATGTGCGGGATCATCGGCATTCTCGGGCGCGGACCGGTCGCCGAACAATTGGTGGATTCGCTCAAGCGCCTCGAATATCGCGGCTATGATTCCGCGGGCGTTGCGACGCTGGAAGGCGATCACCTGGATCGCCGCCGCGCCGAGGGCAAGCTCAGAAATCTCGAAACGCGATTGAAGGATGCGCCACTCAAGGGCCATACCGGCATCGGGCATACGCGCTGGGCCACCCACGGCAAGCCGACCGAAAGTAATGCGCACCCCCACGCCACCGCGAACGTCGCCGTGGTTCACAACGGCATTATCGAGAATTTCCGCGAGTTGCGGCAAAATCTCGAGAAGCAGGGTGCGAAGTTTGCCAGCGAAACCGACACCGAGGTCGTCGCCCATCTTGTCAACGCCTATCTCGTCAAGGGTGCTTCACCGCAGGAGGCCGTCAAGGCAACGCTGCCGCAGCTCCGCGGCGCCTTCGCGCTCGGCTTTGTGTTTCGCGGCCATGGCGATCTCTTGATCGGCGCGCGCCGTGGTTCTCCGCTCGCGATCGGATATGGCAAAGGCGAGATGTATCTGGGCTCGGATGCGATTGCGCTTGCGCCGTTTACCGACACCATCAGCTATCTCGAAGACGGCGACTGGGCGGTGCTGACCCGCGAAACCGCCGTGATTTATGATGAGCATAATGCGGCCGTCAATCGCGAGGTTCTGAAGTCCGGCGCTTCCTCGTTTTTGGTCGACAAAGCCAATTACCGCCACTTCATGGCCAAGGAAATTCACGAGCAGCCGGAAGTGGTCGGCCATACGCTCGCCCGTTACGTCGATATGGCCACCGAACGGGTTTCGCTGCCGCTGGCGCTACCGTTCGACTTCAAGAACATCCAGCGAATTTCGATCACGGCCTGCGGCACGGCAAGCTATGCCGGCTACATCGCCAAATACTGGTTCGAACGGCTGGCACGCGTCCCCGTAGAGCTCGATGTCGCCTCGGAATTCCGCTACCGCGAGCCGCCCGTGAGCAAGGGTGATCTCGCGATTTTCATTTCGCAATCGGGCGAAACCGCCGACACGCTCGCCGCTTTGCGTTACGCCAAATCGCAAGGTCTGCACACGCTCTCCGTTGTCAACGTGCCGACCTCGACCATTGCGCGCGAAAGCGAGACCGTGCTGCCTACGCTGGCGGGGCCTGAGATCGGCGTCGCCTCGACCAAGGCTTTCACCTGTCAGCTGATGGTGCTGGCCGCGCTCGCGGTTGCTGCCGGCAGGGCGCGCGGCGCTTTGTCCGAGGCCGACGAGAGCAAGCTTGTTCATGGCCTCGTCGAAATTCCGCGGTTGATGGCGGCCGCGTTGGCGACCGAGCCGCAAATCGAGAAACTCGCCCGCGATATCTCCAAATCCACCGACGTGCTCTATCTCGGCCGCGGCACCAGCTATCCGCTGGCGCTGGAGGGCGCGCTGAAGCTCAAGGAAATCTCCTACATTCATGCGGAAGGGTATGCGGCAGGCGAGCTCAAGCACGGGCCGATTGCCTTGATCGACGAGAAGATGCCGGTGGTGGTGATCGCTCCGTACGACCAGGTGTTCGAGAAGACCGTCTCCAACATGCAGGAAGTCGCGGCCCGCGGCGGCCAAATCATCCTGATGACGGACGCCAAGGGCGCCGCGGAAGCGACCATCCAGTCGCTGGTCACGATCGTGCTGCCGGATATGGGGGCGATTTTCGCTCCAATAGTCTATGCGGTCCCGGTGCAGCTGTTGGCCTACCATACCGCCGTGGTCATGGGGACCGACGTCGATCAGCCGCGAAATCTGGCCAAATCGGTAACCGTCGAATAACGCATTCCCGGCCAGGCCGGGTGGGGGTCTTCAAAAGTCTGCTAGGATGGCTTAGCTGGCGTATGAGAAGTGCCGCTTCGACCGACCTGGAACCCCGATGAACCTCGACGATCTGCCCCAGTCTGGACCGCCGGAAGAACCCGCGCCTGATGTCCACAGCGGCTTTGTGGCCCGATTTCGCAACTATTTCCTCACCGGCCTGATCGTCGCTGGCCCGATCGCGATCACCTTCTATCTGACCTGGTGGTTCGTCACCTGGGTCGACGGGCTGGTGCGGCCCTTCGTTCCGATCGCCTACCGGCCTGAAACCTATCTGCCGTTCGGCCTGCCGGGATCGGGGCTGATCGTCGCGGTGATTGCACTGACGCTTCTCGGCTTTCTGACCGCCAACCTGATCGGACGCACGCTGGTCGATCTCGGCGAGCGGCTGCTCGGCCGCATGCCGGTGGTGCGCGCGATCTACCGCAGCCTCAAACAGGTGTTCGAGACCTTGTTCTCCGGCAAGGGATCGAGCTTTCGCCGCGTCGGTCTGGTCGAATTTCCTTCGCCCGGCATGTGGTCGATCGTGCTGATCTCGCAGGCGCCCAGCGAGGATATCGCTGAAAGCATTCCCGGCCAGGAAGAGCATATCTCCGTATTCCTGCCTTGCGCGCCGAACCCGACCACGGGTTTTTTCTTCTACGTGCCCAGGAGCAAGGTCATCGAAGTCGAGATGAGTACAGAGGATGCCGCAACGCTAATCATGTCCTGCGGCGTGGTGCAGCCCGGCTCCGGTTCTGATCCGCAGAAAAAGATGGCCGCTCTGGCCGGGATGGCGAATGCGGCACGGGCTGCGAATTCATCGACGCTGTTGCCGGAGCCGGCAAAAGTCGAGTGAAGCCGCCCTTCGTCTCGGCTGCGCTCCGTTGAACCTTCGTCCAAAACCGGATTAGCTCGGTGTCTGTGAACGCTGGCGCGGCCGTTACGGTTGGCCAGTGGTGGGAGAAAAGCCATGCAGCCATCTCTCTCAGGGACCCACACCTCAACGCATGCGCGCCGTCGCCTCGCCATCGACATCACGCTGCTTGCCGCCGTAACGCTGCTGACGGTGGCTGTGAACCCGTCGCAAGCTACCTACCTTCCCGCCGACTGGGAGGATTGCCGCTCCGATGATTTCGACCGCGTCATTGCCGGCTGCACCCGCATGCTGGAGTCGCAGATCACCCAGATCGACCGCGCCGTCGCGCTCACCAACCGCTCCAACGCTTATCGCCTCCATGGCGACTACGATCGTGCTATCAGCGACGCGAACGACGCGATCCGCATTTATCCCGACTACGTGCTCGCCTATGCCAATCGCGCCAACGCCTATCTCGGCAAGGGCGACGTCAACAGCGCGATCAACGACGCCAACGTCACCGTCCACGGCGCGCCGACCTATCCCGGCGGCTATTCGGCCCGCGCCGACGTCTACAGGGCGAAAGGGGACTTTGATCTTGCCGTCATCGACGACACGACGGCTATCGCGCTAGCGCCGAAATATTCGGGCCTCTGGCGCTGGGGACCGTTAGCGGCCGTCTATGCCGACCGGGCGCGGGCCCTGGAGGGCAAAGGCGACTACGATCGCGCGCTTGCCGATTACACTGAGGCGATCCGGCTCGATCCCAATTACGCGCGGGCCTATGTCCTGCGGGCCAACATCTATTCAGCGAAAGGTGACCGGGATCATGCGATAGCCGACTTCTCGGAGTCGATCCGGATCAATCCGAAATATGGCTATGCGTACAACGCCCGCGGCAATAATTATTACGCCAAAGGCGACTACGATCGCGCGCTTGCCGATTACAACGACGCGATCCGGATCGAACCCGGCATGGTCGACGCGATGCGCAATCGTGGCCTCGTCTATGCCAAAAAGGGCAACCGCTCGGCTGCCATCACGGCTTTTGGCGAGGCGATCACGGCCAATCCGAATTTTGTCACGGCCTTTGAGAGCCGCGCCGAATCCTACGTCCAGACCGGCGACTTCGACCACGCCATCGCCGATTACGACGCGGCGATCAAGCTCAAGCCCGATATCGCAGGCTACTGGATCCATCGCGGCGCCACCTACGTCAGCACCGGCAACTTCGCGCGCGGCATTGCCGATTACGACCAGGCGCTGAACCTCGATCCGAAAGACCCTGCGGCATACTTCTCCCGTGGCATCGCCAATCTGTATGGCGTGAGCGCCGCGAAAGCCCTGGCCGATTTCGATTCTGCGCTCGCTCTCAATCCGAAGGATTCTTACACGGCGCTATGGCGCGACATCGCCGCGCAGCGCGACCATCAACCAAGCCGGATTGCGGATTCGCTTGGCGCCGTTGACACAAAAGGGTGGCCTGCGCCGTTGCTCAGGCTATACGCGACGGGACAGCTCACGCCAGAAGCGGCGACTGCGGGTACCGATAACGCTAACCTCAGCGCAGTCGCTCGCCAGGGACGGTTTTGCGAGATCAATTTCTACAGCGCCGAGCTGCAGCTACAAAAGGGAGCAAAAGACTCCGCCCTACCGCTCCTAAAAAAGGCGGCGGCTGACTGTCCGCAGGACTTCGTGGAATACGCCGGCGCGAAGGCGGAACTAAAGCTCAACGGCGCCGAGTGACAGGACGCTCAGGTCATCCCGCGCTCATCAGGGGAATGGCCTCTCCGCGTTCGTACAAATAAAGCAGACAGCGCAAAGCCTCGCCCTGCGGGCCGGTCAATTTTGGGTTTTCCTTCAGGATACGCAGCGCCTCGTCGCGGGCCTGTGCGATCAGTTGGCCGTGGGATTCGGGACGCGCAATCCTATAACCAGGGAGACCGCTTTGCCGCACCCCCAGTACGTCGCCTTCGCCGCGCAGCTTCAGATCTTCCTCCGCGATCCGAAAGCCATCGGTGGTTTCCCGGATCACTTTCAGCCGCGCCTTGGACATTTCCCCGAGCGGCTCCCGATAGAGCAGGAGGCAGGTCGAGGCTTTGGAGCCGCGGCCGATCCGGCCGCGCAATTGATGCAGCTGGGCCAGCCCGAAGCGCTCGGCATTCTCGATCACCATGATGGTGGCGGCGGGCACATCGACACCGACCTCGACGACCGTGGTCGCGACCAGGAGGCCGATGTCGTGCGCGGCGAATTGCGCCATCACGCGATCCTTCTCCGTGCCCTTCATCTGACCGTGGACGAGACCGACTTTGTCGCCGAACCGCTTTTGCAGGCTTTCGAAACGTTCGGTCGCGTTGGTGAGATGGCCGATGCCTTCGGCTTCTGATTCCTCGACCAGCGGACAAATCCAGTAGACCAGCTTGCCCGCGCTTAAGGCCCGCCCGATCCCTTCCGTTACCTCTTCAAGGCGGCTCATCGGAACCGCGCGGGTGTCGATCGGTTGACGGCCGGCCGGCTTCTCGCGCAATTCGGAGATATCCATGTCGCCGAAATACGTCAGCACCAGCGTGCGCGGGATCGGCGTCGCACTCAGCACCAGCACGTCGACGGCATCGCCCTTGTCGGTGAGCGCCAGCCGCTCGCGCACGCCAAACCGATGTTGTTCGTCGACCACCGCAAGCGCGAGCGATTGGAAAATCACGTCGTCCTGAATGAGCGCATGGGTGCCGACCAGAAAATCGATTTCACCGGATTCCAGACGCGCCAGAATGTCCCGCCGTTCCTTGCCCTTTTCGCGCCCGGTGAGGATCGCAACCCTTAATCCCGCCCGCTCGGCCAACGGCGTGATGGTCTTGATGTGCTGGCGCGCCAGAATTTCCGTCGGCGCCATCAGCGCGGCCTGTTTGCCGACCTCGGTGACGGCGGCAGCCGCGAGTAACGCGACCACGGTCTTGCCGGAGCCGACGTCACCTTGCAGCAACCGCAACATGCGGACCGGTTGCCGCAAGTCTTCGGCGATGGCGGCAGCCGCCTCGCGTTGCGAGGACGTCAGTGCATAGGGCAGCGCGTCGATGATTTTGTTGCGCAAATGACCGTCGCCGGCATGACGGTCGCCGGCGGGGCGTCGTAGTTGCGAACGCACCAGAGCCAGCGCCAATTGACCGGCGAGCAGTTCGTCAAAAGCCAGACGCGACCAAAACGGCCCATCGGGCAGGATGTCAGTCAGTTCGACGGGAATGTGGACGCGGTTCAACGCCTCCTTGATCGGCGGGAAATGACAGCGTCGGATCACCTCGGGGCTGATCCACTCGGGCAACTCGGGCAGTTTTTGCAGCGCCTGCGCGATCGCCCGCCGCAGCGAGCCCAGCGCCAGCCCCTCCGTGAGGGGATACACGGGATCGATCCCGGACAATTGGGCAAAGCCGGCTTCATCGACGACGCGATCGGGATGCACGATCTGCGGCACCCCGTCGAACATTTGCAACGTGCCGGAGACGTAGCGCTTCGAACCGACCGGGAGCAGCTTCTCGATATAATCCGCTTTGGCGCGGAAATAGGTCAGGACCACATCGCCGGTGTCGTCGCTGGCATAGACCAGGTGTGGCGCGCGGGCGTTGCGGGGCGGCGACGGCCGGTGGCGATCCACCGTCACTTCCAGCGTGACGACGGTTCCCGGTGCCGCATCGCGAATTTTCGGCCGGGCGCGCCGGTCGATCACGCTTGCTGGCAGATGCAGCAGCAAATCGACCAGCCGCGGGGTCTCCTCCCGCCCGAGCAGATAACGAAACAGCTTGTCCTGCTTCGGGCCGATGCCGGTAAGGCTCGTGACCGGCGCAAACAATGGATTGAGCGGGAGAGGGCGCATCCATCCTCTTCAAATGGCGATGGATTGCCGGGTCAAGGCCCGGCAATGACCACACAGTGATAATTCTAGTCCATCAAAGGGCTGACTTTCGGCCATCACACCGCTATATCACCCCCGCCCGGCACGTCCGGGCGTTTGGCGTTGGATGGGAATCGAAAAATGACGGGTACGACACGATCGAGCGGGGGGCTCGACGACCGCCGCAAGCGGCTTCTGTTTCGCTGCTGGCATCGCGGCACCCGTGAGATGGACCTCATCCTCGGCCGGTTTGCCGACACCACGATTGCCAGCCTGACTGACGATGAAGTGACCGAGTTGGAGCATCTGATCGAACTTCCCGATCCCGATCTCTACGCCGCGCTGAGCGGCGATGCGCCGCTGGATTCGCCCTATGCCGGGCCGATGTTCAACCGGATCAAATCGTTCCGTCCTGGGGATCAGGGCGAATGAAACAACAGGGACAATCGCCCGCGCAATCGCTCGTTCCCGGTCGCGCGTTGACATTTGCCAACGTCGCCGAGGGCGCCGAGGGTCTTATCATTTCGGATTTGGCGCGCGCGGTCGCCGCGCGGCCAAAGCCGCCGGCCGTGAGTCTCGCGGTGGTGTGCCGCGACGGGCCGCGCCTGCAACAACTGGCACGGGCGCTATCCTTTTTCGCGCCTGATCTGCCGGTGCTGCAATTCCCGGCCTGGGACTGCCAGCCCTACGACCGGGTGTCGCCGCATGGCGGCATCCTCGCCCAGCGGCTGACGACGCTCGCCCAGCTGTCTCGCCTGGTCGGTAGCGCGAAGCCGCTGATCGTGCTCACGACCGTCAATGCCATCGTGCAACGGGTGCCCGCGCGCGACATCGTGGCAGCACAGGCGTTGTCAGTGGCACCCGGCCACGTGGTGCCGATGGATTCCATCGTCGCCTGGCTGGAGCATAATGGCTACAGCCGCGCGTCGACCGTCCGAGAGCCAGGCGAATACGCCGTGCGCGGCGGCATCCTCGATCTGTTCCCGGCCGGGCTCGACCTGCCGGTGCGATTCGATTTCTTTGGCGATAGCCTCGAATCAATCCGCAGCTTCGATGCCGAGACCCAGCGCACGATGCTCGATATGCGTTCGCTCGATCTGGTGCCGATTTCCGAATTCCAATTGACCACGGAGACCATCCGGCGTTTCCGCATGGGTTACGTCGCTGCTTTCGGCGCGCCCGAGCGCGACGACCAGCTTTACGAGGCCGTCAGCGAAGGCCGCCGTCATCCCGGCATGGAACACTGGCTGCCGCTGTTCCAGGACAAGATGGATACCTTGTTCGATTATCTCGGCGATGCGCCGATCGCGATTGAGCCGCAAGGCGAGGACGCCGCCCGCGAGCGCTTCAAGCAGATCGCCGACTATTACGAGGCCCGGCGCGAAGCACTCGATCATCCCGGCAGCGGTGCGATCTACAAGCCGCTGCCGCCCGAACGGCTCTATGTGACCGAGGAGGAGTGGGACAAACTGCTAGCGGAAGCACCGTTGGTACGGCTGACACCGTTCGCGATGCCGGAAGGAAATGCCGATACGGTCGATGCCGGCGCGCGGCTGGGGCGCAGCTTTGCACCTGAACGCAACGACAGCACGGTCAATGTGTTCGGAGCCGTCGTCAGTCACGTCCAGGCCTTGCAGGCTGCGCGCAAGAAAGTGGTGATCGCGCTGTGGAGCGAAGGCTCGCGCGACCGCATGGAAAGCATGCTGCGCGATCACAAGCTGCTCAATCTGACCAGTGTCAATGTCTGGCGCACCGTGCAGGCGACGCCGCGCAACGAAACTATGCTGGCGGTGGTCGGCATGGAAACCGGGTTCGAGACCGATCAGGTCGCCGTCATCACCGAACAGGACATTCTCGGCGACCGTCTGGTGCGACCCCGCAAGGCCAGCCGCAAGCTCGATAACTTCATCTCCGAGGTGACAAGTCTCGCCGCCGGCGATCTCGTCGTGCATGTCGAGCATGGCATCGGGCGCTTCGTCGGGTTGCAGACGCTCGATGTTGCCGGCGCGCCGCATGATTGCCTCGAACTGCGCTATGCGGCCGAAACAAAACTGTTTCTGCCGGTCGAGAACATCGAGCTGCTGTCGCGCTATGGCTCCGACAGCGCCAATGTCGAACTGGATCGTTTGGGCGGCAGCGGCTGGCAGGCCCGTAAAGCCAAACTCAAGAGCCGCATCCGCGAGATTGCCGGCGAGTTGATCAAGATCGCCGCCGAGCGGCATCTGCACGAGGCGCCGAAATTGCCGGTGCAGCCGCATGTCTATGACGAATTCTGCGCGCGGTTTCCCTATGAGGAAACCGAAGACCAGCTCACGGCCATCAATGCGACCTTAAAGGACCTCGAGACCGGCCGTCCGATGGACCGGCTGATCTGCGGCGACGTCGGCTTCGGCAAGACTGAAGTCGCCTTGCGTGCGGCGTTTGCCACCGCGCTCGACGGCAAGCAGGTCGCCGTCGTGGTGCCGACGACGCTCCTGGCGCGGCAGCATGCCAAGACGTTCACCGACCGGTTTCGCGGTTTCCCCGTTCATGTCGCTCAGGCCTCGCGCCTGATCGCGCCGAAGGAACTCACGCAGGTCAAAAAAGGCCTGACGGACGGCTCGATCGACATCGTGGTCGGCACCCATGCGCTGCTCGGCAAGGCGATCAAGTTCAGAGACCTCGGTCTTCTGATCGTCGACGAAGAGCAGCATTTCGGCGTCAGCCACAAGGAGCGGCTCAAACAACTGCGTGCCGAAGTACATGTGCTGACGCTGAGCGCCACGCCGATCCCGCGCACGTTGCAATTGGCGCTCACGGGCGTGCGTGAACTCTCCATTATCGCCTCGCCGCCGGTCGACCGGCTGGCGGTGCGCACCTTCGTCGCGCCGCACGATCCCCTGATGATCCGCGAGGCGCTGCTGCGGGAACGCTATCGCGGTGGGCAGGCTTTCTATGTGGTGCCGCGAATCGAAGACCTCGCGGGCGTCAAGGATTTCCTCGACAAGAACGTTCCGGAGATAAAGGTCGCGGTCGCTCATGGCCAGATGCCGCCGACCACGATCGAAGACATCATGTCGGCCTTCTACGACGGCAAATACGACGTCCTGCTGTCGACCACCATCGTCGAGTCCGGCCTCGACATTCCGAACGCCAACACGCTGATCGTGCACCGCGCCGACATGTTCGGTCTGGCGCAGCTTTATCAATTGCGTGGACGGGTGGGGCGGTCGAAACTGCGCGCCTATGCGCTGTTCACGCTGCCGGCCCAGCAGAAGATCACGGCTCAGGCCGAGCGGCGGCTCAAGGTGCTGCAATCGCTGGAAACGTTAGGCGCTGGCTTCCAGCTTGCTTCGCACGATCTCGATATCCGCGGCGCCGGCAATCTGCTTGGCGAGGAACAATCCGGCCACATCAAGGAAGTCGGCTTCGAGCTTTACCAGTCGATGCTGGAGGAGGCGATCGTCAACCTCAAGGCCGGCGTCGTCGAGCCCGCGGCCGACCGCTGGTCGCCGCAGATCACGATCGGCATGCCGGTGTTGATTCCGGAGGACTACGTCGCGGACCTTTCGGTGCGGCTGTCGCTGTACAGGCGGCTCGCCGATCTCCAGACCGACGAAGAGATCGACAATTTCGCCGCCGAACTGCGCGACCGTTTCGGCGTATTGCCGGACGAGGTCCGCTACCTCTTCAAGGTCGCCGCGATCAAGAACTACTGCCGAAGGGCCAATGTCGAAAAGGTCGACGCAGGGCCGAAGGGCGCGGTGATCACGTTCCGCGACAACAAATTCGCCCAACCGGACCGGTTGGTGTTTTTCATCCGGCAACACGGCCAGGCGGCTCGCGTGCGGCCTGACATGAAAGTGGTGTTTTTCCAGGAATGGGAAACGGCCGAGGAGCGGTTGTTGGGAACGACCGAAATCCTGCGTCAGCTCGCCAACCTCGCCGAGGACCGCAAGGCCGCATAACGTGACCGCCGGCATCGCTGCCGGCGGTCGATAACGAGTCAAAGCTTGAGGATTACTTCGGATATTTGAATTCCGGCGCATCCTTGAGCGCCTCCTTGGTTGTGTTCATCGACGCCAGCCATTTATTGTCCTTGGCATCGTAGCGCACATTGACCGAGGCGGGCGACACTGCAACGTAACGCTCGCCCATGCCGAGGAAACCGCCGACCGAGAGAATCAATGCATCGATTTCGTGATTCTTGATCGCGATGTCCGTGATCTCGCCGACTGTTTCGTCCTTTTGATTGGTAACGCTCAGACCCTTCAGCTTGGAGCTGAACATCTCGTCCTTGGAGACCGTCGAGAATTTGGCTTCCGCGGTCGCTTTGCCCGTGGTCTTGTTATCCTGAGCCAGAACAGGTGTCGCCAGAATCGCGAGTGACGCCGCCATCAACGCAATCTTCTTCATAAGTTCCTCCTCCATTGCATATATGACTGATAATGCGAGGCGGGAACAAACGTTCCGCGATTTAAATTCGGAACCTTTACGACGCCGCGCGGCGCCCTTCGTCGTCAAGACGTGCGAGTAGCGACTGCACCGTATCCTGCGGCAGAAGCGTAGCGACCGATACAGTCGGCTCGTTACGCCGCGCGTCCCTGTTGTCGTGAGCGGTATGCCGCATCACGCTGAACAGGCGGCGCGCGATCACATGCGCCGTGCGCAAATCTGTCTCGGCGAACGCGACGAGCGCCGATCCGTCCTCGCGCAGTGCGCCGAAATCCATCTGCCGCATCAGCCGGCTCAAGAGCCGCGCCCCGTCGAGCCGCGCGCGCGAATGAGCCGGATCGAAGGCAAAGCGCGCCACCGACAGTCCACCGCCATTCGCAAGCGTCTGGCGAACGGCGTTGGCAAAATCGCGGTCGAAAGCTGAAGCCGTCAATAATCCGGTGAGCGGATCGAGCAGGCCGCCGGCGTCGATCGACCGCAGCGTGCGGCTGAAATAAGCTTCAAGAGCGTGTTGGCGGATCAGCGGCCGAGCATTCGCCGCGACATAGACGGGGTCGCCAGCGATGATCTCAAGGTTCGGGAGATCATAGGCAGGCGCTAGTCCCGCACGCGTCACCACAATGGGCAGATTGCGAAAGCGCGCATCTTCGCCGAGCACAGTGAGGAAGGCATCGACCACCCGGTCAGTAAAGCCTTCACTGAGCACGATCCCGTCGATATCGCGCATATTAAGGTGTTTGGCCGCCGCCTCAATGCTCAGCGCCCCGACCACTCCCATGCGCTCACCGAGCGCAACGGAAAGCGCCGGATAGGCGCCGGCGCGTCCGACCAAAAGCACCGTCGCATCGCGAACCGGATCGAACTCGGCGATCGCTGTTTTTACCGCCTGATCACTCAGCCGGCGCAAGACCGTGGCATGGAGGGTTCGAACCCTGAGTGCGGTCCGCAAGCGCGGAAGCAGACGGTCCCAATTGCCATTTGCTTGCGAGAAGGGGATGGCGTTTTCCGGCAGCGCGCCCTTTGGGTCCGTCACAAGCAGCGGAAGATAAGGCCGAATACCGATGATTTGCCTGGCGATCAGATCGAGTTCCGCGGTTGCGCCTTCCGAGGCCGCCGCAAGAACGAGAGCAGGATGCAACTGCGCGATCGCGCGCGACGCTTCTGCCCAACTCGCTTCAATGACCGGGAACAAGCCACCTTCGCCAAGCGCCGCCATGAAGGCCGGCCGCTTGTCGTCAGACACGACGATGATCGGGCCTTGTTGCAGGGACATTGGAAATTCGGACTCAACACACGCTTGGTTCGGCGGCGCGATCCTAATTTGGCGGTCTTAATGCCGTGTCAACAAAGCTATCACGCCCGGCTTTAGCCGGGGATCGTTCGGTCCCGAAAAGCTTCCGACATCAGAGGGTTAAGCCCGAGTTCGTTCAACGCTTCGCGGCCGCGCGCATTGTCCTGGGCCCGACCGGCGAGACGGAACCCGCAGAGCCGATCGGGCAGCGCCGTCAACAACGCGCCCTGTCCGAGCCGCCTCGCCCATTCCTGAAGATCCTGCGACAGGAAACGGTAGCCGCCTACGGAGACAATTCCGGAAGGCGGCGAGGTGATGCAGATCGCTCCAGAGGCACGGTCGAGCCGAGCCGCATAACCGGTGTCGGCGCAATCGACAGGAGCGGGTGCGATCAATGAGTCAGCCGCCGGCAGCGGAGGCGCATAGGCAGCCACCGTCACCATTGGACCCCGCAAGGCCAGCGTGCCCTTGGGCGTCAGCACGGTCTCTCCGGCAATCGAGGTGCCCGGCACGTCGCGCGGAGCGCCATGCGGGCCCGGCATGATCGGCACCGGCGTGCCATCGGCGGTTCGCCGCGCCCCGAACAAACCGACCTCGCCGAACAGATAGACGTCGGTGAACCTCGCCTGCTCCGCCGTCCAGTGCGCGCTGGAGGCGACCTGTTCCGGCATGCGCCAAAGACCAATCACATGACGCATTGTCGGCAGCCGCGAGGCCATGTCGGCGTCGGTCAGCCGCAACGCCATCGCGGCCGGCGCCACCAGCGTGTCGCAGCCGCATTCGTTGATCTGCCGCTCCAGCGCTTCGCCATCATACGGGTGATGCAAGGCAAGCATCCCGCCGGACAACAGCCAGAGCAGGAGTGATGAAGTCACCCCTGCAAAGGACGAAGGCGCAAATGCAGACATCAGCCGCGCCCCCTGGGGCACGCGGCTTTCGAGGAAAATGGCTAGTCCCCCCGCGATCAGGTTGAGGTGGGTCCGCGGCACCGCTCGCAGGCCGTCAGTCGTGACGTCGAAGGAGATCAGCGCGGCCTTGCGGCCGTCCTGAACCACAGGACGCTCGCTCGACGATGCGTTCTTCAAGGCCAGGTCGAGGGAGGCCATGCCTTCCGGCAGATCCTCGCCGAACCCGCAGACGTGGCGGATCGAAAACGCCTCCGCCGCTGCGTTCATGGCAAGGTCGGCATGGCTGACGCCATCGATTTTGGACGACGTCACGATCGCCCGCGCGCCGGTGCGATTGAGCGCCGCCGTCAGTTCCGCCTGCCGCCAAAGCTGCGGCAGCAGGGCCACGATCAATCCGGCGCGATGGGCCGCCAGCACCGTGAGGACGAACTCAACGGTATTCGGCAATTGCACGCCGACCACGGAATTGATCGGCAGGCCGGCTTCGACGAAATGCGCCGCCAGCGCCGAGATCGCCCGGTCGGCCTGGGCGAAGGTCATTCGCCGCGGCGCCTGGCCGGTGACACGGGACTTGTTGAGCGGGTCGAGCAACGCCGGCGCGTCGGGATGACGCGCCAAAATCCTCTGAAACAAGCCGTCGAGCGTTGGCGATACGTTGGTCTGGATCACGGAAATTGGCTCGGGTGCGAATCGTCTCGGTCGAGCCTACTTCGTTTGCTGCGGCCGATACCACCAAGTTTCCGGGAGATACCCCGTCAAAGCTGTGGCTTGCGGACGTTCTATTCGATTCCACCGCGCGATCCATTGCTCCCGAATGTTAAAAACCGGGATGGCGTAAAATCCCGACATCAGGGACCGGTCGAGCGAGCGAACCGCCGAGACGAAGGTGCCGTGATCCCGAGCCGCCAGCATGTCGCCGATCAAGGCGTCGATCGCCGGGTCCCTGGCACCCATATAATTTCGCGTACCCGGATTGTCGGCCGCTTCGCTCCCCCAATAAAAGAACTGCTCGTTGCCGGGCGACAGCGATTGATCCCAGCGGTTCTGGATCATGTCGAAATCAAAGCCGAGACGGCGCTGATCGAACTGCACGGCATCCACCGCGCGGACGGTTGCCTCGACGCCAGCGCGCTTGAGATCGCGCGAAAAGGCGAGCGCAATGCGTTCCTGGTCGCGCGAGGTCACCAGAATTTCGAAGGCGAGGGGCGTCTTGCTGCTGCGCTGCCGAAGGACCGTGCCGTCAAGTTCGTAACCGGCCTGTGACAGCAAATTCAGCGCCTCGCGCAAGTTCGCCCGATCCCGGCCCGAACTGTCGCTGACCGGCAGGCGGTAGCTGCCGTCGAGGATGTCGGAGGGGATATGCGAGGCATACGGCCTGAGGAACCCAAGTTCACGCTCGTCGGCAGCGCGGCCATAGGCCGAAAGTTCGGAACCGGCGAAGAAACCCGCCGAACGGCCATAAAGCCCGAAGAAGTAGTTGCGATTGATCCATTCGAAGTCGAACAAAAGGGTGAGGGCCCGCCGGAGCCGAATGTCGGAGAACACCGGCCGGCGCGTGTTGAAGACCAGATATTCGGAAGGCTGCGGCATCCCGGCCTTGATGGTGTCCCGGATCACCTCGCCATTGCGTGCGGCCGGAAAGTCGTAGCCGTCATGCCAGCGCAGCGGCTCGGTCTCGACCCTGAAATCGTAGAGGCCACGCCTGAAGGCTTCGAAATAGCCGTTGGCCTCGCGATAGTAATCAAGCCTGATTTCATCGAAATTCCATAAACCGCGATTGAGTGCGAGATCGCGCCCCCAATAGTCGGGGTTTCGCATCAATGTCACACTCGCGCCAGGCTTCACGGCGCTAACCCGATAAGGCCCCGAGCCCATCGGGGAAGTCATCGAGGTCTCCTCGAAAGTTACGGGATCGATGGCATGGCGCGGCAAGATCGGCATCAGGCCGAGGATCAACGGGAGTTCGCGGTCCTGCGCGCCGCCGAAATCGAACCGCACCGTCAGCGGGTCCAGCGCTTCGGCCTTGGCGACCTTCGAATAGTAGGTGCGGTAATTCGGGCGGCCCTTGTCGCGTAGCAAAGCCCAAGAGAACAGCACATCGTCGGCGGAGACCGGCTTGCCGTCGGAAAAGCGCGCCCGCGGATCGAGATGGAAGGTGACGTAACCTCTCGCCTCGTCGGTCTCGACGCTTCGGGCCAGAAGCCCATAGAGCGTGAAGGCCTCGTCGTTGCCCCGTGCCATCAGGCTTTCGACCACGTAGCCCCTGATCTGCTGAACCGCCAATCCCCGCACCACGAATGGGTTGAGGCTGTCGAAGGTACCGAGAATACCCTGCGCCAGCCGTCCGCCCTTCGGGGCGTCGGGATTGGCATAGGGCATATGGGTGAACGTGGAGGGCAGCGCCGGCTCGCCATGCATGGCAATCGCGTAGCTTTCCCCAGCCATGGCCCCGCGGCCGGCCAAACCCAAAAGGACGAAACCCAGGAAGGCGCAGAAAAGGGCTTCGATACGCCAGCGCGCCGATATCAGCCATTTGGCGCGCCGATTTGATTGGGGCTGGTTCACACTTTCCTGTACCACGAGCATTCGTTTCTCACGGTGACATGCTTACGAGCGACCTCGGCATTGATCTTTTCGTCCGCCTCTGTATGAAGGCGTCCAATTGACCAATCGGGCAGGGGCATGTCACGCATCCGCCTCAATTGGCAAGGAGACAGCCGCCAAAATGGCCGGGTTTCGGTGCCTGCAGCGGTTTTCGGCGCTTCCGTTCAGAAAGGGTTTTCCGCAATGAATTTCCGTATGTTGGCCGCGCCAGCCTGGCCGCGCGGCCGCGTCTTCGCCTTGATGGCGGTCACCGCCCTGGGAGCCGCGTTCCTCGCGACCGACGTCTGGGCTCAGGCGCCGGCGCCTGCCCCGGCCACTCCTGCGGCACCGAAGGCCGCTCCCAAGGCCGCTCCGCCGAAGGCCGGCGCCCCGAAGGCTGCGCCTGGCGCACCGGCGGCGCCAGCGGCTCAGGCAGCTCCGCCGGCAGGTGCGCCCGCGGCGGCCCCGCCAGCCGACCAGCAGGTTCAACTGATTTACGCGCCCTGGACCAAGTTCTGTCTCAAGGGCCAGGACGCCAACGCCAAGCAGGTCTGCTTCACCGGCAAGGACGGTCGAATCGAGTCCGGCCAGCCAGTGGTCGCAGCCGTCGTGATCGAGCCCGAAGGCGAGCCGAAAAAGATTCTTCGCGTCACGCTGCCGCTCGGCATGCTGCTCGTTCACGGCACCCGCATCATCATCGACAACAACCCGCCGGCGCAGAGCCCCTATGTGATCTGCTTCCAGAACGGCTGTATGTCCGACTATGACGTGACCCCGGATATGGTCGCCAACATGAAGAAGGGGCAGAACCTCGTCGTTCAGGCGATCAGCTCGAACGGTCAGCCGGTAACACTGGCACTGCCGCTTTCCGATTTCGCCAAAGCTTATGATGGTCCTCCGACCGACCCGAAGGTGTTTGAGGAGAACCAGAAGAAGCTGCAGGAAGAATTGCAGAAGCGCGCCGAGGAAGCCCGTAAGAAACTGGAAGCTGGCGGCGCAGCCGCCAATCCGGCCGCGAAGTAAGCTTCCTGGCATCACGAACAAGAAAGGCGCTCGAACCGAGCGCCTTTCTCTTTTGTGCTGCCCTTTTAAAGTTGTTCGTCGCTAGTGGTCCGATTCTAACATTTGCATCCCGATCTGGCAGGCACTTTTGCAAATGTTAGAATCAAAGGACCACTAGCAAATATAAGCTTCTAGTGGAGTTTTGGATTTGACATTCGCTTCACGCATTCCCGACCACGGGGTCGCGAATGTCAAATCCACTCCACTAGTTGAGCGACGGATTGCGCGGCCGGTAGCCGCCGGACTTGTCCTTCACGAAAATCTCGGCGACCTGCGAATGCCGGATCGGCTGACCTGAATCGTCGGGCAGAAGATTCTGTTCCGAAACATAGGCCACATATTCGGATTCCGAATTTTCGGCGAGCAGGTGATAGAACGGCTGATCCTTGTGAGGGCGGACCTCTTCGGGGATCGACAGCCACCATTCTTCGGTGTTGTTGAATTCCGGATCGATGTCGAAAATGACGCCGCGGAAAGAAAAGATCCGGTGGCGGACGATCTGTCCGATCTGGAACTTGGCGGTGCGCGTTTTAATCATACCTCGTCGAATAGACCATGATGGCGCGTGATGCTAGAGGCAAACGGTCGAAATTAACGTTAGCCGCTGATCTCACACGCTAAATCGGGGCCGACAATGACAAAAAGAGCCCCTCTCGCATGGCCGATATTCTCAACCTTGCCCTCCCTTATTTCAGTCTGATCTTCATTGGTTTTGCCTGCGGCAAATTCCGCCAGTTGCCCGAGCAGGGCCTGGCCTGGATGAACTTCTTTTTGGTGTATGTTTCGCTGCCGGCACTTCTGTTCGGCATCACGGCGAAAACGCCTTTTGAAGAACTCAACAACCCGCCGTTTTTGATCGCGACCACATGCGGGACAGCGCTCGCATTCTTTCTCGCCATGGGCGCGGGACGGCTGATCGGCGGTATTTCATTCCGCGACGCGACGCTTGCCGGACTTGCGGGCGGCTACGGCAATATCGGCTATATGGGCCCTGGGCTGGCATTGGCGGTGCTTGGTGCGAAAGCGTCCGCGCCGACGGCGCTGATTTTCTGCTGCGACAGCATCTTCCTGTTTTCGGTGGTGCCGCTGCTGATCGCTCTGACCGATAACAGTGACCACCACTGGCTGCATGCGCTTGGCCTTTTGGTCAAACAGATCGCGCTCAATCCGCTGATCATGTCGGCCTGTGCCGGCGCGCTCGCAGCCGCTTTTCATTTTCATCCGCCCGTCGCCATCGACAATACGTTGTTGTTTTTGCAAAACGCGGCTGCGCCGATGGCGCTGTTTGTGCTGGGGGTGACGGTCGCGCTGCGCCCGTTTGGCCGCGTGCCCTGGGAAGCGCCCGCGGTGGTCGCGGTTAAACTGCTGATCCATCCGCTCATCGTATTCGCGCTGATGCTCTTGATGGGCCCTTTTCCGACTTCGTGGGCGCCCACCGCCGTGTTGATGGCGTCGCTTCCGCCGGCCTTGAACGTTTTTGTGATCGCCCGACAGAACGACGCCTGGATCGAGCCGGCCTCGGTTGCGGTGATGATCGGGACCTTCGCCTCCGTCGTCACCCTGACGGGTGCGATGTGGCTTATTCAGACCGGGCGGCTGGTGTTTCCGTAACGCTGCGGCCGGCAGGCGACGTGCGCCATGACGGCGCGAGGCCCTCGCGCATCGCCAAACGACGAAGCGGTCCGACCGAGCCGATCAGATGCAAGCCGGCGGCGCGCAGCGACTGCATCGGCAGGAATGCGCTCAACAGAGAGCGGTTGGCCATATCGATCGCAAACGTGCGGCTCATGACATCGGGGCGCCGCACCGAGGCATAACGGTTCATCACAACAGGCGAGCCTGGATCTTCGCTCGAGGCGAGAGCATTTCGCACGATCTCGGCGATATCGGCCGCATCGCGCAGCCCCATGTTGAGGCCTTGCGCGCCGATCGGCGGCAGCACATGCGCGGCCTCGCCGACCAGCACGATACGCGTCCTTGCGAACTGCCTCGGCTGCTCGATGACAAGCGGAAATCGGTTTCGACCGGGCTCGACATGCAAGCTTCCCAGGATCGAATGTGAGCGCAGTTCTGCGGCGTCCGACAATTCTTCGTCGCTGAGCGCCATCAGCCGTTCGGCTTCCTTCGGCTCTGATACCCACACCACGCTGGAGCGGCCTCCGCGCAGCGGTACAAAGACGCAAGGTCCCTGCGGCGTGTGAAATTCGGTCGAAATGTTGTGATGCGGGCGGGAATGACTGACATTGAACGTCAGCGCCGCCTGAGGTAGTTCGTTGCGTCTGACGGTAATGCCGGCGGCCTCCCGGCAGAGCGAGTGCCGGCCGTCGGCGCCAACCGTCAAGCGCGCCGATATCGATCCGCCGCCCGCCAACTCAATCGTAACGAAATCATCCCCGGCACTAACCGTAGCCGCCTCATCGTCGAGCCGCGTCAGGTTTGAAAGCGTCGCCGCGCGTTCTTCCAGCGCCGACACCAGGACGCGGTTCTCGATATTATACCCGAACACATCGAGGCCGATCTCGTCGCAGGAAAACTTGACCTCCGGCGCCCGGATCAGGCGGCCGGTGTCGTCGATCAAACGCATCACGCGCAGCTCGGCGGCCTTGTCCTGGCAGTGCGGCCAGATCTCGAGCGCCTGCAAAAAATCGATCGATCCGCCGAGAAGCGCTGTCGTGCGGTTGTCGGCATAAAGCGATCGCCGGGCGACCAGCGCGGTGTTCGCGCCCGATTGCGCAATCGCAATGGCCGCCGCCAACCCGGCAGGTCCGCCGCCAATAACGGCAACGTCATAGGTCGAGGAATGATCGCTCATGCTGCGACATTTGACCTTCCCTGCGGCATTTTCAAGCCCGCTCATATTGGAGGTGGATTTGAAATTCGCTGCCGTATTGGCCGCAGACTCGTAAAGCGAATGTCAAATCCAAAACTCCACTAGAAACCCAATTTGCCAGTGGTCCTTTGATACCAGACCGGGATGCAAATGTTAGAATCGGACCACTAGATGTGCAAACGCGGAGATTCCTGATAGCAGTTGCTGACAGCCATGTCGCAAATCGGCACATCATCTCAAATGGATCAACGGACTCCAAAGCCACTTCCCCAGGGTTCGTCCATGCAGCGGGCTGCGGCATTTTCGGTGCACGTCTTCACAGCGCTGGGCGCTGGTGTCGCACTTCTCGCGCTAATGGAAGCCGTTCGCGAGCACTGGACCGCCATGTTCTGGTGGTTGGGCGTGGCGCTGGTGATCGACGGCGTGGACGGTCCGATGGCACGGCGTCTTGATGTCGTGGGCCTCCAGCCGAACTGGTCGGGCGAGGTGCTCGATCTCGTGGTCGACTTCGTGACCTACGTTTTTGTGCCCGCTTATGCCATCACGGCCAGCGGCATGCTGTGGCCACTCGCCGCACCGGTGCTCGGAGTGGGCATCTCGGTCTCGGGCGCGCTCTATTTTGCCGACCGCCGCATGAAATCGGACGACAATCATTTCCGCGGTTTTCCCGGTCTGTGGAACATGGCGGCGTTCTATCTGTTTCTGCTGCACTGGCCGCCGGCCGCTTCCAGTCTTGCGGTCGCAATCCTGATCGTTCTCACCTTCATGCCGTTTCATGTCGTTCATCCCGTCCGCGTCGCGCGCCTGCGTTGGCTGACGTTGGGCCTGATCGGCGCCGGGACGGTCCTGGCGATACTCACGCTGATTGACGATTTCGAACCAGGCACCGCCGTGACCATCGCGCTCTGCGCGATCGGCCTTTATGTCGTCGGCAGCGACAGCGCCATCCGGCTCATCAGGTCGCTCAACGCATGATGGCGCTTCTGACAAGCCCGGAGGCCTGGGCGGCCCTGTTGACCCTGACGGCGCTCGAGATCGTTCTCGGTATCGACAACGTGATCTTCCTTTCGGTTGTCGTCTCCGGCATTCCGCCGCAACAGGCCAAGCGCGCGCGCCAGATCGGGCTGGCGTTGGCGCTGGTGTTTCGGATTCTGCTGCTCAGCCTTCTCGTATGGCTGATCGGGCTGACCCGCGCCGTCCTGACCGTACATGATCTCGCGTTCTCGTGGCGCGACATCATCCTGATCGCTGGCGGGCTGTTTCTGATCGCCAAGGCCACCCACGAAATCCACCGCGAGGTCGAAGCGGGGCACGATGCGCCAGCGCCAGAGTCAGGCAGAGGTGCCTTTTTCAGGGTGATATTCGAGATCACCATCATCGACATCGTGTTCTCGCTGGATTCGATCATCACCGCGATCGGTATGGCGCAGGACCTTCCGATCATGATCTCGGCGGTCGTCGTTGCCTGCGTCGTGATGTATGCGGCATCGGGTCCGGTGGCGCGATTCGTCGCGGAGCATCCGACCACCAAAATGCTGGCACTGGCGTTTCTGGTCCTGATCGGCGTGGCGCTGGTTGCCGATGGTTTCAAATTCCACATTCCGCGCGGCTATATCTACTTTGCGATTGCGTTTTCCGCGCTGGTCGAGCTCTTCAACGTGCTGGCCCGGCGCAACCGCAGCAAAGCCTAAATAGTTAACCGTCTTGACGCGTGGCGTGACCGCGCGCCGAGTTGACAAGGCGGCCTCGATGTCATTCGCTCGCGACGATGGAAACACGTGAGGAGAGGGGCGAATGACCAAGGCCGTGCGGGTGCACAAGGTGGGAGGTCCGGAGGCCCTGGTCTATGAGGACACCGAATTACCGGCGCCGGGCCCCGGCGAGGTCCGCATCCGTCAGCATGCGGTCGGCCTGAATTTCATCGACACTTACTATCGCACTGGCCTCTACAAGGCGCCCGGCCTGCCGTTCATCGTCGGCAACGAGGCCGCAGGCGAAGTTCTCGCGGTGGGATCGGGGGTGACGAATTTCCATCCCGGCGATCGCGTGGCTTATTACGTGAACCTCGGCGCCTATGCCAACGAACGCAACATCCCCTGGGAAAGGCTGGTCAAACTTCCCGATCATATCACCTACGAGCAGGGTGCCGTGCTGATGCTGAAGGGGCTGACCGTCTGGTACCTCCTGCACAAGACGTTCAAGGTCGAACCGCATCATCGCGTGCTGATTCATGCAGCTGCCGGCGGCATCGGGTTACTTGCCTGCCAATGGGCGAGGGCGCTCGGCGCGCATGTGATCGGCACCGTCGGCTCCAAGGCCAAAGCGGATCTCGCGCTCGCCAACGGCTGCGATCACGTCATCCTCTACAACGAGGAGGATTTCGTTGCGCGCGTCAAACAGATCAGCCGCAACGAATTGTGCGATGTCGTGTATGACGGCGTCGGCAAAACGACCTTTCCGGGTTCGCTGTCGTGCCTCAAGCCTCGCGGCCTGTTCGTGAGCTTCGGCAGCGCGTCGGGCCCGGTCCCGCCGTTTGCGATTGCCGAACTCAACAATCACGGCTCGCTGTTTGCGACCCGGCCGAAGCTCAACGACTATATCGGCAAGCGTTCCGAATTGCTGGAAGGCGCCGACACGCTGTTTGCCGCCGTGATCAACGGCAAACTGCACGTGCCGATCAACCATGCCTACGCGCTGAAGGACGCCGCCAAGGCCCATACCGATCTTGAGAGCCGGGCGACCACTGGCGCCTCGATCCTCAAACCGTAGGGGAATGCTGCCACATTCGTTGCCATTTCTCGCTGAGCGGCGCAAAATCCTCCGGCATAATGTCGAAGCGCTCCGCTTGGTTTGGAATCCGCTCCCACGCCTGCGCGCTCTGCAAATAGATGTGGGCGATCGGCCGTAGCCAGGATGCATCGTCAAGGGTACCCGCGCGAACGACAACAACGTCGTTACGCGCGTTCTTTACGCCGTACAGGCGTCCGCCGCATTCGCCGCAAAACCAATGGGTGATCGCGACGCCGCTTGAGCCCATCTGACGCCAGGATTTCGGTTGACCGCGGGTGAGGGCAAAGCTGTCGGCCATAACCGGCATCGCCATGCTAAAGGCGCTGCCAGCGCTACGTCGGCAATCGGCGCAGTGGCAGGCATATACGAGAAGCGGCATGGCGTTGACTGAGAACCGTACCGCTTCGCAAGGACAGTCTCCGCCAAGCGGTAGCTGCGGCGAAAATAGTTTACCCATGGCTACGCCACCCTGCGCGCAATGCCGGCCGTGTTCAGCAACGAGTCGAGGCACCTGATCATCAGGTCGATCTCCTGGCGCGTGACGTTGAGAGCCGGCATGAATCTCAACGTATCCGGACGCGGCGCGTTCAAGAGAACACCGTCGTCCAGCGCCGCCGCCACGATCAACGGCGCGATCGGCACCCGCAGATCCAGCGCCAGCAGCAGGCCCCGGCCGCGGACCTCGCCAAGGCCATGGTGCGCCGATAGACGTTGCAGCTCGCTCTCCAGATAAAGTCCGTTCGTCGTCACGGTCCTCAGGAATTTCGGAGCCGCAACCTGTTCCAGCACGGCCAACCCCGCCGCGCACATCAGCGCATTGCCGTTGAAGGTGCCGCCCTGATCGCCATGCTCGAAACAGGATACGCCCTCCGTGGCAAGCAGCGCAGCCAGCGGCACGCCGCCGCCGATGCCTTTGCCCAGCGTCATGATATCGGGCGTGATGCCGGTGTGCTGGTAATGAAACAGCTTACCGGTGCGGCCCATCCCGGTCTGGATCTCGTCGAAGATCAGCAGGAGACCGTGCGCCGTGGTCAATTCGCGCAGATCGCGTAGAAACTGATCGCTCGCCGGCCAGACGCCGGCCTCGCCTTGGATCGGCTCCAGCATCACAGCGACGGTGTTGTCGTTGATCAGCCGCTCGACGGACGCAAGATCATTCCATTGCGCTTTGCGAAAGCCTGAAACCTTAGGCTCGAACAATGGCTCAAACGCCTTCTTTCCGGAGGCCGACATGGTTGCGAGCGTCCGGCCGTGAAAGCCTCCCTCGAAGGTAATGATCTCGTAGGCGTCATCCTTGCGCAGGGCACCGTATTTGCGCGCGAGCTTGATCGCGCCCTCATTGGCTTCCGCACCGGAATTGGCGAAGAACACCCGGTCGAAGCAGCTCATGTCCGTGAGCGCCTTCGCGAGCTTCAAACTGGTGTCGTTGTAATAGGCCGGACTCGGCGTGATCAGCCGCCGCGCTTGCGCCGAAATCGCTTCTGCGATCGCAGGCGGGGAGTGGCCGAGGCAGTTCACCGCCCAGCCCTGGATGAAATCGAGATAGCGTTTGCCGGTATCGTCCCAGAGGAAAGAGCCTTCGCCGCGTACGAACACCTGTCCCGGGCGCGACGTGATTTCCATCAAAGCGTGATACGGATGCGTGACGTCGGTCATGTCGAACTCTCCTGGTCGTTTGCGGTGAAGGGGATGAGCCAAAAAGCAAGAAGGCCGCAACTTTGGGTTGCGGCCTTCTCGAAAACGCTGCTGATTTAGTTATTCAGCCTGGTCGTCGGACATGGCGCACCCCATCGTCGTCACGGCGGTGACGGCGGCAGGCGGCGCAAGCGAGGGTCCGGTTGAAACTCATGGGACGGGCTCATACAGCGCGTAGGCACGCGTTGTCAAGATTTAGAAGCCCGCGACCGAGCCATGCAGGTCGTATTCGTCGGCGCGCTCGATCTTCGCCGTGACGATTTCGCCGACCTTAAGCGGCCGGCGGCTTGAGACGTAGACCGCGCCGTCGATCTCCGGCGCGTCGGCTTTTGATCGCCCCTTGGAGACGGTCGGACCGACCTCATCGATCATCACCTGCTGGCGGGTCCCGACCTTGCGCTTCAACCGGCGCGCCGAAATCTTCTGTTGTCGCGCCATCAACGCATTCCAGCGTTCCTGCTTGATCTCGTCGGGCACGACTGGGCCCAGCGCGTTCGCGGGCGCGCCCCGAACCGGCTCATATTTGAAGCAGCCGAGGCGATCAATCTCGGCTTCCTCGAGCCAGTCGAGCAGTTCGGTAAAATCGGAATCGGTCTCGCCGGGAAAGCCGACGATGAAGGTGGAGCGCAGCGCGAGCTCAGGACATTGCGCGCGCCAGCTCTTGATCCGCGCCAGCGTCTTTTCCTGCGCGGCCGGTCGCTTCATGGCTTTGAGCACTTCCGGGCTTGCATGCTGGAACGGGATATCGAGATAGGGCAGCACTTTGCCCTCGGTCATGAGTCCGATGACTTCGTCGACATGGGGGTAGGGGTAGACGTATTGCAGCCGCACCCAGACGCCGAATTCGCCCAGCGCCTGTGCGAGGTCGAAAAATTTCGCGCGGACCTCGCGGTCCTTCCAGGGGCTCGCCGCATATTTGATGTCGACGCCATAGGCAGACGTGTCCTGTGAAATGACCAGCATTTCCTTCACGCCGGCTGCAACCAACCGCTCCGCCTCGCGGAGCACGTCGTTGGCTGGCCGCGATACCAGATCGCCGCGCAATTTCGGGATGATGCAGAACGAGCAGCGGTTGTTGCAACCCTCGGAAATCTTCAGATAAGCGTAGTGCCGCGGCGTCAGCTTGATGCCCTGCGGTGGCACCAGATCGAGATGCGGATTGTGTGCCGGTGGCAGCACGCGATGCACGGCGTCGAGCACGCTTTCATATTGCTGGGGCCCCGTGATCGAGAGCACGCCGGGATAGGCCATCTCGATCTGATCGGGCTCGGCCCCCATGCAGCCGGTGACGATCACCTTGCCGTTTTCGGCCATCGCATCGCCAATGGCTGAGAGCGACTCCTGCTTGGCGCTGTCGAGAAAGCCGCAGGTGTTGACGATGACGAGATCGGCGCCGTCATGCTTGCGCGCCAGCTCATAGCCTTCGGCGCGCAGCCGCGTGATGATGCGTTCGGAATCCACCAGCGCTTTGGGGCATCCGAGCGAGACAAAGCTAACTTTAGGCGCGGCGGCCTGCGACATTCTGATTCTGTCCGATAATTGGGCAGGAGCTAACCCCAATTGGCTACAATTACAAGGCTTTGACCCGGCTTGCGGCATGTTATCAATGCGCTTGCCGGAACAGGTGATCGATGGCCTCCGAGTCGTCTCCTAAAATTGCAATTGTCGACGAAAGCCCGATCCGCGCCGCGATTCTCGAGGAGGGACTTCGGGAGGCGGGCTTTACCGACGTTGTGCGCATCGACGAGATGCAGAGCCTGTTGAGCCGGATCTATGCGCTGGATCCCGATGTCATCGTCATCAATTTGGAAAACCCCAGCCGCGACATCCTGGAGCAGATGTTCCAGGTCAGCCGCGCGGTGCGGCGGCCGGTTGCGATGTTCGTCGATCAGAGCGACGCTGCCTCAATCCAGGCCTCCGTCGATGCCGGGGTGTCCGCCTATATCGTCGACGGCCTGAAGAAAGAACGTCTCAAGCCGATCCTCGACCTCTGCATTTCCCGTTTCAATGCCTTCGCCAAGCTCCAGGATGAACTCGATCGCACCAAATCGGCGCTGGAAGACCGCAAGGTGATCGAGCGGGCCAAAGGCATCCTGATGAAGCTGAAGGGCCTGACCGAAGACGAGGCCTATGTGCTGCTGCGGTCGACTGCGATGCGCGAGAAGAAAAAAATCGGAGAGATCGCCCAGTCGATCCTGACGGCTTCGGAGCTCCTGAAATGACGACACCGCTCCAGATCGGCTTTATCCCCCTGATCGATGCCGCGGCGCTGATCGTCGCGGTCGAGAAAGGCTTTACCCACGCCGAAGGGCTCGACGTGCAACTCGTTCGTGAGGTGTCGTGGTCGAACGTCCGCGACAAGCTCAACATCGGCCTGTTCGATGCCGCGCATATTCTGGCCCCGGTTCCCGTCGCCTCAAGCCTTGGGCTTGGACACATCAAGGTGCCGATCGTGGTGCCGCTCACGCTGAATCTCAATGGTAACGCCATCACCGTGTCGGCGGCGCTTCACGCAGCGATCACGGCCGAGATAGACGGCGACCCGCTTGATCCGATGGCGACCGCGCGGGCGCTGTCGCGGGTCGTTGCCGCGCGGCGGAGGAGCGGCGGCGAGCCCCTGACCTTCGGCATGACGTTTCCGTTTTCAACCCATAATTACCAGTTGCGTTTTTGGATGGCCGCGGGTGGCGTCGATCCGGACGAGGACGTTCGTCTTGTGGTGCTGCCACCACCCTTCATGGTCGACAGCATCGCGGGCGGCCAGATCGACGGGTTCTGTGTCGGCGCGCCCTGGAACTCGATTGCCGTCGACCGCGGCGTCGGCCGAATCCTGCACTTCGGTTCCGATATCATGCGGCGTGCGGCAGAAAAAGTGTTGGCGGTCCGCGAGCAATGGGCGGAGAAAAATCCGCAAACGCTGGCGACCCTGGTCCGGACGCTCGTCCATGCTGCCGAGTTCGCCGAGGCGCCCGACAACCGGGGCGAGGTCGCGCGAATTCTGGCGAAGCCCGAATATATCGGCGTCGATGCCAGCGTGATCCTGCGAACGCTGGGAGGCCGCTTGAAGATCGCCATGGACGGCACCATCCGCGAAGGCAACCGTTACCTGCTGCTGGCGAAGGAGGACACTTCCAGCCCGGATCCGCTCCAGGCGGCATGGCTCTATGCGCAAATGGTCCGCTGGCGTCAGACGAAGATGAGCCCCGAGGCGCTGAAAGCTGCGCAAAACGTGTTCCGGCCGGACCTCTACGAGGCTGCATTTGGGCGTTCCCACAAGCCGCAAATGGTCTCTCAAGCCATCGGCGCCTTCGCCGGACCGGTATTCGACCCTGAGAATCTCGAAGCCTACTTCGCTGCATTGCGTGCCGGCCCCGGAACGCCCTAACGCCGCTCGCTGAAAGAAAAACAGGCAATTGCCAAGTTCGGCTAGTTTTTGGGCGCACTGCCCAAAAATCGTCGATCGGCCGGGCGAACCGAGCTTCATATCTTTTCTTTAAGCCACTGAAATAACGCCTATTCCATCAAGGAATCGTCGTGGCACACAACTTGAATGTTGCAGTGCAGCCAGCACCGCTGATGCCCGCTGGCTTTGGTCCGAGATGGACTCTCACAGCAACGAAGCTGGTCGGGCTGGATGAAGCAAAGGGCGGTGATTTTCACCGAACCAATGCTTGCTCCGCCAAGTGCCTTTCCGTGAAGGCCGCAGGTTTGCGGCAGCAGGAGCTTCGATACGTGCCATGAAGATTGACACCCTCTCCGTCGAATTTACCGACGAGCAGAAGCGTTACCTCGAAGGTTTCACGACTGGTTTGCAGATCAGCAAGGTCGGGCGTGGCCTCGGTGGCGGCGCTAGGACCCAAGCCGAGCCTGTCGGCCCGGAGGCCGCGCACATCAAGGCGCAGGATCAGGTTCTGGCCTCGGGCAAGAAACTTGTCGATCAGGAAAAGTTCAAGCGCGAGGAGCATCCCTTCGATGCCTATCCGCGGCTCAAGCAACAAGCGCTGACCAACGCACCGCCGTCGCCGGCGGACAATTTTCGCTGGCGCTATTACGGCCTGTTTTATGTCGCTCCCGCGCAAGACTCCTATATGTGCCGCCTGCGTATTCCCAACGGCATTCTCAAGCACTGGCAATTCGCGGGGCTCGCCGATTTCGCCGAGCGGCTATGCGGTCCTTTCTGCCACGTGACGACCCGCGCCAACCTTCAGGTCCGCGAAATTCTGCCCAAGAACGCGGTAGCACTGATCGAGGGCATTCAGGATCTCGGCCTTTGCTCGCGCGGTTCCGGCGCCGACAACATCCGCAACGTCACGGGCACGCCGACGGCGGGCATCGATCCGCAGGAGTTGATCGACACCCGCGAATATGCCCGCGAATGGCATTTTCATATTCTCAACGACCGCTCGCTCTACGGCCTGCCGCGCAAGTTCAACGTCGCGTTCGACGGCGCGGGCAAAATCGCAGTGCTAGAAGACACGAATGACATCGCCTTCGCCGCTGTTGAGGTCAAGGATGGCTTCGGCGTCGAGCCGGGCGTGTGGTTTCGGCTCGGCATCGGCGGCATCACCGGACATAAGGACTTTGCCAAGGAAACTGGCATCGTCGTCAAGCCGGCGGATGCGACGAAAGTTGCCGACGCGATCGTGCGGGCCTTCATCGACACTGGCGACCGGACCAACCGCCTCAAGGCGCGCCTGAAATACGTCATCGACAAACTCGGAATTGAAAAATTCCTCGAGCTCGTGGAGGCAAAGCTCGGCCAGACTTTCGCGCGCGTCCCGGCTGAGGCGCTGACGCCGCGCCCGGCTTTCGACCGGATGGCCCATATCGGCATCAACAAGCAGAAGCAGGAAGGGTTGAACTGGATTGGCGTGGCACTTCCGCTCGGCAAGGTGACGTGCGAGCAGATGCGTGGGCTCGCCAAGATCGCGGCCGACCTCGGCGATGGCGAGATCCGTCTGACGGTGTGGCAGAACCTTCTGATTTCCGGCGTGAGCGACGCCAATGTCGGACTGGCAACCAAGGCCATCGAGGCAATCGGGTTGGCGGTCAAGACCTCGCAAGTTCGCGCCGGCTTGATTGCCTGCACCGGAAATGCCGGCTGCAAGTTTGCCGCCTCCGACACCAAGGCGCATGCGGCCGCGATCGGCGACTGGTGCGATGATCGTATCGAAGTCGACACGCCGCTCAACATCCATCTGACCGGCTGCCACCATTCCTGCGCGCAACATTACATCAGCGATATCGGCCTGATCGCCGCCAAGGTGCCGATCGGCGACACCGACGATACGGTCGAGGGCTATCATCTGTTTGCGGGCGGCGGTTTCGGCCCGGACGCCGACATCGGCCAGGAGGTCTATCACGACCTCAAAGCCGAGGATGCGCCGCAAACGGTCGAGAAATTGCTCAAGGCTTATCTGGCGCATCGCGCCAGCCCATCCGAAACCTTCCTGACATTCGCCCGCCGCCACGACGGCGAGAGCTTGCGCAAATTGGCGGGAGCGGAGACCTCGTCATGAACCAGATCACGCCCCCGCCCAAAATCGAGATCATCCCGTCGAGCGCGCCATTCTCAGAGGCGCAGCGCTCCTGGCTCAACGGCTTCTTTGCCGGCCTGCTGAGCGATGCTCCGACGCCATTGTCAGCCGAGCAGGGCGCCGCCGTCCTGCAAGGCCCCGCGGGCGATGGCGATGACGGCGAGGCCCCGTGGCACGATCAGACCATGCCGATCGCCGATCGCATGAAACTTGCCGACGGACGTCCGCTGCGGCGGCGGATGATGGCGGCCATGGCGCAACAGGATTGCGGCCAGTGCGGCTACAACTGCCATGATTATTCCGACGCGATTGCGACCAAGGCCGAAGGCCGGCTGAACCTCTGCGTCCCCGGCGGCAAGGAAACCGCCCGGATGCTGAAGACGCTGTATGAAGAACTGGACAAGGCGCCTTCGCCAGGCGCGGCGCCTTCTGCAGCTGCGCCTATTCCGATCGGCGAGCTTGGCCGTTCCCGCGACAATCCTGCGCCGGCGACATTCCTGTCGCGGCGCCTACTCAACAAGGATGGCTCGGAAAAAGAAACCTGGCACATCGAGTTCGATCTTTCCGGCTGCGGCCTCGACTACGAAGTTGGGGACTCATTCGGCATTTTCGCCCGCAACGAACTCGGCCATGTCGACCAGATCATCGCGCTGCTCGGTGCGTCCCACACGACCGCCGTGCGGGGGCGTACGCTGCGCGAAGTCCTGACCGACGAAGTCTCGCTCGCGCCCGCGCCGGATTCCCTGTTCGAGTTGATCTCCTTCATCACCGGCGGCGCACAGCGCGAGAAAGCGCGCGCCTTGGCGCAGGGCGACGACCCCGATGGCGATGCTGCAAGCCTCGATGTCATGGCCGCGTTGCAGAAGTTTTCCGGCGTCCGGCCACATCCGGAGGCCTTCATCGAGGCGCTCGAGCCCTTGCAGCCGCGGCTCTATTCGATCTCGTCGTCGCACAACGCCACGCCCGGCAGACTGTCACTGACCGTCGACTGCGTGCGCTATGTGATCGGCAAGCGCAAACGGCTCGGATTGGCCTCGACTTTCCTGGCGGAGCGCGTGCAGCCCGGAGAGGAGATGAAAGTCTACGTGCAGAAGGCGCATGGCTTCGGCCTTCCGCAAAATACGAAGACTCCGATCATCATGATCGGCCCCGGCACCGGCATTGCGCCGTTCCGAGCTTTCCTGATGGACCGCAGGGCGACCGGCGCGACCGGGCGCAACTGGTTGTTCTTCGGCCACCAGCGATCGAGCTGCGACTTCTTCTATGCCGACGAACTAAACGCCATGAAGACCGCAGGGCTCCTGACGCGATTGTCGCTGGCATGGTCGCGCGACGGCGACAAGAAATTCTATGTGCAGGATCGCATGCGCGAGGTCGGCCGGGAATTATGGTCGTGGCTTGCGGAAGGCGCGCACGTCTATGTCTGCGGCGACGCCAAGCGGATGGCGAAGGACGTCGAACGCGCGTTGGTGGACATCGTGGCGCAGCACGGCGCCCGCTCCACCGATGAGGCCGTGAGCTTCATTGGTGAGCTGAAAAAGAAGGGCCGGTTCCAGCAGGACGTCTATTGATCAGCGCGTAGGCGGTGAAACCGGTTCCCGTTCGTGCAAAATTGAACGAATAAAATTTCCGCTGGAATCGCTTGCGGAGAATTTTCATCCGGAATTCGGCTCCACGGGAGTCGCATTATCGCTATTTCAGACTCTGACTTGTTTCGGCCGTCAATCGGCATTCGACTGGGTGCAGATCACTTTGGAGAACGGCCATGCGCGAACTGTTGTCGGAAGCCCGTTTGCATCTCTATGCGCGTTCGCTGTCCCGCAAAAACGGCAACGGATTTCATGCCGCGGCGCTCTACGGCGCCTTTGCATTGATCGCCGGCATCGTGTTCGGAACGCTTTCGGTTCACCCGTTTTGACGCTTGGCCGCTTGGCACCTAGCCGCGTTTGAATGGCGCGACCTCGATGCCTGCGTCTTTCAGCGCCTGACGAACCCCGCGTGCGATATCGACCGCACCGGGGGTGTCACCATGAATGCAAATCGTGTCGGTGCGCATCTTGATGACCTTGCCCGTCACCGACACCACCGCACCATCCTGCACCATCCGCACCACACGGTCGGCGATTTGCTTGGGATCATGCAGGACCGAACCTGGCTTCTTGCGTGAAACCAGATTGCCGTTGTCCTCGTAGGCGCGATCGGCGAAGACCTCATGCGCCATCGGCAGGTTTGCGGCTTCTCCCGCCTCAACCAGCTTGGAGTTGGCGAGCACGACAAAAACAAGATTCGGATCGACCGCCTTGATGGCCGATGCAATTGCCCGCGCGGTGGTTTCTTCCTCGCAGGCGACGTTCGACAGCGCCCCGTGCGCCTTGACGTGGGTGACCTTGTAGCCGGCGAGCGCCGCGACGCCTTGCAATGCGCCGATCTGATAGGCGACGAGATTTTCGATTTCAGAAGCGCTCATGCCGTAAAATGGCCGGCGGCCAAAACCGTGAATATCGCGATAGCTGGGATGAGCGCCAACGCTGACGCCGCGCGCTTTGGCGAGTTCTACCGTCTTGCGCATGACGTCATAGTCGCCGCCGTGAAAGCCGCAGGCGACGTTGACAGAGGAAGCGACGTCGATCATGGCAGCGTCATTGCCCATCTGCCACACACCGAAGGACTCGCCGAGATCGCTATTCAGATCGACCGTTTTCATGTTGTTGTCCGTTTTGCTGGTTAGTCTTTAGGATTCTTGCTTCACCGCGTCTGCCGGAATTTGCCATGTGCGGGCGTCGACCGCACTGACGGCGACGCCGGCGACATTGGCATCTTGCAGCGCTTCGATATTGAGATCAAAGCTTTCGACCGAGGCAAGCCGACCGGGCAGGGTGCGCAGCAGCTCTGCGAATTTGCGCGCTTCGGCTTGCGCCTCATCCATGGTGACAACCTTGAACCGGAAAGCCCTTCCGGCCGGCGTTTGCGCAAACCTTCCGAAATCAGCCGTAATCACAGTCGCAATCTTGGGATAGCCGCCGCTGGTTCCGCGATCGGACATCAGCACGATCGGCTGCCCATTGCCGGGGACCTGGATGCTGCCGTTCACCGTGCCATCGGAAACGATATTGTGGCTGTAAAGATGCTTGATGACCGGCCCTTCGAGCCGATAGCCCATGCGATCGCTGGTCGCCGATATCTTCCACTCGCTGTCGAGAAAAAGCCTGATGGCCTCGTCGTTGAACTCATCGTTCTGCGGTCCGAGGACAACGCGGATTGGACCGGCGACCGGCGCGCGAAAATCGATCCGGCGTTCCGGCCCAAAACTCGTCGGCCCACTTGCGGGCGCAACATCCAATTCGTCGCCGCCCTGCAAAGGCCGCGGAAAGGGGCTGCCGAGACCAACGCGTGCATTTACCGAAAAGCTTCCGAACATCGGCTCGCCGCGAAGGCTTCCCTCGATCGCGAGATAGCTGAAAGCGCCATCCTGCGCCATGCCGAGCTTCAATGTCTCGCCATCGGCAATCATGAGGGATGTATCCCAAGCGACCGTTCGTCCGGCGATCTCCGCAGTGCGCGGCGTACCAGCCATCGCAACCCGAACTGCCCCCTCTCGCGCCTTGAAGGCCGCGCCATAGGGACCGATCTCTATCGCGGGCGCAAACAGTGAATTGCCGGCAAGACAGTTAGCGGCGGCTAATCCCAGCCGGTCCATGGCGCCGCTTGGCGTCAGGCCGTAACGCTGGGCGCCGAAGCGTCCGCCATCCTGCACCGAACTTGCCGGACTTATCGACGAAATGACGAGCTTGCTCATGCCGCGACCAATTCGGCGATGATCTCGCCATGTTCGGCCGCGCGGTCCTGCTCGGCATAGGTCTTGGCGTCGATCTGATAAAATTTCACGCGATCGCCAGGTTCGAGCAGAAAGATCGGGTCGCGATGCTGTTGATAGGTCCGAACCGGCGTGCAGCCCAACAAATGCCAGCCGCTCGGGCCGGCGATGCATTGAATCCCGGTCTGCACGCCGCCGATCGAAACCGTACCGGCCGGCGTGAGCAGCCGTGGATTCTGCCGCCGCGACGTATGCAGGAAATCCTGCAAACCGCTGAGATAGGACCAGCCCGGCGTGAACCCGATCATGGCGACGCGATAATCGCCGGCGACATGCCGCGCCACGATGTCCTCAGGCGTGGTGCCGAGCATCTTGGCGACGTCTTCAAGATCGACGCCGTACTCACCGCCATAGGTAACGGGAATCCGCCACAGCCGTGACTTCTCCAAAGCCGGCACCGGCCGCTGAGCCAATTCCACGAGTTTTTTGCCGAGCGTTGCAAAATCGATTTTCGTCGGATCGTAGTGGACGAGGAGGGAGCGGTAGGTGGGAATGGTCTCGCTCACGCCTGCAATCGGTTCACCCGCCAGGGTGCGATCGAGCGCCAGCACGCGGCGGTTGGCGCCGTCATCGATCTTGCGGCTGAATTCCACCGTGATCGCGCTGTCGCCGCTGGGCAGGAGGCGGGGAGGAGAAAGTGGCGCAGCCATCGGCCTGACAATCCGGTCTCAAGGTTTCTCAAAGTCTATCATTCAGAAAACGTTTGCGCGACCTTTCAATGTCAAAAATGCTTGTGACTTCAATAAACTAATCCCACAACCTCCGATAAGATGTGATGATCGGATAGATGCATGGCGCGTGTGGGTGACAGCAATGCCCTAGGGGTCTTGACGCCGCGCTCACGCCTCGCAAGATGCGCGCCATCAATCCTGCCGGAGTTCATTTCTCGATGTCCCTGACCCCCGAAGCCATCGCGACGCTTTCGCACGTTACGACCGCCACCATTACGACCGTCCTCCTCAAAAAGGGCTTGCGAAACGTCTGGCTACGCGGCGCGAAGCCGTTGCGGCCGGGACAGAAGCGGCTGGTCGGGTCGGCTTTCACGTTGCGCTTCGTGCCCGCCCGGGAAGACCTCGCGACGCCGGAATCCTGGTCGTCGCCGATTTCGACCAGAACGGCTATTGAGGCCATGCCGGACGGCTGTATCGCCGTGGTGGACGCCATGGGCGTAACCGACGCCGGCATTTTCGGCGACATCCTGTGTGCGCGCATGGTCAAGCGCGGGGTCACCGCACTGATTACCGACGGCGTGGTACGCGACCTCGAGGGCGTGCTCGGCACCGGCCTGCCGGTGTGGTGCGACGGCTATGCTGCTCCGCCTTCGGTTGCCGGATTGACCTTCGTCGGTTGGGGCGAACCGATCGGCTGCGGCGGCGTTGCCATTTTCCCGGATGACGTGATTGTCGCTGATCAGGATGGCGCGGTCGTCATCCCCAAGGCCTTCCTTGACCATGTACTCGCCGAAGGCGCCGAGCAGGAGCGGATGGAAGGCTGGATCGTCAACGAGGTCAACAACGGCGCGGTGCTGCCGGGCCTGTATCCTATGAACGCCGAGACCAAAGCGCGCTACGCCGCTTCGAAGAAGTAAGAACAAGCAAGGAAGGATAGTCCATGGATTTCCATCTAGCCGGTTCGCGGCCAACCCGCCGGGCACCGAACGACTCTTTTACCGGTACGGTCTGGCAAGATCCGATTGTTGAAGCAACCGCGCCGGCGCGGATCCGGGCCAGCAGGGTGTCATTCGAACCGGGCGCGCGAACCAATTGGCACACGCACCCGCTCGGGCAAACGCTGTACGTCATCTCTGGCGTCGGACGCTTCCAGACCAAGGGCGGCCCGGTGCGCGAACTTCGTCCGGGCGACGTGGTCTGGATTCCGCCGGGCGAGAAGCATTGGCACGGCGGTTCGCCAGGCAATGCCATGACCCACATCGCCATGCAGGAAGCCCTCGACGGCAATCATGTGACCTGGATGGAGCCGGTCACCGACGCGGAATATGCGGTGAAGGTCAGCTGAGAGAAGGCGTCTGATCTCAGCTTTCGACGCTATTTTTGCGATGGATGTCGGCTGCGGCGGCGCGTCCGGCCATTTCGTTCCGGAGCGCCTCGAAGCGCTGCCGCGCTTCGCTCGCCTGATCGTCGACGAACCTGATGGCGGCATCCGCCGACATCGGTCCGGTGGTGATCGAACGGGAGTTGTCGCCGATGGTCTCGTCGACAAAGTAACGGTCGTCGCGCTCGCGGCGGACGGTCCATTTGAAGCGGATCGCCTCCATCGGCCCGGGACCGGATTTCGAATAGCCGTCGATCCCGGCCTCTTGCGACAGCGGAACCTCTAGCTTTTCGCCGGCGACAGCTTTCGCAGCCTCCGGCGGGAAGGCCGGCTGATCGAGGATGCTCGCAATGGTCGCAAGCGCATGATCGGTCGCATCGCCCTCAGTCAATCGCTTAATCTCCTAGTAGTCGGCAAGGTCGCCGATACCGCCCATTTGCCACGCTTCTTGTCTCCGGATTGAGGCTGAGTTTTGTCAGGTCACGTCCGGAAAAAAGGTATCTTCGTCCGCCATATGCTGATGGCATTGGGCTCTTCTGCCTTTAATTGTCATCGTCTTCGTAATACGGGCCTCGCGGCGGCGGCGAACGCTGGTATCGACGGCGAGGGTCAACATCCGGCGCATACTGGGGTGGCGGGGCCGGGAAAAACACATCGTAGCAGGGTTGGCTCAGCCGCGGTCCGCTGGCTCTGAGGCAAGAGGTAATGCGATCAGCGTCCGGTATATAGGCCCCGCAGAGCCGAAACACATCCGGCGTGCAGGCCTGACGTTGCTGCTCCGTCCCTTGAGCGGTCGCCGACGTCTCCGCAGCGAGGAAAAATACAAACGCTGCGATACAGCCGGCTATCTGATTAGTCCGCATCCTGCTCACCCTCGGGCAATTGATTCAGTAGTGAAAGTGTTCAGCTGCCAAAATGTCGAATTCCGGGCCGGCCTATCACCACTCTGCGATCTCATCCCGCTTGATCTGATTGGGTTCGGCGAAGAAGGCACATGAACAAGGTGGACGGCCGGCTACAATACGTCCTGATTGATCACATTCTGCCGGATCGGTGCGCCATCGAGCGCGCTCAGGATATTACGCGCGGTCTGCTCGCTCATCCGGTCCACGGCTTCCCACGTCACGCCGGCGACGTGAGGCGCAATGATCACATTGGGCAATTCAAACAGCGGATTTGGAACCGGCGGTGGTTCCTGCGCAAACACATCAAGGCCAGCGCCAGCCAATTTGCCTGACGTGAGTGCGTCATAGAGCGCGGCCTCCTCGATAATGCCGCCGCGCGCGGTGTTGATGAGATAGGCCTGTGGCTTCATGCGCTTCAGCCTTGCCGCATCGAACATCCCCACCGTCTCCGCCGTCTTCGGACAGTGAATACTGACGAAGTCGGCACGCGGCAGCGCCGCATCGAGATCGGCGACCACCTCATAACCGGCATTCCTGATTTCTGCCGCCGGCAGATAGGGGTCGTACACCAGCACATTCATTTCCATCGCCAGACATCGTTTCGCGGTGCGCGTGCCGATCCGGCCAAAGCCGATGATGAGGACGGTTTTTCCGAACAGATCATAAGGCAGTTTGCCAAGCCGCGTGCTCCACTGGCCGTCCCTGACCAGCGCGTGCAATTCGTTGGCGCGCTTGGCGAGCGTCAGCATCAAGAACAGGGCCTGCTCGGCCACCGACGGCGAATTGGCAATGCCCACGACCATCAATGGAATCTTCCGGCGGCTGAGGGCAGGGACGTCGACCGCGTCGTAGCCGACGCCGATCCGTGTAACGACCTTCATGTCCTGGGCAGCTTCAAGTTCAGCTTCGCCGAAACGGGTTGCACCGAGCGCGACGCCATGGACCGGCGCGTGTGCTTTCAATAGCGCTTCAAAGTCAGCGGCCGAGATCAAGTTCGGAAATTCGATCAGTTCGATATCGTCGCGTTCGGCAAGGAGGGCGCGGCCGCCCCGTGCCATGGTTTGGGTGACAAAGATTTTCTTCTTGTTGCTCGCCATTGCCGGCTCCTCGCCGCTGTTGTTCTCATTAATGCAGGTTCTTGCGCCGCTTCGTTTAGCAGGGGGAACTCGCTGCGGTCCACTGCCGCGGAGCCTGCAGTATTGGTAGACTCGCGGGCCTGCGAAACGGATAATCCCTTGGATTCGCAACCGCATCGACCGTCAAAGATTGGCCGAGGAGACCCGATCATGCTTAACCCGCCGCCAGCCGCGCGCCTCTCAGGGCTGGGCCTTGCCGTCCTGATGTTTCTCGCGATCGGAGGAACTGCCGAGGCCCAGGGGCTGGTCAAGGGCGTGCAGCAGGGCGCCGAGGCCGGCAACAAGGCCGCAGGCCCGGTCGGCGGCGTGCTCGGAGGCGCGATCGGCGGCGTGGTCGGCGTCTTCAGCGGCGCACTCGGTGTCCACGGGGACCAGGGACAGGGACAGGCGCAGGGACAGCCTGCCGCGGGTACCACCAAATCCGGCTCGACCCCGCCTGCCAAAGCGGCGAAAGGAACCAAAACGGCGAAAGGATCCTCAGTGCCCTCCGCATCATCGGGCAGGCCCGTGGAGGTGCTGACTCAACCTGGCGAACCGGAATTGACCGCCGAGCAGATTGTGGCGAACAGCGATGCCTATATTGACCGGATCAAGACCGAGTTGCACCTGACGCCTGAACAGGAAAAGAACTGGTCGGCTTTCAACAGCGCCATGCATTATCTTGGCCACAATGGTGCCGAGCGCCTCAATCTTCGAATCGCCCGGGCCAAGCGCGATCCGCCCGACGATATCGTGGAGCAGATGCGCAACGAGGCCCAGTTTCTCAACGATCGCGCCGCAGATCAGCGTGCGGTGGCAGACGCGGCCGAGCCCTTGTTCACAAGCCTTGACGACAAGCAGAGGGCGTTCTTCATCGAGGAAATGGTGCGCCTGAGCCACGAACGCGGGCTCGACTAAACCGCAAACATTCCCGCGACAGCAGAAATATCTGCCATCGTTCCTTTTTGCGCTGGCGACGGATAGCCGGGTACTCCGGCCCTGGGGTAGGTGGAAGGCAAGGCACCCGGCTATCCTGCCGCAGCGGCGGCGACGCCCAAATCGTCATGCAAAAACGAGGAAAAGCTGACCGCTTCGCGCCCGAGATATGGCCGCCTTATGGCCTTGTCGGGATTCGCAGAGAAGACGAGGAATCTGCTTGCAGATTTCGGTCAGCTCTTTGGAAAATTAAGTTCCACGCCAACGCCGTCCGGATCGTAGAGGAAGAACTGCGTGTCGCCCGTGCGCGGCACGATGCTTTCGCGGAACTTGACGTTTTTCGATTCGAGACGCTTGCGCACGCCGTCGACGTCGGTCGCGGCAAATGCAATGTGGTCGAGGCGGCCGGTGTCTTCGTATTTCTTCTCGGTACCGCGAATGACGATGCCCTCGCGCGGTTTGCGCGTTCCCATCAGATGGACGGTGGCGACGCCGCCGGAGTAGAGCCAATAGCCGGGAAAATCGAGCGGCGGGCGATCGCCGTTCTCCAATCCCAGCACATCGCAATAAAAATCCTTGGTGCGTTCGAGATCCGCAGGTTCGATCGTGTAATGCTGTAGTCCGCCAAGCGGCATGGTTGTTCTCCTTCGATCAATGCGCGTTCGTGTAGCAAGCTAGGCCGTCACCGCCAGCTCCCTGTCGATCTGCTCGATCGACTTTCCTCGCGTTTCGATGCCGAAGAAATAATACACCGCCCCGGTCAGCAAAAACCAGCATCCGAGATAAAGGAAGGCGAGAGGAATCTGCGGTAAGGGCACGTCAGGTTTGAGATAATTTCCGCTTCCCACGATCAAGGCGAGGCCGAGCGGGCCGATGATCTTGCCGATCCCGCCAAAGCCATAGGCCGATCCCATGCCGGACGTCCGCAAATGTGAAGGCCAGACCTCGGCCGCGTAAGGGCCCACAATCGCAAAGCCGCCATCCGCAAAGAAGAAGCCGACAGCCAGCAGCAGCCAGAACACTGAAATGCCCATCACCGAAGCGTCGTAATAGTAGCCGGCAAGGATCGTCAGCACGCCGGCGCCGAAGCCGAGCAAGCCGCCGGCATTGCGCCGGCCGAGCCATTCCGAGAAAAACGCAAACGACACCCGTCCGACGAAGCCGAACGCGCTCAGGAGAATCATCATCTTGGCGGCTTGCTGGGGCGAGACCTTCAACAGCAGCACAAACAAAGCGGGCGCCCACAGCGTAATACCGTAAACGCCGGTCTGCGCGCCGGCGTTGCCGAGCCAGGACACGATCAGGCTGCGGGGATATTTGAAGAGATCGAGCCAATTGCTTTGCTTGATGGGACCGGCGTCGGCGGCCGTGGGTAACGGCAGCGATGCGGGCTCGACTTGCAGCGCCCAGGCGAGCGATTGGCGAGCTTCCTCGTAGCGGCCCTGCCGGCACAGCCAGCGCGGGGATTCCGGAACCCAAATCCGCACCAACAGCACGAGCAGCGCCGGAAGCACGCCGATGGCGAACAGAATCCGCCACTCGCCGGAGCCGATCGCCGAGCCGAGCACGGCGCCAACGCCAATGCCAAGCGGAATCACGCAAGTCACCAGCCCACCTGTCCAGCCGCGCTTCGACGACGGCATGAATTCCTGCACCAGCGGCAAGTCCACGCAATAAAGGCCGCCGACGCCAACGCCGACAAAAAAACGCATCAGCGAGAGATAGATCCACCCGTTGTCGGGCGTGAAATACAAAAGGCCGGTCGCGATCGAGAAGTTCAGCACGGTTCCGATAAAAACCTTACGGCGGCCGACGCGGTCGGCGAGCCAGCCCCAGCCATAGGCGCCGATAATGGCACCGATCCCGGAGCTCATGAGCACCGTTGCCGATTGGCCGAAGGTCAGCTTCCACGGCCCGATCAGGAAGGCGAGCACAAAGCCGATCAGGAAGTAGTCGAAGAATTCGAGTGCATCGCCGAAAATGGCGGCGACGAGAATCCTGATCTGATTGCCAGTCAGGCTCGTCTGCCGGTCGAGAATCTCGAACATGGCATCTCCTTGGGGCTTAAGCGTTTCCGTGGCGCTTATTTTTTTGCCGAACGGGGCGGCGCCTTTGAGCCCCCGGGGGCGGGAGGCTAGCGCGCCCATCCCTGGAGCGGAAGCGTTGCGACCAATTTCTTTAGATTTGGGCGCTAGGCTTACCAGTTATGGGGATTCCAGCACGATTGATTGAAGAGAAGCGGAAGCATCAGCGGACCGAAATCAATGAGCCTGCCTATGTGTCGGCGGGGGGATCGGTCATGCGCTGCACGGTGCGGAATATTTCACCTGACGGGGCCGCGATTGACGTCGACAATCCGTCCTTCGTTCCCAACCAGTTTCGCCTGGTGATGGCCAGCGACTCCTCGACCCACGACTGCCGGGTGATCTGGATTCGAGAGAAACGGATCGGCGTGGCGTTCGTGAAATCACCGGACGCCAAGTAAGCCGTCTAGCTAACGGGCGACAACGTTCTTGCTTGCGGCCTTCCAAAATAACAAAGGAGCAAGCCACGACGGGTGGCTTGCTCCTTAATTTTACTTACAAGCCCGGATGTTTGTTAAACACCGGTCTGCGTGATGAACTTGGTGCTGAGATAGGCGTCGATCCCTTCGGTGCCGCCTTCTGAACCGTAACCAGAATCCTTCATGCCACCGAACGGCGTCTCGGGCAGCGCCAACGCAAAGCTGTTGATCGACATCATGCCGGCTTCGACGGCCGCGCCGATCGCAGTCGCGGTTTTGGCGGATTTGGTAAAGGCGTAGGACGCCAGCCCAAATGGCAGCCGGTTGGCTTCCTCCGCCGCATCGTCGAACTTTGCAAACGACGAAATCAGCGCCAACGGACCGAAGGGTTCCTCGTTCATCGCGCGCGCCGACTTCGACACATCGGTAACGACAGTGGGCTCGAAGAAGTAGCCTTTGTTGCCGATGCGGTTGCCGCCGGTCGCAACCTTGGCGCCTTTCCCAACGGCGTCCTGGACCATGGTTTCGATCGCCGTCACGCGGCGGTCGTTGGCAAGCGCGCCCATCTTGGAATCGGCATCGAGGCCGTTGCCGACCTTGAGCGATTTGGCGCCATCGACGAACTGCTTGATGAACTTGTCGTAGACGCCTTCCTGCACCAGGAAACGGGTCGGCGAAATGCAGACCTGACCGGCGTTACGGAATTTGGCGGCGACCATTATCTTGGCTGCCGATTCCACGTCCGCGTCGTCAAACACGATCACCGGCGCGTGGCCGCCGAGTTCCATGGTCACGCGCTTCATGTGCTGACCCGCCATGGCCGCGAGGTTCTTGCCGACCTTGGTCGAGCCGGTGAAGGAGATTTTCCGGATTATCTGGTGCGGGATCAGATATTCCGAGATTTCGGAAGGCACACCATAGACGAGGTTGATCACGCCGGCCGGGGCGCCCGCATCGGCGAACGCCCGGATCAATTCGGCCGGGGAGGCCGGCGTCTCTTCCGGCGCCTTGACAATGATCGAGCAACCCGCAGCAAGTGCTGCGCTCATCTTCTTCACCACCTGGTTGATTGGGAAATTCCAGGGCGTGAAGGCGGCAACCGGGCCGACCGGCTCTTTCAAAGCCATTTGATAGACGCCGGGAAGCCGCGCCGGGATCAGGCGGCCGTAGGTTCGGCGTCCCTCTTCGGCGAACCATTCGGTTGTGTCGGCGGCTGACATCGTTTCGATCTTGGCCTCGGCCAGGACTTTGCCTTGCTCTATCGTCATGAGGGTCGCGATCGCGTCGGCGCGCTCGCGGATCAGATCGGCGGCCTTGCGCATGACCTTGGAGCGATCGTAAGCCGACATCGCACGCCAGACCTTGAAGCCTTTTTCCGCGGCGGCCAAGGCCTCGTCGAGATCGGCCTTCTCGGCATGGGCGACGGTGCCGACGTGCTCTTCAGTCGCCGGATTGAGGATGGGGATGGTCTTTCCCGAAGCGGCGGGACGCCATTTGCCGTCGATATATAATTGCACGTTCGGGTAATTCATTCTGCTGTCTCCGGTATTTGGGGGGCTCCTCCGCCGGCGTGGAGAACAGCACGTTCGCCGCCCTCTTTTCAAGAGCGGGAAACGGCCTGTGAGCCTGTGAGAAATCGACGTTCGGCGCGACAGTAAAGGCTTGGCTGGTCGGTGGCCAGATACGCCGACACCCGACATGGCAGCCAAGCCGATGGGCGATATCGACCGGGACTTCGTCGCCATGATAGCTCCTGATCATCAAGGCGCGATCGACACGGCCGAATTCCAGCTCAAACAATAAATGCTTTGGACAATTGCCGCACAGATAGAGAGTAGAACATGCGCCAGAGATTGAAGCTATTTCTCGCCGGAGCGATGTTGGCGATCTCGACAGGCGCGCAAGCCGGCCAGGCGCCGGGTGCTACGGCCGCGACCGATATCCCGATCAGCCATCATGACCGTGTCTACGCCGCGGAACAGTTTTCCAACACGGTGTCCGTCACCGATCCCGTCGATAACAAACTTCTCGGCGTGATCCGGCTGGGCGATCCGCAGCCTGCCAACTTCAGCCCACTATACAGAGGACAGCTGCTTGTCCACGGAATGGGCTATTCGCCCGACCACAAGACGCTGGCGGTGGTCTCGATCGGATCGAACTCCGTCACGTTCATCGAAACCGCGACCAACACCGTGAAGCGCGTGATGTACGTCGGACGCTCACCGCATGAAGCGTTCTTCACGCCCGACGGCAAGGAAGTCTGGATCACCGTCCGCGGCGAAAATTATATCTCCGTGCTCGACGCCAAAAATTTTGCCGAGAAGACGCGCATCATCACGCCGAACGGTCCAGGCATGCAGATCTTCTCGCCCGATGGCAAGTATGGCTACATCTGCTCTTCCTTTAACCCGGAGACGGATGTCGTTTCGGTCGCCGATCACAAGATCGTCGCCAAAGTGAAGCAGGAAAGCCCCTTCTGTCCGAACATCGCGGCGACGCCTGACGGAAAGCAGGTCTGGTTCACGCTGAAAGATACCGGCAAGACCCAGGTGTTTGACGCCAGGCCTCCCTTCAATATCGTCAAGACTCTGAACACCGGTCCGATCACCAACCATGTCAACTTTGCACGCACCGCGAAGGGCATCTTCGCGTATGTCACGATCGGTGGCACCAACGAGGTCAAGGTGTTCCGCACCGACGACTTCTCGCAAGCCGCGACCATTCCGGTCGGCAAGCTGCCGCACGGCGTCTGGCCCTCGGGGGACGGTACGCGCATCTATGTCGGGCTGGAGAATGACGACGCGCTCGTCGCCATCGATACTTCGACCAATACAGTCATCGCCACCATCCCGATCGGACAGGCGCCGCAGGCCATTGCTTACGTGCCGAACGCCGCGCCCAATCCCGACGATCGGCAAAACCTGCAAGGCCTCGGCGTCGCGGGAGAGGTCGCCCACCTTGCGCTGGCGCCCAAGGATCGTCTGAAGGATCGTCTTACGTCCGAGCCGAAAGAAGGCCAAGCGCCGACCAGCGTTTCGCTGTTCGATCAAGGATTGATCCAGGTGCTGCAAGCCTCCGTCACGGGACTCGAACCGAAACAGAAATACGTTCTTGCGCTGGCCGATCAGGCGGACGGCAGCGGGACTTTGCAGCCGCTCGCTGCCTTCATGACCAATCCGGCGGGGTCCGCCATCGTCAATACCACCGGCCCGATCCGGCAGATCGTCCAGAATCCCGTGACATCCGCGCGGCGCTACCTCATCATTGCCCCCGGCGACGCTGCAAATCCTGGCGAGCCAGTGCAGGTCGAGATCCCATAAGACTGGTCCGGCGGAGATAAAGCGTCCCAAGCTGGTCATTTCTACGCAGCAATGGAAAAGGCTGTCCGATGACTTCACATCAAATGCGAGCGCTCATCCTCACCGCTCACGGCTCACCGCTTCTTCTCCGCCCGGTCGATCGCCCCACGCCTGCCGAAGGACAAGTGTTGGTCCGGATCAAGGCGAGCGGGGTTAATCCGCTGGACCTGAAAATATCCAAGGGACAGGCCGCGCACGCCCGGCATCCGCTGCCGGCCATCCTGGGCATTGATCTCGCCGGTATCGTCGAAAGCGTTGGAGTAGGGGTTACAGACTTCAGACCCGGCGACGAAGTCTATGGAATGACGGGTGGCGTTGGGGGCCTGCAGGGCTCGCTTGCCGAATTCGTGGCTGCGGATGCCAGGTTGCTGGCAAAGAAGCCGGCGAATCTCGGCATGCGAGATGCCGCTGCCCTGCCGTTGATCTTCATCACCGCCTGGGAGGGACTCGTCGATCGCGCTCATGTTCGCGCCGGGCAAAAGGTCCTGGTTCAAGGCGGCGCGGGCGGCGTCGGTCACATAGCCGTCCAACTCGCGCGGGCGTTCGATGCGGAAGTGTTCGCCACCGGCTCCCGCAAAGACAAGTCCTATATCGAGCACCTCGGTGCGGCGTTCATCGACAGGGAAATGCAGCTCGACGATTACGTCACCGAATATACGGCGGGGCGGGGTTTTGACCTCATCTACGACACCGTGGGCGGCACGGTGCTTGATGCCTCGTTTAGCGCAGTAACACGCTTCGGACATGTCGTGAGTGCACTCGGCTGGGGCACCCATGCCTTGGCGCCGCTTTCGTTTCGCGCTGCGAGCTATTCCGGGGTGTTCACGCTTCTGCCGATGTTGAGCGGCGAAGGACGCGCGCATCACGGGGAAATCTTACGCGAGGCGACACAACTGATTGAGGCCGGAAAGATCGTGCCTCGCCTCGACCCGCGTCATTTCAGCTTCGAGACGATCGAGCAGGCACACGCCGCCATCGAAGACGGAAGCGCGAGCGGCAAGATCGTCGTCGACATTGGAACGTAGACCCGGCCTTCCTTTATCGAATTTTCGAATAAGTGGAGCAAATTTCCGCGCGAAGAGCGGAAAGGTGTTCGGCCCGCTGTGATGTCAACGATTGTGAGTGGAGCAGATATGCCCTTTTGCCTGGGCCGCTTCCGCTATTGAGCCAGGCCGGATGTGTCGTTTGCGTGACGCTCCCCGCGAAGCGCCACTCCAGCAACGGGAATTCCAACCGAAGGTTCGATGCAGGCATATACGGGGCATCGCTCGCTCTGGATTTGCCGACGCTGTTTTCCGGATAAGCAAATATTGATCCCGTCGGGGATTGAGATAATCTCTCTCGGGTAAGAATAGCGGAGCCGCCCATGTCTGATCAGCACCGCGATGACTCTCCCACAGCATTTAGTCTTGCGCGACGTGAGGTCGTTATCGGAGGCGCATTCCTGGTGGGTGGATTGGCTGCAGGTCTGATGCCAACGCAGTCGGCAATGGCCGCGTGGTCGGAGGAAGCCTCGGCCCGCTTTATGGAAATCTCGTCGCTGCTTATTCAGCATCGCTTGGACCAGGAGGTCGGCAGGCGTATTGGCGCGGCCATGGGCGCGTTGAATTCGCAGCTGTCAGACCAGGTAACCGAACTCCTCGCCATCGCAAAAAACAAGAATGCGAAAATTGTCGAGGAGTTTTTTCCTGACGTCCCGGAAGGACCTCTCAAGGAGACGGCGCTCTCGATTATTTCCGCCTGGTATCTCGGCGTCATCACGGATGCCGCTGACGCCGAGGTGTTCGCGTTTGAGAATGCGCTCATGTATCAGCCGACGCGAGACGTCATGACCATTCCCTCCTATGCAATCTCGGGCCCGAACGGGTGGTCTGCAGACGCGCCTCCGTTGGAGAACATGCCGGATTTTTAGCCGCTTCACTGAGACCAACGAGAGGCTATGCAGATGGCAGGCGACCAAAGTGCAGATGTCGTCATCGCAGGGACCGGCATTGTCGGCTGTCTGATCGCAGAGCAGGCCCTGGACGCCGGTCTATCGGTACTGATGCTGGAGGCGGGCCCTCGCGTCGATCGCTGGCGAATTGTGGAGAATTACCGAAACCTTCCGCCGAGCCTGCGGCTGTTTCATTGGGATGCGCCTTACCCGCCAAAACCATGGGCCCCGCATCTCGAAACCCGAACGGATAAGGAGGCTGAACAATACCTCCAATTGGAAGGACCGAATGCGCGCGCCTACTTGCAAGGCTACGTGCGCTATGCCGGCGGCGCTACCTGGCACTGGGCGGGCTTATGCTGGCGTATCACGCCGGACGACATGCGCCTGAAAAGCCTCTACGGGGTCGGACGGGATTGGCCGTTTGCTTACGACGTACTCGAGCCCTACTACACGCGTGCTGAACATGCGATCGGTGTCAGTGGTCCATCCGACCCCGCTTTGCAATGGCCACCCAATGCCAAACGTTCCAAACCCTATCCAATGGGGCCACTTCCCTTCGGCCCCGGCGAGCGCCGCTTGACGGAGGTTGCCGCAAAAGTCGGGATGATCAATCTGCCGGCACCACAGGCGCGCAACAGCGGCATTTCCTATCACGGCCGGCCCGCGTGTTGCGGCAACAACAATTGTTTTCCCGTTTGCCCCATCGCGGCCAAATATGATGCCGCCACCGCATTACCGAACATCGAAGCCAAAGGCGGGAAGATTCTCGCCAACGCCGTGGTCTATCGAATTGAGACCGGGGAGAAGCACGTGGTCCAGGCCGTTCATTATTTCGATTCAGACAAGGCATCGCACAAGGTCACCGGCAAGGTCTTCGTCATTGCCTGCAACAGCATCGAGACGCCAAAGCTTTTGTTGTTTTCCAAGGACGACCGCAATCCCAACGGCATTGCGAACAGCTCCGACCAGGTCGGGCGCAACATGATGGATCAGCCGAAGCTGTTCGCGGATCTGGAGCTCAAGGAACCGCTGTGGACGGGCGTAGGGCCGGTTCAGAGCAGCAGTATTCTCAACACGTCTCAAGGCGATTTCCGAAACCAATATACCGGCGCGATGTTTCGGATGGAAAACTTCGCCCGCAGCCCGCTCGGGGCTGCCGCCGCGCTGAAGAAAAGGCTGGTCGGCAAGGCGCTGGATAACGAAATTCGAAGGCTTTCTGCCTGCACCGCCAGGTTGACGGTCGAGCACGAGCCGCTGCCCTTGCCGGATAACCGGCTAACGCTTTCGGACAAGAAGGATTGGCTCGGCATCAACAAGCCCAATATCTACTACGATGTCAGCGATTACGTGCGCCGTAGCGCCAAGGAATACACCGTTCCGCGGTTGCGCGAGCTGGCAGACGGACTGGGCGCCACCAGTTTCCAGCTCTCGCCTGAATTTTTCAATAGCGACCACATCATGGGCGGCTGCATCATGGGGACCGGTTCAAAGACATCGGTGGTCGATCCCGATTGTCGTGCGCACGATCATCACAACCTGTTTCTGCCTGGCGGTGCTGCGATGCCGAGCGGAACGGCGTCCAACAGCACGCTCACCATGTCCGCATTGGCGCTGAAGGCGGCTGACGCGATCGTCGATCAACTCAGGCGAGGCTGATCATGAGGAGGCCGATCATGAGCAGCTTCGGTCATTGTATCGGTGCGCTGTCGGTCGGTATCGCGATTTCATTGGCCGGCGCTACTCATGCGGCGGAGCAACCCGCTCAAGGGGACGCCGCGATCGAGCGCGGAAGATATCTGGCCATTGCGGCCGACTGCGGGGCCTGCCACAGCGCGCCGAAAGGCAAGCCTTTCGCCGGCGGGTTGCCCATCGGTACTCCCCTCGGAACGATCTATTCGACAAATATCACCCCGTCGGCGAATTTTGGCATCGGGCGATATACGGAGGAAGAGTTTTCGCGGGCGCTTCGCCGCGGAATTCGCGGCGATGGGGCTCATCTCTATCCCGCGATGCCCTACACTTCCTACGCCAAATTCACCGATGAGGATATCCACGCCCTCTATCTCTATTTCGCGAAGGCCGTAGAGCCGGTCGACGCACGTGCGCCCGAAACCGAGCTGCCGTTTCCGATGAACATCCGTTTGTCGATGCTGGGCTGGAATCTTCTGTTCCTGGACACGAAAGTCTTTGCACCTGATCCGCAGCAATCGGCGCCGTGGAATCGGGGCACGTATCTTGTCGAGGGTGCCGCGCATTGCGGCACCTGTCACACGCCGCGAGGTTTCCTGATGCAGGAGCAGACCGGCCGCGCGTTATCGGGTGCGCAGGTCGGGCCGTGGTACGCGCCCAATATCACGTCGGATTCGGCGAGTGGCATCGGCAGCTGGAGCCGGGAAGAGCTCGCGGCCTATTTGCGCGATGGACATTTGCAAGGCAAGGCGCAGGCTGCGGGAAGCATGGGCGAAGCTGTCGAGCACAGCTTCCAGCATCTCTCGGCCGACGATATCGATGCCATCGCCACTTACGTCAAAAGTGTCCCGCCGATTGCCGGCCCTGCTGCTAGCGGTTCACGGTTCACGGCCGGAAAGACGTTTTCCGAACTTGGCAGCTTGCGTGGCCGCGACGGCATCAAGTCCGACAACGACCCAGCTCCCACCGGAGCTGAATTGTTTCAAGGCAATTGCGCCTCCTGCCATGCGGCCGAAGGGCAGGGCAGCAAGGATGGTTACTATCCGAGCCTCTTCCACAACTCCGCCACCGGCGCGAAAAATCCGACTAACCTGATTGCCGCCATCTTGTACGGCGTGGATCGCACGGTATCGGGCAAACAAGCCTTCATGCCTGGCTTCGGCGGCCGGCCGGCCGATGCCAATCCGCTCAGCGACCGCAATATCGCGGTGTTGGCGAGCTATGTGCTCGGCCATTACGGGGCGGGCGATACCACCGTGACCGAACAAGAGGTCAATGCGATACGGCAGGGCGGACCGGCGTCTTCTTTATTGCTTCTCGCCCGTGGAGGCCTCGCAGCGGCGGCGGTGGTCTTGATTTTGGCCGCTATGTTTCTTGTCTTCAGAAGAGAGCGCCGGCCCCGCTTGTCGCACTGATCAGAGGGTAAAGGCGCCGGAGAAGCTCTCAGCCTGGGATGTCGTGCATGCCGTCAATCTGGCGATCACTACTTTCATCGCCTACGCGCTGACAACTTCGGTAACACCACTCCTTACGCAAAGACCCGCGCAGCCTGTCGGAATCCTGTGGACCGTGATCTCCGCGGTGTTCGTGTTCAGAGATACGCGTGAGCACAGCCTGTCAGCCGGGTCGTCGCGGCTATTCGCAACCTGCGTCAGCTTCGCGCTTTGCCTGGTCTATCTGCTGCTGTTTCCCGCCAATCCCTTGGGGATGGCAATCGTGATCGCCATCGGCACGCTCTTGATGACGTTGGCGAACCGCCGTGACGAAATCGGTCTACTCGCGATCACGACCGCAGTTGTCCTTATCGTCGCCGCCGAAAATCCGCAAACATCGTGGCAACAGCCGTTCCTGCGTCTTGCGGACACGGTCGCCGGCGTCACGGTCGGCATTGCCTGCAAATGGATCGCGTCGTTTGTGTTCTTTCGCGTCAGCGGGCAACAAGCGCGCTAATGATCGAAGGTTGGCCTGGATGCCCGGGCTGCGGTCCGCGCGGGCGTGGGTAGATATTGGTAGACACCCAGCTGGCGGAAGGGGTGTCACGTTAACTGTTTTGATTTTACGTCGAAAAATAGCACCCATTTTCGAAAAGCTACGTTTGTGACCACGGTGGGGCCGGGGACCATAGCTTCGACAAACCCGCGAGTGCTCGGCCGATGGCCCCTCCATAACTCTAGGAAGGTCGCTCTCTTCATAACCCCCTGGTGGGGCATGTGCTGTTCATCCGCCCGAAGGCTTGCCCGAGAAGAAGCTTCTTATCATCGGGGATTCTGAGCTTGTCGATCGACCCTTTAACCTCGTCGAAGAAATTATTCCATGTCGTGCTGTCGACGATATTGTCTGCGTCGTTCAAGCGCAGCGTGTCGGACGGATGCCGGAACCGGTTAGAAAAGCTTCTATCCTTGGGGACGCCGTTTCGCTTTGCTGTTATCGCGCCGCCATAGCTTAGCTTCGGACGGACGCAGATCGAGCGGCCGCAACGACAACGTCTGAGCGAGCACACTAGACTAGGCGGCTGCGACGTTAGCAACCGGGGCGGGCTTTCGAGCCCGTGCCACGTTTTGTAGATGATCCGCCGAAAGCTGCACCGTTCTGAGTTGTTCGCGTAGCTTCATTAATTCAAGGACCTGCGCCTGAAGATCAGTTTTTGTGCGAGTGAGGATTTCCAGCCGCGCGTTGATGAGAGAGAAACTCTTCAAATCAAGGCTCATTTTCGTCCCCTAACATCAAAAAAAACTCAACCAAGACAGTTGTGGATAGAGCGCATATGACCTGGCCCTGCCGATTTCCTCCAGATGAAGTTAGAGTCCGGCCCTCTGAAGGACGGACCAATGAAGCGAGCCAGGTTTACGGAAGAGCAGATTATCGGCGTGTTGCGGGAGCACGAGGCGGGCGCGAAGGCCGCTGATTTGGC
>NZ_JBEKRB010000014.1:0-127548 GCF_049519115.1 Bradyrhizobium sp.
CAGGTGCTGGTCCAGAACCGGGTCGCGATTGCGACGCCGCAACTGCCGGACGACGTTCAGCGCAATGGCGTGGTGACGCGCAAGAACAGCCCCGACATCCTGATGGTCGTGTTCATGTTGTCGCCCGACGACACCTTCGACCAGCTCTATATCAGCAACTATGCGCTGCTTCAGGTGCGCGACCAGTTGCTTCGGCTTGACGGCATCGGCGACATCCAGATTTTCGGCGCGCGCGATTATTCCATGCGCCTGTGGCTCGACCCCGACAAGATCGCCAATCTCGGGCTGACGGCCGGCGACGTCTTGACCGCCATCCGCTCGCAGAATTTGCAGATTGCAGGCGGCCAGCTGGCGGGACCGCCGATCGCGGACCGCGCCTTTCAGCCCAATCTGACCTTTACCGGGCGTTTGAAGAATATCAGGCAGTTCGAAGACATTCTCGTCAAAGCCGGCAGCGATGGCCGCACCGTGCGGCTGCGCGACGTAGCGCGGATCGAGCTCGGCGCACTCGACTACACCACTAACAGCTTTCTCTTGCGCAAGACCGCCGTGGCGATGCTGGTGACCCAGCGCCCGGGCTCGAACGCTCTTGCCACCGCCAAGAACATTTCCGATGCGATGGTCAAGCTGAAGGCGAACTTCCCCAAAGGGCTCGACTACAACATCGGCTACAACCCGACCGAGTTCATCGCGCAATCCGTCAACGAATTGATCAAGACCATCTACGAGGCGATGGTCCTGGTCGTCATCGTTGTGCTGGTTTTCCTGCAAGGATGGCGCCCGGCGATCATCCCGATCGTGGCGATTCCGGTATCGCTCGTCGGTACATTCGCCGCGATGGCCGCGCTCGGCTTCGCCATCAACAACTTGACCCTGTTCGGTCTCGTGCTCGCGGTAGGTATCGTGGTCGACGACGCGATCGTGGTGGTGGAGAATGTCGAGCGGCATCTTCGCGACGGCTTGAGCAAGCGTGATGCGGCGCTGCGCACGATGGAAGAGGTCGGCGGCGCGCTGGTGTCGATCGCGCTGGTATTGTGTGCGGTGTTTGTACCCACCGCGTTCCTTGGCGGCATTTCCGGGCAGTTCTTTCAGCAATTCGCCATCACGATTGCGGTCGCGACCGCAATTTCATGCTTCTGTTCGCTGACGCTGTCGCCGGCGCTCGCGTCGCAGATCCTGGTGGCGCATCAGGAGAGGCGGGAGCCCGCACGCTGGAATATCCTTGCGCGGGGCTGGGGAGCCTTCACCGGCGTTTTCAATCGTGCCTTCGACCGGCTGTCGCATGGCTATGGCAGCGCCGCCGCCTTCGTGATCCGGCATTCGACGGTGATGCTGTTGATCTATGTGGCGCTGATCGGCAGCGCGGGCTGGTTGCTGGCGACGACGTCGCAGGGATTTATTCCGGCTCAAGACCGCGGATACATCATCGTCTCCGCGCAATTGCCCGGCGCGGCCTCGCTCGCGCGCACCACCGAGATTGTCCGTGAGATCGAAAGGATTGCGCTCGACACGCCCGGCATCGTCCGCGTGGCGGCGTTCGCCGGCCTTTCCGGCGCGACGCGAACACAGTCCGGCAACGCGGCCGCGCTGTTTCCGGTCTTCGACGAACCGGAAGCGCGTCTGAAGAAGGGCCTGACGGCGAACGCGATCACAAGCGAGTTGCGGAAACGGCTTTCCGTGATCGAAGGCGCGTTCATCATCGTCATTCCTCCGCCGTCGATTCCCGGCATCGGCACCGGTGGTGGTTTCACCATGCGGATCCAGGACCGGCAGGGTCGGGGAGCGGAATTGCTCGCGGCGGCGACCGATGAGCTGGTCGCGGCGGCGCGCCGGACACCGGGACTGACGTCGGTGTTCTCACCCTATTCAGCCAACACGCCGCAGGTTTTCGTGGATATCGATCGCATCAAGGCGCAGAAACTCGGCGTGCCGATCCAGAACGTGACGGATGCGGTCGAAACCTATTTCGGCTCGACCTATGTCAACGACTTCAACATCCTCGGCCGGACCTATCACGTCACCGCGCAGGCCGACCTGCAATTCCGCAAGGAGGCGGCCGACCTGGCGCGCCTGCGCACACGCAATGCCGCCGGCAACATGGTGATGCTGGGCAGTGTGGTGGATTTCCAGGATATCGCGGGGCCGGATCGGGTCGCGCGCTATAATCTCTACTCGGCCTCCGAGCTTCAGGGAGAGCCGACACCGGGAACGAGTTCAACCACGGCGATCAACATCATGAAGCGCTTGGCGGAGGAGACCTTGCCGAGCGGCTTCTCCTACGACTGGACTGATTTGTCCTACCAGCAGGTCAATGGCGCCAATGCGGGCCTTTATGTCTTCCCGATCTGCGTGCTGTTCGTATTCCTGGTACTGGCGGCGCAGTATGGCAGCTGGACGCTACCTTTCGCGGTGATCCTGATCGTGCCGATGTGTCTGCTGGCGGCGACGCTCGGGGTGCGCATCATGGGACAGGACGTCAATATCCTGACCCAGATCGGCTTTGTGGTGCTGGTGGGGCTGGCCGCGAAAAACGCCATCCTGATCGTCGAGTTCGCGCGTGACATCGAGCTCGAGGGCCGGCCTCGTCTGGAAGCGGTGATCGAGGCCTGCCGATTGCGCTTGCGTCCGATCCTGATGACGTCGTTTGCCTTTATCCTCGGCGTGCTGCCGCTGGTCGTCTCGTCAGGTTCGGGATCGGAAATGCGTCAGGCGGTCGGAGTGGCCGTGTTTTTCGGCATGCTCGGCGTTACGCTGTTCGGGCTCGTGTTCACGCCGATCTTCTACGTGATCGTGCGCAATCTTGCGGATGGATCGCAGCGGAAGACGCAGGCCGAGCCTGGCTGAAACGTGATTAACGACATTCTCTGGCCGTTGCCACGGAGGCCGCGCCTCCGCGACCCTACTTTTGGCTCATTCCAGGTGGGTGGGCAGGGCTAAGGTTATAAAATAAGCTGCACGTCATAAAACAAAATCGGGAGAGGCCCAAATGAGAGCGAAACTATTGCCGGTCGCTATTGCCGCTTGCGGCCTGATGCTGGCGGCGCCGGCCTCGGCGCAAGGCGTCAAGATCGGAATCTTGAACGACCAGTCCGGCGTTTATGCCGATTACGGCGGCAAGGGTTCGTTCGAAGCCGCCAAAATGGCGATCGAGGATTTCGGCGACAGTGTGCTGGGCCAGAAGATCGAGATCATCACGGCCGACCATCAGAACAAGCCCGACCTCGCCACCAGCATCGCACGGCGCTGGTATGAGGTCGAAGGCGTCGACATGATCACCGAGCTGACGACGTCCTCGGTCGCGCTTGCGGTGCAGGGACTGTCGCTGGAGAAGAAGAAAATCGACATCGTCGTGGGGGCCGCGACCTCGCGCATCACCGGCGATGCGTGCACGCCCTACGGCTTTCACTGGGCCTTCGACACTCATTCGCTCGCGGTCGGCACTGGCGGTGCGCTGGTGAAAGCAGGTGGCGACAGCTGGTTCTTTCTGACCGCGGACTATGCCTTCGGCTACTCGCTGGAAAAAGACACCAGCGATATTGTCCAGGCAAACGGCGGCAAGGTGGTGGGCTCGGTCCGTATCCCGCTCAATTCGTCGGACTTCTCCTCCTTCCTCCTGCAGGCGCAAAGCTCGAAGGCCAAGATCGTCGGGCTCGCCAATGCCGGCCTCGATACCACGAACTCGATCAAGCAGGCGGCGGAATTCGGCATCGTGAAGAGCGGTCAGAAACTCGCAGGCCTCTTGATGACGCTGGCCGAGGTGCATGGCCTCGGTCTTGAAGCCGCCCAAGGCCTCGTGCTCACGGAAGGCTTTTACTGGGACCAGAGCGACAAGACCCGCGCGTTCTCGGAGCGCTTCTTCAAGCGAACCGGCCGCATGCCCAACATGATCCAGGCCGGCACTTACTCGGCGACGCTGCAATATCTGAAAGCGGTGAAGGCGGCCGGCACCAAGGATTCCGACGCGGTTGCCAAGAAACTCAAAGAGCTTCCGGTCGATGATGTGTTTGCCCAGGGTGGCAAGGTGCTCGAAAACGGCCGCATGGTGCACGACCTCTATCTGTTCGAGGTCAAGAAGCCCTCCGAATCAAAGAGGCCCTGGGATTACTACAAGCAACTCGCGGTGGTTCCCGGCGACAAGGCGTTCTTCAGTGCCAAAGAGAGCGGCTGTCCGCTGACGAAGTGATCGAAGGCGCCGTTAATACGGCCATGTGACGCGGCGCCATTTTGACGCCGTATCAAGGGCGACGTCCACAAAGGAACTTCTGCCAAAAAGCCTCGGCAAAAAGCGTGCGTGTTCCCGAGGGGTAACGGGGCACGCGCGGTGTTGCAATCGTGTCACGCCACGTGGATTAAATCGCAATCTCACACTGCCTTTTATTGCAGATGCGAGCATGCCGGGGCTACGTTCCGGCCACCAAATTTCTCCCGAGGGAACCATGACATCATCCGGCGTCACCACGAAGTTTTTCAGCGTGCTCGGTTTGTCCGCGCGATGGTGGTTGCGCTCCCTGAAGCCTGCGGCCCTGGCGATCGCGCTGTTCGCTCTTCCAGCCTTGACGACCGCAAGCCATGCCGTGCCGGCGTCTGGTGCCAGCGGCGTGCACGTCTATCTCTTGCGCGGCGTGCTCAACGTCTTCTCGCTCGGCCTCGATGGCATCGCTTCCAAGCTGGAAGCCCAGGGCATTCCTGTCACGATCACCAACTATCTTGGCTGGTCGGCTCTCGCCGACGAGGCCGCGGCCGACTACCGGAGTGGAAAAATCCACACCATCATTCTGGTTGGGCACTCCTCGGGCGCGACGGTGCTGCCCGACATGGTGGCGCGTCTCAGTCAGCAGGGCGCGCCGGTGAAGCTCGCGATTGGACTTGATTCAGTATTTCGCACCAGCCTGTCCGGCCGCGTCGGACGATACGTCAATTACTATATCGGCAACGGCAATGGCGAGCCGGTCGCACCGACGAAGCAACTGCATGGGACGCTTGAGAACGTGAACGTGTCGAATGTTCCCGGCGTCGGGCATCTCACGATCGAAAAGAGCGAGATCATGCAGCGGCGGGTGATCAGCGATATCGATGCCGTGGCTTTCGGCAGCCGCCCCAGGGAAGTATCCGCGGCACCCATTCTGGCTCGATAAACTATCGCCGCCACGCGCGGCGGCCTCTCGGATCCGGCAATTTGCCTTATCGGCGCTGCAAGGTGCCACAATTCTACCAACTCGGCTGACCAAAAAGGGCACTTCGCGCGCATCGGCCGCGTCAATAAAGCCCTTTGGATGCCGCTCATGCCGGCGTCCGACACCGGGCTCTCAGCGTTAGGATGGTTTGTGGAGCGGTTGATCAATCCGGCGCGAGTTGCAGTGGCCCTTGCCGGGGCACTGCTATGGACCTCGCTATTTGACGGTGGCCTCAATCCGGCGGCGGCCGATCCGGCCGCGACCGAGACATTGATATCGCCGCCGCCTCCTGGATTATCGACGACTGCCCGGCACCCACGGGTTTATCTGTTCCGCGGCGCGCTCGGGCCCATTTTCTCGCGCGGGATGGATAGCCTCACCGAACGTCTTGAAGACGCCGGCATCACCGCCAACGTCTACGAATTCACTATCTGCCGCCTGATCGCGGCCCAGGCGGTTCACGAGTATCGGGAAAATCCCGAGCCGATCGTCCTGATCGGGCATTCGATGGGCGGCCTCTGTGCTGTGATCTTTGCGGAGATTCTCGAGGGCGAAGGCATCCGCGCGGATCTGGTCGTCGCCATCGATCCCGCTCATGCGACGAACGACGTCCCGCTGAATGTCGATCGTTTCATCAACATCTTCCTGTCCAAGAGTGTGCTCGGCGGCGGTGACGTCAAGCCGAAGTCCGGATTCCGGGGCCACTATGCGAGTTTCGACCTTTCGCAGCATGACGAAGTTTCGCACATCAATATCGAGAAGATGGATACGGTGCAGCAGCAACTTGTGACCAAAGTCCTTCAGCTAGCGACGGCAAAGGCCCAGGGTGACACCGTCCAGATTCGTTATGTCGTTCCCGCAAAAGCACCCGTCGAGCTCTGGGACAGCGGAACGTCGGTGTTTGCCCGGCCCGGCGACAGCCTGCAATCGATCGCGACCGCCTATCATGTGCCGCTGTGGTCGGTCACCCAGGTCAACAAAGGCGCGGAACGTGCGCCGCTGGTGCCGGGCGAACGCGTCATCGTTCCGCGTCATATCGAGCCGGTTGTCGAGGTTTCAGAGCCGGTGCCGCCGAAACATTGATCGGCGGCCGGAATGCTCTCACGGCATCGAGCCGCAAAGTTCAGCGCTGCGGCAGGAACGGCACCAGCATCGGAACGCGTTGACAGTAAGGACCATAGGCATCCGCGCCGAGTTCGGTCGAGAGGAAGCCTTCTTCCATGCGCGCCTTTTGCCAGAGCCCAAAAGCGATTAGGGCGGTGCCGAGTAACGCGGTTGCGGTTCCCACCGCAATGCCGGTTCCGATCATGGCGCCGATCAGTCCGGTATAGATCGGATGGCGAACCATCCCGTAAGGACCGGTGTCGATGACGCGGTGGCCTTCCTTGCGCGTGATGGCGTTCGACCAGAAACGCCCGAGATGAATCCGCGCCCACCAGGTGAACAGGCAACCGGCGGCAGCGAGGACCGCCAGGATGTAGGTGCCGGTGGTGCCGACTTGCCACAGCGGCTTCTCGCCAAGGACGGTCGCCGTCCAGGGCGTCAACAGGATGGCGCCGATCAGGATGGGAATGCGGTAAGCCCGCGAGTCCCAGGTCCTCACATGCTTTTCGGTTCGCCCCGAGAAGAACGAGCCTATCAGCCAGCTCAAGAGCCATGCAGCCCAGATCAAGGCCAGCAATGCGGTGGGCCAGGTTGCGGTCCATCCGCTCCATACGAAAGCGATAATCGGATTTGTCTCGTTCATCATGCGTGACCTTATATTCCCGATTGGATGGTGCTGGCAAATGGCGAAAAAGCGCAGGCAAAGGAGGCGCTTACCGCCTCAAGACGCTTCGGGAGTGCTGAGCAGATACGCAATGGTATCGCGCAACGCCGGTTCGATCGGGCGCGGCATGTAGCCGAGCTCATTTCGGGCTTTCTCGATCGACAAGTCCGTCGCTCGCAATGCGATCCGCACACCTTCTGCCGTGCCGGCCGGCGGCCGGTGTGTCACGTGGTCTGCAACGAATTCCAGCATGGTGGCGGCGGCCTCTGCGATCTTGCCGGGGACCGGAATAGCGAGAGAGCGGCGGCCGCTGATCGTTGTCATCAGCTTCAAAATCTTGCCCAACGAAATGCTCTCACCGCCGAGAATGTAGCGGTGGCCGACCTGCCCGCGTTCCATCGCCAGGACGAGGCCCGCGGCGACATCGCGCACGTCTACCAGGTTCACGATGAAATCGAGATACATCTGAACGCGCCCGTGCAGAAATTGCCGGAGCATGGCGGTCGGAGGTGTAAGGTTGTGGTCGTGCGGTCCGATCGGCATGGTCGGCGTGCCGATGACCAGCGGAAAGCCTGCCGCGGCCGCCTGTGCTGCCGATTGCTCCGCCAGCATTTTCGAACGCGTATAAACGCCCGGCATTTGCTGCGGCGGCAACAGGCTGCGTTCGTCAGAGGCCTCCTTCAATGAGGGCGGCCTGAACAGAATGGATTCAGTCGAGCAATGGAGAAAGCGGGCCGTGCCGCGTTTGCGGGCCGCCGCAATAACGACCTCGGTGCCTTGAAAATTCACCGCATGGAAATCGCCCTTCTGGGGTAGCCACATACCCGGAAGGCCGGCAAGATGATAAACGTCTTCGACGTCCCGCAGCGTGTCATCGACCAGCGCCGAATCCAGCACTGAACCCGAGATATATTCGACGCCGGGGATCGCACAGACCGGCGGCCGGCGATCAAGCACGCGGACCTTTTTTTCGCGCGCCACCAGCGCCGACACAAGGTGCTGCCCAATGAAACCGGTACCGCCCGTGACAAGTACGCTGGTCATGAACGTGGCAGCGGTTCGACCTGATGTTTGTTGGCAAGGGGTGAGGGGTCGCGCTGCGCTTGCGGTGGAGCGGTCTGGATAATGGCTGCCAGATCGCGCCGGAACCCGAGCGCGATGAACAATTTCGCCATCACAAACATCGGCCCCAGCAGAAGATGAGTCGGGTTATCGACGAGGGCCGGCTGGCGCTGCTCGAAGACGCGGTGCCCGACCACCTGGAAGCCGATGCCGATGACGATCAACATGGCCGTGACAGACCAGATCACGGTGAGGCTCGCATGGCTTACGACGAATGCGGCGGCTGAAAGCAGCACGACGGCGGCGCCGAGAATCGCGGCGCCGATCGCAGCATCGAGCACCAGCCAATAAGCCAGCACCGGCAACACCATGATCGGCGCGAGTGTCGTGTGCACGCCGAGTGCGCCAATCGGCCACAGGCTGAGCGGAAGAATGGCGGCGAAGAACAACGCGATGATACCAAAAACATGCATCGCGCAGTTCCAGGGATCACGATGATACTCGACGTAATCCGCAAGTTGGTGCTTGAAAAAGGCACTCATGGAGTGGGCTCACTACCTTCGCGCGGAAACGATTCAGGGGCTGATGTCGAAAAATGAGGCGGGGCAGCCTGCTGCTATAAAAGCTACTTAAACTTGGCATATGGCTGAAGTCAAATAGCGGTCCAAGCCCTCGTTCCGGCAGGATTTTTTTGATTTATTGAAAATTGCGAGCATGGGATGCGGCGGTTTCGGTTCACGGATGAATCAGGCGCCACAAAATGGCTCCAGTCGCGCCCAGCCAGAGGATAATGGCGGCACCTCCCTGGATCGCAAAACCAGGTCCGCGTTTGTTGGCGGCCTTTGCGTAACCGGTCATGTAGAGCACACGTCCGACAATCCAGACGACGCCGAGCGCGGCCGCGATCGCATCGCTGATGTAAATCGCAAACAGCCAGAGCGCGGGCAGGAAGATCGGCAGCCATTCCAGCGTATTCATGTGGACGCGGAAAACACGTTCGAAGTCCGGATTGCCCGATATGGCCGGCGCCTTGACTCCATAAGCTTCACGTGCCTTTCCGACCTGAAAGCTGAATAGCAAATACATCAGGGTCGCGAGGCAGGTGACGAGGGCGGTGAGATGAAACATGGCGCGCTGATCCCTTGTGGTTCTCTTGGGCTTCCGAAAGGCCGCCTTCAGTAACCCGTCATCTCCAGATAACCAACCCCGTTGTGACTCCCGGAAAAGCCGATCGGCCCCTCCCAGTAGGGAAAGCGCGTTCCCATCCAGCATTTTGGATTCACCGGCGCGCATGAAATCGTCAGCGCCAACGACGGGATCGCAATGTCCCAGCTGGTCGGGATGCTGCGTCCGGCAATGCCGGTCGAAGCCTTCGGTGTCATGACAATCTCGGAAGAGATGATTGGCCGGCCATTCCCATCCGGCGAGAACCACTTGCCGGAAAGGAAGGAATGGCCATCGGTCCTGCGCAGCCGAAACAACATGAGTTTCTCGCCGCCGTTGAAATGCAGTGACAGCCAGTCCCACCCCGTCTGATCGGAAGCCAGCGGCTGGCTGCTCCATTCGCGGTCCATCCAGGCTTGTCCGGTGACTTCGATCGGTCTGTCATCGATGGTGATGTGGCCCGCCGCCTTGAAATAAGGTTGGCTGTAATAATAGGACGCCTGTCCCTGCTCGGATTTGACGCTGTAGCCGTCCTCGCCCTGCAAGACCAAAGGGCGATCTGTCTCGAGGCGCAGCGTGTAGGTGAAATCGGGTCCCGCCGCGTTGAGTTCGAGCGGCGAAAGAGTGCCGTTGTTCAGTCCCTCTCGGCCGCGCATTTGCCAGGCGTCGATCCAGGCATGAAAGGGCGTGGCTTCAACATCTGCCTGTCCAACGCCGCCGCGCGCGAAGGTCTCGCTGAAGCGGTGGGTATCGGCGCGCGTGACCGCCGCGTGCCCCATCCAGATCTGCTGATTGGCCCAGCCTCGTTGTTGTGCTCCTGAAGACATGGCTTGGCGGAACAGCGTCCATTGCGCGCCGTAGCTTGATCCCGTTGCATCGGTAAGGTTTGCCGTCACGTACCACCACTCAATGCGAAACTCGGGATGCGGGCCATGATCGGCGGGAAAGATCAGCTTTCGACCCGGGATAACAGGCGCAAAGCCCTGGCCGTTCATGCCGAGCCCGGCAAAGCCCTGCGCCCGCGCAGCCTTTTGCGCTGACGCCAGCAGCAACCCGCCGCCGGCAAAAGCACGGCGTGACAATCTGAAGTCACCGCTCATCGGCGAAGACCTTGATCAGCGCGGCGGGCTGCAACCGCATCAGTTTGAAAACCGGAATCGCCGCGGCGGCGAGCGAAGCCACGGTCGCCACCGCAAGAAGCTCGGCCAGTTGCAGCGGAAACACGTGAAACGGCAGGCGCCAGCCGAACGCCTTCACGTTCACCACCGCGATCAGACACCACGCGACCAACAGGCCCAGCGGCAGCGCAAGCAGGGCCGTGATCAAGGCGGCCGACATCGTTTTGAGAAGCTCGATCATCGCCAACTGACGTCGCGTGATCCCGATCGCCCATAACGGCGCGAGTTGCGGCAGGCGGGAATTGCCAAGCGTGAGCAGGCTCGTCAAAAGCGCGATGCCGGCAACACCGAGCGTAAAGGCATTCAACGCGGCGGTCACCGCGAAGGTCCGGTTGAAGATGCGTTTGGATTCCGCCTTCAGCGTCGCCTGGTCGATCAGGTTGCGTTCATCCAGTCCGAATTTCTCCCGCAACGCCGACATCAGGGCGGGAATGACGGCGGGCTGCACGCGCAAGCCGATTCGCGTCAGCGGGGTATTCGGAAAGTAACGGGTCAGCGCGGCGAAGTTGACCGCGATCTGTGCTTTAGGATTGCCGTAATCGGCATAGATGCCGACCACGCGAATTTTCCAACTTCCGGCCGGAGTCGGCACCTCGACCGTATCGCCGGTCGAAAGCTTCATGCGCTCGGCGAGTTGTTCGCTGATGAACGCGGCATCGCCCGCCACAAGCCGCGCCCAGGCATTCGGGGAAGATCGCAGCAAGGGCCAGCGATCGCGATAGGTCGCATGATCGGGAAGGCCGAAAACCTCGAGCGGTGCACCGGCGAATTGGGTGTCGGCCCGGCCGCCGGGCAGGATCGCGGTGACGTCGCGCCGCTCGCGCAGCCACGCAGTGATGGCTCTGGCCTGCGCGTCATCCGGTGCATTGAGGTAGAGATCGGCCGCGAGCCGCCCGTCGAGCCAGCCGATGAAAGTTCGGCTGAAGGTTTCAACCATGGTGCCGACGCCGACATTGACCGATAGCGCGAGCAATAACGCCATCAGCGCCAGCGATAATCCCGAAAGCTGCTGGCGGCTGTCGGCCCAGAACCATGTCGCAAGTGCGCCACGTGCTTGCCGTTGGCCGCCCGTTAGCGCCAGTTCCAACATCAGGGGTAACGCGAGCGCAGCGCCAAGCATGATCGCCGCCAGCACCGCAAAACCCGCCAGCAGCGAATCGCCGAACCAGAAGAATCCTAAGGCTACGACGAACACCGCCATGGCTGCGATCGCTTGAAGAACCACCCATCGCCGTTGCGCCTGATGCCAGGCTTGAGGCTGGGCCGCCGCGAGCACGGACAGGCGGCTTGCCTTCCACAGGCTTTGCGTCGCGGCCAGGAGCGCGCCGACGACACTGATGAGGAGGCCCGCGATCCACCATTGCGGCTGAAGCGAGAGCTGCCCCGGAATTTGCGCGCCATAAAGTCCGCGCAGCGATGCGGCGACATCCGGCAATAGCGCGGCCGCGATCAGATAACCGCCGACCATCCCCAAAAATCCGGCGGCGAGGGCGAAGAAAATCAGCTCGATCACCAATACCGTGTTGAGCTGCCGCGCAGACACGCCGCAAGCGCGCAAGGTCCGCAACATCGGCAGGCGTTGCTCGAATGCGAGCCCAATCGCCGAGTTGACGATGAACAGCCCGACGAAAAACGAAAGCAGGCCGAACGCCGTAAGGTTCAAATGAAAACTGTCGGTGAGGCGCTCCAGATCGCTCTCCGCATCGGGCTCGATCAGGCGCAGCCGATCGCCCGCAATCGATTCCAGTGTCGCTCGCGGGCCCCTGGCCTTGCCGACAAGCAAGCGCGAAACCTGATCGGGCATTTTCAGCAGCCGCTGAGCGATGCCGATATCGACCACCATCACGCCCGGCGCGAGTTGCGCCGCCACGCGAAGCGGCGGCAAAGCGACGTCGCTACTGATTTGCGGAGAGGCGCCTTCGCTCAAACCGAGTTCGGCCAGCGTCTCAGACGCTAGACGCGTCTCTCCCGGCGGCATGACGAAGGCCTGCAAATCGCCGCCGATGGCCGGCGTATCGCCGACGTTGGCCGGAAGGGTCACGGGTTCGATACCAAGCAGACGAAATATTCTGCCGCCGACCTGGATCCGGCCTTCGAGGACCGGCGATACCGGCCAGCCGGCGCGGCGGAGCTCGACAAAAAGTTGCTGCGAGAAAGCAACACCGTTGCGGGACACCAGCGCGGCAGTACGGACCCCGCCGAACGCGGCGGCCGCCCGATCGTAGCTGGTCCGCGCCTGCAGGTTCAGCGCCTGCACCCCGCTCCACAGCGCGATCGCCGAGGCGAGGCCTATCATAAGCGTTGCGAATTGCATCGGATGCCGCCGCCAGTGGCTGAGCAGCACGGCCAGAATCCAGGTGGGCCGCCTCACGCGATCAATCCCGCGCTGAGATGGATATGACGATCCAGCGTTGCGGCCAGCCGGGTCGAATGAGTCACCATCAGAAGGCCGCAGCCGGTTTGTGCGACAAGGTCGCGGGTGAGCGACAGCACGTCGTCGGCGGTGGCTTCATCGAGATTGCCGGTGGGCTCGTCCGCAAGCAGGAGCGCAGGCTTGACCGCCAGCGCCCGGCCGATCGCGACCCGTTGCTGTTGGCCGCCGGACAGTTGTTCGGGATAGCGGTCGAGGAAGGCGGCCAATCCCAGCCGCTCCGCAAGCTCGTTTTGCCAGGCTGCGTCGTGGCGTCCGGCAATACGGGATTGGAAAGCCAGATTGTCTCGCACGCTCAGGCTTGGAATCAGGTTGAACTGCTGGAAGACGAGACCCAGCCGGTCGCGTCGCATCGCCGCAAGGGCCGCTTCGTTGAGCTGCGAGACCGATGCTCCGGCAACATCGATCTCGCCGCCATCGGCGCGATCGAGTCCTGCGACCAGATGCAACAGCGTGCTCTTGCCGCTGCCGGATTCGCCGGTCAGCGCGACCCGCTCGCCGGCCGCGATCTCCAAATTGACCCCGCGCAGAACGGCTATTCGCTCGCCGGCCGCCGAATAGGCCTTGGTCAGGTTGCGGACGCTCAGCACGATCTCTTTGTCAGCCGTCATGCGAAGCGATGCACCCTCAATACCTCTTCAAGGCTCATTCAGCATAGCAATACCACAGGGGGAGATCACGGTCCCGAATGCAACGGCGACACGATCGTGAAGGTGGGCTTACGATAGAGGCTGTGGCGCAAAGCCGCGCTTAAGACACGGATTTGGCTGCCTGCCCGGACGGGCTGCTTTTCGGATTTCGCTCGGTGGCCAAGGCCAACAGGACCGTGAGCACCATGAACACGACCGAGGTGCCGAATACCCAATGCGGGAGGTTCTTGTCCATGATCCAGCCAAACAACAACGGGCTGATGATGCCGCCGATATTGAAGCCGGTCGAGACGATGCCGAACGCCCGGCCGGCGGCGCCTGGAGGGGCGGCATTGCGGACCATCATGTCGCGCGAGGGAGCGATCACGCCGCCGAGGAATCCGGCCAGCGCCATCGCGGCTGTCAGCAACAACGGCGGCAGACTGGTGGTCGCCACAATCAGCAGGATCACGGCATTGACCGCAAAGCAGGCGGCTGCGACCTGTCCATGACGCTCGGTCAAGTCGGCGAGATATCCGCCCGCCAGAACGCCTATCGCGCTCGCGCCCAGATAGGCGGTGAGCGCAAGGTTGGCGGCGGAGAAGGTCGCGCCATATCCGCTCATCATCGCCACGACACCAAAATTGGCGATTCCGGCGTTGGACAGGCTTAGCAGCAGGAAGAAAACCGTTAATACGATAAGCGCTGGCGTGATGACGTTTTGCCTGGGTGGGTTGGCGCTGTTTGTTTTTCGATTCGTGGCGCCGGCATCGGGAATGCCGACGCCGAGAAGAAAAAGCGCCACCAGCGGGCCGGTCGTCCCCGCCACGATCAACGCGCCATGGCCACCGACGATGGCCACCAAGCCTGCCACGATCGCGGGCGCCACCGCGCCTCCGAGAAATCCGGCAAAGGTGTGAATCGAAAACGCGCGGCCCATGCGTGCCTCGTTCATATGCGCCGAGAGGATCGCGTAATTGGCCGGGTGATACACGCTGTTGGCCAATCCTAACAGTGCGGCGCTGACGAGCAGCGAGGGGTAGCTCAAATGCAGCCCGAGTGCGATCAGCGCGGCGCCGCCGAGGCAAAGGCCCATCAGCAGAATTTTCCGCGCGCCTAGATGATCCGCGACATAACCGATCGGGGCCTGGGTCAGGCCGGAACTCACGGCAAAAACCGTCAGCGCGAAACCGAGTTCGACATAGCCGACGTTGAGCTGCTGCTTCAGGAACGGAAACAGCATCGGCAGCACGAAAATGTGGAAATGGCTCACCCAATGGGCGACGGATATCGCGCCCAGCGTGCGGAGCTGTTCGTCTTTAGCGGTCTGCGGTGATGTCGCATGTTGCGGTGCGGCCAGAATGTCGGCCATTTCAGGCATTTCCTCGCTTTTTGGGCGGGAAAATATCGGTCCTTCCGGTTACTTGTCCATGAATATGGCTGCATGGCAGCCCTTAGAGAGCGGCTGCCCCCGGGCTTCACAAAACGGCTTCTCGCCTCTCAAAGCGGCTGATCGTCTTCGCTATAGCGGTCCTGCTTGGGCGTCGCGATATCGCCGTCTTCGACGTCGTCGTCATCTTGGGGCGGAGGCTCTGGCTTGCGTGGCTTGCCGCCCGCTTTGCCCGAAGGTTGCTCTTGCTTGCCGGCTCCGCCCATGTCGTGCTCGTTGGTTGGCTCGGTTCATCCGATCAGAACGTCACGCCGGCCTTTAGCATGAAAGTGCGGCCGGGCAGCGGGTAGGCGCCGAATGCTCCCGGTGTGAACGCGCTCGCGATAGCGCAGTCATAGTATAACAGGTTGAACACGTTATTGCCGCGCTTACTTGACCGCGTAGCTCGCGAAGCGGATGCCGCCGAACACGCCAAGTCCCGGTGCAAGGAACCCGGTCGGGTTCTGGTAGTGAACATTGGCGACGTTATCGATCCGACCAAACACCTTGAGCTGATCGTTGATCGCGTAATCGGCTCGAAGATTCACGGTCGTGTATCCCGGCGCAATTACGGGTGCAAATGTTACGCGGTCAACATCGGTCCAGTCGCTGACCCGAAGCACGGTTGCCGACAGCGTGAGCGGGTCGATCGGATTCCAGATCGTTGTGACACTGAACTTTTCCTTCGGCCGGCGTTCCAGTTGCAGCCCGGTGCTGGCATCAACGGCTCGTGTGACGGTATAATCCGCCCGCACCTTGACACGGTCGATAATGTTGGCGGTGATGAAGCTCTCGGTGCCTTCGGTGATCGCTTGGTCGACATTGATAAGGGTGGTGCCGGCGGCGTTGGAATTGATCAGGTCCGTGATGTCGTTTTTGAAGTAAGTCGACCCAAACCGTATGCGGTCGTTGAACAAAGGTTGTTCGAAGCCGATATCGGCGCCCCGGCTTTGTTCGGGCTTCAGGTTCGGGTTGGCAAAGAAGCCGAAATCGGGAAAGTTCTGGAAAAGCTGGCTGAGGGTTGGCGCCTTGAAGCCGGTCCCGTAGCTTGCCTTGATTGTGGTCTCGGTGAAGGGAACGATCACGGCGGGCGCGACCCGATAGGTCATGTGATCGCCGAAACTGTCGTTATCGTCCTGGCGAATATTGGCGGTCAGGAAAAAACGCTTGGCGAAATTCGACTGCCATTCGACGAAACCTGCCTGATTGCCGGTCTGCGCCGAGAAACCTGTCGTGTCGATCCGGGAGTCTTCGCGCTCAAGCCCGACGACAAGATCTTGTCCGGTCGCGACTTGGGTCACGCTATGCCAATCGAATTTGAGCCGGTCGCCGCTTGTGATGCTCGAAACCGGGTCGAACGGGCCCTGGTCCGAGTCCCAATAATGGGAGTAGTTCGCTCCGAAATAGTTTTTGATACGGCCGTCGAACAGCGACAAGACGGCTTCTTCACGCCCGAAGAACTCGTGGACGCCCTGTCGGCTTTGCGCGGCGTCTGGCAACGAGGTGAAGTTCGGACCAGGCGTATTAGTTCCCGTAAAGAGCAGTGTTGACTCAGTATAGCGCAGCACCGAATTCCACGTCAGGTACTCGTTGAGATCGACGCCGGTTTTAGCCGAGTAGGTCATGTTGTCGTAGTTATTTCCGTTCGCCTGCTGCCCGGGGGGCAGCAGTTGGAGTGGCGTAACGGGCACGTCGCTGGCCTCTAGATGGGACACGCTGAAAGCGTAATTGAAATTGTCCTGCGAGCCGCTGACGCCGACGCTCTGGTTGAAGGTGCCGAATGAGCCGGCCTCGTTCGATGCCGTCCAGCGCGCGGGCCCTTCACCCTTTTGCGTGATGATCGAAATGACGCCGCCGATGGCGTCGGAGCCGTAAAGACCGCTTTGCGGTCCGCGCAATACTTCGACTTGGGCCGCGTCGCCGATGAGGAGATGCGCAAGGTCGATCGCGCCGTTCGGTGTGGTGGGGTCGCCGACGTCGATGCCGTCGATCAGGATCTTGGTGTGGTTGGAATTGGTGCCGCGTAAGAAAACGGAAGTCTGCCCGCCGGGCCCACCGCTCTGAACGATATTCAGCCCGGGCACCGTGTTCAGGACGTCAGGTAGCGTACGGTATTGCTGGGTTGCGATATCCTGGGCGGAGATGGCCGTGACCGAGTTCGCGACCTGGTTGGTCGGAGTTACGATTCCCGTCGGGCTGACGACGGTGGGGGCCGTGTTCGGAATACCTTGCTGCGCGGTTGTAGGCTTCTCTGCCGGCTTCTGCTGGTTCGGCTTGGCGGCAGCCTGTCGCGGTTTCGGCTTCTGTGCGGCCGGAGGTTGCGTGGTTTCCGGCTTCTTGGGTGGGCCGACTTCGATGGGTGGCAGCAGATCGGGCGAAGCCGATTGCTGCGCATGCGCGGCTGAAATTGCGAACGGAGAAAGCGGGATCAGCACGGTCGACGCGAGCCACAGGCTGCGCCGGGCACAGGCATTGATGATAGGACGCATGGTCGGACCTCGGAGTGACGTCAGTGGCACGTCACAGCGAACGAAGTCTCACCACGCTGTCCCCAGCCTAGTGAAGCTAATGCCTGTACTCCCCGACCGGCATCCTCGCGTGTGACCACGTATGACGGCAGGTCTCCTGGCTCGCGGGTCGTTACCTTTCGTCGCCTTCCCGGGACCGAGTTTCCCAGTGGCATCTGACGAAAGATTCACCGCTTACAGTTGCGGGGGCAGCCGCGGCTTTGGAGGATTCTCTCCGCACCGCATTCCCTCTTGATCCTCGTGAGAGGAACCGTCGGAGCCATCTAGGAGGGGGCCGGCGAAAGAGTCAATGCCGGGCGCCCGGTTGCGCGATGGCGGTACGCATTTTGTTCGCTCGCTGTCTCCTGCTCGACACGGCCGCTTGTACCAGCCTTTATTCGCTGTATGAGCATAGGCCTTGGCAGGCTTGGGCGACGAAAACGTCGCGCCTTTTTGGACGTGTTGGACGCGCGATGAGCGGTACGAACGTAATGGCGGGGAGCGATGGCGAAGCGCGCTGGCGGAGTAGCGTGACGGTTTCGCTGTTCGTTCTGGTCATAGCGCTGTTTCTCGCCTCGCTCGGCATTGGGGCGGTGCGTCTTTCGCCATGGGCCGTGGTCGATGCCCTGTTCGGCGGCGGCACCGACGTCGCGCAGGTAATCGTCCGCGAGATCCGGCTGCCGCGTGCCGTGCTGGGCGTAGCGATCGGTGCGATGCTCGGCCTTTCCGGTGCGGCATTGCAGGGTCTGTTGCGCAATCCGCTGGCGGCGCCGTCGCTGTTCGGCGCCCCGCAATCGGCGGCGTTCGGCGCCGTATTGATTATCGCGCTCGGCCTCGCTGATGTGCGCTCCTATGCGTTGCCGTTGGCCGCGATCGCTGCCGCCTTCCTGTCGGTCTTCATGCTTCTCGCCATCGCCGGGCGCAATGCCGGGCTCCTGATTCTGATCCTGGCGGGGCTCGCATTGTCGAGCCTTGCGGGCGCGGCGACCGCGCTGGTGATGAATCTGTCGAGCAATCCGTTTCTGGTAATCGAGATCACGTTCTGGCTGCTCGGCTCGCTGGACGACCGCAGCTTTCGCCATGTCGCGTTGGCGCTGCCCTTTATCATCGCGGGCGCGATCATCCTGTTCAGCCAGCGTAACGCCTTCCGCGTACTTAGCCTCGGCGAGGAGACCGCGCAAAGTCTCGGCGTCGATGTCGCCCGTTTGCGGTTGTGGGTGGTTTCCGGCGTCGCGCTCGGCGTCGGTGGGTCGGTCGCCGTATCCGGCACCATCGGCTTCATTGGTCTCGTTGCCCCGCACTTGGTGCGGCCTCTGATCGGGCAAGACCCGGCGCGGCTGTTGCTGCCGAGTGCGCTCACCGGCAGCGCGTTGCTGCTCGCCGCCGATATCGCCGTGCGTATCATTCCCTCGACCAGCGACATCAAGGTTGGCGTACTGACCTCGATCATCGGCGTGCCGTTCTTTTTCTACCTCATCATGCGCGAGAGACGCTCATTGGGCGGGGGCGTCGCATGACGGGGCAGGCTTTCCTGACGGCGCAAGGTCTGAGCGTGCGGCTCGCCGGCAGGACCGTGCTGCGCGATGTCTCGCTGGGGTTGTCCAAGGGGCATCTGGTCGCGCTGGTCGGGCCCAACGGCGCGGGAAAAACCACACTGCTGCGAGCGCTGGCAGGGCTCGTGCCCTGCGAAGGTATTATCCATGTCGAAGGCGACGTTTTGTCGACGCTGACGTTGCGGGAGCGCGCGCGCCGCTTTGCCTATTTGCCGCAAGGCCACATCGTCCATTGGTCGTTGCCGGCGCGCGATATTGTCGCTTTGGGGCGCTATCCGCATGGCGCAACCGACCCCGCGCGTCTGACGCCGAAAGATGCGGAAGCCGTGACGCGGGCGATGCAGGCCGCCGACGTGACCGATCTCGGCGAGCGCCCGGTCACGGAATTATCCGGCGGCGAGCGCAGCCGGGTGGCGCTGGCGCGGGTATTCGCGGTCGAGGCGCCTGTCATTCTCGCCGACGAGCCGACGTCGTCACTCGATCCGCGCCATCAGCTCGACGTCATGGAAACGCTGCGCATGGCGGCTGACAGCGGCGCGCTCGTGATCGTGGTGACCCACGATCTCGGTCTTGCCGCGCGATTTGCCGATACCGTGCTGGTGTTGTCGGAAGGCCGATTGGTGTCGCAAGGCGCAGCCAGCCAGGCGTTGACGGATAGTGTGATGGCGGACGTGTTCCGGGTCAGTGCCTATCGCGCTGAATATCGGCACGAAGCGGTGATCGTGCCGTGGGAAAAAAATACGGACCAGAATTCGGACAAAAATCCGGAACCGTCCACATGAGCCCGAGGGCGGGGGCGGCGCTTGCGGCATGGTGCGTCATTTTATGGTGCATCGTATTGCCAGCGCCGGCTTCGGCCGCGGACTTGCCTCGCATCGCGTCGATGAATTTGTGCACGGATCAATTGTTGATCTCGCTCGCCGACCCCAAACAGATTCTGGGCCTCAGCCGTTACGCGCACGAGCGCTTTGAATCCTTTGCCGCCGATGACGCGACGCAATTTCGGATTTTGTCGGGCGGCGCGGAAGATATTCTTCTACTCCATCCGGACGTCGTGGTCGCGAGCCTTTACGACAAGCGATCAACGCGGGAGTTGTTGAAAGAAAATGGGCTTCATCTCGCTGAATTCGCCGTGCCGCGCAATCTCGACGAGGTCAAGGCGCAGATTCGCGAAATGGGCGATCTCGTCGGTCATCCCGACCGTGCCAGCGCCGAGGTCTCACGGCTGGACGATGCAATCGCGCAAGCGCGCGAGACGGTGTTGCAGCATCGCTACAAGGTGTTGCCGTTGTCGCGGCGCGGCTGGGTCACGGGCAGTGATAGCCTGCTCAGCTCGCTGCTGGCCGAGACCGGACTTTTCAATGCAGCCGGCGACCTCGGCATTGGCTTCGGCGGCTATGCCTCGCTCGAAGCCATCGTGAACTTGCAGCCCGATTTCATCGTGGTTGCGGATGCAAGCGAGCGCGCCGAAGACGACGGCCACGCTTTCCTGCTGCATCCCGCGCTGGAGCGGCTTTATCCGCCGTCGCGGCGTATCGTGATTCCGGACCGGCTGACGGTATGCGGAGGCGTGATGATCGCCGATGCGCTGGATCAGCTGGTCAGCGAGTTGAAGCGGGTCGAGCGATAGGATCGGTGCCTCACCCCGAGGGGCGGTCGTAAAGACCGCGTCTCGAAGGGCCACAACGTCTCGTCCTTCGAGACGCGCGAAGTCGCGCTCCTCAGGACGAGGAAGGTCTCTAGCCCGTCAGTACCGGCCCTCCGGCCTTTTTCCAGGCATCGATGCCGCCGGCAATATGGGCCGGATGGGTCAGCCCGGCTTCCTTCGCGGCGGCGACTGCCATCGCCGAGCGTTCGCCATAGGCGCAGAAGAAGACGATGCGCCGCCCGGTCGCGGTCGCGACTTCGCGCAACATCCCGCCAGGCTTGAGGCTGTCGCCGATCGCTGGATATGGCGCGTGCAGCGCGCCGGGCAAAGTGCCATGCTTGGCGCGCTCGGCTACCTCGCGCAAGTCGACCAGAAGAATATCGGGACGGCCGAGACTTTCGATCGCCTCGCGCGCGGTGAACGCCAGTCCTTGCTTGGCCAACTCATCCTGATGCAGGCCGACATGTATGTTGGCCGGCACCGCGACATCCATCATTTTCGGATTGGGCAGCTTCAAATTATTCATCAGCTCGACATATTCGTCGACCGAGCGCACCTGCAGCCGCGGATTGTGGCGCTTCTCCTCGCCGATGGTGGAGACGGTGTCGCCTTTATAGTCATGGGCGGGAAACACCATGGTTTCTTCCGGCAGCTTCAACAGCCGGTTGAAAATCGACTCGTATTGCGCCCGCGCGCTGCCGTTCTGGAAATCGGTGCGGCCGGTGCCGCGGATCAGAAGCGTATCGCCGGTGAAAACCCGATCTGCCATCAGATAGCTGTAGGAATCGTCGGTGTGGCCGGGCGTGTACATCACATCGAGCGTAATGCCCTCGATCGTTACCTTGTCGCCGTCGGCGACCCGCATCGCCACGACGTCGGCTTTGGTCTGCTCGCCCATGATGGTGACGCAGTGGGTGCGGTCGCGCAGCTCGCCGAGCCCTGTCACATGGTCGGCGTGCAAATGCGTATCCACGGCCTTGACCAGTTTGAGGTCGAGTTCGCGCAACAGCTGGCAATAGCGATCGACCCGATCGAGAACGGGATCGAGGATCATGGCCTCGCCACCTGCGCGGCTTGCCAGGAGATAGCTGTAGGTGCCGGAGACGCTGTCGAACAGCTGACGAAAGATCATGCCATGAGATCCGTGAACCGATTCCCTGATCGTATCATGCCGAGGAAAATGGCGCAGCAGAACGGCGTTAACCGGGCTCCAGGATGCCAGGGTTGCCGGTCACGCCCCGCAGCGCAACATTGTTGGCCGAGGGGTTGAGCGGCTTGCCACTCCCAAGATGTTTGGCAAGAACGTCCCACACCGGTATTCCCTGCTGGGCGTTGACGGCGGCCCAACCGGCGACGGCGTAGCGCTTCCCAGCTTCGATCGCGCGGCCCCTGTCGAGCTTCAGGTCGGAAATTCGTCGCCCGATTTTTTCCGAAGGCGTGCAGCTATAGCTGAGCCCGGCGATCCGGACCATGTCTCCACCCTGCTGGTAGTAGGGATCGGGATTGAAGAGATTGTCGCAGATATCTTCGAGCGTGTTCTTGATCTCGGTGCCGGTCAGCCTCGAGACATAGGTTTCCGGATAGGTGATGGCGGTCTCCGCCAGCACGTCTTCCATCGTCAAGGGCTGGTTCGGCAGGAAACTCGCACCCCAGCGAAAGCCCGGCGACAGCGCGATTTCGGAATCGAACTCACGGCGCAGCGCGCCGCAGATCAATTGATCCACCGTGCCCGTGAAATTGCCGCGGCGATAAAGCAGACGATCGGTGGTAACGATCTTGCCGATCCATGAGGCTGCATGGGGGTTGCGAACTTTATCGATCAGCGCCGCCATCGCGGCATCCGCTTTCAATAGCTCCGAAAACACCGGAAACAGACGGTACCGGATGTCCCGTACGCGGCCTTTGTCGAGGTCGAGATCGAGCACGCCGAGGAATTTGCCGTTCGAGCCGGCGTTGGTAACAAGCGTGGTGCCGCCGGTATTGGCGACCGCGATGGTTTGCGGAATCGCATCGTGGGTGTGCCCGCCGAGAATGACATCGAGGCCACGCACGCGGCTCGCCAATTTGAGATCGACATCCATGCCGTTATGCGACAACAGCAACACCGCGTCGGCCTTCTCGGCAGAACGAATATTGTCGATCAGCGTTTGCAATTCCCGTTCGCGAATGCCGAAGGTCCAGTCCGGTGTCAGCCGTTTCGGATGCGCGATTGGAACGTAAGGAAACGCTTGGCCGATTACCGCAACACGGTAGCCGCCGACCTCCTTCACGGTGGCCGGTTTGAACACGCGGCCTGAAGCGGGGTCGAAAGCCTTGGCGCCGTTGAATGCGGCTTCGTCGGTCAGGAAAACATTTTGCGCCAGGAATTCGCCTTTGAAGCGCTCGAGATTGCTGCGCAGCGTCTCCTCGCCATAGGTGAATTCCCAATGCCCGGTCATCGCTTCGACGCCGAGCAGGTTAGCGGCCTCAATCATGTCGGTACCGCGCAAGGTGTTGGCCAACCCTGTACCTTGCCAGGTATCGCCGCCGTCAAGCAGCAAAGCGCGCTGCGGTCCCACCTCATTACGCAACCGGTCGATCAAGGTTTTCAGATGCGCAAAGCCGCCAAGCTTGCCAAAGCGGCTTGCAGATTTCTCGAAATCGAGTGAAGTGAAAGCGTAAGCAGCGGCGCTCTCCGGCTTGATGCCGAAGCGGTCGAGAAAGGCGCGCCCGACGAGATGCGGCGGCTGTCCGGCCATCGAGCCCAGGCCGAGATTGACGCTCGGCTCACGAAAATAACCGGGCAGGAGCTGCGCATGCGTATCGGTGATGTGCAGGATGCGGGCGTTGCCGAAGCGTTCGAGATCGTAGACGCCGCCCTCCGCGCTGCGCGCGCGCCGCGGCAGGCTTGCGGAGAACGCGGCAGAACCCGCAAGTTTAAGTAGTTCCCGGCGACGGATGGTCATGGTCGGCAGTGCGCCATTTTCGAGCCTTTAGCGTATCTGAAGATTCTTCCAGGCGTCCTTTTCGCTGGTCGCCTGGAAAATCGAAGCCTTGGCCAGAGCTTCGGCCGCTTTGGCGGCGGTAATCGCCGTCTCGAAATCTTGTTTTTCGGCGGCTTTCCTGGCGTCAGTGAGGGCGGTTTCGGTTGCGAGCCATTGGTTGCGCAAGCGGCCAGCTTCCTGTTCGGCCGCGTCTGCTGTGGCATAAGCTTGTTTGAAGTCGGCCTCGGAGTTCGCGGCGAATGCTGTGCCGATCGACGAGAGAGGCGCGAGCAAACAAATGATTCGCAGCCGAGCTTTCGATGGATTTCTCATGGCCGAGAACCCGGTCCGGAGATCGGCAAGCCGTTGCTGACATACGACAGAAAATATTCGAGGTCGCGATATTCTTCGGCTTGCGGTTCAAGCGGTACGCCGCGCACCTGGCTGTTGCAGGTGATGAAGCGGCGGCTGGTGGTGCCCATGCCGCCCCATTCCGAACGGTAGATCGGCATGGCGTTGAGAATCCCGAGCGCCGGCGCGAGCACTTCAGCGCGCAGCCGCTCGCCGGGATTTTGTACATGGCAGGTCGCGCAGGAAAAATTCAATTGCCCCCGCCGCGAGTAGAAATAGCGCTTGCCGTTCTCGTATGCCTCAAGCGCGCGGGGATCGTCGGGGATTTTGATATCGAATGGTTTGCCGCGGGATGTGAAGGCCATATAGGCGGTCAATGCGGCCATGTCGTCGCCGGTGTAGGAAATAGCTTTCGCGCCATTGGCTTCACGGCACTGATTCAGCGCCAGTTCCAACGTGACGACATGGCCCGTCTTCTCGTCAAATCGCGGATAGTTCTGCCGGATCCCGATGCCTTGCTCTGAAAAACAATCCGCGTAGTGCTTGCCGTTGGCGAAAGGCTTGGCGAACAGCTCCTTGCCTGCCTCAAGCGAAAATTCGTAAGGCGGAAATTGCTCTTTCTCTTCCCATTGCCGGCGCATGTCTTCATTCAGCGAGTAGGGGCCGTTGGCGAAATCGTCGAGCTTCACGTTGGGAAACTTATCGACGAAATAATTCCGGAAAGCGCGCGCGTCAGCCGCGGGGTCGATGCCGTCGGCGGCGAGCGCCTCAGCGATCGCGAGCAGCAAAGCGGCGAGGGAAATCAGAAGAAGTCTCACGCTCAGCCATCCCCCGGCTCGATCGACGCGCGCCGACAAGACGAGCGCCTACTGTATCTTGAACGTGGCAGTGTCACTCTCGCCCTTGTTGTCGATCCAGCTTACCTTCAGCTCGTCGCCCTTGCTGGCGCCTTTGAACGCGAATTTGACGTAGGGATCCTTGGAGACCGCCGTTCCCCAATCGGCGATGAACACCGGCCGGCCGTTATGTTCGAACGTCAGCTCCCTGATGAAATGAGCCGGGATGAATTCGCCTTTGTCGTCCTTGATGAAGCCCGAATCCATCGGATGCTGAATCAGCGTCTGCACTTCGGTCGTCTCGCCATTTGCGATCGCGCGCACGCGGATGCTCGATGCCATGTTCAGCCTCCGCAGCCGCCAACGGTGACCTTGACTTCCTTGGTCGCGCTAAAAAGCTTGCCGCCGGATTCCACGATCACAATGACATTGCTGGTCTTGGCCATTTTCAGGCGGTTGGCGACGTTGGGCATCGTGCCCTGCGGTATCTTGTAATAGGCCGCGAGTACATTCGGATTTTCCGGCACCACGAAGGCGATCGTCGTGACGTCCGCAAGGCTGGTTGAGACCGATATCGGAACCACCGCGCCGTTCTCGGCGATCTCCGGCGCATCGAGTTTGATCTTGTCGGAGGGCTCGGCGGTCCGACCGTAGAGCAGCTTGATCGCCTCCTTGCCGTCCTTTTGCTTGAAGGCGTCTTCGGGGTATTTATCGTTGGCGGCGGCAACGGCCGGCGTGGCGTGGAGCGCGACAACGCCGAGACCCGTGAGTGCGACCGATCCGGCGCCGCGCAGGACAAGGCGTCGCGTGACCGGCAAGCTGCCATCAAGGGTCGTCATCGCTCATCTCCCCATTTTGCCACGCGCTTGAGATTGTTTCTCATAGCGTTTGCAGGAAGTCGACGATCGCGTCGATTTCCTGTTCAGTCAAAATACGATTGCGGCCGAACGGCGGCATCGCCGTCAGCGGATTCCGGCCTGTCTCGTCGGTCAGGATCGCGACGAGGTCGCTGCGGTCAGGATACTTGCGTTTGATGTCCTTGAGCTCCGGCCCGATGGTGCCTGGCAGATCGCCGCCCCTGATGTTGTGGCAGCTCAAACAATTTCCTTTGGCCCGGTCGAAAGCCAGTTTTTCGCCCTCGCTGGCCTTTGATTGGGCCTGCGCCGCACCACACGGCCAGCTGATGGCCGTTATGAGCGCCATCATGAGAAGCCTGGATGAGCAGCGATCGGACAAGATACGATTGTTCCAGCTGGCGATTGGTCCGAATATAACGTTTCACAGCATAAACGCTATCGCCTGACAATGCGGGTGGCGCCGATTCCTGGAGGCTGACGTGGCCGAGTATGTCGTTGAATTTGGCAAGGACGGTGGCCGCCTCGAGCCGGACGGCCGGCTCGACGCGCCCGCTTTTCACCGCAACCATCAGGCCATCCGCGGCGTTCTGGAGCGGCACTTGACCGGAAAATCCGGCGATGCTGTTGAGGCCGGCAGTGGCACCGGCCAGCACGTCGTCGAATTCGCCCGTCAATTTCCTGACATCACATGGTGGCCGAGCGATCTCAACGAGAATCACCTGACCAGCATCGAGGCGTGGCGGCTGCATTCGCAGTTGACGAACATCCGTCCGCCACAACGGATCGATCTGTCCGATCCGGCCTGGGGCGAGGCGATGCGGGCCGCAGGTGGTCCGGGCCAATTGCTCGCGGTGTTCTGCGCCAATGTTATTCACATCGCGCCGTGGCGCGTCGCGGAAGGATTGGTCGCTGGCGCAGGGCGTGCCTTGCGCCAAGGCGGAATGCTCTTCCTCTATGGTCCCTTTTCGCGCGGCGGCCGGCATAGCGCCGAAAGCAATGCAGCTTTCGATACGAGCCTGCGCCAGGGCAATCCCGAATGGGGCGTGCGTGATGTCGAGGCGGTGGAAAAGCTCGCAGGCCGTACCGGTCTTTCGCTGATCGAGATCGCGGACATGCCGGCCAACAATCTCACGCTGATATTCCGCCGAGCCTAAGCGGTCGCGCATAGCGCACGCTCGTTTCCATCGGTTGATAGGAGCGGCGACGCATAGTACTCGAATCGTCAATGTTACAGCGGCGTCTTGCCGTCTTCGGGGTGGAAACAGCCAATGATCGATATGGCCGCAGCCGCGGCAAGCACGGATGACGTTCGCGTCCGCGCCAATGTCACGCGATTGGCCGCGGCACAGGCGCTGACGGGAGCGAACTCCGCGGTGATTTTCGCGACCGGATCGATCGTGGGTGCAACGTTGGCACCTGATGTCTCGCTCGCGACCGTGCCGATCTCGATGTATGTCGCGGGCCTCGCCGCGGGCACCTTGCCGACCGGTATCCTCTCGCGCGCCTACGGCCGCCGCGTCGCTTTCATCGCCGGTACGGCATGTGGCACCTTCACAGGCCTGCTCGGCGCGTTGGCGATCTTGCGCGGCTCCTTCGTGTTGTTTTGCTGCGCGACCTTTCTCGGCGGGCTGTATGGCGCGGTCTCGCAGTCTTATCGCTTCGCGGCCGCCGACGGCGCCAGCGCGGCACTTCGTCCCAAGGCCGTGTCGTGGGTGATGGCGGGCGGTGTGTTCGCCGGCGTGCTCGGTCCGCAGCTCGTGCAATGGACGATGGATGTCTGGTCGCCCTATCTGTTCGCATTCAGCTTCATCGTGCAGGCTGCGGTGGCGTTGGTGGCGATGGCTGTTCTTGCCGGTGTCGATGCACCAAGGCCTGCGACGGCCGATCTGCATCGCGGCCGTCCGTTGTTTGAGATCGTGCGGCAGCCGCGCTTCATTGCGGCGGCGCTCTGTGGCGTCATCGCCTATCCAGCGATGAATCTCGTGATGACGTCGGCGCCGCTGGCGATGAAAATGTGCGGGCTGACCTTGAGCGATTCCAATTTCGGCATTCAGTGGCACATCGTGGCGATGTATGGGCCGAGCTTCTTCACGGGATCGCTGATCGCGCGTTTCGGTGCGCCAAGGGTGGTTGCAACGGGGCTTCTGCTGGAGGCTTGCGCTGCCATCGTCGGTCTCTCCGGCCTGACGGCGCTGCACTTCTGGGGGACACTGATTGTGCTTGGCATCGGCTGGAATTTCGGCTTTGTCGGCGCCTCCGCGCTGGTGCTGGAAACGCACCGGCCGGAAGAGCGCAACAAGGTGCAGGCCTTCAACGATTTCCTGGTATTCGGCATGATGGCGGTGGGGTCGTTCTCTTCCGGCAAGTTGCTGGCGAATTACGGCTGGGCTGCAGTCAACTGGGTGGTGTTCCCGCCGGTATTTTTGGGCATCACCGTGCTGTTGCTCGTTTCGCTCATGAGGCGGAGGGCCGCGTCGCCGTAGTTCTGAGAGACTTCCATTCGATTTTCTCACGCCAGGAGGGATCAATGCCGTCGCGCGCCCGTCTCGATGAGTTCATCGCGGTTGTCGAGTCCGGCGACCATACCGGCGCCATCGAACGCTATTACACCGAAGACGCAACCATGCAGGAGAACGCAGCGCCGCCGCGGGTCGGCCGCGATACGCTGGTCGCTCACGAGCACGCCGCGCTGGCGCGGATGTCGCAGGTTGATTCGAAATGCGTGTCGTCGGTGGTCGAAGGCGATCGCGTCGCTATCCACTGGAATTTTGTACTTACCGAGAAGTCCGGCGTAGTGCGCCGCTTCGACGAGCTCGCCTGGCAGGAATGGCGCGGCGACAAGATTTTCCGCGAACGTTTCTTTTACGATCCGACCAAGGTCACCGTTGGAGTGGTTTGAAAATCGCCCCTGCTGATGCCAGCTGCTGACACTTCGATTTGGATCGAAATAAGTGGCTTGGCCCGGCGTCAGCCAAGGCCTATCTGATTTCCCTAGAGATCGGGAGATCGCCGCTTGGACGCCTCAGCTTCCTATTCGATGAACGAGAGCTCCATCCGCTATAACGGGTGGCGGATCGTTGCGGTGTGCTTTGTGGTCGCAACCTTCGGTTGGGCGTTCGGTTTTTATGGCCAGAGCGTCTATCTGGCCGAGTTGCATCGGCTGTATGGCTGGCCGGCATCACTGATTTCGGCCGCGACGACGTCTTTCTATTTGTTCGGCGCGTTGCTCGTCGTTTTCGTCGGGGAAACGGTCAGAAGATTCGGCCCGCGAAATTGCCTCCTGGCAGGTACGAGCGCGATGGCGGTCGCGGTGGTTCTCATGGGGCAGGCCAGCCAACCCTGGCAGCTTTATTTCGCCGATGCAGTCCTTGCCGTCGGCTGGGCGGGCACCAGCCTGGCGATGATCAGCAATACGCTGGGCCTCTGGTTTGATCGAAAGCGCGGCATGGCGATCAGCCTAGCCTTGAACGGTGCAAGCTTTGGCGGCATTGCCGGCGTTCCGCTGCTGGTGATCGCGATCGGCCGGTTTGGCTTTGCGCATGCGATGATGGTGGCGGCCGCCGTCATGGTCGTATTGGTGATGCCCGTGGTGTTGCTTTTTGTCGGGCCGCCGCCGTCGCACGCGAGCGCTGGGCTTGCCGCGGCTGACGATGCGCCGTCGTCGTCGGAAATCCGTGCCCGCGCTTTTCGCGATATCGGTTTTCTGTCGGTATCAATCGCATTCGCGCTGGTGCTGTTTGCGCAGGTCGGCTTCATCGTTCACCTGATCGCCTTCCTCGATCCCGTGATCGGCCGTTCCAGTGCAACGGTCGCGATCGCGATGTTGACGGCGATGGCGGTGGTCGGTCGCGTGCTGTTCTCGACCGTGATCGACCGCCTCAATCAGCGGCTGGCCTCGGCGCTTTCCTTTGTGAGTCAGGCGCTGGCGCTCGCGGTGATCGTCAACTTCGATAACGATATGGTGCTGATAGCGGCCTGCGCTGTCTTCGGTTTTTCGGTCGGCAACCTGATCACGCTGCCGTCGCTGATCGTGCAGCGTGAGTTTGAGGCGCGTTCGTTCGGCGTATTGATCAGCCTGCTCACCGCGATCACCCAGGTGACCTATGCTTTCGGCCCCGGCGTAATCGGTGCGCTACGCGATCTCTCCGGATCCTATACGTTGCCGTTTTACTGCTGCATAGCGCTGGAACTGGTGGCGGCCGCGTTCGTGACGATCCGTGGAAAGTTGGCGTGACGGGCCAAAGCTAGTGGGGCAAGGCTATGCCACGCGTTGCCGCATCAGATCCTCGACATCGAGGCGCCGCGTGAACATCGCCAGCGATCCGTCAGCCGTACGCGGCCATTCGGCTTGCGGCCGGTCCCAATAAAGCTCGACGCCGTTTTCGTCGGGGTCACGCAAATAAAGCGCCTGGCTCACGCCGTGGTCGCTGGCGCCGTCGAGCGGAATGCCGGCGCTGGTCACGCGATGCAACGCATCCGCCAGCGCCGCACGGGTCGGATAGAGGATCGCGGTGTGAAAGAGCCCCGTCGTTCCCGCAGCAGGCGGATGACCGCCTTTGCTTTCCCAGGTGTTCAACCCGATGTGGTGGTGATAACCGCCTGCCGAGATGAACGCCGCGTCAGTGCCATAGCGTTGCATCAGCTCGAAGCCGAGCACGCCGCAGTAAAATCCCAGCGCGCGCTCGAGATCGGCGACCTTGAGATGAACGTGGCCGATTCTGGTGCCGGCGACGATGGGCGGATTTGGCGACATGACTGCTCCCCTGCATGACAGTTAGCATCTAGGGAGCGGCCAAAGCTCATGCAAGTTCCGACACCTGCCCATCGGGCAGGCCAAACTCGAAGGTGTTCAGCGTCATCGAGACCATGGTGTAGTAGCCGCAGAGGCCAATGACCTCGACGACCCCACGTTGGGTGAGAACATTGACGGCTTCGTCATACAGCGCCTGGGACAGCCCGTGGCCCTCATGCAGCGATTTCGCGACATCGTAGATCATCTTGCCCTTGGGGTCGTCGAATGTGGGCGTGTGGCGATCGCGAATGTCGTCGGCGATCTTGGGGTCCATGCCGCCCTGGAGCGCGAGGCGCTTGTGAGCAAACCACTCGTAATGCGAGGTCCAGTGCCGCGCGGTGACGAGGATCGCAATCTCGGACAATTTGGTCGGAAATATCGTGTTGAAACGCAGCACCTCGCCTAGCCGCGTGGCGTGACGCGCCATCTCCGGGCTGTTGAGCCAGGCCATCATCGGCGCCGGCGGCCTGCCGCGCTTGCCGGCGATCGCTTCGTCGTAGGTCGCTTTTTGGTCAGCGCCCATTTCCTCGGGCGAGAGCAATTTCAGCCGCATCTTCGTTTCCTTTATTTATTTAGCGTTTTGGCAAGACACCTGATCGGAAAGGCGGGCCACGTATATTGGCTCACAGTCGCCCCGTCATTGCGAGCGTCAGCGAAGCAATCCAGCCTTGCGGCCGCGGGCCGATCAAAAATTCTGGATTGCTTCGGAGCTTCCGCCTTCGCTCTTCGAGCTACGGCTGACAAGACGCTCCCTTGCGCAAACGCTTCGTGATTGTCGCAGGCAATGACAGGAGGGACTACCTGATCGGCGGCGCGTATTGAATGCCGCCGGCGCTCCAGAGCTGGTTGAGTCCACGCGGAATCTTCAACTTGGAGTCCGAGCCGACATTGCGCTCATAGACCTCGCCGTAATTACCGACATGCCGGATGACGCGGACCGCCCAGTCTTTGGTCAACCCAAGTTCCCCGCCATAATTGCCTTCGGTGCCGACCAGCCGCATGACGTCAGGCTTCTTGGACTTGAGCGCTTCGTCGATGTTCTTGGAGGTCACCCCAAGCTCTTCGGCATTGATCATCGCATAAAGCGTCCACTTCACGATCAGCATCCAGTCGTCGTCGCGAAGCCGCACCACCGGCGCCAGGGGCTCCTTGGAGATCACGTCCGGCAAGATGGTGTGGTCGACCGGCTTCGCCAGATTGAGCCGCAGCGCATAAAGCTGGGATACATCGGCAGTCAGCGTATCGCATTGGCCGGATTCATAGGCCTTGACGACGTCTTCCAGTTTGCCGAACTTTTTCTCCTCGAACTTTATGTTGTTGGCACGGAAGTAGTCGGCGAGGTTGAGCACCGTCGTGGTGCCATCCTGTACGCAAACCTTGCTGCCGTTGAGGTCGAGCGCCGAATCGATGTTGCGCGCGCGGGGCAGCATGAAGCCCTGGCCGTCATAATAGGCGACCGCCGGGAAATAGAGATCGTAGGAGGTCTCGCGCGACATGCTCCAGGTCGAATTGCGCGACAGAATATCTACTTTGCGATTTTGCAGTTCGCGGAAGCGCTCATTGGCGTCGAGCGGGATGAATTTCGCCTTGTTCGGATCGTCGAAGATGGCGGCAGCGACCGCGCGGCAGAAATCGACGTCGAAGCCGGTCCAGTTGCCTTTATCGTCGGGGATCGAGAAGCCGGGTAGCCCCTTGTTGACGCCGCACAGAACTTCGCCACGGCGAACCGTCCGCTTCAGGGTGCGCGTGTCATAGAGCTCGTAGGTGACGGCAACGGCCGCGACCGCAACTGCGACCGCCAGCCCAATGAGCAGGCCGCCTCGGAATGTCCGCATAATCTGTCCCTCGCCCCGGTCGGGAAGTTGAAATAGCTTTTGAGAAAAAGCTGCTGTTACAGTTCCGGCTTCTGCCGCACCACGACCTTGGTGCCCACCGGCACGCGGTCATAGAGATCGGCGACGTCGGAATTGACCAGGCGGAAACATCCGGAGGAAACCTTGGTGCCGATCGTATCCGGCCGGTTGGTGCCGTGAATGCGATAGACCGTGGTGCCGAGATACATCGCGCGCGCGCCAAGCGGATTGCCGGGGCCGCCGGCCATGAAGCGCGGCAGATAGGGTTGGCGCTCGATCATTTCCGGCGGCGGCACCCAGTCCGGCCACTCCGCCTTGCGGGCAATACTCAACAGCCCTTGCCACTGGAATCCGTCGCGGCCGACGCCGATTCCATAACGAAGCGCACGGCCGCCGGGCTGGACCAGATAGAGATGCCGTTCGGCGGTCGAAATGATGATGGTGCCCGGTGGCTCCGTGGTGCGGAAATACACCATCTGCTTTTGCCACTCCGGATCGAGTTCGTAGCTGTCGTCGGCGATCAGGCCGGGCTGGTCGCCCTGGTCGGGCTGTTGCGCAAAACTGTGCGAGGGCGAAAGCATCAGACCGGCTGCGGCGATTGCCGTGCAGATCAGGTGACGCATTTTTATCATTTCAAACCTCTCCCGTCGCTCGTCGTCTGAAAACCACCAGCGTTTACCAAGGCCGTTTTCCCATCAAATCTCAGGGGCAGGATGATGGCAAGCTGTCGTTCAGATCGCTAGTGCCCTCATTCCGAAATTCGTGAGACATCGCGGCAACCTCTTACGCGAATTTCGGAAAGCAAAGGGCACTAGCAAATTTATGTTTTCTAGTATCGCTTTCGATCTGAAGCCCCTGGGAAGAACTCGCCCTTTGCAGGGCAGGGACTTCAGGTCGGCGATACTAGTCCTTTTACAGGCAATGCTATGATTTTCAAAAAACTTTTCAATGCGGGGCGATCCAAAGCCTGATGATCAGCGATACGCTCGCCACCGCGCCGACGCCGCCGAGCCAGAGGATGGCAAACCACGCCAGACGTTGGGCGAGTGACCGCGCTTGGGGCTTGGCAATCATCAATGATAGCCGCTTTCAGGTTTGACCTTGCCACGGAAGACCCAATAGGCCCAGGCGGTATAGCCAAGGATCAGCGGCACGAGCACCGCGACGCCAAACAGCATGAAGATCTGGCTCCGCTCCGGCGACGCCGCCTGCCAGATGGTGATGCTTTGCGGCACGATATACGGATACATGCTGATGCCGAGACCCGCATACGACAGCGCAAACAAAGCGAGCGACAGGAAAAACGGCCGATAATCCTGCCTGACGGCGAGGCTGCGCAACAGCATGATGGTTACGGCGGCGACCGCGATCGGGACCGGCGCGGTCAGGATCAGGTTCGGCCAGGTGAACCAGCGTTGCGCATATTGCACATGAAGAAACGGCGTGGCGATGCTGACCGCCCCGATCGCGCCCAGCATCGCAAACAACAATAGCCAGCTCAGGCGATAGGCCTTGTCGCGAAGACCGCCCTCGGTCTTCATCACCAGCCAGGTGGCGCCGAGTAGCGCGTAACCGGCGACCAGCGAAATGCCGGTCAGAACGGTGAACGGCGTCAGCCAGTCCCACCACCCGCCGGCATAGTGCCGTCCCTCGACGTGAACGCCTTGCAGGATGGCGCCGAGCGCGATGCCTTGCGCCAGTGCCGCCACCGACGATCCGCCGGCGAAGGCGATATCCCAGCGATTTCGTTCGACCTGTGTCGTGCGCCAGCGAAATTCGAAGGCGACGCCGCGAAAGACCAGGCCGATCAACATCGCAATGACGGGCGTGTAGATGGCCGGCATCAAAACGGCATAAGCGAGCGGAAAGGCGGCCATCAGGCCGCCGCCGCCCAATACCAGCCAGGTCTCGTTGCCGTCCCACACCGGCGCCACGCTGTTCATGATGACGTCGCGATCGGACTTTTCAGGAAAAAGCGGAAACAGAATCCCAAGCCCGAGGTCGAAGCCGTCCATCACCACATAGACGAAAACCGCAAACGCGATGATGAACGCCCAGATCGTTGCCACATCGAAAGACACGGTCATCCGGCTTCTCCTTTCGCCACCGCCGCAGCGGCGGGCGTGATGCCGGCGGCGCGCGCCGGGATGTCGCCTTGCGGGCCTTGTTCGCCATGATGCGGCGGATGGCTCATCAGGCGCAGGAGATAGATCACGCCGGCGGCGAACACGGCGAAATAGACCACAACGAAGGCGGTCAAAGAGGAGGCAACCGCGGGCGCAGCCAATGGCGAAGCTGAATCCGTCGTTCGCAGCAGCCCGTAGACCGTGAACGGCTGGCGCCCGGTCTCGGTGGTGATCCAGCCTGCGAGCACGGCCACGAAGCCCGCCGGGCCCATGACCATCGCGAAGGCATGCAACAGGCGGGATTCATACAGCTGGCCGCGCCAGCGTTCCCACAGGCTAAGCAGGCCGAGGCCGAAGATCAGAAATCCCAGCCCGACCATGACCCGGAACGACCAGAACGTGATCGGAACCGGCGGCCAATCCTGCCGTGGAACGGTGTCGAGGCCCTTGAGCGGCGCATTGAGCGCATGTTTGAGGATCAGCGAGCTCAGCTTCGGGATTTCGATCGGGTAGCGGACCTGGCCTGCTTGCTGATCGGGTAGTCCGAACAAAATCAGCGGCGCGCCGTCATTGTGGCTCTGGTAATGGCCTTCCATCGCCATCACCTTGGCCGGCTGATGCTCCAGCGTGTTGAGGCCATGCTGGTCGCCGGCGAGAATCTGGATCGGTCCCACCAGCGTCGCCATCCACATCGCCATCGAGAACATCACGCGGGCGCCCGCCTGATGGGAGTCGCGCCAGAGATGAAAGGCGCCGACGGCACTGACGACCAGCGCGGTCGTGAGATAGGCCGCAAGCACCATATGCACGATGCGATAGGGAAATGACGGGTTGAAGATCAGCTTCAGCCAGTCGGCGGGAACGAACTGTCCGTCGGCGTTCACCGCGTAGCCGGCGGGCGTTTGCATCCAGGAATTGGCGGAAAGGATCCAGAACGCCGAGATCAAAGTCCCGATTGCCACCATCAAGGTTGCGAGGAAGTGCAGGCGATGGCCCACCCGTTCGAGGCCGAACAGCATGACGCCAAGGAAGCCGGCTTCGAGAAAGAAGGCCGTGAGCACCTCATAGGCCATCAGCGGGCCGATCACCGGGCCGGTCTTGTCGGCGAAAACCGACCAGTTGGTGCCGAACTGGTAGGACATCACGATGCCGGAAACGACGCCCATGCCGAAGGCAACGGCGAAAATCTTCAGCCAGTAATTGAACAGGTTGATGAAGACTTCACGACCGGTCCAGAGCCACAGCGCTTCGAGAACCGCGAGGTAGCTGGCTAATCCGATCGAGAAAGCGGGAAACACGATGTGAAACGACATCGTGAACGCGAACTGTGCCCGGGCCAAGCCCACGGCATCCCAGCTTTCGAACATCACAAGAACCCAACATCACCGCGGTGACGTGGATTGTATCACGTGGAATGTTGCGAGGGTACTATCAGTTCAGGCGGCCAGGCTCTCGATGCCGGCGACCTTGAGCAGGTCGGCGAGCTGTTTGCGCGCATAGAACATCCGCGTCTTCACCGTGCTCTGGGGAATGCCGATGATGAGACCGACCTCTTCGACCGACTTCTCGTGATAGTAGACGAGATTGATGATCTCGCGATGCGCCGGCGACAATTTGGCAACGCAGGCTCGCAGGATCGCGCTGGTTGAGCTGCGGTCAAGACAGGCTTCCGGCGTCTCCGCGCCATCGGCGATCTCGAGGATCTCCTCCTGATCGATGTCCTCATGCCGCCGCTGGCGCAAGGCGGTCAGGGCCTTGAAGCGGGCAATCGACAGAAACCAGGTGGAGACCTGGGAACGGCCCTGGAATTGGCCCGCCGTACGCCACACGTCGAGGAAAACCTGGCTGGTCAAATCCTCGGCCGTGGTGGTGTCGCGTACCATCCGCAGGATAAACCGGTAAACCCGCACATGGTGGCGCGAATAGAGAATGTGCATCGCGTGGCGGCCGCCCTCGGCAATGCCCTCAAGCAGCGCTTCATCGGACGTCGCCTGAGCGGCAATGATGCCTTGGTGGGCTGCGGCATTGATGGCTACGACATTCTGCATGACAGTCTCCCAGTGTCGCCCTGTGGCGGCCTTTGTTGCCTCCATTGGTAGTCAGCGACAGTTTCGGGACGTCTGCGAGAAAAGCGAAAAATGGTTTCGTGGGCTGGAGAATTGTTTCGTCGGGGCCGTTTCGACGAAACAATTGGCAGGAAAAAGCCAGCAAATCTAATAAGATAAAATTTTAGCTTGTCGGCGGCAGCAAGGCCCTCACCGAGGGAACAAAGACGCCCGACGGTGACGGTGGCCTGTAGCAGGCCTTCTGCGGGGAAAATCTCAGCGGAAGTCAGGTCTTGTCGCCTGCGGGCGAGAACAGATATCCGCCGCCGCGAATCGTCCTGATCACTGCCGGTTTGGTGGGATCGACCTCGATCTTGCGGCGAATTCGCATGATGCGAAGGTCGACCGCGCGATCGAAAGCTTCGCTGTCGCGGGCGTTGGCAAGTTCCAGGAGCCGCTCGCGCGACAGCACGCGCTTCGGATTAGCGGCGAAGACCTTGAGCAGCCCGAATTCGGAGGCCGTCAACGGATGTTCGTTGCCTTCGTCGTCGCGCAGCGCCTGCGCCTGAAGATCGAGCCACTTGGTGCCGAACCGCACCAGCGAATCCTTGTCGGCTTTCGCGCCATTGGCATCGCCTGCGGCCTGCACCCGGGCCGGCGCGCTTCGCCGCAACACCGAGCGAATTCGTGCCATCAGTTCGCGCAGTTCGCAGGGTTTGGCGACATAGTCGTCGGCGCCAAGCTCCAACCCGACCACGCGATCGATCGGACTCGCGGTGGCCGTCAGCATGATCACGGGTACGTTGGTGCGGCTTTTCAGGTCGCGGATGATCGAAAGGCCGTCTTCTTCAGGCATGTTCAGGTCGAGCACCACCAGATCGGGCACGTTGTTTTCGATCGCGCCGCGCAGGCTCTTGCCGCCGTCGCAAAGCGTTACGGTAAAACCGTGCATTTTGAGGTAATCACCGACCATCTCGCGGGCCGGTGCCTCGTCATCGACAATGATGATGTGCTGACTTTGACTCATGGGATTACACGTCTGTTGCCGGCAATGTGATAGTGAATGTCGAACCTTGTCCAGGCCCGGCGCTGTTGGCCGTGACCTCGCCGCCATGCATATCGATAATGCGCTTGACGATCGATAGTCCGAGGCCAGTCGAACTCTCTCCGCCGGTGGGCTTGGCGGACAGGCGCTGGAAGCGCCCGAACAGCCGGCCTAGGTCCTCTGGCGACAGACCGGCGCCTTCATCGACGACGCGGATAACCGTCATTTTTGAATCCTCGCCGACCTGCACCGAAATCTTGCCCCCGATCGGGCTATATTTGATGGCATTGCTGATGAGATTGTCGATCGCCTCGCGGATTCGATCCGCGTCGCAGACGGTCGTGTGGTTCGGCGAGGCCGAAACCGTAATCGATTGCTGCTTGTTGACCGCAAGCGGCTGATTGGCATCGGCCACTTCGCCAACCAGCGCGGCAATATCGACCGGTTCGCGGCGGATGGTGATGTCGAATGCATCCGCCATCGCATCGGAGATCAGGTGATCGACCATCGAGGTCAAACGCTTGGTGGCGTCACGGATATGTTCGACCTGGGACGTCACATTGTCGCGGGAAGAGCCGGCGGCGATCAGTTCGGTCAGCATTTCGGTGCGGCCGAGAATGACGCTCAGCGGATTCTTCAGGTCGTGGGCGACGGTGCCGAGAATCTCGTTCTTGAAACCGTTGGCACGTTGCAGCCGCAGCCATTGCGCCGAGAGCCTGCGGTTGGCCTGCATCAGCGCGCGGGTGCGTTGGGTGACGCGATCCTCGAGCTGGGTATTGGCCTGCTGGAGCTGCTGATAGAGGATGACGTTATCGAAGGCGATCGAAAGCCGGCTGCCGAAGATCTCGACCAGCGAGCGGTCGGTCTCCGACAGTTGCCGCTCCGCCTGCAACAGCACCACGACTTCACGCCCGCTGCCGGTGCGGACGTAGAGCACGGTGCGCTGATCGACGAATTCGTGTTTGCGGCGCTTGAAGGCAGCCTCGACCATCGAACGCAAATCGGCATCGAGCGATTTGGCGCTGGTGGTGCCGATGAAACGGCTGTAGCAGCCGGAGCCCGCCAACACTGAAAAATCGTCGTTGGCGTCGCCGCCGTCGCGCAGCACCAGGATGCCGGCACAGTCGACGTTGAGGAGCGAGGCGATCTGGGTCAGCACGCCTTCGGCGAGGCGCTGCATCGACTTGAAGTCGTAAAGCGTCGAGGCAGCGTCGATGATGATTTCCAGCCCGCGCCGGGTCTGCACCATGCGTTCGAGCTGCTGATAGCTGCGCAACGCCGCGGTGAGCGAGGTGAACAGCTTGTCGGCGGTGAGTTCCGTCTTCGCCTTGTAGTCGTTGATGTCGTACTGAACGATCACGCGGCGCTCGGGCGCCTGTCCGGGTTGTCCAGTGCGCAAGATGATGCGAACCGTCTCGTTACGAAGCTCGTTGCGGATATATTCGACCAGATCGAGGCCCGCGGCGTCGGTTTCCATGATGACGTCGAGCAGCACGGCGGCGATATCCGGATGCGCGCGCATCAGCGTCCGCCCCTCGCTGCCCGAATAGGCCGACAGGATCTCGAGGCCCTGTCCGTTGAGGCTATAATCGCTCAGCGCAAAGCGCGTGCCTTCATGCACCGCCTGATCGTCGTCGATGACCGCAATCTTCCATTTGCGCGCGCCGGAGACTTCCGGGTCGGCACCGGAATCGTCGATCAGGTGGAGGACATCGTCCTGTTCGGCCATGCAGAAGTCCTGTCGCGATCCTGGTTCTCGGTTGGCTGACCGCCCTTGGCGGCTTTGGGCATGATAATGCGAAACGTAGTCCCTTGTCCCGGTCTTGAATCCAGCATCATCCGGCCGCCCAGTTGCTGGGTCACGAGATTGTAAACGATGTGCAGGCCAAGTCCGGTACCGCCTTCGTTGCGACGCGTCGTGAAGAAGGGGTCGAACGCCTGGCGCTGCACGTCCGGCGTCATGCCGGCGCCGTCATCGGCAAATATGATCTCGACGTCGTCGCTGCCGCGGGGCTTTGCCGAAATCGTGATCGTCCCCGAGCGCCCGTCGGGAAAGGCATGCGTCGCGGCGTTCAGGAAAAGGTTGGTAAGGATCTGGCCATAAGAGCCCGGATAGCCGTCGATGACGAGATTTTCAGGCACTTCGACCACCAGCGCGATCGACGCCTTCTTCAGCGCAGGCCGCAGGCTCGCGACGATCTGGTCGGTCGCCTCGCTCAGATTGAAGGTGCGACGTTCGGCATGCGAGCGGTCGACCGCGACCTGCTTGAAGGATTGAATGAGTTCGCCGGCACGTTGCAGATTGCCCACCAATTGCTGGGCGGCATCGCGCGAGGTCCTGACGAATTCGTCGAGCTGCGAGCGCCGCAATCCGTTGCCGGTCTTCAATTCGTCCTCAAACGCTTCGGTGCGGCGTGCGAAACTCGAGGCAACCGTCAGGCTGATGCCGATCGGGTTGTTCACCTCATGGGCAACGCCCGCCACCAGGCCGCCGAGCGCGGCCAGACGTTCGGCGTCGATCAGGTTCTGCTGCGCGGTATTGAGTTCGTGCAGCGCGCTCTCCGCCTTTTCCTTGGAAGCGCGCAATTCGTCTTCGGTCTTCCGCTTGGCAATGGCGTTTTCGCGGAACACTTCCACCGCGCGCGCCATCTCGCCGACCTCGTCGTTGGCGCCGGTGCCTTGAACCCTGCGGTTATAGTCGCCCGAGGTGATCGCGTGCATCGCCGTCATGATCTGCTGCAACGGCAGGCGGATCGACAGCGCAATCAAAACCCCGGCGGTAATGATAATTCCCAAGAAAATCACGGCGATCGAAAGCACTTTTCGGGAAATGTCGGCGAGCGTCTGGTCGAAAGTCTCCTGTGCCCTCTGCTCGCGCTGGCGCATCTTGATCGACAATTCGTCGATGGCACTGGAAGCCTCGGCCTGGCTCGCGTCGATCGCGTCGCGCAAGAGTTCCGTGCGGTTGGTCAACTGCGCCGACAACTTCGCAAGACCTTCACTGAGCGCCTTGCTTCGCGCGTTCAGCCGTTGCAGCGCCATTCGTTGCAGATCGTTGTCGGCGAGATCGATCATCACGGGGATGGTCTGCTGGATGGTCTCGGTATTGCGGCTCGCTTCTTCGGCGGAAGCCGTGGCCAACGAGAGATAATAAGAGTTGGCGGCCACCAGCATGGTCGTGAAGGCCTCGCGGGATTTGCCGAGCGAGGGCCAGATCAGCGCATCGCGGTGGCCGGTGGCGCCCTCGATGATCGAATAAAGCCCGGCCATGTCGCGGGCCGGCGTGAGCACCTCATCTTCATAGGTTTTCGTGATCGTCGTCTGCACGGCGCTCAATCGGCTGAAGCCGTTGAGGAAGCGCTCGGTGACACGCTCGAGCCGTTCGACCGAGCCGGAAAGCATCGGATCGGTCGAAGCCCGCGTCGTCAGGGTGCCCAGCATCGTCTCGCGTACATGCGAGATCTCGGCGAACATTTCCGGGCTCGGCTGGTTGATGTAGCGATGGATCAGGTTTTGCAGATGGCCGGTTTCGCTCTCAAGCCGCGCCAGAATGTTGTCGGATTCCCGCGCCTGCCGCACATCGTCCCAGGCCGATCCCAGAACCTGGACGCCGTTCCAGATCATCGCGACCAGCACCACGACGACGGCCGAATTCAGCGCCGCGATCGACAGGATGCGCCAGCGGATCGGCACCGCGCGCACCAGCGCGACCAGCCGCGAATGGCCGCGTCCCGCGAACGTCGCGGGCGTTTCCATCGTCGCGGGCTGGCGCGCTTCCTGTTGCAATTCAGTTGACCTTGCGAATTCGTTCGATCAGCGCGGCTGCGGCCGGATCGCGCCGTGTCTTGGCGTAAATTCCATCCATCGCTGCTTCGAACGGCTTGCGATCGAACTCGCTCACGATCGTCACGCCGGCTGCCTGCGCCTGCCGGCGCGATTGCTCCTCGAGGTCTTTCCAGCGCTCGCGCATGAAACGGCTCGACTGCCGGGCGGCGTCGTGAAAGATCGCCTGATCTTCAGTCGTCAGGCTCGTCCAGGCCTTGAGCGACATCACCAGCACTTCGGGGCTCATCGTATGTTCGGTGAGCGTATAGAAACCGGCATATTTATAATGATCGGTGGTGACAAAGGACGGCCAGTTGTTTTCCGCACCGTCGATCAGCTTGGTGGCAAGGCCAGTGCGCACTTGCCCATAGGGCAGCTCGATCGGCTCTGCCCCGAGCGCCTTGACCATGTCGGACATCAGTTCCGATTGCTGCACGCGAAGCCTCAAACCCTTCATGTCGGCGATCGAGCGGATCGGCCTGACGCTGTTGTAGATCGACCTCGCGCCGGAATCGTAGAAGGCGAGGCCAACGAAACCATAGGGCTCGAAGCTGCCCAGGATTTCATCGCCGATCGGGCCATCGAGCACCTTCTGCAAGTGTTCGATGGAGCGGAACAGAAACGGCATCGCCAGCACGTTCATGGCCGGCACGAAACTTCCGATCAGCGCCACGTTGGTGCGGTTGAGATCGATGGCGCCGGCCCTGGTCTGTTCGATGGTCTCCTTTTCTTCGCCAAGCTGGCGCGAATGGAACACGCGAATCTGCAACCGGCCGTTGGTTTTCTTCTCGATCAACCGGCCCATGAATCGCAGCGCCTGGACGGTCGGGTAGTCCTCGCTCTGGGTGTCGGCGGCGCGAAATTCGCGCGCAGGGGCGCTCGTCGTGACGGCCGTCAGAACTAATGCAACGAACATGATGACGGTCCGCGAAAAGCCGGCGCGCGTATACACGGGCAACTTGTCCCCCCGTAATTAAGGCGATGACCGGGAAAAAAGGTTCAACGCAATTCCACGGCGAGATTTTTAAAGCACAACATGGCGGACCGATATCCTGCCTATTAATTCAGCAAGTTTATTTCTCTGTATGCAATGGATTTTTGCGTCCGCGCCGTCGGCGTGGTTGCGGCCGGCGAACGATCGACAAGCCAAATCAGGGATTTAACCGTCGGTTAACCAATCGTTAGGCCTTGGCACGAACCTTGCGAAGCTGGCTCCATAACCGACCCCTTTTGTGCTGGAGCATCCGATGAAGCGCCGCGATTTTCTTAAATCCGTTTCCGGAATCGCCGTCGGGGCTGCTGCAGCGCAAGCGCCCGCGATCTGGTCGCCGGCGAAAGCCGATGCGAGATCGGAAACATTGCTGGTCGTGACCGAAGGCGGTCCCAACAATCTCGACATTCATGGGGTCGGCACCAACCGTGCGGGCTACGAGGTGTCGTGGAATTGCTACGACCGGCTGATCGGCCACGAAACCAAGACGCTGCCCGACGGCACGTTGTCCTACGACCGCGACAAGTTCAAGCCGGAGCTCGCCGAGGACATGAACCTCAGCGACATGTCGGTGACGTTCAAATTGAAGAAGAACGCCAAATTCCACGACGGTACGCCGGTCACCGCAAAGGATGTCAAATGGTCGCTCGACCGTTCGGTCACGGTCGGCGGCTTCCCCACCGTGCAGATGAAAGCCGGTTCGCTGTCCGACAAGGAGCAGTTCGTCATCGTTGACGACAGCACCATTCGCGTCGATTTCGCCAAGAAGGACCGGCTGACGGTGCCTGATCTCGCCGTGATCGTGCCGAGCGTCTACAACTCCGAGCTCCTGAAAAAGAAGGCCACGGAAAAAGATCCTTGGGCGCTGGAATACACCAAGAGCAACACCGCCGGCAGCGGCGCCTACAAGGTAACGAGCTGGAAGCCGGGCGTCGAAACCGTCTACGAGCGCAACGAAGACTGGGTCGGCGGCAAGCTGCCCCAGCTCAAGAAGGTGATCTGGCGCACCGTGCCGTCGCAAGGCAATCGACGCGCTCTGATGGAACGCGGCGATGCCGACATCTCGTTCGACCTGTCGAGCAAGGACACGTTCGAGATGAAGAAGGACGGCAAGCTCGTCATCATCTCCAATCCGATCGGCAACGGCATGTATTCGATCGATCTGAATGTGACGAAGCCGCCATTCGACAATCCGAAGGTTCGTCAGGCCGTGGCCTACGCCTTGCCGTATCAGAAGATCATGGATGCGGCGATGTTCGGTCTTGCCAATCCGTTGTTCGGTGGTCCCTCCAACACCGTCGCCGATACGACCTGGCCGGCCAAGACCGGCTACGCCAATGACATGGCGAAGGCCAAGGCGCTGATGGCCGAAAGCGGCGCTTCAGATATCGAAACCACGATTTCCTACGATCTTGGCACCGGCGATGTCAGCGAGCCGGTGTCCGTGCTGGTGCAGGAGGCTCTCGGCCAGATCGGCATCAAGACTTCGATCAACAAGGTGCCGGGCGCGAATTGGCGCAGCGAAATGGCCAAGAAAAGCATGCCGCTGATGCTCAACTTTTTCTCCGGCTGGCTCGATTATCCCGAATATTTCTTCTTCTGGGCCTATTCCGGCCAGAACGCGATCTTCAACACGCCAAGCTACGTCAACCCCGACATGGACACCTTGATCGACGGCGCGCGCGCAGCGGCAGCCGTCGGCGACAAGGAAAAATATACCAGGGACGTCGAGGGCTTCATTTCCAAGGCCTACACGGAAGTCCCGCGAATTCCGTTGTTTCAGCCCTATCTCAATATCGCCACGCAGAAGAATATCTCCGGCTACGCCTACTGGTTTCACCGTCAGCTCGATTACCGCTCGATCGTAAAGGGTTAGAGGCCGGAAAACGCGGCGCCGCCGCCGGGAGGTCGAACATGGTGATCCTCAAACGGCTCGCAACCGTCATCCCGACCCTGATCGGTGTGATCGTCGTGACGTTTCTGCTGACGCGGGTACTGCCGGGCGATCCGGCGGTGTATTTCGCAGGCCCCGCGGCCACGCCGCAATCGATTGCCGAAATCCGCAAAAGCCTCGGGCTTGACCGGTCGCTGCCGGATCAATTCCTGCGCTACGTGAACGATCTTGCCCACGGCAACTTCGGCAACTCGCTGTCGACGGGCCAGCCGGTTGCGGCCGAAATCGCAAGCCGCCTGCCGGCCTCCGCCGAACTTACGTTGTTCGGCTTGTTCCTGGCGATCGCGATTGCGGTACCGCTCGGCATCTTTGCCGCCGTCAAACAAGGTTCTCTGATCGATCATCTTTGCCGCGTGATTGCGACCGCGGGCGTTTCGCTGCCGGTGTTCTTTACCGGGCTTCTGTTGGTCTACGTATTCTACTTCCGCCTCGGTTGGTCGCCCGCGCCGCTTGGCCGGCTTGATGCCTTTGCCACAAGCCCGCCCGATATCACCGGCTTCTTCCTGATCGACAGCCTGATCACCGGCAATTTCGAAACGTTTCGCGCCGCGTTCAGCCAATTGATCCTGCCGGCGGTGACACTGGCGGTGTTTTCGCTGGCGCCGATCACGCGCATGACCCGCGCCTCGATGCTGGCGGTGCTGGCGTCCGAATTCATCCGAACCGCGCGCGCCAGCGGCCTCAACAGTCGCACGGTGATCCTGACCTACGCGTTCCGTAACGCGTTGCTGCCGGTCGTGACCACGCTCGGCATGGTGTTCTCGTTTCTGCTCGGCGCCAATGTGCTGGTGGAAAAGGTCTTTGCGTGGCCCGGCATCGGCTCCTATGCGGTCGAGGCGCTGCTGCAGTCGGACTTCGCGCCGGTGCAGGGCTTCGTGCTGACGATGGCGGTGCTTTACGTCGCACTCAACCTGATCATCGACATGCTCTATGGCGTGATCGATCCGCGCGTGAGGGTTGACGCATGACCGAAGCGAGTCTCACCACGGCGCCAGCCGCAAACCTTCCGGCGAAGCCGCCGACCAACTCGCTTCTCCGCCATGCGATCTATGTGGTGGCTGACAATCCAGTTACCGGATTGTCGTTTGGCCTGTTCGTCCTGATCGCACTGTGCGCTTTAGTCGGTCCCTATGTCGTGCCTTACGATCCGCTCGCCAGCGACACCTCAGCGACATTGCAGTCACCATCGCTGCGGCACTGGTTCGGCACCGATCTGATCGGACGTGATATTTTCAGCCGCGTCGTGGTCGCTACCCGCCTCGACTTCGTGATCGCGATTGCCTCGGTCGCCCTGGTGCTTGCCATCGGCGGGCTCGCCGGCATCGCCGCCGGCTTTTTCGGCGGATGGACCGACCGCATCATCGGGCGCATCTCCGACACCATCATGGCGTTTCCGCTTTTTGTGCTCGCGATGGGCATCGTCGCGGCGCTCGGCAATACCGTGACCAACATCGTGATCGCGACCGCGATTATTAATTTCCCGCTTTACGTCCGCGTTGCCCGCGCCGAAGCCAATGTGCGGCGCGATGCCGGGTTTGTGCAGGCCGCACGGCTTTCCGGCAACAGCGACATGCGGATTTTGCTGACGCATATCCTGCCCAACATCATGCCGATCATGATGGTGCAGGTGTCGCTGACCATGGGCTATGCCATCCTCAATGCCGCCGGCCTGTCGTTCATTGGGCTTGGCGTCAAGCCGCCGACGCCGGAGTGGGGAATCATGGTGGCGGAGGGCGCGACCAACATCATTTCCGGCGAGTGGTGGGTGGCTTTCTTTCCCGGCGGGGCGCTGATGATCGCGGTGTTCTGCTTCAACCTGCTCGGCGATGGTTTGCGCGATCTGGTCGATCCGCAGCGGAGGACGTGAGAGCATGATCCGGAAAAGTGGGTACCGGTTTTCCCACGCGACAAACGCGGAACGCGTTTGCGCGGAGATCATGCTCAAGAGAATGAGTGTGACATGAACGCCTTGCCGCTGCTCGACGTCAACGATCTCACAGTGGAATTCGCCACCCGGCGCGGCATCGTCAAGGCCGTGCAGCATGTCAACATCGCGGTCGCCAAGGGTGAGACGCTCGGCATCGTCGGCGAGTCCGGGTCCGGCAAATCAGTAACGTCTTACGCCGTGATGCGGATTCTCGATCGCGCCGGCAAGATCGCCGAAGGCTCCGTTCAATTCTCCGGCGTCGATGTCCGGGCGGCGACCGAAGATCAGATGCGCGACATGCGCGGCCGCGAAATGTCGATGATCTTCCAAAGCCCGCGGCTCGCGCTCAACCCGATCCGCAAGATCGGCCACCAGATCGAGGACGTGCTGCTGCAGCACGTTCAGGTCGATCGCTCGCAGGTGACGGACCGCGCGATAGCAGCGCTCGAGCAGGTTAAGATCGCGCGTCCCCGCGAGCGCTATCATGCCTATCCGTTCGAGCTCTCGGGTGGCATGTGTCAGCGGGTGGTGATCGCGCTGGCGCTGGCCTGCGGTCCGCGCCTTCTGATCGCCGACGAGCCCACCACCGGTCTCGACGTCACGACCCAGAAGGCGGTGATGGACCTCGTCGTCGAACTCACCAAAGCGCGAAGCATGTCGACCATCCTGATCACGCACGATCTCGGCCTTGCGGCGGCCTATTGCGATCGCGTCGTGGTGATGGAGAAAGGACGCGTGGTCGAAACCGCGCTCTCCGCCAATATCTTCGCCAAGCCCGAACATCCCTATACGCGGAAATTGATGCGCGCGACGCCGCGGATCGGCGTCTCCTTGCGCGATCTGTTGCCGGAGGAAGAGGCGGCTTTGCTGCCGGCGCCGCCCGTGGCCACCTCCGTTTCTGCAAACGGGAAAAGCGAGGAAGGCGTAAACGCTTCAACCAAACCGCTTCTGCTCGTCGAAAAGCTGGTGAAGGAATATCCGCGCCAGGGCGCGCCGGCGATGCTCGCCAAATTGTTCGCGCGCAAGCCGCCGGCCGAGCCTGAGATTTTCCGCGCGGTCGACGGCATCAGCTTTACGGTCGGCCATGGCGAAAGCGTCGGCCTCGTCGGTGAATCCGGCTGCGGCAAGTCCACGACCTCGATGATGGTGATGCGGCTGCTGGACCAGACGTCCGGCCGCATCATGTTCGACGGCGAAGAGATCGGCGGCATCCTGCCGAATGCTTTTGCGCGATTGCCGCAGCGCAAGAGCATCCAGATGGTGTTCCAGGATCCGACCGACAGCCTCAACCCGCGCTTCACCGCGGTGCGCGCGATCGCCGATCCGATTCTGAGGCTGGGGAACATCAGTGGGCGCGATGCGCTGCGGGCACGCTGTGAGGAACTAGCGACCTTGGTAGGTCTGCCGGTCAATCTGCTCGATCGTTTTCCGCATCAATTGTCGGGCGGACAGAAGGCCCGCGTCGGCATTGCCCGTGCGATGGCGCTCAATCCGAAGCTCGTCATCCTCGACGAGCCGACCGCGGCGCTCGACGTTTCGGTGCAGGCGGTGGTCTTGAACCTGCTTCAGGACCTCAAGCAGTCGCTCGGCATGAGCTATTTGTTCGTCTCGCACGATTTGAACGTGGTGCGGCTATTGTGCGACCGTGTCATTGTGATGCGGACCGGGCGAATCGTCGAACAGGGGACGTCTGACCAGGTCTTGGGCGATCCGCAAAATGCCTATACAAAGGAGCTGCTCACGGCTATTCCCCATCCGCCGCTACCGGCGGCCTGATTGGGGACTGAACTACCGAACTAAAAGGCTGAAATGTCAGAAGATTCGCTGGACGATTATATCGACGCGGCCGCCAAGGCCCTGAGGCTTCCGGTCAAGGAAGCCTGGAAACCTACTGTGCGGGCCAATCTCGAAGTGTCCTTGAAGATGGCGCGGGTGGTGGACGAGTTTGCATTCTCTGACGCAGCCGAGCCCGCCAGTGTCTTCACCGCTTGATACCGTGGCAGGTGCCGGAGACGGAATGTCTGCGCTCGACATCGCGCTCTCCGTCAAGGACAAGAAATTCTCGGCGCTGAGCGCCACTGAAGCCGTGCTCGCGCGGATCGCCAAACACGATGCGGTCCTGAACTCCTTTACCGACGTCACTGCCGAACGGGCCCGTGCGAAAGCGCGCGCCGTCGATGCCTCGATCGCGGCCGGTAAAACGGCGGGACCACTTGCCGGCGTGCCGTTTGCCGTGAAGAACCTGTTCGACGTCAAGGGGCTGCCGACGCGAGCCGGATCGAAGATCAACCGCGATCTTCCCCCAGCCGTGCGCGACGCCACGCTGGTCGAGCGGCTGGAGGCTGCCGGCGCCGTGCTGGTCGGCGCGCTCAACATGGGCGAATACGCCTACGATTTCACCGGCGAGAACATTCACGACGGGCCGTCGCGCAATCCGCATGATCTCACGCGGATGACCGGCGGCTCCTCGGGCGGTTCGGGCGGTGCCGTCGGCGGTGCGCTGGTTCCGCTGGCGCTCGGCTCGGACACCAACGGTTCGATCCGGGTGCCGTCGTCGTTTTGTGGAATCTTCGGATTGAAGCCGACCTATGGCCGGCTCTCTCGCGCGCGCTCGTTTCCGTTCGTGTTCTCATTCGATCATGTCGGTCCGCTGGCACGCTCGGTCAGCGACCTAGCGCTCGCCTATGACGCGATGCAAGGACCGGACGCAGGCGATGCGGCCTGCACGACCCGGCCGGTCGAGCCGGCATTGCCCTCGCTCGCCCAGGGCATCGGCGATTTGCGAATTGCGATTGCGGGCGGCTACTTCCAGAAGAACGTCTTCCCTGAGGCGACCGAAGCGGTCGGGCGCGTGGCAAAAGCGCTTGGCGCGAGCCGCACGGTCGAAATTCCGGAAGCGGCGCGCGCCCGCGCCGCGGCTTACGTCATCTCGACCTGCGAAGGCGCTTCGCTCCATCTCGATCGCCTGCGCACGCGGCCGGACGATTTCGATCCCGCGGTGCGCGACCGCCTGATCGCGGGCGCCATGATTCCGGCGCCGATGGTCGATCGCGCGCAAAAATTCCGCCGCTGGTACCGTGCGCAGGTGCTGGAGCTGTTCAAATCGGTCGACGTGATCCTGGCGCCGGCGACACCTTGTGTGGCGCCGAAACTGGGTCAGGTGAATTTCACGCTCGATGGCGTCGAACTGCCGGTCCGCGCCAATATCGGCATCCACACCCAGCCGATCTCCTTTATCGGTTTGCCGGTGGTGGCGGTTCCGGTGCCGTTGGAGCCGATGCCGATCGGTGTGCAGATCATTGCCGCGCCCTGGCGCGAAGACATCGCGCTGCGCGTGGCCGCCGCGCTGGAACGGCAGGGGGTCGTGTCTGCGCCACGGCCAAGAGCAATTTGAGTGGGAATTTAAGGATGCAGGTCGATCTTCCCGATGTGCTTGCCGAGGTAACCGCAGAATTCGCGCGTTACGAACAGGCGCTGGTGACCAACGATGTCGTGGTGCTCGACGAATTGTTCCGCGACGACCCGCGTACGCTGCGCTATGGCGGGGGTGAAAATCTCTACGGCTATCAAGAGATCATGGCGTTTCGCGCGGCGCGCCCTTCCGTTGGCCTAATGCGCCGGACCGACCGCACGTTGATCACGACCTACGGCCGCGACATGGCGGTGGCCTCGACGCTGTTTTATCGCGAATCCTCGCCCGGCAAGGTCGGGCGGCAGATGCAGACATGGGTACGGTTTTCGGAAGGGTGGAAAATCGTAGCCGCCCATGTCAGCATGATCGACGAACCGCGGGATCAAAAGGCATGAGCCTTGACGACCTCCCAGACCTGGCATCGCTTGGCGCTATTTCGGAAGCGAAGGCGATCGTTCGTCGCAGCCCGCGCGTCGATAAACTGACTCGCGCCGAAGAACTGCGTCTGCAACTGGCCGACGAGATCGTAAGTGGCGCGCTGGCGCCGGGGTCGGCGTTGGACGAGACCGACATCGCGCGGCGTTTCAATGTGTCGCGCACCCCGGTACGCGAGGCGTTGCGGCAGCTTGCGGCCTCAGGCCTTGTTGAGGCGCGCGCGCATCGCGGCGCGGTAGTGGCGCAACCCTCGATCGAGCGCCTGAGCGGGATGTTCGAGGCGATGGCGGAACTTGAAGCGTTGTGCGCGGGGCTGGCCGCAGAGCGGATGACGCCGGCCGAGCGCTACCGGCTCGAAGCGATCCACGAGGAATTGCGGGTGCTGAGCTACGCCGGCGATCCCGATCGCTTTCACGAGGTCAACGAGCGCTTTCACGGCTCGATCTATGCCGGTTCGCAAAACGGTCATATCGCCGAGATTACGCTCGCAACACGCAAGCGCGTGCAGCCGTTCCGCCGCGCCCAGTTCCGCAATCTCGGGCGGCTCGGGCAATCGCATGCCGAGCACGATCGCGTGGTGGTGGCCATCATGCGCGGCGACCGCAACGGCGCGGCGAACGCCATGCGCGCGCATATCGAGCGGGTGCACGGCGAATACGCGCTTTATGCGGTTTCGGTGTAAGAAACACCGCCGCGCTCTCGCGCGTTATCCCGTCTTCGCCACAAAGCTGCGCCAGCCGCCAAAGGCGGAAATGTCCTTGGCGCTGCCGATATCGGCGGCTTCCACGATAAAGCCTTTGATGCCGCGACCGTCTTTCAGACGGACCGTGCCGATCGACAGCGGCGGCGGGATCGCGTCGACGAATTTGGCAAAGGCCGCCGCCGGCAGTGCCCAGAGTTCGATCTCGATCGAGGTGCCGCTGCCCGCTTCGACGCGCAGCATTCCGGGCTTGGGCGGCGCGGTCGGAAGCGCATAGAGGCGATAGTCGGGCGCGGTCGAGGTCGCCTCCAGCAGTCGGCCGCCATGCGCCTTCAATTCGCTGTTGAGCGCCATGCCGGAGAGGTGCGCGCCGACCACCGCGATCGGAATTTCATCGCCGGTCAAGGCGAGGTTGAGATCGGCCAATGGCGGCATCACCACGCCCTTGGCGCCCAACGTGAGGTTGGTCTGGGACTGGAAGACCCGGCCGATGCTCGCGAGCAGTGCGTCCTCGCCGGCCGGCGCGAGCAGTGTGATGCCGAACGGAATTTCGTCGGACCGGATCGCCGACGGCAATGCGAGACCGCAGAGGTCGAGCAGGTTGACGAAGTTGGTATAGGTCCCGAGTCGCGAGTTGAGTTCGATCGGGTTGGCCAGTACCTGCGCGGTCGAATAGGCGGTCGGTGCAGTCGGCAGCACCAGCGCGTCGATGTCGGCGAAGGCATGTTCGGCCGTGCGCCGCAATGCCTGCAGCCGGTAGAGCGCGGCGAAGGTGTCCGCAGCCGAGAGCCGGCTGCCGGCAATTGTGATCTCGCGGGTGACGGGATGAATGGCGTCGGGCGAGGACGCCAGCATGTTGCGGATCACAAGGTAACGTTCCGCGACCCATGGACCTTCATAGAGCAGCCGCGCGGTTTCGTAGAGCGGCTCGAGATCGAAGCTCACGAGCGTCGCGCCCAACGCGCGCCACTTCTCGATCGCCGCCGCGTAGGCCGCTTCCTGTGCCTTGTCGCCGAAGAAGATGAGTTGGCCGTCGCGCGGCACGCCGAGCCGCAAGCCGGTGGGAAACGGGCTCATCCTCGATAGCGTCCGGTTGCGCGAAAACGGATCCGACCTGTCGGGGCCGGCCATGGCTTCAAGCGCGGTCACCGCATCGTCGACCGTGAGCGAGAACACCGATACGCAATCGAGCGTGCGGCAGGCCGGCACAACGCCCGCGGTCGGAATGAGGCCAAGGCTCGGTTTCAATCCGACGATATTGTTGAACATCGCCGGCACACGTCCGCTTCCTGCGGTATCGGTGCCGAGCGAGAGCGGCACCAGTCCGGTCGAGACGGCGACGGCCGATCCCGAACTCGAGCCGCCCGGAATGAGATCGGCGCGCATCGGATTGGTGGGAATGCCGTAAGGCGAGCGCACGCCGACGAGGCCGGTTGCGAACTGGTCGAGATTGGTCTTGCCGATGATGATGGCGCCGGCCCGGCGCAGCCGTGCGACCGCGATTGCATCGCGAGTCGGTGTGTAGGAATAGGCGGGACAGGCAGCTGTGGTCGGCAGCCCCGCCACATCGATATTGTCCTTCACGGCGACCGGAATACCGTAGAGCGGCAGTTCGCTCGCCTCTTTGTTGGCGGCAAGCGCTTCGGTTTCGGCAATCGCGTCCTTCTCGTCGCGCAAGGAGATGAAGATAGCGGGATCGTTGTGTTCGCGGATGCGCTGAAAACTGCGCGCCACGGTTTGCGCAGGCGACTGGCGGCCGGCGCGATGCGCGGCAACGATCGCGGCAACAGTCTCGCTCACGCGCCACCTCGATCCGCGCTGACATCGCGCAGCACGCGCGTCGATTGAATCCAGGAAGGTGAAGGCGCCATATCCGAGTGTACTCTGGAGGTGCGGGAATTTTTCGTTTTTCGAAGCAATTGGTGTGCCATTGTGTACATCGGTTGGGCGGTGCCTATTTGGCAGGATGGCCCAGTCTTATCAACTGTTTGTGGGAATTTCACGCAGGCTCGCGCCTCGCCCCGGCGTGACATCGTGCTGATTTCGCGGGCAGGCCCAAGGTTCGCCTCTTCAACGCGCTACCTTGCTCGAACCTTGCGTAATCAGCCGTGCGGCGCGCTGGTCGCGGGCATGAATCCAGAGCCAGCTAATGGCAACGCTGAGCCGGTTGCGCAAGCCGATCAGGAAGTAAATGTGGGCGATGCCCCAGATCCACCAGGCAATCGTGCCGCGCAGCTTGATCGCGCCGAAATCGATCACCGCCTTGCGCTTGCCGATCTGGGCCAGACTGCCGGCATGACTGTAACGAAACGGCGCAGGCGTCTCGCCGCGCAAACGCGCTCTTATCGATGCCGCGACATGGCGGCCCTGTTGCTTGGCGGCGGGCGCGATGCCGGGCACCGGGTTTCCTTGGCGATCGGCGATCGTGACGGTGTCGCCGACCGCGAAAATATCGGGATGACCGGGAACGGTCAGATCGGGCAGCACCTGCAGCCGGCCGGCGCGGTCGGCGGGAGCGTGCAGCCATTCGGCGGCGCGGGAGGCACGCACGCCGGCGGCCCAGATGAGCGTTCTCGCGTGCAACGCCTTGCCACCGAAGACGACGCCGTCGGCGGAGCATTCGGTGACGGGCTGACCGAGAATAACTTCGACGCCGATCGCCTCGAGTGAACGCTGCGCATAAGCCGAAAGGTCGTCCGGAAAGCCCGCCAGCACGCGCGGACCGGCCTCGATCAGCACGACACGCGCCTGATGGGTATCGATGTTGCGAAAATCCGGCGGTAGCGTGTCGCGTGCGAGTTCGGCAATGGTGCCCGCGATCTCGACGCCGGTCGGGCCGGCGCCGACGATCACGAAGGTCAGAAGCGCGGCGCGTTTTTCCGGATCGCTTTCACGCTCGGCGCGCTCGAAGGCGACCAGGATTCGACGCCGCAACGTAGTGGCGTCTTCGAGCGTTTTCAGGCCCGGCGCAAACGGCTCCCATTCGTCGTGGCCGAAATACGCGTGGCGCGCGCCGGTCGCGAGCACCAGCGTGTCGTAGGGGAGCGTATCGCCGTCGTCGAGCAGCACGCGTTTGTTGTCGGCGTCGATACCGCTGACGGTGGCGAACAAGGTCGTGACGTCGCTACGGTCGCGCAGCAGATAGCGGATCGGCCAGGCGATTTCGGAGGTGGCCAGCGAGGCGGTCGCGACCTGATAGAGCAACGGCTGAAACAGATGGTGGTTGCGGCGGTCGACGAGCGTGATCGCGACCGGGGCGCCCTTTAGCCGCAGCGCGCATTCAAGCCCGCCGAAGCCGGCGCCGACGATTACCACGCGATGGGTTGATTTCGGATGAGACACTTCTGTCGTCATGGCGCCCTCTAGGTTCGAACGGCTCCCTCTATTGGTGTAAGCGTTCGGCCGCTGCACTCAAGACCGCCTTGTTGATCGGCTGATAGCGAATGCCGATTGTCGCAGGCCGTCGTGGCAAATCCGCTAACGAGTCAACCGGCACTATAATTCCTTGCCATCGGCGGCTACCGCGAACTATGGTGCATAGCTCAGGGTATGGTCCGAAGGTTCAAGAGGGTGCCGTCGGTTCGTGCTTGCTGCGGGCCGGCCCTTTCGAGCACAAAAAAAGTCTGGAGGCTGGGATGCCTCCGCAAACGGTGCCGGGTTCGTGGTTAACCCAACAAGGATTTGAGGAGGGAGACGACGATGAGAACGGGATTTTGGCTCGCGGGCGCCACCGTGCTGGCCCTGGCTCAGCCAGCGGCTGCGGCTGATACGATCAGAATCGGTTTTGTCTCCACGTTCAGCGGGCCCACTGCCGTCATCGGCAACGACATGCGCAACTCCTTCGAACTCGCGCTCGATCATCTCGGCCGCAAGATGGGCGGCAAGCCGGTCGAAGTGATCTATGAGGACGACCAGCAGAAGCCTGATGTCGGCAAACAGAAGACCGAGAAGCTGGTGCAGTCCGACCATGTCGACTTCATCGCCGGCTATATCTGGTCGAACGTGCTGCTCGCTTCGCTCAAGACCGCGGTGGATTCTCAGACCTTCCTGATCTCCGCCAATGCCGGACCCTCGCAACTCGCCGGTGAATTGTGCTCGCCTTATGTGTTCTCGACCTCCTGGCAGAACGACCAGACGCCAGCGGCGATGGGCCTTTACATGAACCAGAAGGGCGTCAAGTCGGTGTTCCTGATCGGCCCGAACTATGCGGCGGGCAAGGACATGCTGGCCGGCGTCAAGAGCACCTTCAAGGGCGAGGTCGTGGGTGAGGAATACACGGTGTGGCCGAGCCAACTCGATTTCTCGGCCGAACTCTCCAAGGCGCGCAACTCGAAGGCGGAATCGATCTTCGTGTTTTACCCCGGTGCAGCCGGCGTGCAGTTCCTCAATCAATATGCGCAGGCCGGCATCAAGCAGCAGATGCCGCTCTATACGGCCTTCACCGTCGATGAATTGTCGCTGCCGCTGCAAAAGGACAACGCGATCGGCGTTCCCGGCGCCCAGGAGTGGGTGAACGACCTGCCGAGCGAACAGAACAAGAAGTTCGTCGAGGACTATCGCAAGAAATACGCGCCCTCGCGGCCGACCTATTACGGTGCGCAGGCCTATGACGCGGCGCAGTTGATCAACAGCGCTGTGGTCGCGGTCAAGGGCGATACCAGCAAGAAGGACGCGATGAAGGCGGAGATGGAGAAAGCCGATTTCAAGTCGCTGCGCGGCTCCTTCAAATACGGCAACAACCATATCCCGATCCAGAATTTCTATTTGCAGGATGTCGTCAAGGATGCCGACGGCTCGCTCTCGCTCAAGACCGTCGCCACCATCGTCAAGGACAACCAGGACACCTTCCACGACAAGTGCACGATGAAGTAGCCCAGGGAACTTGCTTTAAGTTTAAAATATCTGATAGATGGTGGTGGCGATCTCACTGAGACTGAGGACTAACTTCGGCAAGTGAGCACTCGGAGCGGATCCACATGAGAACGGCATTTTTGCTCGCGGGTGCGCTGGCAATAGCCTTCGGCCAGTCCGCGATTGCGGCCGACACGATCAGGATCGGATTTATCGAGACCTTCAGCGGTCCGACTGCGCCGATCGGCATCGACGCGCGCAACGCATTTGAACTTGCTCTTGATCACATCGGCCGCAAGATGGCCGGCAAGACGGTCGAGGTGATCTATGAGGACGACCAGCAAAAGCCTGATGTCGGCAAGCAGAAGACCGAAAAGCTGATCGAGTCCGATCATGTCGATTTCATCGTCGGCTACAACTGGTCGAATGTGCTGCTCGCCTCGCTCAAGCCCGCGGTCGATTCCAAAACCTTCCTGATCGGCATCAATGCCGGCCCGTCGCAACTCGCCGGCGAGTTATGCTCGCCTTACGTGTTCCTGACCTCATGGCAGAACGACCAGACGCCTGCGGCGATGGGCCTCTACATGAATCAGAAGGGTATCAAATCGGTATTCCTGATTGCACCGAACTATGCGGCCGGAAAGGACCGCCTGGGTGGCTTCAAGAGCACGTTCAAGGGCCAGGTGCTCGGCGAGGAATATACGGTGTGGCCGACCCAACTCGATTTCTCGGCTGAACTCGCCAAGGCACGCGCCTCGAAAGCGGAATCGATGTTCGTGTTCTTCCCGGGTGCTGCCGGCGTGCAGTTCCTCAACCAATATGTGCAAGCTGGCATGAGGGGGCAGATTCCGCTCTATACGGACAGCATGGTCGACGAATTGTCGTTGCCGTTGCAGAAAGAGAATGCGCTCGGCATTCTTGGTGTGCAGCAATGGGTGAACGATCTGCCCAACGAGGAGAACAGGCGGTTTGTCGCCGACTATCGCAAGAAGTATCCGGGCTTGCGCCCGACGTTCTACGGTTCGCAGGCTTACGACGCCGTGCCGCTGATCAACAGCGCCGTGGTCGCGGTCAAGGGCGATTTGAACCGGAAGGACGCGATGAAGGCGGCGATGGAAAAGGCCGATTTCAAGTCGGTGCGCGGCGCGTTCAGATACGGCAACAATCACATTCCGATCCAGGATTTCTATTTGCAGGATGTGGTGAAGGACGCTGACGGCACGTTGTCGCTCAAGACGGTCGCCACCGTCGTCAAGGACGATCAGGATCGCTATCACGATAGATGTCCGATGAAATGAGCACGGATTTTGCTTGGGGAATGCGGCAGCGCTAGAACGCTGCCGCATTTACTTCGACCTTCCCGTCCGGGAGGGGTGGGGATGAGGTCGACAAGACCGAAATTGGGGGTTGTCTCGGACAAACATGCTGCTGGTCGTCGAACAATTCCTGAACGGGCTGCAATTCGGCCTCCTGCTGTTCCTGCTGGCGGCAGGCCTGACGCTCGTGTTCGGGATCATGGACCTCGTCAACCTCGCCCACGGCTCGCTCTACATGATGGGCGCCTATTTCGCGGCGACCTTCGTGGCGTGGACCGGCAGTTTCGTTCTCGGCATCGTGCTGGCGCTCGGCGCCACGCTGCTGCTTGGCATCCTGCTGGAGGTGGTCGCGTTACGGCATCTATACGGCCGAGATCATCTCGATCATGTGCTGGCGACCTTCGGGCTGATCTTGTTTTTCAACGATCTGGTGCGGCTGGTCTGGGGGCCGGCCGGCCTGGCGCTACCGTTGCCGACCTGGCTCACCGTACCCGTGCAGATCGTGCCCGGTGTGTTCTATCCCGCCTACCGGCTCGCGATCATTGCGGTGGCGCTCGCCGTCGCGTTGATGCTCTATCTCGTGGTGATGCGAACCCGCATCGGCATGCTGATCCGCGCCGGCGCGTCCAATCGCGAAATGATCGGCGCGCTCGGTATCAACATCAAGCTGCTCTATACACTGGTGTTCGGACTCGGCGCCGCGCTAGCCGGCCTTGCCGGGCTGATGCAGGCGCCGATCCTGACCGTGCAGATCGGGATGGGCGAGAACATTCTCATCCTGGCCTTTGTAGTCATTGTCATCGGCGGCATCGGTTCGATCCGCGGCGCGTTCGTCGCGGCGATTCTGGTGGGGATGATCGACACGCTCGGCCGCGCCTTCCTGCCTGACCTGCTCCGGCGTATCCTCAGTTCAGCGGCGGCGTCGACCGCGGCGCCCGCGCTGTCGTCGATGCTGATTTATCTGCTGATGGCGATTGTGCTGGTGGCAAGGCCGGAGGGGCTGTTCCCGGCCAACCGTCGATGACCTCTGCGTTCAATCTCCGCAATGCGGTGGCGGCGATCGTCGTCGTTGGTCTTTTGTTGCTGCCGCTGTTCTCGCAAGCAACCGGCAACGTGTTCGTGCTGACGTTGTTCACCCGCATCGTGATCTTCGCGCTCGCCGCGGTCAGCCTCAACCTCATCATGGGCTACGGCGGGATGATGAGTTTCGGCCACGCCGCCTATCTCGGCATCGGCGGCTACGCGGTCGGCATTCTCGCCGCCGAAGGTTTTGGTTCCGGTTTTATCCAGTGGCCGGTCGCTTTGATGGCTTCCGCGCTGTTTGCGCTCGTGATCGGCGCGTTATCCTTGCGCACGCGTGGCGTCTATTTCATCATGATCACGCTCGCCTTCGCGCAGATGGCCTATTATGTCGCCTCCGGTCTGTCGCGCTATGGCGGCGACGACGGGCTGACGATCTATAAGCGCAGCACCTTTGGCGGCCTGATCAACCTCTCGAACCGCGTGCAGTTTTATTACCTCTGCGTGTTGTGCCTTTTCGGTGGCGTTTTTCTGGTCTGGCGCATCGTCAACTCGCGCTTCGGAATCGTGGTGCAAGGCCTGCGCTCCAACGAGCAGCGCATGCAGGCGATCGGTTTTCCGGCGACCAGATACCAACTGGTTTGCTTTGTGATTGCCGGCACGATGTGCGGCCTTGCGGGTGCGCTACTGGCGAACAACACCGATTTCATCAGCCCGGCCGTGATGTACTGGACCCGCTCCGGCGATCTCATGGTGATGGTCATCCTTGGCGGCATGGGGTCGCTGTTTGGCCCGGTGGTCGGCGCCGTCGTCTATCTCGTGCTGGAGGAGTTTCTCTCGCAGGTCACCGAATACTGGGCGATGATCATGGGGCCGCTGCTGCTGCTGATCGTGCTGTTCGGTCGCGGTGGCATCATGGGGCTGATCGGGAGGTTTTCCCGTGACTGAACCCTTGCTTCGCATCGAAAATCTGGTTCGTCGGTTTGGCGGCATCGTTGCCACCGACAATCTCTCGCTCGATATCGCGCGTGGCGAACTGCACGCGATCATCGGGCCGAACGGCGCCGGCAAGACCACGCTGATCAGTCAGTTGATCGGCCAGTTGCGCCCGACCGCCGGTACCATTCGCTTTGCCGGCCAGGACGTCACGCACCTGCCTGCCTGGAAGCGCAGCCGGCTTGGGCTCGCGCGATCGTTCCAGATCACCTCGCTGCTGCCGAACTTCACGGCGGCCGACAACGTCGCGTTGGCAGCACAAGCCCGCGACGGTCATTCATTTCGCTTCTTCGGCGATGCCCGCCGGGAAAAACCGCTCCGCGCAGCCGCGCATGCGGCGCTCGATCGCGTCGGGCTTCTTGGCCGCGCCGACGTCTTGGTTTCCAGTCTGAGTCATGGTGAACAGCGCGAGCTTGAGTTGGCCGTTGCGCTCGCGACCAAACCGCAATTGCTGTTGCTCGATGAGCCGATGGCGGGCCTCGGGATAACCGAATCGGCGCGCATGGTGAAATTGCTCGCCGAACTTCGGCAGGAGGTCACGATCGTCCTCGTCGAGCACGATATGAACGCGGTGTTTGCGCTCGCCGATCGCATCACGGTGCTGGTCTACGGGCGCGTGATCGCTTCCGACGTGCCGGCGGCGATCCGCACCAATGAAGAGGTCAAGCGCGCCTATCTCGGCGACCAGCATGTGGTGACTGCCCATGACTAAGGGAACGTCGGCTGATACCGCGCCGCTGCTCGAAGTCGAGGGGCTGGAAACCTGTTACGGTCTGAGCCAGGTGTTGTTCGGCCTGTCGCTGTCGATCCATAGCGGCGAGATGGTCGCTCTGATGGGCCGCAACGGCATGGGAAAGACCACGACCGTTCGCTCGATCCTGGGGTTGACGCCGCCGCGTGCCGGCGCGGTTCGTTTCGGCGGCCGCGAGGTCCGGGGGATGGCCGCGTTCCGCATCGCGCAACTTGGCATCGGCCTTGTCCCCGAAGGCCGCCAGATTTTTCCGAACCTTAACGTCCGCGAGAATTTGGTCGCGGCGTCCGCCAATCGTCTCGGCTCCGATGATCCCTGGACGCTGGACAAAATCCACGCCCTTTTCCCGCGGCTCGCGGAGCGCGGCACTAATATGGGAAATCAGCTTTCCGGTGGTGAGCAGCAGATGCTGGCGATCGGCCGCGCGTTGATGACGAACCCGCGGCTGTTGATTCTCGATGAGGCCACCGAAGGGCTGGCGCCGCTGATCCGCGAGGAAATCTGGAACTGCCTGTCGATGCTGAAAGCGCGCGGTCAGTCGGTGCTCGTGATCGACAAGAATGTCGAGAACCTCGCCCGCATCGCCGACCGTCATTACATCATCGAGCGTGGCCGCGCGGTGTGGAGCGGCACCTCTGCGCAACTGATCGCCGAGCCGGATCTGCAGCACCGGTATCTCGGTATTTGAGTGGCGCGCGGCCGTCGCGAAATCAAAACATCTCGAAATATTCGCGCTGCTCCCAGCCCGAGACCTCGGCCTGGAAACGTTCGAGCTCCGCGTTCTTGATGTGGTGATAATAATCGACAAAGCTGGAGCCGAGTTTTTCGCGAAAGAAGCTATCGGCCTTCAGCGCGTCGAGCGCCTCGCGCAGGGTTTTCGGCAAGGCAGTCGCTTGCGTCTCGTAGGGCGTATCGGCGGGTGGCGGCGGTTCGAGGGCACGATCGATGCCGTCAAGGCCTGCCAGAACTTGCGAGGCCATATAGAGATAGGGATTGGCGGCGGGTTCGCCGATGCGGTTTTCCAGCCGCGTCGCCGTATCGTTGGCGCCGCCGAGCATGCGCACCATGACGCCTCGGTTGTCGCGGCCCCAGATCGCGCGGTCCGGCGCCAGCGAATAGGCGCGGTAGCGCTTGTAGCCATTGATCGTCGGCGTCGCGAATACCGCAGAGGCGCGCGCGTGGTGCAGGAGGCCCGCAAGATAATGACGGCCGAGCGAGCTCAACGGCGCATCGCCTTCCTTTGACATGAAGACATTCTCGCCGTTGTCGCGCGAGACGATCGACTGATGCAAATGCCAGCCCGAAGCGAAAACGTTGGGCAGTTTCGGCCGGCACATGAACGTGGCGTGATAGCCGTGACGCTGGGCGATTTGCTTCACGGCGCTGCGAAACAGCACCATGTTGTCGGCGGGCTCAAGTCCTTTTCTTGGGGCAAAGGTGAATTCGCACTGGCTCGGGCCGAACTCCACCTCGACCGAGCGCAAGGGCAGACCGAGCGCAAGAATATCGCGCCGGATGATGTCGAGCACCGGCGCCATCTGGTCGTAACGCTGTTCGGTCAGATATTGATAGCCGTGCGAAAGCAGGCTGACCTCCGGTGGCTCTCCGGGCTGGCCGGCGTCTTCGGGCGCCATCTTCGGGTCTTCGAGCTTGAAGATGTGAAACTCGACCTCAAGGCCGGCGACAAAATCGAAGCCGCGTTGACCGAGTTGGTCCAGCACCTTGCGAAACAGATGCCGCGTGGCGAACGGCACCACGCGTCCGTCGGCAAAATACACGTCGCACAACAGCCAGCCGGTTGAAGGCGCCCAGGGCAGCACGCGAAAGCTTGTCGGATCGGCCACCATCAGCACATCGGCCGCACCTTCCATTTCCGGCATGCCGAAGCCGCCGCCGGAGGTGAACACCGGAAACACCGTGCGATGCGCGGTGTCCTTGGCGAACATGGTGGTGGTGATGGTGCAGCCGCTTTCGAGCGAGGCGAGCGCCTCGCTGGCGACCAGCGTCTTGCCGCGCAGGATACCGTGCTGATCGGGAAACGACAGGCGGATGGTTTCGAGTTTCTTTTCTTCGACGATGCGGCGAAGGCGGCTCGCCGCCTCTTTCTGCTCGCTGGTCCAAAGACCGTGACGCTCAACGAAACTCAATGCACAACCTCAATCGTCATTCCGGGGCGCATCGAAGATGCGAACTCTGACGGGCAATTGCACGTCAGAGAATCGATGGCACGGCTCGAATGCTGGGAGAAATGGACTCCGGGTCTGGTGCTTGCGCACCATCCCGGAATGACGATATGGCGAACCTTGGCCGCCACTCACACCACCCTCAAATGCGGCGGCTTGTCTGCGATCTCTTCCGGCACGGGTGCGGCCCAGGGCGCGCCGCGGCGGCGCTTGACGTCGACTTCCATCCAGAAGGTTTCCCAGCCGCGCGTCGGGCCGATGCCGTCCATCGTCGCCGGCCCCTGAATGCTCCGTGCATGGGTTGCATCGAGGAACATGAACGGCCTCTCGCCATTGGCCGCCTTTTCGATCTCTTGACGCAGCAGGCGGCGATACTGCACGATCGCCTTGTCGGCGGTGCCGAGATGCTCGCGGGTGCGATCCTGGATCGGACCCATCGATTCCACCGCCCACTGGTCGTGGACGTTGATGTCGCTGCCCATGCCGGTATAGGTCGCGGTCTCCTGTTCGTGCGGATCGAAGCCGTAGTCGTTCGATTTGTTCTTGCGGGATTTGTAGTCCGGCAGTTCGTAGAGTTCGAGGCGCTGCTCGCGCATTTTTTTCTTGTCGACCGGCGCGGAGTACGACGTGAAGATCGCATACCAGTAGCAATTCTCGTCATCGACCGGCACATGCCACTGCGTGATCGTCATCTCCGTGCTCATCGGAATGACGAAGGCATGCGGAAAAAGCTGATTGGTGACGCGCACATGCGTGCGCTCCTGGTCGATCTCGCGCAACGCAATCAGCCGCAGCCCAAATTCGGTTTGTTCGACGTTGATGATCGGGCGGTCGTACTCGCGCAGGATTTTCGTCATCGGCAGCTCGGTGCCGGCGGAGGCACCGCGGAACTGGCGGCCATAAGCTGCAGAGGTGTCTTCGTCCTCGAAGAAGCGATGCAGGAACGAGGCGTGCGAAGGATCGATGCCGACTTCAAGCGCCTGCAGCCAGTTGCAGTTGATGTGGCCCTTGAAGGCGAAGGTGTGGCTGTCGGGAGCGACGAAACAGTCGATCTCCGGAAAAGCGGGTGGTTCGCCCTCGCCCAGATAAGTCCAGAGAATGCCGCCCTTCTCCACGACCGGGTAAGCGCGTTGCCTGATGCCCTGGCAGAGTTTGGAATTTGCCGGCTCGGCCGGCGTCTCCAGGCATTGGCCTGATGCGTCGAACAGCCAGCCGTGAAAAGCGCAGCGCAAGCCGCCATGTTCCAACCGGCCGAAGGCGAGATCAGCGCCGCGATGCGCGCAATGGCGTTCGATCAGGCCGTAACGTCCCGCTTCGTCGCGAAACAGCACGAGGTTTTCGCCGAGCAGTTTTACCGGTCGCACCGGCCGCGGGCCTTCGAGTTCGTCGACGAGCGCCGCCGGTTGCCAGTACATCCGCATAAGCTTTCCGCAGGGCTCTTTCGGCCCAGTGCGGGTGATCAGGTCGTTCTGTTCTTGGCTCATCATGGCGCGTTACCTCATCCTAAAAAGGCTTGCGGTGGAAGGCGGTCGCAGCTAGATTTGTTCGTTTATTGAACAAATGTTCAATAATCGTAACACGACTCCAAATCCGGGCAAGCCTCTTTGATGGTCAAACCGAAGCGGGCCGACGGCGAGACGCGCGCCACCGACTTTGTCGAAAGCCTCGATCGGGGGTTAAGGCTGTTGCAGGCGTTTGGGGCGCGGCCGGCGCCGATGACGCTGAGTGAAATCGCCGGTCTGGCCGGCCTGCCGCGCGCCACCGCGCGGCGCATTCTTTTGACGCTTCAGCACGGCGGTTACGTTTCAAGCGACGGTAAACTGTTTGCGCCGACGCCGCATGTCCTGACGCTCGCAGGTAGCTACTTGCGCTCGAACCAGATCGCGGCGGTGCTGCAACCGGTGCTGGACGAGATCGCTACGTCAGCGCAGGAAATCAGCTCGCTCGCCGTGCTAGACGGCGACGACGTGGTGTTCATTGCACGCGGCAGCCCGACCCGGATTTTCTCGGGCGGCGTCGATATCGGTTATCGCCTTCCGAGTTTCTGCACGGCGGTCGGTCGCGCCATGCTCGGGCGGCTCACTGACGCCGAGTTGAAGACACGCTTCAGCGCGGTGAAGCGCGAGGCCCTGACGCCGCAAACGTTGACCGATCCAAAACGCCTGTGTGCCGCTATAGCAGCGGATCGTGGCCGCGGTTATTCACTGGTCGATCGCGAGGCCGAGCCGCATTTTCGTTCGATTGCCGTGCCCGTGAAACGCTACGACGGCATCATTGTCGCGGCGATCAATATCGGCGCCCATGTCGACCGCATTTCAACTGATGAAATGACCAAGCGGTTTTTGCCGCTGTTGCGGGCGGGTGCGGAAGGCGTGACGGCAACGTTGCTGTGAGAGGCTGGCCCGCGGCTGATCAGCGTGCCGCGCTACGCAATCCAAACGCCTTTGATTCGCTTTGCAGCACGGGCGCGACCGCCTCAGTCAGCCTCGCGGCCGCGGCATCGACGGAAAGACCCGCGGTATCGACCACGGCGGACGCGCGCGCATAGAGCGGCTCGCGGCTAACGAGAATGTTGCGCAATTCCGCCATCGCCGAGCGGTCGTCGGCCATCGGGCGCAGATCGCCCTGCTTGCGGACGCGCGCCATGTGTTCTTCCGGTTCGGCCTTGAGCCAGATCGTGTAGAACGACGACAGGATCAGATCGAAGGTCACGGGTTCGGAGACGATGCCGCCGCCGGTCGCCAGCACCGTCAGCTCTTGCCTCGCCAGCAATTGCGTCAGCGCCGCCTGCTCCAGGCGGCGAAAACCTTCCTGGCCGTAAAGCGCGATGATCTCGGCCACCGAGAGGCCGTTCTGCGCCTCGATCTCCTTGTTGAGCTCGACGAAATTCCAGCCGATCTTTTTGGCGAGCAGTTTGCCGAGCGTCGATTTGCCGGCACCACGCAGTCCGATCAGCGCAATGCCGGCAAAGGACTTTAGCCGCTGTGTCGACGCGTTCTGACCGGCCAGAATGTCCTTGGCCTGCGAAACTTGCGAGGGCGAGGCTTTGCGCAGGAGATCCCGGATCACGGCCCAGTCCGGCGACGGCTCGGCGGCCGGAATCAAATCCTCCAGATGCGCGCCCATCGCGTTCGATACCCGCCGTAGCAGCACGATCGATACGTTGCCGCGGCCGGCTTCCAATTGCGCGATGTAGCGCTCGGAAATGCCGGAGACCTTGGCCAGCACCTTTCGCGACATGCCGCGCAGCGCACGCATGGTGCGCACCCGCTGGCCAAGCTGTTCGAGAAAAGTGGTTTCGGGATCGCTGGTCTCGGTCTGGGTCATGATCCCCGATGCGAAGCGTGCGTGCTTCGGCGCGCCTGATGCGTCGAACTGATAGGAAACATAGTGCCGTAAAGGATTGACAGCAAGCACGTGCGGTGCATTTCTATGAATTATAATGCTTATACCCAAGCGAAGCCCGTCTCCGCTTGAGGGCGCGCGAGGGAGCTTCCAGGGGATCGGCATGAGCGAGACATCGGGCGCTTACAATGCGGTGACCTATCTGCTCGACCGCAATATCGACGAGGGCCGGGCCGACAAGCTGGCCTATACCGACACCGTTTCCGAGCTGACCTATCGCGATTTGCAGCGGCAGAGCTGCCGGGTCGCCAACCTGCTGCGCCGGCTTGGCGTCCGCCGCGAAGAGCGAGTCGCGATGATCATGCTCGACACGGTGGATTTTCCGGCGGTGTTTCTTGGCGCGATGCGCGCCGGCATCGTGCCGGTACCGCTCAATACACTTTTGACATCAGATCAATATGCCTATGTGCTCGCCGATTGCCGCGCGCGGGTGCTGTTCATTTCCGAAGCGCTGTTGCCTGTCGTCAAGGACATGCTCGGACGGATGGGCGATCTCGAACACGTCGTCGTCGCGGGCAAAAATTCATTCGGGCATAAGTTACTATCCGAAGAGCTCAAAGGCGAAAGCGATGCGTTTCCGACCGCAGCGACCCATCCCGACGAGCCCGCCTTCTGGCTCTATTCGTCGGGCTCAACCGGCATGCCCAAGGGGGTGCGGCATCTACATGCTAATCTCGCCGCAACGGCTGAGACCTATGCCAGGCAGGTATTGGGAATCCGCGAGGACGATGTGTGTCTGTCGGCGGCGAAATTGTTTTTCGCTTACGGTCTCGGCAACGCGCTGACCTTTCCGATGTCGGTCGGCGCCACCACCGTGCTCAATCCCGAGCGTCCAACACCGGCTGTGATGTTTGCGCTGATGAATAAATATCACCCCAGCATTTTTTACGGTGTGCCGACATTGTTTGCCGCGATGCTGAACGATGAATCTTTGAAAGCCCACGGCGGCGGCGAGCGCCTGCGCGTCTGTACGTCGGCGGGCGAAGCGTTGCCGGAGTCGGTCGGCAATGCCTGGAAGGCGCGCTTTGGCGTCGATATTCTCGACGGCGTCGGCTCGACCGAGCTGTTGCATATCTTCCTGTCGAATGCGCCCGGCGACATCAGATACGGCTCTTCCGGCCGCCCGGTGCCGGGCTACAAGGTGCGGCTCGTCAACGAAACTGGCAGCGACGTACCCGATGGCGAAGTCGGCGAACTCCTGGTGGATGCGCCCTCGGCGGGCGAAGGCTACTGGAATCAGCGCAGCAAAAGCCGGCGGACATTCGAGGGGCATTGGACCCGTACCGGCGACAAATACATTCGCGACGCCGACGGGCGCTACACCTTCTGCGGCCGCAGCGACGACATGTTCAAGGTTTCCGGCATCTGGGTATCGCCGTTCGAGGTCGAGAGTGCGCTGATCACCCATCCGGCGGTGCTTGAGGCCGCTGTGGTGCCCGAGGCCGACAGCGAAGGTCTGCTCAAGCCCAAGGCTTTTGTCGTGCTGCGCGCTGGCGCCGAGACGGATGGACTCGACGAGGCGTTGAAAGAGCACGTCAAGCGGAAGATCGGCGTCTGGAAATATCCGCGCTGGATCGAGGCCGTCGACGCCTTGCCGAAAACCGCGACCGGCAAGATCCAGCGGTTCAAGCTGCGAGACGATACAAAGTAGTTGTTCGTCATTCCGGGGCGATGCGACAGCATCGAACCCGGAATCTCAGGCAGAGTGAAATGGGCCTGTTGAGTAAGAGCCGAAAGGTTGCCGCGAGACGTGCTCTGCTCTCTCCCCCCTTGCGGGGGAGAGGTGGAGAGGGGGGTATTGCGAATGCAAGCGACTGCGGCTCACCCCCCTCCCTAACCCTCCCCCACAAGGGGGGAGGGAACGAACGGGCAAGGGGGGAGAGGGCGCACTGCGCCGTGCGGCGAAAGCGGTGGCAAGCATGACCACACTTCCACCCGCCGGCTTTCTCCACATCGGCGAAAGCGATCTCGAATACCGCATGATCGGACCTGCGCCATCGGAGGCGCCGACCATCGTGATGCTGCATGAAGGGCTCGGCTCGGCGGCATTGTGGGGCGATTTTCCGCAATCCTTGCAGGCGGCCACCGGCATTGGCGTATTCGTCTATTCGCGCGCCGGCTATGGCGCCTCGACGCCAGTCACGCTGCCGCGACCGCTTGACTATATGAGCCGCGAGGCGCTCGAGGTGTTGCCCGCGTTGCTTGACGCCATCGGGTTTCAGCGCGGCGTGTTGCTCGGCCATTCCGACGGCGCCTCGATCGCGGCGATCTATGCCGGGGCGGCCGGTGATCATCGCGTGCGTGGCGTCGTGCTGATCGCGCCGCATTTCGTCGTAGAAGACGTATCGGTCGCCTCGATCGCCGAGATCAAAGAGACCTACGAAACGACGGACCTGCGGGCCAAACTCGCGCGCTGGCATCAGAACGTCGACAACGCATTCTATGGTTGGAATGACGCCTGGCTTGATCCCGACTTTCCTCGATGGGACATCAGCGAATATCTCGCCTACATTCGTGTGCCCCTCGCAATTCTGCAAGGTGCGGACGATCAATATGGGACAATCCGTCAGATCGAGATTGCGAACGAGGAGTGTTATTGCCCAGTCGATGTGACGGTGATAGCGGGTGCGGGACATTCACCGCATCGCGAAGTGCCTGAACTGACGCTCGCAACGATTTCGGAGTTCGCCAAACGTATTTTGATTATGCATGAAGGCTAGCGGCTCCTTGGTTCTGACATTCGCAGAACCACTGCCCGCGTAATTTTTTAGAAGTTGTGTGTTGTTCAATGAGTATGACGTCGTCAACCGCGGCTGATTTGCCGCTGCCGGGCTGGGCCTATGTGCCCGGTGAAACCGCAGATACCGAGCCCGATCACTAGGCGCTGTGGCAGGCCAAGGCGCTGGTGCCCGCGCAATTCTTTGGCTTTCGGCGCGTCACCCTGCGCTCCGCTATGGCATCGCACTGAACGACGCCGGTTACTTCTGGGAAGCGCAGGAGGTGCTGGAAGCGGTCTGGGCTGCCGCGCCGCAAGGCGGACGCGAGCGCATTCTGTTACGGGCCTGTATCCAGATCGCCAACGCCAATCTGAAACTGCGGATGCGAAGGCCGAATGCGACCGCGCGGCTGTGGGGCGAGGTGCTGGGAGAGATCAAGGGCCTGCTGTCACGCCGGTCGGCCGCTCGCGGCGATGGTTTCGCCGAGCGATTCCCGGTGGCTCACCTCGCCATATTGCTGGAAGCCCGTCTGGCCCAGGCCACTCTGTCCAAGACCGACTGGATTGCGATCGGATCGATCGGCAAAATATGAAAGAAAATGCAGATTTAGTGGCCCATCTCCTCTAGACCTGCACCATGACATGCATTATTGTGCATATATCCGTTAACGAAGAGCCGCACTCAGGGATGGGCCCATGGCCGGTGACGAACGCGTTCTCGCGGGGGGAGCGAGTTTTATCGATTTCCAGACCGATCCATCGCGCTACCGCCATTGGAAGCTCGATGTCGACGGCGAGGTCGCGACGCTGACGATGGATGTCGATGAAAATGGTGGGCTGTTTGAAGGCTATCAGCTCAAGCTGAATTCCTACGACCTCGGTGTCGATATCGAACTCGCCGACGCCGTGCAGCGGCTGCGCTTCGAACATCCCGGTGTGAAGGTCGTGATCCTGCGTTCGGGCAAGAATCGTGTGTTTTGTGCCGGCGCCAATATCCGCATGCTGGCCGGCTCAACCCACGCCCACAAGGTCAACTTCTGCAAATTCACCAACGAGACGCGCAACGGCTTTGAGGATTCCTCGGAAAATTCCGGGCAGCGCTTCATCACCGTCGTCAACGGCACTGCGGCCGGTGGCGGCTATGAACTCGCGCTCGCTACCGACCACATCATCCTGGCCGATGACGGGTCTGCGGCCGTCTCGTTGCCCGAAGTGCCGCTGCTTGCGGTGTTGCCGGGCACCGGCGGCCTGACGCGCGTCGTCGACAAGCGTAAGGTGCGCCGCGACCATGCCGACTATTTCTGCACCATCGAGGAAGGCATCAAGGGCAAGCGCGCGGTCCAGTGGCGCCTGGTCGATGAGATCGTGCCGAACAGCAAGTTAGAGGCCAAAGTCGTCGAGCGTGCCAAAGAGTTTGCGGCCGCCTCGAAGCGCAACGGCAACAGCAAAGGCATTTCGCTGACGCCGCTGTCGCGCACGATTGACGGCACCACCATTCGCTACCGCCACGTCAGCGTCGATATCGACCGCACGGCGCGTATCGCCACCATTTCGATCGCAGCGCCGGAGGCGCCGCCGCCCGCGGACATTGACGGTCTGATCGCGCAAGGCGCGGACTTCTGGCCGCTCCAGGTCGCCCGCGAACTCGACGATGCGATCCTTCACTTGCGCATCAACGAGCTTCAGATCGCGATGCTGGTGTTCAAGTCCCATGGCGAAGCTGCCAACGTGCTCGCTTACGACGGTTTTCTGGAAGCCCACAAAGCGCACTGGCTCGTCAACGAGATCAGGCAATACTGGAAGCGCGTGCTCAAGCGCATCGACGTCACCTCGCGCACGCTGGTGGCGCTGGTCGAGCCGGGCTCGTGCTTTGCCGGCACGCTTGCCGAATTGGTGCTCGCTGCCGACCGCTCCTACATGCTGATCGGCACGCGCCAGGGCGACAATCGCGCCGCGCCGTCAGTCGAGCTTTCCGCGCTGAATTTCGGCGCCTATCCGATGAGCCATGGATTGACGCGGCTTGAATCACGCTTCCAGGCGCAACCTTCCGATCTCGATCGTGCGCGCGAGCGCATCGGCGACGCGCTCGATGCCGAGGAAGCCGAGGCGCTTGGGCTTGTGACCTTTGCGCTCGACGACATCGATTGGGATGATGAAGTTCGGGTATTCCTCGAGGAGCGCGCGAGCTTCTCGCCCGATGGTCTCACCGGCATGGAAGCGAACCTGCGCTTCGTCGGACCCGAAACCATGGAATCCAAGATTTTCTCCCGTCTCACCGCCTGGCAGAACTGGATCTTCCAGCGCCCCAACGCGGTCGGCGAGGAGGGCGCGCTGCGCCGCTACGGCACCGGCCAGAAGGCGCAGTTCGATACGACGCGGGTTTGATTTCCTGTCCCGGGCGCTGCGCGGCACGTTGGTGACGCGCCGCTGAACCGGGATCCACATGGACCGTCCGATTAGGTCCCGGCTCTGCGGCGCATCGCTTCGCGCCGTACCGCATCCGGGACACAAGCACAAGCCGAAGGAGTACGCCCATGAACGTCAACATCCTGAACGTCGATTATTCGACCAAGATTCCCAACAACGTGAATCTGAGTGAAGATCGCCAGGTGCTCAAGGCGCTGGAAGGCTGGCACCCCGGTTACATGGACTGGTGGGGCGACATGGGCCCCGAGGGTTTTCAGCAGTCGCTGGTTTATTTGCGCACGGCCTACTCCGTCGATCCGCGCGGCTGGGCCAAGTTCGATTACGTCAAGATGCCGGACTATCGCTGGGGCATCCTTCTTGCGCCACAAGAGGAAAACCGCGTCATCCCCTTCGGCGAGCACTTCGGCGAACCTGCATGGCAGGAAGTGCCGGGCGAATACCGCGCGATGCTGCGGCGGCTGATCGTGATTCAGGGCGACACTGAGCCTGCTTCCGTCGAGCAGCAGCGTCATCTCGGCAAGACCGCGCCCTCGCTTTACGACCTGCGCAACCTGTTCCAGGTCAACGTCGAGGAAGGCCGTCACCTCTGGGCGATGGTTTATCTGTTGCAGAAATATTTCGGCCGCGACGGTCGCGAGGAAGCCGACGAGTTGTTGCGCCGCCGCTCCGGTGACGCGGATTCACCGCGCATGTTGGGCGCCTTCAACGAAGCGACGCCGGACTGGCTGTCGTTCTTCATGTTCACTTACTTCACCGATCGCGACGGCAAGATGCAGTTGCACAGCCTCGCGCAATCCGGCTTCGATCCGTTGTCGCGCACCTGCCGCTTCATGCTGACGGAAGAGGCACACCACATGTTTGTCGGTGAAACCGGCATCAGCCGCGTGGTGCAGCGTACCTGCGAGGCGATGCGAGAGGCCGGCATCTCCGATCCCACCGACATCGCCAAGGTCCGCGCGTTAGGGGTGATCGATCTGCCGACCATCCAGAAGAAATTGCACCTGCATTACTCGCTGTCGCTTGATCTGTTCGGGTCGGAAGTTTCGACCAATGCGGCGAACGCCTTCAACGCCGGCATCAAGGGCCGTTTCCACGAGACCCAGATCCAGGACGACCATCGCCTGCGCGACGACACCTATCCGGTGCTGAAACTCGTGAATGGTGCGATCACGCGCGTCGACGAGCCGGCGCTCACCGCGCTCAATATGCGATTGCGCGACGACTACACGCAGGACTGCGTCAAGGGGCTCTTGCGCTGGAACAAGGTGATCTCGACCGCCGGTTACGATTTCAAGCTGACGCTGCCGAACGTCGCGTTCCACCGCGCGATCGGCGAATTCAAGGACATTCACGCTACGCCTGAAGGTCTCATGATCGACGACGCAACATGGAATGCGAAAAAGAGCGCGTGGCTGCCCTCGATCGAAGACGGCGACTTCATCGCTTCGTTGATGACGCCGGTGACGAACGCGGGCGAATTCGCACCCTGGATCTCGCCGCCGAAAATCGGCATCGACAACAAGCCCGGCGACTTCGAGTACGTGAAGATCGAGACGTGAGTTCTTTATCCCTCCCCCGCCAATCGCGGGGAGGGTTGATCTGAGCGTAGCGAAGGTCGGGGTGGGGATTTTTTTGGCGACTCCGCCCGCCATGTTGTTCGCTTCGCTCTCAACATGCCACCCTCCCACGCGTTCCGCGGCGGAGGGATAAGGTCAGGTATCTTAGCGCGATTGCGCGGCCGCCGCGATGTGCCGGCAAATGCGACAAATTTGGCCGTGAACCGGCGGTGCCAAAAGCTCACGGCATGCTATAATCAAAGAAAACAAGGCCGCCCCGAAAGGAGACGTTGGAGGAACGCGATGATTTTCACAGGCACCACGGCTGCTGGCGAAACGATCACCTACCGGGACGGTAAACGCTATTTGTGGATGCTCTCGTTCATCCCGCCGCTGGTCCCTCTGCTGTCCTACTGGCTCTATCTCAGGACGCATAATCCGGCGGTGACGCTGATCCCATTCCTCTTCATTTTCGGCCTGATCCCGCTGCTCGATGCCATCATTGGCGAAGACACGCACAATCCGCCTGCGGAAGTGGTCGCTGCCATGGAAGCCGATCCTTACTATCTGCGGCTCGCGCGCATCACCGTGGTGTTTCCGTGGGTGAATTACGTTGCCTTGATTGCCTTCTGTGGCACGCAGGATCTACCGTGGTGGTCCACCATCGCGTTGCTGCTCGGCGTCGGCACCATAGACGGTGGCGCACTGCTGGTCGGGCACGAACTCGGCCACAAGCCGGATCGGCTCAACAGCTTTTTCGGTATTCTCGCCAACAATGCGGTGGGTTGTGCCCACTTCCGTATCGAGCACAATCGCGGCCATCATACCTGGGTCGCGACGCCCGAGGACCCCGCCAGCGCGCGCTTTGGCGAATCGATCTATGCTTTCGCATTACGCGAACTGCCCGGTGCGCTCAAGCGCGGCTGGCGCAATGAGGCCGAACGGCTGACCAAGCGCGGCGAGCCGGTTTGGTCGGTCAATAACGAGATACTGCAGGGCTTTGCGCTCACGCTCGTTGTCGCTGCCGCGCTGATTGCCCTGTTCGGCTGGAAGGTCGCACCGATCATCGTCGCCCATCATTTCCTCGGCTGGTATGCGCTCACTCAAGCCAACTATGTCGAGCACTATGGGCTGTTGCGCGAGAAGCTGCCGAACGGCCGCTACCAGCCGGTAGAGCCCCGCCACTCATGGAACACCAACCATATCGTCTCGAACTTGATGACCCTGCACCTGCAACGTCATTCCGACCACCACGCCAACCCGATGCGCCCGTATCAGTCGTTGCGCGATTTCGACGATATCCCGCGCCTGCCGAACGGTTACACGGGCATGTTTGGGCTTGCGGCGATCCCGCCGCTGTGGTTTCGCGTGATGGATCCGAAAACTCTGGCTTGGGCCGGCGATGATATCAGTAAGCTGAATGTGGGCGATGTTGCTTCAGCCTGATGGCGGCTCAGCGACGACGAGCGAGTGATGCCTACGCCCCGCATCAACGATGCGCGTCGTTGTTCTTTCACCCATGGAGAGGACTGAAGACGTCCCTGAAAACCCGCGGTGTACTGGATGCCCCGGTCAAGCCGGGGGCATGACAGGCGAAGTTGGCGTGCGAGGGATCAAGGTCAACTATCCCACCCTCCGCCCTTGATGCCGGGATTGGCATAGACGATGCCGCCATCGACCGCGATGGTGGCGCCCACCACATAATCGCCGGCGCGCGAGGCGAGATAGATCGCCGCTCCCGCCATGTCCTCGTCGGTGCCGATGCGCCCCGCAGGCACGCGCGTCGCCACCTCGTCGGCATTGTCGCGCGCCGCCTTGTTCATGTCGGACCTGAACGGACCGGGCGCGATCGCCGACACCACGATGTGGTCGCTGATCAGCTTGGCGGCCATCCGGCGCGTCAGGTGAATGAGCCCGGATTTGCTGGCGGCATAGGAGTAGGTTTCCAGCGGATTGACGAAAATGCCGTCGATCGAGGCGATGTTGATCACTTTCGCTGGTTTCTCGGCGCTGGCGGCAGCGCGCAAAAGTGCGGCGAGCGCCTTCGTAAGAAAGAACGGCGTCTTGAGATTTAGGTTGATCACCTTGTCCCAGCCGCTTTCCGGGAAATCGTCGAAGTCCGCGCCCCAGGCAGCGCCCGCATTGTTGACGAGGATATCGAGCTTGCCCTCTCGTTTCGTAATCTCACCTGCCAGTGTCTCGATGCCGGCGTTGGTGGAGATATCGATCGGCAACGCAATGCACTCGCCGTCATAGGCGGCGCTGAGTTCGTTTGCGGTGGCCTCGCACGCCGCCGCCTTGCGGGCCGTGATGTAGACTTTGGCCGCGCCCTGGCTGAGAAAACCCGCCGCGATCATCTTGCCGATGCCGCGCGATCCGCCGGTTACGAGTGCAATTCGGCCGCGAAGCGAAAACAGATCGGTGAACATGCGCGTCCCTCCCTTTAGCTTTTGATCCATTGGCTTTTGACCGAAGTTCTGGGCGCGGGAGCAGGGTTAGTCAAGAAAGACACCATTGTCGTCCCTGCGAAAGCGGGGACCCATAACCACCGGCCGTAATTTTGGCTAAGCTGATTGCCCCAACCATCGCAAAATAGGCAGCGGTGGTTATGGGTCCCTGTGTGTTGAAGGTCTGTCATGATGGGGTGGACGGGACGACGGCGGGTTTTTGTCTTACGCCGCGTTGACGCGGCGAAAGCCGTTCCACATCGCAGTGGCAGCGCCCGAGGTCAGCACCGGCAGGAGTCGTTCGTCCTGATAATTGCCGTTGAGCGAAACCCGCGGCAGCGCGGTCGGATATTCCGCGTTTTCGGGAAACATCATGCCCGGCCGCGTCGTCACCGCGGTCTTGAAGCCGGCCGCCTTGGCGAACGCGAATTCGCGTGGGCCGGCAGCAAGCCTGTCGCCATAAGGATAGGCGAAGTGCAGCACGGGGCGATGGATGGCGCTTTCAATCCGCGCCCGGCTTGTCGTCATCTCCTGGCTCGCGATCTCGTCGGGCTGCTGGGCCAGATTGCAATGGGTCACCGTATGCGCGCCGATGCCAACCAGCGGATCGGCGGCAAACGGGTTCAGTTCGTCCCAGGACATGCAGAGATCGCGGCAGATCGCGGCCTGATCGATGCCGTGGCGCGCGCATAGCTTGCCGATCTCGCGGGCCAGATCGTCGCGGCCCGGCAACGCCCGCAGCCAGTCATGCAGACGCTCGAAGGCTGCATTTTTGGCTGAAAGCGTCGATGTGTCGATGGGACTGGTCTTGCCGTCGATATCGGCCTCGACGCTAGTAGCCTTGGCAATCACCCTCTCCAGCAAGACCCACCACAGATTCCCGGTGTTTTGCGCAAAGTCGCTGGCGACATAGACCGTAAACGGTGCGTCAAATTCGCGCATGATCGGAAGCGCAAAATCCCGGTTGTCGCGATAGCCGTCGTCGAACGTAAAGCAGGCGAAACGCCGCGAGAAGTCTCGCCCGGTCATCCGGCGGTGCAATTCGTCCATGGTGATGATGTCGATGCCGCGCGAGCGCAGATGGACAAGGACTGCGCGCAGGAAGTTTGGCGCGACTTCGAGATGGCTGTTTGGCTGAAAAAGAGCGTCGCGCGGCGGCCGCACGTGATGCAGCATGAAAATGCTGCCGATGCCGGCGAAGACCGGTCGAAACAGACGATGCGCACCGGTGACATAAAGCGCTTCCAGGCCGGCGCGAATGACCTTGCTGCGTAACTGCTTCATCGGAAATAGCTGGCCGGTTGAAAAGGGCGTTTCAAGCTAGCTGCACACTTCTGAAGAAACGATTAGCCTTGCCCGCCGCCTCTCGTGCCCACCCCGGCTATTTCGGGTTTGACAGCCCCGCAAGGGTTTGTTTTCTCTCTCTTTCCGGTGCCTGTGCTTGGCGGTCCGGGCGCGGCCTTTTGCGAGGCCTTGCGTCGGGGGCGAAAAGCGATAACGGATCAGAGTGTTACTGGTATGGCGGATTTGACATTCGATTCGATGTCGCGGCGAGTTCTTCGAGCGAATGTCAAATCCAAAGCCACACCAAATCTAAATTTGCTAGCGGTCCAGTTGATTCTGACGTTCGCAAAAGTGGCCGTTGAAAAGGAATGCGAACGTTAGAATCGGACCGCTAGTCCCCCCTTTTCCCGGAATTCGCCCGAGGGGAAGATGCCTATAGGATTTTTGCGAATTTCGGAAAAGACGAGGCGTCCTGCCTCGCGGGATGTCGGATGCGCGGATTAGTCAGGTGGAGTAGCAAGTGGTGGCCTGGAACGATTCCGCTGGCCGTCCTTTGGGCTTTGGCCGCCTGGATCAACACTTCGCAACTTGAAACCGAACTTGCAGGCCGTTCGAACGCCGCGCTCAAGGATATTCTGCTCGACAAGAGCAGGATCACGGTGAGCGGTCGCGATGTCACATTGGCCGCTGATGCCTTTTCGGAAGAAGGCCGGCGGAACGCGGTTGCCGCGATCGACGCCGTGCCGGGCGTGCGTCTGGTCAACGATGAAACCCGTCTCGTTTCCGAGGCCAAGCCGTTCGTCTGGTCGGCCGAGCGCGATGTGGTGCGGGTGACCTTAACCGGCAGTTCCCCGGTGCCTGCGAGCAAAGGCAAATTGCTGGAGGCCGCGCGCGCCGACCTGGGCGGGGTTGAGGTGGTCGACCAGACCAACCTGTCACGCGGCGCGCCGCCGCGTTTCGACGAGGCCGCGCTGTTGCTGCTGGATCAGGTCGCCAAACTGAAGGATGGCAAAGTCACGATTTCGGACACCAAGGTCAGCCTCTCCGGTATGGCACGCGAACTCGGCGGCCGGGAGGCGATCGCGGCGGCGCTGAAAAATCTGCCCGAAGGTTTTTCGGTTGCCTCGAACGAGGTCAAGGCGCCGCCCTATATTTTCCAGGCCAACAAGGATCCGGTCGCATCGACGCTGACACTGACGGGCTATGTGCCCGACAATAACGTACACGCAGCGATCGTGGCTGCGGCGGGGCGCAAATTCTTCAACGAAAAAGTCGTCGATAATCTCAAGGCCAGCCTTGGATCGCCGCCGGGTTTCGCCGCGGCCGTGGTGCCGGCGCTTGGCGCGCTGTCACGCCTGTCGACCGGGACGCTGGTGGTGTCGGATCGCGAAGTAAAGCTGTCGGGAGATGCGCTCTACGAGACTGCGCCGGGTCAGCTTCGCGGCAATCTGGTCAAGGATTTTCCGCAAGGCTGGCAGCTCAAGGCGGATATTTCGGTCAAGCCGGCGGCCGCGCCGGTGGATGCAACCGTCTGTCAGCAGTTGTTTTCGGAAGTGCTCGCCAAAGGGACGGTCCGTTTTGAATCCGGGCGTTCCAACCTCGACCTAGATTCGGCTGGCCTGCTCGATCATCTGATCGAGATCGCGCTGCGTTGTCCGACCACCAATATCGAGGTCGCCGGACATACCGACACCGATGGCGACAGTGCCACGAACCAGGCTCTGTCCGAAAAGCGCGCCCAGGCGGTGGTGGATTATCTGGTGAAGGCCGGCTTGCCCGCGGGCCGGTTTGCCGCGACCGGCTACGGCAGCGCCCAGCCGGTGGCCGCCAACGACACCGACGATGGCAAGGCGCGCAATCGTCGCATCGAATTCCTCGTGAAGGAGCAGCCATGATCTTTCTGGCGACATTTCACTGGAGTTGGCTCCTTCTCGCGCTGCTATTGGGTTTTGCCATGGGCTGGATCGCGGTGGTTCATCGTGGTCACGGTGTGTCGAAGGGGCTGACGCTTGGGCTAGCCGCTTTGGTCGCAGCCCTTCTGGCGGCGGCGCTGGCGCACGTCGTTCCGGGCCGGCCCGGCTATTGGCTGGACCTCGGCCTGATAATCTTCGCGCTCTATCTGATCGGCTGCGGAATAGGTTCGTGGCTGCGCGACCGGGTGCTTCCCGGCCCTGCCGGCGCAGGCTGAGGCGGATCGAGATGGACGGCACCCACGCCACGTTCGGATGTCCGGCCGCCACAACAGGGCCAATGGCCGACCGTTCGCAGCCACGGGCCGCCTTTCGCTCCGGCATACCGCCGCGTCTCATCGCCGCAGGAATCCGAGCGGCGTCTGGTTGCCAAAACGGATGCCTAGATCGCGGGCAATGGGTGCTTTCCTTGGGCCAGCGCGGAGCATCTAATATGTTGAACGGGAAAGCTTATTAGCATGAAGCGAATTCCACTTCGGCGCAAAACAAGCTAACAGAGGGATCGGGGCTACCGGAGCGGGCTTAGCATTTGCTCCGGACGTGTGTGCGAGACCGAGGTCTAGATGCTGGAACCAATACGCCGGGCGATTTCGTTTCTTCGCCACAGGCAAATCTTGCACAAGTTGGGTGTCGCGGTCAGCATCACCGTCATCGGCATCGCCTGCTATGTCCTTTATCATATGCTGCGCGACATCGACACCTTCGAGGTCATCGAGGCGATCAAGAGCACCGAGCCCCGATCGATAGCGCTGGCGGCGCTGTTTGTCGCCGCGGGTTATTTCACGCTCACCTTCTACGATCTGTTCGCCGTCCGCGCGATTGGCCACAGCGACATCCCGTACCGCGTCAATGCACTCGCGGCCTTCGCCAGCTATTCGATCGGGCACAATGTCGGCGCCAGCGTTTTTACCGGCGGTGCGGTGCGCTATCGCATCTATTCGGCCTGGGGGCTCAATGCGATCGATGTCGCCAAGATCTGCTTTATCGCCGGCCTGACGTTCTGGCTCGGCAACGCGGCGGTGCTGGGGATTGGCATCGCCTATCATCCGGAAGCCGCCTCTTCGGTCGATCAACTGCCGTCCTGGCTGAACCGTGTGATTGCCATCGCCATCATCATCGGCCTTGTCGCCTATGTGGTCTGGGTCTGGGTGCGGCCCCGCAATGTCGGACGCGGACCATGGACGGTGGTGTTGCCGGGCGGACCGCTGACGCTGTTGCAGATCGCGATCGGTATCGTCGATCTCGGCTTTTGCGCGCTGGCGATGTACACGCTGGTGCCGGACGAGCCCAATCTCGGCTTCGTCGTTGTCGCGGTGATCTTTGTTTCGGCGACGCTGCTCGGCTTTGCCAGCCATTCCCCCGGCGGCCTTGGCGTCTTCGACGCCGCCATGCTGGTCGGCCTGTGGCAGATGGACAAGGAAGATCTGCTCGCTGGGATGCTGTTGTTCCGGGTGCTCTATTATATCGCCCCGTTCGTCATATCTGTAATCTTATTGACGTTTCGGGAGGTTATCATCGGAACCCGGTCGAAACGGTTGCGGCAGGCCGCGGCCGCAATGGCCGTAGAACCGCCGCATGAAGCCGTGTACGTCAGGGAGCGCAAGGACTCCGGAGCCTGACGCGACGGCCTGCAGGGATGAGATTGCGAATTTCGGAATCGGAACTTTAGCCCCATGGCAATAGACGATTCTCCCTCGTTCTTTTTCTCGCCGTGGCCGGACAGGTTGAGGCATTCCGCCATCATCCTTCTGGCGGCGGCGCTGGCGCTGTCCGCGGTGGTCGTGCTCGGCGAATTGTCGGTGCTGCGGGCCGCGGCGATTTTCGCCTGCATCGCCGCGGCGGCGCTGGTGCCATGGCGTCTGCACGATGCTACCATGTCGCGTGAGGATGTCCGCGGCGTCAATCCGGTTGAATCCGCCGCGGTCGCCGCCGTCGTTTCCGGCATGCCGGATCCGGCCGTGCTGCTCGACCGCGCCGGTCGCGTCATTCACCTCAACGCAGCCGCAGCCCAGTTGGCGCCGGCCTTGCGTAAGAACGAACTCGCGCAATTCGCACTACGCTCGCCGGAAATCATCACCGCGCTGCGTGAAGCCATCGCGACCACGGAAACGCGCCGCGCCACCTATCTCGATCACGCGCCCGTCGATCGCTGGATGGAACTCGTCATCATACCGGTGCCGGTGCCGACGCTGTTCGGCGGCACCGACAAGTGCATGCTGATGACCTTCCATGACCAGACGCCGCTGCGCCGGGTCGAGGAGATGCGCGCCGATTTCGTCGCCAATGCCAGCCACGAATTGCGCACGCCGTTGGCGGCGCTGTCGGGCTTTATCGACACGCTGCAAGGGCCGGCCCGTGAGGATACCAAGGCGCGCGAGCGCTTTCTCGGCATCATGCACAGCCAGGCGACGCGAATGGCCCGGCTGATCGACGACCTGTTGTCGCTGTCGCGGGTCGAACTGTCTGCCCATGTCCGCCCGGATACGCTGGTCGATATCGTGCCCATCATCCGCCAGGTGGTCGACGGGCTGGAGCCGCTGGCGCGCGAACGCCAGGTCGATGTCAGCGTCGACCTGCCGGAGGCGCCGGCCTGGATTGCCGGCGATCGCGAGGAACTGTTGCGGCTGTTTGAGAACCTGGTCGAGAACGCGCTGAAATACGGCGCCGCGGGCGGCAAGGTGATCGTTTCTTTGATCGCGGCGATGTCCGGCGAAGGCCAGCCGGAGGTGCGGGTTCTGGTGCGCGATTTCGGCCCGGGTATTGCCCCGGAGCACCTGCCGCGGCTGACCGAGCGGTTCTACCGGGTAGATGTCGGCGACAGCCGCGCCCAGGGGGGAACCGGGCTCGGACTATCGTTGGTGAAACATATTGTTAACCGCCATCGCGGCCGGCTTTTGATCGAAAGTGTGCTCAAAAACGGCGCCACTTTTACCACCTGTTTTCCCCAGGCCCGAGGGCCGGCATCGACTTGAAGTCAAGCAACTTCAATGGCTTGGTCCTGTCATCCAGACGTCATCAAACCTTCGTAAAAGCGGCATTGACGGGTCCTAAACGGACCGCGTGAGCGCATTCGCTTACGAGATGGAGACCAGCAATGAATTTCATGAAAACAATCGTCGCTGTCGGCCTGGTCGCCGCATCGACGTCGGCCTTTGCCGCCGACATCACCGGAGCGGGTGCGACGTTCCCGTTCCCGATCTATTCCAAATGGGCCGACGCCTACAAGAAAGAGACCGGCAACGGACTGAACTATCAGTCGATCGGCTCCGGCGGCGGCATCAAGCAGATCGAAGCCAAAACCGTGACGTTCGGCGCGACCGACATGCCGCTGAAGGTCGATCAGCTCACCAAGGACGGCCTGGTTCAATGGCCGATGGTGATGGGCGCGATCGTTCCGGTCATCAACCTCGAAGGCGTCAAGCCGGGTGAGGTGGTGTTCGATGGTGAGACGCTCGCCGACATCTATCTCGGCAAGATCACCAAATGGGACGATCCGGCGATCAAGAAGCTCAATCCGAACGTGAAGCTGCCGACTGATGCGATTACCGTCGTCCGCCGTTCCGACGGATCGGGCACGACCTTCAACTTCACCGACTATCTCTCCAAGGCAAGTGCGGACTGGAAGAGCAAGGTTGGCTCCGGCACCGCGGTTGAATGGCCGGTTGGCGTCGGCGCCAAGGGCAACGAAGGCGTTTCCGGCAACATTGGCCAGACCAAGAACTCGATCGGCTATGTCGAATATGCCTACGCCAAGCAGAACAAGCTGACTTATACGGCGCTGGTCAACAAGGCCGGCAAGGCCGTGCAGCCGACGAGCGCCTCGTTCCAGGCGGCAGCCTCCAATGCCGATTGGGCCAATGCTCCCGGCTACTACGTGATCCTCACCGACCAGCCGGGTGAACAGTCATGGCCGATCACGGCTTCGACCTTCATCCTCATGCACAGGGAGCCGGCCGATAAGGCTGCCTCCGCGGAAGCCGTCAAGTTCTTCAAGTGGGCGTTCGCCAATGGCGGCAAGATGGCCGAAGAACTCGACTACATTCCGATGCCGGACGCCGTGGTCAAGATGATCGAGAAGACCTGGTCGGCAGACATCAAGAGCTGATTGCGTCTTGCTTAAACGTCTGACCCGCCCGGATGCGCCGTGTCCGGGCGGGTACGACCTTCGGCCGGTCGTTGGAGCTGTAGCGGAAGAATCTGGAGCGGAAGAATCTGGAGCCGAAGACTTGGAGCCGAAGACTTGGAGCCGAAGACTTGGAGCGAACGTCGCGGTAAAACGTCCTGGTCCGGGGATTTAGATTTGGCCTTCTGGACGTGTTTTCACGAAGAGTCAGCTTCAAGGCAAAGACCGCTGTCGGCAAGGCGGCTTCTGGCAAAGCGACGAGTAGAACTTTGAACCAGATTGAAGGAATTGGCGTGGCTGATATGGCGGTTCAAAGCGGAGCAGTCGACGTCGCTGGACCTTACGACCGCGCCAAGGCGCTGAGCGCATTCAAGGCCGGGGACGTCACCTTCTACTGGATCACCCGTATCTGCGCGATCTCGGTCCTGCTCATCCTTGGCGGCATCATTCTGTCGCTGATCGTGGGCGCATGGCCGGCGATGAAGGAATACGGCTTCGCTTTTCTCTGGACGCAGCGCTGGGCGCCGTCGGCCGATCCCCCCGTACTCGGTGCGCTCGGCCCGATGTACGGCACGCTGGTCACCTCTTTTATCGCGATGCTGATCGCGATCCCGGTGGGTCTCGGCATCGCGATTTTCCTCACCGAGCTTTGTCCGCAATGGCTGCGCCGGCCGATCGGAATTGCGATCGAATTGCTCGCCGGCATTCCATCCATCATCTACGGCATGTGGGGCTTCTTCGTGCTGGGGCCGTTCCTGGCCTACACGTTCCAGCCGTTCATGATCAGCCTGTTCGACGGCATTCCGGTGCTTGGTTCGATCTTCGCAGGCCCTCCCTCTTATTTGAGCCTGTTCAACGCCGCCCTCATTCTCGCGATCATGGTCTTGCCATTCATCACCGCGATTTCCGTCGACGTCTTCAAGACGGTGCCGCCGGTCCTGAAGGAAGCCGCCTACGGCGTCGGCTGCACGACCTGGGAAGTGGTCCGCAACGTCGTGATCCCCTATACCCGCGTCGGCGTGATCGGCGGTGTCATGCTGGCGCTTGGCCGCGCGCTCGGCGAAACCATGGCGGTCACTTTCATCATCGGAAACTCGTTCCGTATCTCGTCCTCGATCTTTGCGCCGGGCACCACGATCTCGGCTGCGATCGCCTCCGAGTTTGCCGAGAGCGACGGGCTGCATCAGTCCGCGCTCATCCTGCTCGGCCTGCTGTTGTTCGTGCTGACCTTCATCGTGCTGTCCGCGGCGCGGCTGATGCTGCTGCGCCTGGAAAAGAAGGCGGGCAACTGACATGAACCCGATCTACGCCCGTCGCCGCCGCAAGGACATCGTCATCCGTGCCCTCTGCATCGGCGCGGCGGTGTTCGGCGTCACCTGGCTGGCGCTGATCCTGTTCACGCTGTTCTTTAACGGCTTCCAGGGTCTCAATCTCGAGCTCTTCACCCAGAACACGCCGCCGCCTGGCGCCAACGAAGGCGGCCTTTTGAACGCGATCACCGGCTCGGTCATCATGACCGTAATCGGCGTCGGCATCGGCGCGCCGCTCGGCCTGTTCGCCGGCACCTACCTCGCAGAATACGGCAGGAACGACCGGCTCACCTCGGTGATCCGTTTCATCAACGACATTCTCCTCAGCGCGCCCTCGATCATCATCGGCCTGTTCATCTACGGCGTCATCGTGGTGCCGATGGGCAGTTTCTCGGCGCTGGCTGGATCGCTGGCGCTGGCGGTGATCGTGATTCCGGTCGTGCTGCGCACCACCGAAGACATGCTGCTGCTGGTTCCCAATCCGCTGCGTGAGGCGGCTTCCGCGCTCGGCTTGCCGCGCTCGCTCGTCATCAAGCGCATCGCCTACCGCGCGGCGCGATCCGGCCTGATCACAGGCGTGCTGCTGGCGACCGCCCGCGTCGCCGGCGAAACCGCGCCTCTGTTGTTCACCGCGCTCTCCAACCAGTTCTTCAGCCTCGACCTGACCAAGACGATGGCGAACCTGCCGGTGACGATCAACAATTTCGTGCAGAGCCCGTACGCCTACTGGAAGCAACTCGCCTGGAGCGGGGCCCTCCTCATCACGCTTACCGTACTCACTCTCAACATTGGCGCACGCATTCTCGGCGCCGAGAGGACGACCAAATGACCGATCTTTCTGCCACCGTCAGTGTTCCCGCCACACCAGCGCCGTCGATGGCCGCTCACGCATCAGGCCAGGCGGAGGCGCCGGCCAAGGTCACGGCACGCGCGTTGAATTTCTACTACGGCGAACACCACGCGCTGAAGAACATCAATATCACGCTCGGCACCAATCGCGTCACCGCCTTTATCGGCCCGTCGGGCTGCGGCAAGTCGACCTTGCTGCGGATTTTCAACCGGATGTACGACCTCTATCCCGGCCAGCGCGCGACCGGCCAGTTGATGCTCGACCAGACCAACATTCTCGATCCCAAGCTCGATCTCAATCTCTTGCGCGCTCGCGTCGGCATGGTGTTCCAGAAGCCGACGCCGTTCCCGATGACGATCTACGAAAACATCGCGTTCGGCATCCGCCTTTACGAGAAGATCTCCCGCTCGGAAATGGACGACCGGGTCGAGAAGGCGCTGCGCGGCGGCGCGCTCTGGAACGAGGTCAAGGACAAGCTCAATGCGTCGGGCTTAAGTCTGTCCGGTGGCCAGCAGCAGCGGCTCTGCATCGCGCGCACCGTAGCGGTGCGCCCCGAGGTGATCTTGTTCGACGAGCCGTGCTCGGCACTCGATCCGATCTCGACCGCCAAGATCGAGGAACTGATCCAGGAACTGGCCGAAAGTTACACGATTGCGATTGTTACCCACAACATGCAGCAGGCTGCCCGCGTCTCCGACAAAACAGCTTTCATGTATTTGGGCGAATTAATCGAGTTCGATGAAACCAACAAGATTTTCACCTCACCAAACGATCGGCGAACCCAGGACTACATCACCGGCCGCTTCGGCTGACACGTGTGATCCCGGCAACAGATCACGCTCAAATCAGGGAATAAGATCAGGCTCGGCTACGATCGGAGCAGGGTCTCAAGGAGAATAAGATGGCCTCAGAGCATACCGCCAAGGCGTTCGACAGCGATCTTCAGGAGTTAACCCGGCTGGTCGCCGAAATGGGCGGTCTTGCCGAGCGCATGATCGTCGATGCCGTCGATGCGCTGATCCGCCGCGACGTCACGCTCGGCCGGCGCGTGGTCGAGACCGACGTCGAGATCGACAATCTGCAGCGCCTGATCGAGGAGCGCGCGGTGCTGACCATCGCCCGGCGCCAGCCGATGGCGGTGGATTTGCGGGAGATCGTCGGCGCGATGCGGGTCGCGACCGATCTCGAACGGATCGGCGATTTGGCCAAGAACATGGGCAAGCGCGTCGCGGCGCTGGAGAGCGATTTCCAGCCGCTGAAGCTGATCCGCGGCCTCGAGCACATGACTGATCTCGTGCAGGCCCAGGTGAAGTCGGTGCTCGACGCCTACGCGGCGCACGATCTGCCGGCGGCGATGACCGTCTGGAAGAACGACGAGGAAGTTGACGCGATCTGCACCTCGCTGTTTCGCGAGCTGTTGACCTACATGATGGAAGACCCGCGCAACATCAGCTTCTGCATTCATCTGATGTTCTGCGCCAAGAACATCGAGCGGATCGGTGACCATGCCACCAACATCGCCGAAACAGTATTTTACATGATCGAAGGCCAGCAAATTCTCGACAAACGACCGAAAGGTGACATGACGACTTTTGCCACAACCGTGCCCGGAAACTGATGGTTCCGGGTCAATCGCATCACACACTTAAAACGCATTTCAAGGACGAAAGAAGGCTACGCACATGAGCGCACGCATTCTGGTGGTGGAAGACGAGGAAGCGCTGACGACGCTGTTGCGCTACAACCTCGACGCCGAAGGATATGACGTCGAAACGGTCGGACGCGGCGACGATGCCGACACCCGCCTGAAGGAACGGATACCCGATCTGATCGTGTTGGACTGGATGCTGCCGGGACTGTCCGGCATCGAACTGTGCCGCCGTCTGCGGGCGCGGCCGGAAACCAAGCAGCTCCCGATCATCATGCTCACCGCGCGCGGCGAGGAAAGCGAGCGGGTGAGGGGGCTTGCGACGGGTGCGGACGATTACATCGTCAAACCGTTCTCGGTGCCGGAATTACTGGCGCGGGTCCGCGGCTTGTTGCGCCGTGCAAGCCCCGAGCGGCTCGCCACCGTGCTCACCTATGGCGACATCGAACTCGATCGCGAGAAGCGCCGCGTCGCCCGCTCCGGCCGCCCGGTGGATCTTGGACCGACCGAGTACCGCTTGCTTGAATTTTTCCTGGAGCATCCCGGCCGCGTGTTCAGCCGCGAGCAATTGCTCGACAGCGTCTGGGGCCGCGACATCTATATCGATGAGCGTACGGTGGACGTGCATATCGGACGGTTGCGTAAATTGCTCAATCCTGGTCGTGAGCAGGATCCGATCCGCACCGTGCGCGGCGCGGGCTACGCACTCGACGATCGCTTCGCGAAGGTCGAGTAGCGTCGGATGGATAGTGGTCGTCCCTGCGAACGCAGGGACCCATATTCACCGGTTTCAGGTTTTTGAAAAAGCTGGAGCGCCAGCCAGACATAGCCACACGCACCTGTGGCTATGGGTCCCCGCGTTCGCGGGGACGACATTTGTCGCTGTCTCTTAGCGCGTCGTCTTCGGCGCTTGACGGCGCCGGTCGCCGGTCGGCTGATAGGCGATCCGCGAGTGATGCGCGCAATAGGGCAGGCTGTTCAGCGCCTTGCCGCCGCAGAAGAAGAATTCCGGGCTCGAGGGATCGCCGACCGGCCAATGACAGGTGGCCTCGTTCAATTCCAACAGCGACAGCCGCTGGCTCATCGGCACCACATTGTCATAGGCAATCGGATCGGGATCCAGTTCGACCTCGAAAGCATGCGCCAGCGCGGTATTGCCGCGCGAGACCGGGCGCGACACCCGCATCATGTGCTGGGCGGGGCGCGCCTTGCGCGGACGCGGCGCGGCCGACGAGGGACTCTTCGCGCGGCCGGACAGGCCGAGCCGGTGCACTTTGCCGATTACCGCATTCCGCGTCACGTTGCCGAGCTCAGCGGCGATCTGGCTCGCCGAAAGGCCTGCTTCCCAGAGTTTCTTCAGTTGCTCGACGCGATCTTCAGACCAGGTCAATACCGTCATCGCACTCTTTCCTTCGCGTCGCGCCGGCCTGTTGCGGGCAGCGCTGCGATGCAAATCGTCTCAAAAATCCCTTCCGGCAGAATCCCTTAGCCTTCGCCGGGCGCAAAAAGCGCGCCTGGACGTTTACGCAAAACACTGGCGTCTTGAGGGTCAGTACTACCGCACGAGATGTCGTATCCGACGAGGCAGAAGCTACAATATGGCGTGACTCCCGCGCAAGAGTCGACGCGACCGCGTCCACATGTTCCGTCGTTTTGGGCCTTGCGTTGAGGTGTTTCTGTGACACCGGAGATTTACGGACCGGCCCGTTGACACCAATTGCCGCGCGCATACAATGGCTTCCACGTGCCGCCTCGAAAAGGTGGCACGTTTTGTTTTATAGTCCGATTTGCATCGCCAGTGCGCGCAACGCGGCCGCTCTAACGCTCAGTGATCATCATGACGTCGCATCTGCTTCCGGTATTCGCCAGGGTCGATCTCGGCTTTACGCATGGCGAGGGCTGCTGGCTGATCTCAACCAACGGCGAACGCTATCTCGATTTCACCTCGGGCGTCGCGGTCAACGCGCTTGGCCACGCGCATCCGCATCTGGTGAAAGCGCTTCAGGAGCAGGCGACCAGGCTCTGGCACATGTCGAACCTGTTCAAGAGCCCCGATGGCGAGCGGCTGGCGGCGCGCCTCTGCGAGCACAGCTTTGCCGACTTCGTTTTCTTCTGTAATTCCGGTGCCGAAGCGATGGAAGGCGTCATCAAGCTCGTGCGCCACTACCACTTCTCCAAGGGGCATCCCGAACGCTATCGCATCATCACATTCGAAGGCGCCTTCCATGGCCGCACGCTGGCGACATTGGCGGCGACCGGCACGGCGAAATACCTCGAAGGCTTCGGCCCTCCGATGGACGGTTTCGACCAGGTTCCGCATGGCGATCTCGAAGCCGTCAAGAAGGCGATTGGCCCGCACACCGCCGGTATCCTGATCGAGCTGGTGCAGGGCGAGGGCGGCGTGCGCTCGGCGCCGTCTGGCTTCATCAAGGCGCTGCGCGCATTGTGCGACGAGCACGGGCTCTTGCTCGCCTTCGACGAGGTGCAGACCGGCATGGGCCGTACCGGCGATCTCTTCGCCTATCAGCGCGAAGGCGTTGAGCCTGATTTGATGTCACTGGCAAAAGCTCTCGGCGGCGGTTTTCCGATCGGCGCGGTGCTGGCCACTTCGGAAGCCGCCTCCGGCATGGCGCCGGGCTCGCACGGCTCGACCTTTGGCGGCAATCCCCTGGCGGTTGCTGCCGCCAATGCCGTGCTCGACGTCATTCTCGAACCTGGCTTCTTCGACCATGTGCGGAAAATGTCGCTGCTGTTGAAACAGAAGCTCGCTTCCGTGGTCGATCGCTATCCGACCGTGCTTTCCGAAGTGCGCGGTGAAGGGCTTCTGATCGGCGTCAAGGCGGTGGTGCCGTCAGGCGATCTCGTGACCGCGCTGCGCGAACAAAAGCTGCTCACGGTTGGCGCCGGCGACAATGTCGTGCGGTTCCTGGCGCCGTTGATTGTTTCAGAGGCCGAGATCGATCAATCGGTGCAGTCGTTGGAGCGCGCCTGCACGGCGCTTGCGGCTCGCCGGGAGAAGGCGGCCGCGCAATGAGCAAGGCGCTACGCCATTTTCTCGACCTCAACGAGCTTCCGCTTGCGGAGTTGCGCGAAGTGCTCGACGCCAGCCTTGCCATGAAGGCCAGGCTGAAGGCGCAGCAGAGCGGCGGCAGAGAGGCCGACAAGCCGCTGAAGAACAAGACGCTGGCGATGATCTTCGAAAAGCCATCGACGCGCACGCGGGTGTCGTTCGACGTCGGCATGCGCCAGCTTGGCGGCGAAGCGATCATGCTGACGGGCGCGGAAATGCAGCTCGGCCGCGGCGAGACCATCGCCGATACCGCGCGCGTGCTGTCGCGCTACGTCGACATCATCATGATCCGGATTCTTAACCATGATGCGCTGCTGGAGCTTGCCGCACACGCCACCGTGCCCGTCATCAACGGGCTGACGCGTCGCTCTCATCCCTGCCAGGTGATGGCGGATGTGATGACGTTCGAGGAACATCGCGGCCCGATCCAGGGCCGCACCGTGGCCTGGACCGGCGACGACAACAACGTGCTTGCCTCCTGGGCGCATGCGGCGGAGCGATTCAAGTTCAGGCTGAACGTGGCGACGCCGCCGGAGCTTGCGCCCAACAAGACCATGCGCGACTGGATCAAGGCGACGCAGGCGCCGATCATGCTCGGCAACGATCCCGAGGCCGCCGTGCGCGGCGCCGATTGCGTGGTCACCGACACCTGGTTCTCGATGGGCGACAAGGACGGCGAACACCGTCACAACCTGCTGAAACCCTATCAGGTCAATGCGCGGCTGATGTCGCTCGCCAAGCCCGATGCGTTGTTCATGCATTGCCTGCCCGCCCATCGCGGCGACGAGGTCACCGATGAGGTCATCGACGGCCCGCAATCGGTGGTGTTCGACGAGGCCGAAAATCGCCTGCATGTGCAGAAGGGTATTTTGGCCTGGTGCCTTCAGGCGGTGGGGTAGGACGAGTTCCTGTCGTCCCTGCGAAAGCAGGGACCCCTACCCGCGTGATCGCTGGATATGGCATAGCGTTGGAGCCCGTTGTCGTAACGAACACCTGTGGTTATGTCCCCGCGTACGCGGGGACGACTCGCGGCGATACGCACAAAAGCCTCTTTCTTTCTGCACCATTCGACCCCAGATAAGCGCCATGACCTCCAATTCCCCCGACATCAAACTGAAAGAAACGCCGGTTCGCGCGCCCTCGCATGTGCCGGTTGACGACGCGGTGCTGCCCTTCGAGGTGGCTTCACTCGATCTGCGCGGCAGGCTGACCCGGCTCGGCCCCGGGCTCGACGATCTTCTCGCCAAGCATGACTATCCGCCGCCGGTGGCCAAGTTGCTCGGCGAAGCGATCGTGCTGACGACGCTGCTCGGCTCGTCCCTGAAATTCAACGGCCGCTTCATCCTGCAGACGCAGACCGACGGTCCGGTCTCGTTTCTCATCGTGGATTTCCAGGCGCCCGATCGCCTGCGCGCCTATGCGCGGTTCGATGCCAAAGAGATCAAAGAGGGCCAGGATTCAGGCCGCCTGCTCGGCAAAGGTCATCTGGCAATGACCATCGATCAGGGGTCGGATATGAGCCGCTATCAGGGTCTGGTCGCGCTCGATGGCGGCAGCCTGGAAGATGCCGCGCATGAGTACTTCCTGCGCTCGGAGCAAATTCCGACACGGGTGCGGCTTGCGGTCGGCGAGGAATGGCGGGGCGGCGAGGGTGGCGCACGGCGGCGCTGGCGTGGCGGCGGCATGCTGCTGCAATTCCTGCCCAAGGCTCCCGAGCGCGCGCGGCAGGCTGACCTCGATCCCGGCGATGCACCGGAGGGCGCAGAGACGCACACCGTTGCCGAGGACGACGCCTGGGTCGAAGGCCAGTCGCTGATCTCGACCGTCGAGGATGTCGAACTGATCGATCCTGATCTTTCCGGCGAGCGGCTGCTTTATCGGCTGTTCCACGAACGCGGCGTGCGGGTGTTCGCCCCGCTGGCCTTGCAGGCAAAGTGCTCGTGCTCGCGCGAGGCGGTATCTGGGATGCTCAAGAGTTTCGAGCCGCAAGACCGCGCCGAGATGGTCAAGGACGGCAAGGTGGTCGTGACCTGCGAGTTCTGTTCGTCGGTCTATGAATTCACGCCGCAGGAAGCGGGCGTGGAAGAGGGAGCCGGTTAGCGTGCATACTCGTAAACCCGGACCGATTTTAGCCCAACGGCAGACATTCGCCGATCAGCAGCGGACGAGGACGAGCCATGGCCAAGACGTTCAAGGTTGGCGATCACGTGAGCTGGAATTCGGAAGCCGGCCGTGTACGCGGAAAAATCGTCAAAGTGCACAAGCGTGCCGTCAATTATAAGGGCCACATTCATCGCGCTACGCCGGATGAGCCGCAATACGAGATCAAGAGCGACAAGACCGACCACGTAGCACTGCACAAGGCCGAGGTGTTGAGGCGCCTCGGCTGACGGTCCGGCGCGAATGCGAAAGTACAGCGGCCAGGATGAGGCTTCCGTTTTTCACCATCGGTCATTCCTCGCGCCCGATGGGCGAATTTATCGACTTGCTCACTGCGTCGGAGATCGGCGTCGTCGTCGACGTCCGCACTATTCCACGCTCGCGGGCAAATCCGCAATACAATCGCGAAGCGCTTCCTGAGTCATTGTCGGGATTTCAGATCGCATATGAGCATGTCGCCGACCTCGGCGGCCTCCGCGCACGCGCAAAGGATATTGCGCCAGAGGTCAATGCCTTCTGGCAAAATCAGAGTTTTCACAACTACGCCGACTATGCGATGAGCGGCGGTTTTCGCTCTGGTCTCACGCGGCTTCGCGATCTGGGCCGCCTGCGGCGCTGCGCCGTGATGTGCGCGGAGGCAGTGTGGCGGCGGTGTCATCGTCGGATAATCGCGGATTATCTTGTCGTCGGTGGCGATCAGGTGTTTCATATTCTTGCACCGGGCAAGGTCGCAATAGCGAGCTTGACGACAGCGGCTCGGCCGGCGCCGGAAGATACGGTAACCTATCCGGCGCAGTGAACCTGCTGGCTCGAACTTGCGACTAACGGGCTGAATGGGTGTCCTGCCCGGCGAGGGCTTTTCGCTGATTTCGGTTGAAGGGCCCGAAAATCTCTCCCCGGCAGGAATGAGCTAACGGGAGCGGTCGATGTTACGGCCCCTGTTTTTTTATTGTTCGGTTTTTTATTCGTCATTTCTGCGGAGCCCGCGCGCGCGGAAAAGCGCGTCGCGCTGGTGATCGGTATCTCCAATTACCAGCGGGTTCCGCCGCTCGGCAATCCGTCCCACGATGCCGCAGCGATGGGCGCACCTTTCCGGAAAGCGGGATTCGATGTCGTTGACGACAAGCGGGACCTCGGGATTGTCGATCTGCGCCGGGCGGTCCGCGAGTTTTCGGAAAAAGCCCAGGATGCCGATATCGCGGTGGTCTACTACGCGGGCCACGGCATTGAAGTCGACGGCTTGAACTATCTCGTCCCCGCCGACGCCAAGCTGGCGCGCGATTTCGACGTCGACGATGAAGCGGTATCGCTCGATCGCGTGCTCAGGGCGCTCGATCCCGTCAAGCGCCTCAGGCTGGTTATTCTGGATGCCTGCCGTGACAATCCGCTCGCCGGCACCATCAAGAAAAGCGTCGCCACGCGTTCGATCGGACGCGGATCGGCCAAGGTCGAGCCGACGACGCCGAACACGCTGGTCGCATTCGCCACCAAAGCCGGCGCCGTCGCGGACGATGGCAGCGGAGAGAACAGTCAATACACGTCGGCGCTGGTCAAATACATCGCCGAACCCGGGGTGGATGTGCGGGTGGCCTTTGGCCGGGTTCCGACGAGGTGTTGAAAAAGACCAGCAATCGTCAGGAGCCGTTCGTTTACGGCTCGCTCGGCGGCGACAACCTCGCATTGGTTCCGCAGCCGACAAAGCCGCCGGATGCCGAAGCCGACGCACGGATCGATTACGAATGCGCTGCGCAAATCGGAACGCGGGACGTGTGGGATTCCTTCATCGAGAAACACCCCGCCGGCTTCTATGCGAACCTCGCGCGCGCGCAGGTGAAGAGGCTGGTTGCCGCGGAGCGATCCCAGACCGTGGCCGACAATGCGCGGCGTGATGCCGAGGAGCAGGCGGCGCGGGAGGCCGAGAAACTGCAGAGGCGCCCCGACGCGTCGGCGAAGACCCAGTCGAAAGAGCTGGAAGACGCCAAAAAGCAGGCCGAGTTGGCACAAGCGCGCGCGGAAGCTGCCCGGCAGGAGGTCGAGCAAGCCAAACGGCAGGCGGTCGAAGAGGCCAGGCGCCAAGTTCAGCAAGCCGTCAAACAAGCCAAAGGCTCGGCAAATGAAAATACCGAGAAGGTCGCTGCGTTGACATCCGGCCAGCCGGAGCTACCCGCGTCCGCTCCGAAAATCGGCCAGGCCGACATCGCGCGATTGTTGCAGGCCCATCTGAAACGGGTCGGCTGCAATTCGGGGAAGATCGACGGTGATTGGGATGAAGGCTCCCAGCGGTCTCTTGAACTCTTCAACAAGAACGCCAAAACCAAATTCGATACCAAAGTTGCCAGTCTTGAGGCGCTGGATGCCGTCCGCAACGAGGCCGATCGCGTGTGTCCGTTGATCTGCTCGAAGGGCGAACGCGCGGCCGGCGATCACTGCGTTCAGATCGGTTGCGCCAGCGGCTACGTTCTGGACTCCAGCGGTTCATGCGAGAGGCGGCGTCATGAGCCGGCTCCACGGCAGCGGTCGATGGCGATGAGGCCGCGTGCCTACGGTCCTGGTGCCTTTGCTCCTGCGTTAACGTCCGCCGCGCCGTTGGGAGGGAGCTGCGCGCTCGATTCCTCCGGCCATCGGCAGGGGAGCAGGTTTTGCAGAGATTGATGGCTGGCGATGCCAATTTCTGGATTTCAGAAACATGGAAGCGTGTGTGGGGGATCGAGGAGCCGCGGTCCCGGTCATCACCCGCGAAGGCGGGTGATCCAGTATTCTAGAGACCGGAGATGTTTAACCGATAGGCCTCGGCGTACTGGATACTCCGCTTTCGCGGCGTATGGCGGCTTCTCCGTCAGTTCAACACCCGCTTCGCCTCGGGGCTGTCGAGCGAAAAGGTCGGCACGTCGATCTCGAATTTCTCGCCGCTCTCGCTCACCATCTGATAGCGGCCGGTCATGAAGCCCGACGCGGTCGGCAGCGGAACGCCAGAGGTGTATTCGAAGCGCTCGCCCGGGGCGAGCACCGGCTGCTCGCCGATCACCCCTTCGCCGCGGACTTCCTGCTGGCGGCCGGTCGCATCGGTAATGATCCAGTGCCGCGTGCGCAGCTGTACGGTCTCGGGGCCGGAATTGGTGATGACAATGGTGTAGGACCAGAAATATTGCCGATTTTCCACGGAAGAACGCTCCGGGAGGAAGTTCGGCTCCACGGTCACTTCGATATCGTGGGTCACGGCGCGGTACATGCGGGCTCGATCGTATTGGCTGGTTGCGTCGTATTCTATCCGATCGTTTCCGCAGAACCAATTGTAACAGGACCGCCGCGCAGCCTTTTCCATCGCCGTTTCACCACAGTTAGGGGCTAACCGCGCCGTACCCTGTTTGGCCGGCCTGTGCTATCTTGCTGCAATGCTGGCCGAACGCATACGTTTGCCCGGGATGTAGGTGAAATGACCTCGGTTGCCGATCAAATTTCCGGACCGCCACTCGCGGCCGAAGCGGGAGTCGTGGCGCGCGATGGCTTGCTTGCGCAAGCAGGCGCGCCGGCGATTGCGCGCCCCGTGGCCGCCGAGCGCGAATTGCGGCTCGATCTGTTTCGCGGGCTTGCGCTGTGGCTGATCTTCATCGACCACCTGCCGCAGAATCTTCTGACCTGGCTCACCATCCGCAATTACGGATTTTCCGACGCCACGGAAATCTTCATCTTCATTTCCGGCTACACCGCCTCTTTTGTCTACGGCCGGGCGATGCGCGATGCCGGATTTATCGTGGCGACCGCGCGCATTCTGCGGCGGGTCTGGCAGATCTATGTCGCGCACGTCTTTCTTTTCACGATCTTCCTCGCCGAAATCTCCTACGTCGCCACTTCTTTCGAGAACCCGCTCTACACTGAAGAGATGGGGATCCTGGATTTTCTCAAAGAGCCTGATGTCACCATCGTCCAGGCGCTGCTGTTGAGATTCCGGCCCGTCAACATGGATGTGCTGCCGCTCTACATCGTGCTGATGCTGTTCCTGCCCTTGATCCTGTGGCTGATGCGGCGCAGCGCCGACCTGACATTGGGGCTGTCCGTCCTGCTGTATGCTGCGACCTGGGAATTCGATCTCTATCTGTCGGCCTATCCGAACGGCTTCTGGGCCTTCAACCCGTTCGCCTGGCAATTGCTGTTCGTGTTCGGCGCATGGTGCGCGCAAGGTGGCGCGCAGCGGATGTCGCGTATCCTGGCTTCGCCCATCACGCTGTGGATCTGCTTTGCCTACCTCCTGTTCTCCTTCCTGGTCACGCTCACCTGGTATGTGCCGCAGCTCAGCCATTTCATGCCGCGGCGACTCGAGCAATGGATGTATCCCATCAGCAAGACCGACCTTGACGTGCTGCGCTTCGCGCACTTCCTGGCGCTTGCGGCCATCACGGTGCGCTTCCTGCCCAAGGATTGGCCAGGCCTGAAATCACCGTGGCTGCGACCGTTAATCCTGTGCGGCCAGCACTCGCTTGAGATATTCTGCCTCGGTGTGTTTTTGGCCTTCGCCGGCCATTTCGTGCTGGCGGAGCTCTCGGGCGGGACGGGGTTGCACTTTATTATCAGTATTTCCGGAATCCTGATCATGTCGGCCGCGGCGTGGCTGTTTTCGTGGTACAAGCACTCTGCCGACAAGAGTGGATCCAAAGCCAAGGCCACCGGCGGCAACGCCGATTTGGCGGGAGGGGGGGCATGAAGTTCGTCTCAGGGGCAATCCTGAGTGTGAGCCTGCTGGCCGGTTTTCTGGCCGCTGCTTCCGTGCGCGCCGAAGATCCGCCTGCATCTGCGCCCGCCGCGTGCGAGGTTCCCGACTACCTTCTCTCCGGCGACAACGCGCTGCCAAAGGTCGCGGAAGCCATCAAGGCTAAAGGTCCGCTGAATATTCTGGTCGTGGGCAGCCGGTCATCGACCATTAGCTTGGCTGCGAATGCTTCGGAGGCCGCCGCCTATCCCGGCCAGATGCAGGCCGCCTTGAAGGCGAAGTTGCCGTCGAATGAGGTTAACGTATCCGTAGAAATACAGGCAAAAAAGACCGCGGAGGAGGTCGCGAGCGGCCTGGCGAAGCTGGTGGAAAGCAAGAAGCCTACTTTGGTGATATGGCAGACCGGGACCGTCGATGCTATGCGCTCGGTCGATCCTGACGATTTCCGCGCCGCCGTCGACGAAGGCGTTGTGGCCTTGCGGGATGCCGGAACCGACGTGATTTTGCTCAACCCGCAATATAGTCCGCGCACGGAGTCGATGATTTCCGCTTCACCCTACCTAGATAATATGCGTGTGGTAGCGCAGGACCATGAGGTTCCATTGTTCGATCGTTTCGCGCTGATGAAAACCTGGTCTGAGTCCGGAGAGTTTGACCTGTTCACGGCGGTTCATGGCGCGGACCTTGCAAAGCGGGTTCACAATTGCCTTGGGCGCGCGCTGTCGGAATTCATTATGGCCGCAGCTCATCCGAAGCCGGCTCAAGAGAATTGAGGAAGTCTGTCCTTGACGATGGTTTGGAGTGATCGCCGCCCTTTTTGCCAATCGACGCCGCTGGCTTTAGCCGCAGCGCTGATGCTGCTGGTATCGACCGTCACGGTGCCTGTTCGCGCCGATGCGACCCAACAGGCGACGCTATCCGATAACGCCAAATCCGATGGCATAAAGCCAGTCACGCCTGTGGTCGAAAAATCCGAGCAGGGCGCAGCTGCGGCCGACAGCGCCAACCAGGCGCCGCCAGCAAATCAAGCGCCGCCGGTAAACCGGACCCCAGACGCTCAAGCCCAGCCGGCCAATCAAACCCAACCCGTCGACCAGGCACAACCGAAAAGCCTGACCGACAAGGCAATCGAGAAAGTCAAACAGGTCGCGAGATCCGCCAGCGACATATTCAGCCGTGTGCCGTGCCTGTCGCCCAAGGGGGCTCCGAGGTCGGTGGGTTCGTTGCCGCGTGTCGCGCACAAGCTCGCCGCCGGCGAGCCGGTGGTGATCGTGGCTTTCGGTTCGTCCTCGACCCAAGGCTACGGCGCCTCCTCACCGGAGTTCACCTATCCCAATCGCCTCGCGGCGCAATTGAAGCGGAAATATCCGACTGCTGACATCACGGTTCTCAACCGCGGCAAGGGCGGCGAAGATGCGCCGGAAATGATGAAGCGGCTGCAGACCGAAGTGATCGACGCGAAGCCCGATCTCGTGATCTGGCAGGTCGGAACCAACGCCATATTGCGTAACCTCGATCCCGATGCTACGGCGCAGATGGTGCAGGACGGCGTCGGCCGCATTCAGGCCATGGGCGCCGATATCGTGCTGGTCGATCCGCAATATTCTCCGCAAGTGACCGAGCATCAAGAGGGTGCCAGCAAGATGGTCAGGCTGCTCAGCCGGGTTGGCCAGCTTCGCCATATCGGCGTGTTCCCGCGCTTCGAGGTGATGCGCCAGTGGCACGAGAATCAGGCGCTGCCGATCGACAGTTTCGTGATCGCCGACGGCCTGCACATGAACGACTGGGGCTATGCCTGCTTCGCCCAATTGCTCGGCGACGACATCATCCGCTCGGTCGGCCAGATCAAGCTCGGCATCAACGTCCCGAGCGCGCAGGCTAACCGGCCGATGTGAATTTTGAATCTCGCCATCGTCCCGGACAAGCGAGCATCGCGAGCGCGATCCGGGATCCATAACCATCGATATTTGCAACTAAGCGGGCTGTGGCCACAGCGACTCTAACAACGTCCACCTGTGGTTATGGGTCCCCGCTTTCGCGGGGACGACAGCGGGGAATGTGGCTGGTTCACGCCTTCTCCAGCGCCACCTGCAAGTCCTCGATCAGGTCGTCGGCATGTTCGAGGCCGGCCGAGAAGCGGATGAAGCCGTCGCTGATCCCGAGTTCGGCGCGCGCCTCCGGCGAAAGCCGTTGATGCGTGGTGGTCGCCGGGTGCGTGACGAGGCTCTTGGCGTCGCCGAGATTGTTGGAGATGCGCGCGAGCTTCAATCCGTTGAGTGTGCGGAATGCGCCTGCCTTGCCGCCCTTGACCTCGAAGCCGACCAGCGTCGATCCGGCGCGCATCTGCTTCTTGACGAGCGCAGCTTGCGGGTGGTCGTCGCGGCCGGGATAGATCAGCCGCGCGATTTTCGGATGCCGCGCCAGCGCGTCCGCGACCTTTGCCGCCGTGTCGGTCTGGGCGCGAACCCGGACCGCCAGCGTCTCCAGTCCCTTGAGCAGCACCCAGGCATTGAACGGCGACAGCGACGGGCCGGTCTGGCGCATGAAGTTGTGCAGATGCTCGGCGACAAAAGCCTCAGTTGAGAGGATCATGCCGCCCAGACAACGGCCCTGACCATCGATATGTTTGGTCGCGGAGTAGACCACGACATCGGCGCCGAGCAACAGCGGGCTTTGCCAGATCGGGGTGGCGAACACGTTGTCGACGATCAGACGCGCGCCGCCGGCGTGCGCGATTTCGGCGATCGCGGAGATATCGAGCACGTCGAGGGTCGGGTTGGTCGGACTTTCGAGGAAGCAGGTCCTGGTGTTCGGCCGCATCGCGCGCTTCCACTGGTCGAGATCGAGGCCATCGACCAGCGTGGAGGCAATGCCGTAGCGCGGCAGCAGATCTTCCACCACATAGCGGCAGGAGCCGAACATCGCCTTCGCTGCCACGACGTGATCGCCGGCCTTCAGCGGTGCGAGAATGGCGGTGGTCACTGCCGCCATGCCGGTTGCGGTGGAGCGCCCGGCTTCGGCGCCCTCGAGCTCGATCATGCGCCGCTCGAACATCGCAATCGTTGGATTGGAATAGCGCGAATAGATGTAGCCGGGGTCTTCGCCCTTGAAGCGCGCCTCGCACAACTCGGCGGAGTCGTAGACGTAACCCTGGGTAAGGAACAGCGCCTCGGACGTTTCGCCGAATTCCGAGCGGATGGTTCCGGCGTGAACCAGGCGGGTCTCGGGGCGGTAATGCGCGGTGGAAGCTGGCGTAGCAGACGCAGACTTGGATGCAGACTCGGACATGTGACCTCCTGACCGTCCCTCGAAAACGGTCATAAAAAAACCGGCCTGGAAAAATCCAAAAGGCCGGGATCACACTGTCCCCGGCCTGTTTAGCGACTTATTTAACGTGGCTGCAAGCCGGCCGGCTCAAATCACCACGGGATAAGTCATGCTGATATTCCCTCGCACCCTTTCCGTCAAGGCGGCCATCGGATAACCGGTAAAAGCCCTTAATTTTCGGCATTAAGGATCGTATCCCGTGAGTTTTACGCTTCCGCCCGGCGCCAACGGCATCCTGCCCGACCGCATGATCGCGGCGATGGCGGATGCGGGCCTGATCCTGCCGGCCTATCCGTTTGTCGAAAGCCAGATCCAGCCGGCGAGCCTCGATTTGCGTCTTGGCGACATCGCCTACCGGGTGCGGGCGAGCTTTCTGCCGGGCCCCGGCGCCACCGTGGCCGAGCGCATCGACGAGCTGAAACTGCACGAGATTTCGCTTGCCGATGGCGCGGTGCTGGAAACCAACTGCGTCTATATCGTGCCGCTGCTGGAATCGCTGGCGTTGCCGCCGGAGATCGTTGCCGCCGCCAACCCGAAGAGTTCGACCGGGCGGCTCGACGTTTTCACCCGCGTCATCGCCGACGGCACACGCCGCTTCGACATGATCGGCGCTGGTTATCACGGCCCGCTTTATGCCGAGATCAGCCCGAAAACCTTTCCGGTACTGTTGCGCGAGGGATCGCGGCTCTCACAGGTGCGGTTCCGCACCGGCGAGGCGACCCTCAACGCCGGAGAACTCGGCGCATTGCATACGCTGGAAAAGCTGGTCGACGTCGATGACGCCGATCTCGCCAACGGTGTTGCACTCAGCGTCGATCTCTCGGGCGAGAAGGCCAGCGGCTTCGTCGGCTACCGCGCCAAGCGCCACACCGGGGTGGTCGATATTGATCGCCGCAGCGGTTATGCCGTCAACGAGTTCTGGGAAGCCATCGCGGCGCGTCCGGATGGCAGCCTCATTCTCGATCCCGGTGAGTTCTACATCCTGGCCTCCAAGGAAGCCGTTCAGGTGCCGCCGGACTATGCCGCCGAGATGGTGCCCTTCGATCCGCTGGTCGGCGAATTTCGCGTGCACTATGCGGGCTTCTTCGATCCCGGCTTCGGCTATGCCGGCGCCGGCGGCAAAGGTTCGCGTGCGGTACTGGAAGTGCGCTCGCGCGAAGTGCCGTTCATTCTCGAGCACGGCCAGATCGTCGGCCGCCTTGTCTACGAAAAAATGCTGGGACGGCCAAATGCGATGTACGGTCAGCGCATCGGCTCGAACTATCAGGCGCAGGGCTTGAAGCTATCCAAGCATTTCAAGGTCTGAGCTTCGTCACCGCTTGGCCGGCGTGACGCGCCAGACCGCGTTGCCGACATCGTCCGCGACCAGCAGCGCGCCATGGGTGTCGATGGCGACGCCGACGGGGCGGCCCTGCGCCTCGCCGTCGCCGTTGACAAAGCCGGTCAGGATATCGCGCGGCTGGCCGGAGGGCATGCCATTGGTGAAGGGGACGAAGATCACCTTGTAGCCGGCACGCGGATTGCGATTCCAGGAGCCGTGCTGACCGACGAAAGCGCCGTTCGCCATATCAGGCGGAAACAGCTTAGCCGTATTGAAGGCAAGTCCGAGCGAAGCGGTATGGGCGCCGAGCGCGTAATCGGGCGCAATCGCCTTTGCAACGAGATCAGCACGCTGCGGCTGGACGCGGGCATCGACATGCTGGCCGTAATAGCTGTACGGCCAGCCATAGAACGCACCGTCCTTCACCGACGTCATGTAATCGGGCACGAGATCGTTGCCGAGTTCGTCGCGTTCGTTGACGATGACCCAGAGCGCGCCGCTTTGTGGCTGCCATGCCGGTCCATTCGGATTGCGCAGGCCTGACGCAAAGACGCGCCATTTTCCGCTGGCGCGATCGACTTCGAGCACGGTGGCGCGGTTGGTTTCGACCTCCATCCCGTTGTCGCCGATGTTGCTGTTGGAGCCGACGGTCGCATAAAGCTTGGTTCCGTCGCGGGACGCGACGAGGTCCTTGGTCCAGTGATGGTTGAGGGTACCTCCCGGCAGGTCCGCGAGCTTGGTTCCCGCCGCGGTGATTTTGGTGTCGCCGGTGCGGTAGGGAAATTTCACGATCGCATCGGAATTCGCGACATAGAAATCGTTGCCGACGAGCGCCATCCCGAACGGCGAATTCAATCCCTCGAGGAAAGTGGATTTCGTTTCCGCAATGCCGTCACCGTCAGCGTCCCGCAACAGCGTGATGCGGTTGGCGCTCGTCGTACCCGCGCCGGCGCGGCCCATGACCAATTTCGTGATCCAGCCCTTGATGCCTCTATTCTCGTCGGGGCGTTCCGGCGCGTTGGTCTCAGTCACCAGCACATCGCCATTCGGCAGGACATAAACCGTTCGAGGATGATCTAGTCCGTTGGCAAACGCATTGACCACCATTCCATCGGCTGCAACCGGCTTGCCGCCGGCGGGCCAGCCAATGGCCTTGGCGACGTTGACGGTCGGTATCAGCGATTTTTCGGGCTCGACCAGCGTCGGCTTGGAGCCGAAGGTTTGCCCGACCGCGGCGGTTTCCTGATCGTTGCAGCCGGCCAGCGTCAAAGCGAGGCTCACGGCAAAGGCCGCAAGCAAACGATTCCTGAAATGCGAAAGAGCGTTGCGCATACTGTCCTCGCCTGTGGCGTCACATGAGCCGCGGCAGGATATTTAGCACGGAACGCGCGGCGCTGCGGTGCAAACCGACCGATCGTGAAGACTTGAACGGTGCCGGCGGCAGCGCTTCCCGTGAGGAAAATCACACGGAAGCGCGGTCCGGGCTCGCCGTTGCGAGCGTCTTCTGCATCGCGACGGCCGCGATGTCCATCTGCTCGGAGATGTAGGGCGCGATCTCGTTCGGCAGCACGTCGACGATCCAGATGATCCGGCTTCGGCCATCGTCATCGCCTAGCACTTGCACGGACCCGTTATAGTGACTGACGCGTTCGCGGCCGGTGATGGCGTAGGCCAGGCGGCGCCGCGCGTCGTCGCAATCCACGAACTCCTCTCGCACCACATTGCCGTTGTGGAAGGTCACGATGCGGGCGTTGCCGTCGAGGCGGCAGTCGGTGACAAAGCCCGGATTCAGCCGCTGGTGCACGGCGCCGAAATCGCGCACCGCATCCCAGACCGTATCGGGATGCGCGTCGATCGGAATGTCCTTGTAGATCGAGGCCATGGATCGCTTCCTTATGTGCAAACCGCCTCGACATTATTGCCGTCGGGATCGATCAGGAACGCGGCGAAATAAGTCGGGCTATAATCCTTGCGCGGGCCCGGCGCGCCATTGTCGCGGCCACCGACTTTGACGCCCTCGCTGTGGAATTTTCCGATTGCGGCATGATCGGGGGCGCGGAAGGCGATATGGGCGCCGGTGCCGGCATCGCCTTGGTGCAGATGCAGCCACAGCGCCGGCTCGCCCTTGGGCCCAAACCCCGCGCCGCTCGCGTCTTTCGTGCACAAGACGTAGCCGAGCGGGGCCAGTGCGGCGACATAGAAGCGAATGCTGGCGTCGAGGTTGGCTACCCTGATCCCGATATGATCGTACATGATCGTCTCCATTCATGGTTTGCGGGCGCAAGCCCGCAAGTGATGAAGACGACCCTAGTCAGTGCAGCGCGTCGCTCGCTTGGAAAATCTTGCGCATTCCCCGCGCAGCGTCGCGGAAGGCGCTTGGGGAGAGGCCGGCGGCGCGGTGAAAGGTGCGCACAAAATTGGAGAGGTCAGCGAATCCGACATCGTAGGCGACCTCGGTAATGGCGATGTCCTCGTCGGCCAACAGCCGCGCCGCATGGCGCAATCGCGAGCGCACCAGATATTGGTGTGGCGTGACGCCGAGCACATTCGCAAACAGCCGCAGAAAGTGGAACGGGCTGATGCCGGCCTGGTTTGCCGTGGCATCGAGGTTGATCTGGCGATGCGAATTTGCCTCGATCCAGTGCGCGGCTTCCACCGCCCGGCGGCGATGGCGTGCCTTGACCGCGACCGGCTTGTGCGTTCGTCCCGAGGCCGTCTCGACAAAGCGGCTGGCAAAGAGATGCCCGATTTCGTCGAGGCCGATATCGCTGCGGCCGACGGCTGCGGCCTGGGCCAATTCGCCGAGCACCATCAATTCGGGCAATGGCGGTGCGGCGCCGACCCGCCACGCCTCACGCCGGTCGCCGATCGTTTCGACCAGTTCCGGCTCCAGGAAGAACGACAGGCACTCGTCGCCACAGACGTGGTGGTCGTGGCTGCAGACATATTCGTCGCCGGGAAAGCCGACCAGCACGGACCCTGTCACCAACTCGAACGTCCGGCCGCGGCTTTGGCAGCCGAAGCTGCCCTTTCGCACATAGGAAACGGAGTGGCAGCCGAACTGCTCCGTGAACGGCTTCTCGCCGGGGCTCGCGGTGCAACGGAAATCCGACACCGAGATCGAGCGGTGCTTCAGCAGGGGCGTCCTGATCATTTAGTGGTCCGATTCTAACATTTGCATCCCCGTCCGGCACGCACTTTTGCAAATGTTAGAATCAAAGGACCACTAGCGAATACAGGTTTCTAGTGGAGCCTTGGATTTGACATTCGCTTTACGAGCTCGCGGTCAATACGGTAGCGAATGTCAAATCCGCTCCACTAGTAAAATTAGCCGGGCAGGCGTGGCGGGGCAATCGGAAGCAGCACGTCCATCAGCGTCTTGCTGCTGGAACTCACCGCTCCCTCGATCGACAGCAGCCTTCGTTTGGAAATCAACCCGCCATGGGGCGACATCTGGTCGGCAGAGCCGCCCGTCTCCAGCGCGCGATGACAGGGAACGATGACGACAAAGGGGTTGTGGAGGAGGGCGTGGGCGACCGAGCGCACCGCGCTCGGAGTTCCGAGCTTGGCGGCGACCTCGTTGTAGGTACGGGTCTCGCCGTGGGGAATCCGCCGGATGAGCTGATAGACGCGCTGATCGAAAACGGGAATGCCGCCCATATCGAGCATGACGTCGGCGAAGTCGGCCATGCCTCCGCGCAACAGCGCGACAACGCCTTCGATCGCGGCTTCCGCATTAGGCGTCGGCCGCGTTTCGCGGGCTTCAGGATAAAGGTGGAAAAGCCGCCGGCGGGTGTCGATCTCGCGGGCCTCGGGAAGCTGCACCCCGACAATGCCCGCTTCGCCCCATGCGATGGCGCAACGGCCGATTGCCGTGTCGAAAATGGTGTAGGCCCGCCCCAGCATGCTCAAGTCCCCAACAACATCATACCACCGTCACAAACGGCTGCACATGAAAAATGCAGTTTCGGTTAAAAACGCCGGGGATAGCGTGACGTGGCCGCCGGCTCGAAGCGCGCATTCATCGCTCTGCCGCGGAAGACGGCTTCCTCACGATCAAGGGGACGCGGCGAAGCAAAGAATCCACAAGTTTCGCTTGCGCGTGACTGCGGTACACACGGCTATCACCTTCTTTTCAATTCTTGCGTGACCGATGCTTTGCTAGACGTCTCGCACCGGACTCCCCCGTCCGGGACAACCCGGCAAGGCCGTCGAGCATATCGCTCGGCGGCCTTGCTGTTTGCGCCGGGCTGCCTGACGATCTTGCCAATTACGAAGAAGCGCCCGCTCGCTCAACGAGATGCGCACGCGAGGGTGAAGGGTCAAACCGATCGGCGAAATATTGCGTTTCGTGAACCACCTGTCCTTCGTGGAATTCCATGATGCTCACCGTGTAAGACGGTACGCCATCATAGGTAAGGATGAATTCGGTGACCCAGAGATCGCCGCTGCCGATCATGCGCTGGACCGTAAAACGTTTTTTGTTGGGCTGGACGGTCCGGCTCTCCTGAATGTTGTGCCGGCCGCGGATCCGCTCGCCCGATTGCGGATAGTCGAGCACCGCATCTTCGCGGTAGATTTCATGTTCGACATTGAAATCGTTGGCGTCCGAAGCGTCCCAATGGCGCTCCAGCGCAAGGCGCACGGTTCGATCGTCCATCTCACCCTCCTTCTCTCGCTTGCTTAACGAAACCATACCGGACATTTCGTCCTCAATCGGGGTCGCGACGCCGAGCGCATGCCTTGATATAATCGGCTTCGGCCGCGAGGGGAGCCGCTGAGGGACCGTCATGAGCAATCGAATCCTCATTTTTTATGGCTCCTATCGCTCCGACCGGATGGGCATCCGGCTTGCCAAATTCGTGGTGGAGCGGTTTCGCCGCCGCGGCGACGATGTCGAACTGATCGACGCCAAGGCGATCAACCTTCCGATGCTCGACAGAATGTACAAGGAGTATCCGCACGGCAAAGCTCCCGAGCCGCTTGAGCGCCTGGCCGGCAAGATTCGCGACGCCGACGGCTTCGTATTCGTCACCGGCGAATATAATTGGGGCGTGCAGCCCGGACTGAAAAACCTGACGGATCATTTTCTCGAGGAATGGTTCTGGCGCCCGGCCGCGATCGCAAGCTATTCGGCGGGACGCTTGTCCGGCGCGCGTGCCTCGACGGCCTGGCACGGTACGCTTTCCGAAATGGGGATGGTGGTGATTTCAAGCACGATCGCCGTCGGTCCCATCGGTCATACGCTTGACGTCGATGCTGCGCCCACCGGCGAAGCTGGCAAGGCTCTCGAAGGGGCATTTCCGCGCTTTGCCGATGATCTGACGTGGTGGATCGAGGCGGCAAAGCTGCAACGGCAACGCAAAGCCCCGCCGTATTGATCAAGCTTGCCGCATGGGTGCGGGGCGGCATATAAAGCGCGTTCCGGAACCAGTCACCCGAAAGGGTTCGCGGGCGTAGTTCAATGGTAGAACGGCAGCTTCCCAAGCTGCATACGAGGGTTCGATTCCCTTCGCCCGCTCCAAACTGTCCTCAGCGCAGTTTCAACCCGGCTTCACATTCAATCCGCTCTCGCCGGCGATGTCGTGCGACAGCCGGCGCGATTTGAATTTCCAGCCTTCTTTAGTTCTCACCACCGTGTCGTCATAGGTGCCGGCCACCGCGATGGCGGGGCCGGTTTCGCTGTCGCGCACCACCAGAAAGTTCGAGACCACTTTGGCGCTGTCGCCGGCGAGCTCGATGACGATGTTGGCCGTGAAGTGTTTGCGGCGTCTGCCGGGTGCGGGTTCGGGCACGAGACCACGCAGCAGGCGCTCGATGCCTTCCGGTCCCGTCGCCTGGCTGTTGCGCGAGATCCATTCGCCGTCCGCCGTGAACAAGGCGGCGAACTCGCCGAGGCGAAAGCCGTCAAGCAGGAAGCAATAGCGCGCGAGCAGCTCGCGGATCGCGTCTTTGTCGGCGAGGGTATTCAGGTCATTCATGGCGCGGCCTTGTAAGCGAGTTCGGTGCTGTTTGTCTCCGTCTCCGGTGCGATCGGGTCGCGCGTGAAAATGAGACAGACGCTGGCGCCGATGAGAAGCAAAATACCCGCCACCAGGAACGCGTAGTCGTAATTGCCCGTGCCGGAGACGACGTAGCCGGTGACGATTGGGGCAGCGACGCCGACCAGATTGCCGCCAGTGACCAGAATGCCGTTGGCGCGGCCGATATTGGCGGGGTTGCGCAGGAGATCATTGAGCAATGCGATATTGAGCCCGACCGCGCTGCCGATACAGGTCAGCGAGATCGAGAACACCGTCAGTATCAGCGCGGTGTCGGTGATCCACGGCGTCAGCAAAATACCCGATGAGCACAGCATCATGGTGGCGACCAGCGTGCGCCGCCGTCCGCTTTCGACCGGCGCGCCGCGCAGCAGGCGGTCGCTCAGCCAGCCGATCAGGATGGTGCCGGGCACCGCGACCGCGTAGGGCACCGCGGTGTAGAAGCCGCTCTTGAGGATGGTCAGCCCGCGCGTCGCCTGCAAATAGGTCGGCAGCCAGGTCAGGAACAGATACACCGTGTAGACCGCACAGCCCTGCGCGACGAAGGTGCCCCAGATCGAGCGGCATTTCAGCAGCGCGGAAACCGGTGCCGCCGTGCCGGGGATGGTGTCGCCGCCGCGCTCGCTAAGAATCTTGCGCCGTTCGTCCTCGCCGATGAAGGTCGCGGTTTCCGGCTGCCGGAAGTAGACCAGCCACGCGATCAGCCAGACAAAGCCGAGCGTTCCCGCCACGAAGAAGCCCATCCGCCAGCCATAGGTCGAGACGATGAAGCCCATCAGGATCGAGCCGAGCGCGGGGCCGGCATAGCCGCCGCAGTTGAACACGGTGGTGGCAAGACCGCGCTCGCCGGCCGGCATCCATTCGCGGATGGTGCGGGCGCCGGCCGGGTAGGTCGAAGCTTCGCCAAAACCCATCAACAGGCGGTTGAAGAAGGCGACGCTGAAACTCGTGCTCATGCCGGTGAGTAATGTTGCGATCGACCAGATCGCCATGCCGCTGGCGGTCGAGACGCGCGTGCCGGCGCGGTCGACATAGATGCCCCAGGGAAGCACGAAGACCAGGTAGCTCCACAGGAAGGCCGAGAACAGATAGCCGAGTTCGATGGTCGAGATACCGAAATCCCTGACGATCTGCGGCGCCGATACCGACAGCACCACCCGGTCGATGTAATTGATGGTGCAGGCCGTAAAGATCAGCACGTAAATGAGTATTCGCCCCCGGCCCATCGCGTTCCCCCCGTTATTCTCAGGCTCTTGTTAGTTGCGGACCTTAGCCGGACGGCGGGCCTTGTTCCAGAGCTTGGGCGTCCGCCGGCTTATTTCGTAACCGTGAAAGCCGCCGCGCGTAACAATGTGCGTCGTCCTAGCGAAATGGGAGCAGTCGTCAAAGGAGGATCACCATGTTGTCGCGCCTCGTTTTATCGCTCGGATTACTCGCCGGCCTGTCGCCGGTGGCGGCGAATGCCGCTGAGCGGCCCGTTGTCGTCGAACTCTTCACCTCGCAGGGTTGCTCGTCCTGTCCGCCGGCCAATGCCTATTTGAACGAGCTGTCGCGGGGCCGCCGCGACGTGCTGGCGCTCGCCTTCCATGTCACCTATTGGGATCGCCTCGGCTGGAGGGACCCATTCTCGATCGAAGCCGCGACCGACCGGCAGGGCGTGTACGGCCGCCGCTTTGGCGACGGGTCCTATACGCCGGAGATCGTCGTGGACGGCGCAGCCAGCATGGTCGGTTCCGACCGCGGCGCGGTGGGACCTGCGATCGAGAACGCCAAGCGCGCTGGATCGACCGCTGCTGCGGTCAATGTGACGAAAAACGGCGAGCAGGTGTCGATCGAGGTTGGCGCCGGTTCAGGCAAGGGGAGAATCTTGCTGATCGGCTTCGATCACGAGCACACCACCGCTATTCCCCGCGGTGAAAATGGCGGCCGTACGCTGACCGAAGCCAATGTGGTCCGTTCGATCCGCATCGTCGGTCAATGGTCGGGCGCAGCGTTGCGCCTCAACGAGCGCTTTCCGGAAGGACAGGACGTCGCGGTCGTGCTTGAGGCGCCCGATGGCCGGATCATCGGCGCCGGCCGTTTGGCGGCTGATCGTTCGACCTGATGAATCAAAAGGGCGGGATGACCTCACATCCCGCCCTTTTCGTATCGCAAAGTGTTCGCAACTACTTCGCCGCGATGACCATGATCTCGACACCGTATTTCGGCGCAGCGAGCTTGACCTCGACGGTCGCGCGCGCCGGCGTGTTGCCCGGCGAGACCCAGGCATCCCACGCCGCGTTCATCTCGGGAAACGTCTTCATGTCGGTGATATAGATCGTGGTGGTCAGGAGCTTCGATTTGTCGGTCCCGGCTTTCTTCAGGTGGCCGTCGATGATCGAAAGGATTTCCTGCGTCTGCTTGGTCACGCTTTCGCCGGCGGTCGTGTTGGCCACGATGCCCGCGAGATAGACGGTGTCGCCGTGCACGACGACCTGGCTCATGCGCGGTCCGGCTTCGATACGTTGAATGGTCATGTTGAACTCCCGTGGATGACGCTGCGACTTAGCCCGGCTGCGCGCTGATCGCTACTGCCTTATTACAGCGGAGGCCTGCGAAGAGGTCACAGAACAGTCTTCGTTTTCACAGAACAGCTTTGGCCGCCGCGCGGCCCGCGTTGCGGCCCGAGAACAGGCAGCCGCCCAGAAAAGTCCCCTCCAGCGCGCGGTAGCCGTGCATGCCGCCGCCGCCGAAACCGGCGGCTTCACCGGCCGCATAAAGCCCCGGCATGATATCGCCATTCTGGCCGAACACACGCGAATCGAGATCTGTCTCGAAACCGCCCAGCGTCTTGCGAGTCAGAATGTTGAGCTTCACCGCGATCAGCGGGCCGTGCGCGGGATCGAGAATCCGGTGCGGCTTCGCTGTGCGGATCAGGCGGTCGCCGATGTAACGCCGCGCATTGTGGATGTTGATGATTTGGGTGTCCTTGGCATAGGCGTTTTTGATCTCGCGGTCGCGCGCCTCGATCTGGGCCTTGATCGCATCGAGCTTCAGAAGATCGTTGCCGGCGAGCGCATTCATGGCATCAACAAGATCGGTGAGGTTGTCGCGCACGATAAAGTCGGCACCATGGGTCTTGAAGGCTTCGACCGGCGCGGGCGCGCCCTTGTTGGTGGCGCGGCGCGCGGTCATCAGCCAGCTCTTGCCGGTGAGGTCGGGATTTTGCTCGGAGCCCGAGAGCGCGAATTCCTTCTTGATGATGCTCTGGGTCAGCACGAACCACGAATAATCGTGGCCGGTCGATATGATGTATTCCAACTGACCAAGCGTATCGGAGCTGGGAAACAGCGGCGAGGGCAGGCGCTTGCCTGATGCGTCGAACCACATCGACGACGGTCCGGGCAGGATGCGGATGCCATGGCGCGGCCAGATCGGCGACCAGTTACGGATGCCCTCGACGTAATGCCACATCCGGTCGCGGTTGATCAGCCGCGCGCCGGCTTTCTCGGTAATGCCGATCATGCGGCCATCGACATGTTCGGGCACGCCGGAGATCATGTTGGTGGGCGCTGGGCCCAGGCGCGCCGGCCAGTTTTGCCGCACCAGATCGTGGTTGCCGCCGATGCCGCCGGAGGCGACGATGACGGCCTGCGCGCGCAGCGTGAACTCGCCGACGACCTTGCGCGAACTGCTCTGGCCTCGTTCGACCGGATCAGCGTCGAGGATCGCGCCGGAAATTCCGTCGACAGCGCCGTTGTGGGTGATGAAGGCATCGACGCGGTGGCGGAATTTGAACGTCAGCAATCCTGATTTTTCCGCACTCCGGGCAAACCGCTCGAACGGCTCGACGATGCCGGGGCCGGTGCCCCAGGTCACATGGAACCTGGGCACCGAATTGCCGTGGCCCATGGCGTCATAGCCGCCGCGTTCGGCCCAGCCGACCACCGGAAAAATTCGGTGTCCCATCGCCCGCAGCCAGCTGCGTTTCTCACCGGCGGCGAAAGCCAGATAGGCCTCCGCCCATCGCCGCGGCCAGAGATCGTCCTCGCGGTCGAAGCCGGCCGTGCCCATCCAGTCCTGATGCGCCAGGTCGTAATTGTCCTTGATGCCAAGCCGGCGCTGCTCGGGAGAATCGATGAGAAACAGCCCGCCAAACGACCAGAATGCCTGGCCGCCAAGGTTTTGTTCACCTTCCTGATCGACCACGACGACGCGCTTGCCGGCCGCCGCGATCTCGGTCGCGGCGACAAGGCCGGCGAGCCCCGCGCCGACCACGATGACGTCAGCTTCGCCTGCCATCGCGCTTCCCCCGATTTTTGCAGAATTTGTAGAATCAGTGAAGCCCGCAACGGCCGGGATGGTCAACAGCAAGGCAGATAGCCAACAAAATGGGCCGCCGGCCGACCCGCGTCATCAGAAGGCCTTGTTCCAGTTCGGGACTTGGCTTCGGACTTGGCTTTGGGACGTGACTTCGGCTCGGCCGGTGCAGCGTGCAGGCAACACTCGATGTGAATTTAATTTGAACTGTGCGGGGTATCTGGACAAAATACCCAACTGGCAACACGCTCTCGTGACGCATCACACAACGCCGTCGGGCTCCTGGTCCGGCTGGTATGAACCGGGGCTGGACAATGAAGTTCATGATGGGGCTGCTCGCTGCGGTTGTCTTGCTGGCGAGCATGGGGTCAAGCCATGCGGTGGTGCGTATCGGCGAGGACCGCGGCGGCCGGATCGGCACCTACGTGGACAAGTATCAGGAAGTGAGAACCTCCGGCGAGATGGTGATCATCGATGGCCTCTGCGCCTCGGCCTGCACCATCGTGCTCGGTGCCATCCCGCACGACAAGATCTGCGTGACCTCCCACGCGGCGCTCGGCTTCCACGCGGCTTGGGATATGGACGACGACGGGCACGCCATCACCAATCCCGAGGCCACCCACATGCTGTACTCGATGTATCCCTCAGCGGTGAAAAAGTGGATCAACCAGCGCGGCGGACTGACGGCGCGCATGATCTATCTGCGGGGCAAGGAACTGACGAGCCTGTACCATTCGTGCTTCCTCGACGCCCGGGCATCGGCGCCAGCGCCGACGCATTAACCGCCCCTTCCAGATCAGCATGACGTGATGACTGCCCTGGTTCCGGTGCTTGCCGGGGCCGGTGGCAGGCTTTATCTGACCCTTAGGAGCTTGGACGGCCGTATCTGGCCTTCGTTCGGGCTTTTTGAGCGGATAGATTGATCACAAATGGCAGACCTCCTTTCCACGCCGCAGACTGTTCCGCCCCCGAGCCGGGTGGCGCGTGCGGTGGTGGTCGGCGGAGCGGTGTTCGGCGTCCTGCTTGTGCTCGCGGCCGCGGTCCTGTGGTCGCATTACGGAAGCGCGGTCTTTTTCGAGATGATCGCTTCCGGCTTCGCCGCTTGTTTCTGAGGATTTTGGTGATGGAACGGACCACCCGCCCGCTGGTCGTCATTGGCGCGTTTTCGGCCAGTTTGGTCGTCGGCCTCGTCCTGATGTTGTGGGTCATGGGCGGGCTGCGCCACGTGACAGCCCCGGCCGCGATCGGCGGCCCGTTCCAACTGACCGACCAGACCGGTCAAACCGTGACCGATAAATCCATGCAGGGGCGACCTTCGCTGATCTTCTTCGGTTTCACCCACTGTCCCGACGTCTGTCCGACAACGCTGTTTGAGATATCCGAGGTGCTGAAGGCGATGGGCGAGGACGCCGATCGCGTCAACGCCTATTACATCTCGGTCGATCCCGAACGGGACACCCAGGCTGCGATGAAGGAGTATTTGTCGAGCTTCGATCCGCGCCTGAAAGGCCTCACCGGCAACGCGGAAGAGATCGCGAAGGTGCTTTCGGAATATCGGGTCTATGCCAAGAAAGTTCCGTTGAAAGACGGCGACTACACCATGGACCATACCGCGCTGGTCTATTTGATGGACCGCGACGGCAAATTCGTTTCCCCGTTCAACATCAACCGCAAGCCTGAAGACGCCGCTTCCGACCTCAAGCCGTATCTCTGATCCGCCCGGGCGGCCCGAACGCTGGAACAGGACCACCGGATGGGTCTATAAGGCGTCCGATTTCCGATAAATCGGCGAGCGATGCAGGTTAACCACACGAGTTGGAACGGACCAGGGCCATACGGCTTGGCACGGGCGATCCCGAAAGCCGTTCGGCTGGCTTTGGCGGTTGCGCTGACGCTGGCGGGTGGTTTTGCGCAGGCCCAGAGCCCGAAACCGTCCTCACCTGCGCTAACCCAGGTTGCTCCAATTCAAGCCGCACCGCCGCAGGCGGCGCCGGTCGCACCAATTCAGCCTGCACCGGTTCAAGCGGCGCCTGCTCAAGGGTCGGCCCGGCCGGTTGTCGAAGCCGCGCCCCAGGCCGTGCCGGGCTTCTGGGACCCGCGGCGGCGGCCGGACCGGCCGGATCTGTCGCGCATTACGGTTATCCGGTTTCTGACCGAGACCGACTATCCGCCCTTCAACTTCACCGGCCCCGACGGCAACCCCGCGGGGTTCAATGTCGATCTGGCGCGGATGATCTGCGACGAAATCAAAGTGACCTGCACGGTGCAGATGCGGCGCTTCGAGACGCTGCTCGACGCGATTTCCAGTAACCGGGGCGATGCCATCATCGCCTCGCTCGCCGTGACGCCGCAGTTGCGTGCACGGCTGGATTTCAGCGATCCCTACTACCGCGTTCCGGCGCGCTTCGTGTCGCGGCGGGATTCGGTGATGCGGGAAATCAAACCGGAGTTTCTGGAGGGGCGGAAAGTCGGCGCGATCGCGGGCACCTCGCATGAGGCTTATTTGAAGGCGATGTTCACGGATGTGGAGTTGCACCCTTATCCAAACGACGAGGCGCTGCGCGCGGCGTTGCGGCGCGGCGAGGTCGATTTCATTTTCGGCGACGCGATCTCGCTCGCGTTCTGGATCAATGGCACGGACTCCGGCGACTGCTGCGCGTTCTCGGGCGGGCCTTTCGTTGAAAGCCGCTATTTCGGCGAGGGTGTCGGCATTGCCGTGCGCAAGGGCAATGATCTGCTGCGGCAGTCGCTGAACTGGGCGCTGTTCCGGCTCTGGGAAAAGGGCCGCTATACCGATCTGTGGCTGCACTATTTTTCGGTCAGTCCGTTTTAGGGGTCGACTGCGTCCCATTCCTCGTCATTGCGAGGAGCGTTAGCTCCGAAGCAATCCAGCTTTTCGCCCGGCTTTTCTGGATTGCTTTGCTTTCGCTCGCAATGACGGCTGTGTTAGTTTGAATGTACAAAAGGAAATTGAGCCTAAATGTCCTTCATCGACCTTGCCACCAGCCCGAGCGACCTGCGCGCGCTCGCCGAACAATCCAACGCCTGGCCGTTTGAGCAGGCGAAAGCGATTGTGGCGCGGCTGAAAAAGAAGCCGAAAGACGAGGTGCTGTTCGAGACCGGCTACGGTCCGTCCGGCCTGCCGCATATCGGCACCTTCGGCGAGGTCGCGCGCACCACCATGGTGCGTCACGCGTTTCGCGTGCTGACCGAGGACAAGATCAAGACCCGCTTGCTGGCGTTCTCCGACGACATGGACGGCCTGCGCAAGGTGCCGGACAATGTCCCGAACAAGGACCTGCTCGAACGAAATCTCGGCAAGCCGTTGACCCAAGTGCCGGACCCGTTCGGCACGCATTCCAGTTTCGGCGCGCATAACAATGCGCGGCTGCGCGCCTTCCTCGACACGTTCGGCTTCAACTACGAATTCGCCAGTTCGACCGATTATTACACCTCGGGACGGTTCGACGCGACGCTGCTGAAGATGCTGGAGCGGATCGAGAAGGTGATGGCGATCATGCTGCCGTCTTTGCGCGAAGAGCGCGCGGCCAGCTATTCGCCGTTCCTGCCGATCTGCCCGCGCACCGGTGTGGTGCTGCAGGTGCCGATCGTCTCCCATGACGTCAAAGCCGGCACGATCTCCTATGACGATCCCGAGACGAAAGAGCGCGTCACGCTTCCGGTGACCGGCGGGCATTGCAAGCTGCAATGGAAGCCGGACTGGGCGATGCGCTGGTATGCGCTCGGCGTCGACTATGAAATGGCCGGCAAGGACCTGATCGATTCGGTCAAGCTCTCGGGCAAAATCTGCGCGGCGCTCGACGGCACGCCGCCGGAAGGATTTAACTACGAGCTTTTCCTGGACGAAAAGGGCCAGAAGATTTCAAAGTCGAAGGGCAATGGCCTGACCATCGACGAATGGCTGCGCTATGCGTCGCCGGAATCGCTGTCGCTGTTCATGTACCGCGAACCGAAGGCGGCCAAGCGGCTCTATTTCGACGTGATCCCGCGCAATGTCGACGACTACCAGCAGTTCCTCGAAGGCTTTCCGCGTCAGGACGCCCGCCAGCAACTCGGCAATCCGGTCTGGCACGTTCACGCCGGGCATCCGCCGAAGGCCGACATGCCGGTCACGTTCCAGCTTTTGCTGACGCTGGTGTCGTCGTCGAACGCGGAGAATGCCTCGACGCTCTGGGGCTTCATCGGGCGCTATCGCCCGGGCGTGACGCCGGAAACCCATCCCAAGCTCGATGCGATGGTCGGCTACGCCATCAACTATTATCGCGACTTCGTGGCGCCGACCAAACAGTTCCGCGAGCCGACGGACGGCGGGCGCGCTGCGCTGCAGGATTTGCGCGATGCGCTGGCGAACATGCCCGAGGGATCGACCGCGGAGGATATCCAGAACGTGGTTTACGAGATCGGCCGCCGCGAGCCGTTCCTCGATCCGGTCAAGAAGGGCAAGGATGGCCGGCCGGGCGTGTCGCTCGACTGGTTCAACATGCTCTATCAGGTGCTGCTCGGTCAGGAAAAAGGTCCGCGCTTCGGCTCGTTCGTCGCGGTCTATGGCCTCGCCAATGCGGTCGCAATGATCGACGGCGCATTGGCGCGGAGTGCTTAAATCGCTCCGTCGTCCCTGCGAAAGCAGGGACCCATAACCACCGGCCGCGGTTGTTACTAAGGGCGTCGACCAGATCGCGAATGGCTAGATTTCGCGGTGTGGGTCCCTGCTTTCGCAGGGACGACAGCGCAAGGCGCGGTAACAGCCCATCCCAATTCGCAGAGCAGGCGTTCTCTTTCGATGGACGGCCGGGTCAAGCCCGGTCATGACGGGCGCGTCAAATCGCGCTAGGTTTGCCCTCAACAGCCAACATAATTCAGGAGAACGCTCATGCAGTTCAGGGTTTCGCCGGAAAAACTTGCGGATGTGAGTGCCGAGCAGTGGCAGGCCCGGGTAGATCTCGCCGCCGCGCACCGGCTCGCCTATATGCATGGCTTTAACGAAGGTATCTTCAATCACCTGACCTACGTCGTGCCGGGCGACAGCAGCCGCTACTATCAAATCCCGTTCGGTACGCACTGGTCGGAAGTCAACGCCTCCTGTTTCATGGAAGTCGGCATCGATGACGGTGAGGTCAAGCGCGGCGAGGGCGATGTCGAGCGCTCCTGCTATTGCATCCATGCGCCCATCCACAAAGCGCTGCCGCAAGCGAAAGCGGTGTTTCACACCCACATGCCCTATGCGAGCGCGCTGACGCGACTGGAAGACCCGCGCATCAAGGAAATCGGGCAAACTGAAGTGGGTATGTCCGGCAAAATCGCCTATGACGATGAATATAGCGGCCCTGCCTTCGATCCGGCTGAAGGCGAGCGCCTCGCCAGGGTCATCGGCGACAAGACCATTCTGTTCATGGCCAATCATGGCATCTCGACGGTGGGCGAAACCATCGCTTCTGCCTATGACAAGCTCTATTACATCGAGCGCGCCGCCCAGGTGCAGATCTATGCGATGTGGACCGGACAGCCGTTGAAGAAGCTGCCGGAGCCGGTGGTGGAAAAGACCAGGCAGGAAATGCGCGGCAATTCCTTCTATCTCGGGCTTTCCCCGGCCGAGCGGCACTTCGCGGCCCTCAAGCGCATCCTCGACCGCAAGGAACCCGACTACGCGACGTAATTTTTCGGTCATGGCCGGGCCTGGCCGTTCGAAGAACGGCGTCGCTTCCGTTCGCCTATGACGAGCTTCCCGGGCAGCTGCAGCCGGGGCGGCCCTTGAAGTGCGCCAGTCGCGCCGATACGGTCCGTTCCGCATGGACCAAAAAATCATAACAGCCCCAGCGCGTACGATGGCACGGATAGCGGGTCCGGACGCAGGATGGCGCGGCGAAGCGGAGCCGCGAGCGTGGGCATGATCTATAAAATCTGCCCGGCTTCCGCCTGGCGCGAGGCGGAGCGGCAAGGCGTGTTCCGGGGTAGCCCCGTCGATGTCAGCGACGGCTTCATTCATTTCTCGACCGCTTCCCAGGTCGAAGAGACCGCGCGAAAGCATTTTTCCGGCCAAACAGGTTTGTTCCTGATCGCGGTCGATGCGGACGCGCTGGGCGATGCCTTGCGATGGGAGCGCTCGCGCAACGACGAACTATTCCCGCACCTCTACGGCGAGCTCGATCTTGGCGCGGTCACCGGCGTTCTTTCCATGCGCGCACGATCCGACGGCTTTCACGAACTTCCGGAGCTTGAGCCGTGATCCGCGCCTTCGACGCCGTTTCTCTCCCCTTGCTTCGATGGCTCGATCCCGAGGATGCGCATCGGCTCGCCGTACAGGGCCTCAAACTGCTGCCGCCGGCGCGGCCGCGCGCCGACGATCCGAAGTTGGCGGTGCGGGCCTTTGGCCTGAATTTTCCCAATCCGATCGGCATGGCCGCGGGCTTCGACAAGAACGGCGAGGTGCCGGACGCGCTGCTGCGCCTCGGCTTCGGTTTTGTCGAGATCGGAACGGTGACGCCGAAACCGCAGGGCGGTAATCCGCGGCCGCGAATTTTTCGGCTGGAGCGCGACGAGGCTGTGATCAACCGTCTCGGGTTCAACGGCGACGGCGCGGAAAGCGTGTTGCGGCGGCTGGCGGCGCGCGCCCATTTCTGCGGCATCGTCGGCGTCAATGTCGGGGCCAACAAGGACTCCGCCGATCGCAACGACGACTACGTCAAGCTGATCGAAACCTTTGCGCCGGTGGCGAGCTATTTCACCGTGAACGTGTCCTCGCCGAACACGCCGGGCTTGCGCAGCCTGCAGCAGGCGAGCGCGCTCGACGATCTCCTGGCGCGGGTGATCGACGCCAGGGAGCGGGTGCGAAAGAACGCCGGCGATTCGCCGATCTTGTTGAAAGTCGCGCCGGACCTCAGCCTCGCCGAACTCGACGACGTGGTTCACATCGCGCGCTCGCGCCGTGCCGACGGCATGATCGTGACCAACACGACGCTCGGGCGGCCCTCGACCTTGCGCGAGCAACATCGCGCCAAGGAGACCGGAGGGCTGTCCGGCCGTCCGCTCTATCGCTTGTCGACGCGGATGGTGGCGGAGACCTATGTGAGGGCGGAGGGCGCGTTTCCGCTCATCGGGGTCGGCGGTATCGATTCCGGCGGCGGCGCGCTGACCAAGATTCGCGCCGGCGCGAGCCTGATCCAGCTTTATTCCGCGCTGATCTATAAGGGGCTCGGCCTGGTCGATGAGATCAAGCGCGATCTTTCCTCGACGCTGCTGCGCACCGGCCGTGATCAGCTCTCGGAAATCGTCGGTGCGGATGCGGCCACGATCACGGCCGAGGACTGGCCGGTGATTTAACGCGGCGTTCGCTCGATGAGAGAGAGCTCAATCCGTCGCCGAACGACGCACGCAGGTTGACGGGATAGCGCAGCGCCTGCAATCCGCCCCGTGAGGCATAAAGCACGAGCATGGCGATCCACAGGCCGGTATTGCCGAGGCCGCGTAGCGCGAACCATGTGGCGAGAAAGCACACCAGCGACAGCATCATCAGGTTGCGCATCTCACGCGCCCAGGTCGCGCCGATGAAGATGCCGTCATAGCCGAAGGCAAATACCGCTAGCAGCGGCGAGGCCACAACAAACCACAGATAGTCCCGCGCGGTCTGCTGCACATGGTCGTTTGCGGTCATGGTGTGGATCAGCCAGGGCCCGAACAGCGCAAATACCAGCGCGACCACGACGGCGAAACCAAATCCCCACGACAGCACCAGGCGTACCGCGTCGGAAAAAGCTTTTCGGTCGCGCGCGCCATAGGCCTGCCCGCAGAGTTGCTGGGCGGCGTTGGCGAGGCCGTCGAGGAAAAATGCGCTGATCAGGAGGAAATTATTCAGGACCGCATTGGCGGCGAGGGTCACGTCGCCGGCGCGGGCGCCTTGCGCGGTGAAGAACAGCAGCGCGGCGATCAGAGCCGCGGTACGGATCATGATGTCGCAGTTGACCGCCAGCATGCGCCACAGTTTGGCGCGATCGAGCAGGACCGGCCGCGGTACGTCGAGCGGCCGATGGGTGATGGTTCGCGCGACGATAACGCCGAGCACGAGCCCGACCGCTTCCGCCACCACCGCCGCCACGGCGGCGCCTTGGATCCCTGCGTTCATGCCGATCACGAGCGTAACGGTCGCGGCCATATTGATCGCGTTGATGACGATCTGGATCGCGAGCGCAAGGCCTGCGCGCGCCTGTCCGATCAGCCAGCCGAGCACGACGAAGTTCGCCAGCACAATCGGCGCCGACCAGATCCGGATCGCGAAATAGGCTCGCGCGGCGCGGGTCACACCTTCGCTGCCGCCCATGGCGTCGAGCAGGATCAGGCCCAGCGGAATCTGAAGAACAATCAGACTGAGGCCGACCAGCGCGGCAATCACGAGGCCCCGCACCAAGAGCGCGCGGATTTCCTCCGTCTCGCCGGCGCCGAGTGCCTGGGCTGTGAACGCGACCGTGCTGGTGCGCAGAAAGGAAAACAGCCAGAACAGGCAGTCGAACACCACCGAGGTGATTGCCACCCCGCCAAGCAGCGTGGCATCGCCGAGCCGCCCGATGGCAATGGTCGAGACCACCCCGATCAGCGGCGTCGTGAGATTCGCCACCATCGCGGGACCCGCGATGGCGAAAACCCGCGCGCTCGTAACCTTCGAACTCAAGGCAGACTGGCCTATTGATTACCGCCCGCGCGGGCTGCCGCCGAACAGCCGCATCAGGAGCCAGAGCGGGATCACGATCACGGCGCCAAGCAGGAAGTAACGCCAAAGCCAGTTGACTGCATCGAAGCCGAGATCCCAGATGCGCCGAAACAACAGTTCGATGCTGCGCAGGATATTCCAGGGATCGAAACCGATCGCGGCCAGCACCACGCCGACCAGAATCGAGAGCAGGATCAGCCGGAACGCCACGGCCAATGGCGAGCCGCCCAGAAAGCGATACAGGGCATCGTTGCTGGTCGCCGGCATTGGTCTTGTCTCGTTCTCCATCGATCGTCTCCCGCTGTTCCCACCATTATAGAGCATGATTGGCAAAGGTGAGAACCTGTTTTGCCGTGATATCGGTTGCGGTTTGTTAATCCGGGCCGGTTTCCGCCGGCTCCGAAACGACCGAGCCTTTCAATAGCCGTTCCAGCGTCTCCAGCCGGTCCGCTTCGCGCGGTGGTTTGTCCCAGCGCAGGCGGCTGATTCGCGGAAATCGCATCGCGACGCCGGATTTATGCCGCGTCGAGCGTTGCAGGCCCTCAAACGCGACTTCCAGCACAAGCCCCTGATCGGGTTCATGCACGACCTGCCGTACAGGACCGAATTTCTCCGTGGTGTTGCGGCGGACAAAGCGGTCGATTTGCAGAAGTTCTTCGTCGGTGAAGCCGAAATAGGCCTTGCCGACCGGCACGAGCTGCGCGTCGTCTCGCGCGCCGGTCCAGACCCCGAAGGTATAATCGGAATAATAGGACGAGCGTTTGCCGTGGCCGCGCTGCGCATACATCAAAACCGCATCGATGACATGCGGATCGCGTTTCCATTTCCACCATTGGCCTTTGGGACGTCCCGGCAGGTAAAGCGCATCGCGGCGTTTCAGCATCACCCCTTCCACGGCCTCGGCGTCTTCGCCGGCACCGGCGCTCAAGGGATCGCGCCGCGCCGTGGCGAGCGCCTCCCAACTGTCGAACGCAATCGTGGGCGACAGGTCGATCCTGGGTTCGCCAAGTCTCGCAACGAAGGCTGCCAGCCGCTCGCGGCGTTCGGCAAAAGTGAGATCGCGCAGATCGTTCTCATCGTCAGCGAGCAGATCATAGGCGCGCAGGTGGACAGGATATTCCTTGATCAGTTTTGGTGAGACCACTTTGCGGTTGAGGCGTTGTTGCAGCACGTTGAAACTCTGCACGCGGCCCTCGCGCACCACCAGTAATTCGCCGTCGATCGCGCCCGGCAGATGCAGCGATGGCAACAAATCGGGAAAGCTTTTGGTGATGTCCTCGCCGCTGCGCGAATAAAGCCGGGTGGCGATGTGGCCTTGCGGATCACGGCCGCTCACGGCCTGCACGCGAATGCCGTCCCACTTCCATTCGGCGATGTAGTCGGCAGGATCGAGATTCGCAAAATCCGCATCCTCGATCGCGTGCGCCAGCATCACCGGACGAAATGGTGCCGGATCGAGATTGACCGGCTTTTCGCCGCGTCCTTCCAGCCAGGCGAACAGATCGAGATAGGGCGGCGTAAGCCCGGGCCAGATCAGTTCGACCTCGTGGGCGTCCTTGTCGCCGAGCGCCGCCGCCGCGGTCTTCGCGAGCCGAGCCGAAATGCCGATCCGCATCGCGCCGGTCACGAGCTTCAGCAACGCCCAGCGGCCGGTTTCATCGAGGTCGTCGAGCCAGCGCGCAAGCTGTTTCGGGATTTCGGTCTTGCCGAGCGTGCGCAGCGTGGTGACCACTTCGGTCAGGGTCGGCGGCGGCGGGTTGTTGTGGAGCCGGCGGTCAACACGAGTATCGCGCCCGCGATTCCCCCCTCCCTGACCCTCCCCCACAAGGGGGGAGGGAACGGAAGCGCTTGTTGCCGGGGTCGAAGAAGATTCTCTGCCATGCGTGGTCGCTTGTGTTCGAGGTGATAGCTCCTGGCTCGTATGAGCTCCCTCCCCCCTTGTGGGGGAGGGTTGGGGAGGGGGGTCAGCAGAAAAAGATTGGTGGCGATCAGCTGACGCCTTCGGCCACATCAGCGCCACCGTCTCCGAGAGATCGCCGACATAGTCATACGACAGCGCAAACAACGTGGGATCGGTGCGTTCGGTGATCAGGTCGCGAATGAGACCGGGTTTGGCGTGTTTGAACGAGAGCGCACCGGTGATGGCCGCGAGCGCATAGCCGCGGTCGGGATCCTCTACGGTACGAAAATAGTTCGTGAGCAGGCGCAGCTTGTTGTTGCGGCCGGGCTCATAAGCGAGGCGATCGAGCAGCTCGGCAAAGCGATTCATGTCTCGTCGCCTTCGCTCGCCGCCGCCGTCTCGTCTGCTCCGCTGTCTTCGTCGCCATAGCCGACGAGATCGAGCGGGCGCGCGGCGAGCCCTTGCGTCTTGCACCAATGCACCAGCGCGTCTTCCTGGCCATGGGTGACCCAGATTTCGCCGGCGCCGGTCGCCTGGATGGTCGCGGTCAGGCCGTCCCAGTCGGCGTGGTCGGAAATCACCAGCGGCAGTTCGATGCCGCCCTGGCGCGCGCGGGCCCGCACCCGCATCCAGCCCGAGGCAAAGGCGGTGACGGGATCGGGAAATCGCCGTGTCCAGACATCGGACGTGGCCGAAGGCGGCGCGAGCGTGATGGTGCCGGCGAGATCGGCCTTCTTCATGCCTTTGACGGGGCGAAGTTCGCCGAGCTCGACGCCGCGGCTTTGGTAATAGGTGGTGATTTTCTCCATCGCGCCATGCAGATAGATCGGCGCGTCGTAGCCGGCGGCGCGCAACAGCGCGATCACGCGCTGGGCCTTGCCGAGTGAATAGGCGCCGACCAGATGCGCCCGCTCCGGAAACAGCGCCACGGAATCTAGTAACTTCTTCACTTGATCCGCCGCATCGCCGTGGCGGAATACCGGCAAGCCGAACGTCGCCTCCGTAATGAACACGTCGCAGCGCACGACCTCGAAAGGCACACAGGTCGGATCGGGCGCATCCTTGTAATCGCCGGAGGCCACCACGCGCGTGTCGCCGCAACTGACGGCGATCTGCGCCGAGCCCAGCACATGGCCCGCGGGGTGGAACTTGACGGTGACGTCGCCGAGCCGCAATTTCTCGCCATAGCCGATGGCCTGCGTTGAGCGGGAAAAGTTCTCGCCATAGCGCAGCCGCATCATGTCGAGCGTCTCTTGGGTCGCCAGCACCGCGCCATGGTCGGGCCGGGCGTGATCCGAGTGGCCATGGGTGATCACCGCGCGCTCCACGGGCCGCACCGGGTCGATATGAAAACCGCCCGGCTTGCAGCACAGGCCGGCCGGCTGAGGGGTCAGGATGTCTTGCGGGCGCATGTCGTTTATATAGGTTTGTGAATGGTTCATTCGAGTCCCGCTTTTGTCCTCGCAACCACACTCGGCCCTGAAATGCCCGCGCGCCTGTTTCTGTCCTCCGGCGATCTGATTGCCGACCGCCGCTATGAATTCGCGCGCGACCTGCAGCTCAAGGGCGACCTCGCTGCGGCCGCCGATTTGCTGGATCAGGCCGTTGAACTCGCGCCTGCTTTCACGTCGGCCTGGTTTACCCTCGGCGAAATCCGCGAACAGCTCGGCGAGCGCGATGCGGCGATCGCAGCTTTTCGGAAAGCGCGCGACGCCGATGCCAGCGATCCGCATGGCGCGGGCCTGCGGCTGATGCGGCTTGGCGCGGAACAACTCTCAAGCATGCCACCGGCCTATGTGCGGACGCTGTTCGATCAATACGCGCCGCGATTCGATCGCGCGCTGATCGACGATCTCGGCTATCGCGGGCCGTCGCTGTTGTTCAAGGCGGTGCTGGCGGCGCGGCACGCGATAAAGAAGCCCGCCTTCTTCAAGCGCGCGATCGATCTCGGCTGCGGCACGGGCCTTGCGGCGTCAGCCTTTGCCAGGGAGGTCGATCATTTCACCGGCATCGATCTCTCACCCGGCATGATCGAGAAGGCGAAAGCCACCGGGCTCTACGCGGAGCTCGAGGTTGGCGACATGCTCGAGGGGTTACGGGTGAGGGCTAACTCGAGCGCCGATCTCATCCTCGCGGCGGACGCCATGGTGTACGTCCCCGATCTGGTGCCCGTGCTGACGGAAGTTAATCGGGTGCTTGTCGCAGGCGGTCTTCTGGCGTTCACGCTGGAGCGGCATGCCGGTGACGGCGTTATCCTCGGCGCCGGCCTGCGTTACGCCCACAGTCCGCATTATGTTCGCAGTTCGCTCGCCGCAGCGGGCCTGACGCTGTCGCAGTTCGAGGAACAATCGTTTCGCACCGAAAGCAACGTTCCCGTGCCGGGTCTTGTTGTGGTTGCGTCGAAGTCGTGACATCAGCCCAACCGGATCTTTTTTCCCTTGCGCCGCTACCTGAAATCTTTCTGCGCTGGTTTGCCTCACGCGGCTGGTCGCCGCGGGAGCATCAACTGGCGTTGCTGGAAAAAGCGCGCGAGGGTCGTTCCGCGCTGCTGATCGCGCCGACCGGCGCCGGCAAGACGCTCGCGGGATTTTTGCCGACGCTGGTGGAATTGAGCGGTGCTGCTTCTCCCTCCACCCTTGTGGGGGAGGGGCGGGGAGGGGGGTGGCCACATACACCGCCGATGACGCTACCCCCATCCCGGCAGCCTGGGGCTGCCGACCTCCCCCACAAGGAGGGAGGTGACAAAGAAAGCCTCATCTCCACCGGACGCGGCGTGAAACGCAGCGGCGGCCTGCACACGCTTTACATCTCGCCGCTGAAGGCGCTGGCGGTCGACATCGCGCGCAACCTGGAAACGCCGATCGCCGAAATGGGACTGCCGATCAAGGTCGAAACCCGCACCGGCGACACGCCGGTATCGCGGCGGCAGCGGCAGCGGCGTTATCCGCCGGATATCCTGCTCACCACACCCGAACAGCTCGCTTTGTTGCTGTCGTCCGACGATGCGCCGTTCCTGTTTTCGCAGCTCAAGCGCATCGTGCTTGACGAGTTGCATGCGCTGGTGACCTCCAAACGCGGCGATCTGTTGTCGCTCGGGCTCGCGCGGTTATGGCGCCTGGCGCCGCAGCTCCGCGCGATCGGGCTGTCGGCCACGGTGGCCGAGCCGGAGCAGCTGTCGCGATTTCTGGTGCCGCAGCCAAATGGCGAGCGCCAGTCCGCCGACATCGTTGTTGCGGGCGGCGCCCCCGCGCCCATCGTCGAGATGCTGGATACGCGCGAGCGCTTGCCGTGGGCCGGGCATAGCGCGCGTCATGCGCTTGGCGAGATTTATGACCTCATCAAGCGCAACAGGACCACGCTGGTGTTCGTCAATACCCGCAGCCAGGCCGAGATGTTGTTTCAGGACCTGTGGCGGATGAACGATGACGGGCTTGCGATCGCGCTGCATCACGGCTCGCTCGACGTCGCCCAGCGCCGCAAGGTCGAGGATGCGATGGCCGCAGGCGGGTTGCGCGGCGTGGTCTGTACGTCTTCGCTCGATCTCGGCGTCGACTGGGGCGATGTCGATCTCGTCATCAATGTCGGCGCGCCGAAGGGCGCCTCGCGGCTCATGCAACGGATCGGCCGCGCCAACCACCGCATCGATGAAGCTTCGCGCGCGGTGCTGGTGCCGGCGAATCGCTTCGAAGTGCTGGAGTGCCGGGTCGCGATCGATGCGGTCGCCGAGAACGCGCAGGATACGCCGCCACTGCGCACCGGCGCGCTGGATGTGCTGGCGCAGCATGTGTTGGGCCGCGCCTGTGGCGAGCCTTTCCTGGCCAATGAGCTCTACGAAGAAGTTCGGACGGCAGCGCCCTATGCCGAACTGAACCGGACCGATTTCGATGACGTGGTCGATTTCGTCGCCACCGGCGGTTATGCGCTGAAGACCTATGAACGCTTTGCCCGCATCAAGCAGGACAAAAACGGCCGCTGGCGCGTCACCAATCCGAAGGTGCGGCAGAGCTATCGTCTCAATGTCGGCACCATCGTGGAGGAAGCGATGCTGAAAGTGCGGCTGGTGCGTTCGCGCGGCGGGGGCCAGGGAAATAACAAGGGCTCGACCGGCGCGATTGCACGCGGCGGCCGCATGCTCGGCGAGATCGAAGAATATTTCATCGAGGGGCTTTCGGTCGGCGACACCTTCGTGTTCGGCGGCGAAGTGGTGCGCTACGAACAGATGTCGGAGGATCAGGTTTACGTCTCGCGCGCCAACGATTCCGATCCGAAAGTGCCGTCCTATATGGGCGGCAAGTTTCCGCTCTCGACTTATCTTGCAGAACGCGTTCGCAATCTTCTCGCCGACAAGCGGGCGTGGAGCGGCCTGCCGGAACAGGTGCGCGATTGGCTGTCGCTCCAGGCCCATCTGTCGCGTGTGCCCGGCGCGCGCGAGCTGGTGGTCGAGACCTTCCCGCGCGGCAACAAGCATTATCTCGTTTGCTATCCGTTCGAGGGACGCCTGGCGCATCAAACGCTCGGCATGCTGCTGACGCGGCGGCTGGAGCGCGCCCGCGCGCGGCCACTTGGATTTGTCGCCAACGAATATGCGCTGGCGATCTGGGGGCTCGGCGATGCCTCCTCCATGATCCGGCAAGGGCGGCTTGATCTCAACGCGCTGTTCGATCCGGACATGCTGGGCGATGATCTCGAAGCATGGCTCGCCGAATCCGCGCTGATGAAACGCACGTTCCGCACCTGCGCGCTGATTTCAGGGCTGATCGCGCGGCGCTTCACCGACGAGGAAAAGACCCGCCGTCAGGTTCTGTTCTCGACCGACCTGATCTACGACGTCTTGCGCAAGCATCAGCCCGATCACGTGCTGCTGCGTGCCGCCCGCGCCGATGCCGCGACCGGCTTGCTCGATCTCCGCCGATTGAGTGATATGCTGACGCGCATCAAGGGGCGAATCACCCATCGGGAACTCGACCGCGTGTCGCCGCTGGCGGTGCCGGTGATGCTGGAAATCGGCCGCGAAGCGGTCTATGGCGAGGCGTCCGACGAACTTTTGGCGGAAGCCGCCGAGGAACTGGTGAAAGAGGCGACGGGGTAGGCTGTGAACGCGGGCGGACATTTTCTGAAATTTGAGACGGCCGCCGGGCACATCGCGAGCCTCGATGTCGCCGGCGTGACCTTGTCGGCCGATCTTTCCGGCGCGCTGTTCTGGAAAGAGCAAAGCCTGCTCGTCGTCTCCGACCTGCATCTGGAAAAAGGATCGAGCTTTGCTGCTCGGGGCGTCTTGCTGCCGCCTTACGACACTGTCGCAACGCTCAGCCGGCTCGCTTCCGTCATTGCGCGGCATGATCCGAAAATCGTCATTGCGCTCGGCGACAGTTTTCACGACCGCACCGCGCATGAGCGGTTGCCGACGCCGGATCGCGAGGCGATCGTTGCGTTGCAGGCGCGGCGTGACTGGATCTGGATTTCCGGCAATCACGATCCGGCATTGCCGTCCGATCTTGGCGGCATCGTTGCGAGCGAAGTCGCGATCGGCCCGATCGTGTTCCGTCACGAACCCACGGGCGCTATCGGCGAAATCGCCGGACATCTTCATCCCAAAGCCCGGGTCGCCACGCGGGCGCGCTGGCTGGAGCGGCGTTGTTTTGCCAGCGACGGCGAGCGCGCGGTGATGCCGGCCTTCGGTGCCTATACCGGGGGCTTGAGCATTCGTGACGATGCGTTTTCGAAAATCTTTGCCTCAACGGCTTTCATGGCACACGTGATTGGCGATGCGAGGCTGCACGCCATCGCCGCGTCGCGGTGCCGTTGAGCTTTTCTTGCCGTCGCTAGCGTCGTCATTGCGAGCCAACGGGTCGCGCGAATGCGCGCCCGATGACGGGCTCAGCGAAGCAATCCAGCCGTTCCACGAATGATTCTGGATTGCTTCGTCGCGTTGCTCCTCGCAATGACGAGGCTGCAGCATTTGCTTGACACCGACGCAGCCTGATTTGCCCGACGGCCAAATCAGCGGATGCGCTGTCCAGCCCTCGGGCGAAAAATATTTCGCTTTTCGCTTTGGTAGAAACAGCAATAGAGCGATTGCCATCCCGCGCTCCTCACGAGGGGCGTTTCGCGATCGTCACGAACGTTGGGTGCGGGATGCGATGGACGCGGTCATGCCAAGCGACGAATGGCATTGATCCGCGTACGGCGAAGCCGTGTGGTCCTGATGCCCCGACGCTGGCGTCAACTCGCGACGATGCTTGCGCACGCACCGGGGATGGTGGCAACAAAGCCCGGTTCACCAGGGAGCGCGGAGTAAGCCGTTAAAACCATTGTGCAGGGAATGCCGGTGTGAGCCGGTGAACCTGTGGTGACTAACTCGTGTGCTTTTTTATTCTGCACGCGAGGCTTCTTCTGTAACGGGCCTCGATGAGTCAATCCCTATTTGCTGATCCACTTGCCGGGGACTTGCTTCTGTCCGGGATCGGCACAAAGGCCGTCGCCTGATGGGGTTCGTGG
>NZ_JBEKRB010000015.1:0-183007 GCF_049519115.1 Bradyrhizobium sp.
ACGCGTTACTCACCCGTCTGCCGCTGACGTATTGCTACGCCCGCTCGACTTGCATGTGTTAAGCCTGCCGCCAGCGTTCGCTCTGAGCCAGGATCAAACTCTCAAGTTGGACTTGAAACTTTAAACCGGCTGATCACAACGTTTGACGAGGTCCCACCATTTTTTGCCAGCCGAAGCTGACAGCCACCTGCGATTCACATCGCGGGCAACGATGGTGTAACCTTTAAAACGTGTACCGCCGAAGTCTTTCGTCCGACCCCGAAAACCTGAAAGCCGAAGCCTTCAAATATTCCGAGATCCGCAAGGACTCCGCCGTCCACGTTTCTCTTTCTTCATCTTCACTTGTCAAACAGCCCGGGGTCCGAGAACCCCTCTCCCTTGTCGGGGAGCCTCAAAGTCCGAACCCTTCCAAGGAAGCGTTCGAACATCCCCATCCGACGACGAATGACAACCGGTTGCTACCGGCTGTTGAATCACTCATCTCAGTGAGGAGCTTTGCTGGCACGAAAACCTGCTTTGGCCGTGGGCCAATGCAGCGCCGCGCTCAGTGGGCGGTTTATAGTCCCGCCCAATCGGCGTTGTCAACGCCTGATGTCAACAAATCGTCGCAACGAGTCGAGAATTTTGAGTCGGCCGCAAGCCCTGATTATTAGGGCCAAAACGCCGTACTTGAGCCACAATCCTCCGCCGTTCTGGCATACTTAGGTACTGAATCGCTTGATACCAGTGGGGGTCGAAGGCGGTGAAATACCAGCAGAGAGGCGAAGTTCACCTGTGAGCCAGTCGCCTCTTTCACGCGGACGGATGATTTCGAAGAGATTTCCACGCTATCAACAGCCGTGATGTTGGCCGCGCTTTCGGCTCTGTATCACGGACATCGGTGCGGCACCCCGCGCTCCCGTTCCCTGCTTGGGGAATGCGGATTTAAGGACGGCGCAGGACTTCGTCGAATGTCGATGGAATTTGGGGGGATGGTGGTTTGAACCACAGAACGTCACGCGGGGGCGGATACGGGCGCGACACCGGGGTCATCGACCTCGGTCACGAGCCGCCGCTTTCGGTTGACGGTTCTGAGGCTGCGGTGATCGACCGCCGCCGCGTCTCGGTACAGTGGTTTAGCGGTACCATTCTGACTGGTCTGTGCGGCGCAGCCTTGATCGGCGGCGCCGTTTTCGCTTCCCTCGACGGCGAAATGACCTTCGCCAAGGTTCCGGAACGCGTCGAGGGCGCGCTCCGCGGGGCATTCGGCGCCAACGACCGCGCGGCAACCCTACACAAGAGCGACCGCCTGCCGCCGCCCGGCGAATCCAGCGCGGCGCGCAATGTGGTGCGGGTCTCCACGGTCACGCGGGTCGGCAACCGCGACGTGATGCGGGTGCGGCCGTTCGTCCGCATCTCCGGCAACCTGTCGATGACCACCAGCGACCTCTCCGCCAAGATCCCGCCCTTCAACGCCCAGCGCATGCTGGCCGACGTCGGCACCAGCGCGCCAGCGGCTTCCGACGACCCAAGCAATTCCGACGCCGCCGAACCCGATGCCGAAGTCTCCTTCGTCACCAAGGATCTCGGGCCGATCCTGCCCAAAGCCAAGCTTGCCGCGGTCATCGCGCTTGACGAGATCATGCTGCGGGTGCGCGACGCCTCGAACTGGCACGGCAATGGCGGCGTGAAATATGCCGCACTCGCCAATGCCACCGCCGATGTCAGCGGCACCACTGGCGGCCTCAAACTGGCTTACGCCACCGAAGGCAATGTGTCCGACCCCTATGCCGGTTTTGAAACCCGGGTCGTGCCTGAAAACGTCACCCTGCTGCCGAAGACCAAGGACCAGATCACCGGCGGCAACCCGACCGGCGAGCGCGTCCATGTCGTGAAGAAGGGCGACAGCGTCACCGCGATCATGCGCGATCAGGGCGCCACGCCCGAAGAGGCCAAAGCGATCGCCACCACGCTCGGTGCCCGCGGCCGCGACGGCGGTCTGAAGGAAGGCGAGAAGCTTCGTATCCTGATGGCGCCGGCCGGTCCCGGCCAACGGCTTCAGCCCTCCCGCGTCATCGTCGCCAACGATTCCGCCGTCGAAGCCGTCGCAGCCCTGTCCGACCTCGGCAAATACGTCGCCGTCGACGTCACCAGCATCAACACCGTCACCGACACCGCCGACAGCGCCAGCAAAGACGACGATGACGATGACGACGGAACCGGCGTCCGGCTCTATCAGAGCATTTACGAGACCGCGCTGCGCAACAAGGTGCCGGCAAACGTCATCGAGGACATGATCCGCATCTATTCCTACGACGTCGACTTCCAGCGCAAGGTGCAGCCCGGCGATTCCTTCGACGTGTTCTTTGCCGGCGAAGACGAAGGCACGGCCAACAGCGAAAAACCCGAAGTGCTGTTCGCTTCCCTCACCGTCGCCGGCGAGACCAAGAAGTATTATCGATTCCAGACCCCTGACGACGCGGTGGTCGATTTCTACGACGAGACCGGCAAGAGCGCGAAGAAGTTCCTGGTCCGCAAACCCGTCAACAACGCCATCATGCGCTCCGGCTTCGGCAGCCGCCGCCATCCGATCCTCGGCTACGTCAAGATGCACACCGGCGTCGATTGGGCGACCGCCTACGGCACGCCGATCTTCGCGTCCGGCAACGGCGTGGTCGAAACCGCGGGCTGGGAAGGCGGCTACGGCAAATACGTCAAGCTCAAGCACAATAACGGCTACGAGACCGCCTACGGCCACATGTCGGCCTTCGCCAAGGGCCTGGAACCCGGCAAGCGGGTCCGCCAGGGCCAGGTCATCGGCTTCGTCGGTTCGACCGGGCAGTCGACCGGCGCCCACGTCCACTACGAAATCCTGGTCAACGGCCGCTTCGTCGACCCCATGCGCATCAAGCTGCCGCGCGGCCGCTCGCTGGAAGGCACGATGCTGACAGGATTCGAGAAAGAGCGCGACCGACTCGACGTGATGATGGCCGGCCGCGGCGCCCGCATCTCGGATGCGAGCAACGGCCCGGTGCAACTCACCAACCGCTAACTGCAACCCGAACAAAAACGGACTCGGGTTTCTGATCCGCCTCCGTTTTTTTGCTTGGTACTAAGCTCTTTGGTTGAGCATGATCTTTTCGGAAAACCGCTACACACTTTTCCGGATCATGCTCGACCTTCCGCTCAGTTCAGCTTTCGCTTCGGCACCGGCGTCTCGAACTGGGCGATCTCTGCGGTCTGGCGCGCCTTGCCGTTGAAGGTCAGGACATTGCCTTCCGCCGAGATGGCGACGTGATCGCCGTCGTGAACCTCGCCGGCCAGGATCATCTCGGCCAGCGGATCCTGCAGATTGCGCTGGATCACCCGCTTCAACGGACGCGCGCCATAGGCCGGGTCCCAGCCCTTGGCCGCGAGCCAGTCGCGCGCCGCCGCATCCAGCGTCAGCGTGATCTTGCGCTCCTCCAGAAGCCTCGACAGCCGGGTGAACTGGATCTCCACGATCCGACCCATCTCGCTCTTCTGCAGCCGATGGAACAGGATGATCTCGTCGACACGATTGAGGAATTCGGGGCGGAAATGCGCACGCACCGCGCCCATCACCAGTTCGCGAACAACCGAGGTATCCTCGCCTTCCGGCTGGTTGACCAGGAATTCCGAGCCGAGATTTGACGTCATGATGATCAGCGTGTTGCGGAAATCCACGGTGCGGCCCTGACCATCGGTCAGGCGGCCGTCATCGAGGACCTGCAACAGCACGTTGAACACATCCGGATGGGCCTTTTCGATCTCGTCGAACAGCACGACCTGATAGGGCCTTCGCCGTACCGCTTCGGTGAGCGCCCCGCCCTCGTCGTAGCCGACATAGCCGGGCGGCGCGCCGATCAGCCGCGATACCGAGTGCTTCTCCATGTATTCCGACATGTCGAGGCGCACCATCGCGGTCTCGTCGTTGAAGAGATACTCCGCCAAGGCTTTGGTCAGCTCGGTCTTGCCGACGCCTGTGGGGCCCAGGAACATGAACGAGCCCATCGGCCGGTTCGGATCCTGCAAGCCCGCACGCGACCGGCGCACGGCGGTTGCGACCGCATGCACGGCTTCGGCCTGTCCGACCACGCGCTGGCCAAGGCTCGCCTCCATCTTCAGGAGCTTGTCCTTTTCGCCTTCCAGCATCTTGTCGACGGGCACACCGGTCCAGCGCGAGACCACCTGCGCGATGTGGTTGGCGGTGACCGCCTCCTCCATCATTTCGCCGGCGTTTTCCTTGGCTTCGATATCGGTGAGCCGCTTCTCAAGCTCGGGAATCCGGCCATAGGCCAGTTCGCCCGCGCGCTGGAATTCGCCGCGGCGCTGGGCTTCGGCGAGTTCGATGCGAAGCGCGTCGAGCTCGCTCTTGAGCTTCTGCGCATTCGACAGCTTGTTCTTCTCCGCGCTCCAGCGCGAGGTCAGCGCCGCCGACTTCTCCTCGAGTTCGGCAAGCTCCTTCTCCAGCGTCTTCAGGCGGCTCTTGGAGCCGGCATCGGTTTCCTTTTTCAGGGCTTCCTGCTCGATCTTGAGCCGGATGATTTCCCGGTCCATCGAATCGAGCTCTTCCGGCTTGGAATCGACCTGCATCTTCAACCGCGCCGCCGCCTCGTCCATCAGGTCGATGGCCTTGTCGGGCAGGAAGCGGTCGGTGATGTAACGGTTCGACAGCGTGGTCGCGGCCACCAGCGCGGAATCCGTGATCCGCACGCCGTGATGCTGCTCGTATTTGTCCTTCAGGCCGCGCAAAATGGAGATCGTATCCTCGACCGTGGGCTCGGAGACGAAAATCGGCTGGAACCGCCGCGCCAGCGCGGCATCCTTCTCGACATGCTTGCGGTATTCATCGAGCGTGGTCGCGCCGATGCAATGCAATTCGCCCCGCGCCAGCGCGGGCTTCAAGAGATTGGACGCGTCCATCGCGCCATCGGCCTTGCCGGCACCGATCAGCGTGTGCATCTCGTCGATGAATAGGATGATCGAGCCTTCCGCCGAGGTGACCTCGGACAGCACGGCCTTCAACCGCTCTTCGAACTCGCCGCGGTATTTGGCGCCTGCGATCAGAGCGCCCATATCGAGCGACAACAGCTTTTTGTCCTTCAGGCTCTCCGGCACGTCGCCGTTGAGGATGCGCAGCGCCAGGCCCTCGACGATCGCGGTTTTACCGACGCCGGGCTCGCCGATCAGGACCGGATTGTTCTTGGTGCGGCGGGAGAGCACCTGGATGGTGCGGCGGATTTCCTCGTCGCGCCCGATCACGGGGTCGAGCTTGCCGTCGCGCGCTGCCTGGGTGAGATCGCGCGAATATTTCTTCAAGGCGTCATAGCCGTTCTCGGCCGTGGCGCTGTCGGCTGTGCGGCCCTTGCGCAAGGTCTCGATCGCGGTGTTGAGATTTTGCGGCGTCAGGCCGCCTTTGCGCAGGATCGTGCCCGCCTCACCTTCCTTGGTGAGCGCAAGCCCCAGCAACAGCCGCTCGACGGTGACAAAGCTGTCGCCGGCTTTGTCCGCAGCCTTCTCGGCCGCATCGAAAGCGCGCGCCAGATCCGGCGCCAGATAGACCTGGCCGGCACCGCTGCCGGAAACCTTCGGTAATTTGTTGAGCGCCTCTTCGGTCGCTTTCAGGATCGCGCGGGAGTTGCCTCCGGCACGGTCGATCAGACCGCTTGCCAGGCCTTCATTGTCGTCCAGCAGCACTTTGAGCATATGCAGGGATGAGAACTGCTGATGCCCCTCGCGCACGGCGAGCGATTGCGCCGACTGGATAAAACCCCTCGCGCGCTCGGTATATTTTTCGATATTCATGTTGTTCCCTCAGCCTGCCGGCATCGCCCCGCAGGCGCGATAGCGGCATCTTCATTGGGGTTCCGCGCGCCGCATTGACATTCCTCAACCGGGCGCAGCCGTCGCCAACGCTCGTGGGGACACTCGCGTCGGCTTGGGGCAAATGTGGGAAGGGGATTAACGAAACGGAAGAGGCGATTTCACAAATTCGTGTGCGGCGGAGGCCTCCTCGGAATCCCTGGCCCGGGCCACTTCCCATCCCTGGCCTAGGCCTCCCCGTCATTGCGAGGAGCGCAGGCGACGAAGCAATCCAGTATGCCGCGACATGGATTGCTTCGCTGCGCTCGCAATGACGTGGAGGGTGTGGTCCTCAGTTCGGCATCACATAAGCGTAGATCCGGCCGCGCGAGATCGGGGCTTCCTTGACCCGGTTGCCGTTATTGCCGGAGATCATGATCGGATTGCCGTTCGCGTCGATGCCGGTGATGATGCCGACATGGCCGCCGCCGCGCCGGCCCATCACCGCGATCGCGCCGACCTGAGGCCCGGAGATGCGCTGACCGTAGCCGGCGAACGAACTTGCCATGTCCGAACCCGTGCCGCGATGACCGGTGCGCTGGAGCACCAGGTTCATGAAACGCGCGCACCACAGGCTGCCGCGACCTGTCGGATTGCCGCCGAGGTAATGGCGCGCTTCTGAGACCAGTTCGGATGAGCCGGATGAACCGAATCCACTCTGCATCGCCGCGCCGCCGGAATCTTCATCCGGCCCAACGCTCGCATAGGCGTTCCTGAGGCGAGGCGTCCTCAGTGCAGTAACGTTGTCATCCCATCGCGACCGGCGCGCCAGGTGGCGAATGCCATGAGTGGCACGGTGATAGGCGAAGTGGCGCCGCGTGTGATGACCGGCCTCATGGGCGTGGGCCTGTCGCCGCGAGCCATGATGCGACCGTGCCGCAGCGGGCGTGACTGAGAAAGCGAAAGCCGTCGAACACAAAGCCAACGCGACTAGCGAACGTCGAAACGTAGATGAGTCAAGCATACGCAACTGATCCTTTTAGTTTTTGCCACCCCCATTAGTTCCCCACCGGCTTTAGAGCTGACCGGCATCCGGGCGCGTTATGAAAATCCAGCTGTGACGAGAGCAAGACGAGATGCGGCGGCGCGCGATCCGTTCGAAGGTGATTCCGCGTGTATTTGATGACGAAAAGAAGCGCTCTTGCCTCATTGCGGCCGCGAGCATTAACTGCGAATTTGACGCACCAGCGATGGTCCGCAGGCCATCGCGTTTTCGAGCGAAGGAAACGCGCCAAACAAAGGCCGCGCAAGAACAACAGGAGAAGGAAGCAATGCCGCACGCCCTCACCAAGGACAAAGTAAAACTCTATTTCGAGGAAGCCGGCACCGGCACGCCGATCCTGTTCCTGCATGAATTCGCGGCCGATTACACCAATTGGGAGCCGCAGATGCGCTACTTCTCGCGCGGCCATCGCGTCATCGGCTATTCGGCGCGCGGCTATACACCGTCGGACGTGCCGCCGTCAGCGGAGGACTACAGCTACAAGCATTTCTATACCGACGCACTCGCGGTGCTCGACCATCTCTCCATCGCCAAAGCGCATTTCGTCGGCCTGTCGATGGGCTCCTATTCCTCATTGCAAGTGGCGCTGAACGCGCCCGAGCGCCTGCTGTCGATGACGCTGGCCGGCGTCGGCTCGGGCTCGAGCCTCGAGAACCTGGACGCGTTCCGCAAGAACTGCGGCGACACCGCCGACCAGTTCGACAAGGTCGGCTCAGTGGAGGTGGCAAAAGTCACCCGCGAAGCGCCGGGGCGGATTCCCTTTCTGGTCAAGGACCCGCGCGGCCATGCCGATTTCTATGCCGCGCTCGCCCGGCACGACTCGAAAGGCTCGGCCAACACCATGCGCGGCTTTCAGGGCGGACGGCCCTCGATCTACACCCTGACGGAAGCGATCAGAGGCTCGACCACGCCGGCGCTGATCATCTGCGGCGACGAGGATGACGCCTGCGTCGAACCGAGTTTATTTTTGAAGAAACATCTTCCCGCATCGGGCCTGACCTTCTTTCCCAAGTCGGGCCATGTGCTCAATCTGGAAGAGCCTTCGCTGTTCAATGAAGCGGTGGAGCGCTTCATCGCCCTGGTCGAAGCCAATCGCTGGGGCAAGCGCGATCCGAGGTCGGTGTTGGCGGGGTAAATCTCTCCCGCGTCATTGCCGAATCCATTCATCCGCAGAGACCGAGACCCGATCAATTCCGGGCTCGCGCATTTTCATAAAATCAAAGGAGAGAAGCGATGGACCTGAAGGGCGCGATGGCACTGGTGACGGGCGGCAACGGTGGGCTGGGGCAGCGCATCTGCCACGCCCTCGCGAAGGAGGGCGCACATGTCGCTATCATGTACGCGCGCAGCCGCGACCAGGCGGAAAGCGTCGCCGGCGAACTGACGTCGCGTTATCACATCAAGGCTCAGGCGTTCGCCTGCGACATCACGGACGGCGCGGCTGTGGACCGGCTGGTCGGCGAAGTAACCCGGGCCTTCGGCCGCCTCGATATTCTGGTCAATGACGCCGCTTACAACCACGCGATTCCGTTCGCCGATCTCGACAACCTGACGCCGGACGTATGGAACAGGATCATGGCCACCAACCTGACGGGACCGATGCTTCTGACCAAGGCGGTAGCCCCCATCATGAAGGCTCAGGGGCGTGGCCGCATCGTCAACATCGCTTCAGTCGCAGGGCTAAGCCCTATCGGCTCTTCCATCGCTTATGCCGTATCGAAGGCGGGGCTCATTCATCTGACGCGCTGCATGGCGGTGGCGCTGGCGCCCGAGACGCTGGTCAACTGCGTGGCACCGGGTCTGCTGGACGGCACCCGCGCGACCGCTAACCTCCGGTCCGAGCAGATCCAGAATTCCGCCGCGAGTTCGCTCCTGAAGAAACCGGCCGACAAGGACGACTGCGCCGACATGGTGGTCACCATGTGCCGCACGGAAACGATGACCGGCCAGACCGTCGTCATCGACTCCGGACGCATCTTCCACTGAGACGGCGTGCGGCGGCGAAGACGATGCGAGCGTCGAACCGAGCCTGTTTCTGAAAAAGCACCTTCCGACTTCGGGCTGACATTCTTTCCGAAGTCGGGCCATGCGCTCAATCCAGTGCCCCTTAGTTTCCCGTTAACTCTCATTGAGGACGGACGCGGCCGGGCTTTAAAAAATTTTTGCGGCCCCCTTGAAATCAAAAATCGTTTTTTTTATTTTTCCGATGCCGCCGATAGGTGGTGTCCCCGATGCCTTAACGGGTCAGGGACTTAGAGCGGGCACCGGTTGTGTCCGGTGTCTCATACCCATCTTGCTCTTTGGAGGATTTGGCTATGCGCACTTATGACTTCTCTCCCCTGTTTCGATCGACCATTGGTTTCGATCGCCTGTTTGACCTTGTCGAGACAGCCCAGCGGGCCACGGACGAAGGTTATCCGCCCTATAACATCGAAAGATTGGCCGAGGACCGCTACCAAATTACGCTTGCTGTGGCAGGTTTCTCGCCCGACGAAGTCTCGGTCACGGCCGAGCATAACGTCGTCACGATCGAAGGCGGCAAGAGCGAAAAGACCGAGCGCGAGTTCCTCTACAGGGGTATCTCGACCCGTCATTTCAAGCGGCAATTCAGCCTAGCCGACTATGTTCAGGTGAAGGGCGCGACGTTTGACAACGGCTTGCTCAAGATCGAGTTGGTCCGGGAGATCCCCGAGGCCATGAAGCCGAGGCGGATCGCCATCAATGGCGCATCGGCCAGCAACGTGCATCAGCTCGAAGGCAAAGCCGCGTAGATTTAATTTCGAAAGGGACAAGCATTCCCGCCCGAGATCCGGGCGGGAATGCACCCTCTCATCCTATCTCGCGAAAACACCGGCGGTATCGGAAAGAAGGAGGACATCCGATGATCGAACATGCTGACAATATCGTTGATCTGAACGCTATTTTGCATCCCGGTTCTGTCTACGACCATCCGCGCGACGTCTTGGCGGACGAGACGATATCGACCGGTGAGAAGCGGGCGATCCTCGCATCCTGGGCGTCGGATGCGGCTGCCGTGATGTCGAACCCGGCGCTAAGGGAGCTGCCCGGATCGCGCCAAATCGTGACGATCGATGAGGTGCTCGAGGCGTTATCTGCGCTCGACCCCGGACCCAAAGAGCCGCCCGGCGGCAAACCAGCCCGCACGAAGTCGGCCGCCCGGGTCGGCATGGCTGCATAGAACCTCGGGGGACGAAATGATGATTGACGAAAAGCTTGCGCGTTTGCGAACGCACGGCAACAACATCGGCCGCTACCGTCGCTTGCTCAGCACCCAGCTGACTGATTGTGAACGCGAGTTCATCGAGAAACGGCTGTCCGAGGAGCGTTCCGCGATGGAAAGCCTTGCCGCTTCCACATTCCCTTTCACCCTCCAAACGCCGGCGCGGGGAGGTTATGCGACGCCGACGGCTGAAGCCGTTAGGTGATCGTCAGGTGGTTCGCAGGATCTTAATGTCCAGTCGATTTCCGACTTTTGAAATCGTCCTGAAGAAGGGCCGGCGAACGACGTGGCGGTGGTGCATATGCACAAGCGAAGGGACTGTCGTCATGCGTGGATCGGAAACGACTAGGCCCGAAGCCAGATACCAGGCTGGAAGAGCGCTCTTCCTCTTGTTGCTGTCCGCACCGTATCACCCCACCACTAGTCGCCGACCCGCCTTCTACGGCTAAGTCCTCGTATGCAACGTCAACCGTGCAGCTCGCCGTGACCGTACGCGGCCCATTGCCTCGACGAGGGGCATTTCGATCGTCACGGACGTTGGCCCGGGATGCGGTGGACGCGGAGTGTCGCGAGACGGGAGGCGCCGATCCGCCTTCGCTAAAGCTTCGGCGGACGGGTCGGCTAACCTACGCTGCGGGCAATACCTTTGCGTTTGCGCCAACGGCCGCGCCTATAGATGCGCCGCAGCCGCACGAATGCCGGGCCCGGGAGCAAAGATTTCTATGCTGGAAATTTCACCGAGAATCTCGAAGCGCATTGGTGGGAGCCATGCCGGGCACCTTCGGAGGGGTCAATAGCCCGGGGACCAGGATGCTCCGAGCATAACCCCAACCGCGCTCATGGATTGCTTCGCGGAGCCTGGCATCGGGCGCGCGTTCGCGCGACCCGTTGGCTCGCAATCACGGACGAAGTCCTCTTAGCCTTGCGCCAATCAGCGAATTTGTCGAACCCGATCAGGCTGATGCTACCTGTCCAGTCGTTGCTGCAAAAAAAATCCCTTCGCGTTTTGCCCAAATCAAATCCATAAACCGCGCCATCCCGCGCCCTTGAACGAGGGGCGTTTCGCGATCGTCACGAACGTTGGGCGCGGGATGCGGTGGACGCTTTCAATGCGAAAGACGAACGCATGCCGAAAGCGGACGGCGAAGTCGTAGCGTCCTGAGACCCCGATGCTGGTATCAAGTTGCGCGAACAAGTTTCGCTCGACGACGGAGACAAAAAGCCGGTCTCCGGGGAGACTACGAAGGAAACCGTTAAAACCATTCGCGTGCGGGAATGCCGGGTGATCCGGCGTGTACCTGCGGCGACTAACTCGCGTGTTTTCTATTTTCCACGCGAGGCTTCTGCGGGTGCGCTTGCCACGCGGCATTCCCCACGCCCTCTTTGGGCGAAGGATGGATCAACAACTCGGACGGAATGCGTCGCGGGGATGTGAAGGCGTGCGTTTACTCAACACTGTCGTCCCTGCGAACGCAGGGACGACAGGGGAGATCGCGTACTGGCTGTTTGAAAAGTTGAATTGATACAGCGGCGGCCGCGGTTCGCCGGGACGACTTAGTGAGCCAAACATCGTCACATCATGGACTGCGGGTCCGGCGCAGTCGTGAAGCTCAACCGCTATTTCGCCTTCTCCGCCCGGCTCAGCAGGAACACGCCCTGCTCGCCGAACATGTTCCAGAACCACCAGGGCGCGCTGAGCCGCAACGGCCGTCCGTAAAGATCGAGCGCGACCGCGCGCTCCATCTTGACGTTGATCTCGTCGCAGAGCTGCACGAAATCCTTGATCGTGCAGAAATGAATGTTCGGCGTGTCGTACCACGTCGCCGGCAGGTTCTCCGTGCGCGGCATGTGGCCGCCGATCAGAAGCTGAAGCCGCATCCGCCAGAAGCCGAAATTCGGAAACGACACGATGGCGCGGCGGCCGATCCGCAGCAGGTTTTCCAGCACCACCCTCGGCTGCCGCGTCGCCTGCAGGGTCTGCGACAGGATCACATAGTCGAAGGCATCGTCGGGGTAGTTGACGAGATCGGTGTCGGCGTCGCCCTGCACTACCGCCAGCCCCTTGGCGACACAGCGGTTGACACCCTCACGCGACAATTCGATGCCGCGGCCGTCGATGCCGCGGCCCTCCAACAGCCGCAACAGATCGCCGTCGCCGCAGCCGACATCGAGCACCTTCGAGCCCGGCTCAACCATTTCGGCGACGAGAAGATGGTCACCGCGATGACTGACGCCATCCTGGTTGATCGCCGGGTTCAGCGGCAAAACCTGCTGCTGGAGGGTCATACGTCGCCCACCCCGGAAAGCCCGCGGGCCTTCGCCGCCGATTGCAGGAAGGCGCGGGAGATGTCGAAGAATTCCGGCACGTCGAGCAGGAAGGCGTCATGCCCGCGATCGGTTTCGATTTCCGCGAAACTCACCCGCGCGCTGGAGGCATTGAGCGCATGAACGAGCGCGCGCGACTCCGAGGTCGGAAACAGCCAGTCGCTGGTGAAGGAGACCACGCAGAAGCGGGTCTCGATCCCTCGGAATGCCTGCGCGAGCACGCCATTATGGTCGGCGGCGATGTCGAAATAGTCCATCGCGCGCGTCAGATAGAGATAGCTGTTAGCATCGAACCGCTCGACAAAGGACGAGCCCTGATAGCGCAGATAGCTCTCGACCTGGAAATCCGCGTCAAAGGAAAAGGTCGGCAACTCGCGATCCTGCATCCGCCGGCCGAACTTGCGATGAAGTGCCGCGTCCGACAGGTAAGTGATGTGCGCGGCCATGCGGGCGACGCCGAGGCCGCGATGCGGCTGGGTGCCTTTTTCGAAGTAGCGGCCGTTGTGCCATTCGGGATCGGCCATCACCGCCTGGCGGCCGAGTTCGTGGAAGGCGATGTTCTGTGCCGAATGCCGCGTCGAGCAGGCGATCGCCAGCGTCGAGAACACCCGCTTCGGAAATGCCGCGGTCCATTGCAGCGCCTGCATGCCGCCCATCGAACCGCCGACCACAGAGAATAGCGTCTCGATGCCGAGGCGATCGAGCAGCATCGCCTGCGCCCGCACCATGTCCGGAATCGTGATGATCGGAAAATCCAGCCCCCACAATTGGCCGGTCGCTGGATTGGTCGAAGCCGGTCCCGTCGACCCCATGCAGCCACCGATCACGTTCGAACAGATGATGAAGTAGCGCTCGGTATCGAGCGGACGGCCGGGGCCGACAAGAGTTTCCCACCAGCCGGGCTTGCCGGTCACGGGATGGACGTTGGCGACGTGCTGATCGCCGGTCAGCGCATGACACACCAGAATGGCGTTGGAGCGCGCGGCGTTCAGTTCGCCATAGGTCTGATAGGCGATCTGAAACGGCGCGAGATCGATGCCGCAATCAAGCCGCAGCGGCTGCTCAGTGCCGAACTTGGCGACCGCTGAGCTCGGATGATCCGCTTCCTGCGAGCGTTCTTCCGTGTGGACCGCGCTAGTGCCCACTTTTCGGAGCTCGTGTTCCATTGCAGCACCCACCTTTCACGAACTCCGAAAAGTCATGGGCACTAGCAAACCTATGATTCCAGTGCCGCTTTCACATTTGAAATTCCTGAACAGAACCTGCCGCTTGTGGCGCAGGAATTTCAAATGGGCGGCGCTGGGTACTGACTGTACTTTGACCATCGTGCTACCGATCCCTCAGGGCAGCTCTTTCGAGCCTCCGGAAATCAGGCCATAAAAAATCCGGCCTGAACGATAAGTTCGGCCGGGATCCAACTGTCCCCGGCCTGTTTAGCGAGTTGTTTAACGTGGCTGCAAGCCGGCCGGCTCAAATGACCACGGAGTGACATAAAATTAGTCACTTGCCCCCGCATCGTCAAGGCAAGGCCATGGTTAACCGGCACTGACGGCCTACGGCGAGGACGCCCGTGCGCTGCCGCAATCCATGAGCCTTGCGCTGCCGCAATCCATGAGCCTTGCGCTGCCGCAATCCATGAGAGAGAACGAGCCGAGATTTCGCTGGATTTCCAAAATGTCCAAGCCGCCCCCCTCCCCGCCATCGCTCGCCAACCTGCGCCAGGAAATCGATACGATCGATGCCCAGATGCACAGCCTGCTGATGCAGCGCGGCGATATCATCGACCGCCTGATCCAGGTGAAGCAGACCCAGGAAGTAGGTTCCGCCTTCCGTCCGGCGCGCGAGGCCGACATGATGCGCCGCCTGGTGCAGCGCCATCGCGGCATCCTACCGCTCGACACCGTCGAGAGCATCTGGCGGGTCATCATCTCGACCTTCACCTATGTCCAGGCGCCGTTCTCCGTGCATGCCGACATCTCCATCGGCGAATCCTTGATGCGGGATTCGGCGCGGTTTCATTTCGGCTTCACGGTGCCTTACGTGTCGCATTTCAGTGCGCCGGCGGCCGTCGAGGCGGTCGCCAAATCCAAGGGCGATCTGGCGCTGGTATCGGCGACATCAAGCACCACGCCATGGTGGATCGCGCTGGAGGCGGAAGGCGTGCCGAAGATCATTGCGCGGCTGCCCTTTGTCGAGCGCGCCGACCATCCGGCGGCACTGCCGGTTTTTGTGGTGTCGCGGGTTGCCGACAGCGCCATGGTGACCGAGGTCGAGATGTGGAGCGTGCGCGTCTCCGGCTGGAATGCCGACATCGCGCTGGCGCTGTCGCCACTGGCGGAGATCGTCGCGGTGCCCGACACGGCTATCGACGGCGCGGCCCTTCTGGTGTCGGTCGCCGCAGGTCACCTTGAGAAAATCGAGGCGGCGCTGGTCGAGGCCGGCGCCTCGGTCCGCTCATCGGCCCTCGTCGGCAGCCACGCAACGCGCTATACGGTCCCTAGCGGGACCGCGAAATAGAGCCGTCCCGATATTCCGGAGCTAAAAATGTCCCGACCCGTGCCGAATCCCGGCATCCTCGATATTGCGCCCTACACGCCCGGCAAAAGCCCGAAGGCGGAAGCCGGCCGCAAGGTGTTCAAACTGTCGGCCAACGAGACGCCGTTCGGCCCCTCGCCGAAGGCGATCGAAGCCTACAAGAGCGTCGCCGCGCATCTGGAGGACTATCCGGAAGGTACCTCGCGGATTCTGCGCGAGGCGATCGGGCGCGCCTTCGGTCTCGACCCCGACCGCATCATCTGCGGCGCGGGTTCCGACGAGCTTCTCAACCTGCTGGCGCACGTCTATCTCGGCCGGGGTGACGAAGCGATTTCGACCACCCACGGCTTTCTGGTCTACCCGATCGCGACGATGGCAAGCGGCGCCACGATTATGGTGGCGCCCGAGACCGAATACACGGCCGATGTCGATGCTATGCTCAAGCTCGTCACGCCGCGGACCAAGCTCGTCTGGCTTGCCAATCCGAACAACCCGACCGGAACCTATCTGCCGTTCGACGAGGTGAAGCGGCTGCGCGCCGGATTGCCGTCGCATGTGCTGCTGGTGCTCGACGCGGCGTATGCAGACTATGTGTCGCGCAACGATTACGAGATGGGCATCGAACTGGTGGCGACCACCGAAAACACGGTGATGACGCACACGTTTTCGAAAATTCACGGCCTTGCGGCGTTGCGTGTGGGGTGGATGTTCGGGCCGGCACACATCGTGGACGCGGTCAATCGCATCCGCGGGCCGTTCAACGTCTCGACGCCGGCGATGTTGGCGGCGATCGCGGCGATCGAAGACACCGCACACCAGGAGATGTCGAGGACCCACACCGTTACGTGGCGCAACTGGCTCACCGAAGAACTGAGCAAGCTCGGCCTGAAGGTGACGCCGAGCGTTGCCAATTTCGTGCTGATCCATTTTCCGCTTCAAGCGGGCAAGACGGCGGCGGACGCGGACGCTTTCCTCACCAACCGCGGCCTCGTATTGCGCGGCTTGAAAAATTACAAGCTGCCGCATGCACTGCGGCTGACGATCGGCACCGAGGAAGCCAACCGGCTGGTCGTCGACTGCTTGGGCGACTTCATGGGGTCGAAGTGAGTACCACGCCGCATTTCGATCGGATCGCGCTGATCGGCTTCGGCCTGATCGGCGGCTCCATCGCGCGCGCCGCGCGTGAGCAGGGACTGGCGAAGGAGATCGTCACCACCGCGCGCTCGGCGAAGACCCGCGCCCGCGTGATGGAACTCGGCATCGTCGATCGCGTCGTCGAATCCAATGCGGAAGCAGCCAGCGGCGCCGACCTTGTGATCCTCTGTATTCCGGTCGGTGCCTGCGGTCCGGTCGCGGCCGAGATCGCAGGCCATCTCAAGCCGGGTGCGATCATCTCCGACGTCGGCTCGGTCAAGGCCGCGGTGGTCAAGGACATGGCGCCGCATCTGCCCGCAAGCGTGCATTTTGTGCCGGCGCATCCGGTGGCCGGCACCGAACATTCCGGACCTGACTCGGGCTTTGCGGAGCTCTTCATCAACCGCTGGTGCATCCTCACCCCGCCGGAGGGTACTGACGCCAGTGCAACCGAAAAACTGCGCGCGTTCTGGGCCGCGCTCGGCGCCAAGGTCGAGATCATGACGCCCGAGCATCATGACCTTGTGCTCGCGATCACGAGCCACCTGCCGCATCTGATCGCCTATACGATTGTCGGCACCGCCGATGAACTCGCGCAGGTCACTTCCTCCGAGGTGATCAAGTTCTCGGCCGGCGGCTTCCGCGACTTCACCCGCATCGCTGCGTCCGATCCCACTATGTGGCGCGACGTGTTTCTCGCCAACAAGGAGGCGGTGCTGGAAATGCTCGGCACCTTCAACGAGGACCTCTCGAAACTCACCCGCGCGATCCGGCGCAACGACGGCGAGGCGCTGTTTGAGCATTTCACCCGCACCCGCGCGATCCGGCGCGGCATTGTCGAGACCGGCCAGGATTCGGCGGCGCCCGATTTCGGCCGCCCGCACGAACAACTGACGAAGAAGCCGTGATTTTTTAAAACAGCGGCGGGACCTGGCCTACTTTCAGCGGCCCGAGATAGACCGCGCCATCGGCAAAGCGCAGCGGGAAGGTACGCGCCGGTCTACCTTCCAGCGTCGCCTGTTTGCCGAGCGCGTTGATGCCGGCGGCGACGCCGACATTCGCGTTCTGCTTGACGACCTTGCCGAGGCCGGGAATCGCCTTGTCGAGCGCTCCGAGCAGATTATTGACATCCTGCGTCTTGACGCCCGGCGCCATGCGATCGAGCGTGGACTGCGGCACGCCCTCCTCCAGCATCTTCTCGATGCCGAGCGCGGGAATGATTTTCTCGATCCCCGTCACCGTCATCTCGAGCTCGCCGTCGATACGGCCCTGCGCATTCAGCGCGAGGGTGCCCGCGGCAACCGCGATCAGATCGTCCTGTTGAATACGAGACTGAACGATTTCGACATGACCGCCGGTCGCCTGCAATTCTCGAAAACGTTCCGGCCATGGCTTTGGCGTGAGGTCCTTGAGGCCGGTCAGCTTGGCGTGGATCTCCGCGCCGAACGGCCGCGCCAACACAGGATGAATGTCCTGCACGCTGCCGGACTCGATCCGAAACACGCTTTCGATCACGGGATCTTCAAGCGTCGAACCTTCCGCCAGGCGGCCGTGCAGTTCGACATGCTTGGCGCGCGCCACCGGCACCTGCACGACATTGTTGCTGCGATCGATCGCAACGTCGTCGAACACGATCGAGGCGCGTTGTGGAACTGCGGGCAGTCCCACCACGCTTGCGCGCGCCGTGCTCCAGTTCACCTGCATCGCGGGCGCGTTCGACGATTCGGAAACGCTCGCCGGCGCCTTGAATTCCGCGATCAGCAATTTCGGATCGTAGATCTGCGCGACCGCCAGGATCTCGCCGAGATTGATCGTGACCGGCGTGGGCGCCGCAGCTGCCGTTTGCGAGGTCAGTGTAACGCGCGCGCCGTCGCAGCGGACTTCGAGGCGGAACGGATAGCCTGACATCGACTGCTTTGCGCAGTCGTAGCTTCGGCCCGATCGGGCCTCCTGCGCACGCCAGGCATCGGCCTTCACCTCGGCCTGCGAGACGGCATAAAACCAGAACGCACTCCATGCCACAGCGGCAATCAGGAGCAGGATCGGCATCACGAAGAGCGGCCAGCGCGAGCGACGGCGCGGAGTATCAGTGGGCAAGGTCATGGTGGTCATAAACGGACTATTGGCCGTCAATTTTGTCAAATATAAGCAGCCACTTGCCGGAACTATATTTGAAGAATTTACACTTCGTTTCGCAATTATGTTCTGGTAGCGATCTGGTAGATGTCTGACACAAAACCCCACACACCTGCGTCCTCTCACGAAGATCTCTGGGTCTTCGGCTATGGCTCGCTGATGTGGCGGCCGGGTTTCGAATTCATCGAACAAGTCCCGGCGCGACTGATCGGCGAACATCGTGCCTTGTGTGTCTACTCATTCGACCATCGTGGCACGCCTGAAAAGCCCGGCCTCGTGCTTGGCCTCGACCGTGGCGGCGCCTGCCGCGGCATCGCGTTCCGCGTCGCGGCAACACAACGCGACGAGGTCATCAATTATCTGCGCGGCCGCGAACAGACCACCCACGTCTATCGCGAGGTCATGCGCTCGGTCTGGCTGGAGAACGAAGCACGCGAGCGCGTCTCGGCTCTCGCCTATATTGTCGACCGCGGCCACGTCCAATATGCTGGACGACTCTCGCTGCATGAACAACTGCGTTACGTACGGCAAGGCCACGGCCGTTCCGGCAATAATCGCGACTATGTGCTCGAGACCGTAAGATCAATCGAAGCACAGGGGTTCCGCGACGCCCCGCTGCATCAGCTCGCGCTGCTGCTGCGCGATGAGGCGCCGCTGCATCGCTAAATCAGCGGCTTTACGCGTTGGCCGAGGCAGAATTCCGCGCGCGGCCGAACAACTGTTCCTGTTCCCGCCGCGCCACCTCGACGAGCCGCACCGTCGCATCCTCGATCGCGGTGGAAATACGCGTCAGAAACTCATCGCGCGCCAGACCCGGTGGTACCGGATCGAGGAACTCCACCACGAGCGTGCCGGGATAACGCATGAAGGTCCGGCGCGGCCAGAACAAGCCGGAATTGAGCGCGACCGGCAGACAGTCCACGCGGCAGCTCGCATAGAGCTGCGCGACGCCGGGCTTATATTGCGGCGGGGCACCGACCGGCCTGCGGGTTCCTTCCGGAAAGATGATCAACTGGCGGCCACCATGCCGTACTTCCTCGCTGGCCTGCCGCACCATTTTCAGAAGCGCACGACCGCCGGCGCTCCGATCAACCGAGATCATGCCGGCCTTGATCAGATACCAGCCGAAAAACGGGATCCGCGTCAGTTCGCGCTTGAGAATGTAAAGCGGCTGATCGAACCGTTGCAGCAGCGCGAAGGTTTCCCACATCGACTGATGCTTGGAGGCGACGAGCAGCGGACCTTTCGGGATTTTCTCGAGGCCGCGATATTCCACCTTCACGTTGCACACCACGCGCAACAGCCAGGTGTTTTGGCGCGACCAAAGCTGAGCGACCCTCATGATCGCCGTGCGCGGCATCAGGAAGGTGGGGACAATCGCGAGCAGCCAGCAGACCAACAGCAAATAGAACAGCACGTTGTAGATCAGCGAGCGCAGGAAAATGGAAAACATCATGGAACCGGTTAGTTCGCTTGCGCCGTTGCCGGCCGGCGCGGCGCGAGAGAATCAGAATCGGTGGTTTCGCGCATGAAATCCAGACCAGCATCCGCCAGACGCACCCGCACCTCGGCGGCAACGTATTTGACATACTCCGATAGCAGGAGCCGTACCGTTGCGCCATTGGCCCACCACGGTTCCTCGCGCCATTTGTCGCCGACCACCGCGAAGGGAATGAGGGCGATGTCGGGCATCGCGTGGGACAATTCGACGATCGCCCGCGGCATATGGTAATTCGACGTGACGACGATCAGCGATTTGAAACCGCGCTCATGCGCCCAGCGCCGCGTCTCGGCAGCGTTGCTGCGGGTGTTGACCGCCGAGCGGTCGAGATCGACGCAGCAACTCAGCAGCGATTGATTATCGGTCAGCGAGCGCGAGATGTCGCTGGCGCCGCTCGCCGGATGCACGCCGGAAATCAGAAGCCGCTGGCCATAACCATCCGCCAACAACTCCATCGCGTCGGAAACCCGCGACGATCCGCCGGTGAGCACGACGATGCCGTCGGCGCTGCGTGACGGCCTGGCCTCAGTTTCGTGCAACTGCGAAAGAAACCCGACGAAGCCGGCCGCAATCGCAACAACGACCGCGACTACGCCGACGATCACGGCACGCCCCTTCTTCCGCGGCGCGGCGGAAGCGGATGCGTTGGGTTCATGGGCAGGCGTGCGGCTCATAGCGAATGTCAAATCCGATCCAACGACCCAATTCTAAGGCATGATCCGGAAAAACGGGAACCGGTTTTCACGTCTTGGCAATATTTCGCAGCCTCATTCGATATCGTTGAGGGTGGCAAACAGCGTCCGCCGTGACGCCCAGGCCGTGATCGCGGCGATCACCACCGCCTGCACCGCCAGGATCAGGTAACCCGAAGGGCGCAGCGAAAACGTCCCCAACAAAGCGGCGAACTGATCCCCGACCGGAGTGCCTGAGAACCAGTTCGCGATCGACTCCGAAAAGCCGAAAACGAGCATCGCGATGCCACCGCCGGTCACCCCGCCTTCGAGACCAAGCCTGAGGAAATGCCGAAGGAAGCGGTTGGCGATGTAGCGGTCGCCGGCACCCACAAAATGCAGCACTTCCACGATCGGGCGGTTCGCAGCCATTGCGCCACGGGTGGCGAATGAGACCGAGATGATGGTGGCGACGATCACCAGCATCAGAATGCCGATACCCGCGACCACGGTCGCGCCGGTCATCGAACGCATCCGCTCGATCCAGGCCCGGTGGTCGTCGACGCTCGCGGTGGGCGCGGCCTGCGTCACGCGCCGGCGCAGCATTTCAAGATCGATCGTCGATCCCGGCTGGACCCGAGCGACAAGAACGCGCGGCACCGGCAAATCGTCGAGCGAAAGCCCGCTGCCGAGCCACGGCTCCAGCAATTTGGCGGACTCTTCCCGCGAAAAAGGTCTGACCTCCAAAATGCCGGACTGCGTCCGCACCGCTTCGGCCACGGCCGTTGCGTCGCGATCAACGTCACGACTGGGCGTCGGGCGAACCTGGATCGTGATCTCGCTTGCGACCTCCGACTGCCATTCAGCCGCCGATGCGCTCACGAGCAACACCGTGCCGGTCGTGATCGAGGCCAGAAAGGTCATGATGGCGACGACCGCCACCAGCGCGCTGCCGACGATCGATCCGCGCGGCACGATCGGCGACATGTTGCGCGCCCGCGCCGACACCTGCGGGCGCTCGCGCCCGAGATCAACCAACGGTCCGTGATCGGTCCTACTCATAGATGTGCAGCCGTCCCTCGTGCAGCACCAGCCGCCGGGCATCATACTGATCCATCAAGGTCATATCATGGGTGGCGATCACGACCGCGGTCCCCGACTTGTTCAATTCGATGAACAGCCGCAGCAAGCGCCGCCCGAGCGTCGGATCGACGTTGCCGGTCGGCTCGTCGGCCAACAACAAGAGTGGCCGCGAGATCACCGCGCGCGCGATCGCCGCCCGCTGCTTTTCCCCGCCCGACAAAACCGGCGGCAGGGCGTCCATGCGTTCGCCCAGGCCCACCCATTTCAGCAGATCGATGACCTCCTTGCGATAGCTCGATTCTTCCCGGCCCATCACACGGAACGGCAACGCGACGTTCTCATAGGTCGTCATGTGATCCAGCAGTCGGAAATCCTGCAACACGATTCCGATCCGCTTGCGCAGGTCCGCGACCTGATCCTTGCTGAGCAGCGAGACGTCATTGCCAAACAGGTTGACCAGGCCGCGGGTCGGCCGCAGCGAAAGGAACAACAGCCTCAGGAGCGAGGTCTTGCCGGCCCCCGAAGGGCCGGTGAGAAACTGGAATGAATGGGCCGGAATGGCGAAACTAAGGTCCCGCAAAATCTCCGGGCCGAGCCCGTAGCGCAATCCAACATTTTCGAACCGAACCAAGTTCAGCTCCGTTCGGTGAAGGGGGAGACCGGAAACCCCCGAAAACCGGCGGCCTCAGCCCACGGGCCCGGTTGTTGCCGGGAACCAAACGAAAGAAGTTTTGCTTCGTTTATGGTTTCCGATTCGTTAACGGTCGCCTTGTAGCATTCTGGGGCCCTGCTTCCGAAGTCAATTGCCCCGAGGCAGTTCCCTTCAGGCACCGACCTTGGAAAACGAGGGGCACCGGCACCCCAGACTTCCGGTACCGCTTTTTCGATTTGAGTATCCCCAAAGGGCGCAGGCACGGGCACCCCGGGGGTTCAAATCAACGGCACTGGCCAGCGCTCTTGCGGAGACCTGCTCCATGCAGATCATTTGTCCCCATTGTTCGACCTCCTACGGCATTGATCCGGCAAAGCTGGGCGAAGCCGGCCGCAGCGTGCGCTGCTCCCGCTGCAAGGAAGTATGGCTGGCACGGCCCGAAGATGCCGTCGAATTCGCGCCGACGCCGGCGATGGCGGGGGCAGGCGACGAAGCCGAAGGCCAGGACGCCGCCGCCGAATGGGACGCGCTTGCCCGTGAGGGCGAAGCGGACAGCGAAGCCCCGCATGTCGACAGTCCCTCGATCGCCGGTGGCTGGCAGAACTCCACCGACTGGCCGGCGGAGCAAAACGATGAGCACGGCGAGGAAAGCTCACGCTCCGGACGCTTCCCATGGCTCGGCAACCTCTCGAATGCCCTCCCTCGCGCGCCTCAGTTCAGGGCGCCTTTCGGCCTGCCCACGGCATGTGCGGCGATGGGGGCGTTGGTGCTGGCACTTGTGATCTGGCGCGCCGACCTGGTGCGGCTGCTGCCGCAAACGGCCGCCTTCTACAAATTGGTGGGTCTCGACGTCAATTTGCGGGGACTCCGCTTCAAGGACGTCAGGGTCTCCTCCGAAATGGTCGAAGGCAAGCCTGTGCTCATCATCGAGGGCTCGATCACCGGCGAATCCAACAAACCGCTGGAGATTCCTCGGCTGCGCTTCAGCGTGCGCGATGCACAAGGCGCCGAAATCTACGCCTGGAATTCCGTGCTGGAGCAATCGATTTTGAGGCCGGGCGAGAGAGCCCAGTTCAAGTCGCGTCTTGCCTCTCCGCCGCCAGAAGGCCGCAATATCGACGTGCGCTTCTTCAACAAGCGAGATCTTACCGGCGGCCACGCCTGAATCGCTTTCGCAGGTGGTTAAAATGTCACGTGTGCTGATCGTCGACGACGAGGAACCGATGCGCCTTCTGGTCGCGCGCGCGATCGCGATGGACGGTCACGATATCGCCACCGCTGCCGACGGCGCCGAGGCGCTCGACATCTTGCTAAGCGGCAAATACGGCTCGTTCGACCTGCTGTTGACCGATGTCCAGATGCCGGTGATGGACGGGATTGCACTCGCGCTGACGGCCGCGCGCGATTTTCCCGAATTGACGATTTTGCTAATGACCGGATTTGCCGATCAGCGCGAGCGCGCCTCCGGCCTCAATGCCATCGCCTACGATGTCATCAGCAAGCCGTTCGCGGTGGCTGACCTCCGCACCGCGGTCGCGGACGCGCTGGCGTCCAGATCCTGACATTCGTATTTTGCCTCGGAGGGTTCGTTTACGAATGTCGGGATCGAAAGGACGCCAGCAAATATAAGCTTCCAGCGCGGGTAGGATTTGACATTCGCTCTTGAGGACTCGCGGCAATACTGAAGCGAATGTCAAATCCACCGCGCTGGCTTCACGCAAGGCTATCTAGCTCAATAATCCTTCAGCAGCCGCTCGATGTAATCGAGCTCGATCTGGGGCCGTTGCGTATCACCCAGGCGCCGGCGAAGCTCTTCGAGAATCCGGCGGACCCGCTGTACATCGATCTCACCGGGAATCTTCACCGTCAGATCGTCGCCGAAATCCTTCCCATGCAACGGCCTTCCCAAGGGATCGCTCTGGGTGCCGTCGCCCGCCTGACGGCCGGCGCGGGTACCGCCGGGGCCGTTGCCCTGGCCGTCGCCGTCCTGCTGTTGCATGGCCTGGGCGAGGCTCTGCGCTCCCTTGCGCAAGGCATCCAGCGCCTTACCCTGAGAATCGACGGCGCCATCGGCGTTACCCTCGCCGAGCTTGCCGCCGGCATCGCCCATCGCATTATCGGCTGCGCCAAGCCCATCCTCGTCATCGCCGGCTTGCGGGTCGCCATCCTGTCCCGGTTGCTGGCCCTGTTGACCCTGCTGGCCGCGCTGATTCGGTCCCATGCCGCGCTTGGCCAAGTCGTCCTGCAACTTCTTCAGCCGGTCGCGCAGGCCCTGCTGGTCCTGCTGGAGATCGCCCATGGCCTGATCGCCCTGCTTGCCGCGCTGGCGATCGCGGCGCGAATCCTGGCCCTGCTTGAACGTCTTGTCGCGCAATTGCTGCTGCTTGCGGATCATGTCGCCGAGTTCGTTCAGCGCCTGCTCCATGTCGCCGTCGCCGGATTGGCCGGGCTGGGCGAGTTGCAGATTCTCAAGCATCTGCTGCAACTGGTCGAGCAACTGCTTCGCCGCGTCCTTGTCGCCGGAGCGCGACAGCCGCTCCAGGCGGTCGAGCATGTTGTTGAGATCCTGCTGACGCATGACCTTGGCGCTGGGGTCCAGCGGCCGGGCCAAGGCTTGCGGATTGTTGCGGAACTGCTCGGCAAGCTGGCGCATGAAGTTATCGAGCGCCGCGCGCAGATCCTGGGTGAGCTTCTTGATTTCCTCGTCGCTGGCGCCTCGCTCCAGGGCCTCCTTGAGCGCGTCCTGCGCCGCACGGAGCGCCTTGTCGACATCGGTGATGTTGCCATCCTCGATGGTGACCGCAAGTGCCCATAGGCTCGCCACCGCCTCGCGCATCGTGTCGTCGGTTCGCGCCAGTTCGATTTCCCGCGCCACGCTGCGCAGGCCGAGATAGTGACCCGTCTGTTCCGCCATGAACAGTTCGGGTGCAATCATCAACGCTTCCAGCGCCTCGCCGACCTGCGGACGCTGATTGGCATCAAGCGCGAGCGCACGGCGCTGCTCGATCAGCGCGCGCGCCAGGGGCTTGGTGAAGAGACGTTCGGGCAGGCGCATATCGAACGGCTCGCTGCGTCCCTCATTGCCGGCCTGGTCCTTGGCTGTCAGCGTGAGCGTGACGTCGGCGCCGGCATAGGGATCTTCGCTGAGGTCCTTGACGGTCTGACCGACGCCGTTGCGGGTCCGGACATTCGGCAGCACCAGCGGGAACTGCGGCGGATCGAACAGCGGCCGTGCCTCGGTTCCGTCGGCCGCCTTGCGGGGCGCAAACTGCGCGTGCGCTTCGGTAACGCCGTAGTCGTCCTCGATCTTGTAGGACAGTTGCAGCGAGCCGCGCGCCTGACGTTCCGGATCCTTGGCGAGCGCAATGGTCGGTGGATGGTCAGCCAACGCGCTGAAGCGCCACTGCGGCTGTCCGGACGGCGCGCGGACGTGCGCGGTGCCATCGCCGGTGATGGTGAAATGCTTTTCGCTGGTGCCCTTGGGCGCCTGCTCGGTCGGCGCCGCCTCGCTGACGCCGCCACCCACGACGACGTCGAGCGCACCGCCGCTGGAGCGCACGATCAGCTTGCTGCCAGCCGGCACCGCCAACGGCCCCGAAGGCGGAAGTGCTGCCTCCTTGCTCGCCGCCGACAGGATGATCGGCGGCTTGCCGGTATAAAGCGGCGGCGTCACCCAGGCGTCGACCCTGACATTGTCGGCCGCGAACACCCCGTTCCAGTCGAAGGCGGCGGAGATGCGAATCCTTCTTTCGTCGCCGGCCGCGATATAGGTCGCGACCATCAGCACGGCGATCAGCGCGCGAAGCGCCCAGGGATCGTGAATCGCAAGCCGCGGCGAAGGAAGCCCGGCGCGGATACGCTTGATCGAAGCCAGCGTGCGCTCACGTTGCGCCTGCCACAGCGCCAGCGCGAACGGGTCCTGCGTCGTCAGTGTATCGGTCAGAGTTGTCGCGGGGCGGTGACGGATGCCGGTGCCGCGATCAAGCCGGGTCAGCGCGTCCTGGCGGCTCGGCCAGCGAAACCGGGATAAGGGGAACAAGGCCGCGAGCGCCACGGCCAGAAAAAGGCCAAGCCCCACAGCGCGGGCGACGAAGGGGAGGACCAGCCACAGGCCGGCCCAGGACAGCACAAGAAACAGCCCGACAACGGTCAGAAATCGCGCCAGATGCGGCCAGCTTCGTTCCCAGGCGATCGCCAATTCGGCCCGGCGCAAGGCTTGCGCGATCCGCAGCTGCGAGGCCGCCTCAGGACTGCGTTCCGGCTCCGGCGAATCGGGGGTGGGTCCGCTCAACAATCTCTCCAGGTTGCCCTGCAGCATTGGTAGCACAAAAGCGGCCGTGAGACACCCTCGCAAGTCGGATATCCCACACTCCGATCAGGGCATAACACGCATAACACGAAGGCGTGACTATACGGCCACGACCGCCTAACGTCGTTTTTTAGCTACGAAATCCCAAAAAACCTGCCGGGAAACAACATGGACAAGACTACACACGACAAGGGATTGGAAATCAGAAAAGCCGTAATGGGAGAGGCCTTTGTCACCAACGCGCTGAAAAACGTCGACGACTTCAACAAGCCGTTTCAGGAACTGGTCACCGAATATTGCTGGGGCGCGATCTGGGGCCGCGAAGAACTGCCGCGCAGGACCCGCAGCATGCTCAATCTCGCGATGCTCTCGATCCTGAACCGGCCGAACGAATTGCGGGCCCATCTCAGGGGCGCGCTGACCAACGGGGTCACCCGCTCCGAAATCCGCGAAGTCCTGATGCGGGTCGCGATCTACGCCGGCGTTCCCGCAGGCGTCGACAGTTTCCGTATCGCGCGCGAAGTCTTCGCCGAACTCGACAAGGCCTAACAAACATGGGCATTGGATTTATCGGCCTCGGCAACATGGGCTTCCCGATGGCGCGGCGCCTGATTGAGGCCAAGCACCAGCTTTTCATCTTCGATCAGCGCAAGGAGGTCATGGACAAGCTGGTTGCGCTCGGCGCGAAAGCCAACTCTTCACCCAGGGATGTCGCCGATCACGCCGAAACCGTGATGGTAAGCCTGCCCTCGCTTCAGGCTTCGCTGGAGGTCGCAACCGGCAAGGACGGCGTGATCGAAGGCAAACGCGTGAAGCGCTTTGTCGATCTTTCTACTGTCGGCTCGCAAATGGCGGTGCGGATTCACGACATTCTGGCCAAACGCAACATCGTCCAGATCGACAGCCCCGTCTCCGGCGGTGTCGGTGGCGCCGAGAAAGGCACGCTGGCGGTGATGGTCTCAGGGCCGCGCGCCGATTTCGACGCGATCAAGCCGGCGCTGGACGTGATCGGCAAGGTGTTCTTCATCGGCGAAAAGCCCGGCTCCGGGCAGACCATGAAACTCGCCAATAACCTGCTATCGGCGACCGCGATGGTGGCGACGTCGGAAGCCGTGGTCATGGGCGTCAAAGCCGGCCTCGATCCGACCGTCATGGTCGACGTGCTCAATTCAGGTTCGGGCATGAACACGGCAAGCCGCGACAAGTTTCCCCGCGCGATCCTGCCGCGCAGCTTCGACTTCGGCTTTGCCACCGGGTTGATGGTCAAGGACGTGCGGCTGGCACTGGATGAGATGAAGGCGCTCGGCCTGTCGATGGAGGTCGCCGAGGCCGTCGGCCGGCTGTGGGAAGTCGTGATCCGCGAAACCGGCGCGGACTCCGACTTCACCTCGGCGATCAAACCAATCGAGAAGAAGGCCGGCGTGGTGGTCGGCGGGCCCAAGGGCGGGCTATCGGGGAAGTAATCCACAGCGTCGTCCCGGATCGCGGGGACGACAACTACTGTTGGAACTTCACAACCACGGCGCCGGTCGGTCCATCGCAATCAGGTCATCGACCTCGAGGCGCGGACGCACCACAGCGTATTGGTTGTCCTTGACGAGCACTTCCGGCACCAGCGCCCGCGTGTTGTAAAATCCGGACTGCACCGCGCCATAGGCGCCGGCGCTCATGATGGCCAACAAGTCGCCCGCCTTCGGCTCCGGCAGCTTACGGCCGAGCGCGAGATAGTCGCCGCTTTCGCAGACCGGCCCTACCACGTCAGCGGTGATCTCCGGCGCGCCTTGAAGAGATGCCCGCACCGGCAGGATGTCGTGATGGGCCTCGTACAAGGTGGGGCGGATCAGATCGTTCATCGCCGCGTCGATGATGACGAACTTCTTGGCCTCGCCCTGCTTCAAATAAATCACGCGCGTGACGAGGATCCCGGCGTTGCCGACGATCATCCGGCCCGGTTCGAACAACAGCGTACAACCGAGATTGTGCGTCACGCGCTTGACCATCGCGGCATAGGCTGACGGCAAGGGCGGCGCTTCGCCGTCCATGTGATAGGGAATGCCAAGGCCGCCGCCGAAATCGACATGCGAAATGGTGTGACCGTCGGCGCGCAGCGTCTCGACGAATTCGGCGAGCAGGCGAAAGGCGGCTTCAAGCGGCACCAGATCCGTGATCTGGCTCCCGATATGCATGTCGACGCCGGTCACGCGAATGCCTGGAAGCTTGGCCGCCCGCGCATAGACCGCGCGCGCCTGCGGCAGCGGAATGCCGAACTTGTTCTCGGACTTGCCGGTCGAGATTTTGGCATGAGATCCGGAATCGACATCCGGATTGACGCGGACCGAAATCCGCGCCGTCCTGCCTTGCCCGCTTGCGAGAGCCGACAGCAGTGCCAGTTCGGGTTCGGACTCGACGTTGAGGCAGAGGATGTCGGCGGCAAGCGCGGCGCGGATTTCGGCTTCGGTCTTGCCGACGCCGGAAAACACGATTCGCTCCGGCGGAATGCCGGCGGAGAGCGCGCGCTTCAACTCACCGCCCGAGACCACGTCGGCGCCAGCGCCGAGTTTTGCCAGCGTGCGCAGCACCGCCTGGTTGGAGTTCGCCTTCATGGCGTAGCAGACGAGCGCCTTCTCGCCGGCAAAAGCCTCGCTAAACACCCGATAGTGGCGCTCCAAAGTGGCGGTCGAATAGCAATAAAACGGCGTGCCGACCGCATCGGCGAGTTCCACCAGACTAACCGCCTCGGCGTGAAGCACGCCGTTGCGATAATCGAAGTGATTCATGGGACGCTCTAGTTGCTGTTGAGAAGCGGATCGAGGGCGAACGGCCGTTTCGGGCCCTTGCCGGCGACCGGCAATTGATCGCTGCCATAGTTTGGATTGAACAGGCTCGGCTTGCTCGCATCGGCGGTTGCCGTAGGATCGGGCTGCACGGCGGCTGCCGGCGGCTGTCCCGAGGCGGTCGGCGGCAAATCGAGCGGTCCCTTGCGGCCGCAACCGGAAAGCGCCAGCGCAGCGGCCCCCACAAGAATAAGGGCCCACCGTTGATGGTTTCGGCTGATGTCGCGAGTCACGTGAAAGTCCCCAATGCGGGCGGCACCATACAAAGATTGATGTGTTCTGGCGAGTGTCGAATTTCCGCAAATGAATCGGCGCTCAGCCTAACTTTCGCTCTTTTTCCAGCCGTTTGAGCCAGGCTTTGGCCTGCGCCGCCACATTCTTCGGCGCAGTTCCGCCAAAACTCGTGCGGCTTTTAACGGAGGCCTCGACCGACAACACCGAAAGCGCATCCTTGGTGATCTTTGGCTCGATCGCCTGCATCGCTTGCAACGGCAGTTCATGCAAGGCAACGCCATCCGCCGCTGCCTTCGCCACAATCCGTCCGGTGACATGGTGGGCGTCGCGGAACGGCATCTTCAAAGTCCGCACCAGCCAGTCCGCCAGATCAGTGGCCGTGGCATAGCCGTCGCCGGCCGCAAGCCTCATGCGCGCCTCGTCCGGCACCATGTCGAGAACCATGCCCCTCATCGCCCGGATCGCCAGTGACAGGGCAGTAAACGCTTCCATCGCGCCCTGCTTGTCTTCCTGCATGTCCTTTTGATAGGCGAGCGGCAGCCCCTTCATGACGATCAACATCGCGGTGAGCGCGCCGATCACCCGACCGGTTTTGGCGCGCACCAGTTCGGCCGCATCGGGATTGCGCTTCTGCGGCATGATCGAGGAGCCGGTGGTGAACTTGTCGGAAAGCCGCACCAGTCCCACCAGCGGCGAAGTCCAGATCACGATCTCCTCGGCAAAGCGCGACAGATGCACCGCGGCGATCGACGCCGCCGACAAGGTCTCGATGACGAAGTCGCGGTCGGACACCGCATCGAGCGAATTGGCCATCGGCCGGTCAAAACCAAGCGCTTTCGCGGTGGCCGTCCGGTCGATCGGAAACGAGGTGCCGGCAAGGGCTGCGGCGCCGAGCGGGGATTCGTTGAGACGCTTTCGCGCGTCCGCAAACCGGCCGCGATCGCGCGCCGCCATCTCGACATAAGCGAGCAGATGGTGCCCGAAGGTGACGGGCTGGGCGGTCTGCAGATGGGTAAAGCCCGGCATCACGGTTGCGGCGTGCTCCAGCGCACGCTCCGCCAACGCCTGCTGAAACAGAGCGAGCGCGTGATCCGTCTCGTCGATGGTGTCGCGGACGAACAGCCGAAAATCGGTCGCGACCTGGTCGTTGCGCGACCGCGCGGTATGCAAGCGCCCGGCGGCGGGGCCGATCAGTTCGCTTAGCCTACTCTCGACATTCATATGGATATCTTCCAGCGCGCGTTTGAAATCGAACGATCCCTTGCCGATTTCTGACAAAATCGTGTCTAGACCCTTGGCGATGTTTTTTGCATCGTTTGCGGTGATGATGCCTTGCGCGGACAGCATCGCGGCATGGGCCTTGGAGGCGGCGATATCCTGGGCGAAAAGGTGACGATCGACGTCGATGGAGACGTTGATTTCCTCCATGATCGCGTCGGGACGTTCGGTGAACCGGCCGCCCCACATCTTGTTGCTCATGACCATCCACTCATATTCGCCGCTGCGCCTGCCTACATAGCTGGTGGAGTGGATTTGACATTCGCTACCGACCTGGTCGCAAACTCGCAAAGCGAATGTCAAATCCTAGCTCCACCAGAAACCTATATTTCCCAGTGGTCCTTTGATTCTAACATTCGCAAAAGTGACCGCTGAGACGGGATGCGAATGTTAGAATCGGACCACTCGCGCAACAAAGCCTCAAATAGCCGTATCCGAACCCGAATGACAAACGATATGCCCGAAAGCCCCCAGCCAGCGCCAGCTCCGACGCGCCGTATCCCCTATGTGATCGGGGCGGTGCTGATTGGCGCTGCGATCGGATTTACCGGGGTATACGGGCTTGGCGGCCTCAAGCGCACCGCATCGGGCGATTCCGCCTGCGCCCCCGCGGTTAACCTTTCGAAGAAGATCGCGCCGCTCGCCCAAGGCGAAGTCGCCGCGCTGACCATGGCGACCGCCCCGTTGCGGCTGCCCGATCTCACCTTCGACGATGCCGACGGCAAACCGAAGAAGCTCTCGGACTGGCGCGGCCGGACCGTGCTGGTGAACCTGTGGGCGACCTGGTGCGTGCCCTGCCGCAAGGAAATGCCCGCGCTCGACCGGCTGCAGACCAGGCTCGGCGGGAAGGATTTCGAGGTGGTGGCGATCAATATCGACACCCGCAACCCTGAAAAGCCCAAGAATTTCCTGAAAGAGGCGAAGCTTTCCCGGCTCGGCTACTTTAGCGACGAGAAAGCCAAGGTCTTTCAGGATCTTAAAGCCATAGGCCGGGCACTGGGCATGCCGACTTCGGTGCTTGTCGATGGCCAGGGCTGCGAGATCGCGACCATTGCGGGACCCGCCGAATGGGACAGCGAGGACGCGGTCAAGCTGATCACCGCGGCGACGGCGACGGGCTCTTAATTCACCCCCGCGCCGGCGCGCGCTAACGGCGGCAATGCAGCTATACTTCTATACTTCGTCGGCGACCTTGTTGCGCAACAGGCCGATCCGCTCGATTTCGACTTCGACGACATCGCCCGACTTCAGCCACAACGGCGGGGTGCGGCGGGAGCCGACCCCACCCGGCGTTCCCGTGACGATCACGTCGCCCGGTTCGAGCCGCGTGAAGGCCGAACAATATTCGATCTGGCGCGGGATATCGAAAATCATCTGGTTGATGGTCGCATCCTGGACCACCTCGCCGTTGAGGCGGGTTTGCAGCCTCAATGGACCGAGATCGCCGGCCTCATCGGGCGTGACCATCCATGGACCGAACGCGCCGGTGTTCGGAAAATTCTTGCCCGGTGTGTATTGGTGGGTGTGGCGCTGATAATCGCGAACGCTGCCTTCGTTGTAGCAGGCATATCCGGCGATATGCCCCCAAGAATCCTTCTTCGAGATATAGCGGCCGGGCTTGCCGATAATGAGGGCCAATTCGCCCTCGTAATCGAGATCGGTCGAGACTTTCGGCCGGATGATGTTGGTGAGGTGACCGGTCTGGCTGTTGGCAAAACGTCCGAACACGGTCGGGTTCTCGACCTCGGTTCGGCCGGTCTCCTTGCGGTGATTCTCGTAGTTGAGACCGATGCAGAGGATCTTGTCGGGGTTCGGGATCACCGGCAGCCAGGTGAGGCTGGCGAGCGGATGCCGCGCGGCCTTGGCCGCAGCGCTTGCGGCCTCAAGCAGGGCGCCCGCGGCAATCGCGGATTTCAAATCGGGAAAACGGTCGCGCAAAACCGCGCCGAGATCGACTGCCTCATTGCCGTCGATGAGGCCCCAGGTCTTGGCGCCGTTGATCTCAAAACTTGCGAACTTCATGGGATGTCCTTGGGATAGCGTGAGGCCGGCTCCTCGCTATCGCATGCGGCGACGGCGGGCAATGCCGCTACGGCCGCGAAATTGGCACATCAGGCCAGCCCGGCGTGAGTCCGAAGCTGCTCCAAAACGGTCGGGGAGAAAGGGTCTTAGGCCGCCACGTTGACATTGCCGCCGACGCCGGCGCCGACATTGGCGAGCGAGGGCTGCGATCCGGACCCCAGGATGGTCAGGACCGAGGATCTCTCCGCGTCGATGTTCGATTTCAGGACCGAAGTCGCGATCTGCTGCTGGGTGTTGCCGGCCTGCGCCGTCAAGATACTGCTCGCCAAACTCGCTACGTCCATACGCGTGATCCCCCGCCGCGGGATCAAATTATCCAGCAACCCTTAACAAATGTTGGATGGTCAGCGCGTCGGAACCGGCTTGTCGCCGCGATAGTCGTAGAAACCGCGCTGGGTTTTGCGCCCCAGCCAGCCGGCCTCGACATATTTCACGAGCAGCGGGCACGGGCGATATTTGGAGTCGGCCAAGCCCTCATGCAGAACCTGCATGATCGAAAGACAGGTATCGAGACCGATGAAATCGGCGAGTTCCAGCGGCCCCATCGGATGATGGGCGCCAAGCTTCATCGCCGCATCGATCGCCTCGACGTTGCCGACGCCTTCATAGAGCGTATAGATCGCCTCGTTGATCATCGGCAGCAGGATGCGGTTGACGATGAAGGCCGGAAAATCTTCCGACACCGCGATGTGTTTGCCGAGCTTGGCGACGAACTCCTTGGCGGCGTCAAAGGTCGTGTCATCGGTGGCGATGCCGCGGATCAGTTCGACCAACTCCATCAGCGGCACCGGATTCATGAAGTGAATGCCGATGAAACGCTCGGGCCGGTCGGTCGAGGCCGCCAGCCGGGTGATCGAAATCGATGACGTGTTGGAAGCGACGATGGCGCTGGGTTTCAGGATTGCGCAGACGTCATGAAAGATCTTGCGCTTGACCTCTTCCTTCTCGACAGCGCTCTCGATCACGAGATCGCAATCGGAAAGACCCTCCATGGAATCGGCGAGCGCGATCCGCGCCACGGCCTGCTTGCGGGCATCCTCGGTGATGAATTTCTTGGCGACCTGCCGCGACAGGTTGCCATTGATGGTCGCCATGCCCGACTTCAGGCGGTCGGCGGTGACATCGTTGAGCACCACATCGAAACCGGCCAATGCCGCGACGTGAGCGATGCCATTGCCCATCTGGCCCGAACCGATCACGCCGACTTTTTTTATCATGACCGCCATCTCTTGCCGAAGTGACACCCTATTTCCCGAGCTTGCCGAGCGCTTCGGTCAATTCCGGAACCGCCTGATACAAATCCGCCACCAGGCCGTAATCGGCAACCTGGAAGATCGGAGCATCCTCGTCCTTGTTGATCGCCACGATCACCTTGGAATCCTTCATGCCGGCAAGATGCTGGATCGCGCCGGAAATGCCGATCGCGATATAAAGTTCGGGCGCCACTACCTTGCCGGTCTGGCCGACCTGCCAGTCGTTCGGCGCGTAGCCGGCATCGACCGCGGCACGCGAGGCGCCGACGGCTGCCCCCAGTTTATCGGCGAGCGGCTCGATATATTTGGCGAAATTCTCGCGGCTTTGCATGGCGCGGCCGCCGGACACGATGATCTTGGCCGAGGTCAGTTCGGGGCGATCGCTCTTGGCGACTTCCTCGCCGACAAAGCTGGAAAGACCGGGATCGGCCGCAGCCGTTGCGTTCTCCACCGTCGCGCTGCCGCCATCGCCGGCGGCCGCAAAGGTCGAGGTCCGCACGGTGATGACCTTCTTGGCGTCCTTCGATTTGACGGTCTGGATGGCGTTGCCGGCATAGATCGGCCGCTCGAACGTGTCGGGCGAGATCACCTTGATGATTTCCGACACCTGCATCACGTCGAGTAGCGCGGCCACGCGCGGCATCACGTTCTTGAAGCGCGAGGTCGCCGGCGCAACGAAGGCGTCATAGCTTCCGGCAAGCGAGACGATCAAAGCCGCGAGAGGCTCGGCCAGGTCATGCGCATAGGCGGCACCATCGGCGAGCAGGACCTTCTTGACGCCCGACAGTTTCGCCGCCGCATCGGCTGCCGCCTTGGCATTTTCACCGGCGACCAGCACATGCACGTCGCCGCCGAGCGCTGCGGCCGCCGTCAGCGCCTTGTTGGTGGCATCCTTGATCGATGCGTTGTCGTGTTCGGCCATCAACAGCGTGGTCATTAAAGAACCCCCGCTTCGGTCTTCAGCTTCGACACCAGCTCGGCGACGTCCTTGACCTTGACGCCGCCCTTGCGGCCCGGCGGTTCGGAGGTCTTGAGAATCTCAAGGCGCGGCGTCAGATCGACACCATAGTCGGATGCGCCCTTGTCGGCGATTGGCTTTTTCTTGGCCTTCATGATGTTCGGCAGGCTCGCATAACGCGGCTCGTTCAACCGCAGGTCGGTGGTGACGATCGCCGGGCCCTTCAGTTTCACAGTCTGCAACCCGCCATCGACCTCGCGCGTGACCTTGAAGTCGGAACCGTCGACCTCGAGCTTGGAGGCGAATGTCGCCTGCGACCACCCGAGCAGGGCCGCCAGCATCTGGCCGGTCTGATTCGAGTCGTCGTCGATCGCCTGCTTGCCGAGGATCACCAGCCCGGGCTTTTCCTCATCCGTCACGGCTTTCAGAATCTTCGCCACCGCGAGTGGTTCGACATTACCCTCGGCCTTGACCAGGATGCCGCGGTCGGCGCCCATAGCAAGACCGGTGCGGATGGTTTCGGCTGCCTGGGCAGGCCCGATCGACACCACCACGACTTCGGTTGCCTTGCCGGCCTCTTTCAGGCGCAGGGCCTCCTCGACGGCGATTTCGTCAAACGGATTCATCGACATTTTCACGTTGGACAGCTCGACGCCGGTTCCATCGCTTTTGACGCGGACCTTGACGTTGTAATCGACCACTCGCTTGACCGGCACCAGGACCTTCATCGCCCCTCTTTCGCTGGAACATCTTGGTTTTGAAGCTCAGGGCTGCGGAACCTAAAGCGCCCGCCCACCCCGGTCAACGCTAGTGGTGTGGATTTGACATTCGCGAACCACTAGGGGCCAAAAATTACCCTTTCGGGTCAGCGGTTCTGGCCGGGTACCCACAGCACGTCCCCGGCACCATTGTGATTGGCCGTGCGGCTGGCAATAAACAGGAAGTCCGACAGCCGATTCACATACTGGATGGCCGCGTCTCCCACGGGTTCGTCCGGATTTGCGGCGAGTTCCACCATGATCCGTTCCGCTCTGCGGCACACGGTGCGCGCCAGGTGCAGATGGGCGGCCCCAGGCGTGCCGCCGGGCAGTACGAACGAGTTCAAGGGGGCAAGATCCGCGTTCAAGCGGTCGATATCGCGTTCGAGGCGCTCGACCTGGCTGGACAGCACGCGCAGGCGCTCGGCCTTGCCTTCGCGCTGGGGGACTGCCAGATCGGCGCCGAGATCGAACAGATCGTTTTGAATGAGCCCTAGCATGGCATCGAGTTCCGGTGTCGCGGCCAGATGCAGCCGTGCCACGCCGATGACGGCATTGGTCTCGTCGATCGTTCCGTAGGCGGCGATCCGCAAGTCGTATTTCGGACGGCGCTCGCCGCTGCCAAGCGCCGTGGTTCCGTCATCGCCGGTTCGCGTATAGATACGGTTGAGGACGACCATGCCTTATCTCCTCTTTCTAGCGATGGCCCATCGCCCAGACCGTGATCATGATGATGACGATGGCGACGAACTGAAGCAGCACCCGCCACCGCATCAATTTCTGTGAGGTGCTCGGCGATCCGCCCCGCATCATGTTGATCAGACCGAACAGCAACACCAACGCAACCGCGGCTATCGCGATGGGAACGACGAACGTACTGAGGAATGAGGCCATCTTATCTACATAACATCACGGCTGCCGATCCGCCATCAACACGGCCGCACTGGCTTTTGGCAGGATAATGTCCGAAGGTAACCTCGATCAAAAGTTCGACTCGCCTAAGCTTCATATCAGGGTCCGCTGTGCGGCAGATTCGCTACATCTTTCACGTTGGCCTCGACGCCTTCTACACGTTTCTGGCGGACGACGGCTGGGCGATCGCGAGCCATATCGCGCTGTCGACCCTGATGGCGCTGTTTCCATTTCTGATCGTGCTGACCTCGCTTGCCGGCTTCTTCGGCTCAAAGGAACTTGCCGATCAGGCCGCAAGCCTTCTGCTTCAGATCTGGCCCAGGCAAGTCTCCGATTCGCTGTCGGTCGACATCCACGACGTCCTGACCACGACCCGCGGCGACATCCTGACCATCGGCGCGGTGCTTGCGGTCTATTTCGCCTCGAACGGCGTCGAGGCGTTGCGTGTCGCGCTCAACCGCGCTTATTCGGTGATCGAACCTCGACGGTGGTATTGGCTGCGGCTGGAGTCGATAGGTTACACGCTGCTTGCCGCCTTCACATCGCTGGCGATGGCCTTCCTGATCGTGCTCGGCCCGCTGATGCTTGAAGCGGCCCGGCGCCATATTCCGCTGATCGTCGACAGCAACGAGAATTTGCTCAACATCGCGCGATACAGCATCACGGTCCTGGCGATGGTCGTTGCGCTGTTTGTCCTGCATGCATGGCTTCCTTCGGGGCGCAGGGGTTTCTTGCAGATCCTGCCGGGCATCGTCTTTACCCTGCTGGCTTCGCTGATCTCGGGCACCGTGTTCGGACAATATCTGGCGCGTTTCGCCAATAATTACGTGACGATGTATGCCGGTCTGGCGTCGGTGATCATCGCGCTGGTGTTTCTTTATTTCCTGGCGGCGATCTTCGTCTATGGCGGGGAACTCAATGCGGCGATCATCAAGTCGCGGCTGCCACACGGCGTGTCGCTTCAAGCAGCACAATCGCTAAAGCCCTCGGGGACACAGGCTTGACCAGGAAGGCGTCGGCGCCCGCGCCGCGCGCGGCCGCCTCGTCATCGCTGCGGCCGGATACGCCGATGATCGCGATGGCGCCGAACGGCGGGCCAAGCGCGCGAATCCGCTTGATCGCTTCGATGCCGTCGATGCCCGGAAGCACCATGTCCATCAACACCGCATCGAAGCCGCCTTGCAGGATACGGTCGGCTGCGTCTTCGCCCCGGCCAACGAATTCGGCCTGATGACCGAGTTCGGTCAGGACCGTGTTGAGTACGACACGGCCGAACGGATTGTCCTCGACGCTGAGAACGCGCAAGCCTCGCGCGTGATCCTGCGGGTAATCGTCCTGACCTGAACCTTCCGGAGAAGCCTCGGCGCGGTCCAGCACCACCGTCAGCGTGAACGTCGTTCCGCCGCCGCGACGCGGCGTCACCGCGATATCGCCGCCCATCGCACGGGCGAGTTGTTTCACCGACGACAGTCCGAGGCCGGCGCCGCCGAAGCGGGCGGCAATCTTTACATTGGCCTGCGAAAACGGGCGGAACAGCCGTCTGATCTCCTGCAGCGTGAGGCCGATGCCGCTGTCCGAAACCGCGAAGGCGACGCCGACCTTGCCTTTACCGGTGCCTTTGCCCTTTGCTTCACCGGTCGGCCGCACGGTCAGCGCGACGCCGCCCTGTTCGGTGAACTTGGTGGCGTTGTCGATCAGGTTCTCGAGCGCCGCCCGCAGACGAACGGGGTCGCCGGTAACGAAGCCGGGCAATTTCTCGGAAATCTCGACCCTCGACTGCAGGCCTTTGGCGGTGGCCCTGCCGGCCAGCGAATCACCGACACTGTGGGCGAGCGTACGCAGATCGAAGAAGTCGTGCCGGATGCCAAAGCCGGAGCGGCCGCTTCGGGCGGCGTCGACGAACAAGGTCGCAAGGCTCGCCAGATGTTCGGCGCCAGCCTTGATGGTATCGACCCAGCGGCGCTCCCGTTCGTCGAGGTCGGACGTCGCCAGGAGGTCGCTGATCGCGAGAATGCCGGTCAGCGGCGTGCGCACCTCATGCGCAAAGGTGGCGAGCACCGTCTCGACAATGCCGGGAGCAACCGCCTTGCTGGGCGTTTTGCCGGCAGCCTTGTTGGTGGCAGCCTTTTTAGCGGCAGCCTTGTTAGTCGCAGCCTTGTTAGTCGCGGCCTTTTTAACGGCAGCCTTGCGCGGCTTTCCGGCTGCGACACCTGCTCTACGCTTTTTCGGCGGTGTTTTTTTCAGCCGCCGCTGACTGCGCCGTGGGCGCGGACTCGACGCCATGATTCCCCCAATCCTGGCCAAATCCACAATGGCACGTCCGGGAGGACAGAGTCACGCCGAAGCGCGATCGGATCGCGAACAGAATGTTGGCAACTTCAGGCGAGGCCGACGCGACGGCGGACCTCGGCCGGGGTCACGCCCGCTGCCCTTAATTCGCGAAGGCCTGTGGCGTCGGCCGATTTCGACAGCTTTTGCCCGGCGGCGTCGCGAACCAGACGGTGATGCCGGTAGGCGGGCTGCGGAAGGCCGAGAAGCTGCTGCAACAGCCGATGGACGCTCGTCGACCAGAAAAGGTCCTGGCCCCGCACCACCTCGGTGACGCCTTGCAACGCGTCGTCGACCACCACCGCGAGGTGATAACTGGTCGGCGTCTCCTTGCGCGCAATGATGACGTCACCCCAGGCGGCAGGGTTGGCGGCGACCGGTCCGGTTTCGCCTTGCGGGCCCTCCCCGCGCTCGACCCAGTTCAATTGGCCGACGCGCGCGCAGGCGGCGGCCATGTCGAGCCGCAGCGCATAAGGCGCGCCGGATTGCGTTGGTCGCGTCCGCTCCTCAGGCGAAAGTGCGCACGCCGTACCGGGATAAAGCGGCGCACCATCGGGATCGCGCGGCCACGGCGCCTGTTTTTTTTGCTCCGCGATAAGACGGGCAATCTTGGCGCGGCTTTCGAACGCGGGATAGACCAGCCCGAGCGCCGTGAGCTTTTCCAGCGCCGCGCGATATTCCGTAAAATGCTCGGATTGGCGGCGCACCGGTTTTTCCCAGCAAAGGCCAAGCCAGATGAGATCATCACCGATGGCGTCTTCGAACTCGCTCCGGCACCGGGTCGGATCGATATCCTCGATGCGCAGCAGGAAACGGCCGCCCGTCTCACGCGCAAGGTCGGAGTTGAGCATCGCCGAAAAAGCGTGACCAAGATGCAGGTAGCCGTTCGGCGACGGCGCAAAGCGGAAAACGGGTGGCGGCATTAGCTAAATCTCGTCATGGCCGGGCTTGTCCCGGCCATCCACGTCTTAGAAAAGAACGCTTGAAAAACATCCCGATGAGAAGGTGAACCAAGGTCGATCGCATCTTGTATGTTGTCATATCCGAAATCCCGTTCGATACCCAAAGGAAGGCGTGGATGGCCGGGACAAGCCCGGCCATGACGAAGAACGATCATATGACCCTCCATCTCAACAGTCAGGCCGATCTCGAAGCCGCGATGCACGCGCTTCTGAAACAGGATCCGAGACTTCAGCCGGCATTTGCGGTGGCCGGCATGCCGGCGCTGCGGCGGCGTGAGCCTGGATTCGCAGGCTTGGCGCATATCGTCTGCGGCCAGCAGCTCTCCACCGCCAGCGCCTCGGCGATCTGGGCCCGACTGAGCGCGGCCTTGGATCCGTTCGATCATGATGCGATCCGCCGCGCCCGCGCCGATCGACTCGGCCGGCTCGGCCTTTCGGCCGCAAAGATCAAGACCTTGAAGAATCTGGCGCGCGAGATCGCCGCCGAACGAGTTAATCTCGATGTGCTCGCCAACGAAGACGCCGATACCGCCCACCACACGCTGGTTTCGCTGCACGGCATCGGTCCCTGGACCGCCGACGTCTATCTGCTGTTTTGCCTCGGCCATGGCGATGCCTGGCCGGCCGGCGATCTCGCCGTGCAGGAAGCGGTGAAGATCGGACTGGGACTGAAAACGCGCCCTACCGTCAAGGAGATGGCGGCGCTCGCGGAACCCTGGCGACCGATGCGGGGCGCCGCGGCGCATTTGTGGTGGTCGTATTACCGCGCGATCAAGAAACGCGAAGGCGTGATCGGGGAAGCCGAAAAAGCGAACGCCGTTTCAAACAATGTCCCTGTTGCCAAACGTTCGTGAGCGGACACTAAGATGACGGCAACCCAACTGCGGGGGGTCGCGCCATGAACTCAACCGACTTCATCGTTGCACGTGACGCCTTTCAAGAATGCAAATTCATCGAAACGAACTTGGCTGAGGCGAATTCGCTTCCCGATGAAGCACTTTTGATCAAGGTCGATCGCTTCGCTTTCACGGCGAACAACATCACCTACGCCACGCTTGGCGAGCAATTGAAATACTGGCAGTTGTTTCCGGCGCCGGAAGTTTTCGGCAACATTCCGGTATGGGGATTTGGCGAAGTCATTGCGTCACGCCATCCGTCCATCGAAATCGGCGAGCGGCTGTTCGGCTATTTTCCGATGGCGACCCATCTCGTTATCGAAGCGGCCGACGTGAGCAAACGCGGCTTGCGCGACGCAGCGGCACACCGCCAGGGCGTCGCGCCGGTCTATAACGCCTATGCGCGCGTCAGCGGCAATGCCGCCTTCGAAGGCCTCAACGGTGACTATCAGGCGCTGCTGCGGCCGCTGTTCATGCTGTCGTTTCTGGTCGACGACTTTCTTCGCGAGCATGATTTCTTCGGAGCGCGCTCCGTTGTGCTGTCCAGCGCCTCCAGCAAAACCGCATTTGGCCTCGCGCACCTTCTGCATTCCCATCCCGAGCCGACCCATGTGACCGGTCTGACGTCGGCCGCCAACGCCGACTTTGTTCGGTCGCTCGGCTGCTACGACGATGTCGTGACCTACGACCGCATCGAAGCGTTACCGAAGGACGCGCCGGTTGCGTTTGTCGACATGGCCGGCAGCAGCGCGCTGAGGGCGCGGCTGCATCACCATGTCAATGACGCTGTGAAATATTCCGGCCAGATCGGGCTCACGCACCGGGGTTTTTCGCCAAACGAGCCGGAACTGCCGGGCGCAAAGCCTGCCTGGTTTTTTGCCCCCGACCAGATTCGAAAGCGCGCCAGGGAATGGGGACCGGGCGGCATCGATCAGCGATTTGGCGCCGCGTGGTCTGCGTTTGCGCCCACACTGCCGAAGCGGCTGACGGTCATCCAAGGCCGCGGCCCCGCGGCGGTCAGGCAGATCTACCTCGATACGCTCAACGGGCGCATTCCACCGGCGCAGGGCCATATGCTGTCACTTTGGGATTGAAGCGCTTTTGGCTTGGTCTCAAACCGTATAGCCTCGGGATCAGGAAACGTCGCCAAGACGGCCCAACGAGGCCAATACATGCTCGACCGAACCGACGATATCGCGGCGTCAGCGGAAAATTGGCTGACGGAATTCGGACGCGCGCTCGGAAGTTCTGATGGCAGTGCACTTCATCCCCTCTTTCTCCCCGAGAGCTATTGGCGCGACGCGCTGGCGCTGAGCTGGAACCTGCAGACCCTCAACGGCGCCGATGCGATCGTACAAGAGCTTGCCGTTCTTGCCGCCCGTAGCGCGCCGTCTGGTTTCAAGATCGATCCCGAGCGTGCACCGCCGCGCCGTGTGAGACGCGCCGGCACCGAGACCCTCGAGGCAATCTTCAAGTTCGAAACGGCTCAAGGCCGCGACCATGGCATGATCCGGCTGATCCCGGACGCTGCCGACAACAATCGGCTCAAGGCCTGGACGCTGTTCACTGCCCTGGAAGAGTTGAAGGGGTTCGAGGAGACGATCGGGTCGGCGCGGCCGCGCGGCCAATCCTATTCGCGCGATTTTCGCGGACCCAACTGGCTCGACCAGCGCCAGGCGTCCATCTCCTACGCCGACCGCGATCCTACCGTGCTCGTGATCGGCGGCGGACAGGCCGGGCTCTCGATCGCCGCGCGGCTGAAACAGCTCGGCGTCGACACGCTGATCGTCGACCGGGAGAAGCGCATCGGTGACAACTGGCGCAAGCGCTACCACGCGCTGACGCTGCATAATCAAGTGCAGGTCAATCACCTGCCTTACATGCCGTTCCCACTGAGCTGGCCGGTCTATATCCCCAAGGACAAGCTTGCCAACTGGTTCGAATCCTACGTCGATGCCATGGAGCTGAACTTCTGGACCGATACGGCCTTGGAGCACGGCGACTACGATGCCGCGGAGGGGCACTGGTCTGTCGTTCTGCGCCGTGGCGACGGCACGACGCGGACCATGCATCCTCGCCATGTCGTGATGGCGACCGGCGTCAGCGGCATTGCGAACCTGCCGGATATCCCGACGCTGAAGAATTTTTCCGGCAACGTGCTGCATTCCAGCCAATATCACGATGGCGAGGCGTGGGCCGGCAAACGCACTGTGGTGATCGGCACCGGCAACAGCGGCCACGACATCGCACAGGACCTTTATTCGAGCGGAGCTAGAGTGACGCTGGTTCAGCGCAGCCCAACCTTGATCACCAATATCGAACCGTCGGCGCAGCTTGCTTATGCGACCTACAACGAAGGCACGCTGGAGGATAACGACCTGATCGCGGCCTCGATGCCGCTGCGGCTGGCGAAGCGTACCCATCAGATGATCACCGAGCAGTCCAAACGGCTCGACAAGGCATTGCTAGTTGGCCTAGAGGCGGTCGGGTTCAAGCTCGACTATGGCGAGGACGATACCGGCTGGCAGTTCAAATACCTCACCCGGGGCGGCGGCTATTATTTCAATGTCGGCTGTTCGGATCTGGTCGCGCGTCGCGAGATCGCGCTTCGGCAATTTTCCGATATCGAATCCTTTGTCCCTGAAGGCGCGCGAATGAAGAACGGCGAGACACTTGCCGCCGACCTCATCGTGCTTGCCACCGGCTACCAGCCGCAGGAAGTGCTGGTGACGCGACTATTCGGAGTGCAAGTTGCGGCGCGTGTCGGCCCGATCTGGGGATTCGGCGACGGGCAGGAACTGCGCAACATGTATATGCGCACCGGCCAGGACGGGCTGTGGTTCATCGCCGGCAGTCTGGCGCAATGCCGCATCAACTCGAAATTCTTAAGTCTGCAGATCAAGGCGATCGAGGAAGGGCTTCTGCCGCGAACCCGCTGACCGCCGCCTACCCATATTCACCAAGGGAGAAAAACACATGGCCGCCACTCTCGGCTCGGGTGAACACCGCTACCGCGTGGTGGAGAACTGGGCAAAACTGCCGGACGGCTGGACGTTGACAGACGTCGCCTCCGTCGCGGTCGACAGCAATGACCGCGTCTACGTGTTCAATCGGGGCGCCCACCCGATGATCGTGTTCGATCGTGACGGCAATTTCATCAGGAGCTGGGGCGAAGGCCTGTTCGGGCGCGCGCACGGGCTGCACATCGACGCGCATGATAATTTGTATTGCACCGACGACGGCGACCATACGGTGCGCAAATGCTCGGTCGACGGCAAGGTGCTGCTGACCATCGGCATCCCGAACAAGCCGGCGCCATTCATGAGCGGCGAGCCGTTTCATCGCTGCACCCACACCGCGCTGTCGCCCAAAGGCGAAATCTATGTGTCGGACGGCTACGGCAATGCCCGTGTGCACAAATACACTCCCGACGGCAAATTGCTCAAAAGCTGGGGCGAGCCGGGCAGCGATCCCGGCCAGTTCAATATCGTTCACAACATTTCAACAGATGTGGATGGCTGGGTTTATGTCGCTGACCGCGAGAACCACCGCGTCCAGGTGTTCGACGGCAACGGGAAGTACGAGGCGCAGTGGAACAATCTGCATCGGCCGTGCGCCTTGCATTGCTGCGGTGGTCAATCGCCCAATTTCATTATCGGCGAATTAGGCCCGGGTCTTGCGGTCAATCGGGGAGCGCCCAATCTCGGCCCTCGCCTGACCATCGTCGATTCAAAAGGCAAGCGCGTCGCACGGCTCGGCGGCGAGAACGGCCCCGGTCTCGAGGCCGGGAAGTTTCTCGCCCCGCACGGCGTGGCGCTGGATTCGAACGGCGACATCTATGTCGGTGAGGTCGGCGTCACCAATTGGAAGACCAGCTTTGGGGACACACCGATGCCGGCGGAGGTCGGCCGGGCACGGTGCCTGCAGAAGCTGGAGAAGATTGAGTAGCGTCTCATTGCGCCCAAGGGGTTTGAGGCCTTCGAGTTCGCCGCGCTAGCCGTCGCCGACCACCTCGCGCCGCCGACGTTCGGATTCTTCGGCATAGCGCCGCATCGCGTGCGCCTCGGTCAAAATTCCGATCGGCCGCTGATCGCCGGTTTCGACCACGGTAAGCGATTCAGCCTCCGTCACGTCAAAGGCCGCGATGGCTTCACGGATGTTCATGCCGGGATGCAATACGACGCGGGGATAATGCAGGATGCTGTTCAACGGCTTTTTCGTATCAAGATCCGCGGCATGCGCATCCGACACAAACACCATCCCCGCATAGTGTCCGGCATCGTCAACCGCGACCACCTGCGTCTTCGACCCCGGCGGGAATTTCGCGCGGAATTCGCCGATCAGCGTGGCGGCATTGACGGTCATCACATCCGGCCGCATCAGCCGCCGCACGGTGAGATCGCGAATCCAGCCGATATCGGCGGCGCTGCGGATCGTTTCGCCGCGCAGGTGCAATCGCCAGGTGGCAAAGGAGTAGCCGAACAATTCGCGCGTGATCTGGGTCGAGATGATGACCGAGACCAGCACCGCGGTTGTCAGCCAGAGGTCGCCGGTCGATTCCAGCGCGATGAACGACATGGTCAGCGGGCCGCCGATGACGGAGGCCGACAGCGCACTCATGCCGATGATGGCGTAGATATTGGATTCAAGGCCCAGGCCAGGCCAGATGCTGTCAACGCTGTACGCGAAAAGACGCCCGCCGATCGCGCCCAGAAACAGCGTGGCGAAAAACAAGCCGCCGCGAAAACCTGAACCGAGCGAAATCACCGACGCGGCCGTCTTCAAGATAAAAACCATGCCGATGAACGCGAGCGGCATGGTGACGATCCCGTTGAAATGCAAGGCGCCGTGCCCCGATGACAGCACCTGCGGCGTCTCCAGCGCCAACAATCCGACCGCGAGACCGCCCAGCGCAGGGCGCAGCGGCGGCCACGGCACGATCTTCGACAACAGCGCTTCGCAAAGCCCGGCGCCGCGCATGATCGCGATCCCGAACAGCGCGGCGAAAACGCCAAGCAATGCCGCGACCGCAAGATCGCGTCCAACGACAATACCGACCGCCGGACCGCTGGCGACGCCGAGCGACAGCGGCGTGAATGCATGCGCCACGAAATAGCCGACGACAGACGCAACCCCGACCGGCGTAAGACTTGCGGGCGTATAACCCCCGAGCACGAGCTCAAAGGCGTAGAATGCACCCGCCAGCGGCGCGCTGAAAGCGCCTGCGATCGCAGCCGCGGTGCCGCACCCCACCATCAGCCGCTGGTCGGCGCGGCGCAGATGAAATCCGCGGCCGAGCGAGGCGCCGAGCCCGCTTGAAAGCTGGGTATATCCAGCCTCGAGCCCAACCGATGCGCCGACCCCGCTGGACCAGATCGTCTCCAGCGCCACGATCAGGCTACCGCGAAACGACATGCGGCCGCCATGCAATGCATTGGCCTCGATCGGATCGATCTCGCGCGCCGGCCGCCAACGTGCCAGCAGCATGAAAGCAATGCCGAGGAGGAGCCCGCCGAGACTTGGAACCAGAAGCGCGCGCAGAGGATCGATCGCAGCCTGGCTTGAAAGGCGGTCACCGGCCCTGAGATCGAACAGCACCATGTGAAGTAGATCGACGGCGGCGCTCATGGCGGCCACCACCAATCCGCCGACGACGCCAACGATCGCCGCCAGAATCACCAGGCTGGCCTCGTGGGCCCGCACAAAGGCCCGGAGCCGCGGGGGCGCCTCGAGATAGGGGGACTTGGTGATCATTTTGCCGTGTCCATCCGCGGCCCCCCATGCCGTTCGCTTCGTTTAACGGCCTTCCGACGGCCTTGTAGCGTCTTGTAGCGGTCTTGTAGCTGTCTTGTAGCTGTCTTGGCGATGCCCTCGTATCCGTGACCAGCGGAGCCGGGCCAGGCGGATAAGGCCGCCTACGCTCTTCACAATCCCGTCACGCTGCATGTAGTATGTCAACTCAGGCTGCTTCGCAGCTGCATGGAGGCCAGGAGCGTTACTTGAACGCACATGTCTCGCAAGGCGGTTGGCCGGTATTGGTGTTGAACGCGGATTTCCGGCCGCTGAGTTATTATCCGCTGTCACTGTGGTCGTGGCAGGACGCGATCAAGGCCGTGTTCCTCGATCGCGTCAACATCGTCGAGCACTACGACCGCGCGGTCCGCAGCCCGACATTCGAAATTCAATTGCCCAGCGTCGTGTCGCTGAAGTCCTTCGTCAAGCCGACCACGCATCCCGCCTTCACCCGTTTCAACGTCTTCCTGCGCGATCGCTTCATCTGCCAATATTGCCTGTCCGCCGACGACCTCACCTTCGACCACATCATTCCGCGCAGCAAAGGTGGCCAGACCACTTGGGAAAACGTGGTGGCGGCGTGCTCGCCCTGTAACTTGCGCAAGGGCAATCTGACGCCACAGCAGGCGCGGATGTTTCCGAAACAACATCCGTTTGCACCGACGGTGCATCAGCTTCACCGCAACGGCCGGCTGTTCCCGCCGAACTATCTGCACGATAGCTGGCTCGATTATCTCTATTGGGATACCGAACTCGATCCGTAGCCATCGGCGCTTGCCTTATCTGGCGCGGACCCGGCTGACGACCGCGACGGCGATCGCGACCATCATGAGAACCGCGGCGACGGCAAAGGTGACGCGCATGCCATTGGCAACGGCTTCGGCGCGCGCGGTTGTGATATCGATGCTCGCTGTTGCGAACGAAAACACCGCGCCCATGGCCGCCGCTCCGGTGATGAGCCCGAGATTGCGCGCCAGATTGAGCATGCCGGAAACGACGCCCCGCTCGCTTGCGCTGACATCCACCATGACCGCGGTGTTGTTGGCCGCCTGAAACAGCTGGTAGCCGGGGCTCAAGACGGCGACGGCGGCGATGTAGCCCGCAATGCCGAATAGTGCTGGAATCAGCGCCAGCGCCAGAGAGCCGGCCACCATAAGCATGAGCCCAACGACGACAATGAATGACGCGCTCCATCGATCGACCATACGACCGGCAAGCACCCCGCTCAGCGCGGAGATCATCGGGCCAACCGACATGACGGCGCCAATGGCGGCCTCGTTCAGCCCCAACCCACGCGAAAGATAGAACGGGCCAACCACAAGCGTTGCCATCATCACCGTCGAGACCATCGCGTTCAGGACAAGGCCCGTACTCAAGACGGCGTCGCGGAACATGGTCAACCGGATCAGGGGGGACGTTGCCTTCGTCTCGGCCACGACAAAGAGGCCGAGACCGACCGCAGCCGCGAGCAGCAGGGCGATATTGAGCCAACTGAAATGGCCGCGCCCGATCGTCATGGCGAGCGCATAGGCCGCGAGTGTCAGAACCAGCAACAGCGTGCCGAGTTTGTCGAAGCCGCCCAGGTCAGCCGACGCCGCGCGACGATCGACGGGCAGATAGCGCCGCGCCAGAAGCAGCGCGAGACATCCGAGCGGCACGTTGACGAAAAATATCGCCGGCCATCCAAGGCGCGAAATCAATACGCCGCCGAGCGACGGCCCGAGCGCGGTGCCGATCGCAGACATGGTCCCGAGCAGTCCCATGGCGCTGCCGGTCTTTTCCTTCGGCACCGTCTCGCCGACGAAAGCCATCGAGAGCGCCATCATGATGGCCGCGCCGAGACCCTGCACCACCCGGGCAGCAATCAACAGCGAGAGCGTCGGAGCCACGCCGCAAAGAAGCGAGGCCGCCGTGAACAGGACAATACCGATCAGGAACAACCGCCGGCGGCCCGCAATATCGCTGAGCCGTCCGACGCTGACGATCAGGGTGGTGATGGCGAGCAGATAGGCAAGGACGATCCACTGCACCTGCCCGAAGGAGGCATCGAACGCTCGGGCCAGATTGGGCAAACCGACATTGGCGATGCTGGTGCCAAGCGACGACAGCAACATCGACAGCGAAAGGCCGGCGAGCCCCCATCGGACCGACGGTGTCCGCACCGCGCTTGCGGAGATCGCCTCCTGTTCATCAACATGAACCAAGTTTTCCGACGGCTCCCGTAATCCGGGCTTGGTCACGCTACCGCCTTGTCGGTCCAGATCCCGTCCTGCTCGACATATCTCGTCACCTTGCCGTCTTCCTTGTCCTCCTTCTTCAGATCGCGCTCGGTAAACCGAAACAGCCGTGCCGGGCCGCTCACGCACCGCGTATCGTGAATGTCTCCGGGCAGGAACACCTTGACCTGCCCCGCGCGAACCAGAGTGGCGTCTCGCTTCACGAGCCTTACGTTGCCGTCCGGGTCCTGTATTCGGACATAGGTTGCCATCTCGATTTCACCCTGCTGCACCGCATAGATCACCCGGCCCCTGCCGTGATCGTGCGGCGGCCTGTAGAGGCCTGCGTATTCGGCGTGCGCCAACAGCACGAAGCCATGCGAGGGATCTCGATAGAGTTCCTGATTTGCGGGGACGTCTCTGATCAGCGCCGCCAGCCACTCCTCAATGGACGGCGCCGTCAGAAGCTCTTCCGAATATCGGCGGCAGCTTTCGACCAGTTCGGAGCTGAGCGGCCCCCAGGTCAGCCTTACCTTTTCGATGAACGTCTCCAGTGAATCCTTGCTCATTTTCTTTTCCTTTCAGTTCGATCGCGAAAGGATAAGCCGCCGGTAGATATGGCGGTAGGCGCATCGTTTGCACTCTATTCGTGCGTTTGACGCCATACCTCGATCAAATCGTGCTATGGTCGCTGCATGTCGAAACCCGATCTCAACCTCCTCGTCACCCTTGATGTGCTGCTGGCCGAAGGCAGCGTTGCCCGCGCCGCCCGGCGGTTGCGGCTGAGCCCGTCGGCGATGAGCCGGGCACTGGCGCGGTTGCGCCAGGCGACGGGCGATCCGCTATTGGCACGGGCCGGACGGGGTCTGGTTGCCTCGCCGCGGGCGGTCGAACTCCGGGACCAAGTCAGCCAGCTTGTTCAGGAAGCCGAAGCGGTGCTTCGTCCGGCCGAGAGGCTCGATCTTGCGAGCCTTGTGCGGACATTCACGCTGCGAACCAGCGAGGGATTCGTCGAGAATTTCGGGCCGGGCTTGATCGCGCGGGTCAACAAGCAAGCCCCCGGCGTGCGGCTGCGCTTCGTGCCGAAGCCCGACAAGGACAGCGCGCTACTGCGCGAGGGGACGGTCGATCTGGAAACCGGTGTTGTCGGCAAGACGACGGCGCCTGAAGTGCGCACCCAGGCGTTGTTCCGCGACCGTTTTATCGGCGTGGTTCGAAACGACCACCCGCTGAGCAAGGGCAAGATCACGCCGGCCCGCTATGCGAATGGCCGGCACATCCTCGTCTCTCGGCGGGGTCTCGAGGAGGGACCGATCGACGAGGCACTCGCATCGCTCAGGCTCGAGCGGGAAATCATGACGATCGTTGGCGGCTTTTCGGTCGCGTTGGCTCTGGCCCGGGCCTCCGACCTGATTGCCAGTGTTCCGGAGCGGCACACCGGCAACCTGCGGGCGGCAATGCACTGGTTTCCTCTCCCGCTCGCCGTGCCGGAGTTCACGATTTCGATGCTCTGGCATCCGCGGCTGGACGCCGATCCGGCGCATCGCTGGTTGCGCGGGATCGTTCAGGAGGTTTGTGCTGAAGAGCTTCGCAGGTCATCGGCGCGCGGAAAACGCCGCTGATATCGGCTGGAAAGCCCCAGAATCCTGGATCGACGCAAGTCAATTCGGCACGAGAGGCGGTGCCCACGCGCCGAAATGAACCGTTCAAGCGTATTGAGGTTCGATCAGAAGAAGCCAGGGCTCATATCGAGGCCGCTTGTCGCCATGCAGGCGAACACGATCAGAGCGAGACCGCACATCACCGCCATCACGTTGACGAGGTTGGTGTCCGTCGACGGAACGGCATTGTCGGAAATTTTCGCAGCACTATCCATTTTTGCCCCCTGAAAAAAAACTTGCATGAAATTCCGGGGCGAAAGCTAGTTGCGAACTCTTTATGCAAGCTTTCGGTACATCGTTAACCCAGCGAAAGCTTAACAAGGCAATACGTTGATGCCTTGCCGCTGAATTTCCATTCACGGCCCGATAGATGTGAATACCGGTTGCGACCGGCAATCCAGCCGCGCAAGGCCTTTCCCGAAGAAAATTTGCGGCATAATATCCTTACCAATTCTTTGCAGACTCCAAATCGCCGCCCAGGCGAAGCTGCGGAAGCCGTTTGGGAGATTTTCCATGCCAGCCCTCACAGAATGGAAGGTGCCGCCTGCCAACCAACCCCGCAGCGCCGATTACGCCTTCGACCTCGACCATGCACTTGCCTCGATCGTCGGTGTGCATTCTATCATTCCGCCCGATGCATTCACCGCCGACACGCTCGGCACCGAACGCGCAGGCAACGGTGTCATCATCGATGACGGCCTGGTACTGACAATCGGATATCTCATCACCGAGGCCGAGGCCGTCTGGCTGCATATGGGCGACGGCCGCGTGGTGCAGGGCCATGCACTCGGATTCGATGCAGTGACGGGTTTTGGACTGGTGCAAGCGCTCGGCCGCCTCGATCTCGATCCCCTGCCGATCGGCTCGTCCGCGATCGCCACCGTCGGCGATCGTGTCGTGCTGGGAGGCGTCGGCGGCCGCACGCGGTCGGTGGCGAGCCAGATCGTCGCCAAACAGGAGTTTGCCGGCTATTGGGAATACATGCTGGATGAAGCGATCTTCACCCTCCCCGCCCATCCCAATTGGGGCGGCACCGGGCTGATTTCGGCGCGCGGCGAACTCATCGGCATCGGTTCGCTTCAGCTCGAGCGCGAGCGCGACAACAAACCCGAACACGTCAACATGGTGGTGCCCATCGATCTCCTGAAGCCTGTACTCGACGACCTGCGCAAATTCGGCCGCGTCAACAAGCCGGAACGCCCATGGCTTGGGATGTACACGACCGAGATCGACAACCGCGTCGTCATCGTGGGCGTTTCCGGAAAAGGCCCCGCGGCGCGCGCCGAACTCAAGTCGGGTGATGTGATCCTTGCCATCAATGGCGATAAGATTACCAGCCAGGCGGGCTTCTACCGCAAGCTCTGGGCACTCGGGGCCGCCGGTGTCGATGTGCCGCTGACGGTGCACCATGAGGGCGTCACCTTTGATGTCGTGCTGGCATCGACCGACCGGGCGCGGCTCCTGAAGGCGCCGCGTCTTCATTAAGTCCGGCGCAGATGAGCGAGGCCGTGATCGATGATGTCGTGGCCGTGTTGCCGCCACTCTTGCAATCGCTTGAAGCGCTCGGTTTCGTCGCGCGGCATTTTCATCCGCCCTCCTTCGACCGCGTGATGCAAGCCGCCGGCCAGCCGGACGAAGATTTGAGCGCGGTCCGTCCGAGGTTGGCCAATTGGCCTGCGGAGTTTGCCAACCTGAAGCGTTCGCTTGAAACCGCAAGCGACGCGGCGCTCGCTGCATTCGGGGGGCTACGTGCGGTGCAGGCCGGCCAGGGCGACATCACGCTCGCCTTTCGCGCGCTGCGTCAGTTGCCCCGTGCCGAGGAGGCGCTCTATCCGCTCGCGGCAAAATTTCCGCCTGTGAGCCGTTTTTTCCTCAATCCCGAACTTTGCGAGGACGCCGACCTGTTGGCGCGCCTCGCCGGGCCCGCCGTTGAGGCGACCGGCATCCTGCATGACCATAACGAGCCGAAAAGCCGCGGCGGCTTTTCGCTTTACGTGCCGGAATATTACACGGCTGATTGCACCTGGCCGCTGGTGATGGCGTTGCATGGCGGCAGCGGCAATGGCCACGGCTTTCTGTGGCGCTGGCTGCGCGACGCCCGGAGCTTAGGCGCGATCCTGGTCACGCCGACGGCGATGGGAAGCACCTGGGCATTGATGGGCGAAGACGCCGATACACAGAATCTCTCGCGTATTCTGGATTCCGTGCGCAGCCGCTTCAACATCGATTCCAAACGATTGCTGCTGACGGGGATGAGCGACGGCGGTACCTTCAGCTACGTCACTGGGCTCGAGCGAGACTCGCCCTTTACCCATCTGGCGCCGGTCGCGGCGACGTTTCATCCGCTGATGGCCGAAATCGCCGACGCCGACAGACTGCGCGGCCTGCCGATCCACATCGTGCACGGCGCGCTCGACTGGATGTTTCCGGTGCAGACGGCGCGCCAAACCCGCGACCTGCTGACCGCAGCCGGCGCCGACGTCACCTACCGCGAAATCGACAATCTCAGCCATTGCTACCCGCGCGAGATGAACGCGGAGATTCTTCAGTGGCTCGCCGCGAGCGGCTAGCCACTACACCAGGCCGCCATTGGCACGCAGCACCTGGCCGTTGACCCATCTGCCGTCAGGACCTGCGAGAAAGGACACGACGGAAGCGATGTCGTCCGTGGTGCCGAGCCGCTCCAGCGGCGGCATCTTCGTCATGCGCTCGAGCAGTTCCGGCGATTTGCCGGTGAGGAAAAGCTCGGTCGAAACCGGGCCCGGCGCCACCGCATTGACCGTGATATGACGGCCGCGCAGTTCTTTCGAAAGAATGGCGGTCATCGTCTCCACCGCGGCCTTGGTCGCGGCGTAGACGCTGTAGGTCTCGAGCTTGGTGCCAACGACGCTGGTCGAGAAATTGATGATGCGGCCGCCGTCGCGCAGGCGCCTTGCGGCCTCCCGCATACCGTTGAAGGTGCCTTTGAGATTGATCGCGATTTGCTCATCGAACGCGGCGTCATCGCAATCGGCGACTTTCGCAAGCTTCATGATGCCGGCATTGTTGACGAGCACGTCGACGCCGCCAAAGGCCTTTTCAGCCGCCTCGAACAACCCGCGCACCGCGCCGGCATCGCTCACATCGGCCTTGGCAGCGAGTGCCGTTTGCCCGCGCGCCTCGATGGCGCGAACGAGAGTTTCGGCAGGTCCGGCACTTGCCGCATAATTGACAACGACGGCAAAACCGTCAGCAGCAAGGCGCTCGGCCACGGTTGCGCCGATGCCGCGTGAAGCTCCCGTGACAATCGCGACCTTCCTGGTTTTCTCGGTCATATTGTCTCCCCATAATCGCGCACATGCACCCAAAAACCTGACGCAAAGATAGGTGAGGAAGCACCGGGAACCAATCCCGACGCGGCCCGTTGTCGCGCCAGCAAAGTGGGAGCAAAGCAATGCGGGTTTTTCTAGGGATGATATTGGGTGCGGCGCTGCTTGTCGCCGGCGTCTATGTCTATGATTCGCAATCGACTTCGACCGTCGCCAACGGTCAGAGCGCGTCCGTCAGCCGGACCATCGTCAACTGGGATGTCGCCTCTGCCGACTGGAACGCGGTGAAGATACGCGCCCATGAAGACTGGATCCGTTTGTCGTCGAAGTAACACCGCTCAACGACAACGGGCGGCGCGCGGCGTTACTTCTTTGCCGCGGTCGCCTTTCGTGCGTCGGCAATGACCTGGGTGAACTGGGTCATGGTCAGGACGCCCGGCACGCGGAATTTTCCAACGATGAAAGCAGGCGTACCGCGGAATTCGAACGCGGTCGCCTGATCGTTGTTGCGGGCCAGCGTGGTGCTGATGGCGCTTTCGTTGCTCGCGAGATCGCGATCGAGGCGGTCGATATCGACGCCGCCGCCCGAAAGTGCCTCGCGAATTTTAGACTCGGTGAGCTTGGCGTTGATCGCGATCAGCGCATCGTGGGCTTCAACGAATTTATCCTGGTATTTGCTCGCCTGCGCCATCCGCGCCGCTGTCACCGACATCGGCCCCAGGATCGGCCAGTCTTTCCAGACCAGCCTGACCTTGCCGTCCTCATGGACCACCTGTCGCAATTCCGGTTCGACCTTGCGGCAATACGGACATTGATAGTCGAAATATTCGACGATCGAGATATTGCCGCCGGCATTCCCCGCCACCGGAATATCCGGATCGCGCAACACCAGCGCTTCGGTCAAAACATCATCGCCCTCGGCGAGCGCCGGCACAGACAACGCACTCAAGCCAAGCGCGGAAACGCCAAGCGAGCCCAACAGGCGTCGCCGGTTCAGCCGGATCATATCCATCGCGTCGCTCATTTACAGTCTCCGGCTGCCTTTTGTCATTTCATTGCCTGATCTACGATCAGAACGCGAATAAGTTACGCGTGAGCATATAGAGCGCTACCACAATAATGACAGTGGCGAACACGATATTGAGCGCGCCACGCTGGGCCGATAGTGATCGCGCCAGACGGGTGCCGATCAGGCCGCCAACCAATCCGCCGGCAATGAATAATCCCGCCAGTTCCCAGGAAATCAGCCCAGACCAGGCGTAGCTTGCAGCCGTCGACAGGCCGAATGCCGTCACTGCGACCAGCGAAGATGAGACCGCATTGATGATCGGCATTCCCGTCGCCAGCATCAAAGCCGGCACGATCAGGAAGCCGCCCCCGATGCCGAAGAAACCGGACAGCGTACCCGTTGCAAGGCCAAGCCCGAGAATGGCGGGCATGTTGTCCCAGTCCATACGTACGTCTGGCAAACCGGCGCGCGCCCGCGTCTTGAGCATCAGCACCGCGATTACCAGCATCAGCAGCGCAAACAACTCCAGCAGTTTTCGGCCATCGAGCAGCTTGCCGAAAACCGTGCCGACCAATGCGCCGGCGATTCCGGCAGCTGCAAAGGGGAGCGCACACGACCATCGCACCGTGCCGCCGCGGGCGTGATTCCACAGGTTGATGGCGGCGTTGACCGCGACCGCAATGGCGCTGGTTCCGATCGCGATATGGGCGTCCGTGACACCGACGACATAAACCATCAGCGGCACCGCCATAATCGAGCCGCCGCCGCCAATCAGGCCCAGCGAAAATCCAACGAGTGCTCCCGATGCGATCCCGAGGCCTGCTTGCATCGCGGAGATTATCAAAAAGCCAGCTCCCTATTGGCCTCTCAACGGGCCTTGAATGGCAACCCTGTTACCGCAGCAGGAACGTAACAGCCAGCGGCACCAAAAGCGACGTGACAAGCGCGTTGAGACTCATCGCGATGCCGGCAAACACGCCCGCGACCGCATCGACCTGAAAGGCGCGCGCGGTGCCGATCCCATGCGCCGCGATGCCGACGGCAAAGCCGCGGGCGCGGTAATCCGTAATGCCCATCCGGTTCATCAGCGGCGTCACGGTAATCGCGCCCATGATCCCGGTCAGGATCACGGCAACCGCCGTTAGCGACGGATCGGCATGCAAGGATTCGCTGATCCCCATTGCAACGCCCGCGGTGACGGACTTCGGCGCCATCGACAACACGACCTCGCGCGGCAGGCCCGCGGCTTCTGCGAGCAGTACCACGGAGGCGACCGCCGTCACCGAACCGGCGGCCAGCGCCACCAGCATCGGAAGAATGGCCGAGGCCACGACTTTGCGGTTTTCGTAGAGCGGCACGGCGAGCGCGACGGTCGCGGGCCCCAGCAGGAAATGCACGAACTGCGCGCCGCCGAAATAGGTGGTGTAGGAGGTATTCGTCAGCTTCAGGAACGCGCCGATGATCCACATCGAATGCAGCACGGGATTGGCGAGTGGGTGCCGATGGGTCCAGATCGAGATCGCGTCCGCGATCGCATAGACCAATAACGTCACCGTCAGCCACAAAAGCGGCGACTGCGAGAGATAGACCCAGAGCGAGAACGGGTCGCCGCTCATGACTCGCCCCCTCCGCGCGTCATCAGCCGGCTCGCGACAATAAATGTTGCCACCGTCACCAGCAGCGTAACCAGTACCGAAATCGCCAGCACGCCGAGAAAGGCGATGCCGTGATCGACAATGAGATCGAGTTTTTGGACGACGCCAACGCCCGCTGGCACAAACAGCAACGACAGGTGGGCAAGGAGACCGCGGCTGGTCGATTCGACGCCGCCGCCTTCATCGCCTCGCAGCGGCCCGCGCGCCAGCACCGCAAAGCGATCGCGCAGCAGAAGCAGCAACAGAAGCAGCATCAAACCGATGACCGGCCCCGGCATCGGTACGCCGATCCCGCGCACCAAGGCCTCGCCGGCCAGTTGACACAGCAGGATCAGACTGAGACTCGCGATCATGGAAATTCACAAGCCATGCGGCCGCGCCCGGCTGAACTCATCCTTTGAGACGGATGACGCACTCGGCGTAATAGCCGCCGTCCTTTTCAACCCAGACAAGGCCGCCATTGGCGTTGGCCGCCTTGTTGGCCGTGAACTGATCGGCGCATGTTTTGGTGCGGGCCTTGTCGAGATCTTTTTCGCTCTCGTATTTCGGCGAGATCGCCGTCGGGAACACGGCCGTGGTCTCGCGCTTGCCGCACTCGTCGCGGCGGAAGTCGACCCATTTGCGCCCCTGCAACTTGCCCGAGACCTTTGCTTCCAGATATTTCACCCCACACGCCGGCGTCGATAGCGCCGACTTCTCGGCGGGAGCGACGACCGTTGTCGGCGCGATGGTCATGGCCGACGGCTGAGCCGGCGCTGGCGTCGGAGCCGCGGCGGACGGGGCCTTGGTCTCTGCTTGGGCGATCACCAGCGGCGAGGCCGGCCCCGCGATCGCCGAAGAAAGCATAGGAGACAAAAGCATCAGCGCCGTGATCGCGGCCGTTTCAGATCTTCTCATACCTTCTCCCGCAAACATGCGGCCGAGACCTTATCACGTCATTCACATGGACAAACCGGATAGGGCGAGGCCCGAGCCGATACGGCCCGGGCCTTGTGATCAATCAAGCCGGCCCCTTCAGGCGCTTGTTGCATTCGCTGTAGTAGCCGCCGCCCTTCTGGATCCACTTCAGGCCTCCGTTACCATTGGTTTCCTTGTTGGCGTTGTACTGGTCAACGCAGGTATGCATGCGAGCCTTGCCGGCGCTTTCCTGAGCATATTTCGGATTGATCGCCATCGGGAAGTTCGCAGGCCCGCTCGGCAGTGCCGGTGCCGCCATCGGGGGCGCAGCCTTCGGCTTGGCTTCGGCGACGGGCGGAGGCGGAGCGGCGGGCGCAACGGCCGGTGCGGCCATCGGCGTCGCATCCGCGCCGCACTGGGCCTTGCGGAAATCGTTCCACTTCATGCCGTTGAGGGTGTTGGCGGACTTGGCGGCCTGATACTTCGCGCTGCACTCCTGCGAGGTCAGGGCCTGCGCGGGCGCGGTTGCTGCAAACGCGGCAAAAGCCGACGCTGCGGCGGCACACAACAATTTGGCTTTAATGGTCATCCTTGCTCTCCTTGGGGGATGGCTGGTCTGAGGTTCCCATCCTAACGTAGCCAAGGCATGTGACAACGGCCACCCTGACTTGCGCAAAAATATCGCGCCGCGAAAACGCGACCTGTACAATCATTCATGCGCGGTTCAGCATCACGGCGCAACCGTGGCCGCCCATTCAACCCGAGGGACTTCTCATGACGATTTCTTCCCGCTTGGCCGCCGCACTCGGCGCGTCGCTCCTGCTTCTCGCCACTCCCGTTTTCGCCCAGTCCACGGCAGCGCCGGCCGCCAAGTCGGATACGGCTGCGCCGATGGCCAAGCCCGCGAAGGTCCACAGCCCCGAATCGATCGAGTGCTCCAAGGAAGCCGACGCCAAGGGCTTGCATGGCAAGGAGCGCAAGAAATTCCGCTCCGAGTGCAAGAAGGCCGCCAAGGACAAGAAGTAATAACGTCATTTCGATCGATCCCACCCTCCTGGTTGCCAGCGAGGGTGGGGTACCGCTCTCTTCGCCTATCTCGGTCAGGCCGACCAACCCGCCGATTCGATCTCTGCCTGACCTTGCATCAAGTTGCATTGCAGCGATCATCTCCGCGCATTTGTCCCGCGATCACGGATTTGCCATAAGGCGCCGTGAGCCAGATCCCTCCATGGTTGGCGGACGCCCTCCCCACCCGTACCAAGACCCTCCAACACCTCGAAACGCTTGCGATCGGCACGATCGGCGGCCTGTTGTTTCTCGTCACGGGATTGCCCGGCGGCCTGATCACGGGCGCCATGCTGGCGGTCGGCTCCGCCGCGATGCTCGGCCGGTCGATGGCGGTGCCTGCTCATTTGACCCAGGCGGTGCTGGTGCTGCTCGGTATTTCGCTGGGTTCGCTGATGTCGCGACAACTGCTGCAACATGTCGGTGCCTATCCCCTGACCATCGGCCTTCTGGCGCTCGCGACCTTCTGCACGACTTTCGGCTCCAGCTACTATCTCCAGCGTATGCACGGCTGGGATCGCACCTCGGCGTTTCTGGCCGCAAGCCCCGGCGCCTTGTCGCAGATCGCCCTGCTGGCGATCGAGAAGGGCGCCGACATGCCGGCGATTGCCGTGGTGCAGACGCTCCGCGTGATCATCCTCACCGCCGCTTTGCCGCTGATCCTGGTCGCAACCGGACTGACCTCCTCTTCCGCGCCGGCGCTGACGATGACGGTGGCCTCGCCGCTCGGGCTGGTCGGCCTGATCGGAGCTTCAGTGGCGGTCTCGCTCGTGCTCAGGATGATGAATTTCCCGGCGAGCTGGCTGTTCGGCGCCATGATCGGCTCGAGCGTACTGCATGGCGCTGGCCTGATCGACGGCGGCCTGCCACCGCTGGTGCGAGGCATCGCCCTGATCGGCATCGGCACGCTGATCGGTTCGCGCTTCTCGCGCATGCGGACGAGCACGCTGTTGCGCCACCTCACCGCCGGCCTCGGCTCGTTTGCGATTGCCATTGTGATTTCGGCCGCGTTCGTCACGCTCGTCGCGTGGACCACCAACGTGCGCTTCGCCGACGTTCTGGTGGCTTATGCGCCCGGCGCCATGGACGCGATGCTGGCGCTGGCGCTGACGCTGCACATCGATCCGATCTTTGTCGGCGCGCATCATCTGTCGCGCTTCATCTTCGTCACGATCGCCACGCCCGGCATCGTCCATCTGTTTGGACGCCCGCAGGAAGATGTGGACGATTAGCCCTGCCGGACCGACCGCCCGACGCCCCACACCGCAATCGCCGCCATCAACAGCGAGATCAGCGCGTTGTAACCGGCAAGCGAGATGCCGAGAAAACTCCACTGGATCTCGTCGCACATGACCACCTTGACCGAATCGAGCCGGTCCAGGAGCGTGCCCGCATTGCCGAGATTGCCGACCGGACCCGTGCAATCCGAGGGCCCCGGCCAGAACTTCCATTCCACGCCGGCGTGATAGGCGCCGAACACCGCATTGCCGAGCGCGGCAAGGGCGAGAATGACCAGCCCGCAAATGAGCAGCCCGCGCGGGGCATGAAGTCCTGCGGCGAGCGCCGTAAGCGCAGCGAGCGGAATCGCGAGGTAATAGGCATAGCGCTGCTCGAGGCACATCGGACAGGGCTGAAGACCAAGCACCAGCTGGAAGTACCAGGCGCCGGCGATGGTTGCCGCCGCAATGACCAGAACCGCAAGGGCTGCAACCAGCGCCGGCGAACCCGTGCGGCCCATCGGGGACACTGCTGTCATATTTGCCATCGCAATGAGCCTCCCGGTTACTTGAATGGCTCGTATCGCGGGATGGAAGCCCTGTCGAGGCATCCTTCTTCACAGCGGGTTGACCGGCACTGGCCGGCCGCTATATTCCGCCGGCTTCGCGAGGCTGGCTTTGGCCGACCGAAGGCCCCTGTGGCGGAACTGGTAGACGCGCTCGACTCAAAATCGAGTTCCGCAAGGAGTGCTGGTTCGATTCCGGCCAGGGGCACCAAGCTTTGGTTTGATTCCAGATTTTCAAGGAATATTTTCGTGGCGCGTTGAAAGCACACGTAAAAATTCACAGCGGCTGTCCGGTTTGTTGGCATTTTTGTTGGTATCGGGAGAACCAGCGTTCACGGCAACTTTCGCTATTCCGAACGAGGCGTTCGAGGTCGGCGCTCGCCTTAGATTGTCGTTGTGCGGGGCCTGCTTTTATCGGGTAAACGTCCGGCCGTCAGCAAATCCCTGCCTGCGAGTATCGATGATCCTGAAGTCATGTCCGTTGAAAGCTGCGACCCGGCTCAGCGCCTATGCTTTCAATGACGATCCTCTCACAGCAGCGGGCAACAAGGTTGCCTTGGTGCTGGCAGGCAATACTCCATTTTATCCGATCTACGTTGTCAGCCTCGCCGGAAGCGAGGGTATGCCGGCGCTGCTCATGACGCTATTCGCATTTCCGGTTTTCGGACTCGTCCCTGCGATCGCGCGTCGTCATCCCTTGCTTGGCCGGGCAACACTATCTGTAGCCGGATCGATCAACACGGTGTTCTGCACCTGGCTGCTTGGCGAAAGATCAGGCACGGAGTTATTTCTGATCCCCTGTATTACCCTGGCCAGTCTCCTGTTCGGCGTAGGCGAGCGTTTCTGGATGCTTCTCTTGGCTGCGCTTCCGCTGGGTGCCTATATCCTTTTGCACGGACAATATGGAAAGCCACCGCATATTTATCCAGATGACGCCTATGCCGCCCTGTTCTCGATGAACGCCATTAGCGTTGGCACACTATCGATCTTCCTTGGTATCGTTTTTTCAGGGCTCTACGCTAAGCCGTCGAAGCGCACGAACTAACCAAGTCATGTGGAGCGGCTTCGATCGGCAACGTGGCCCGATTTCGGCAAAAACCTGAAGCACTTATAGACCGGTCACTTCCGTTAGATCGTCGACCGCAAGAAGCGCAGCCGAGAAATCGTCGTCTCGAAAATAGCCGCTGCGTGAGATCAGCACTGGAATTCCAGCGCATGACGCCGCAGCCAGACCGATGCCGGAATCCTCAATCCCGAGGCACTCCGAAGCGGCCAGGTTCAATCGAGAAAGAACTTTGAAATAGACGTCCGGAGCGGGCTTCTTATTCGGTACTTCGTCGCCGGCAACAATCGCCGCAAACGAGTCTGCCCAGTCGTTACCTAGCGCGGACGCAAGCAACGCATCGATATTGCCGCGAGAGGTCGTCGTCGCAATAGCTAAACGTTGACCGCGTCTCAGCGCTGAAGTCAACAGAGCCTCGACACCCGGGCGAAGCGGACACCCACCACTTGCGATCAACTCGGCGTAAATCGTGGTTTTGATCCGGTGTAATTCAACGATCTCGGCTTCCGATAGCCCTGACGATCCTCCTCGCAGGCGATCGAAGGCGCGGATCCGTTCCTTGCCGCCCGCGACCCGAAGCAGGTCCTTGTAGGCAGCAGGTCCCCAGCACCAATCGAGCTTGGCCTTGACGAAGGCGGCGTTGAAAGCCTGGCGGTGAACCTCCTCTGTTTCGGCCAACGTACCATCGACATCGAAGATCAGGGCACGCGACCGAATGAGCAGGTCCTTTAAGCGATCAAGACGCAAGCGCGATGTCGCGAGCACGTCACTCATACGTCCTCCGAAAAAGTTGCGCCGAAACTTCTCGCCGGAAGTTGTAACAAGTGACGCTTCGAAACAATCGGCCGCGATCCGAAATTTCTAGATTTTCGATGGTTCAATTCGACCGAACGGCCGATTCATTCGCACGATCGCCAGATTGAGGAAGGCGGCAAACGCCACCCAAAGCAGATAGGGCAAAAGCAGCCAGCTTGCCAATGCGGAGAATGGCGCCAGGCCGAACATGAGCGCTACGATCGAAAGCCAGAGAAACGGCACTTCTATCAGAGCCCAGTCCGGCCGCTTCAAATTGAAGAACAGCGGACTCCACAGCATGTGCAGCACGATGTTGATGCCGAACAGGGTTATGATCGGAAGCTGCTGCGAATTGCCGGAAGCATGCGTCCAGCCGTCATCCAGCCGCCGATGCCAAGAACGAAGCAAGGTGATCACGACGGCAACGATGATGGGAAGAGTCAAAATTCGATCTCCGTCATGGATTGACGCTTCACGCACAAAAATGCGCGTTGAAACAGATAACTTCATCCATATAAGTTCGCTGTCGTGTTGCGCGACCGCTATTTCGGGAAAAAATCGGTGACCTAGCTGGATCGATAACCGGCTTTGCTCGGTTATAAGTTTTTTCTATGGGGGACCATAGTATCTTATATTTTTTCAATTTCATCGGGAGTGCTATGCATTCCCATGCCTCCGGTGATCAAACCCCAGAATCCTTCAGATGGTCGATAGCTCACCACACGGCCTCGTCGGTGGTAGCGCAGGCGAGAAGCCCGCATTCGTTTTTAACAATGCTCAATCCACAAAATGGCCGGACGGTCCGCATGTTCAAGTGCAGTGGGGCAAACTTGGTTTGAGGATGACAAGAGGTAAAGCCGCCGCCTCGCGTACAACGCCAAGAACCAAGGTCAGAAATCTGACCATGACCATGCGTTCAATCGCAGTCCGGCTTGCTCAATCCAGATGCAGCTTGCTCACAAACTCGAAAGCTATCTGCGTCGAGCCGAGGTCCCATATTGAGCAAGGTATCGTAGGCAACCTTGCACGAGATGGCCTTCTTGTAAGAGCGGCGTTCAATGAGCGCACCAAATATATCCGAGATGGTGACTATACGAACCAAATCAGTAATTTGGTCAGCATTTAGCCCGTGAGGATAACCCGTATCGAAAACGTCCCTCAGCTGAGTGCGAATTGCATCCAGGTTTGAAGTTGCGTCAACGACGACCGCGAGCCGGTTCATTTCAACCGTCTGCTTTTCTAGCGGACAAACCTATCGATGCAGGCACAGTGTCATTTGACGTGATAACCAATGGTTGATCTAACTGTCCGTACAATTACGGGAGGTTGATAAATCGCAAAAACTCGCCCGCAATAGTGCGTATCATTGCTCCCATCGGTTGGACTGAGCGCCAGTCGCCCGTCCTCTCCGTAGGAGCGAAAATGCAATGAGTTTGGGAAAGATTTTCGCTTTAGAAGATGATGCGGCGGATCGAGGGGCGATTTCGCTGATTTTGATGAACGCAGGTTATCAACCGGTATGCTTCGCGGATGGAGATACGCTGCTGGTGAACCTCCGGCAAAGACATCCGGTTTGCATCCTCCTCGACCTGCAACTTCCTGGAAAATCTGGACTAGACATCTTGAGCGAACTGCGGGACCGGAATTACCCGGCTCCGATCCTGATAATTTCGGGCTATGGAAACATTGAGCTAGCGGTACGCGTTCTCAAGTTGGGGGCTGCCGATTTCATTGAGAAGCCGTTTGATGCTGATGAACTGATTAGACGGATCAAAAGCACGTTGCAGGTTGCGCCACCGGGAAACTCAAGTGCGGAATTGCCGACGAAACGAGATGGATGGTGCGGACTGACAAAACGTGAAGTGGACATCCTCTCTCAAATCTCGCTGGAAAAAACGGCGAAAGAAATTTCTCGCCAACTTGGATTAAGCCCCCGCACGGTCGAGGACCATCTTGCCAACATGATGAAGAAAGCGGACGTTAAATCGACGACCAAATTGTTGCTGAAGTTCTTGCAGTCACAATAGGCGAGTTAATCGGTTTCATCATCAGGTTATCTCCGCCGCTGCCCGCCCATGCGATGGCATCGAGAGGCCGAGCGAATCCCAACCGGAGAACGTCGCCAATGCGCACTCGAGCGGATCATAGAGCCCGAGGAAACGACCGAGCCACTCCCGGTAATCAGCGCGGGTGCTAATGCCTCCCGGCAGTCGAAGCAACGCCTCAATCTGCTTATGTAGGGGCGCAGTTTTTTCCCGGAGCAGGGCCGACAATGGCGGTATCGCGTCCGCTGGGGTCGGTTCGTTGCTGATTAGCTGCGACGCCGTCGGTTCAACGAAGGTTCCGGTGTTCTCGAGAATGACCATCTGTTCATCAGTTAACTGTGTCCGGCACGAGTTTGCAGCCGCCGCCTCGCGGTTCTGACGCTTCAACCCGCCTACCCTCTAGCAATGACAGATGAGAACATGCCGGTCGGTTAATTTGGCACTGCGTGAAACTACCGGTTAGACTCACGCTCCGTTCGTGCTGGATTTCCGCCAGTGTAAATTTCGCAGGTAGAATCTATTTGACTCTGAGCTTAGAAATCTCGGGGAACCCCGATGGCGCTCTATCCGTGGCAAACGATAGCTCGGTTGTTCTTCCATCAGGTGATCGATCAGAATAGCGTTCCATCGAAGGCCTTCGCTAAGAACACGCAACACGTTGACCGCGTCGATATGGTATCGCGAACGACTCTCATCGCCGGAACCGACGCACCGAGTTTTGGAGACCTTCGTAAAGAAACATGTTTGATAGCAAATGTGCTTCTAGACTGCGTCGTCTGACCATGTTGGACGACGTTTCATATCCCATAAGCATCGCGCCCCTGGCAGTGCCGTGACCCCACTCAGCGGTTTGAAAACGGCTTTCTCGCTCTCGCAATAGGCGCCATACCCGTCGAGCTTTTCGAAATTTCGATAGATGGTCAGCATTATTCCCGACGCGGCGTTCGATTGCGCGCTCTAGTTTCTTAATTGTTCGATCACTATTATGGAGCCGCGCAAGTGAGCGCGGGAACGGCAGGCTACGAGCTTGCCACAGTGCTTCCAGTACTTCCGATTTGCACTCTACAGCGCGCAGGAGTTGCCGGCGGCATCAAAGAGCCTTTTGCTCGGCACCGTAGGCGACATAGATCAACGCATCCCTGGCGATTGGGCTACGCGCGGATGGCGTCGAAACAGATCAGCACGAACCTCGTCAGCTACCACAAGAGCAGCGCCTTCTTGGTAAGCCCGCGTCGACACCAGGGTCGCGCCAGGGAAATGCCCATCTCGCTCAGCGGGGCTTGGTCCGATGGTGGCGGAGATCCGCGGGCCGTCGCAAACAATGAAGGAATATTAACGAATTGTGCCTACAGCGGAGGAGCATCTGACTCCCTTCCATTAGGGCTCTTCATGTCCGTTTCGTCCATTGATCGGGATAGCGACGCCGAAATGTTCGATCTGGCGCCGGTTTCGCTCTGGATCGAGGACTATAGTGGGGTTCGGGCGCTATTCGACGAATGGCGCGCGGAAAACGTCACCGACATCAAGGCGTACTTGACGGCAAATCCGGATCGGGTCCGGCGCTGCTCCGAGTGCATCCGTGTCCTGAAGGTCAATCCCAAGACCTTGGAGCTGTACGGCGCCCGCGACCTCGATCATTTGATGGCCAATCTCGGCCAGGTGCTGCGCGACGATACGTTCAAGAGCCATGTCGAGGAACTCGCCCAGCTCTGGTACGGGCAGACCAGCTTCTCCAGCAATACGGTCAATTACACGCTGACCGGCAAGCGTCTCGATATCCAGCTCTCGGGCAGGGTCCTTCCCGGCCACGAACAGAGCTGGGACCGCGTCATGGTGTCGATCGAGGACGTCACCGAGCGGGAGAGCGTCCGGCGCGACCTGCTCGATAGCCAGAATTACGCCTTTGGCCTGTTCGCCCACTCGCCGGTATCGCTGTGGGTGGAGGATTTCAGCGCCGTGAAGCGGCTGGTCGACGACCTACGCGCCCGCGGCATCGAGGACTTCCGCGTCTTCACCGATGTCCACGAAGAGTTCGTCTCGCGTTGCATGAGCGAAATCCACGTCATCGATGTCAACAGCCGCACGCTGCAACTGTTCGGTGCGGCCGACAAGAAAACGCTATTGCACAATCTCCCCAGGATTTTCCGGGACGAAATGGGACCGCCCTTTCGCGAGCAGCTGATCGATCTGTGGGACGGCAAGCTGTTCCAGCAGCGCGAAGTGGTGAACTATGCGCTCGACGGCACCAAGCTGCATCTGCTGCTGCAATTCTCGGTGCTGCCGAGCCACGAACACGACTGGTCGCAGGTACAGGTCGCGTTGACCGACATCACCGCCCGCAAGAAAGCCGAGACCTATCTCGAATTTCTCGGCACCCATGACGTGCTGACACGCACCATGAACCGCTCGTTTTATGCCGACGAACTCAATCGGCTGGAACGCAAGGGACCGCTGCCGGTCACGGTCATCGTTGCCGATCTTAACGGACTCAAGGCGGCGAACGATGAACTCGGCCACGCGGCCGGCGACACACTGTTGCGCCGGGCGGGCGAAGTGTTCGAATCGCTGATCGAAAAGCCGGCTTCGGTCTCGCGTATCGGCGGCGATGAATTTGCCGTGCTGCTGCCCGGCACCGACGCCGTGGTCGGCGAGGCGGTTCTCGCTTCGCTGAAGGAACTCATCGAGATCAACAACCAGTTTTATCCTGACGTTCCGCTCAGCATCTCGACTGGAATGGCCACCAGCCGGCCAGGGGACCGGCTGGAACAGGTGGTCAAGCGCGCCGACATGAAGATGCTGCACGCCAAGCGCATGTACCATCTTCGCTCCAGCGGCAATCGCCGCAAGACTGGCGCTGCGTAAAACAAGGCGCGAGCAATGGCTCAGTCGAGCCGATCCATTTTCTGATTCAATTGTCAAACAACCATTTGCTCGTCATTCCGGGGTGGTGCGTTAGCACCAGACCTCAGATGCGCGCTTGCGCATCGGGGAATCTGGAGATTCTCCGATGTGCAATTGCACATCGAGGCATCAAGACCACACGACTTCGCCGTCCGCTCTCGCTGCGTTCGTCTCACGCACCAACAGCGTCCATCGCATCCCGCGCTCCACGTCCGTGACGATCGCGATACGCCCCTCTTGCGAGGCGGGACGCGGAATCATTAATGCTGTGTCTAGCAATCGCGAAGTGAATTATTTTTGGCGAGAGGGCTGGACTGGTTTCAACTGATTTGCCCGACAGGCAAATCAGTTGGGGCACGACGGCCGTTTTTACCAGCTCGAAGCAGGTCAACGATGTCCGTTCGCAACGCAATCGGCCTCCAAACAAATTGGAGGCCGATTTACAGTCCCGTCGAAGCGCCAGGCGATAACCTAAGGACACATCGGTGTCATTTAGCTTCCGGAGGGGTGGAGCGCCGGATCCCATCCGCCCACTCTCGACCGATCCCTTCCACTGAAGCCGAAGTTCTCGATATTGCGACCCGCCTGCGTCGACGGGATGTCGTAGGAAGGCTCGCTCAACTGATTGTAAGCCCCGCGATACCGTTCAAGGGCGCGGCCGTGTTCTTTGGCGAACACCGGCGTCGCAACGGCGGCGGAAAAAATCAGCACAGCGGCAAGTGTTTTGATGTTGGTCATTTGTCTTCTCCGTTCCTTCGTGTGGGCGCGAATGCGTCCGCAACGATCTGGGTTCGCGACCTGCCGACACCGTTAAATTGAATCTCATTCGGCCCGGTTCGCGTCCTCAATTTGGCTCTGTACGCGCTGCGGATAAGGCGGAGATATTCAAACAGACTATTCAAGGATGCCGAATAATCGAGGGGGGCGGGCGATGCGCCAGCAGCTAGGTTTTCATCGCAGCGGATCGCGGTTTCGTGAGCCCGCCGGGACGCGGCCATAGGCCATGGGTGCTTTTTATCCGCGACCGCGACCGGGCGCGTTGCCTTTTCGCTTCGGCGCGAGGTGCGGATCGCTCGAGGAGGCCGCTTGTATGACAGGGCTATTCGAACGCTCTTCATCGGGTGCACAGGGATCGCGATCGATCTGACGCAAATCGTCAACCAGGAGATCGATGAACGTGCGTACCTTTGCAGGCAGGTGCGCACGGTGCGGATAAAATGCGTCAATCGAGAATTGCTTTGGCAAAAAATCACTCAGAATTGATACAAGAGCGCCGGATTTCAGATCGTCAAACACGAGCGGCGCCGGCGTCATGATGATTCCCTGGCCCAGGAGCGCTGCGCGACGAAATGCAATCGCGCTGTTGGTTTCGAGATTTCCCGTCACCCTTAATGAAAACTCGCCATCGGGCCCGGTGAAATGCCATTCCCTGCCGTCTCTGCCTAAAGTGGGGGAGTCGTAGAAAATCACGCAATCGTGCTCGGTCAGTTCTGACGGATGTTCGGGCCGGCCATGCCTGGCGAGGTATTCCGGGGAAGCGCAAGCAACCAGGCGATAGTCGGCGAGGCGGCGAACGATCAGGCCCGGATCCGGCCTCGCAGCGTACCAGATCGCCAGATCGTATCCCTCCTCCACGAGATCCAGCATGCGGCTCGTCGCGGCCATGTGGATCGTCACATCCGGATAACGGAGGCCATATTCGGCAATCGACCGGGCGATCAGCGCCGGAATGCCCGGAGACGTGTTGAGCCGCAGAATACCTTTCGGCTTCGATTGCAGCACTTGAGCTGCTTCTTCCGCATGTTCGATCTCCGAAAGAATCTGGACGCAGCGGTCATAATAGGCTCGTCCCGCCTCGGTGAGGCTGACACTGCGCGTCGTACGATTCAGCAGGCGTACACCAAGCCGTTCTTCGATCGATTTTACACGGGTGGTGACCACGCTGGCCGACAGGTTGAGTTGTCGCGCCGCCGACCCGAAGCCGCCGGTGTCGACCACTTTGACGAACGACAGCATCGATGAGACCCGGTCCATGACTTGCCCATGCATCTACCTTCGCGGCCTGATTGTATCGGGTTGCACTATGCATTCAAGCTGTCAGCCCTCGACGGCCATTTTGGGATCGGCCGGTCCACTCGTCCTCTTGAAAATGAAGAGCAGCAGAAACAGGGCAAGCGTAGCGATCAGCAACAGCTTGTAATCATCCATATAAGCAACGACCTGCGCCTGCTGCGTAACCAGGGCATCGAGGGCGGCTCGGCCGGCCGCGGTCAACGGGCTCATGAACTGCGCGACGGCGAGATTCTCGAAGGCACGATTGACCGGGGTGACATAGGCGGAGATGTTGGCATGATTGATTTGTGTATTGGTGGTCAGCAGCGCACTGAACGTTGAAATACCCACGCTTGACCCGATGCTGCGCGAGAGGCTGAAGACGCTGGCCCCATCCGCGCGATCCTCCGGCGCGAGCGTCGATAGCGTGACGGCGCTCATGGGGACGAAGAGAGTGCCGAAGCCTGCTCCCTGTATCAATCCCGTTACGACAATCTCGCCCTCCGACACGTCCGGCGTCCAGCCGATCATGACGTAGAAGGCCCAGGCAGAGAAGCCGAGGCCAATTGCCAGAAGCAGGCGTGTGTCGATCTTTCCGACAAACCGGCCGACGAGCATGGTGGCCACCATGGTCCCCACCCCACGGGGTCCCATGACCAAACCGGCAGTGAAGACCGGATAGTTCATGAGGTCTTGCAGATACGGCGGCTGCAGCGCGAGCGAAGCATAAAGCGTGATGAACGCGACCAGGCTAAAGATCACGCCGGCGGAAAGATTGCGATCGCGGAACAGAGCGGGCCGCATGAAAGGCCGCTCGGCGGTAAAGGTGTGAACCAGAAAAAGATAAAAGGCCGAGCCGGCAACGAGCGCTTCGATGACGATTTCGCTCGAACCGAACCAGTCCTTGATCTCGCCGCGATCCAGCAGGACCTGAAACGCACCGATGGCGAGGCTGAGAGTGCCGAAGCCAAACCAGTCAAATTTCTGGACCGGGGTGCGCGGGCTCTGCGGCAGAAACATCATCATGCCAAGAAAGGCGATAATTCCCAGCGGCCCGTTGATATAGAACACATAACGCCAAGTGTAGTCCTGAGTGAGCCATCCGCCGAGCACCGGGCCGAGCACGGGACCGACCACAACACCGAGACCGAACAGCGCCATCGCGAATCCATGGCGCTCTTTCGGGTAAATCGACAGCAAGACCGTCTGGGACAGCGGGATCATCGCCGCCCCAAAGGCGCCCTGCAGAATTCGAAAGGCCACGATCTGGGTCAGTGACTCAGCCAGGCCACAAAGCATTGACGCAAGCGTGAAGCCGAGAGTCGATACGATGAACAGGCGCTTGAGGCCGAAACGAGCGACCAGAAAGCCGGTCGGCGGCGTCATGATCGCAGCCGCGGTGATGTAGGCGGTCAGCACCCAGTCGATTTGATCCGGGCTTGTCGCCACGCTTCCCTGAACATAGGGCAACGCGACATTGACGATCGTCGTGTCGAGCGTCTGCATCATCGCTGCGAGCAGCACCAGGATGGTAATCGTGCCGCGACGGCTTCCAGTTTCGGCGGCATCCTCCGTCATGAGGCACTCCCACGGCGCTCGAACAGGGTGGTCAGGAAGTGCGGCAGGCCGCGTGTGTGGCCGGTGTCGACATCGATCTCGACGCTCATTCCGGATCGCAGCGGTGGCATGCCGGCGCCGCTCGTGTCGATACGTACGCGCATCGGGATGCGCTGGACGACCTTGACCCAGTTGCCGCTGGTGTTTTGCGCCGGCAGCAGCTGAAATTCCTGCGCGCCGGCCGGGCTGATGCTCTCGACGGTGCCGTGCCACTGGACGTCAGGGTAGGTATCGACTGTCACCGCGACCGACTGGCCGAGCCGCACGTTGGTCATCTCCGTTTCTTTGGGATTGGCCTCGACCCAGGCGTGATCCGTCGCCACCAGATTGAAGGCTGTGACCGAAGCGGCAAGATACTTGCCGGGCGCGATCGAGGGCACGTTGGTAACTATCCCTGCGAAGGGCGCCCTCACCACCGTATGGTCGAGCTCGCGCTGCGCTTCGTCGACCTGCGCCTTGGCTTGCAGGTATTGCGGATGCAGCGTCGTCTCGATCTCGGGATTGCCGGCAAGCCGCGCCAACTGCGTGGCCGCCTGCTGCTGCAGCGACTGAAGCTTGCTCTTGCTGTTGAGCAGATTGTAATTCGCAGAATCGTATGTAGACTGTGACACCGCGCCGGAACGCACCAGCGTGCTGGCGCGATTGTAATTGATCTGGTTGAGATCGAGCTGCGCCTGCTCGGCCGCAGCGTCGCTTAGCATCCGCGTGTAATCCTGCTTCATCGCATCGATCGTGAGCGCGGTCTGCGCAAGATTTGCCTTCGCGTTGTCGAGCGCGATCTGGAATTGACGGGGGTCGAGCCGGTAAAGGATCTGCCCCGAAGACACATACTGGTTGTCGCGGACATCGATGTCATTGACGATACCGGAAACGTCGGTCGAGATGCCTACCTTGTCGGCCTGAACATAGGCATCGTCGGTCGACATGATCTGGCCCCCGGTGACGTACCAGTAGGCGCCGGCGACGGCCGCGATCGGCAGCAGCGCGAACAGCGTCGGCCGGATCCTTTGATGGCGCGCGGGAGGCTGCTTCTGGTCTTTGGCCGCGGCCGCATCGAGCCGCTTCGCCGGATCAACCGGCGCGATCGACGGCACCTCGCGCGGTTCGGAGCGCAATTCGGAAACCTTGTGAGCAAGGGTCAAGCCGTCTCGTGAAAAGACATCCCCCCGCAGCTCATCCGCTTCAGTGCGGTTGGTCTTTTCACGGATAAGCATGGTGATGTCCTTGATTGTTGGCCGGCTGCTTCGAAAGCTGGCCACTGGTTCGGCTGGATGCGGGTTCTTGGCGGTGCCGATCGCGCGACGGCTGCGATAGCGAGGCGGCACGGGCTGCCTTAAGGAGCATCCCGACGATGACAGCGCCGACACTGGCCGCTGTCGCGCCATCGACGCCGGCCAAGATGATGGTAAGCCACCAACCGCTTTGCTTTATCGTGTTCAGCATAACGAGCCTCGCGATGGTTCTTTCGCAAAGCGAACATGCGGTCGCCACGGGGATTTTTCTATTCGACGGAACCGAAACGCGTTATTCGCCAATCCAGAACAATCGCCCAAGGTGGCAATCTCACCGAGCCGATGGACTTCCTGATTTGGATGTCAAACAATCGGACGGGCTTTCGCCTTCTCGCGGCCCATCTTAAATCGTCGGACGCGACGGACCTTGCGCCAGCGCCAATAGCGCAGCGGCGAGCGCCACCGGCGCCTTTTCCGGCCGCTTCTTTTCGTAGATCGCAAACTCCAGATCAGGCAGGCGCGGCAGGCCGTGCTCCGGCCCGAGAACGCGCAAGCCCGCGATGATCGCGCTCGCCGGCAGCGGCGTGATCGCAAGCCCAGCGAGCGCCGCGGCACGCACGCCGGTCAGGCTCGGGCTGGTGTAGACGATCTCCCAGGCAAGATCGCCCTCGCCGAGCGCGGCAAGCGCCGCCTCGCGCGAGACGGACTTTTCCCGGTACAACGCGAGCGGCAGCACGGCGCCCGGCACGAGATCGAAAGTATCGGCCGCGGCCCAGACCAGCGGCTCGCGCCACACCAGCCGCCCGCGCGAGGTGCCGAGCGGGCGCTTGGCGAACACCACATCGAGCCGTCCCGCATTGAGTTGCTCGATCAATTCTGCGCTGACGCCGATCTGCACCTCGAGCTTGACGCCGGGATGCAAGCTCGCGAAACGGCCGAGCGCCGACGGCAGCGAGCCGCCCGCGACCTCCTCGACCACGCCGAGACGCACCATGCCTGACAGCCGCGGCGCCGACAGGCGATGACGCGTAGCCTCTTCGAGTTGCAGCAGGCGACGGGCATCGCCGAGCAGCATCTCACCGTCGTCGGTCAGCGCGACACTGCGGGTCGTGCGCCGGAACAGCGCACGTTTGGTCTCGAGCTCAAGCCGCTTGATCTGCTGGCTGATGGTCGACTGCGTAAGGTTGAGCCGCTCGGCGGCGCGGTGGAATCCACCATGATCGGCAACGGCGACGAAGGCGCGCAACAGTTCGAAATCGAGCATGGAATTGATCTCATTTCATAATCAATTATATTATAAAATATCGTTTTTATAATCAATCGGTCAAACCTACTTTCCGCTGTGAAGAGATCACCACGCGAAGGAGGCCATCATGTCCAACACGTCACGACAGGGAACGGACCGCGCCACCCGGCTGGCACGCGCCGCCAAGGTCAGCGGCAACAGCGGAAAGCTGGTTTCGCCCGACCGCGCCACCGCGCTGCTCGAATCGATCATCGAACCCGGCGACCGCGTCACCATCGAAGGCGACAACCAGAAGCAGGCCGATTTCCTGGCCAAAGCGCTGGCAAAGGCCGATCCCGCGCGGCTGCATGACCTGCACATGGTGCAGTCGGTGCTGGCGCTGCCCGATCATCTCGCCGTCTTCGAGCGCGGCATTGCCAACCGGCTGGATTTCGCGTTTGCCGGTCCGCAGAGCCGCAAGCTCGCCGAGCTCGTCAGCAACGGCACGGTGAAGATCGGCGCGATCCACACCTATCTCGAACTCTACGCGCGCATGCTGGTGGATCTGTCGCCGCGCGTGGCGCTGATCGTTGCCGACAAGGCCGACCGCGACGGCAACCTCTATACGGGTCCTAACACCGAGGACACGCCAACCATTGCGGAAGCCGCAGCCTTCCGCGGCGGCATTGTCGTGGCGCAGGTCAACGAGGTCGTCGACGGGTTGCCTCGCGTCGATATCCCCGGCGACTGGGTCGATTTCGTCGTGCCGGGTCCGAAGCCTTACGCCATCGAGCCTCTGTTTACGCGCGATCCGGCCAAGGTCAGGGACGAGAACGTGCTGATGGCGATGATGGCGATCGCGGCCGTCTATGAACCCTATCAGGTGCGCAGGCTCAACCACGGCATCGGTTACGCGACCGCGGCGATCGAATTGCTGCTGCCGACCTTCGCCGCGCAGCGCGGCTTGAAGGGCAAGGTCGCGAACCATTTCGTGCTCAACCCGCACCCGACCCTGATCCCCGCGATCGAAGCCGGCTTTGTCGATAACGTCTATTGCTTCGGCTCCGAACTCGGAATGGAGCAGTACTTGGCGAAGCGCGCCGGAGTGTTTCCGGTCGGCGCCGACGGCAGCCTGCGGTCGAACCGAGCGCTGGCCCAGGTCGCCGGACAATATGCCTGCGACATGTTTGTCGGGGCGACGTTGCAGATCGATCCGCAAGGCAACAGCTCGACGGCCACCAAAGGACGCATCACCGGATTTGGCGGCGCGCCGAACATGGGCGCCGACGCGCGCGGCCGCCGCCACGACAGTCCGACCTGGCTGTGCGCCGGTGAGGAGGCCGGCGATGCCTTACGCGGACGCAAGCTCGTGGTGCAGATGGTGCAAACCCATCAGCCGAACGGCGCGCCGAGCTTCGTCGAGCGGCTGGACGCCTACGACCTCGCTTCGTCAGCGGGCTTCGCGCGGCCGCCGATCATGATCTATGGCGACGACGTGACCCACGTGATCACCGAGAAAGGCGTCGCCAATCTGTTGCGCTGCCGAACGCCACAAGAACGGGAAACGGCGTTGCGCGCGGTCGCCGGCGACACCGAATTCGGCCAACGGCAATCGACCGATGCCAGCGAAGGCCTGCGCCGCCGCGGCATCGTGATGCTGCCTTCCGATCTCGGCATCGATGTCAAAACTGCGACGCGCGATCTCCTCGCCGCCAGGACGATCGACGATCTCGTGACGGCGTCAGGCGGACTTTATGCACCGCCGGCCAAATTCCGCTCATCTACCGCCCAGGCATGAGGAGGCGACCATGAACCCGATCACCCAAAGCCTGAGCGATCAGCGCAACGGGCAGCCCGCTTCACTCGATCACGCGAAACAGCTTGCCGCCAAGCTGTTGTCGGAACGCGGCGAAGCCTCCGGCGCGCTGGTCTCGCGCGAACTGAACGACGTGCTGCGCGCGCTCGATGGCAACGATCGATATGACTTCCAGCGCTATCTGGCCACCACCTTTCAACCCGACAGCAATGCGCTGCGCGCCGCGGCGGAACGCTACCTCAACGATGCGACGGCCGAAACTGCTGCCGCAGTCGCACAAGCTGCCGATCCGCCGCGACAGGAGTTGCTGCGGCGAATCAACATGGCGCCCGGCGGCACGGCTGCGTTGATCGCCATGCGCCGAGAAATCACCGCGCATCTGCGCGATGAACCGGAGTTGAAGCTGCTTGATGCCGATCTCAAGCATCTGTTGGCGTCGTGGTTCAACCGCGGCTTCCTCGAACTGCGCCGGATCGACTGGCAGTCGCCGGCCGCGGTGCTGGAGAAGCTGATCGCCTATGAGGCGGTGCATGAGATCAAGGGCTGGGACGATTTGCGGCGCCGTCTCGCGCCCGACCGGCGCTGCTTCGCCTTCTTCCATCCGGCACTTCCCGGCGAGCCGCTGATCTTCGTTGAGGTCGCGCTGGTGCAGGGACTGGCGACCTCGATACCGCCGCTGTTGTCGCAGGATGTGGACGAAGACGCGGCGCGGGCGCAAGCAGCGAAGGCAGACACCGCGATCTTCTATTCGATCTCCAACTGCCAGGAGGGCCTGCGCGGCGTATCGTTCGGCAATTTCCTCATCAAGCAGGTGGTCGAGGAGTTACAGGCGGAGTTTCCGCGGTTGAAGCAGTTCTCGACGCTGTCGCCGGTGCCCGGCTTTCGGCGCTGGTTGACGCAGCGGCTTGCGGACGGAAGCGCGCCGGATGCCGCGCTGTCGTCACAGATCGCTCATGACGGCTGGTGGAACGAGTTGCGGCAGAGCGAGACGCTGCGGGCGGACCTGATGCGGCTTTGCGCGACTTATTTGACGCTGCGCCCTTTGCCCGGAAACCGCATCGATCCGGTGGCGCGTTTTCATCTCGGCAACGGCGCGCGGCTCGAGCGCATCAACTGGCTCGGCAATACCGTGCCGCGCGGAGTGCAGGAATCCTTCGGCATCATGGTCAACTATCTCTACGACCACGACAGCATCGAGGCTAACCACGAAGCCTTCGTGCACGACGGCACCATTGCCCGCTCGGCGGATGTCGACGCTCTGCTGCCAAAATCAGATTGAGCCGGCGCGGCTTGCCGCGCTGATCCATTTACCCCAACCGTCCCCAACCACCTAGGAGAGACCATGATGAACAGACGCGATTTTTCAGCCGCCCTGCTTGCCGGTGTGGCGGCCTCGACGATCTCCAGCCGCGGGATCGCCGCCAACGCAACGCCGCCGAAGGTCCGCAACGTCGTGCTGGTGCACGGCCTGTTCGCCGACGGCTCCTGCTGGACCGAGGTCATTGCGCGATTACAGGCGGCGGGGCTGAACGCGACCTCGGTGCAGAACCCCTTGACCACATTGCCTGAGGCGGTCGCCTCTGCCGAACGCGTGCTGGCACGACAGGATGGCCCAACGGTCCTGGTCGGCCACTCCTTCTCCGGCATGATCGTCACCGAAGCCGGCGTGCATCCGAATGTCTCGGCGCTGGTCTACGTGGCCGCGCGTGCGCCGGATGCGGGCGAGGACTACACCGCGCTTGCCAAGACCTATCCGACGCCGCCAGCGTCGGCCGGCATCGTGTTCGACGGCGATGAGGGGCGTCTTTCCGAAGAGGCCTTCCTGCGCGATTTCGCGGGCGACCTGCCGGAGGCAAAGGCGAAAGTGCTCTATGCCGTGCAGGAGCCGTTCCAAAAGGCGCTGCTCACCGGCAAGACCACGAACGCGGCCTGGCGCTCCAAGCCCAGCTATTATGCCGTCTCGACGGAAGACCGCACCATCAATCCCGACCTTGAACGCTTCATGGCCAAACGGATGGGCGCCAAGACCATCGAAGTGAAAGCCAGCCATCTCTCGCTGATCTCCCATCCCAGGGAAATCACGCGGCTGATCCTTGAGGCTGCCGGACATTAGCCTGCCTCACGCCCGGCTTCGCCTGCTAGACCAGAGCGATGATCCACGCGTCAACAGCGACAGGCCTCGACATTGTCGCGGCCTGTCGGCGGCGGGATCGTCTGGAAACATCTCGAACAGCTGCCCGCCCGTGAATGCCGCGTTCGACCCACACGCTCACCGATGCTTAGGTATTGAAGCGCTTCGCGCCTGTGATAGCGATGTGGAATCCGGGCAACGGCTACGACAGGCCGCTCGACCGCCTAATTTCTAGGCAGGATACCCGTCGCGCCATCCTCTCTGGCTTAGCTGCTTAACTCTCCCGCATACAATTCGCGAAATCTGCCGCCATTTTAGTCAGCGCCGAAACGGCGCGATTTTCGCCAGAACTATTTTCACTAGTTAAAACAAATAGATACGCCCCGCGACATTCTGGCACGAAGCTTGCGAAAGCGGTTTTCGGCCCCGCAAACCGGCGCGGCCGCGAGATGGGAGCGGGAATTTATCCGCCACGGGGAGTAATCAATGGATTTTAGCAGCATTTCACGACGGCGCCTGTTGCAGGGAAGCGCGGCGCTGACACTGGGCACCGCGCTCGGTGCCCGCACCGCCGCCGCCGCCGACACCACGATCGGCTTCATCTATGTCGGCTCGCGCGACGACTACGGCTACAACCAGGCGCATGCGCAAGCCGCCGCCGCGTTGAAGAAGATGCCGGGCATCAAGATCGTCGAAGAAGAGAAGGTGCCCGAGACCGACGCCGTCGAAAAGACGATGGAGTCGATGATCAATCTCGACGGTGCGAGCCTCGTGTTCCCGACCTCGTTCGGCTACTTCAACCCGCACATGATCAAGATGGCGACCAAGTATCCGAAGGTGCGCTTCGAACATTGCGGCGGCCTGTGGACCGACAAGGATCCGAAGAACGCCGGCAGCTATTTCGGCTATATCGACGAAGCGCAATACATCTCCGGCATCGTCGCCGGCTATACCAGCAAGACCGGCAAGCTCGGCTTCGTCGCCGCCAAGCCGATCCCGCAGGTGCTGCGCAACATCAATGCCTTCACGTTAGGAGCCAAGCTCGCCAACCCGAAGGCCACCACGCAGGTGATCTTCACCGGCGACTGGTCGATGCCGGTCAAAGAAGCCGAAGCCACCAACAGCCTGATCGACCAGGGCGTTGACGTCCTGACCTGCCACGTCGACGGTCCGAAGACGATGGTGGAAAACGCCGCCCGCCGCGGCGCCATGGTGTGCGGCTATCACGTCAACCAGTCGCCGCTCGCGCCCGAGGCCTATCTCACCGGCGCGGAATGGAACTGGGAAGCGCTCTATCCGAAGTTCCTGAAGATGATGGCCACCGCCGAAGGCATTCCGAACTTCTACCGCGGCGGTTTGCAGGAAGAGATCGTCAAGGTCTCGCCCTATGGCCCGAAGGTGTCGGAGCAGGCGCGCAAGCACGCCGACGAGGTCAAGGCGACCTTCATGTCGAAGGGGCTCGCATTCTTCAAGGGCCCGCTGATGGACAACAAGGGAAAGACCGTCATCGCAGCCGGCGTCGAGCGCGGCCAGAAGGATCCCGAACTCGAGAAGATGGACTATCTGGTCGAGGGCGTGATCGGCGCGACTTCCTGACATCAGGCGTGATGGGAGCGGCTTCGTGACCTCAGAAGTAGCTGATCCGGCAGAGGCGGTGGCGGTTGCGCCATCCGCCGACCCCGGATTTCTCCAGCGCCACGGCGCTACCATCGAATACATCCTGATCCCGGGCGCGGCGCTTGCCGGCGCGCTCGTGGTCTTCGGCATTTTTGTCGCGCTGTTCGGCAAGAATCCGCTCGACCTGTATTTCTACATGTATCAAGGCGCGTTCGGCACCTGGTTCTCCTGGCAGAACACGCTGACCCGCGCCGCGCCCTTGATCCTGACCGCACTGTGCACGGCATTGCCGGCGCAGCTCGGCATGGTGATCATCGGCGGCGAAGGCGCGCTGTTGATCGGCGCGTTGTCGGCGACATCGATCGCGCTGACCGTGCAGTGGGCCCCGCCGCTCGCGGTCCAACTGGCGATGGCGGCGGCTGGCATGGTCGGCGGCGGACTTTGGATATTGCTGTCGGGCGGCTTGCGGCAATATCGCGGCGTCAACGAAACGATATCGAGCCTGTTGCTCGTTTATATCGCGCTCGCGATCCTCAACCATCTCGTCGAAGGCGCGATGCGCGACCCGGCCAGCCTCAACAAACCGTCGACCTACGAGATCGGCGCGGCCAACATGATCGGCTCCATCCCCGGCACCGACGTGCATTGGGGACTGGTGTTCGGGCTGGTCGCCGCGATCGCCTCCTACATTTTGATCTATCACACTACTTTCGGCTTTGCGGCGCGCGTCGCCGGCGGCAACGTCCGCGCCGCCAAGATCGTCGGCCTTTCCGTCGGCAAATTGATCCTCACCATCTGCTTCCTCGCGGGCGCCTGCGCCGGGCTTGCCGGAATGGTCGAGGTCGCCGCGGTTCAGGGCCGTACCAACGCCAACCTCGCCGCCGGTTACGGCTTCACCGGAATCCTGGTCGCGTTCCTGTCGCGGCAGAATCCGCTCGCGATCATTCCGGTCGCGATCCTGCTCGGCGGCATCAGCGCCTCCGGCGGGCTGTTGCAGCGAAGGCTCGGCCTGCCCGACGCCTCGGTGCAGGTGTTGCAGGGAATCATCTTTGTGTTCGTGCTGGCAAGCGACGCGGTCTACGGACGGATCGGTTTTCTCAAGGGCAAGTCTTGAAAGTGACGTTGCAGATGACCTCGAAAGTAACGTTGCAAGTGAGATCGAAAGGCAAGCGATATGGCGGCTGACGGAACGATCGGGCTCTGGACCGTGCCGCTCGCGGTGTTCGGCGGCGCCATCCGCGTCTCCACGCCGTTCCTGTTCGTGAGCCTCGGCGAGTGCATTACCGAGCGAAGCGGCCGCATCAATCTCGGCCTAGAGGGCACGCTGGTGATGGGTGCGATGAGCGCCTACGGCATCTCCTATCTCACGGGATCGCCATGGCTCGGGGTCCTCGCCGCGGGCTTCGCAGGCGCGGGGTTGGGCGCGCTGCATGCCGGCATTTGCTCGTTGCCGCGAGTCAACGACATCGCGGTGGGTATCGCACTCATGTTGTTCGGAACGGGTCTGGCCTTCTATCTCGGCAAGCCGCTGATCGAGCCAACCGCAGCAAGGCTTCCCGCGATCGACTTCGGCTGGTGGAGCGACATCGCGCAGCTCCGCGCGGCGCTGCGCATCAATGTCTTGTTTTTGTTTGGCGTGGCGCTGGCGCCGATTCTCTATTGGGCGTTCCGGACCACGCGCTGGGGCCTCCTGGTCCGCACCGCCGGCGAAAGCTCGGACGCCGCGCGCGCCATGGGCCATTCGGTGCTGTTGATCCGCCTGCGTGCCACCATGGTCGGCGGCTTCCTTGCCGGTATCGGTGGCTCGTTCCTGTCGCTGTTCTATCCCGGAAGCTGGAACGAGGGGCTCTCAAGCGGACAGGGCGTGACGGCCGTGGCGCTCGTCATCTTCGCGCGCTGGGACCCGATGCTGTGCATGTGGGCTTCGCTGGCCTTCGGCGGTGCTGCGGCGCTCGGGCCGGCCTTGCAATCGGTCGGCGTCACCTCCGGCTATCATCTCTTCAACGCCGCGCCCTACATCCTGACGCTCGCGATCATGATCATCACCTGCTCGCCGAAGCGCACGCTGACCGGCGCGCCCGCCGAACTGTCGATCACAAAGTAAACGAGGCCAACCATGCCCGAGCGCTATACCAAGTCCGAGCCCTATGCGTGGCCCTATAATGGCGACCTTCGCCCCGCCAACACCGCGTTGATCATTATCGATATGCAGACCGATTTCTGCGGTCCCGGCGGTTACGTCGACAAGATGGGTTATGACCTCTCGCTAACCCGCGCGCCGATAGAGCCGATCAAGAAATTGCTCGCGGCAATGCGCGCCAAAGGCTACCACATCATCCACACCCGCGAGGGACATCGGCCCGATCTCGCTGATTTGCCGGCCAACAAGCGCTGGCGCTCACGCCAGATCGGCGCCGGGATCGGCGATCCCGGCCCGTGCGGGCGTATCCTTGTGCGTGGCGAAGCCGGTTGGGAAATCATTCCCGATCTCGCGCCGCTGCCGGGCGAGCCGATCATCGACAAGCCCGGCAAGGGATCGTTCTGCGCCACGGACCTGGAATTGCTGTTGCGCGTGCGCGGGATCGAGAACATCGTCCTGACCGGCATCACCACCGACGTCTGCGTTCACACCACCATGCGCGAGGCCAACGATCGCGGCTTCGAATGCGTGCTGGTCGAGGATTGCTGTGCCGCGACCGACAAGAGCAACCACGATGCCGCGTTGCAGATGATCAAGATGCAGGGCGGCGTGTTCGGCGCGGTCGCCAAATCCACCGACCTGATCGGAGCGATTTCGTGAAGATTGGCGAATATCCCGCGCCGACCGGCGCGTTCGGCATCGACGCCATAGCGATGACCATGCGGTTCGGCGATTTCGTCGCGCTCGACAATGTCGAACTGAAGGTTCGGCCCGGCACGCTGCACGCTCTGCTCGGCGAGAACGGTGCCGGCAAGAGTACGCTCGTGAAATGCATCATGGGCTATTACCACGCCACGCAAGGCGACATCCTGGTCGGCGACCGCGAACAGGCGATCGCCAATCCAAAGGACGCGCACGCGCTGGGCTTGGGCATGGTGTACCAGCATTTCACGCTGGTGCCGGCGATGACAGTGGCCGAAAACCTGGTGCTGGCGCGGGACGATGTTCCAGTAATCGTCGACTGGGCCAAGGAAAAGAAAGAACTCGAAACCTTCCTGTCGCAGATGCCGTTCAAGGTGCCACTGAACGCCCGCGTCGCGGACATTTCGGCCGGCGAGCGGCAGAAGTGCGAAATCCTCAAGCAGCTCTATTTGAAGCGGCGGTTTTTGATCCTCGACGAGCCGACCTCGGTGCTGACACCGGGCGAAGCCGACGAGGTGCTCGGCATGCTGCGCGCCATGGTGCAGAACGGCGAGCTGACCATCCTGATGATCACGCATAAATTCCGCGAGGTGATGGCGTTCGCCGACGAGGTGACCATCCTGCGCCGCGGCAAGCTCGCCGGCAAAGGCCTCGTCAAGGAATTGACGCCGGATGCGATGGCACGCGCGATGATCGGCGCCGAGGAATTGACCATCCAGCCGCCGCGCTCGGGCGAGGCCGGCGGCGTGCGGCTTGAACTCAGCAAGGTCTGCGCGCTCGATGACGCCGGCGCGATCGCGGTGAAGGACGCCTCGCTCTCGGTGCGGGGCGGCGAGATCGTCGGCATCGCAGGCGTCTCCGGCAACGGCCAGCGCCAGCTCGTCGAAGTCCTCGCCGGTCAGCGCGAGGCCGAAAGCGGTGAAGTCCGCGTCGCCGGCGACGTATATCACGCCAACCGCGAGGAAATGCGCCGGCACAAGATGTCGCTGTTGCCGGAGGAGCCGTTGAAAAACGCCTGCGTCGCCGGCATGAGCGTCGCCGACAACCTCGCGTTCCGCGAATTCGACCGCGCGCCGTTCGCCAAGGGCGGCTGGTGGCTCAACGGCGCCGCCTTCCGCAGCGATGCCGAACGGAAGATCGGCCTCTACAAGATCAAGACCCGCACCCCGGATACGCCGATTTCGGCGCTGTCCGGCGGCAACGTCCAACGTGCGGTATTGGCGCGCGAACTCGGCGGCGATGTCGAAGTGCTGATCGCCGCCAATCCCTGCTTCGGGCTTGATTTCGCGGCGGTGGCCCAGATCCACGCCGAGATCATGGCGGCGCGCAACCGCGGCGCGGCGGTGCTTCTGGTCAGCGAGGACCTCGACGAATTGCTCGAATTGTCGGATCGTCTAGTGGTGATGTTTCACGGCCAGTTCGTCTATGAGGCCCGCGCGAGCGAAGCCGACCTGACGGAAGTTGGCCGCCATATGGCGGGACACTAAAAAGCGTTTTCAAGCGAAGTGGACACCGGTTCGCGTAAAGAAAACGCGTCAAACAGGAAGCTGACGGAACACCGATGACTAACGTCGAAGGCCTGACGCAGGATCAATCGGACGAACACTTCCTGCGGCATTCCTTCGACGTCGCCCGACGCTCGATGACGAGCGGCAACCATCCCTTCGGCGCCATACTGGTCGATCGAAGCCGCAAGGTCCTGATCGAGACCCAGAACGGCTACATGCCTGCCCACGACGGCACCGCGCATGCCGAGCGCCTCTTGGCGACCGAAGCCTGTCGCACGCTCAAAGCCGACGTCCTCACGGATGCCACCATCTATTCTTCAGCCGAGCCTTGCGCGATGTGTGCGGGCGCCATCTATTGGGCCGGCATTGGCCGCCTGGTCTATGGCCTCAGCGAAGCCAGACTGCGCGACATCACCGGCAATCATCCTGAAAATCCGACCCTCGACCTGCCCTGCCGCGCGGTATTGGCGAGCGGCCAGCGGGCAACCGACGTCGTGGGCCCGCTCCTGGAAGATGAAGCGGCGGCGCTTCACGCCGGCGTCTGGAACAAATAGGTACTCGCCTTGGAACGCAGTCCTTTATAGGTCGTCCTCGCGACTCGTCTGCGCCAAGGCTTCGCCGGGGATAACGGTCTTGGGCCGCCGAAGCTGTAAGCGAAGGCGGCACGCAAGGACCCATAACCACAGGCCATTTCGTTCAAGCGACGATTGTCGACCACCAAAACCTACGTTGAGATTCCGCGGTAGGGGTCCCTGCGTGCGCAGGGACGACAGCGGGAGTCTTGGCGAGTGCAGAGCACCAGCATCGTTGAAAAAAAATGGCGCCGCGAACAAGTCGCGGCGCCATCGTTGTCAGATATTTTCAGGCGATCAGAACTTCACAGTGATACCGGCGGAGGCCGACTGTTCAGTACAGCTGTGAGTGCTGACAATCTGGCCGCTAGGCAACGCTGCGTTACAGATACCGTTAACGGCGCTGTCGTGATCGAGGCCGAACTTGTTCTGCCAGTAGCGGTAGGCGACCCAGACGTCGACGAAGTGGGTATACTTCGGACCCCAGAACGCCTTGGAGGCGTCGAAGGTCAGACGGATCGGTTCTGAGTTGATTTCTGTCTTGGACGGCATGATGCCCGTAAGCGGCTGGTTCGAGTCACCCTTCGGACCATAGAAGCCGGCACGGCCGCTGATCGAGAAGAACTGGAAGTTCTCCGGCAGGAAGCCGAGGTCCATGTAGTAGTTGATCTCAACTGCCCATGTGGTTTTGAAGCTGGTGTTGCCGTCCGAGAGACAGGTTACACCAGGAGTACCGGGTGTCTGAAAGATGCTGGCGCAGGAGTCGAACGTGTTGTGGTTGATTTCCTTGTAGACCAAGGGCGCGACGTTGAAGAAGCCCTTGTAAGGCAGGTCGAAGGCGAATTGCAGACCGCCGACGATGTCGCGCTTGGCCGGCGCGAGATAAGTGTTTTCGTTTTCGACGTCACCACCGATTTCGAACGAAATGTTATGCAGCGGCCCCATGCTGAACATCTTGGTGCCGAAGATTTCGTTCCAGCCGAAGGTCGAGCGGAACAAACCGTACACTTCGGTTGCGCCAGCGCAAACCGTGTTGCCACCGTTAACCGACGCGGAATTCTGAGTCGAGTTGGCCGTGAAGCCAACACACGGTGAGGCCGGATCGTTGTGGTCCGACTTGAACATCGAGATGGTGAAGAAGTTGGTGCCGTAGCCCCACACGTCGAAGTGGGTGAACGAGTAGACCTGCTTCGCCGTGTTACCGTTGAAAGCGCCGCCGCCCTGCTTGAGGCTGAAAGCGCCCGGATCGGTTGCCGTGAACTGATAGGAATAGGTGAGACGGTCGTCGATCACCAGGAAGAAGGGCAGATCCGCCACCTTCTTTACGGCCTTGACCGGAAGGTCCGCAGCGCGTGCGACACCGGCTGATGCAAGCGCGGCCAATGACAGAGCCGCGGTTGCGAAGATTGTTTTTCTAAACGACATTAGTACCCCCAATTGCAGAGCGAACCATCACAGGCCCTGACGGAACAGTTACGCCGTTCGTTGGAGGTGAGAAGCCTCAACTTTTTCCATTGCCTGCTGCGAGATTAATCAAAAATAGCCAAACCATCCGCGATTTGGAGGGCTTATGACGCTTGATGGCGATATCGACGGGGTCTGCGAGACGCGGCCGAACGCCGTATCCTTATTGTTTTTATTGATTTTTTTGAGTAACCTTGGGTTGATAATGAGGTTTCCCGCACCGCAGACCGAACGCCGGCGATCTTCGGAGGACGGTCAAATCACGATGCTCACGTCCGAAGCACCGCCCGGTTCCCGATGACGAATTGCAACAGACCGTCACAATTATGCAACAGGGTAATGCACGCTAGCGGGCATTGAGGGTATCAGATTAGGGCGCCTTGGGAGGCTCAGGTGGTATGCCCGAGAATCACTCTCCAGTTTCGAACTGCTGAAGGCTTGGGCAATGACTGGCGCTTTTTCGCTACTTACGTTGGCGCGGAAAGTAGCACAGTATTCAGGCAGTCTTCTCGGAACCGTAAACACGAATGTCAGATTCGACGCCTGCGAGCCCCCACCCCGGCGAAACGCCGCTTTTGCAGACCGTCGGGCTGACCAAGCGCTACGGCACATTCCTCGCCAATGATTCCATCGACATCGATATCTGGCCGAACGAAATCCATGCCCTGCTGGGCGAAAACGGCGCGGGCAAGTCGACCTTGGTCAAAACCATCTACGGCCTGATCCAGCCCAGCGAAGGCGAGATGCGCTGGCAGGGCAAGAAGATGGTCCTGGCCGGACCGTCGGAAGCGCGTTCCCGCGGCATCGGCATGGTGTTCCAGCATTTCTCTTTGTTCGACAACCTGACCGTCGCCGAGAATGTTGCGCTCGGACTCGACGGCAAAGAGTCTTTCAAGGACATGTCGGCGCGGCTCGAACAAGTAGCGAGTACTTACGGGCTCCCGCTCGATCCGCGCCGCGAGGTCTGGCAGCTCTCGGTCGGCGAGCGGCAGCGCATCGAGATTGTGCGCGTCCTGATGCAGGACCCGAAATTTTTGATCCTCGACGAACCGACGGCGGTCCTGACCCCGCAGGAAGCCGACCAGCTCTTCGTCGTATTGAATCGGCTGAAGTCCGAAGGCCGCGCCATCCTCTACATCAGCCACAAGCTCGATGAGGTAAAGCGGCTTTGTGACACCGCAACGATCCTGCGCGGCGGCAAGAAGATCTCGACCTGCAATCCCAAGGCGGAGACCGCGGCCTCGCTGGCGCGGATGATGGTGGGCACCGAGATCAAGGAAGTCAAAGCGGCGGCCACGCGACAAATCACGGTGCCCCGCCTCGTTGTCAACAGTCTCTCGCTTGAGCCCGACGATCCCCACGGCGTGCGGCTGGAAAACATCTCGCTCGAACTTCGCGGCGGCGAAATCCTCGGCATCGCAGGCGTCGCCGGCAACGGCCAGGACGAACTGTTCTCGGCGCTGTCGGGCGAGCGGCCCTCCAATGACCCCGGCACGGTCGTGATCGAAGGTATCGCCGCCGGCCATCTGTCGATCACCAAGCGCCGCAAGCTCGGCGCGGCCTTCGTACCCGAAGAACGGCTCGGCCATGGCACCGCGCCGCGCATGAAATTATCGGAGAACGCACTGCTCACGGGGCATGCCGCCAGCGGCATGGTCAGGTACGGCTTCGTCAATACGCCCGCGACATTGTCGACCGTCGACCGCACCACGCAGGCCTTTGATGTGCGCAAGGCCAAGCGTGATCCGGAAGCCGCTTCCCTTTCCGGCGGCAACTTGCAGAAGTTCGTGGTCGGGCGCGAAATCCTGCGCAATCCGGCGGTGCTGGTGGTGAGCCAGCCGACCTGGGGCGTGGATGCGGGCGCGGCCGCGGTGATCCGCCAGGCGCTGCTCGACTTGGCGGCTTCCGGCGCGGCCGTTCTGGTCACGAGCCAGGACCTCGACGAACTCGCTGAAATCACCGACCGGATCGCCGTGATGTTTCACGGGCGGCTGTCGCAGGCTTTGCCGACCGCCGAAGCCACGCGCGAGAAGCTCGGGCTGTTGATGGGCGGAAGCGGCCTCGATCAGAAGGATGTGGCGCATGCAGCTGGTGCTTGAAAAGCGCGCCGAGCGATCGAACACGATCGCACTCGTCTCCCCGCTGATCGCGATCGGCATGACGATCGTGACCATGGTTATCCTGTTCGCGATCCTCGGCAAGAATCCGGCTCTCGCGCTCTGGGTCTATTTCATCGATCCTTTGACCGACAGCTATTCGCTGCAGGAAATCGCGGTCAAGGCGACGCCGCTGGTGATGATCGCGATCGGACTGTCGCTCTGTTATCTCGCCAATGTCTGGAATATCGGCGCCGAAGGACAATTCCTGATCGGCGCTGTCGCCGGCTCCTGGATCGCCGTGAAAACCCAAGGCACCGACGCCGGGCCCTGGGTCTTGCCGGCGATGCTGGTGATGGGGGCTGCCGCAGGCGCGCTCTACGCGCTGATCCCGGCGATCTGCAAGGTGAAGTTCGGCGCCAGCGAAATCCTGACCAGCCTAATGCTGGTCTATGTCGCCGACCTCTTCCTCGATTATCTGGTGCGCGGCCCGTGGCGCGATCCGAACGGCTTCAACTTTCCAACCACCGCCGAATTCGATCCGGTCGCCACGGTGCCGCTTCTGGTCGACGGCGGCCGTTTGCATCTCGGCGCGATCTTCGCCGTGCTCGTCGTCGGAGCGGCCGCGATCCTGCTCGGCCGAATGATCAAGGGTTTTGAAATCCGCGTGGTGGGCGCAGCACCACGCGCCGCGCGTTTCGGCGGCTTCAATTCCAAACAACTGATCCTCTTGACCTTCGCCATTTCCGGCGCGCTCGCAGGGCTTGCCGGGATCATCGAGGTCGCAGGCCCCGTCGGCCATCTTCAGCCGGGCTTTTCACCCGGCTACGGGTTCACCGCCATCATCGTCGCCTTCCTCGGCCGATTGAACCCGGTTGGAATATTAATTGCAGGGCTTTTCCTGGCGCTTACGTTCATCGGCGGAGAACAGGCCCAGATCGCAATGAAGATACCCCTCGACGTAACCAAGGTTTTTCAGGGCATTCTGCTGTTCTACGTGCTCGCCTGCGATTCCCTTATTCTCTACCGGATCCGGTTGGTTTCCACCTCGCAGGTGCCAAGTGGAACTGCTTGAAGCCATCATCCTATCGGTCCTGGCGGCGTCGACACCTCTGTTGATCGCAGCCACGGGCGAACTCGTGACCGAACGCTCCGGCGTCCTCAATCTTGGCGTCGAGGGCATGATGATCGTGGGCGCGGCCTGCGGCTTTGGTGGCGCCTGGCTCACGGGTTCGATCATCGTGGGCGCGATCTGCGGAATCGTTGCGGGCGCATTGATGTCGCTGATCTTCGCGCTGATGACGCTTGGGCTGGCGGTCAACCAGGTCGCGACCGGGCTTGCCTTGACCATCCTCGGGGTCGGCCTTTCCGGCCTGATCGGCGCCGGCTTCGTCGGCGAGCGGATTACGCCGGCACCGCATCTTTACATTCCGGGCCTCACCGACATCCCCTTCGCCGGAAGAATCCTGTTTGGCGAAGACCCCTTCGTCTATCTCTCGCTCGTTCTTTTGATCGCCGTCTGGCTGTTTCTCTATCGCACGCGCGCCGGATTGGTGCTGCGCGCCGCCGGCGACAATCACATCTCATCCCATGCGCTCGGCTATCCCGTGCTTCGCATCCGCTTGTACGCCGTGTTGTTCGGCGGCGCCTGCGCGGGACTTGCGGGCGCCTATCTGCCGCTCGCCTACACGCCGTTCTTCATTCCCGGAATGACCGCGGGCCGCGGCTGGATCGCGCTGGCGCTGGTGGTGTTCGCATCCTGGCGTCCGGGCCGGCTCATCATCGGCGCCTACCTGTTCGGCGCCGTGACCATCCTGCAATTGCATGCCCAGGCGTTCAGCCTCGGAATCCCCTCGCAATTCATGTCGTCCCTGCCATACTTGGCAACCGTTATTGTACTGGTTTTGATTTCGCGGGCGAGAACAGGCGGCTCGACCGCGCCGGCCGCGCTGGGCACGGTGTTCGTGCCCGATCGCTGATTTCGCGTTTCAGGACGCGACTGAAGGGGGGCAGCGCGTTTTGAATGTAGATTTTACCCCAAGAGTGTGGAGATTGATAATGAGGAAAAAACTGCTTGCGGCTGCGGCCGCAGTTCTGCTGGCCGGAAGCCTGAGTGCTTCGGCCGCCGACAAGTTGAAGGTCGGGTTCATTTACCTGGGCCCGGTTGGAGATTTCGGCTGGACCTACCAGCATGAAGTCGCACGCCAAGCGCTGGCGAAGGAATTCGGCGACAAGATCGAGACGACCTATCTCGAAAACGTCAGCGAAGGCCCCGACGCCGAACGTTCGATCGAACAGCTCGTGCGCGCCGGCAACAAGCTGATCTTCACGACGTCCTTCGGTTACATGGACCCGACGCTGAAGGTCGCCAAGAAATATCCGAACGTGCATTTCGAGCACGCCACCGGATTCAAGCACGACAAGAACATGGGCATCTACAACGGCCGGTTCTATGAAGGCCGCTACATCCAGGGCGTCATCGCCGGCAAAATGTCGAAGGCGGGCGTGCTCGGCTACATCGCCTCGTTCCCGATTCCCGAAGTCATCATGGGCATCAACGCCACGATCCTCGGTGCGCAGACGGTCAACCCGAACATCAAGGTCAAGATCATCTGGGCCAACACCTGGTTCGATCCGGGCAAGGAAGCCGACGCCGCCAAGGCGCTACTCGATCAGGGCGCCGACGTCATCATGCAGCACACCGACTCTCCGGCCGCGATGCAGATCGCTTCCGAGCGCGGCAAGCTGGCATTCGGCCAGGACTCCGACATGATCAAGTTCGGACCGAAGACGCAGCTGACCTCGATCATCGACAACTGGGCGCCCTACTACATCTCCCGCGTCAAGGCCGAGATGGACGGCAAGTGGGCAACGGACAACGACTGGGACGGCCTGAAGGCCAAGATGGTCGTGATGGCGCCGTACACCAACATGCCCGACGACGTGAAGAAGCTGGCGATGGATACCGAGGCCGCGATCACCGCCGGCAAGCTCTTTCCGTTCAAGTGTCCGATCGTCGATCAGGACGGCAAGACGGTTGAGTGCAAGGGCGGCGACCATCTCGACGATGGCCAGGTGCTCGGCATGAACTTCTACGTCAAGGGTATCGACGACAAGATTCCGGGCAAGTAAGCCCCCTAACTTCCAAGCCAAAGGCCGGGCGGAAACGCCCGGCCCTTTTTTTGTTGGCTCGCTTGCCAAAGCACGATCTCAGGGCTCCCTTCCCCTAAAAGGGGGAGGGTTGGTGTGGGGTGGGGGTCAATTCAATGATGCAAGGCGCTCAGGAAAGCTCTCGGAACGAAAAAAGACCCCCTCCCGGCTGGCTTCAGCTCGCCGGCCTCCCCCTTTCAGGGGGAGGCGAAGAAGCTTTCTAACCCGCCTGAAGAGCGCGCGCCGCCGCGCTGTGGCGGCGGATCAGATCGGCGACATCAAGCCCGGGAATGGTGCCGTCGACGACGGTCCACTTGCCCGCCACCATGACGCGATCAGCGCGATGCGCGCCGCACAGCACCAGCGCGGCAATCGGATCGCCGTGGCCGGAGAAGCGCAGCTCGTCGAGCTTGAACAGCGCGAGATCGGCCGCCTTGCCGACCGCGATCTCGCCGAGTTCGGGACGGCCGACACAGGCGGCCGAGCCTTTGGTGGCCCAGCGCAGCGCGTCCTTGTGGCTCACCTTGCCGACGCCATAGCGTACGCGTTGCAAGAGAAACGCGGCGCGAACTTCCTGCATCAGATTGGACTCGTCGTTCGACGCCGAGCCATCGACGCCGAGCCCGATGCCGACGCCGGCCTCTTCCATCTCGCAGACCGGACAGAACCCTGACGCCAGAATCTGGTTGCTGCAGGCGCAGTGGCTGATGGTGGTTTTGGCTTTGCCGAGCCGCTTCATTTCGGTTGCGTTGAAAAAGATGCCGTGCGCCAGCCAGGTCCGCGCATTGAGCCAGCCGCAATCCTCGAGATAATCGAGCGGCCGGCACTGATAGAGCTGTTCGCAAAACCGGTTTTCGTCCTCGGTCTCGGCCAGATGGGTGTGCATGCGGACGTCGAGCTTTTCGGCCAGTGCCGCGGTCTTCTTCATCAGCGACGTCGTCACCGAAAACGGCGAACAGGGCGCAAGCGCGATCTGCACCATCGCGTCCTCGCCGCGCTGATGATACTTGCCGACGACGCGTTCGCTGTCGGCAAGGATGGTATCTTCGTCCTGCACCACGCTGTCCGGCGGCAGGCCGCCATCGCGTTGCGACAGATTCATCGAACCGCGGGTCAGGAGCACGCGCAGGCCGAGGCGCTGCGCCACGGCAACCTCGATATCGACGGACTGCTCGAGCCCCGCCGGAAAAACATAATGGTGATCCGTCGTGGTGGTGCATCCGGAGAGCATCAGCTCCGACATCGCCACGGTGACGCCGAGTTCGAGCGATTTCGGCGTCAATCCCGCCCATACCGGATAGAGCGCCTGCAGCCACGGGAACAGCTCGCGGTCCATCGCCGCCGGCACCGCCCGCGTTAGCGTCTGGTAAAAATGGTGATGGGTGTTGATCAGCCCGGGCAGCACCACATGCGCCGAGGCATCGAATACCGCAGCGTCCGTCTTGGGTGTCGCTCCGGCCGGCACCATCTCGACGATCCGGCCGCCGTCAACGACGATACCGCCGCCCGCGGTCTCGGCAAAAATGGCTTGCGGGTTCTTGATCCAGATCGCCTGCGGCTGCGCCATGTTAACGCCTTTCCTCTTGAATCTTCCTTGCAATTCAAAGACCAGCCCCCGTCCCGGTTGGCGCTGGTCTTGCAAGACCGTTACAGAAAGAGTGTTGGCGTTGAAAGTATCAGACGGCGCATGGACCTGAATACGATCACGGCGGTGGCGCGTCCGACAACTCGCTCCGAGCTGCCCGCTTGGACGGCAGGCGATGCCTGGCTCGCGGGCGGCACCTGGCTATTTTCGGAACCGCAGGCCGACCTGCACCGCCTGATCGACCTGGCCGCGCTTGGCTGGCCGGCGCTGACCATCGATACGAACGGACTATCGATCGCGGCGACCTGCAGCGTCGCTGAACTCGACGCGGTCGCCTGTCCGCCGGACTGGCTCGCGGCACCTTTGATCAATCAATGCTGCCGGGCTTTTCTGGCCTCCTTCAAGATCTGGAAGACGGCGACCGTCGGCGGCAATATCTGCATGTCGCTGCCGGCGGGACCAATGATCTCGCTGACCTCGGCGCTCGATGGCATCTGCACGATCTGGCAGCCGGATGGTGGCGAGCGAACCGTTGCCATGCTCGATTTCGTCACCGGCAACCACGCCAACCTGCTCAAGGGCGGCGAGCTGTTGCGGCAGATCGATATTCCCCTCGCCGCGTTGAAGCGACGCTCGGCTTTCCGCCAGATTTCGCTGACGCCGGTGGGACGTTCGGCCGCGCTTGTGATCGGCACCCTCGGCCTTGACGGCGCTGTCGCGCTGACGGTGACGGCTTCGACCAAGCGGCCGATCAGACTTTCCTTCAAGAAAGTGCCCGACTCGTCCGAACTTCGCGAGGCGATCGGGCAGGCCATCCCCGATGACCTCTATCACGACGACATTCACGGCAAGCCGTTCTGGCGCAAACACATGACGCTGCGACTGGCTCGAGAAATCTGCGAAGAACTGGAGTAGATTTGAGCTTCGAGATCAATGGCAAGAGTTTCGAACAGCAGCCGCGCGCCGGGCAATGCCTGCGCACGTTCCTGCGCGAGCTCGGTCATTTCGGCGTCAAGAAAGGCTGCGACGCCGGCGATTGCGGCGCCTGCACCGTGCTGCTCGACAACGAGCCGGTGCATAGCTGTCTGATTCCGGCGTTCCGCGCCGAAGGCCACGCGGTCACCACCATCGAAGGCTTTGCCGGAGATGCCGCCATTCATCCGATGCAGCAGGCGTTTCTGGATGCGCAGGGATTTCAATGCGGGTTCTGCACCGCGGGCATGATCCTGACCTGCGCCTCTTTGAACCAGGCGCAACGCGCCGATCTCGGCGCAGCGCTCAAGGGCAACATCTGCCGGTGCACCGGGTATCGCTCGATCGAGGACGCGCTCAACGGCAAGACCAACGTGGAAAAAGCCGACGCCGGCGATGCGTTCGGCCGCAGCCTGCCCGCGCCAGCAGGGCCGCTCGTGGTACGGGGCGCCGAGCGCTACACCTTCGATACCAAGATCGAAGGCCTGCTGCACATCAAGATGCTTCGCTCGCCGCATCCGCACGCCAGGATCATTTCGGTCGACAGAAGTGCTGCGCTCGCCGTGCCCGGCGTTCATGCCGTGTTGACTCATGAGGATGCGCCACGGAAATTGTTTTCGACCGCACGGCACGAGAAGGAGTGGATGGATCCGGACGATACCCGCGTGCTCGACGATGTCGTGCGGTTCATCGGACAAAAAGTAGCCGCCGTGGTGGCGACCAGCGAAGGCGCCGCCGAAGAAGGCTGCCGGCTTCTCAAGGTGACCTACGAAATACTGCCGCATGTGGTCGATCCGGAAGCCGCAATCGCCGAGGGCGCGCCGGCGATCCATGCGGGCAAGACCACTGAAAGCCGCATCGCCAATGCGGAGCGCAATATCGCAGCCGAAACGCATGGCGAATTTGGCGACGTCGCAGCCGCTCTGGCTGCCGCCGCCGTCACTTACGAAGGCACGTTCACGACGCAGCGTGTGCAGCACGCGGCTCTCGAAACTCATGGCGGCATTGCCTTTGTCGATGACGAAGGTGTCCTCACCGTGCGCTCGTCGACCCAGGTGCCGTTCCTGACCCGGCGGACGCTCGCCGACCTGTTTGATCTCCCCGCCGAGAAGGTGCGCGTGTTCTGCAAGCGCGTCGGCGGCGGCTTCGGCGGCAAGCAGGAGATGTTCGTCGAGGATATTCTGGCGCTCGCCGCGCTCAAAACGGGGCGCCCGGTCAAACTCGAACTGACGCGGGAAGAGCAATTCATTTCCACCTCGACGCGCCATCCGATGCGGGTCCACATCAAGGCCGGCGCCGACAAGAACGGCAAGCTCACCGCTTTGAAAATCGACGTGCTCTCCAACACCGGCGCCTACGGCAATCACGGCGGGCCGGTGCTGTTTCACGCCGTCAGCGAATGCATCAGCGTCTATAATTGCCCGAACAAGAAGGTCGACGGGGTGGCCGCCTATACCAACACGCTGCCGGCCGGCGCTTTCCGCGGCTACGGCCTGCCGCAGACGCAGTTTGCGGTGGAATCCGCGATCGACGAACTGGCGAGGCAGCTTCGCATCAGCCCGTTCGAGATGCGCCGCCGCAACGTCGTCAAGCCCGGTGATCCGATGCTGGCGCCACCGGGGTCGGAATATCACGACGTGGAATACGGCTCCTACGGGCTCGATCAGTGCCTCGATCTGGTCGAGCGCGCGATGGCCGCCGACACCTCGAGGCCGCAGTTGTCCGACGACTGGCTGATCGGCGACGGTATCGCGCTCACCATGATCGACACCGTGCCGCCTGCCGGTCACATCGCGGACTGCTATATTTCCTTGCGCGACGACGGCGGATTCGAGTTGACGGTCGGCACCGCCGAGTTCGGCAACGGCACCGCCACGGTGCATCGTCAGATCGCGGCAACGGCGCTCGCGACCACCGTCGATCAGATATCACTCAAGCAATCCGACACCGCCAATGGCGGCCACGACACCGGCGCCTACGGCTCGGCCGGCACGTTTGTGGCGGGGCTCGCCACCAAAGTCGCGGCGGAAAATCTCGCCGCCGAGATCAAGGCCTTTGCCGCGCGCGCGATGGGCGCGGATGCCGCCACCAGCGTGCTCGCTCGCGATCACCTCGTCAGCGGCAACACACGTCTGCCGTTTGCAAAGATCGCCGAGATGGCACGCACGAAAGCAATGCGCTTGTCAGCCCACGGCAATTCCAGCGGCACGCCGCGCTCGGTCGCCTTCAATGTGCAGGGCTTTCGGGTCGCCGTGAACAAGGGCAGCGGCGAGTTGAAGATCCTCAAGAGCGTGCAGGCCGCGGATGCCGGCCGTGTCGCCAATCCCATGCAGTGCCGCGGCCAGGTCGAGGGCGGCGTCGCGCAATCGCTCGGGGCCACGCTTTACGAGGAACTGGTGATCGAGGACAGCGGCAGCATCCTCAATCCACGCTTTCGCGACTACCACCTGCCGTCCTTTGCCGACGTGCCGCGCACCGAGGTCTACTTCGCCGATACTTACGACAAGATCGGGCCGATGGGCGCCAAGTCGATGAGCGAAAGCCCGTATAATCCCGTGGCGCCCGCGATGGGCAATGCGATCGCCAGCGCCACCGGCATTCGCTTCACCTCGACGCCGTTCAAGCCTGACCGGCTGTTTCCGGCGCTGAAGGAAAAGTTCGGAAGCTGAGCCGCGCCCGATGCGCATTGCCATGCGGCAGCGCGAGAGAGCCATCTGGCACAGGGTTTGAATTGCTGCAATCATATGACAGCGGCAGGGCATCATACTGGCGTCCGTTGGGGGGTAACCATGAGCACCGAGATTCATCCAGTCGACGAAGTCCTGCCGGTCCCGCGGCTGCTGGCGCTGGGCCTGCAACATGTGCTGGTGATGTATGCCGGCGCGGTCGCCGTTCCCCTGATTATCGGGCGGGCGTTGAAACTGTCGCCGGAAGACGTCGCCTTTCTGATCAGCGCCGATCTGTTCGCCTGCGGCCTTGCCACGCTGGTTCAGTGTATCGGATTTCCCGGGGTCGGTATCCGGCTGCCGGTGATGATGGGCGTTACGTTCGCATCCGTTGGCCCAATGATGTCGATGGCGCTTTCTCCCGATATCGGCCTGCTCGGTATCTACGGCTCCGTCATCGCTGCCGGAATCTTCGGCATACTTGCCGCGCCTTTCATCAGCCGGCTGCTGCCGCTGTTTCCACCTGTCGTCACCGGCACCATCATCATGGTGATCGGCATTTCGCTGATGCGGGTCGGCATCAACTGGGCCGGCGGCGGCCTGCCGACGTTGACCAAGGTGGTCGATGGCGTTCCCGGCGCCTTTCCCAACCCGGCTTACGGTCAATTGCAGGGGCTCGGCATCTCGCTGTTCGTGCTGCTCTTCATCCTCGGCCTGATCCGGTGGGGAACCGGCTTCCTTGCCAACGTGTCGGTGCTGCTCGGAATTATCGCCGGCGCCGTTCTCGCCAGCGTGCTCGGCGTCATGCATTTCGAGAAGGTTGTCGCCGCGTCCTGGGGCGACATCGTCATCCCCTTCCGTTTCGGCGTGCCGCAGTTTCACCTCGTGCCGATCCTGACCATGTGCATCGTGATGATCGTGGTGATGATCGAATCGCTCGGCATGTTTCTGGCGCTCGGCGAGATGACCGGGAGAACCATCGATCGTGACGCGTTGTCGCGCGGCCTGCGCGCCGACGGCGTCGGCACGCTGATCGGCGGCATCTTCAACACCTTCCCCTATACGTCGTTCTCGCAGAACGTCGGCCTGGTCAGCGTCACCGGCGTCCGGTCGCGCTGGGTCACCATCACCGGCGGCGCCATCATGCTATTGCTCGGCCTGTTGCCGAAGCTTGCGGCGCTGGTCGAAGCGGTGCCGCTGGTGGTGCTTGGCGGCGCGGGACTGGTGATGTTCGGCATGGTGGCTGCGACCGGCGCACGGATTTTGACCAACGTCGACTTCAAGAACAACCGCTTCAACCTGTTCGTGGTCGCGATCTCCGTCGGCTTCGGCATGATCCCCCTCGCCGCACCCGGCTTCTTCCGCAACCTGCCGCATGACCTGCAGCCGCTGCTGGAATCCGGCATCCTGCTTTGCGCGGTGACAGCCGTGATCCTGAACGCATTCTTCAACGGATTGGGCAGCAGCTCCAGCGCGAAAGCCGACGCCGCGGCGATGGCCTCATCGGCGCAGCACGTTTGAGGGAGCGGTCAGCTACCGCGATAGGTCGCATAGCTCCAGGGCGTGACCAGGAGGGGCACATGCAGGTGCCCCTCGGGATCGCTGACCGCGAAGCGCAACGCGATATCGTCGAGGAACGGCGGGTCGGAAAGCGGCACGTTTCGTTCCTTGAAATAACTTCCGACGCTGAAGATCAATTCATAGCGGCCGATCGGCACCGGCCGGCCGCCGATCAACGGCTGATCGGTGCGGCCGTCCGAATTGGTCACAGCGCGCGCTATAACGCGGCTCGCGCCAAGCGCTGAACGTTCGATGAGTTCGACCGTGATTCCTTCCGCGGGTTTGCCGCTATTGTTATCGAGCACATGGGTCGAAAGCCGCCCGTAAACGGGGAGCCGGTCACTGGAAATCACGAGCTGATCGAGCCGCAGCGCCGCGATCCGGCAAATCTCCGCAAGCGAGGTCGCTGTTTCGGTCGCGACATCGTTCGGCAGCCGCTGCTCGAAATTGCTGAGGATCGAATCCTTGGTGTGGCGGCGAACGCAGACGATATACGGAAAGCCGAATTTCGAACGATAGGCATTGTTGACGCGTTCGAAGGCCTCGTATTCGGCGTCCGACAGCCGGTCGAGCCCGACGCTGTTCTGCTCGGCGCTGGATTCCGCCGTGAGCCCCGCGGCGCGCTGGGTCTTGTCGGCCAGATCAGGGTGCGACTTGATCAGCGCGAGCCGTAACCCTTCGGGAGCCCGCTCGACCGCCGTCTTCATCGCCGCAAACAGCGCATTGACGCCGGCAAAGGGCCGCGCCGCAAAGGCCTGTTCGGCGACCCAGGGCGAATATTCAAAGATGTTGGCAAGCGCCGCGACGAAGTCGCCTTGCGCGGAGGCGTTCAACTCTTCAAGCGGCTTCTGCAACACTTAATCCCCGCTCACATCCGCCCGGTCATGGGGTTCTGCCCTGGCCGCCCGAGGTGGCTCCGCCGACGTCGAAGGACATGCCGAACAGGCCGCCGCGCCGAACTTCGGCTTCCGGGGCAGGGGCCGACTGAAGTTCGGCCTGTGGCGGCGGAGGAGGCGGCGCCGGAAGGTTGGTACAGCTCATCGAGTAGATCAGCTCGCGGCTGGCGGTTTGGCCGATCGGCGCGCAGGGATCGGCGCGCCCGGCTCTCGCCGCCGGCTTTGTTTGCGACCAGGCCGGCGTTGCCGCCGCGACCAGCATCGTGCACAGGAGAAGCTTCTTCATTGTCTTAACCTCGAAATCGGCCCCCGCTTCATTTACCCGGTTTGGGGCGGCCAAGTCCACATGCCGCATTTTTGGGCACTCATAGTCTGATTCCAAGATTCGCATCCCGTTGCAGCATACAGTTTTGCGAATGTTGGAATCGAGGACCACTAGCAAATTCAAGATTCTAGTGGCGTTTGGGATTTTGACATTCGCTTTTTCGAATTTGCGGCCGCCTGCGTGGCGAATGTCAAATCCACGCCACTGACTGCCAACCGGAAGCGCTGGAAAATCATCGCGATAGATGTCACACAGAATTGGGGCATCCGGCCGGGGTTGGCCGGACGAGACGCGCGGGACCGTCGCCGCAAACGCCGCGCGAGGGATGGAGCCGGCGATGTGGGCATCGATACTGTCGGAATGGGCCAGTCTGATTTTTCGCTGGCTGCACGTGATCGCGGCCGTCGGCTGGATCGGAAGTTCGTTTTACTTCATTCACCTCGACCTTGAACTCAAGCCGCGCAGCGGCCTGCCGGAAGGCGCCCATGGCGAGGCCTGGCAGGTGCACGGCGGCGGCTTCTACCACATCATCAAGTTCCTGGTCGCGCCGTCGCAGATGCCGAGCGAACTGACCTGGTTCAAATGGGAGGCCTACACCACATGGCTGTCGGGCTTCGTGCTGATGGTCATCGTCTACTACCTCGATGCCGAGCTGTTTCTGGTCGACAAGTCGGTACTTGACCTGACGCCGCTGCAGGCGGGGCTGTTCAGCTTCGTCAGCCTCGCGCTGGCCTGGCTGCTCTATGAAGCCGCCTGCCGCAGTGGTCTGTCCAGTCACGAACTGCCGTTCGCGATCGGCGGCTATATTTTCCTGGTCGTCCTTACCTATGCGTTCACCCATGTGCTGAGCGGGCGCGGCGCCTTCAACCAGATCGGCGCAATCATCGGCACCATCATGGTCGCCAACGTCTTCGCGCTGATCATCCCGAACCAGAAGAAGGTCGTGGCAGCGCTACTCGCCGGCCAGACGCCCGACCCGAAATACGGCAAGCAGAGCAAGGAACGCTCGGTCCACAACAATTACCTGACCTTGCCGGTCGTGTTCCTGATGATCAGCAATCATTACCCGCTGATCTTCGGCACCCGCTTCAACTGGCTGATCGCGGCGATCGTGCTGGCGCTCGGTCCCGTGATCCGTCACTTCTTCAACGAGCGCCACGCGGGGCGCAAATCGCCGTGGTGGGTGTGGGGCGTGGCGGCGCTCGGCATGATCGCGATCGCGTTCCTCTCGACCGCTGGTCCGCGGGACGCCAAGGTGAGCGCGGTGGTGCCCAAGCACGACTTTGCGGCGGCCCAGGACATCGTGCTGTCCCGTTGCAGCATGTGCCACGCCGCCGAGCCGGTGTTTGATGGAATTACCGCGGCGCCAAAGGGCGTCCGCCTCGACGATCCGGAAGCGATCCTGCGCAACAGCCGCCTGATCGGACGAAACGCAGCCTGGTCCAGCGCCATGCCGCCCGGCAATATCACCGAAATCACCCCCGACGAGCGCGCGGTGCTCGCGGCCTGGCTCGCCGATTCCTCGCGCTGACGTCGAGCGCCTCGCAACGACGGCTCTTATCCCTTCGGCGGGATCAGGGGTTGCACGAATTCCCTGAACACCTGCATCGCCTCGCAACGCGAGGCGTGATCCGCCAACGCGGGATGGCGCACGTCGTCAAATACGCCGGCATGGGCTTCGCCGGTGAACCTCAGAGCGCAGGCGACAGCGACGTCGGCATGGCCAATACGCGTCCCGAACCAGAACGGTGAGGCGATAGCTGCACGCTCCTTTTCAAGCGCATCGAGCACTGCGCCGATCTGCGCCTCACAGCGCTCGACCCAAATCTGCGACGGATGGTCTTTCCGCAGCACGCGCTCGTAAAGTAGACTGACCGCCTTGTCGGCGAGCCCCGTCGCCAGCGCGCAGCTCTTCAGGCACTGACGGCGCTGCGGTCCACGAGCGGCGATCAATGCCTTCTCCGGGCCGGCCAGTTCATCGAGATAGTCGAGAATCATGGCGCTTTCGATCAACGTTTCGCCGTTGTCGAGCACCAGCGTCGGCACCCGCCGCAGCGGATTATAGGCCGCGATCAGTTCGGCGTCGCCGAAGGTTGACCACGGTCTGTGCTGGAAGTTGAAACCGTAGAGCCGCAGCGCAATCGCGACGCGGCGGACAAAGGGGGAATCATATTGGCCGATCAGGATCATGGAAGTGCACCCTGGTATTCAAACCTTATCGTGAATGACGCGCTTGACGGAGGCAATGGCGTCTTCATCCCGCTTGTACATCGTCCATTGCTTGATGCGTTTGGCCCTGACCAGTTTGGCCGCGATCAGGACGCGCATGTGTTCGCTCAAGGTCGGCGCGCTGACGCCGAGCTTTTCCGCAATCAGGAGCCCGCAGACGCCGTCTTCCACAAGATCGCCGTCCTCCTGGGCGCGGAAATGCTTCTTCGGGTCGCGAAGCCAGTCCAGGATCAGCAAACGGCGCTCGTTGGCCAAAGCGCGCAACGCGATTGCAATTTTCATTTAGCCACTTTGCTAATTACCTAAGCCGTATCAAGATCGGGGAAGTGATAACAGGCTCACAAGCGCATGCCGCGACGCGTCACGCTCACCTTCGACAACGGTCCGACGCCGGGGATCACCGAACGCGTGCTCGAGATCTTGGAGCGCCAGGGTCTCCGCAGCACTTTTTTCGTGATCGGCCGCAATCTGGTCGACCCCGAGGCCGCGTCTCTGGCAAGGCAGTGCCATGCTGCCGGCCACTGGATCGGCAATCACACGTTCTCGCACTCAGTTGCTTTTGGAGATCGCCCCGAGGCGGATTTCGCCGAGCACGAAATCGCCACGACCCAGCGCGCGATCGGCGAACTGTCTCACCCGAACAAACTGTTCCGGCCGTATGGAAACTCCGGTCTGATCGGCCATCATCTTCTGAGCCGCGCAGCCATTGCCTACCTGCAGGCGAACCGGTTTCAGAGCGTGCTCTGGAACAGCGTCCCCGGCGACTGGAGGGATGCCGCGGGGTGGGTCGAGACGTGCATCGCGCAGGTGCTTGAAAACGAATGGAGCGTCGTCGTCCTGCACGACATCGAAAGCGGCTGTTTGCCCCACCTGCCCGAATTGCTTCAACGCCTGAACGACCTCGGTGCGGTCTATGAGCAGGACTTTCCGGAGAGCGTCATTCTCACACGCGACGGCCAGACCGTGAATCTCTCACCGGAATATGTAAGCGACTAGAGCAGACCCATGACCGAGACGAACCCGATCACACGCGAGCGCATCACGGCCACGGAGGCTGTGATCCGCCCCTTTGTGCGGCGAACGCCGCTTGTCAAAGCCGACATGGCCGACTTCGGCCTTCCGCCTGGCCCCCTCACCTTCAAGCTCGAACTGTTGCAGCATTCCGGCTCGTTCAAGGTACGCGGCGCGTTCGCCAACCTCCTGCTGCGAAAGCCGCCCCCTGCGGGCGTTGTGGCGGCATCAGGCGGCAATCACGGCGTAGCGGTCGCCTATGCCGCGCATCGATTGGGCGTGCCCGTTACGATTTTCTTGCCGGATGTCGCCTCGCCGGCCAAGCAGGAGCGCATCAAGGCCTATGGCGCGCAGCTCATGATCGCGGGCTCACTCTATGCCGATGCGCTCAAGGCCAGCCAAAGCCACATCGAGCGAACCGGCGCGATGCCGATCCATGCCTTCGACCAGGCGGAGACGCTGCTCGGCCAGGGCTCGGTGGGGCTGGAGCTGGAGCAGGACGCGCCCGAGATCGATACGCTTCTGGTTGCGGTCGGCGGCGGCGGGCTGATCGGCGGCATCGCGGCGTGGTATGGGCGCAAGATTCGCATCGTTGCGGTCGAGCCTGAAGCGGCGCCGACCCTCCACACCGCGCTCAAGGCGGGCCGGCCGGTGGATGCGCCCGCCGGCGGCGTCGCCGCCGACAGCCTCGCGCCGCGGCGCGTGGGCGAACTGAATTTTCCGATTGCGCGCGACAATGTCGCCGACGTCGTCCTCGTCACCGATGATGCGATCCGGCAGGCCCAGGAAGCGCTGTGGTCCAATTTGCGCCTGGTGACAGAACCCGGCGGAGCCGCGGCCTTCGCCGCGCTGCTTTCGGGGCGTTACAAGCCTCAAGCCGGAGAACGCGTGGCAATCCTGCTCTGCGGGGCGAACACGACGGCGGTGAATTTCGGAAGTTAGCGCGGCAATCTCCGAAACCTCCCCTTGAAAAAGGGAGGTCGCTTTGCTCCTCTTCAGAGCAAAGCGGGAGGGGATCACTGGCAAGATGCGAAATGTAGTTTGACCCCCCTCCCCAACCTTCAGGGGAAGGGAGCGGAAGAACGTCAATTCAACCAAACATCCTTCGCATCCATCCGATAAAGCCCCCTCACCTCGGCGTCAGCGTGATCGCTTCCGCCGTCGCGGCTTCCACCGCGGCGCGGCTATAGAGCAGCGGCACGTATTGGCCGGTCGCCCACAGCGGCGCGAGATCGCGGTAATGTCCGCTGAAGGGATCGCCCGACTGGCCCGGCGTGTTGACGGCGCGGCTGGCATCCCAATTGCCGACGTCGAGCACCATGCGGAACGAAGCACCGGCGGTGAGATGATAATCCGAGCGACGGTAGGTCGCCGCGCGCGGCACGTTGGCGGCGCCGCCATAGGCGAGCGGCCCGACCGTGAGTTGCGCGGCGGTCGCCTTTTCGGCGAGCGGCATCAGCGCGTGATCGAACGTCGCGACATGCAACCGACCCCAGCGCCACATCGAGGAATCCGCGCCCAACTTGTCGCTGACCTCGGCGACCGCGCTCGCAAGACTTTCGCGCAGGATGCGGTCTCGCGCCACCAGCGGATCGGCGCCGAGTTTTTCGTCCGGCGATTCGAGATAGGCCACGATGGGCGAAATGCTGGAAGCTGCCGGGGCAATGAGGTCAGCGGCCTTGGGCTCGACGGCCTTGAGCAGCGCCGCGCCGAGGTGATTTGATATCCACACCTCGAACACCGCCGCCGCCGCGCTGCCGGCGCCATCGCGCGCGTCCCAATCTTTAAGAAGCTCCAGCCCCTTTTTTCCGTTGGCGTCGTCGGACTCAAGCGGCTTCAGCAATTTGATCAGACGCCGCGCCAGCATCGAGGTGTCGTCGTTCTGCAAATCCATCGCGTCCGCCAATGTCAGCTTTGGTTTTGACTGCAATATTTCGACGATGCGCTGCCAGCGCGCCGGATCCGACCATTCAAAGCCGATTTTGCGTTCAGCAATTGGGTAGCCATTCGGCAGGTTCATCTGATTAGCGGTGGCAAAAAAGCCCTGTTCGGGGCGATAGACCCGCGGCAGTTGATCGGCGTCGATAAAACCCTGCCATTCGTAGCGGCCGTCGCCGGGCACCGGCATCAGCCCGTCATAGTTGACGCGCCGCGGCGTCTTCGCGCCGGGGATCCAGCCGATATTGCCTTTGACGTCGGCATAGACCTGGTTCTCCGACGGCGCGCCCCAGCGCCGCATCGCGGCGACAAAACCGTTCCAGTCTTTGGCCGTCATATAGTCGGAGGAGCCGAAATAGGCCGAGGTGCCCGGCTCGAACCAGATCGAGCGGATGGCAAAGGCGCGCTTGTTAGCCTCATCGACATAAACGACGGGCCCGTGCCGGGTGAATTTCAGCTCGACGTCGCGGGCCCCCTCGCCTTTGACCTCGACGCGCTCATGCACGATCCGCATCGGTTCCCAACCGTCGCGATAGCGATATTGATTGGGATCGGCGGGATTGAGTTCGTAGACGTAGAGGTCTTCCTGGTCGACATTGAAGATGGTCAGCCCGAACGCGATCGTGCCGTTATGGCCGATCGAAATTCCCGGCAGCGCCGGCTCGCCCGCGCCAATCACCGAAAGGCCGGGCGCATTGAGGCCGACGATATAACGCAGCGACGGCACGCTGTGCTCGCGATGCGGATCGTTGGCGAGGATCGCGCGGCCGGTCGCGGTACGCGACGGCGCGACCACCCAGTTGTTGGAGCCGACGGTGTCGCGCTGCCCGTCAGCCTCGCCAAGGAAACGATCCGGATCATGCGTCAGCATCGCCTTGCGATCTTCGGCCTTGGCAAAGGCGACCGGGCGCGTCGCCAGATCGTAGGCCGCGAGCACGCCCTTTGGGATACTGCAAGGATCAAGCTCTTCGGGGATCTTCGTGGTCCAGGCCGGTTCTAGTTTTACGCGAAACCGATCGGCTTCGAGTCCGGCCGCGCAGGCGACCAGCGAACGCTTCACCTCGGAAGCAACGTTGCGCGTCAGGCCATGGCTTCTGATCCGCACCACATCCTCAGGAGTCCAGAGATCGGGCGTGGTGCCGGCGATGCGAAATTCGATCGGCAGCGGTTTGCGGCCGGCCTGCACGTCCGCCACGTAGGCGTTGATGCCGGCGACGAAACTTTCCGCATAGGACTTCGCCTTGGGGCCGTAAGAAATCCATTCCGCATTCATGTCGCCGCGATAGAGAAAGAGCCGCAGTGCCTTGTCCTGCTCGACATAGGCCGGACCGAAATCCCTCGCGAGCAGGCCGAGGCCGCGCTTGCGCCAGAGATCGATCTGCCACAGCCGGTCGCGCGCCACGTTGAAACCTTGCAGAAAGAACAGGTCATGTTCGTTTTCGGCATAGATGTGCGGAATGCCCCAGACATCGATCAGGATTTTTCCGGGCGCCTGAAGGCCCGGCGCCTGCATCGTCGAAAGGCGTGCGGCGGACAGCGCGTTGTCGTTGTCGCGGGCGGATGAGGCTGACGTCACGGCTATCGCGACCAGTGCGGGCACGAGGAGGCAAATCGTCTTTTTCATCTTTTATTTTGTCCCTCGTTGAATGCCGCCCCATCCGTCATACCCCGCGCATGCCGGGTATCCAGTACGCCGCGGCTTCTCGGCTTTATCACAACCGCCTCGGAATACTGGATCACCCGCTTTCGCGGGTGATGACGGGCGTCGGTGCTATGGGTCCTCATCGCTCGCAAGCACACCCTTCACGGCTCGCGCCCAGCCTTTCAATTTCCGTTCGCGCGTCGCCGCGCTCATGTTGGGCTTAAAACGGCGCTCAAGCCGCCAGTGATCGGCGAATTTGGCAGGCGCCGGATAAACGCCGGCTTCAAGTCCGGCAAGATAGGCCGCGCCGAGCGCCGTGGTCTCCTGAATGACCGGGCGATCCACGGGCGCGTCGAGCAAATCCGCCAGCCGCTGCATCGTCCAGTCCGATGCGGTCATGCCGCCATCGACGCGCAGCACGATATTGGCCGCTTTCGCCTCCGGCCAATCCGCGCGCATCGCATCCCGGAGATCGAAGGTCTGATAGCAGACGCTCTCGAGCGCGGCATGCGCGAGCTCCGCAGGACCAGTGTTACGCGTCAACCCGAACAGCGCGCCGCGCACCCGCGGATTCCAGTACGGCGCGCCGAGACCGACGAAGGCCGGCACCAGATAAACGCTTTGCGCTGGATCGGACTTTGCCGCGAACGGCCCGGTCTCGGCCGCCTGCTTGATGACGCCGAGCCCGTCGCGCAGCCATTGCACCGCGGAGCCCGCCACAAAGATCGAGCCTTCGAGCGCGTAGGTGCGCTTGCCGGCGAGCTGATAGGCAATCGTCGTCAGCAGCTTGTTTTTCGACGCAACCGGCGTCGTACCGGTATTGAGCAGCGCGAAGCAGCCGGTGCCGTAAGTGGACTTGATCATGCCTGGCGTGAAGCACGCTTGTCCGATCGTCGCCGCCTGCTGATCGCCGGCAATGCCGCAAACCGCGATTGCACCATCGAACAGATCGGGCACGGTATCGCCAAAGCGATGCGAGGAATCCTTGACCTCCGGCAACATCGCGCGCGGCACGCGGATCAGCTTGAGGAGATCGTCGTCCCAGCCGCCCTCGTGAATATTGAAAAGCAGGGTGCGCGAGGCATTGGTGGCGTCGCTCGCATGCACCTTGCCGCCGGTCAGGCGCCACAATAGGTAACAATCGACGGTGCCGAACAGCAATTCGCCGCGCACGGCGCGCTCGCGCGCACCGGGGACGTTATCGAGAATCCAGGCGACTTTAGTTCCGGAGAAATAAGGATCGATGATCAGGCCGGTCTTGGCCGTGATCGTTGGTTCGTGGCCTTCGTCCTTCAGCTTCGCGCAGATGTCGGCGGTGCGGCGATCCTGCCAGACGATGGCGCGGTGAATGGCCTTGCCGGTGGACCGATCCCAGACAATGGTCGTCTCGCGCTGGTTGGTGATGCCGATCGCCGCGATATCCTTGGCGGCGAGGTTGGCTTTTTTGAGCGCGTCGCGGCAAGTTGCAATGGTCGAATTCCAGATGTCTTCCGGGTCATGCTCGACCCAGCCCGAAGATGGAAAATGCTGCGGAAACTCCTGCTGCGCGACGCCGGCGACGGAAAGATCGGCGCGAAACACCATGGCGCGCGAGGACGTGGTGCCCTGATCGATGGCCAATACGAAGGACATGAACGTTTCCCGGCGTTATCATTTTGCGTAAGGCAAGCGGATTGGAAAGCGGACGTCAAGTTGGTCATACCGCCCACCAAACACGCAAGCGTCGTCCCCGCGAAGGCGGGGACCCATAACCACAGGTCATCGTTGTTACGGTCGCCGGGGCTAAAGCCTTCATAACAACATCAGCTTGTGGTTATGGGTCCCGGATCGCACTCGGCTTCGCCTCGCTTGTCCGGGACGACGTGAAGAGAGACACGAGAATGCACCCTCTCCCACAAGGCAGGGAAAGAAAGAGATCCTACACCCCCGCCGTGGTCACGCCGCCATCGACCACGATGGTCTGCCCGGTCATGAAGCTGGAGGCGTCGGAACCGAGATAGGCGACGGCACCGGCGATCTCATCGGGCTCGCCGATCCTCCGCAACGGCGTGGTGGCGCAGCGGCGCTTCAGCCGCTCTTCGTCCTCCCACAGCGCGCGGGCGAAATCGGTTTTCACCAGGCCAGGCGCGACGCAGTTGACGCGCACGCCTTTCGGGCCCCATTCGCCGGCGAGGCTGCGGCACAGCGCGAAATCCGCCGCCTTCGAGATGCCGTAGGCACCGATCACGGTCGAGCCGCGCAATCCGCCGATCGAGGAAATGATCACCACCGAGCCCTTGCTGCGCTCGGCCATTGGTGGGATCGCAAGCGCGCAGAGCCAGAGGTTGCTCTTGACGTTCGAGGCCATGATCTTGTCAAAGGCGTCGTCCTTGATGTCGAGCAGCGGGCCGTAATAGGGATTGACCGCGGCATTGCAGACGAGAATGTCGATCTTGCCGTAGTGCTTGATGCTGCCTGCCACCAGCGCCTCGACCTCTTCGCGGCGCGAGATGTTGCAGGCGATGACATGCGCGTCGCCGCCGGCTTTGCGGATGCCTTGCGCCACTTCCTCGCAGGCCCCAGCCTTGCGCGAGGAGATCACGACCTTGGCGCCAAGCTTCGCCAGCAGTTCGGCCGACGAGCGGCCGATGCCGCGGCTGGAGCCGGTGATGACGGCGACCTGGCCGGTGAGATCGAAGGGGGTGGATTTCATAGGGTGTCTCCATAGACGTTAGACGTCATTCCGGGATGCGCCGTCGCGACAAAAAAATAGCGAAGTTATTTGCGCGGATGGCGCAGGCCCGGAATCCATTGCGCCACGAGAGTGCCCGGAGAGATGGATTCTCAGGTGCGCAATTGCGCACCATAGTTCGATGCTGCGCATCGCCCCGGAATGACGAGGATAGGCCTTACACCAGCCCGCCGCCGGCGCTGACGCGGCGCAGGTGATATTCGGTATCGCCAAAGGTGTTTTCGATCATGGTCAGACGCTTGAAGTAATGACCGATCTTCGCCTCCATGGTCATGCCGATGCCGCCGTGCAACTGGATCGACTGCTGGCCGACGAATTTGCCAGACTTGCCGATCTGCACCTTGGCGGCGGCGACCGCCGTGGCGCGCTCTTTCGCGTCCTCGAAATCGCAGGCCATGGTTGCAAACATCGACATCGAGCGCGCCTGTTCGAGCGCGACGAACATATCGGCAGCACGGTGTTGTAGGGTCTGGAAACTGCCGATCGGCACGCCGAACTGCTTGCGCGTCTTCAGGTACTCGACGGTAGCCTTCAAGGATTCGTCCATCAGCCCGACGGCCTCAGAGCACAGCGCGGTGCGGGCCTCGTCCACCACCCGCTCGATCAGCGGCAAAGCATTTTCGGGATCGCCGATCACGGCGTCGCTGCCGACCTCGACGCCGGTGAAGGTGATGTCGGCGGCGTGCAGGCCGTCCTGGGTCGGATAGGCTTTCTTGGTGACGCCTTTGGCATTAGCCGGCGCCAGGAACACGCCGATGCCGCCCGCGTCACGCTGGCCGCCTTTGGTGCGCGCGGTCACAATCAAAGTATCAGCAGCCTCGCCGTTGAGCACGACGAATTTCTCGCCGTCGATCACCCAACCCTCGCCCTTCTTCTTGGCCGAGGTCGCAACGTCAGCCAAATCGTAGCGTGAATTCTTTTCGAGCTGCGCGAAGGCAAAGGTCTTGGACCCATCGATGATGGAGGGGATATGCGCCTCTTTCTGCGCGCTCGAGCCGCCATGGCGCAACAGGCCGCCGCCGATCACCACCGTCGCCAGATAAGGCTCGATCACGAGCGCGCGGCCCAGCGCCTCCATCACAATCATGGTCTCGACCGCGCCGGCGCCGAAACCGCCGTCGTCTTCGGCGAACGGCAGGCCAAGCAGGCCCTGCTCGGCGAAGCGGCCCCAGATCGACTTGCTCCAGCCGCCCGGCTCTTTCATGTATTTCTTGCGTGAATCGAAATCATAGGCGTCGCCGAGCAACCCATCGACGCTTTCCTTGAGAAGCCGCTGCTCCTCGGACAAATCGAAATCCATTTTTCTACTCTCTCTAAATCGGCGGGCGAGCCCGCCGCCCCTGCCCTCGCCTATTTTTCCACCGTCATCCCCGCGAAAGCGGGGATCCAGTAACTACAGCCGCTTCCCGTAAGCCCCACCCTCGCGGCGTACTGGGTCCCCGCCTACGCGGGGGACGACATCTTGGTTTTGACGCTACAATCCCAGCACCGCCTTGGTGATGATGTTGCGCTGGATCTCGTTCGAGCCGCCATAGATCGAAACCTTGCGGTTGTTGAAATAGCTCGGCGCGATCTGCGCGGTCCAATCCATGGCCTCGTTCGAACCGTCGTCGCCATGCTCGTCGAAGGGCGCGGCGAACGGGCCGATCACTTCCATCAGAAGTTCGGTGGTCGCCTGCTGGATTTCCGAACCCTTGATCTTGAGCACCGATGACGCCGGGTTCGGCTTGCCTTTGCCGTGTTTGCCTTCGTCGGCAACGACGCGGAGTTGCGTGAGCTCGAGCGCCTTCAGCTCGATCTCGACCGCGGCGAGCTTTTCGCGGAAACCCTGATCTTCCATCACCGGCCGGCCGCCGGATTCGACCTTCGAGGCCAGGTCCTTGATGCGGCGGATGCGTTCCTTGGAAACGCCGACCCGCGCGATGCCGGTGCGCTCGTTGCCGAGCAGGAATTTGGCGTAGTCCCAGCCTTTGTTTTCCTCACCGACGAGATTTTCGACGGGCACCTCGACATCGTCGAAGAAGACCTCGTTGACCTCGTGGCCGCTGTCGATGGTCTGGATCGGGCGCACCGTGATGCCCTTCGACTTCATGTCCATGAGAATGAAGGAAATGCCGGACTGCTTCTTGGCCCCGGGATCCGTGCGGCACAGATTGAAGATCATGTCGGCGTGCTGGGCGAGCGTGGTCCAGGTCTTCTGGCCGTTGATGATGTATTTGTCGCCCTTGCGCTCGGCCTTGGTCTTCAGCGAGGCGAGGTCGGAACCGGAGCCGGGCTCGGAAAAGCCCTGGCACCACCAGTCGTCAACATTGGCGATGCGCGGCAGATAATGCTTCTTCTGCGCCTCGTTGCCGAAGGTATAGAGCACGGGACCGACCATGCTAACGCCGAAAGCGAGCGGCGCCGGCGCCGGATGGGCCTGGAGCTCTTCGTTGAAGATATATTGCTGCACCGAGGTCCAGCCGGTGCCGCCATATTCCTTCGGCCAGTGCGACACGCCCCAGCCCTTCTTGTTCAGGATGCGCCACCAGGTGACCATCTCGTCCTTGGTGAGATGGCGGCCTTCGACCATCTTCTGCCGCGTCGCGGGCGGCACATTGTCCTTGAAGAACGCACGCACCTCGTCACGAAACGCGATTTCTTCTTTGGTGAAAGCGAGATCCATCGGATTCTCCTGTGAGCGAATAAATTACCCTGTCTCTCGTCGTCCCCGCGAAAGCGGGGACCCATAACCACCAGTGCCCGTTGGCGGCAAAGCCGGCTGCCACCATACCTTGACCGACAGGCCACGGCGTATGGGTCTAGGCTCAAGGCCGGGACGACCAAAAATCAATGCACCACTTCGAACAGGCCGGCGGCGCCCATGCCGCCGCCGACGCACATTGTTACCACCGCGAATTTCGCCTTGCGGCGGCGGCCTTCGATCAGGGCGTGACCGGTCAGCCGCGCGCCTGACATGCCGTAGGGGTGTCCGACCGCGATCGCGCCGCCATCGACATTGATCTTTTCAGGGTCGATGCCGAGCTTGTCGCGGCAATAAAGCACCTGCACGGCAAACGCCTCGTTCAGTTCCCAGAGATCGATGTCGTCGACCTTCAGGCCGTGACGCTTCAACAGCCGCGGCACCGCGAATACCGGCCCGATGCCCATCTCGTCCGGCTCGCAGCCGGCGGCGACAAAACCGCGGAAGATGCCGAGCGGTTTCAAACCGCGCTTTGAGGCTTCCTTGTCGCTCATGATGACCGAGGCGCTGGCGCCATCCGACAACTGGCTGGCATTGCCGGCGGTGATGGTGAAGCCGTCGCCCCGCACCGGCTTCAGCGAAGCGAGGCCCTCAGCAGATGTGTCCGGCCGCGGGCCTTCGTCCTTTGAAAGCGTCACTTCCTTGAACGAGATTTCGCCGGTCGCCTTGTCGGCAACGCCCATCATGGTGGTGATCGGCGCGAGCTCGTCGTTGAATTTGCCGCCCTGCTGCGCGGCCGCGACGCGCCGCTGGCTCTCCAGCGAATATTCGTCCTGCCGCTCGCGCGAGATGCCGTAGCGCTTGGCGACGACCTCGGCGGTGTCGATCATCGGCATGTAGACCTCGCCCTTGATCTTGAGCAGCGCCGGGTCCTGGGTGTGAAACTTGTTGGCGTGATCGTTCTGCACCAGGCTGATGGATTCGCCGCCGCCGCCAACCGCGATCTCGACGCCGTCGAAAATCACCGAACGCGCGGCGAGCGCTATCGCTTGCAAGCCCGAGGCGCATTGCCGGTCGATCGTGGTGCCGCCGACAGTTACCGGCAAACCGGCACGCAACAGCGCCTTGCGGGCGATGTTACCGCCGGTCGTGCCCTGCTGCAGTGCTGCGCCCATCACCACGTCCTCAACCTCCTTCGGGTCGACCTTGGCGCGGGCGACCGCCTCGCCGATGGCGTGACCGAGCAGGGTCGCGCCTTCGGTGGCGTTGAGCGCACCGCGATAGGCCTTGCCGATCGGGGTGCGGGCGGTGGAAACGATGACGGCGTCGGTCATGAATGACCTCCTGTTGCGAGTTGCGGTGTTTTCAATGGCGCGGGGCGGCTTGCGGATTGCTGGCGTAATTCGTGACGCGAGAGCTTGCCGACCGGAGTGCGCGGCAATTCATCGACAAACTCAAGCGCGGCCGGAATCTCATGCTTGCCGAGCTTGCCAGTGAGAAACGCCTTGAGGTCGTCGAGCGAGAAGGCGTTGGCACCGGCGCGGAGCTTGATGAAAGCTTTCGCCGCCTCGCCGCGGTATTCGTCCGGGATACCGATTACGATCACTTCCTGCACGCTCGTGTGCTCGTAGATCGCCTGCTCGATCATCTGCGGATAGACGTTGAATCCGCCGGAGATGATCATGTCCTTCTTGCGATCGACCAGATAGAAATAGCCGTCCGTATCCATGTAGCCGATATCGCCGGTGAGGAAGCGGCCGTCGGCAAAGGCTTCTTCGGTTTCCTTCGCCCGGTTCCAGTAGCCTTTCGTGACGTTCGGCCCCTTGATGCGGACTTCACCGATTTCGCCAGGCGGCAATATCTTTTTGGGATCCTCAAGCGCCACCACGTCCATCTCGATGCCGGGCAGCATCAGCCCGATCGAGCCGGGCTTATCGGGTCCCTCTTGCGGATGGCCGGTGCCGGGCGAGCAGGTCTCGGTCATGCCCCAGCCGCTCTTCAGCTTCATGTTGGTCTTGCGCTCGAAAATCTTGGCGACCTCGACCGGCAACGGCGCACCGCCCGATCCGCACGCGACCAGCGACGACATATCGCGCTTGTCGAGATCGGGAAGGCTTGCGATCGCGATCCACATAGTCGGAACGCCGGGAAATTGAGTGGCGCGCCTGACCTCGATGTCATGCATCACGGCCTGGACATCGAAGCGCTGGTGCAGCGAGATCACATTGCCGTACCGGATCGATGACAACAGCACCACGGTCAGCGCATAAATATGAAACAGCGGCAGCACGCAGATCACGCGTTCGATCGCATTGCGCTCCAGGCGCGCCGGCCTGCCCCACACCTCATAGATAGAGACCGCCGACGTCAGATTGCCGTGGCTGAGCATCGCGCCTTTCGGCAATCCCGTGGTGCCGCCGGTATATTGCAACAGCGCGACATCATCGGGCGAGATTTCAGGCCACTGTGACGGCTTGGTCGCGCCTTCGGCGAATTTCGCAAAGGTTACGATGGAGGGGTTATCCGGAATTGGCGCATGCGGATTACCGACCGCGCCCCAATGATCGTCCTCGCAAACGATCAGACGGTCGACCAACCCCTTGTCGAGGAATTTCAGCGCCGTCGGCAACAGCGTCGCCAGATTGGAGGTGACGAGAATGCGCGCACCGCTATCGCTCAATTTATGGGACAGCGCGCGCTCGCCATCCAGCGGGGAGAGATGCGCGATACGGGCGCCGGCTTTCAACGCTCCAAAGAAATTGACGGGGTGGTCGGGCGAGTTGCCGAGAAACAGCGCCACCGTCGTGCCCTTGCCGAAGCCGGCGCGCAGGAACGCGGCAGCCGCCGTCTCGGCCAGATTTTCCAGCTCAGAAAAGCTGATGGCGCGGTCGCGATATTCGATCGCTGTCCGCGTACCGAATTGGGCGACAGCCGTCGACAACAACCCGGGCAGACTTCCGCGTTCGATCGCGTCGTCCCAACGGACGCCTTCCGGATAAAACTGTTCGCCGGGATGGGTCATGGGCGCGATACAAGGTGTGAGGAGAGCACAATGCCAGATGCTCCCCTCCCTCTTGTGGGGAGGGGTTGGGGGTGGGGGTATCTCAGGTACGGTGCCTGCGACTTACCCCCCTGCCTAACCCTCCCCCACAAGGGGGGAGGGAATGGAGAGGGCGCGTTTTCTTTCCCCATCACGCCGCTTTCGCCGTCTGCGCCAACGACGCAAACGTCTTGCCTTCGGCGGCGAGGCGCTTGAGCAGCGGCGCCGGTTCCAGCGACGGATCGTCGGTCTCCTTGGCGTAAAAAGCCAGGCGGTCGGCGACGTGCTTCAGCCCGACCCGATCGGCATAGAACATCGGGCCGCCGCGATAGACCGGCCAGCCATACCCATAAAGCCAGATCACGTCGATATCGCCGGGACGTGCCGCGACTTTTTCTTCGAGTATCCGCGCGCCTTCATTGATCATCGGATACATCATGCGCTCGAGGATCTCCTCGTCGCTGACGACGCGGCGCTTGCGGCCGAGACGTTGCAACGTCTCGTCGATCAGCTTCTCGACTTCGGGATCGGGCAGCGGAGCCCGCGAGCCGGCTTCATATTTGTAGTAGCCCTTGCCGGTTTTCTGGCCGAAGCGGCCGGCTTCGCACAGAGCGTCGGCGATTTCCGACTTGATGCCGCGATCCTTCCGCGACCGCCAGCCGATATCGAGGCCGGCAAGATCGCCCATCGCGAACGGCCCCATCGGCATACCGAATTTAGTGACGACGGCGTCGACCTGTTGCGGCAGCGCACCCTCGAACAACAGTTTTTCGGCCTGCTTGCCGCGCTGCGCCAGCATGCGATTGCCGACGAAGCCGTCGCAGACCCCGACCACCGCCGGAACCTTCGCGATTTTCCGCGCCACCGCCACGGCCGTGGTAAGCGCGTCGGGCGCGGTCTTGGCGGCGCGCACGATTTCGCACAGCTTCATGACGTTGGCCGGCGAGAAGAAGTGCATGCCGAGCACGTCCTGCGGGCGCGTGGTTTCCTTCGCGATCTCGTCGATATTGAGATAGGAGGTGTTAGACGCCAGCACGGCGCCGGCCTTGGCGTATTTGTCGAGCGCGGTAAAGACTTCCTTCTTGATCGCCATGGTCTCGAATACGGCTTCGATAATGAGGTCGGCATCCCTGACGTGCTCAAGTCCGACAACGCCGTTGATGAGGCCCATGCGCTTGGCGGGCGCATCCGCCGGAATACCGCCGCGCGCGGCGGTCGCTTCATAATTCTTCTGCATCACGCCCAGACCACGCTTGAGCTGCTCTTCGCCGGTCTCGATCAGCGTGACGGGAATGCCGGCATTGGCAAACGACATCGCGATGCCGCCACCCATGGTGCCGGCGCCGATGATGGCGACGCGTTCGACGGTGCGCGGCTTGGTGCCGTCGGGAACGCCGGCAATCTTGGCGGCCTCGCGCTCGGCAAAGAACGCGTAGCGCTGCGCCTTGGACTGATCGCTCGATACCAGTTTGAGGAACGTTTCGCGTTCCTTCTTGATCCCTTCATCGAACGGCAAGTCGATAGCCGCGCCCACCGCGTCGGCCGCCGCAAACGGCGCCTCCAGCCCGCGGGCCTTTTTCGTCAAGGCCGCCACCGCATTGGTGAAAATCGAGCGGTCGGCTTTCGCGGCCGCCAACTTGCTGTCGTCATCGCGCAATTTCCGCAGCGGCCGCTTTTCCGCCAATACCTTGCGGGCGAACGCTTCGCCGCCGGCGGCGGGGCCTTCGACGATTTCCTCGATCAGGCCATTCTTCAGGGCGTCGGAGGCGGAAATCGGGTCGCCGCCCACGATCATCTTGACCGCCAGTTCTGGTCCCACCGCGCGCGGCAGGCGCTGCGTGCCACCGGCGCCGGGCAATATCCCCAATTTTACCTCAGGCAGACCCAGCCGGGCTTCCTTGGTTGCGACGCGGTAGTGACAGGCGAGGGCGACTTCAAGCCCGCCGCCCAGCGCGGTACCGTGAATCGCGGCGATCACGGGCTTGGAGGAGCTCTCGATCTCGGCCAGCACGTCGTGAAGGCTCGGAGGGACCGGCGGCTTGCCGAACTCGGTGATGTCGGCGCCGGCGATGAAGGTGCGTCCGGCGCAGGTGAGGACGATCGCCTTCACTTCCGGATCGGCAATCGCGCGTTTGACGCAATCCTTGATGCCGCCGCGCACCGCAGCGCTCAGCGCGTTGACCGGAGGACTATCGACCGTGACGATGGCAACCACGTCATGACGCTCAAGCCTGACCACTTCGTTCACGGCACTCTCCCTAGGACTCGCCTGTTCTTGCGCAGATTATTTTCAGTCTACCAATTTATTCCGCATTGCGGAATTGAATTCCGCATCTTGACAGCGAGGGTTATTTTGAAGCACGTCCCTTGTCAACAAAAGCGCGTTATCGAGCTTTGCTCAAGCGTCGGCGACAGATCATGAAGCGTCAAGGCAAGAAAGTAGCGACTGATCGCAGTTTCGTCGTCGCACTTTCCCGCGGTCTCGATGTGTTGCGCGCATTTCAGCCCAATGACGGGCTGCTCGGCAACCAGGAAATCGCCGCCCGAACCAAGCTGCCCAAGCCGACCATCTCCCGGCTGACCTATACCCTCACCAAGCTCGGTTATCTGACACCGGTTCCGCGGTTCGAGAAATATCAACTCGCCCCCGCAGCGCTCGCGCTCGGCTATTCTGCGCTCGCCAATCTCGGCGTCCGGCACCTGTCGGAACCCTACCGCGAACAATTGATGCGCGAGACCGGCGGTGCGGTCGCCATCGGCGGCCGCGACCGGCTCAGCATGATCTATTTCGGCCAGAGCCGCGGCATGACGCTTGGCGTTCAACTGGACGTCGGCTCGCGCATACCGATCGCCACCACGGCAATGGGGCGCGCCTATCTCTGGGCGCTGCCCGAAGACGAGCGCAACGCATTGCTGCGCGACTTGCGCGAACATTACGGCGCCCGCTGGGCCAAGATGCGCGACGGCATCGAACAGGCCGGCGAAACCATGACCAAACATGGCTTTGCGATCTCGGCCGGCGAATGGCACGACGACATCGCCGCCGTCGGCGTAGCACTAAAGCTCAATGACGGAACCGGCCCATATGCGTTTAACTGTGGCGCGCCCGCGTTCCGCTTCACGGAGGACCGGCTGCGCAACGACATCGGCCCCCGTCTGGTGGCCATGGTCAAGAATATCGAAGCCGTCCTCGGCGGATTAGCGCCGCAAGCAAAAAAACAAGACGGCAGGAAACTGAAAACAGGAGGGAAAGTTGCGCGTGTGGTTGAGGAGATCAGGTAGCGCCTGCCGTTCTGATCAAGCAACGGCTCCGATAACCGGCCTGTGCGGGGCATGATGGGCCAGGCCCAAACGGCACAGGCCTTATCGCCTTTGCTCGCGGTTTGCGACGTCAGCGTCGTGTTCGGCGGCATTGTTGCGTTGAACGGCGTATCGTTCGACATGCAGCAAGGGCAGATCCTGGGCCTGATCGGACCGAACGGCGCCGGCAAGACTACGCTCTTCAACTGCCTGAGCCGGCTCTACCAGCCGAGCAAGGGCGACATCCGCATGGAGGGCGCGAGCATCCTGAAGCGTCCGCCGCACCGGATCGCCGAAATCGGCATCGGCCGCACCTTTCAGAATGTCGCTTTGTTCTCCAACCTTTCCGTGTTCGACAATGTCCGCATCGGCGCGCACGCCCGGACCCGGAGCGACATCGTCAGCGACGCGCTGAGGCTGCCGGGGATTCGCCGCAACGAAGTGGCGCTCAACGCGCGCGTTCAGGAAATCCTCAACTATCTCGAACTTGAGGACGTGGCCCACACCATCGTTTCGGGCCTGCCCTTCGGCACCCAGAAACGCGTGGAGCTGGCGCGCGCGCTCGCCGCCGAACCAAAGATCCTGCTGCTCGACGAGCCGGCCGGTGGCCTCAACCACGAAGAAGTCTATGCGCTCGGCGATCTGATCCGGCGCATTCGCAACGACCGCAGCGTCACGGTGCTATTGGTTGAACATCACATGGGCCTTGTGATGTCGATTGCCGATCACGTGGTGGCGCTTAATTTCGGCCGCAAGCTCGCCGAGGGCACGCCGGCCGCGGTGCAATCCGACCCCGACGTGATCAAAGCCTATCTCGGGAGCAAGGATCAATGACGGCGCTGTTGAACATCAAGGCGCTCAACGCTTACTACGGCCAGGTTCAGGCGCTGCACGGCCTCGAATTCACGTTGAACGAAGGCAGCGTGACGACGCTGCTCGGGGCCAACGGCGCCGGCAAGACCACGACCTTGCGTGCGATCTGCAACATGGTTCGCACCTCGGGCGCAATCGAGTTCGACGGCGCTCCCCTCTCCAACCGCTCGACCGAGAACATCGTCCGTCTCGGCATCGCCCATGTGCCGCAGGGCCGCGGCACCTTCACCACCATGACGGTGGAGGAGAATCTTCAGCTCGGCGCGATCACGCGTGGCGACAAGGCCAATGTGACGTCCGACATCGACCGCATGTATGCGCATTTTCCCGTCCTCAAGCAGCGGCATACCCAGCAGGCTGGCACGCTTTCCGGCGGCGAGCAGCAGATGCTGGCGGTGGCACGCGCGCTGATGCTGCGGCCGCGGCTGATGCTGCTCGACGAACCGTCATTCGGGCTCGCGCCGATCATCGTGCGCGACTTGTTCAAGATACTCGGCAAGATCAACCGCGAAGAAAAGGTCACGATCCTGGTGGTCGAGCAGAACGCACAGCTCGCGCTGGAAATCGCCGACCAGGCCTATGTGATCGAAACCGGCCGCATCGTGATGTCCGGCAGGGCCAACGAGATCGCGGGCAACGAAGACGTCCGCAAATCCTATCTCGGCTATTAGGGAGCGGGGCCATGGAGCTTTTCACCAATCAGGTCCTGGCCGGCATCGCCACCGGCGCGATCTATGCCTGCATGGCGCTCGCTGTCGTCATGATCTATCAGGCGATCGACCATCTCAATTTCGCGCAGGGCGAAATGGCGATGTTCTCCACCTTCATCTCCTGGCAGTTGATGCAGTGGGGCGTACCTTACTGGGGCGCCTTCCTGCTCACGCTGGTCCTCTCCTTCATCGGCGGCATCGCGATCGAACGGCTGTTGTTCAAGCCTCTGGCGAAGGCGCCGATTCTCACCAACGTTGCGGGCTTTATCGCGCTGTTTGCGATCATCAACAGCTGCGCCGGCCTGATCTGGGATTTCACCATCAAGCAATATCCGACGCCGTTCGGCTCGGCGCCCTTCCTCGGCAGTCAGCTGATCTCGACCCATCAGGCCGGCATGATCGGCGTGACCGTGCTGCTCCTGATCGCGCTCTATATCTTCTTCCGTTACACCCGGATCGGGCTCGCGATGCGCGCGGCCGCTTCCGTGCCGGAGTCGGCCCGGCTGGTCGGGATCAACACCTCCTGGATGATTGCGCTCGGCTGGGGCATGGCCGCCGCGATCGGCTCGATTGCCGGCATGCTGATCGCGCCGGTGGTATTTCTCGAACCCAACATGATGGGCGGCGTTTTGATTTACGGTTTCGCTGCCGCCGTGCTCGGCGGCCTCACCAGCCCGTTCGGCGCTGTCATCGGCGGGTTTCTGGTCGGCATCTTCGAAAATCTGGCCGGCACCTACATTCCCGGTGTCGGCAATGAACTGAAGCTGCCGATCGCGCTGGCGCTGATCATCACTGTTCTGGTTGTCAAACCGGCCGGGCTGTTCGGCCGGCCGATCGTGAAGCGAGTTTGAGCATGAGCGCCGTGCAGGAAACCGTCGCCGCAGCGCCCGCGATCGAAGCCGTTCCGAAACGGGCGATGACGCTCGGCGCCGGCACCTCGCTGATCGTGCTGGCGCTGTTGATCGCCATGCCGCTGTTCGTGAAGAACTTCATTATTTTTCAAATGACCATGCTGCTGGTCTATGGACTGGCGGTACTGGCGCTGAACATCCTGACCGGCGGCAGCGGGCAATTTTCGCTGGGACAGAGCGCCTTCTATGCGGTCGGCGCCTACACCTCGGCGATCCTGATGGAACATGCCGGGATGAACTACGCGCTGACGCTGCCGATCTCCGGCCTGATCTGCTTCGCCTTCGGCTTCCTGTTCGGCCTGCCGGCGCTGCGGCTTTCCGGCGTCTATCTCGCGCTCGCGACGTTTGCGCTGGCGACCGCGATGCCGCAACTCCTCAAGCTCGGCTATTTCGAAACCTGGACCGGTGGCGTGCAAGGCCTTGTGGTCACCAAGCCCGACCCGCCGGAGGCCATGCAGAGCGTGCTTTCCTGGGTGCACCTGAAGATGTCGCAGGACATGTGGCTCTATTACTTCACGCTCATCATCACGATTGCGATCTATATCTTTTCCGTCAATCTTCTGAAATCGCGCTCGGGCCGCGCCTTCATGGCAATCCGGGACAACGAGATTGCGGCTTCCGCGATGGGCATCGATGTGGCGCTCTACAAGACGCTGGCGTTCGGCGTCTCGGCCGCGATCACCGGTATTGCCGGCGGACTGGGCGCCATTGCCGTTCAGTTCGTCGCGCCCGACGGCTACACCATCACGCTCGCGATCTCGCTGTTTCTCGGCATGGTGGTCGGCGGCGTCGGGTGGCTGCCCGGTTCGATCGTAGGCTCAGCCTTCATCATTTTCGTGCCGAACATCGCCGAAGGCATCTCAAAAGGTCTTTCCGGCGCCGTGTTCGGCGTCATTCTGTTTCTCGTGATCTTCCTGGTGCCGCACGGCGCGAGGCAAGTCGCCATGGTTGCCCAGCATCTCGCTGGCCGCCTCAAAAGACGTTAAAAACACTTCAAGGAGAAAACGATGCTTGCAAGACGAAACTTACTGATCGCCGCGGTCACCACGGGTGCTGTCGCGTTCTCGACCGGCAGCGCACTGGCGCAAAAGAAATACGACAGCGGCGCGAGCGACACCGAGATCAAGATCGGCAACATCATGCCCTATAGCGGCCCCGCTTCCGCTTACGGCGTGATCGGCAAGACCGAAGCCGCCTATTTCAACAAGATCAATGCCGAGGGCGGCATCAACGGCCGCAAGATCAACTTCATCACCTATGACGACGGCTATAGCCCGCCCAAGGCGGTCGAACAGGCGCGCAAGCTCGTCGAGAGCGACGAGGTGCTGGTGGTCTTCAATCCGCTCGGCACGCCGTCGAATACGGCGATCGAGAAATATATGAATTCCAAAAAAGTCCCGCAGCTCTTTGTTGCGACCGGCGCCACCAAATGGAACGAGCCGAAGGAGTTTCCATGGACCATGGGCTGGCAGCCCAGCTATCAGAGCGAGGCGCGGATCTACGCCAAATATCTGCTGAAGGAAAAGCCCAACGCGAAGATCGGGGTGTTCTATCAGAACGACGATTTCGGCAAGGACTATCTGAAGGGCCTCAAGGACGGCCTTGGCGACAAGGCTACTTCCATGATCATCGCGGAAGAAGGCTATGAGACTTCCGAGCCCTCGATCGACAACCATATCGTCAAACTGAAGGCTTCCGGCCCCGACGTCTTCATCAGCATCACGACGCCGAAATTCGCCGCACAAGCGATCAAGAAGCTCGCCGAAATGAACTGGACGCCGCTGCACATCGTGTCCAACGTGTCGAGTTCGGTCGGCGGCGTGATCAAGCCGGCCGGATTTGAAAATGCGCAAGGCATTCTTTCCGCCAACTACGCCAAGGATGCCTCCGATGCGCAGTGGGACAACGACCCCGGCATGAAGAAATTCGTGGAATTTCTCGCCAAATACGCGCCCGACGCCAACAAGCTCGATGGCTCGGTGGTGTACGGCTACGGCGCCGCGCAGACCATGGTGAAGGTGCTTCAGATGTGCGGCGATGATCTCACGCGGGAGAACGTGATGAAGCAGGCGGCCAGCCTGAAGAACTTCGCCCCCGATATGCTTCTGCCCGGCATCACCATCAACACCTCCGCGACCGACTTTGCGCCAATCAAGCAGTTGCAGATGGAGCGCTTCAAGGGTGAGAAGTGGGAATTGTTCGGCGAGATCATCTCGAGCGAACTGAGCAACTAACGGCAGAACTGCGGAGCCGGTCGTTACGCCTCAAACGCCTACCAAAGAAGCAGCCCTTCACATCACTTGCGGAGGGCTTTTTCTTGTGAGCGACATGGCAAAATGATACGCAAGTCAATGGAAAGAGCTTTCGATCAAGAAAGCCGCTACCCAAAACAACCATCAAATCGTGGACGAGAGGGAGAACGTCATGGCTGCTTTCGCCAACAGAAGTGCGATCGCGTCGCTTGTTGCACTCGCAATATTAGCTGTGTCCGCCGGCGGTGCGCTGGCGCAGAAGAAATACGATACCGGCGCCAGCGATACCGAAATTAAGATCGGCAATATCATGCCCTATAGCGGACCTGCCTCCGCTTACGGCATACAAGGCAGAACCGAGGCCGCCTATTTCAAGATGATCAACGATGCCCACGGCATCAACGGCCGCAAGATCAACTTCATCAGCTATGACGACAGCTATAGCCCGCCCAAGACCGTCGAGCAGGCGCGCAAGCTTGTCGAGAGCGACGAGGTTCTGTTCATCTTCAATTCGCTGGGCACGCCGCCCAATTCGGCGATTCACAAATACATGAACGCCAAGAAGGTGCCGCAACTCTTCGTCGCCACCGGCGCCACCAAATGGAACGATCCGAAGGACTTTCCGTGGACCATGGGCTGGCAGCCGAGCTACCAGAGCGAGGCGCGGATCTACGCCAAATATATTTTGAAGGAAAAACCGAACGCCAAGATCGCGGTGCTCTATCAGAACGACGATTACGGCAAGGACTACCTTAAAGGTCTGAAAGACGGGCTGGGCGACAAGGCTGCGTCCATGATCATCGCCGAAGAAAGCTTCGAGACCTCGGAGCCGACGATCGATAACCATATCGTCAAGCTCAAGGCGACCGGCGCCGATATTTTCGTCGATATCGGGACGCCGAAATTCGCGGCACAGGCGATCAAGAAGGTCGGCGAAATCGACTGGAAGGCGCTGCACTTCCTCAACAACGTGTCCGCGTCGCTCGGCAGCGTCATAAAACCCGCCGGCTTCGAGAATGCCCAAGGCATCATTTCCGCGGCGTATCTGAAGGATGTTTCGGATCCGCAGTGGGACAACGATCCCGGCATGAAGCAATTCCTGGATTTTCTCGCCAAGGATTTCCCGGAGGCCAACAAGCTCGACGGTTCGGTCATCGTCGGCTATGCCGTCGCGCAAACCCTGGTGCAGGTGCTCAAGCAGTGCGGCGACGACCTCACCCGCGAGAACATCATGAAGCAGGCGGCAAACCTGAAAGACTTCCGCACCGACGTGCTGCTGCCCGGCATCCGCATCAACACCTCGGCGACCAATTTCGCTCCGATCAGCCAGCTCCAGTTGATGGTGTTCAAGGGTGAGCGCTGGGTGCTGTTCGGCGATATCATCAGCGGCGAGGTCGGCGGCTGACGTTTTTGTCACGAACCCAGACAAGCCCCCCGAAGACATGGTCTTTCGGGGGTTTTCTTTTGGCTCAATGCGGTGGATAACGGCGTTCCTGCCCTGAGTTTTTCGAGCGAAGCCACAACGCCATGACCGACCGACGCCCTCTGTTGCGCGCGATTTTCGATGCTGCCGTTGCCGCCGCGCATCCGGACGTTATCTTGTCGGCCCATCTGCCGCCCGCGCCGCAGGGAAAGATCATCTGCCTTGCCGCCGGCAAAGGCGCGGCTGCGATGGCCGCGGCCGCGGAACGGTATTATCTCGACGAACTCAAACTCGAGCCCGCGCGCCTCTTTGGCCTCGCCACAACCCGCCACGGCCATGGCGTGCCGACACGGCGGATCAGGGTGGTCGAAGCCGGTCATCCCGTGCCGGACGAAGCCGGGCTGAAAGCCGCCGATGAGACGCTTGCACTCGCGCGAGAAGCGGGCCCCGATGACCTGCTATTGGTGTTGCTGTCCGGCGGCGGTTCGGCCAACTGGGTTGCGCCGGCCGACGGCGTGACCTTCACGCAGAAACAGCAGGTGAACCGCGCGTTGTTGCGCTCGGGCGCCCCGATCGGCGAGGTCAACACGGTTCGCAAACATCTGTCGCGAATCAAGGGTGGCAGGCTCGCGCGTGCCGGACAGCGCGCCGAGATCGTCACGCTCGCGATCTCCGACGTGCCCCATGACGATCCCTCCGCAATCGCCTCCGGACCCACGGTGCCGGATCCGACGACGCTGGCGGATGCGCGCGCCCTCGTCGCCAAATATAACCTCGCGATCGACGATGCCGTTCGCCGCGCCCTCGACGATCCCAAAAATGAAAGCTGCAAGCCGGCCGATGCCGCCTTTGCCCGCGCGACGTTTGAATTGATCGCGCGGCCAAAGGCTTCGCTCGACGCCGCCATCAAGGTCGCGGTGGATGCCGGCTATACCACCATCGATCTCGGCGCCGATCTCGAAGGCGAAGCGCGCGAGGTTGCCGCCGATCACGCCAAGCTTGCGTTGAAAGCGCGCGCGGAAGGCAAGCGGGTGGCGATCCTCTCGGGCGGCGAACTCACGGTGACCGTGCGCGGCAACGGGCGCGGCGGCCCCAACCAGGAATATGCGCTGGCGCTCGCGGACCTTCTCAAGGACACGCCAGACATCTCGGCGCTGGCCGCCGATACTGATGGTGCCGACGGCGGCGCCGGCTCGGCCTCCGATCCCGCTGGCGCCATCATCGACCACGCCACTTTCGCGAAAATGAAATCGCTTTCGCTCGATCCCGCGGCCTATCTCGCCAACAACGACGCGACCGCGTTCTTCGCCGCCACCGGCGACCTGCTCCAGACCGGGCCGACGCTGACCAATGTCAACGATGTCCGGGTGATTTTGGTGGATTGAAGACCCCCTCATCCCGAGGAGGCGCGCCTGCGCCGTCTCGAGGGATGGTCCATCGGCCTTCATGGTCCGAGGCGCGCTAAGACGCGCTCCTCACCATGAGGCATCCACCTCAAAACTCGTTGGCAACCCTGGTCAGCATCGCCACCAGCGCCGCGCGATTAGAAGGACCGAGCAACTCGTTGAGACGCGCCTCATGCTTGGCGGCCACCAGTTTCTTGGCCCGCGCGAGCGTTGTCCTGCCCTTGTCGGTCAGAACGAGATGATGCGACCGCCGGTCGCTCGCCGACCGAACCCGCGCACATAGTTCGCGGGTTTCGAGGGTATCGAGCATCGCCACAAAATTTGGCCGGAGAATTCCGAGCGTGTTGGCGATCTCGGTCTGGTTACGGCCGGGATTGCGGTCGAGCAGCAGCAGCACGGAAAATTGCGCGGGCGTCAGTTGCAGCGGTGCCACGCAGCGCAGAAAATCCTCGAAGATTCTCAGCTGCGCGCGTTTCAGCGCATAGCCGAGCATTTCCGACAATTCGCCGAGCTCGATCGGCGCGTCGTCGGTCTCCTTGCGGGCGGAACGCGATGCTTTGGCGGCGGTGCCGGTTCTGGAAACGGTCATCATCAGGTGTTTGAAAATCGCGTTACGGTCGAATACCCCATACCCGAAGGAAATTCCTGAAGGCAGCCGGGCCTTGAGGTTATAGATGATAATTGTTATCCACCATACCAAAGTTGCACGGCGGACATCAACCGCCGGCTCGCATGAGGGATGAGGGAGCGGCCCGCTTGAACACGACCATCATGCTGTTCCTGCTGCAGGACGGCATCACCAACGGCGCGATCTATGCCCTGCTCGGCCTCGCGCTGGTATTGGTCTTCGCCGTGACGCGCGTCATCCTGATTCCGCAAGGCGAATTCGTCACCTACGGCGCGCTGACCTATGCGACTCTGGCGTCGGGTCAGGTACCGGGCACGGCGCGGCTCGCCGTCGTCATGGGCATCGCCGCTCTCGGCCTTGACCTCGTGATGCGCCGGCGAATCTTGCGGCCCGCTTTGATCGGACGGAGCCTTGCGATCAATGTGCTGTTGCCCGTAGCCATCCTGGCGCTGACCTCGACGCTTGCCGGCAAACAAACGCCGATCGGGATCGACATCGCACTCTCGCTTCTGATCGTCGGCGCGATCGGGCTTTATCTTTACCGCATCGCCTTTGCGCCGATCGCGCACACTTCCGTGCTGGTGCTATTGATCGCGGCGGTCGGTTGTCATCTTGCGTTGCAAGGCATTGGTCTCGTCTTCTTCGGCGCCGAGGGCCAGCGCGGTCCGCCGCTGTCGAACGCGTCTTTCACCATCGATCCCTTGCGCTTCACCGGCCAGAGCGTTGCGGTCTATGCGGTGACGCTCGCGCTGATCGCTGCGCTCTGGCTGTTTTTCGGATTCACGCTGTATGGCAAGGCGCTGCGCGCCACCGCCGTGAACCGTCTGGGCGCACGGCTGGTCGGCATCAGAACCGCGATGTCGGGACAAGTCGCGTTCCTGCTCGCCGCCGTCATCGGCGCCACTTCGGGCATCCTGATCGTGCCGATCACCACGCTTTATTACGACACCGGCTTTTTGATCGGCTTGAAAGGCTTTGTCGCGGCCATCATCGGCGGCCTCGTCAGCTATCCCTTGACGGCGATCGCCGCACTTCTGGTCGGCACCGTCGAATCGTTCTCGTCGTTCTACGCCAGCAACTTCAAGGAAGTGATCGTGTTCGCGCTGATCATTCCGGTGCTGCTGTTGCGCTCGCTGGCTGCGCCTGCGGCCGACGACGAAAAGGATTAACCGCGATGGGGCAGCGGTGGCCAGCGATGCTGTTTGCGCTCGTCATGGTGGCGATCCCGTTCGTGCCGGGCATGCCGCCGTTCTGGATCGTGCTGCTGGACAATATCGGGCTTTCGGCGCTGGTTGCGATGGGGCTCGTGATGCTCACCGGCGTCGGCGGCCTGACGTCGTTCGGCCAGGCGGCATTTTGCGGCTTCGGCGCCTACACCACGGCCGTGCTGACGACCGCTTACGGTCTCTCGCCATGGCTGACACTGCCGCTTTCGCTGCTCGTCAGCGGCGTCTTCGCGGTGGCGCTCGGTCTGATCACCGTGAGGCTCTCCGGTCACTATCTGCCGCTCGGCACCCTCGCCTGGGGCCTCGCCCTTTTTTACCTGTTCAGCAAGCTCGAATTTCTCGGCCGCAACGACGGCATCTCTGGCATTCCGCCGCTTGCGATTTTCTCGCTGAAGATGATCAACCCCGACACGATCTATTTCGCGATCTGGGCCGCGGTTGTCCTTTGCGCGCTGCTCACGATGAATCTGCTGGATTCCCGCACCGGGCGGGCGATCCGCGCCTTGAGACGGGGGCACGTTGCGGCCGAAGCTTTCGGCATCCACCCGCCGCGCACCAAACTTCTGGTGTTTATTTACGCCGCCGTGCTGGCGGGATTATCCGGCTGGCTCTATGCGCACTTCCAGCGCGCGGTGAATCCGACCCCGTTCGGGGTCCAGACCGGCATCGAATATCTTTTCGTCGCGGTGATCGGTGGCGCCGGTTATGTCTGGGGCGGTGTATTGGGTGCCGCGATCGTCGTCGTCCTGAAGGAAATCCTTCAGGACTATTTGCCTTATCTGTTCCATGGCGAAGGCCAGCTCGAGACCATCGTGTTCGGCATGATGCTGGTGCTGCTGCTTCAACTCGCCCCTCACGGCGTTTGGCCATGGCTGGTCCGGCGCTTGCCGATCAAGGCAGATCGCAAACACACAGATCCATCCCTGCTATTGCCACCACGGAAAAAGACCGGCGCGGAAAGCGACGTGCTGCTGCGCGTCGATCACGCGCGCAAGCAGTTTGGCGGCGTGATCGCGGTCAATGACGTCTCCTTCGATGTGAGGGCGCGCGAGATCGTCGCCTTGATAGGCCCGAACGGCGCCGGCAAGAGCACGACGTTCAACCTCATTACCGGCGTGCTTCCTGCTTCCGGCGGCACCATTTCCGTGCTCGGCAAGGTTCTCCAAAACGCAATCCCGCAGGCGGTGACGAAACTCGGCATCTCCCGAACATTCCAGCACGTCAAACTCGTGGCCGACATGACGGTCCTCGAAAACGTCGCGATCGGCGCGCATCTTCGCGGCAATGCGGGCGCACTCGCCAGCCTGTTTCGCCTCGACCGCAACGACGAAGCGAGATTACTGACAGAGGCGATGCGCCAGATCGACCGCGTCGGGCTATCGGAACAGGCCTATGCGCTTGCCGGAAACCTGTCGCTCGGCCAGCAGCGCATTGTCGAGATTGCGCGCGCATTGTGTGCGGACCCGATGCTGTTGCTGCTCGATGAACCGGCGGCGGGGCTGCGCCACCTCGAAAAGCAGCGGCTGGCCCATTTGCTGCGCGAGCTTCGCGATGGCGGCATGTCGGTGCTGCTGGTGGAGCACGACATGGGATTTGTTATGGGCCTGGCCGATCGCGTCGTGGTGCTCGACTTCGGCACCAAACTTGCCGAAGGCAACCCCGAAACCATCAAGACCAATCCCGATGTGATCCGCGCCTATCTCGGAGCCGCGACATGAGCGCCAGCACGCGCAACCTGTTGCAGCTCACCGATGCCCACATCGCCTATGGCAAGGTCGAAGCGGTTCGCGGCGTGTCGCTCGATGTCGCCGAGGGCGAGATCGTCACCATCATCGGCGCCAACGGCGCCGGCAAGACGACCCTGTTGAACGCCATCATGGGCATTCTGCCGCTCAGGGGCGGCGTGACTTTTGCCGGAACCGATTTCGCCCGGCTGGAGATCGAGGACCGCGTCGCGGCCGGATTGAGCCTCGTGCCGGAGCATCGCGAACTGTTCACGGCGATGAATGTCGAAGACAATCTGCGGCTCGGCGCCTTCCGGGTCGGAAAATCATCGCCGGCCCAATCGCTGGACCGCGTCTATGCGCTGTTTCCGCGGCTGAAGGAGCGGCGCCGGCAATTGGCGGGAACGTTGTCCGGCGGCGAACAGCAAATGCTGGCCATGGGCCGCGCGCTGATGGGCGTGCCGAAACTCCTGATGCTGGACGAGCCGAGCCTTGGGCTCGCGCCGACCATCGTTGCCGACATCTTCCGGACCATCACCGAATTGCGCGGCAGCGGCGTGTCGGTGTTGCTGGTCGAGCAGAACGCACAGGCCGCGCTGCAGATCGCCGGCCGCGCCTATGTCATGGAACTCGGCGAATTCGTCTTAGCCGGGACCGCAAAGGATATCGCCGCTAACGCGGGCGTCGCGGCAAGCTATCTCGGCTTCTAGTGCAATGTTACCCATGAGCAATGTTGCCGGGGACCCATTTGTCTCTCCAGATCAGGTGTTTCACCCCCGGCTCTCCTTCCGAGGCCGCCGCTTCCGTATTAACACCTTAATGAAACTTTAGCCGTTGTAAGGGTACCTTGGCCGGATCAGAAACAATTGCATGACGATTTTGACAAGGCTGCCCGAGTTTTGTCGAAGCCCAGAGGTCCCCGGTGGTAGCGGCATCGGCAGCATTACTTTCAGAATTGGACGCGATTGATGGATGGCCTCCCGAGCGGTGGGCCGACATCCTCAATCAAGTTACAAAGTTTTTCTTGGGCCATGCGGACAGCCTGACTACCCACCAGATTGCCCTGTTTGATGACGTCTTTGTCCGGTTGATTGATCGGGTCGACCGACAGCTCCTGACACAAATCAGCCGCCAGTTGACCGAAGGGAAATGCACGTTGCCGCTGGCAACCCGGCGGCTTGCCTTGCACGAAGACGAATCGATCTCGCTACCTATCCTGAAATCCGGAAATCTCGCGCAGGCCCTGCTGATCGACGTGGTTCAATCCTGCGGCAGCAAGCAACGCCTGGCGGTCGCATGCCGGAACGACATCGCCCGTTCCGTCAGCGAGGTCCTCGTGGGTTGCGAAGATCGGGCCGTTCATCACGCGCTTGCCGAGAACAAGGGTGCCAAACTGTCCGAGGAGAGTTGGGCCGGGCTGATCAAGCTCGGTGAGAGCGACGCGGCCCTTGCGGAAAGGCTCGGGCGAAGAAGGGACATTCCGGCCCAGCTTAAACGCCAGTTTCGCTCCAAGCTGGAAGACACCCGGATGCGCGAATTGAACGCGATGCCCGGCGTGATGCGAGATCAAATTGAAAATACGATCGCCACGACCGAGATCGTGGAGAATTCGGATCAGCGCCCGGACTATGCGAGCGCACAGGCTAAAATGATGGAACTCGGCCGCAAGGGCAGGTTAAACGATTCGACCATCAACCGCTTCGCGATATCAGGTGAGTACACCAACATCGTCGCGGCGCTTGCCTTGCTGACCGGCTCGCCAACGGACGTCATCGAGCGTTTGATAGCCAGCGATAGCATTGAAGGGGTCGTTCTGGCCTGCAAGGCATCCAGGCTTGACTGGGCAACGGCCAACGCGATCGTAAGGCACCGCCCCGGCCACTCGCCGGTCCCTGCCGAAGAGTTGGAAAAAGCCAAGAAGACCTTCGAGACATTTTCACTATCGGCGGCGCAGCGGACGGTTCGATTCTGACGGTGGTTCGCCGGTTAGAGCGTTTTCGAGCGAAGTGGAAACCGGTTCGCGTAAAGAAAACGCGTCAAAACAAAAGACTGGTGCGCCCGCTTCAGCCGAATTTGCCCTGATCTATCGGTCGGTAAACCTCTGCATTTTTCAAGGACGTTTTACGCGCTTCTGTTCGGCCTTGTTGTTTGTCAGAAAGCGTATGCCTGCGATCGTGCCGTCAAGCCAAACCAGCTCACAGCGTCGAAACGCCAGCCCGGTCGATGACAGGACCAAAAAGAATTCCTTGGCCTGCAAGAGGTCGGTCGTTCCCTCGATTTCAAGCCTTGCCCCCGTCGACGACACGTCGCGCATCATGCAACTGCCGCCGCCACGTACCATCGACGCCCATGAGGTTCGCAGGGTAGGCGTGTTGAAACTGAACCCGGTCCGATTTGCGATTGCCCCAGGTCACGCGATCCCTTTCGCGCAGCCGCATCACCATACCTGGTGGACGCCTGCGCCTTTACGTCTTCCGGCAAAGTCAGGATGGTTCATGACGGCGGCCGAACAGGTCAGCGCAATAACGCGCGTTATCTGCCAATCGATTTTGATAGCGTGATAGCTTCCAAAGCGGAACCTAGTTTCGAACGATTAATGAAGCGTGATGATTACAGCCTCGTGATCCGCGCGGCCGACGGACTTCATTTTCATATTCAGAAAATTTCAGAAAGTGCGGCCTCTCACATCGCCGGGATGTATTTGCCGTCCTTCACCGTCAGCAGAATGCGCGAACGATCGTCGAGGCCGGAGCGATCCTTTTCGGTCCAGTTGTAGACGCCCTGCGTCGCCGCGATTTCGCGTTCGCTCATGAAGCCCTGACGAATCGCTTCGCGGAATTCGCTCGTACCCGGCTTGGCGCTCTTGAGCGCGGCCGGAATTACACGCTTGAGAACCTCGAATGCGTCATAGGCGTGGCCGGCGAACTGGCTGCGGCTGTTGGCGCCATATTTGGTTTCGTAAGCTGTATTCAGCGCGAGGCCCGGCTTTTTGGTGAGCGCGCCATCCGCCTGACCTTCCGGATTCATCACCGGGCCCGACGCCATGATCACACCTTCGGCCGCAGGACCTGCGATCCGGATGAAATCCATGCTGGCGGCGCCGTGGGTCTGATAGATCAGGCCCTTGTAGCCACGTTCGCGCAACGCCGACTGCGGCAGGCCTGCCGCGGTGCCGGACGCGCCGACCAGGATCGCATCGGGATTGGCGGCGACGAGCTTCAGCACCTGGCCAGCGACCGACGTATCCGGCCGCGCAAAGCGTTCCTCGTCGACCAGCGTCAGCCCCATCGGACCACCCTGACGTTTGAAATCGTCAAACCAGAGATCGCCGTAGGAATCGGAGTAACCGATATAGCCAACGGTTTTGATGTTGTGCGCCTTCATGTGCTCATACAGCACCTTGCCCATGATCGGCACCGGCTGGGGCAGCACAACCGACCATTTGGCGCGCTCCGGCGTCACCGGAAACGGCGCCAGACCGATATGAGGAATGCCGGCCTCGGCGGCGACATTGGAGATCGCAATCGTCGGCGGCGTGGTCGAAGACCCCACAATGACGTCGGCCTTCGATTCCGTGACGAAGCGCCGCGCATTGGTGGTGGCATTGGTCGGATCGCCGCCGTCGTCGAGCACGATAACCTTGAGCGGGATGCCTGCGATTTCCTTCGGCACGAATTCGAGCGCATTGCGCTCGGGCACCCCTAACGCGGCGGCGGGCCCCGTCGTGGAAATCGAGATGCCAATCGTGATTTCGCTTGTCTGCGCACCGGCCGGCGACACCGGCAACGCGATGACGGCGAGCGCGGCCGCAATGAGAACCATCCTGTTCATGAATTCCTCCCTCATTTTATCTCGTTGTTTCGCTCTCGCTTATCGAGCGGTTATCACTTCATGAATTTCGCAACGATTTCCTCGGGCACCGGAGCCGACTTCAGACGGCTGGGTTCGTCGGGGTGATGCCCGACCAGCACCCGCGTCTCGAACGCCTCGATTGCAAGCCGCTCGCCCTTGTAGACCTTGTGGGTCACCTCGAAGCTCGACCGCTTGAAGCCATCGACCCGGCTTTCGATCGTGATCCAGTCGCCATGGGTCGAGGAGATATAGAATTTGGCCCGCGTGTCCACCATGGGAATGCCGACCAGGCCGTATTTCCTGACGATGTCCTGCTTGGAGAAGCCGGCCGCCTCGAACATGATCGAGGTCGAGTCATCGAACATTTCGAAATAGCGCGGGTAATAAACGATATTGGCGGGGTCGCAATCGCCCCACTGGATTTGCACATCCCTGCGATGAACGAACATTCCGATCGGTCCTACTTCGGCGCCATCCGCAGCGAAGCATCGAGCCGCACCACTTCGCCGTTCAGATAAGGATTATCGATCATCTGCATCACGAGCGAGGCAAATTCTGTGGGATCGCCGAGGCGGCGCGGAAACGGAATTGCGGCGGCGAGCGAATCCTGCGCTTCCTGCGGCAGGCTGGCGAGCAGCGGTGTCAGGAACAGGCCCGGCGCAATCGCCAAAACCCGAATACCGAACTGCGCGAATTCGCGTGCGATCGGCAGCGTCATCGCGACAATGCCGCCTTTCGAGGCCGAATAGGCCGCCTGCCCGATCTGGCCGTCATAGGCGGCGATCGAGGCGGTGGAGATCACCACGCCGCGTTCACCATTCGACAGCGGCTCGAGCTTCGACATATCGGCAGTCGCGAGCCTCAGCATGTTGAAGGAGCCGATCAGGTTGATCTTGATGACGCGGTCGAAATCGGCGAGCGGCATTGGCCCCTCGCGGCCGATCACCCGCTTGGCGACGCCGATGCCGGCACAGTTGATCAATACCCGCGCCGGGCCATGGGCCTTGGCAGCTGCGGCAAGCGCGGCTTCCGCCGACGCCGAATCTGAGACGTCGCAGGTCACGGCGACGCCGCCGATCTCGGCCGCCACTGTTTCCGCCAACTTGGTATTGAGATCGCACACCGCGACCTTGGCGCCGTCCTTGGCGAGCCGCCGCGCAGTGGCGGCGCCCAAACCGGACGCACCGCCGGTGACAATCGCAGCCTGACCTTTCAATTGCATGACTTCCTCCTGAAATATTTCTCGGCTTAAGGCGATATCACGTCGGCGTCCGGCGTGGGCGAATAAAGCGTTTCAACCGTGGCCCTGCGGTGGTCGAGCACCGCGCGCTGGTTGATCGATCCCTTGTCGGTGACTTCGCCGCGATCGATCGAGAGCGGCGCATCGAGCAGAAGCGCGCGGGCAACACGCGTCGAGGAGCCGGTCGCGGCTGAATGAAATGCGGCAAATCGCTGCCGGAAGGCGCGGCGGACTTCCGTATCTTGCGCGCAGACGGCGACGTCGTTGGAAGGCAGCGCCGGGTTGATCAGGCGGCAGCCTTCGAGATCGAGCACGACCAGTGCGGTGACGTCGTCGCGGTTGATGCCGGCGATCACGACGTCGCGCACCAGAGGCGCGCACGCCGCGATGAAGCGGGCGCGCAGCGGACCGACGCTGACCCAGGTGCCACTTGCCAACTTGAAATCCTCGGCAATGCGGCCATCGAAGTCGAGACCGGCCGAAAGATCGCCCGCGACCGCGGGTTTGGCGGCATCGCCGAATTTGTAAAATCCCTCCTCGTCGAAGGCGGCCAGGGTGAGATCGGGTTGGCGCCAATAACCCGGCGTGACATTGGGCCCCCTGACGCGCAATTCGTGCTTGCCGTTGGCCGGCACGAGTTTGATTTCGTTGCCGGCAACCGGAAGCCCGATATGGCCGGAGCGGCTGGTACGCGGATTGACTGAGACGCTCATTGGCGCGCTCTCGGTGGCGCCCAGCCCCGTCAGCATCGGCACGCGGAAGCCGGTTTCCAAGACCGAGAGTTCGTCGAGGCTATTCCAGACGAAGGGCGACATCGCCGCTCCCGAGAAAAACATCGCCTGCAAGCGGCGGAAGAAGGTTTGCCGCAACTGTGCGTCGTCGCGCAGATAAGGCAGCAACGATTCGTAACCTTTCGGGACATTGAAATAGACCGTCGGCGAAATCTCGCGCAAGTTTCGCACGGTCGCCTCGATCCCGCCGGGCATCGGCTTCCCGGCATCGAGATAGATCGAGCCGCCGTTGAACAGCACCAGCCCGAGATTGTGGTTGCCGCCAAAAGTGTGATTCCACGGCAGCCAGTCAACGATGACCGGCGGCTCCTCTTTCAGGAAAGCCAGGGTCTCGCGGATCATGACCTGATTGGCGCAAAGCATCCGCTGCGTGTTGATGACGGCCTTGGGATTGCCGGTCGAGCCCGACGTCAGCAGGAATTTGACGATCGTGTCGGGACCGGTCGCCCGATACGCATCGCCGAGATCGGAATGCAACGGTTTGATCAGCAAATCGGAAAACTTCGTGACCGCGCGGCCGGACAGCGTGCCGCGGGAGGCCACGACTTCGACGTCTCCGGAAACGTTCGCTTGCAAGGCGGCTGCGAATTGATCCGCGTCCTCGACGAAGACCAGTCCCGGCGTCAGGAGCTTCATTAGATATGAAAGCTTGCCGTAGTCTTTGGAGATCAACGAATAGGCCGGCGACACCGGACAAAACGGCACGCCCGCGACCATGGCGCCGAACGACATCAGCGCATGGTCGATCGAGTTGCCGGACAGAATCAGAAGCGGCCTCTCGGCCGACAGGTCGCGCGCCAGCAAGCCGGACGCGATGCTATGGCTTGAGCTCAGAAGTTCTGCGTACGTGATCTTGCGCCAGCCGCCATGATGATCGCGCTCGGCCATGAAAAGGCGGTCTGGCGCAACGGCGGCCCAATGATGCAGGGAATCGGTCAGCCGGGCTGGATATTCAACGATCGCCTGTTGCGGCATGAGATAGATGGTGCCGTCGTCGCGGCGATCGATCGTGACTTTGGGATCGCTAAACGAAATCGGACGCAACGGAGGCAAGCTGACGCCCGATGACGGCAGGTCACCGCTCGCTTGCAAGGACAGGTCGGCTTTCGCGCTCATGTCCGGTGCTCATCCTCCCGATTAGTTATGTTTTATAACTAATTTGGTTGGAGTCAATAATTCCGAGGCCGATGGCGATGGTCTTTATCCCTCCCCCGCGGAACGCGTGGGGAGGGTGGCCGTCGCGAAGCGACGGTCGGGTGGGGGCGTGAGTGAGTGTAAACGAAAAAGTCCAATAGCTTTTCTAGATTCCCCACCCCGCAAAGGGGAGGGATAAGAAAGGACATGACTCACAACACCTGATGCACGTCGATCACGACACGATCGGTGTGACGGGCGGCGGATGCCACGAACAGGCTTTGCATCAGCCAGCGATATTTTGGTGCTCCGGTTTCAAACCGCGGCACGGTGCGGAAATAGAGCAGCGCCGGATCGACCGCATCGCCACGGTTGAGCCTTTGCACGAGTTCGGCCGGCCCCCGGCGGATGCCTCTGTTCTCGACATAGATCACCGCGCCATCGTCCGTTTCAACCGCGTATTTCGCCTCGAGCTCGATCGAGGAATCCGGCCGCACGATCTGGAAATCCGCCCCAAAGGCGCAGACCTTCCCGCTGATGTCGCGGCCCCTCACCTCGCCGCCAACGATCGGAACGATACGGCGCTCGCCGGTGCCGATATCGCCGACTGACACGATACCGGCGACGTGAGCGGTGATGGTGAAGACGTAGCGGGTCGCAAGGAGAGGCCCCATCGAATCACTCCGTGACTTGTCAACGCGCCATCATGTGTTGCGGCAACCAGGTCGCCAGCAGCGGAAATGAGATCAGGATAATCAGGCGAACGATATCGGTAACGACAAAGGGAATAACGCCCTTGAAGATCGTGGTGAAGGAGACGTCCTTGACCACGCTCTTGATGACAAAGACGTTCATGCCGACCGGCGGATGGATCAGGCCGAGTTCGACCGTCATCACGATGATGACGCCGAACCAGATCGGATCAAATCCGAGTTGGGAGACCACCGGAAAGATGATCGGTACGGTGAGGATGATCATCGCCATGGCGTCCATCAGGCAGCCCAGTACCAGATACATCACCATGATCACCGCGAGCACGCCGTAGCTGCCGAGACCGAGCCCGGTGAGGAATTCAGTCACCTTTTGCGGCGTCTGCGTCACCGTGAGGAAATAGCCGAAAATCAAGGCGCCGATCAGCACCGTGAACACGGCCGCCGCCGTCCGCGTCGCCTGCAATAGCGAGGCGAGGATTTTCTCCTTGTCGAGCCGGCCGGTGAAGACGCCGATCAGAAACGCGCCGGTCGCACCGACGCCGCCGGCCTCGGTCGGCGTAAAGCGCGGCAGATAAGGCAGGCCGTAAAGGCCGCCGATGACGAAAACGAAAAGCAGAACCGGCGCCCAGATATCCCCAAGCGTGGCAAAACTCTCGCGCCATGACGTTTGCGTGCCCTTGGGGAGGAAGCCCGGCCGCAAATAGCCGATCAGCGCAATCGTCATCATATACATCGTCATCGCGAGCAGGCCGGGGATGATGCCGGCCATGAACAGTTTGCCGATGTCCTGCTCGGTGATGATGCCGTAAACCGCGAGCACGGTCGACGGCGGCAGCATCGCACCCAGGGTGCCGCCGGCTGCAATCACGCCGGTCGCAAAAGACTGCGGATAGCCGAAGCGGCGCATTTCCGGATAGGCCACGGCGGAAAATGTCGCGGCGGTCGCAACCGACGAGCCGCAGATCGCGGCGAAGCCGCCGCAGGCCGCGACCGTCGCGATCCCGAGACCGCCGCGCAAATGCCCAACAAAACCATTGGCGGCGCGGAACAGGTCACGGCTCATGCCGGAATGACTGACGAAAGTCCCCATCAACAGGAACATCGGAATCACACCGAACGTATAGTCGGTCACCGTGCGCATCGAGGTTTGACCGACCAGCTTGAGCGCCGGCGTGAAGCCGACGAGATAGCCGAAGCCGGAGACGCCGACGAGGCCCATCGCCATGCCGACCGGCACGCGCAGCAACATCAGCGCGAACAACGCGACAAATCCGAGGACGGCGACGGCATCCGTGCTCATGCCGCGCTCACTCCGTGCTCTTGAACTGGGGGTCGTGCATGTCTTCCGGATGGAAGATCAGCCGGTAGGTCCGGATTGCAATCAGAAGCACGGCAGAGACGTCGCCGATCCAGGCGACCGCGAAGAACGGCCAGGTGGGCAGGTGCATGTCGAAGGTCGTGACATGGTCCTGATAGGTGCCGCGCACCTTGTCAAACAGCGTCCAGGTCTGCACCGTCACCACGAACAGAAGTACCAGTGTCGCGAACACGTCGATCATGCGCTGGTATTTCGGGCCGACATTGCCCCAGATGAGATCGACGGTGATGTGGGTGCCGCGATAGCTGGTCGCGGCAATACCCCAGAAGATCAGAATGCCGAGCAGCATGCGGCCGATATCGAAGGAATCGGGAATCGAATAACTGAAAATATTTCGCAACAGCACCGCGACGAAAATATTGACGGCGACGATGCCGACAAAGCCCGCCGCGATCCACTCGATCGTGTCGATGAAGCGATCCATGAAATGGCGCATCAGCTATCGCTCCGAGAATGCTCGGGTTGGTTTGCCGCTAAAGCGCACTGGTTTTCACACGACATCATCATCGCGCTTTAGCTTGTCCTTTTCGCATGTCTCCGCGCAAACGCTTTCGCGTTTGTCGCGAGGGAAAACCGCTACACACTTTTCCGGATCATGCGTTACGGCGTCAGGGCGTTGTACTTGGTGAGCGAAGCGCGCAACTCAGTGAGCGCGGCATCAGGATCGACGCCCGCCTTGCGCACCCCGTCGCCCCAGGTCTTGATCAGTGGCTCGGAGGCTTTCTTCCACAACGCGGTCTGTTCCGCCGTCAGCTGGTAGACGTCTTGGCCCGCTTCCGCCTTCACCTTGTCGAGGCCAGAGTCTTCGAACTTGCCCCAGAGCTCGCCGACGCGCCCGGCAGCCTCGGTGTTGCAGTTGTCGTCGATCGCCTTTTTCTGGCGCTCCGACATGTCGTTGTATTTGTCCTTATTGATGACAAAGACGAAGGTCGTGACGTAAAGCGGCGCGTCCATCTGGAATTTCGTCACTTTGTCGATGCCGAACAAGACCAGCGATCCCCATGGGAAGGTGACGGCATCCGCCACGCCGCGCTCGATGATGTCGCGGACTTCCGGCGCGGAGGATTGCACATTGGTGCCGCCAAGCAGCGTCACGAAATTCGCGATCGTCGCGTCGGCGGGGCGAATCTTCATGCCCTTGATGTCGTCGGGCACGACGATCTTCTTGGTGCGGGAATGAAATGAAGACGGAGAATGGATGAAGGCGAGACAGAATTTGACGTCCTTCATCTCCTTGTCGGCATATTTGCGGTACCAGGCGTCCAGCCCCATCGAGCCGCCCTTGGCGTCCGACATCAGGAACGGCAATTCCCCGGCGCCGATGACCGGGAAGCGCCCGGGCTGATAGCCGGGATTGACGTAGGTGACGTCGGCGATGCCGTCGCGCGCCATGTCGTAATGATCGAACGCCTTGCCGAGCTGCTGTGCCGGATAGACGCGGGACTTGATCGTGCCGCTAGAGGCCTTCTCGACCGCGGCGCCCCAATCTTCCAGCGCCTTTTGCAAGGGATGCGATGCCGGCACCCAATGCGATAGCTTCAACTCGAAGGTTTTTTCCTGCGCGAAAGCGGCAGTCGTGCTGACGGCCAGCAGCAAGGCCAGCAGGGCTTTTCTCATTGGTCTCCCTCCCCGGGACGAACGCGGGCTTGGCTCAGCCGTCTTTATTTAACATGTTATATACAGCGCAATTGGCTTTCAAGGCGCGCGGATTGCCTGGGGCCACACGTCGAGCGTGCCTTCCAGCGTGCCTTGGCAGACCGTTATACGTTATAATCAGTTTTGGCGCTTGCATATGACGATTGCGGATCGCAGGCTGACGCCATCGGGGAGAACGCGCGTTGCGGACGAAAATAGCCATCATCGGCGCCGGGCCTGCCGGCCTTTTGCTTGGTCAGTTGCTGCACACCTGCGGCATCGACAACGTCATTCTGGAACGTCACACGCCGGACTATGTGCTTGGCCGCATCCGGGCCGGCCTTCTGGAGGGGGGCACCGTCGCACTGCTCGATGAGGTCGGCGCCGGCGAGCGCGCGCACCGCGAAGGCCTGGTCCATGAAGGCATCGAGCTTGCCTTTGGCGGAGAGCGCCACCGGATCGATCTGCATCGGCCCAGCGGAAAAACGGTGATGATCTACGGCCAGACCGAGGTGACCCTCGATCTGATGAACGCCCGGCGCGCCGCCGGGCTCACCAGCATTTACGAGGCTGAACACGTCAAGCCGATCGATTTCGACACCGACCATCCCCGCGTCTCCTATGTCAAGGACGGCATCACCCACGAGATGACGTGCGACTTCATCGCTGGATGCGACGGCTTTCACGGCGTCAGCCGCGCCAGCGTCGAACCAACCGCGATCGCGACTTATGAGCGGATTTATCCGTTCGGCTGGCTCGGCATCCTCTCGGAAACCCCGCCGGTCAGCCATGAGCTGATCTATTCCAATCACGCGCGAGGATTCGCGCTGTGCACCATGCGTTCGACCAAGCGCAGCCGCTATTACGTGCAATGTCCGCTCGAGGATCACGTCGACCAGTGGCCGGACGACCGGTTTTGGGACGAGTTGAAGCGGCGCCTCGACCAAAAAGCCGCCGATGAACTCATTATCGGCCCCTCGATCGAAAAGAGTATCGCGCCCTTGCGCAGTTTTGTCGCCGAGCCGATGCGGTTCGGACGCATGTTTCTTGCCGGCGATGCCGCCCACATCGTGCCGCCGACGGGCGCCAAGGGGCTCAATCTCGCGGCCAGCGATGCGCATTACCTGGCGCAGGCGTTCCGCGAATATTACGACGAGAAATCCACCGCCGGAATCGACGCCTATTCCGCCAAAGCGCTGTCGCGCGTCTGGAAAGCCGTGCGCTTCTCTTGGTGGATGACGTCCATGCTGCACCAGTTCCCGGACACCGGCACCTTTGGCGCCCGGATTCAGCTCGCCGAACTCGATTATGTCGTGAATTCGGCGGCGGCCGCCGCGTCGCTGGCTGAAAACTACGTCGGCCTGCCGTATTAGTTTTCCGTTTTAAACTTTGTAGGCGGTGATTTTCGTTCTTCTCTTGTCTTCAATGGCCGCTCACTCAGAGTGAGGGTCATCCATGATGGCGTCCGATATTCCCGAAGGTTTCGAACGCCAAACCCGGCGTAGCCCCCTCACCGATCCTTGGGAGCCGATCTATTCGAAGCAAACGCCTGACGCGATCATCCTGGGACTTCGACTGGCCACGGCGCACACCAACGCGCGCGGCTTCGGCCATGGTGGGTTGATTGCGGCGCTCACCGATAAAGCCATGGGCCATAGTTGCGGCCACAAGATGCGCGGCGCTCACTCGCTGGTGACGGTCAGCATGTCGATCGATTTCATCAGCAGCGCCCAAATCGGTCAGTGGCTCCTGTTCGAGAGCGAGGTGATCAAGACCGGTGGCACGCTTTGTTTTGCGCAGTGCCGCGTCACCACCGATGACGCCGTAATTGCCCGCGCCAACGGAACGTTCCGCGTAGTGAAGAAAGAACTAGCCTAACCAAAGTGCCAGTCGCTGATTTCGACCACGAGATCGATGAAGGTGCGCACCTTCGCCGACAGCAACCGCGAGGTCGGGTAGATCATATGGATCGGCAGCGCCGGCTGCTCGAATTTTGTCAACACGGCTTTGAGGCGGCCGCGCTTGATCGCTTCCGCAGCCTGATAGGCCAGCACCCGCGTCAAGCCGCCGCCCGCCTCCGCATACCGGATCGCGGCGTCTGCCGAATTGGTCGACAAGCGCGGTGAATGGTCCAGGCGGACTTCGTTTCCGCCTTCGACGAATCGCCATTCATCCGAGCCCGCCGCGCCGCCGAACTGAATGGTATCGTGCGCGGCGATGTCCTGAGGCCTCTTCGGCTCGCCGCGGGCCCTCAGATATCCAGGCGAGGCCACCGTGATCCGCCGCATCTCGCCGACATGGCGCGCCACCAGCGAAGAATCGGCCAGATGGCCGATCCGGACCGCGAGATCGATGCCCTCCTCGACCAGATTGATCATACGATCCTCCAACCTCAATTCGGCGGACACCTCGCGGTAGCGCTTGAGATAGGCCGTCAGCACGGGGCTGACGTGAAGACGCCCGAAGCCGACCGGCGCGGAGATCACGAGCCGCCCGCTCGGGCGGGCGCGTTCGCTTTCGGCCGCGATCTCGGCTTCCTCGACATCGGCGAGAATTCGCCTAGCACGTTCGAGATAGCGCGCGCCCGCATCGGTGAGCGTCACCGACCGCGTGGTCCGCTGCAACAAACGCGTGCTGAGATGATTCTCCAGCCCCGCAATCAGCCGCGTGACCCCGGAGGGCGACAGGCCAAGCTTGCGCGCGGCCGGGGCGAACCCCTTGAGATCCGCAACCGTCACAAAAGCCTGCATCGCGTCGAGCCGATCCATTGCATTATTTCATATATTGCAATGATCTGCTGTCAACCGCGGTGATTGTTTTAGAAGGGGATGGGGACCATTTCTACGTCGAAGAACGATCACTATCTCCGGAGATTTCCGATGTCAGAAACCCATCTTTATTCCAGCGATGTCGGGTTCACTCCCGCCGTCAAGGCGATCCAGACACGCAAGGGATCGCGCGAGGCCTATGCCCATGTCGAGGAACGCGGCGGCTGGCGCACCGAGGTCGATGAAAACCTCGCGGCGTTCCTGGCCGAGGCCAATAGCTTCTATCTTGCAACCGCGTCCGCCGATGGTCAGCCCTATATCCAGCATCGCGGAGGGCCGAAGGGCTTTATCCGGATTCTCGACAAGAACACGCTCGCCTTTGCCGACTACAAGGGAAACCAGCAATTCATCACGCAAGGGAATTTATCCGAAAATCCCAAGGCCTATATTTTCGTGATGGATTATGCCCACCGCCGCAGGGTCAAGCTGTGGGGCGAAGCGCGAATCGTCGAAGACGATCCCGCGCTTCTAAAATCGTTGATGCCTGGAGGTTATCGGGCGCGCCCCGAGCAGGCGATCCTGTTTCGGATCTCCGCCTGGGATACCAATTGCCCGCAGCACATTCCGCAGAAATTCGATGCGGCTGACGTTGCCGCGGCACTTGCCTCGCGCGATACGCACATCGCGGAGCTTGAGGCGGAACTCGCCGCGCTCAAGGGAGCGAGCGGCGAGGCCACATCTTAGGCCGCCTCGCGGAGCGGGGCCCAGGCGAATTCCGGATAATATCGTCCCATCATCCGGTCGACGTAAGCGACCAGGTTATCGAATTGTTGGGCTCGCTCGCGCAACGACGAGATAAAGAACGGCGTTAGAATTCCGGCCAACATGCCAAACGCGGTCGCATCCGCGCCGCAGGGGGTTTCGCCCGTCAGATATGACTTGTCGCCAAGCTGCAGCGACAACGCGAGCAGCGAGCGCACGGCGAGATCGACATCCTCATCCGGCGCATGCCGGCCGAGACCGCTGATCAGATAATTCTCGGCAACGCGGAATTGCGCATCTTCGCGCAGCTTTTCGCGCATATGCGCCGGCGCGCCGTCAAAGAAGTGCGCCGGCCCTTTGGCGAAATTTTCCGGATTGACCCAGCGTGCACCGACCAGCGCCCAGTACATATGATGTTCGATCATGCGTTCGAACGCCCAGGCCTGCGCCCGCTGCTGCAGATTAAGCGGCGCGTCGAAATCGAAGCCATATTTGCCCTCGAGATGCGCGCGGATGAACGTCGAATCGGCGATCGCCTCGGCATCGTCCTGGATGTAGGGCAACTGCCCCTTCGGCGATGCCGTCGGCCTGGCCTTTTCCTTGACGTAGGCGAGGCCCGCCATCTTGAGCTGGACCTCGGTTTTGGTCACGAAGGGGCTGATTTCCGGCAGGCCGAAGCCGGGGCCAAAGCCATAGAGCGTAATCACTGGAGCACTCCCATTCTCCTGAGAAACCGCGTCAGACTAGCCGTGGCCTGCTGCCACCGTGGTGTCAGCAGCGGCGCCAGTATCGCCCAGAGATCCAGGCCGTAGAGTATGATCATGGGACAACCCCTCTCGATTTGAGTCTTGCCCCCGGTATACTTGCCAGCTGCTGCCAACGTGGTGTCAGCATCGAATGACACTGTCGGAAAAAGATACGAGACCTCCGATGCGACGTGCCGATCGTCTGTTCCAGATCATCCAGGTGCTCCGACGCACCCGCAAGCCGATGACCGCGGATGCAATCGCGGCCGAACTGGAAACCTCCAAGCGCACGATCTATCGCGATATCACAACCTTGATGGAGCAACGGGTACCGATCCGCGGCGAGGCTGGCGTGGGCTATATCCTCGAAAAGGGCTTCGACCTGCCGCCCTTGATGCTGACACCCGACGAGATCGAGGCTGCGGTGCTTGGCGCGCAATGGGTCGCCGGCCATGCCGACGAAGCGTTGTCACGCGCCGCGGCCGACTTGATTGCGAAAATCGCCGAGACCGTGCCGGAGCGGTTGCGGCCGTTCGTGCTCGAACCGGCGAGCCGCGCCCGTCCGGGATGGCGCAAGGAGCCCGACTGCATCGATATGGGGCGAACACGGACGCAAATCCACGAGGGACGAAAGATCGCGCTGCGCTATCGGGACGAGCACGGGCGCGACAGCGAGCGCACGATCTGGCCGATCGCCATCGGCTATCTGGAGGCGGTGCGACTCCTCGCCGCATGGTGCGAATTGCGCCGGGACTTCCGCAGCTTTCGCACCGACCGCGTCATCGATGCGGTCTATCTCGAGGAAAAATACCCCGAGCGGCGCGACTTATTACGGGCGAAATGGCGGCGCAGCCTGGTCTGGGAAGCCCCGAGCGATATCTGAATATGGAAACCGGCAAGCCATCTGCGAATTCCGAAAGCCCGTGCCAGTCGTGCGGCGCCTGCTGCGCCTATTCGCAGAACTGGCCACGCTTTTCGACCGAAGACGACGCGGCGCTCGACCTCATTCCGGCAAAGTTCGTCAACGAGAGACAATCCGGCATGCGCTGCGACGACAACCGTTGTTCGGCGCTGGCGGGGCGGGTCGGGGTTGAAACCTCTTGCGTGATCTATGCCGTGCGGCCCGAAGTGTGCCGCACCTGCATGCCCGGCGACGCCGAATGCGCTCTGGCGCGCAGCAAATGGGGACTGCCGGCGTTGGCGTCCCTTGCCCTGGAATGAAAAAGCGAAGGTTAAGCCGTAACGGCCTTTTATGCCGTGACAGCCTTGGCGAACTCGGCAAAATCCTCGTCGTCGAGTTCGTCCTCGATCGGCGCTACCGTCGAGAGCGGTTTGGTGGAGAGCGTGATTGGTTTGCGGCCGCCAACAGACACCGACGACGTCCGCGCCGCCGGTTCGCGCGACAGTCCGTAAAGCGTCGAGCCGACGCGACCGCCGACCTGGACCAGGTCCTGCTCGCTGCAGCTTGCCGCAATCGTCAGCGCCAGCGAATAAAGGTGGCTCCGGCGATAGCAGAACAGCGCCAGCATGGCCCGAACATCGGGCGAAACGCTTGCTACCAACTGCGGCAGGCCGTGTTCGCTGGCACGATACATTTCACCGAGCAGGTCGTCCTGGACCGGGCAAAAATCGTTCTCGAAGGCATCGCGGCTTGAAAACATCTGCATATCCCCTGATGTGGAGGATGCAATGCGACTCTCTAACGAAAGGTTAACCACGGCCCCCAGTAGTGTCACGGGAGACTTGATCGAAAGGGCTTCATCGGAACCGCATTCGACCGAATCAGTTCGCGGCCATGAAGATCGACAGGCCGAAGTCGGTGAGGTGGTGCAGCGCCTGGTCCACGCCGATCAACGTCCAGAACCACGGATGGTGGTTTTCCTGTGTCACGCCCAGTCGCGACGACACCAGCCCCTTGCAACGATCGACCGTGAAATGAATGACAAAATCGATCACGGCCAAGAACCAGAACCGGGGCGCGACGATCAGGATAAACACAAGTGCGACCGCGAAATGCACGCCGCAATGGGCGAGCAGCGGAAGAAACCAGCCGGTTCTCTGATCCTTGCCGATCGCCATCCATGACGTTTGCAGCACGAAATCGGCGATGACGTGCTTGACGGTCAGGAGCACCATCCATCCGATCAACGCGCCGAGAGGTACTGACGCGGACATGGGGGGAAACGACAATCTGAAGCCCTCGGGCGTGAATGACTGGGTAAAAACTTGCGGAGCTTCAATGCGACTTCTTCTCAGCCCCCGACAAATCGGGTCACGGTTCCCGTTTTTATGGCATCTCCTAGTCCGGAATGCACCACCAGCATCCTGGAAAAACGCAGGGTGTGACCGAACGGCACATTCCTGGAGTTGACAGACGCGTAAACCGACCCCGGACCGCACCAGGAGTAAGGTTACTGAAGGCGGTTGGTTTGCAATTCGTCGTCATGCGGATATCATGGCAACTTATAAAATTATCGTTCTTTTTTAGGTATTTAGGACAGCATGGGCGCGATTTCGGCGCCCTTTGAGTTGCGGATATGGGCCATGAGTGCTGAAGTCCCAACGCCATCATCCGACACGCGACGTTCGCGCCGACCGCTTCTCAACAGCAACCGCAAACAAGTGGTCCTGTTTGCGGCGCTGACATTGCTCTTGACGGTTGCAACCGTATGGGGCGGCCGTGTCTGGCTCAGGAATTCCGAAACGTTGACCTTCGCCGTCGGCGAGACCAACGGGCTTGAGGCCCGTTTTGCCGCCAGGCTTGCCGCCATGCTCAAGGCGACCTCCTCGCGGCTCCGGATCAAGATCATTCGCAACGCCGACAATGCCAGGGCGCTTGCCCAGTTCGACCGCAAACTGGCTGACCTCGCCGTGCTGCGAACCGATGCGAAAATCCCGCCCCGCGCCCGCTCGATCGCGATCCTCGAACACGACGTGCTGATTCTGATCAGCCCCGGCGACAAGAAAATCAAATCGCTGGCAGAATTGAAGAAAAAGAAGATCGCGCTGCTGACAAGCGGCAACAGCAACGTTGCTTTCATCCGCAATGTTCTCGACGTACCTGAAGGAGCAGATGCCAGTTGGCGGCTGCAACTGGCGCCGCCGAATTCGACGCTCGACAGACTATTCGCATCCGGCGGCTATGGCGCCGTCATTGCCGTCGACCATGCCTCCGCGATCGTAAAGGACAAGAGCTTCGAGCAGATCGCCAAACGCACGCCCTTCACGATCAATGCGATCGACGAATCGAAGGCCCTGAGCCGCCGCTACCCCGGAATTTCGGAGGAAACGCTGGCCACCGGACTGTTGTCCTCGACGCCGCAAATTCCCGACGACGACCTGGATACGGTAGGGCTGCAATGGCTCTTGGTCGGCCAGGCCGCGATTTCGGCCAACACCGCGGGCGAACTGGCGCGCACCATCTATGAGAACAAGGCAGAGCTTGCGCTCGACGACGGCTTCGCCTCCAAGATCGAACCGGCCGAGGTCGACAAGACCGCCTTCGTTGCCGCCCATCAGGGCGTCACCGAATATATCAACGACACCGCCAAATCGTTCCTGGAACGTTATAGCGACCTTGGCTATTTCGGTGCGGCCGTGCTCAGCATCATCGGCTCGCTGTTTGTCGCGCTTTATACCAAGGTGACGCGGGTGGCGCCGGAGAAAGCCAGCGAACTCGCAACCGCCATTCTCGACATCGGCGAGCGGGTCGCGCATGCCCAGACGATGGAAGCGCTCGACAGCGTTCAAGACGAACTCGAAAGCGTGCTGCGCGGCGCGGTGATCGGACTGCGCGACGGCACCATTTCCAGCGATGGACTCGACACGTTCAAGCTCGGATACGAATTCGTGCGCGACGAGATCGGCATGCGGCGCGAGAGCCTGAAGCGGCAGGGCGGCCACGACGACAATGTCGTGATCGTCAAGACCGCGCAAAGCGCTTAAGGACACATCGGCGCCCCATGTCCACATCGCCTTTTCCCGCACGTCTAGAGAAGTTCGTGACCGCGACGACCGGCCGCAACATGACCAAGGCGGCCTATGTCGCCGTCACCTGCGGCGTTGCGATGATGGTACTGCTGACGGTCGAGCCGGCCTACTCGGCCCTGCACGCCGGCGTCGACGCGCTGCTGTGGGCGTGTCTCGCCTATTTTGTCTTCGAATGGGTGATCAGGCTGCGCTACGCAGCCCGTACCGGCCACCGGTCGGCCTATTTGTTTTCCTTCCGGGGCATCGTCGATGCGATCTCCGCGCTTGCAGTGCCCGTCGCGCTGGCGACAGGGAGCAACCCCAAATCGTCCTGGCTGCTCGGCATGTTCTGGGTCCTCAAGGTCGTGCCCGGCATTCGCGGCCTGCGGCAATTGCGCCGGGTTCTGGTGCAGGAATCCGGACCGCTGTTGAGCGTGCTCGTGATCTTCCTGGTGGTTCTCTTCATGGCGTCGATTGCGGAATTCTATCTCGAGCACGATGTCCAGCCGATGGCGTTCGGCAGCGTTCCGGCCGCCTTGTGGTGGGCGGTCGCTACCCTCACCACGACCGGATATGGCGATGTGGTGCCGATCACCCCGCTCGGCCGCATCATCGCGGCCGGTGTCATGATCTGCGGCCTTGGCGTATTCGGCCTGTGGACCGGTATCCTCGCCACTGGATTCGCCGCCGAAACCCGCCGCGATAATTTCCTGCGAACCTGGGAATATGTCAGCAAGGTGCCGTTCTTTGCCTCGCTTGGCTCCGCTGCGATCGCCGACGTCACGCAGATGCTGCGGACCATCGACCTTCCGGCACGCACCACCATCATTCGCCAGGGCCAGTCCGGCGACTGCATGTATTTCATCGCCAGCGGCGAGGTCGAGGTCGATTTGCCGGGCAAGAAAGTGGCACTTGGCGAAGGCGCCTTCTTTGGCGAAATGGCGCTGCTCGGCAATAGTCTACGCTCAGCCAACATCACCACGACGCGGGTGTCGCAATTGCTGGTGCTCGATCTCGTGGACTTTCGGCTGCTGATGGCGCGCCACCCCGATATCGCCGAGACCATCGATGCCGAGGCCAAGCGGCGCGTGCTGGAGAATAAGTAACAAAATAACGGAGAAAAAGAATGTCGGAAACCGACGCAAGCCCGCCGGTGCTGGAACGCCAGGGCGCACGCGCCACCATTCGCTTGAACCGGCCCAGACATCTCAATCGATTGCAGGCCGACGATCTCGACGTGCTGATGAAGCTGTTTGCGGAGATCGAAACGGATTCCGCGGTCCGTGTTCTGGTTCTCACCGGCACCGGCCGCGCCTTCAGCGCGGGCTATGACCTCAATTCCGTAGCCGAGCGCGCCACCAGCGAGGTCGAACAGAAAAGCGCCGGCTCAGCCTTCGAGGCGGTCGTCAACCGGCTCGAAGATATCGGCGTTCCCACGATCTGCCGGCTCAATGGCGGGGTCTATGGCGGTTCGACCGATCTGGCGCTCGCCTGCGATTTCCGCATCGGCGTCGACGCTTGCGAAATGTTCATGCCGGCCGCCCGGCTCGGCTTGCACTACTATAAGAGCGGCATTGCGCGTTACGTGGCACGGCTCGGGCTCGACAACGCCAAGCGGTTGTTTTTGACCGCCGAGAAAATCGGCGCGTCGGAAATGCTGCGGATCGGCTATCTGACGTCGATGGTTCCGGCCGAAGCGCTGGACGAAGAGGTCGACAGGCTGGCCGGCGTCCTCGCTGGAAACGCACCGGTCGCGATGCGCGGCATGAAGCGCACCATCCACGAGATCGCGCGCGGCAAACTTGATGAAGAGGCCGCCGACAGCCGGCACCGCGACAGCATGCGCGGCGAGGAGATCAAGGAAGGCATCAAGGCCTTTGCCGAGAAACGCCCGCCAAGGTTTTGATGAAACTCCTATCTTGTCTCGGTGCGCATTCTTCGTCATGGCCGGGCTCGTGCCGGCCATCTACGTCATTGAAGGACGCGTAAGACGTGGATGCCGGCACAAGGCCGGGCATGACGAGTCCCTTCAATCATCCACAAAACTTGCCGCCTCTGCCAGACTCGCCCGCGAGGTGCGATAGCTGTTGATGCGGTGATCGCGATCTGCATAACCAAACGATATTCCGCATACCACGCGCCTAGTGTCGCCGAGCTTGAAATGGCGCCGGATCAAACCTGACTGATGCGCCAGTGCTGCCTGCGGAATCGTGCCGAGACCGAGCGCCTGGGCCGCCAGCATGAAGTTGCTGACATAAGCACCGCAATCGATCGCGCCATAGACGCCGAGCGCCTCGTCGGTGTGGATGATGGCGACATGCGGCGCGCCAAAGAAGTTGAAATTCTCCAGCGACTGTTTCGCATAGGCAGCTCTGTCGCCGCGTTGAATGCCAAGCGTGTTGTACAACTGAAAGCCGCTTTCCCGTCGCCGTTCGAGATAGACGCCGCGATATTCCCGCGGGAAGGGAAAGTCGCCGTCGTCCATGCCGGAGCTTGCCGCCGCATAAATCTCTTTGCGGAATTTCTCGCGTGCTTCGCCGCTGGCGATCACGATCTGCCAGGGCTGGCTGTTGCACCAGGACGCGGTGCGTTGCGCCGCTTCGAGGATTCGCTCGATGACCGGGCGCGGCACGGGATCGGGCTTGAATGCGCGGCAGGAAAAGCGTTCCCCGAGCAGCTCTTCCAGCACGCCGATCCGCTTCTCGTCTTCCAATCGCATGTGGCATCCTTTCTTCAGCCTTGCGCTCAAGCTAGACGTGGTGGGCCGGCACAGGCAAGCTGGAGCGATGCCGCTCCTTGGGCGGCAAAGCCCGATCGTGACGCGGAGACCGCATGGACATGAATCATCCGCCCATTCCGCTGCCTTCTTCGATTCGCTCCCGCAGCATCGACGGCATCAACGGCCTCACCGTGCACGTGCTGGAATCGGGCTTTGAGACTCAAGGCCGGCCTTGCGTTTTGCTGCTGCATGGCTTTCCGGAACTGGCCTTCAGCTGGCGCAAAGTCATGCCGGCGCTGGCGGACGCCGGCTACCATGTGTTGGCGCCGGATCAGCGCGGCTATGGCCGCACCAACGGATGGGACACGAACTTCGACGGCGACCTCGCGCCGTTCCGGCTGACGAACCTGGTGCGCGACGCGCTCGGGGTCGTCACAGCGTTCGGCCATCGATCGGTCGCGGCCGTCGTCGGGCACGATTTCGGCAGTTCGGTCGCGGCATGGTGCGGCGTGATCCGGCCCGACGTATTTCGATCGGTCGTCTTGATGAGCGCGCCGTTCGCAGGACCGCCGCAAATCGCACTGAACACGGCCGACACGCCGCCAGAGCCGAAGCGTGAAGACCCGGTGCATCGCGAGTTGGCCGCGTTGCCACGGCCGCGCAAGCATTATCACTGGTATTATTCGACACGCGAAGCCGACAACGATTTGTCGCACACGCCACAGGGCATGCATGATTTTCTCCGCGCCTACTACCATCACAAAAGCGCGGACTGGAAAGACAACCAGCCTTATCCGCTGAAATCCTGGTCGGCGGGCGAGCTTGCCAAGCTGCCGACCTACTATGTGATGGATTTCGCGAAAACCATGCCCGAGACGGTCGCGGAAGAAATGCCATCGAGGGAAGCGATCGCCGCCAATACGTGGCTTCCCGATCATGAGTTGGCCGTGTACAGCGCCGAATATCAGCGGACCGGATTCCAAGGCGGCCTGCAATGGTATCGCTGCGGCACGTCGGGTGCCTTCACCACCGAGCTTGAAACCTGGTCGGGTAGAAGCATCGACGTGCCCTCCTGCTTCATCTCGGGCAAACAGGACTGGGGCACCCATCAGCGGCCGGGCGTTTTCGAGACGATGCAAAAAAGCGCCTGCACGCGCATGCTCGACGTTCATCTGGTCGAGGGCGCCGGACACTGGGTGCAACAGGAACAGCCCGGCGAGGTCAGCCGCCTGCTGCTGCAATTTCTCAGCGCGGCCGGCCCTTAGGCAGTTAGCCGATCATTTTAGCCCCGGTGCCAGCACGGCTCTCGGGAACCATTCTAAAATGCTGGCGTTGCCGCCCGACGGGTTTTCCGACCCGACGCAGGAAGTTGAAGGAGGAATTATGCATAAAACGATCACCGGGCTATTGGGCGCAGTGGCAACGCTCGGCGTGGCCCAGGCTGCCCCAACGCCGGACACCAACGATGCTTTGAAGGCGAACTCTTTTGCCGAACTGCTTGAACCAATTCCCAACGCGACGGCGGTTCTGAACGCGATGGACGAAAAGCCCGCTACGGAAAATAACGTTCAGCTTGCTTACCATCATCACCACCATCACCACCACTGGCGGCGGCGACATCACCATCATCACCACCACCACCATTGGCGGTGAACGGACCGCCCGATCAACAGGACCTCTCAAGGTCCTGTTTTTTTGCGTCTCTTCCTGGCTAGGCTTGACGGGTTTTCTCTTTCGCGGCCCGGTGCAGGTGCCGGTAAGTCCCGTCAAATACGGTTTCCGTCGAAGAGGTCCATTCAGTTCCGGCCGAAAGATTCGGTCGATTATTGTAAATGCGGCGCGCCTGAAGTTCGCGCTCGGCAAATTCCTCCGAACTCATGGGCTCGAGCTCGAAATCGGCCTCTTCCGGAATCACGATGATCTGCGCAAATGGCTCTTTCGGCCTGAAGATATGTGTACGTCCCTCGGCCGGCGCCTTGAAGACGCAGAAAAACATCATCGGCCACCAGTTCCGCACCAGGGCCGGGACCGCAATCGGTACGGTGTCGCTGGCGTCGGTGTAGAAGCGCGGATGCGGTTCGGTCCTGATCGCCATGCCCTTCTCGACCTTCAGATCGAGCAGGATCTGGTAGGTGTAGAACGTGTCGCCAAAATTCCGGAATGGCGGCCATTGCAGACCACTGTCGGGCGGATCACCCCAATCGCTCTCCAGAACGAGGTGCCCGTCCCTGGTGCTGACATGCAGTTCATTGTCATAGGGATAGAAGAGTTCAATCCCGTATTGGGCGCCTTCCGAAAACGGAACGCAGTGCCACACCTGTTCGCGTGAACCGTCGGCACGGGGCTCCCGCTTCCCGGCCCACCCGGGGATCTCGAGCTTGGTCCGTCGCGGCGCAAGCCGCGGATCATTGAGTCGATATTTGACCTTTCGCATGACGCTCCCTTGCAAAGTGTCGAAAAGTCGAACGGGCGGGAACCCGAAGGGTTCCCATCAGGCAGGAAGCGACAGGGAACTGCAGGTTTGACCTTGGACGGCCAGCTGTTATAAGTTTAGAACAATTCTAAACTGTACAAAGGCCACGCCGTGAAGAAGTTTGCCGATTTGACCGAGCGGGAAGTGCTGGCGGTGGCGATCGCCTCCGAAGAGGAGGACAGCCGCATCTACATGTCTTTCGCGGAAGACCTCGTGGAGCGTTATCCGGAATCGGCCAAGCTGTTTGAGCAAATGGCGGAGGAGGAAAAAGGCCATCGCCACATGCTGCTGGAAATGTATGAGAAGCGTTTTGGTGCGAATCTGCCGCCGATCCGCCGCGACAACGTCAAAGGTTTTTTGCGCCGCCGCCCGATCTGGCTGACCAAGAATCTCTCGCTCGACGCCATCCGCAAGGAAGTCGCGACAATGGAGTTCGAGGCCGAGCGATTTTACATCAAGGCCGCCGAGCAGACCCAGGATGTCGGCGTCCGCCGGCTGCTCGCCGATCTCGCGGAGGCAGAAAAAGGCCACGAGCACATCGCCGCCAAATTGACCGACGAAATCCTCACCCCCGATGTACGCGCGGACGAAGACAAGACGCGCCGCCGCGTATTCGTGCTGCAATATGTGCAGCCGGGCCTCGCCGGATTGATGGATGGATCGGTATCGACGCTGGCGCCGCTGTTTGCCGCCGCGTTCGCCACGCACCAGAACTGGCAGACTTTTCTGGTCGGCCTCGCCGCCTCGATCGGCGCCGGCATCAGCATGGGTTTTGCGGAAGCCTTGTCGGATGACGGCTCGCTGACCGGCCGCGGCTCGCCATGGCTGCGCGGCGCAGCGAGCGGCATCATGACGGCACTCGGAGGCCTCGGCCACTCCATGCCCTATCTCGTGCCTGACCGCTGGGCCAATGCCTTCTGGATCGCGACTGCGATTGCTGGCGTCGTGGTCTTCTTCGAACTTTGGGCGATTGCCTATATCCGCGCGCGCTACATGGACACGCCGTTTCTCCAGGCCGTGTTCCAGATCGTGTTGGGCGGCGTCATCGTGCTTGGCGTCGGTATTCTGATCGGCGCGGCCTAGAAAACATTGACGATAACAACGCCGGCCTAGCGGCCGTCATCTTATCCCCGCAATATTCCGGTGCAAGCGAATGCAGACGGGGAGAAAAGCGTGACGACATCGCCGTGGAGTTTTGCGACAGCAACCGAATTGTCGGATGCACTCGCACGAAAACGGGTCTCCGCCGTCGAGTTGGCGGAACACGCGATCGCCCGCATCGAACGCCATGACGGCAAAATCAACGCGGTCTGCGTCCGCGATTCCGAGCGCGCGCTTGAGGCCGCCCGCGCCGCCGACACGACGCGCGGGCGCGGCGAAACGAAGCCGCTGCTCGGTATTCCCCTCACGGTGAAGGAATCCTACAACGTCGCTGGACTACCGACGACCTGGGGTATTCCGGCGCAAAAGGATTATCATCCGAAGGAAGACGCGCTCGCGATCACGCGCATCAAAAACGCCGGTGCCGTCATCCTCGGCAAGACCAATGTGCCGCTTGGGCTCGGCGATACCCAGAGTTACAACGACATCTACGGCACGACCAACAACCCTTACGATCTCACCCGCACGCCCGGCGGGTCTTCGGGTGGATCGGCGGCGGCGCTCGCGGCTGGCTATGGCCCACTATCGCTCGGTTCTGATTTGGCGGGATCGTTGCGCGTTCCGGCCTGCTATTGCGGCATCTTCGCGCACAAGCCGACCCTGTCACTCGTGCCCACACGCGGACACTTGCCGCCGTCATTGCCGCCGCTGCCGCTCGAGCGCGACCTCATCGTCATCGGTCCGATGGCGCGCAGCGCGGCCGACCTTTCGCTTCTGCTCGACGTCATCGCCGGGCCCGATCCGCTGGAAGCCGGCAAGGCTTATCAATTATCGCTGCCGGCGGCGCGACATCATTCGCTGAAGGACTTCCGTGTGCTTGTGATCGACAGCGACCCGCTGATGCCGACAGACACGGTGGTAGGCGCAGCGATTGAGCGGCTGGCGAACGGCCTCGAAAAGGCAGGCGCCGACGTCGCGCGCAAAAGCCCGCTATGGCCGGACTTTGCTGCGACATCCCGGCTTTTCATGCGATTGCTGCTGTCATTCGTCTCGGTCGGACTCGACCCCGAAGCCCATGCCGGTGCGACCGCAGCCTCTGCCAGCCTGCCGGCGGCAGATATCAGCCTGCAAGCCGAGCGGCTGCGCGGCATCGCGCTTAGCCATCGCGACTGGCTGTTGGCCGATGGCGCACGCGCAAGGCTGCGCGCGCAATGGCGCGCCCTGTTCGAGAGTTTCGACGCCGTGATCTGCCCGATCATGCCGACGCCGGCCTATCAGCACGATCATTCATCCACGCCGGATCAGCGCCGCATCAAGATCGACGGCAAGGATTACCCATCCACCGATCAACTGGCATGGCAGGGAATCGCGAACCTGACGGGCCTGCCCGCAACCGCGGTGCCGATCGGCCATTCGCCGGAGGGCCTGCCGGTCGGTGTTCAGATCGTCGGACCGTGGCTTGAAGATCGTACACCGCTCAAGCTTGCCGAGCTGATCGAGCGCGAATTCGGCGGCTTTGTCCCGCCGCCGGCCTTCGACGACTAGGCGGCCAACTCGCCGACCTCGGCCATGCCGAGCGCGGGTTCGCCGAGCAGGGCGTCCGTGATCGCGCGCTGCTTGCCGTCGTCGGCAAGGTGAAACGGATCGCCGGTCGAAAGCCGGTGATCGATCACAAGCCGGGACAATAACAGCCTGCGCGCATCGCCACGCATCTCGTGAATACGGTGAGCTTCCCATGCCAGCGCCACTGCGCTCGCCACATGATACAGCAGGCCGGTGGCCCGGCGCGCCTCGGCTTCGTTGTCGCTGTGGCTAGCAACCTTGCGCGCAAAGCCAATTGCCGCGTCGATGAGCCCTCGCAAGCGGTCACGAAAGGCGACGGGAACGCCGGCGCTGTCGTCGAGCCTCGCATGCAGATCGGCTGCGAGCGCGCTATCTGCCCCATGGCGACCCACCGCCCGCTTCAAGGCATCGATGGCCACGATGTTGCCGGTGCCCTCCCAGATCGAGCCGAGATGCGCATCGCGCAATAATCTGGCGGTGGCGAATTCCTCGATGTAGCCGATGCCGCCGCGCATCTCCATGGCATCGCCGCAGACCTTGCGGGCGTCGCGCGTGGCGCGAAACTTCAGCGTCGGCGTCAGGATCCGCAACAGGAGGGCGGCGTCCTGACTGCCGGCCTCGGCGCGATCAAGCGCATCAGCCGTCAAAAAGCTCATGGACAGCGCCTGCTCGGTGGCGAGCGTGATCTTCATCAACTGTCGCCGTGCCAACGGCAGATCGATAATACGGCCGCCGAACACCACGCGATTTTTGGCGACGGTCATCGCGTCGTGCCAAGCGCGGCGCATCAGTGCGGTGGATTTCACGCCGTTGGAGAGCCGCGACGAGTTGACCATCTCGGCCATCTGCACGAAGCCGCGGTCGAGTTTGCCGACCGCGTACGCAATTGCACCTTCGAGCTTGATCTCGCCTGAAGCCATCGAACGGGTGCCGAGCTTGTCCTTCAACCGCACAATTCGATAATGATTGGGTGAACCGTCATCGAGCGTTCGCGGCATCAGGAACAGACCGACGCCGCGCGTGCCCGGTCCGGCTCCTTCCGGCCGCGCCAACAGCATCACAACCTTGGCGTCCGCGTTCGAGCAAAACCATTTCTCGCCATGGAGCCGCCAGTGATCGCCTTCGGCGACCGCGGCCGTGGTCAACGTGCCGACGTCGGAGCCGCCTTCCTTTTCGGTCATGAACTGACCGCCCTGGGTCAGCCGCTCCATGTCGGTTACCAGGAGGCCATCGAGATATTTTGCCTTCAGCGTCTCGCTGCCGAAATTAGAAAGTAGCTTGGCGCAGCCGTCGGTGACATTGATCGGACAGCCGAGGCCGAACTCGGTCTGATTGAACAGAAACGTAAAGGCATGCTTGGCGACGACGGGATATTTGTCCGGCCAGCCCAAGATGCCCTTGCGAAGCGACATCGCATGAATACCGAACTCGCCGAAGGCGGCGCGTTCGAGCTCGCGATAGGCGGGATGATATTCGATCCATTGCACATCGCGGCCGAAACGGTCGCGCTGATGCAGCACCGGCACATGCCGGTCGGCGAGCCGCGCGCATTCGTCGAGATGACCGCCCGCGAGGCCGCCCAAACGATCAAGATGCGGCTCGATATGGCGAAACAAGGCTTCCGGCAGATGGATCCGCAACAGGTCCGCCAAGGCTGGATCCGTGCGGTAGAAATTCATGCCGGAGGTGTCCGGCGCCAGCAGGCCCGGCCGATCGGAATTCGCAATGCGATTTTGCGAACGCTCCTGCATTGAATTCCCTGGGTTGCTTCCTCATCTGTTGAGGGAACTATCGCATATCCCGCGCTGGAAAAAAGGTAGGAACATTCGATGGAGACCCCAAAATACAAGAAGGCCCTGATCGTCGGCGCCGGCGCGGGCCTGAGCGCCTCGCTGGCGCGGCTGTTCGCGCGCGAAGGCATCGGTGTCTCGCTCGCCGCCCGCAGCGTCGAAAAGCTCGGCGCGCTGTGTTCGGAAACCGGCGCGCGCGCCTATGCCTGCAATGCGACCGACCCCGACGAGGTCGAACGTCTGTTTGGCCTGGTCGAGCGCGAGAGCGGGATGCCCGACGTGGTGGTCTATAATGCCAGCGGCCGGGCGCGCGGCCCGTTTGTCGAGCTGGTGCCGGCGGATGTGGCGCAGGCGATTGCGGTCAGCGCCTTCGGCGGCTTTCTGGTGGCCCAGCAGGCGGCCAAGCGCATGCTGCCGAACAGACACGGCGCCATCCTGTTCACGGGCGCCTCCGCCAGCGTGAAGGGCTACGTGCAGTCCGCACCGTTTGCGATGGGAAAATTCGCGCTTCGTGGATTAGCCCAAAGCATGGCGCGCGAATTGTCGCCACAGGGCATTCATGTCGCGCATTTCGTGATCGATGGCGGCATTCGCAGCGATACGCGCGTTGAGGCCGCCGACCGGCCGGACTCCATGCTCGACCCCGACGCGATTGCGTTGAGTTACTGGAACGTGCTGCAACAGCCGAAGAGCGCCTGGACCTGGGAGTTGGAACTGCGGCCCTGGGTCGAGAAGTTTTGAAGATTGGGGCAATTCCTTTGAAGCTGCTTTTCGCTGTCATTCCGGGGCGCGAGTAAAACGAGCGAACCCGGAATCCATCTCTCCAGAAATTCCGCGGCGCGATGGATTCGGGGTCTGCGCCTGACGGCGCATCCAGGAATGATGAAGGCGTTTACACCACCATCTCTGCCACGCGCTGCGCAGCCGCAAGCTTCCAGCTCGCGCACGGGATATCCTGACGTATCGGATCGATCGGCTTTTCGAAGCGCGCCAGCTTCCAATCGTCCGGGTGGCGCGTGAAGGCAAAGCCGGACTTGTGGGCCAGCGCGATCATCGCTTCGTTGGAACGCAAGGTGTCGCCGAACATGTGGCGCGCGCCCAGCGCAGCCGCCCGGCACTCGAGATTGCCGAGCAGCGCGGAGGCGATGCCCTGGCGCTGCCAGCGATCGTCGATGGAAATGCCGAATTCGAAACTTTCCGTCGCAGAATCGAATCCATAACGGGCTTCGCCGACGATGGTCTCGCGGCCGTCGTTCATCATGACCGCGACCACGCTGAACCGGTCATTTTCACCGACATGAATGAAATGCCCGAGCTCGCTGGCCGACAGCTCGCTCATCGCACCGAGGAAGCGGCTGTGGCGCGATTGCATCGAAAGCTTGCGGAAGTAGCCTTGCAGCGCCTCGCCCTCGTCGGCGCCGACGAAACGGACGGTCAGCGTCTTGCCGTCGCGCAGCCTCAGATGGTCGGTGTGGCGTGGATGTTCGAGGAGACTAATCGCGGTCATGGCGGCCTCCCACCGGATTCGAAGAATTTGGCCGGCGCCCCTTTTTAAAGGCGGCGCCGGCCTCGGCTGCGTTCAAGCCCGCCAGAATGGCTTCTCGGCCTCGCGGACAACCTCGCTCCACGACAGGCCGACATCGTGCAGGTCGCGGTCGGACCAATGAGTCAGTTCGTGACGCTGTTGCCAGCGGTCGGCCCAAACATGGAATCGGTGGCTCAGCCGGGCCAAAAAGCCCAATTCATGATTATTTGTCAGTGTTTCGGATAAACATAAGGACATTTCGCCCTCCTAGATCCAACGATTTGAGCCAATATCGGTGGTTTTTGGCATTGCCGCAAACGACACTTTGGGCCATGATGGATGATATAAGCTCATGAATTGGTGCCATGGTCGCCCGCCTCCCCTCGCTCAACGGATTACGCGCCTTCGAGGCCGCTGCCCGGCATTTGAGTTTCACGGCAGCCGCCAGCGAACTGAACGTCACCCAGACCGCGATCAGCCACCAGATCCGGCGGCTGGAGGCCGAACTCGGGATCAGGCTGTTCGTCCGCCAGAACCGCAGCCTGACGCTGACGCCGGAAGCGAGGGAATACCTGCCGGGCATTCGCGCCGCCTTTAACGATCTGCGGCTGGCCACCGACCGGCTGTTGCGCAAGGACGGCGACCGCGTGCTGACGGTATCGACACTGGCGTCCTTTGCGGCGAAATGGCTCTTGCCGCGGCTGTCGAGCTTCCAGCAGGCCCATCCCGAGATCGATGTCCGCATCACCTCCTCGACCAGCCTGGTCGATTTCCGCCGCGACGATGTCGATGCCGCCATTCGGTATGGCCGCGGACACTGGGTCGGCCTGCGCGCCGACTGGCTGACAGCCGACGAATTGTTTCCGGTGTGCAGCCCGGCGCTTTTGAAGGGCGACAAGCCGTTGCAGTCTCCCAAAGACCTCGCCCATCACACCTTGCTGCATACCAGTGGCGGTTATGACGACGACTGGCGGCTGTGGCTGACGGCGGCCGGTCAGCCTTCGGATATCTCGAAACAGCGGGGTTTGAGCTTCGACCTGATCCTGATGACCGTGCAGGCCGCCATCGACGGGCTCGGGGTTGCGCTCGGCCGAACCACCTATGTCGAAGGCGATATCGCCAAGGGCCGGCTGGTGGTGCCGTTCAAGATGGCGCTGCCGGCCGACGCCGGCTTTTATCTGGTCTCACCGCAGGCACGCGCCGAATCGCCCAAACTGTCGGCGTTTCGGCAATGGCTCCTGGCCTCGGTCCAGGGCGGCTTGAAAATCGCCTGAAGTGGGCTCCGCGAAGGCAAGCGATTGTTGGAATCGGACCACCAGCGTGGCAGATTGGCCCGACAAATAAACGAATGTCTCCGAAAATGGCGCCGATACGGCGCAAGGTGCGGGGACCCAGGGAGAATATGATATGTCGCAAGCGTCCAGTTCGCCGCCGCCCCAGCTCAAATCGCGAATTGGCGCCATCCTCCGGTCCACCAGCGGCAATTTCCTCGAACAGTTCGATTTCTTCCTGTTCGGTTTTTATGCCCCCTTGATCGCGAAGGCGTTCTTTCCCTCCGAAGACGAGACCGCAGCCCTGCTCAACACGTTCGGCGTGTTCTGGCTGGGCGCCCTGATGCGCCCGGTCGGCGCGATCGTGCTCGGCGCCTATATCGACCGCATCGGCCGCCGCAAGGGTCTGATCGTCACCTTGGCGATCATGGCGATCGGCACGGTGACGATTGCGGTCTGCCCGACCTATGCGACCATCGGCGTGGCTGCGCCTGTTATCGTTCTCGTCGGCCGCTTGCTGCAAGGCTTCTCTGCCGGCGTCGAGCTCGGCGGCGTTTCGGTCTATCTCGCGGAGATTGCGACGCCCGGCAACCGCGGCTTCTACACCTCGTTCCAATCCTCCAGCCAACAGGTCGCGATCTTCGTCGCGGCCATCATCGGCTTTACCTTGAACGCGATGATGCCGGCAGATGCGATCGCGGCATGGGGCTGGCGAATCCCGTTCTTCATCGGCTGCCTCATCATTCCCTTTATTTTCCTGCTGCGGCGGACGCTCGAGGAAACACCGGAATTTCTGTCGATGAAGAAGCATCCAACGACGAAAGAGGTCTTCAGCTCGGCAGCGGTAAACTGGAAGATCATTGCGCTCGGAATGATGCTTGCAGCGATGACAACCGTGACCTTCTACTTCGTCACTGTCTATACGCCGGCCTTCGGCAAGGAACTGAACCTCACCGCGCAAGATAGCCTGCTGGTCACCCTCATGGTTGCCGTCACCAATTTCATCTGGAATCCGGTCGGGGGTGCGTTGTCCGACCGCATCGGCCGAAGACCGGTGTTGTTGGCGATTGCGGGCCTGTCCTTCGTGACCGCCTATCCGGCGCTGCTCTGGCTCACTGCCGCACCGACCTTCGGCAAATTGCTGGCGGTCGAGATGATGTTGTCATGCTATTTCGGCGTCTACAGCGGCACCATGCTCGGTGCGCTGGTTGAAATCGTGCCGGCGCATGTCCGCACCACCTGTTTCTCGCTGGCATTCGCGCTCGCAGCGGCGCTGTTCGGTACCTTCACGCCGTTCGCGGCAACCAAGCTGATCGCATTGACCGCCGACAAGGCGTCTCCCGGCTTCTGGCTGATGTGCGCCGCGGCGAGTGGCTTCATCGCGGCAATTGTCATCTATCGCAGCGGAGCGATCGAGGCGCGCGAACAGGCAGTCGCTGCCCAGCAAGCGTGACATGGCGACCGGTCGGGCTCTCGTCCACCGTTTTGATTTTCCATGCAAAGAAGACAAACGGTGCGGCGGTTCAGAAGTCCGCATCATTCTGCCGCGTGTTCGTCATGCGGATTTCTGAACCGAAGCCACACCGAGTCAATTTGCTAGTGTCCTTTCGATTCCGAAGTTCGTAAACGTGGGGCCGCTGGATGAGACGAACTTCGGAATCGGGACACTAGCGGATGGTTGAGTTGACCCGTCAATACGACGTGCTGGTAATCGGCGGCGGCAATGCTGCGCTTTGCGCCGCGATCAGCGCACGACGCGACGGCGCCTCGGTGCTGGTGTTGGAGGCGGCGCCGAAATTTTATCGCGGCGGCAATACCCGGCACACCCGCAACATGCGCTGCGCCCACGACGCGGCGACCGACATCCTCACCGGGCCCTACACCGAAGACGAGTTCTGGGAGGATCTGCTTCGCGTCACCGGCGGCCAGACCGACGAAGAGCTCGCTCGGCACATGATCCATGAGTCGAAGGATATCCTGCATTGGATCGTCCAACAGGGCGTGCGTTGGCAACCGTCGCTCGGCGGCACGCTGAGCCTGGGGCGGACCAATTCGTTTTTTCTCGGTGGCGGGCGCGCCATGCTGAACGCGCTGTACCTAACCGCCGAACAACTCGGCATCGATGTTCTCTATGACGCGGAAGTCATCGACCTCGACATCGCCGACGGCATGTTTTTATCGGCCACGTTCAAGCGCGGCGACGGGAGCGTGACTGTTGCAGCCTCGGCGCTGGTTGCGGCTGCCGGCGGTTTCGAGGCCAACATCGAATGGCTCAAGCAATATTGGGGCGAGGTCGCCAACAATTTCCTGATCCGCGGCACGCCCTATAATCGCGGCTCGGTCCTGAAGGTTCTGCTCGACAAGGGCGTGCAGGAGATCGGCGACCCCACGCAATGCCACGCGGTCGCGATAGATGCCCGCGCACCGAAATTCGACGGCGGCATCATCACGCGGCATGATTCCGTGGTGTTCGGTATCGTCGTCAACCGGGATGGCATGCGCTTTTACGATGAAGGCGAAGACATCTGGCCAAAACGTTATGCGATCTGGGGACGCCTCGTCGCCGCCCAGCCCGATCAGATCGCCTACATTATTTTCGATGCGAGCTCGCGCAACAGCTTCATGCCGACGCTGTTTCCGCCGATCGAATCTCTGACGCTCGGCGGCCTCGCCGAAAAGCTGACGCTCGATCCCGCGGCGCTGGAAAAAACCGTTGCCGGCTTCAACGCCGCGGTTCGGCCGGGCACTTTCGATCACACAATTCTGGACGATTGCCGCACCGAAGGTCTGACGCCGCCGAAGACGCACTGGGCGCGGCGTATCGAGACCCCGCCCTTCTATGCCTACCCGGTACGGCCCGGCATCACCTTCACCTATCTCAGCACGCGCGTGAACAGGCAGGCGCGGATGCAGATGAAGGACGGCAAGCCGTCCGCCAACATGTTCGCCGCCGGCGAAATCATGTCCGGCAACGTGCTGGGCAAGGGTTACGCCGCGGGGATGGGCATGACCATCGGCAGCGTGTTCGGCCGCATCGCAGGCCGGGAAGCGGCGAGGAATGCAAGGAACTGACTTCGCGGTGAAGCAGAAGGACAACGCCATGTCACGTTACGTGCTGACCGCCGCAGCCGCGGTTTTGATGACGGCCATCGCCGCACAGGCCGCCGATCCCATCGCGCTGCGCGACATGGGCTCGTTCCATGTCGGCGGCCGCCTGGTCGAGATCAGCGGCAAGCCGACCAAGGAAGTGACCTTCACGCCGGGCGGCGTGCCGGCGAAGGTCGATCCGAACGGCGTCTACCAAGTCGAGCAGATGTATGTGCAATACTTCCTGCCCGCCAGCGAACATGGCGCGTTTCCGCTATTGATGTGGCATGGCGGCGGACTGACCGGCGTCACTTGGGAGACCACGCCCGACGGGCGCGAAGGCTGGCTGAACTATTTCCTGCGCAAAGGCTGGAGCGTCTACAATTCCGACGCGGTCGAGCGCGGCCGCGCCGGCTGGGCGCAATATCCCGACGTCTTTAAAAGCGAGCCGGTGTTCCTGACCACCGCCAATCCGTTCGAACGCTTTCGCATCGGCGACGGGCCGAACTCGTATGATCAAGATCCCGCAAAACGCAAACTGATGCCGGGCAGTCAGTTTCCCGCCGAAGGCTACGACAACTTCGTCAAGCAGGGCGTGCCGCGCTGGACCACCAACGATGATGCGACGATCGCGGCCTATATCGCCGAGGTCGATCGGATCGGCCCCTGCATCATCATGGTGCATAGCCAGGGCGGCAGCTTCGGCTTCAAGGTGGCGCAGGCGCGGCCCGACAAGGTCAAGGCGCTGATCGCGGTCGAGCCCGCAGCCGTCGGCGATCCCGCCAAGATCGATACGCTGAAGAACATTCCGACCCTGATCATCTATGGCGACTACATCGATCGCGATTCGCGCTGGCCGAAGATGCGCGCGGCCGGCATCGCCTTTGCCGATGGCATCAAGGCCGCGGGCGGCAGCGTCGATATCATTGATCTGCCGCAGGCCGGCATCAAGGGCAATTCGCACATGATCATGATGGACAAGAACAATGCCGAGGTCGCCAGCCTGATCCAGAGCTGGCTCGAACGCAAGGGCCTGACCAAGTGAACATATCGACAAAGCCGTCCAGCGTGCACGGCACCCAGATCCTGAACGAAGCCGATCGTCTGATGACGGTCTGCAACTCCTGCCGCTACTGCGAGGGCCTTTGCGCGGTGTTTCCGGCGATGGAGATGCGCCGCGCCTTTTCCGACGGCGACCTCAACTATTTTGCCAATCTCTGCCACGCCTGCGGCGCCTGCTACACAGACTGCCAGTTCTCGCCGCCGCACGAATTCGACGTCAATGTGCCGAAGACGCTGGCCGCCGCCCGAGCCGAATCCTGGGCGACTTACGCCTGGCCGCGCGCTTTCTCCGGCCTGTTCGTTCGCAACGGCCTCGCCATCAGCCTTATTGCGGCGGTGAGCGTCGCCGCCTTCATTTTCGGGTTTGCCGCCTTGACCGACCATCAGGTGCTGGTCGGCGTGCATACTGGCCCCGGCGCGTTCTACGCGCTGATGCCGCACAACGCGATGGCCGCCTTGTTCGGCGCGGCATTTCTCTACGCCATCATCGCGCTCGCGATGGGGCTGCGCGCCTTCTGGCGCGACATCGGTGAGCCCATGGGCACGCTGACCGACCCGCCATCGCTGTGGCAGGCCATGAAGGACGCCGGCCAGCTGCGCTATCTCGATGGCGGCGGCGTCGGCTGCTTCAATGAAGACGAGCGCCCGACCGATCACCGCAGGGTCTACCATCACCTGACGTTCTACGGCTTCCTGCTGTGTTTCGCCTCGACCTCGGTGGCCACCCTCTATCATTATCTGCTGGCACGCGAGGCGCCCTATGCCTGGTGGGACCTGCCGGTGGTGCTGGGTACGCTCGGCGGCATCGGGCTTGTGATCGGGCCGATCGGGTTGCTCGCGGGAAAATTCAAACGCGACCCCGCGCTGGTCGACACCAACAGTACCGGCATGGATACCGCGTTCACGCTGATGCTGTTTCTGACCGGCCTCACCGGACTTGCGCTGCTGCTGTGGCGCGAGACCTCGGCAATGGGTCCGTTGCTGGCGTTGCACCTCGGCGTGGTGTTTGCGCTGTTCATCACTCTGCCTTACGGAAAATTCGTGCACGGCCTCTATCGTTATGCCGCGCTGGTGCGTTACGCGCGCGAGCGGCACATGATGAGCCATGTTTGATCCTGCCGGATCCGGGAGAACACCATGAAAGACCTCATCGCGATTGCCGAACAGGTCGCCGCCAAACTTGTCGCGCGGAAGGAAACCATTGCGGTTGCTGAATCCTCGACCGGCGGACTGATTTCGGCGAGCCTTCTCGCCGTGCCCGGCGCGTCGGCTTACTTCCTTGGCGGAGCCGTGGTCTACACCCGCGACGCGCGGCGGCTTCTCGCCGATATCCCCGACGAGGCGATGAAGGGAATCCGCTCCGCTTCCGAACCTTATGCTCAATTGCTGGCGAACCAGATCCGCACGCGTTTTTCGACTCATTGGGGTCTGTCGGAGACCGGCGCCACCGGGCCTACGGGCAACCGCTACGGCGACGCTGCTGGCCATAGCTGCATGGCGGTCGCGGGGCCGGCGTCGCAGGTCATCACGCTCGAGACCGGCAGCGCCGACCGGCACGGCAACATGCACGCCTTCGCCTCGCGCGCGCTTAATTTGCTGTTGGAGAATTTGTCGCGGTGAGAATTATTTCTCCCTGAACGCGCGCATCAACTGATCGTTCAGCGGTTTGATCAGGTAAGATAACAAGGTGCGCTCGCCGGTCTGGACGAAAGCCTCGACCGGCATGCCGGGGATCAGTTTGACATCGCCCAGGCGCGCGATCTCCGCCGCTGGCATCGAAACGCGGATCGTATAGGTGGACTGCCCGGTGCGCTGATCGGTGGTGGTGTCGGGCGAGACGCGGGTGACGACCCCGTTCAATTCCGGCGTGGTGCGCTGGTTGAAGGCCGACAGCCGCAGCAGCGTTTTCTGGCCGACCTGCAACTTGTCGATATCCTGCGGGGCAACCTTGGCTTCGACCTGAAGGTCGTCGGCCTGCGGCACGATCAGCATGATGGCGTCACCTGCGGTGATGACGCCGCCAACCGTATGCACGGAGGATTGCAGCACCATGCCGTCCTGCGGCGCGCGGATGTCGACCCGCCGCAACTGGTCTTCGGCCGTGACCTTACGCTCGACGAATTCGCCGATCTTGTCATTGGTCTCGCGCAGGTCCTTCGACACGTCGCTGACCACGTCCTTGTCGACCTGGATGATCTGCAACTCGGTTTCGGTGATCTTGCCCTTGGCCTGCGCCCGCGAGGCGATGTATTGCGCGCGTTCGCCCGACAGTCTCGCCGCGTCGCGTTCGAGCGTCGTCAGCCGCGCCATTTGCACCAGATGCTTGTCGTAGAGATCGCGAACGCCCGTCAATTCCTTCTCGACCAGTTCGATTTCCTGGTCTTTCGCCTTTTCCTGTGCCGCAAGACCTTTAATTTCCTCGTTCAACTGAACGATGCGTTCGCGCAACTGCGCCTTTTGACCGGTCCTGCCGTTGACACGCACTTCGAACAGCTTGGCTTCACTCGCCATGACCGCCTTGACTTCGGGATCACTGGCGCGATCGGTCAGCATCGGCGGGAATGTGATCTTGTCGAGGCCGCGTTGCTCGGCTTCCAGCCGCGCCGCGCGCGCCCACAGGCCGTCGAGGTTCTTGGTGACGATCGCAAGGCTCGCCTTGGTGACGGTGTCGTCGAGCCGCACCACGATATCACCCGCCTTGACGAGATCACCGTCATGGGCACGCACCTCGCCGACCACGCCACCGGTCGGGTGTTGAACCTTCTTGACGTTGGATTCGACGACGATCGATCCCGGCGCAATCAACGCGCCGGAGATCTGCGCGGTCGAAGCCCAGCCGCCGAGGCCGCCCGCCAGCAGAATGACCACCGATAGTCCCACCAGCAAATGCCGCTTGATCGAAAAACGCGTGCCCTTCTGCCCAAGATCGCTCATAACTTTTTGCAAATCGATCATGGCTTGGCGATGCCTCCGTCAGAGACGATCTTGATCGGCGTGGGCGCGGCGACGCGCGGCTGCAGAACCTGCCCCAGCACGGTTTCCTTCGGCCCGAAGGCCTGCACGCGGCCGTCCTTGAGCACGAGCAACTGATCGACCGCCTCGATCCCGATCGGCCGGTGTGCGACGACCACCACGATGGCGCCGCGTTCGCGCGCCCCGCGGATGGCGCGCGTCAAGGCTTCATCGCCTTCGGTATCGAGATTGGAATTCGGCTCGTCCAGAACGATGAGGAAGGGATTGCCGTAGAGTGCCCGCGCCAGCGCCACGCGTTGCGCCTGCCCTGCCGAAAGCGCCGTTCCCTGCTCGCCGACATGGGTGTCGTAGCCCTCGCGCATCCTGATGATCATCTCGTGGACGCCGGCTTCCTTGGCGGCCGAAATGATGCCGTCGGAAGTGGCTTCGGGATCGAAGCGGCAGATATTCTGAGCGACGGAACCGGAAAACAATTCGACGTCCTGGGGCAGGTAGCCGATATAGCGGCCGAGCACGTCCGAGGACCATTGGTCGAGTGCCGCGCCGTCGATCCGCACCTTTCCGCGCACCGGCTGCCAAACCCCGACCAGCGCGCGCACCAGCGAGGATTTGCCGGACCCACTCGGCCCAATGATGCCAAGGCCGTTGCCGGCCGTCAGCGCGAAGGTCACGTCCTGAACAATGAGCCGCTGGTCGCCGGGCGGCACGATACCGACGCCCTCGACCGACAGACGGCTCGACGGCGTTTGCAGCAAGGTCGGCGTGGCGCGGGCCGGCATCGAATCCAGCAAGCCGGTGAGGCGGTGCCAGCTCTGGCGCGCGGTGATAAAACTCTTCCAATGCGCAATCGCAAGATCGACCGGTGCGAGCGCCCGCGCACTGAGGATCGAGCCGGCGATGATGATGCCGGCGGTCGCCTCCTGATGAATCACCAGATAAGCGCCAACCGCCAGCACGGCCGATTGCAGCATCATCCGCATGACCTTGGCGGCGGCGCCAAGCCCGCCGGAGACGTCGCTGGCGCGCTGGTTGCCATCCAGATAGTTCTGATTGGCTTCCGCCCAGCGCCGGGTCAGCCGGCCGGACATTCCCATCGCGACCAGCACTTCGGCATTGCGCCGGCTGGCCGCCGCGAGATCGTTGCGCCGCGCCGCCAGTCCCAGCGCCTGACGCGCCGGGGTGCGCGACAAAAACTCGGTCATGACGGTGAGCGTCACCAGAATGACCGCACCAACCAGCGCAGTCACGCCGATCAGCACGTGGAAGGCGAAGCAGATCGCCAGATAAAACGGCAGCCACGGCAGGTCGAAGAACGCGCCCGGTCCCATGCCGCCGAGAAAGCTGCGCACATTGTCGAGGTCGCGCAGCGGCTGAAGGCCCTCATTGCGACTGCCTACGGTCAGCGGCAGGCGCACCACGATATCGAACACCCGCGCATTGAGCGTCTCGTCGAGCGAGGTTCCGATGCGGCCGAGGATTCGTCCCCGGATCAGGTCGAGGACACCTTGCGCGGCATAAAGGAAGCCTGCCAGGAGGATCAGACCCACCAGGGTCGGAACGCTGCGGCTCGGCAGCACCCGGTCATAGACCTCGAGCATGAACAACGACCCGGTCAGATAGAGCAGGTTGATCATGCAGCTCATGACGCCAACGCCGATAAAGGCGCTGCGGCAGGCGCGCAACGCTTCGCCGAGTTCGGAACGCCGGACACCGGAAGCGGCTGCCATTTAACCTGATCTCTTCACCTGGGGATCGCGTGCCCTGCTCATCACAGGTCCGCGACCTATTATTACCGATTCCTGGCGTCGCCGTCGAATGAAGTCACGTTAACCTAAATGCCTTCAGATCAACGGCTTTTCCGTCCGCCGGGCGGGCAAAACCCGCCCGCTTCGTTAGGTCACGCAACGGGCGCCAGAAGTTCAAGGCCGGCCGGCAAGGCTCGACCGGCCCGGCCTATGAAAGGCGTCAGAAACGGCCGCCGGTCCGGACTAGTCTCACGATTAGGAGCAGGATGATGGCGCCGATCGCCGAATAGATGATTTCCGATATTAGGCCCGAGCCGATCGTGATGTGAAGCTTCGGGAACAGCCAACTGGCGATAAAGGCACCGGCAATGCCGACAATGATGTCGCCGATGATGCCAAAGCCGGTGCCGCGCACGATCTTGCCGGCCAGCCAGCCCGCGACGAGGCCGACGAACAGAATAACGATCAGGCTCTCACTCGATATGTACATGAACAATCCCCCGGTTGCCGCGCGGCGTTCCTCCCGCGCTGGTCGGAAACCTATCCATTATTGGCCGACGAGGCCACGTCAATTTGAAGCCGAACAGGCCCGGCGGGGACGATATTGCCGGGGACCAAAACCCGCCTGACCTGGTGTCCAGATTCCGAAGTTCGTCGCATTTTGCGGAGCGACATTTCGAACTTCGGCATCGAAAGGACACCAGCAAACCTATTGATCTAGTGTGGCTTTGGTTCAGAAGTCCGCATAACGAACTCGCGGGCCACAATGAAGCGGACTTCTGAACCGCCACACTAGGCCGTCGCGGCGACCGCGACACGTTCCGCCAGAATGCACCTTGCAACTCGCTCGTTGGCCATTTGCACGTTGGGCGGAAGCGCATCGAGGCATCTCGGTTCAGCAAAACCGCACCGTGGCGCAAACGAGCAATTGGTGGGAGCCTTGTCGAGCGTCGGCGGCGTTCCCGGGATCGTCTCCAGCCGCTCGCCGCGTTTGGCGCCATGGACGGTCGAGGCCAACAACCCTTTCGCATAGGGATGAACCGGCGAGCGCACGATCTGGCTGAGCGTGCCCTGCTCCACGATTTCGCCCGCATACATCACCGCCACGCGGTCGCAGATTTCGACGGCAACCCCGATATCGTGGGTCACGAAAATCACCGACATGCCGAACTCGCGCTGCAACTCGCGCAACAGCAAAAGAATCTGGATCTGCACGGTGGCATCGAGCGCCGTGGTCGGCTCGTCCGCGAGCAGGACCTTCGGCCGGCAGGCGAGCGCCAGCGCAATCATCGCCCGCTGGCGCATGCCGCCCGACATCTCGTGCGGATAGGTGTCGAGCCGGCGTTTGGCCGAGGGGATGCGCACCACTTCCAGCATTTCCAGCGCACGCGCCCTCGCCTCGCTCTGGCTTTTGCCCTCGTGACGCATCACGGTTTCGGCGATCTGCTGGCCAATCGTATAGACCGGATCGAGCGCCAGCGCCGGTTCCTGGAAAATCATCGAAACGGTCTGGCCGCGGAAGGCCGACAATTCCTCGTCATCCAGCGCCAGCACGTCGCGACCGGAAACCCGAATGCTGCCTGTGATCGCGGTCCGCTTCCTCGGCAACAACCGCATCAAGGCGCGCAAGGTGACGCTCTTGCCGGAACCGGACTCGCCCAACAGCCCCAACACCTCTCCCTCGCCCACCGAGAACGAGAGATTGTTCACCGCGTGCACCGTGCGCTCGCCCGAAAAGCGGATGTTGAGGTTAGAGACGTCGACGAGCGCGGTCATGGCAGTTGCGGTACCTTTTCGTGGAAGTCGGTGGCGCGCTGGAACGCCGCGCCAATCCGCAAGATCGTCGCCTCATCGAACGAACGGCCGATCACTTGCAGTCCGACGGGAAGGCCGGCTTTGGTGAAGCCCGACGGAATCGACAACGACGGCAGGCCGAGATAGTTGATCGGCCGGGTAAAGCGCGTCAGCCGCTGGATCACGGCTTCGGCGTTGGGTGCGTTGCCGACATCGCTTTCGGCGATGGTCGGCGCCGGGATCGGCGACACCGGGGCGATGACCGCGTCAACCTTCGCCGTGGCCGCGATGTGGGCGGCCAGTGCCGGACCACGCCAGCGCAACGCCTCGAGATAGGTGACGCCGGAGATCGCAAGCCCGTTCTGCAGCCGCATCAATACCTGCGGGCCATAATCTTGCGGACGTTCGATCATCCAGCGCTTGTGGAAGGTCGCCGCTTCGACTGCGAGCACCAGTTGCGAGGCGCTCGCGAGCTGGCGCTGGTCGGGCAAATCGACCTGAACGATGTTGGCGCCTTCGCGCCCGAAAACGGCGATTGTCGCATCGAGCACGGTTGCGACTTCAGGATCGAGGTCGTCGACATAGAAGGCGCTCGGCACGCCAATAGTAAGACCCTTCGTCGATTGCGCCGTGGCCGACGCATAATCCGGGAGCGGTTCGGGAAGCGCGGTGGGATCGGCCGGATCGGCGCCCGCCATCAGCCCCAGCAAGACGGCGCAGTCGTCCGCGGTTCGCGCCAGCGGCCCGACGGTGTCGAGCGATTGCGACAACGGCATTGCGCCGGCGCGGCTGACGCGGCCCACGGTGGTCTTCAAACCCGTGACGCCGCAGAAATGCGCGGGCATCCGGATCGAACCCCCGGTATCCGAGCCGAGCGCGGCGAACGTCAATCGCGCGGCGACCGCCGAGCCCGATCCCGAGGACGAACCGCCGGTGACATGGCCCAACTTGAAGGGATTGTGCACCGGGCCGAAATGAGCGTTGTGGCCGGTCGGGCCGTAGGCGAACTCGGCCATTTGCAACGAGCCGAGTCGGACCGTGCCGGCGTCCTTGAGGCGCTGCAGCGCGGTCGATGTCGTCGTGGCAACGAAGTCACGGCGTATGCGCGAGCCGCAGGTCACGACCTTTCCGGCCTCATAATACATATCCTTGTGCGCCAGCGGCACGCCGTGCAACACCCCGCGGCGGCCACCTTTGGCGAGCGCCGCATCGGCGGCGTCGGCCGCCTTCAGGGCCCCATCCGCCTCGATCGCCATGAAGGCGTTCAGATGCGGCTGCCAATTCGCGATCCGGTCGAGACAGGATTGCGTCACCTCTCGGGAGGAAACGCGCTTGTCGGCGATTGCGCTGGCAACCGCCGTCAGCGACATCAAGGCCGGTTCGCTACTCATCGGGCGGCCTTTTCGGTTTGAACAAAAACAAACGTCGACGGCTCGAGATCGAACGGCAGCGTGCCGGCAATCGCCGCAAAGCCCTCGAAGGCGGGCCCAATGGAATTGGCGATGCGCGCCGCAACTTCCATATCGACCGGCACACCGGCAGCACTCGCAACAGCGCTAATCTCTTTCTCCGTGGGTTTTGTCATGTGTTGTTACCCCCTTCTTGTTTTGGCGCCCGGCTGTGCCCGGAGCCCGGAATAGCCATATAACAGGCCGCCTGATGACCCATTTTATCAAGCGCGGCGAGTTTAGGTGTCGCGCCGGCGCAGAGCGGCTCCGCAAACGGGCAACGGGTATGGAAGCGGCAGCCCGACGGCGGGTCGATCGGATTGGGCGGATCGCCCGAAATCGGCGGGGTCTCGGTCCTTCGATCGGGATCGGACGAGGGCATCGCGGCGAGCAACGCCTGTGTATAGGGATGGGCGGGGGCGTCCCAGACCTGATCGACCGGCCCAAGTTCGACGACTTCCCCGAGATACATCACCAGCACACGGTCCGAGATATAGCGGACGACGTTGAGGTCGTGGCTGATGAAGAGATAGGTCAGGCCGAATTCGCGCTTGAGATCGGCAAGCAAGTTGAGCACTTGCGCCTCGACCGATTTGTCGAGCGCGGAGACCGCTTCGTCCAGGATCACCAGGCGCGGCGACAGCGCCAGCGCGCGCGCGATGTTGACGCGCTGGCGTTGTCCGCCGGAAATCTCGTGCGGGTAGCGGCCGGCGAAGTTCTCCGGCCTTAAGCCCACCTTGCCCAAAAGCTCGCGCGCCAGCGCCCGCGACGCGCCATCCGCCATGCCGTGCACCTTGGGGCCGAACGCGATCGATTCCTCGATCGTCAGGCGCGGGTTGAGCGAGGCATAGCTGTCCTGAAACACCATCTGCATCCCGCGGCGCAATTCACGCAGCGACAACGCGCGCCCGACCTGCATGCCGTCATAAATGATCTCGCCGGCATCCCGCGCCATCAGATGCATCAACAGCCGCGCCGTGGTCGACTTGCCACAGCCGGATTCGCCGACTATGCCGACGGTTTCGCCCTTGGCTATGGAAAACGACACATCGTCGACTGCCCGCACCGTCTTGCGCGCGCTGAACCAATCGCCGCGCACCGGAAAATGTTTCGTCAGCCCGTTAACTTGCAGCAGCGGTTGCGCGGCGCCGCCGACGTCCTCGATCGGTTCGAGCAGGGTCATGGCCTAATTCCTGATGTCCATGGCCGAGCGCATGCCGTCGCTGAGCAGATTGAAGCAGATCGAAACCGCAAAGATCATCGCGCCCGGCAACGCCGCAACCCACGGGTTGACGTAGATCGCGGTGCGCAAGGTGTTGAGCATCAGTCCCCATTCCGGCTCCGGCGGCTTGGTGCCGAGGCCGAGAAAAGAAAGCCCGGCCGCCAAGATCATCGACACCGAGATCAGGCCGGTGGCGTAGACGAAAATCGGCCCCAGCACGTTACCCAACATGTGCACGCGCATGATGGTGAAAGTGCCGGCGCCCGAAGCGCGCGCGGCTTCGACAAAATCCATGTTGCGCACGCTGGTGGTGACGCTTTCGGCCACGCGGGTGATCTGTGGGAAGAAAACAATGGTCAGCGACACGATCGAATTGACGATCCCAGCCCCCAAGGCGCCCGAAATCGCAATCGCCAGCAGCACCGAAGGAAAAGCGTAGAATACGTCGACCGTGCGCATGATCGCGGTGTTGATTTTGCCGCCGACATAGCCGGCGACCAGACCGAGCGAGGTGCCGATCACAAAGGCCAAGATGACGGGAAGAATGCCGATGACCAGCGACAGCCGGCCGCCATAGATCAAGCGGGCCAGCATGTCGCGACCGAGTTCGTCGGTGCCAAGCGGATAGCCGGCCGTGCCGATATGGCGCAGCCGCCGGATCATCGAGCCCTGATAGGGGTCGGCGAGACCCAGCCACGGCGCGCAAATGGCCGAGAGGAAAATCGCCATCAGGACGATGGCGCAGGCCATGCTGACCTTGTCGCGGACGATGCGCCGTCCGACGGTCGTCCAATAGCCGCGCGACTTGGTCGCAGGCGGCGCCTGAAGAGCTACTTCCATCACGCTCATCGGCCAACTAGCTCCGCTTGATCCGCGGATCGATCGCGGCTTGCGCGATATCCACCAGCAGATTGAGGATGACGAAAAACATCGCCAGCACCAGGATCGTGCCTTGCAGCAGCGGCAGATCGCGCTGGAAGATCGCGGAGTTGAGCAATAATCCGGAGCCCGGCCAGGAGAACACCGTCTCGATCAGGATCGAACCGCCGAGCATGTAACCCAGTTGAAGGCCCATGACCGCCATCGCGGTCGGCGCAGCATTCTTGATGACATGGCGGAAGACGTCCGTCTCGTGCAGCCCCTTGGCGCGCAACGCTTCGACAAAATCCTGGCTCAGGATATCGCCGGTGAGCGCGCGCACCGTGCGGGTGACGATGCCCATAGGAATAACCGAGGTAGTGACCGCGGGCAGGATCAGATAGCGGATGTGCTCCCAGTCCCATGCCCAGGCGCCCGAGCCGCCCGGACCGGCGCCAACCGCCGGCAGCCAGCTCAACTGCACCGAGAAAATGATGACCAGCACCATGCCGAGCCAGTAATGCGGCACCGAGACGCCGGCAATCGCAATCGAGGTCGCGACCTTGTCGATCCAGGTGTCGCGGAAGTAGCCCGCAACCAGGCCGAAGAACAGACCGAGCGTAAATCCGATCAGGGCGGCCGCGATCGCCAGCATCACGGTGTTGCTGACCGCGCGCAGGACTTCGCTCAATACCGGACGACCGGTCGCGATCGAATTGCCGAGATCGCCATGGACTGCCCGCCACAGCCACAGCCCGAACTGCACCGGCAACGGACGATCGAAGCCGTAGGCCGCGCGCATCTGATCGGCGAGTTCCTGCGAAGCGTCAGCTGGCAGCACCGCGACCAGAGGATCGCCGGGCGTGATATGCACGAGCATGAAACACACCAGCGCCACGCTGAGGAGAATCGGGATCACGTAGACGATACGGCGGGCGATGTAGATGAGCACTAGAGCTCCGATTCCGAAGTTCTCCCCTTGTGGGAGAAGGTGCCGTGGACGAAGTCCGCGGCGGATGAGGGATTCTATTCCCACGGAGACTGATTCCTGAAATGAGAGGTCCCGGTCCGCGGGAGGCAGACCCCTCACCCGTCTTCGCGTCCCGCGAAGCCACCCTCTCCCACAAGGGGAGAGGGGAAGAGTCATTTCATTGCGTCAGAGTTATCGGCGACAGATCGACAAACCAGCTCTTCGGCTGCACGAAACCCTTGATCTTGGGGCTGAGTGCGCGCGGCGCCACATCGTGAGCGACGTAGAGAAACGCCGCATCGTCGACGGAAGCCGCGTGCAATTCGGCCAGCGCCTTGTCGCGCTCGGCCGGATCGAAGCTCTGGCGCGCCTTCGTCACCAGCTCGTCGAATTTCGGGTTGTTGATATAGCCCCAATTGTTCGACACCGGCGGCGCCATGCCGGATTGCAGGAAACGCACCATCGCAAAAAACGGATCCATCGCGGCATAGGTGACGTTGGTGGCGTTGGCGCCGTTGGCGGAAGGATCCTTGGCGCCGCGCCGCCAGTTCGTGAACAGCGTATTCCACTCAATGACGTCGAGTTGAACGTCGAAATAACACTCGGCAAGCGCCTGCTGCAGATACTCGTTCATCGGCAGCGGCAGCATCTGGCCCGAACCGGAGGCCGAGGTCTGAATCTTGACCGTCAATTTCTTGTTCGGACCGAAGCCTGCTTCCTGCATCAGCTTTTGCGCCGCCGGCTTGTCGTATTTGATCTCAAAGCTCGGCTTTCCCCGCCAGGGATGACCGGGCTCGAAAGTGCCGGTCGCCGGCACCATCAAGCCTGCGAGCAGGCCATCTCTCAGGCCTTCGCGGTCGACGCAGAGATTGGCGGCCTTGCGCACGCGGATGTCGTTCCAAGGCGAGCCTTCGGCGCGTGAAAATTGCCACGGCCAGACATGCGGCTCTTCGTTCGCGTAAAGGACAAAGCCGCGCTGTTTGATTTCCGGAAGCGCATCCGGCGCAGGTGCTTCGATCCAGTCGACCTGACCGGAGAGCAGCGCCGCCGTGCGGGCGTTCGCCTCGGGCATCGGCAACAACACAAGCTTATCAACCTTGGGGACGCGGGCCTTGTCCCAATAATTTGCGTTCTTCACAAGCTCCAGCCGCTCACGCGGCGTAAAGCTCGACATCTTCCAGGGACCTGTGCCTGAGGCGTCTTTCGCGAAGGCCTCCCACGCGGCCTGAGATTTGGCTTTCGTATCCGCACCGGCCGCCGCCTCGAACAGGTTCTGCCATTTCACAGGGCTCGCCATGAACAGGTTGGTGAGATTGATGGGCAGGAAGCTGTCCGGCTCCTTGGTGGTCAATTCCACCGTCATGTCGTCGATCTTGCGTGCGGAGGCGAGCGTCGGCATCCGCGATGCGGTTACGCCGACCTGGCTCGGATCGAACTGAACGGCATCCTGCTTGAGGACTTTTTCGACATTCCAGACCACGGCATCGGCGTTGAACGGCGAACCGTCATGGAATGTGACACCTGGACGAAGCTTGAAGGTCCACTTCTTCTTGTCGGCGTCATCGACCTTCCATTCGGTCGCAAGGCCGGGAATCATCACGCTCGCCTTGTCCGACGACGACAGGTCCCACATCGTCAAACCGTCATACATGGTGAGGCCAGTGAAACGATTGCCTTCGAAACCCTGATCGGGCTGGCCCAGCGTACGCGGAATATCGGCCGCCGTCATACCAATGCGCACCACTGCTTCAGCGCGGGCCAGTTGCGGCCAACAGACGCTCACAGCAGTCGCCAGGATAAGCGCTGCGGCTTGGCGCTTTCCCACGATCTCACTCAATCTGGTCATCAATCCTCTCGATTTTTCGATGACTATTTTCTATGCAAATTTATGCAATGGCTGTGCCACCGAGAGCAATAGCTCTCTTGAACGTGATGGCCCTGCTGCCTTCATTTGCGCTACCCGGAACGTGTTGTCGCAGGTGCTGTTTTTGGCATCAACCTTGCACGCGATACGCCTGTTATTTGTTCAATGGAGACTTCTGTTCATGCGCATCCGAAATCTGATCTTGGCCCTGTCCATGGCCCTTGCCGTCTGCTTCGGCCTGAAGGCCAATTCTACGGAAGCCGAGACCGTGGTGCGCTACGGAATTTCAATGGCGGATATCCCGTTAACCACAGGCCAGCCGGATCGCGGCGCCGGCGCCTATCAGTTCACCGCCTACACCATTTACGATCCGCTGATCGCCTGGGAGATGGACGTTGCGGACCGGCCCGGCAAACTTGTGCCCGGCCTCGCCACCGAATGGAAAGTTGACGACAAGGACAAAACCAAATGGCGGTTCAGTCTGCGCAAGGGCGTCAAGTTTCATGACGGCAGCGATTTCAACGCCGACGCTGTGATCTGGAATCTCGACAAAGTCCTCAACGACAAGGCGCCGCAATTCGACAAGCGACAAAGCGCGCAAGTAAAGACCCGCCTGCCCTCGGTGGCGAGCTACGCCAAGATCGACGACGACACGGTCGAGATCACGACCAAGACGGTCGACTCCTTCTTTCCCTACCAGATGCTCTGGTTTTTGGTCTCAAGCCCTACCCAATATGAAAAGCTCGGCAAGGATTGGGATAAATTCGCCAGCCAGCCTTCCGGCACCGGTCCTTTCAAGCTGACCAAGCTGGTGCCGCGCGAACTGGCGGAGCTTTCGAAGAACCCCGATTATTGGGACAAGAAGCGCCTTCCGAAAGTCGACAAGCTGGTTCTGATTCCGATGCCGGAAGCGTTGACACGCACCAACGCGCTGCTCGCCGGCCAGGTCGATCTGATCGAGACGCCGGCGCCCGACGCGGTGCCGCAACTCAAGGCCGCCGGCATGCGGATTGTCGACAACATCACCCCGCATGTCTGGAATTATCATTTAAGCGTGCTGCCCGGCTCGCCGTGGACCGACATCCGCCTGCGCAAGGCGCTCAACCTCGCGATCGATCGCGACGGCGTGGTCGGACTGATGAACGGCCTGGCGAAGCCCGCCAAGGGACAGGTCGATCCGTCCAGCCCCTGGTTCGGCAAGCCTTCCTTCGACATCAAATACGATCCGGCCGCCGCGAAGAAGCTCGTCGAGGAAGCCGGCTACTCGAAGGATAAGCCGCTGAAGGCGACGTTCATCATCGCGCAGGGCGGCACCGGGCAGATGCTGTCGCTGCCCATGAACGAATTCCTGCAGCAGAGTTTCAAGGAAATCGGCATCGACATCGACTTCAAGGTGGTTGAACTCGAGACCCTCTATACGCATTGGCGCAAGGGTGCGGCTGACGAGATCAATGCCGGCATCACCGCCAACAACATCGCCTATGTGACCTCCGATCCGCTCTATGCGATCGTGCGGTTCTTTGCCTCCGATCAGGTTGCGCCCGTCGGCGTGAACTGGGGCGGCTACAAGAATGCGAAGGTCGATGCGCTGATCAGTGAGGCCAAGCAGACCTTCGACACCAAGAAGCAGGACGAACTGATCGCGCAAGCCCATGCGCAAATCGTCGATGACGCAGCGCTGGTGTGGGTGGTGCACGACACCAATCCGCATGCGCTTTCGCCGAGGATCAAGAAATTCGTGCAGGCGCAGCACTGGTTTCAGGACCTGACGACGATCGGCGTGGAGTAAAGCGCCTCGCGGCGCCTGGAACGACGGTTACTTCGTCAACAGCGCGAAGGCGCCGTTCCAGTCGTCGGGCGGCGGATTCTTCTGGTAGGCGAGAATGCGCTCCTCATAGAGATCGTACAAATAGGCCAGCCTGCCGGCCTCGTCGGTGCGCCGGCCGCGCTCGATCGACATCAGTGCGCCTTCCCAATCGCGGCTGCGATAGCAGGCCAGCATCTCGATGGTGAGGTTGCGCAGGTTCTGGAATCGCCCCGACATCGCGACATCTTCGCGCCCGGCGATGGCGTAGATGACCTCCGGCTCCTTCTTGCCTTTGACCATGATGAAATCGAGCTCGAGGATGGCGAACTTGTCCTTTGCAGCAAGCGCCGTCTTCGAGCCCGCGATGATCGGAAAGCCGTACTCCTTGGATTGGCCTTCCAGCCGTGAGGCCAGATTGACGCTGTCGCCCAGCACCGAATAGTCGAAACGCAAATTCGAACCCATATTTCCGACGACGCACACGCCGGTGTTCAGACCGACCCCGACATTGATCGGAATATAGGCGTGGCCGCCGTGCTGCGCCTCGGCCTCCCGATCCTTGTTCAGCACGTCGATCTTCTCGAGCATGTCGAGCGCGGCATTGCAGGCATTGATCTGATGTTCGTTGTCATCCAGCGGCGCGTTCCAGAATGCCATGATCGCATCGCCCATATATTTGTCGATGGTGCCCTTGCGGGCCAGGATGGCGTCGGTCAGCGGCGTTAGGAAGCGGTTCATCAGCGCGGTGAGGCCCTGCGGATCGTGCTTGTAGGACTCCGAAATCGTCGTGAAGCCGCGGACGTCCGAGAACATGATCGTCATCTCGCGTTCTTCGCCGCCGAGCTTGAGCTTTTCCGGCGAGTGCGCGAGCTGCTCGACCAGCGCCGGCGAAATATACTGGCCGAATGCCGAGCGGATCTGGCGGCGCTGCGCCTGTTCGCGAACAAAGCTTGCGAAAATCAGGGTGAGGTAAATCGCGGTGGTCGACAGCAGCGGATAGGTGAAATCGATCAGCAGCCGTTGCTCTTTGTAAAAATACAACGATGTGCCGACCAGCACCGTGGCGAACAAGGCGCCGACGGCGACAAGCGTGACGGGTCCGAGGTTCGGTGTAAAGAGAATGACCAGAAACCCCAGAACAAACGCGGCAAGAAGTTCAACGCCGAGCGCATAGTTCGGTTGCGAAAGCACCGCTTTGGTGAGCGCGACTTCCAGCACCTGGGCATGAATTTCGACGCCCGGCATCACATTCGATACCGGCGTCGTCTTGAGGTCGTTCAGCGCCACCGCCGATGTGCCGATTAGGACAAGCTTGCCCTTGATCATGTCGAGCGGCGCGGTCCCATCGAGAACACTGGTCGCCGATACATAGATCGACGGATCATGGCGCGCGAAATGCACCCAGAGCTGCCCGTCCTTGTCGGTCGGGATATCGAGCCCCCGGACGGCAATGCTTTTGACACCGTTGCGGTCATATTTGGCGAGAATCGTCGAGGTCCCCGAAATGACCCGCAGCATTTCCATGCTTAACGCCGGCATCATATTGCCTTGCGCCCGCAACATCATCGGTACCCGGCGGATGATGCCGTCGCGCTCGGGGACGATCGTAAGCAGTCCGCGACCCGCGGCAACCTTTTCGAGAATCGGGACATTGCGCAACAGGCCGGGAAACTCGAAAAAGTCCGGCTCGGCTCCCGCTTTGTCGCCGAGCGTTGCAAACCCCGTGAAAGGAAGGTCCTTGTCGATTTCCGAAACCACGGTTTCAAGCCCGGTCTCGCCAAGCACCACGCGGGCACGCCGGAGCGCATCGGACAAGACCTGGTCGTTGCTCGGCAGTGCGCGCAGCCTGCTTCGGGTCAGTTCATCCAGGTAACGCATCGTGTCGGATAGAACGTCGGGGTTCAGTCGGTCCGGCTCGGCAAAAACCACGTCGAATGCAATGGCAACCGCGCCAAGATTGGCGAGGTTAATGATCATATCCGCCAGGCGCGTGCGCGGCCACGGCCACTGTCCGAATTTCTTCAGGCTCGCTTCATCGATGTCGACGATGGTGACGGGACGCACCGTCTTCACGCGAGGATCGAAGCGCTGATAGAAGTCGAAAGTCCTGACCCGGAGTTCTTCGATCGGCGCAAAATCGGCGATGCGTAACGCCGCGATGCCGATCAACAGGAAAAGGCACACCAGCCGGGAAAAGCCGAACCTCCGCCCGAACCAGCGCCGGATGATTTTGAGACGCCTCATGCCTGCAAATCGGGTTGGAGCAATGTCGTCAGGTCCGCTGGCGATCGTGGCAGGCGCATTTCAAACACGAAATATCCCGACACGACAAGTCCGCGAGGCCCGAATGGGTGGATACTCTGGCCGATGATCCTCGGGCGCGCGCGACACCGGCTCCCCGGGAGCAGTGAGGAGACGCCGGCGCCACCGTGGGCGGCTTACACGAAATGGAAGTCCGCGGCGTGCAGATGCGCCTTGGCGAAAGCGCTCAGACCGACGCCGTCATGCCCGTCGCCTCCAACTGGCATATTGGAATGACCCTGGTCGGGAGCGGTGTTCGAGCCGGTGTGTAGATTGGTCAACATCGGACCACCCGGCTGGCTATTTTCCTGGTCCGGATGGAAATCCGCCGTCGGGGCATGGTGGTGCCCGTCGAAATTGAACACAAACCCGTCGGTGCCGGCTGTCCCCGTCGAATTCTGGTTCGATGCCACGGTCGTATTTGCCGGCGTTTGACCGTTGTTGTTCACCGGCGGATCGACGATCAGCGTACCGCCATTGCCGTCGCTCTCGATGGTGAAATTCGCCAACTGATAGTTGCCGTCGAAGTTGATGCTGTCGAGCGCCTGGCCACTCGCATCGTGCAGCGTCAACGTTCCCGTGCCGTTGCCATGATCCGTATACGTCGTCTTGTTCACCGCGACGTCGGCGATGTTGACGTCGGTAACGTCGATCAAATCGGAATTCGCCGTCGTGCCGTCGCCTGCAAAGCCGACGATGGCTCCGGTGAAGTCCTTGGAATCATCGAGCACGAGTTCGCCGGTATTGCCGCTAGTATTGGTAAAATTCACCGTCGCCTTGCTTGCGGCCGAAATTTCCAGCGTCTGGTGGCTGTCGATCGTCACATCGCCGCTGACCGCCGACGAGGCGAAGGTAAAATTGCTTACGGTCTGCGTTGAGACAGCCCCGCCGGTAGCTGCAGAGAAGCCAACGTACGCAGTATCGGAGCCCAGTACATCCGCCAGATTGACGTTATAACTGATCGTGAACGTGTCGCTGGTCACAAGGTCGGTCAACGTCTCCGTCAAGACGCTGCCGTTGTATGTAAGACCGACGTTGATCGTATCTCCGGTATCCCAGAAATCGACCGGGAGGGTCGAAATATAGTCCTGCGTGTAGCCGGTTACGCCATCGATTCCAAGGTTGGTGCCCAGGGTATGTCCATTGAAAATATTCAGCTCGATGGCCACACTCGGCGTGATCGCGGTGCCAGAACCCGGCAAAGTGCTGCCGTAACCGAGATCGCTGCCGGGGCTTCCGAGCGCATTAGGGCCATCAGGAGAGTTCTGCAGGATGAAAGCCATTCCGTCGGCCGGATCACTCTGCGCGGTCACGGAATAATCGAACGACGCCGTGAACTTGGAAATTGAAACAACGGAATTGTCGAACCAGCTGGTTGCTTCAACAACCGAGCCGTTCGTTAGTTCGATCGTGCTGCCGGCATTACTGACCTCCGGTGTATAAAACCCATTGGTATTGATGGTCCCGTTGGAAAACGAGATGTAGTTGTTGATATTAACGTCGGTCCCGTGTGACGCGGCTTTGTCTTGCGACAGCGCAAACTGATTCTGCGAGAAGATGCCCTCAATATCCAACGTCGATTCCAGCGTCCCCAAGCCGTTGTAAATCTGCAAGGTACCGCTGCCGCCATTGGCCGTGGTGGTCTGCGTCCAGACCGCATGTTCGTTCGACGCAAAAGCGAGGTCGGTGAGACCGATCACATCGCCAGCGGCCAGACCGGCGATCGTTCCATCGAAATGCTTCGAATCATCGAGGGTCAACGTACCGTCGGTGACCGGTCCGCCCGGCGCGCCGAAGGTCACGGTCTGGCCGGAGGAAACCGAGCCGCCAATCTCGACCGTTGAGTTGTTGAAGATATCGATCGAGCCATCGCCGGAGATATTTCCGGTGACATCGACATAAGCGCCCGAATGACCGCCCGGGGCGCCGGATTCGATTAACCCGTTGTTGAGGACGTTATCGTCGATCAGCAGCGTGTGGCCCGAAGAAGCTTCGAGCACGCCGCCGGCATTATTCGTCACCTGAAGATTGCCGACGAGGCCGCCGGAGGTGAAGAAATTGGCGCCGGTGTCGATGACCAGCGCATGCGATCCCGTAGCATCGATCGTGCCGCTGTTCGACAACGTCAGGTGGCTGTCGCCGATCGTGCCGGCGCCGGAGATCGTATCGAAGTTGGAAAGCTTGGCAGCCGAGCCGTCGCTCGCGATGAAACTGTAGAAGTCGCTATTCATCGTCACGTTGCCGCCGCCGGTGAG
>NZ_JBEKRB010000016.1:0-110512 GCF_049519115.1 Bradyrhizobium sp.
GACCTCGCGGCAAGCATGTCCAAGGGCATTCGCAACGGCATGCGCTTCCTTGGAGGAGCCGTTTAGCAGCGGGGCGACGTCAATCAAGGGAATGGAGTTCATGGATACTTCCTCACTTCGTAGTTTAGCCTCTGATTGATCTGCGCGTTCGCATGCCTCACCCTTGGAGGCCATAAACCATTGGGTAACAGTTGTACCCCATCCTCTCCCAGATAGAGACTCACCGCCACAAAGAGGCCGTCGGAACTCCCAACAGGATCCAGTATTGCCTCCGTGAATATTCCGATCAGGCGGCGGTTTCGGAGCGACTCCGTGCCGCGGACATCCCGGTGAGGTATTTTTATGCTGAGGACGCTAGAGCGCTTCTTTGAAGTTGTTGAAGCCAACACGACTTGTGCAGTTTTGGCGGTGACGACGTCTTTCGTGATGACCGGCTGCCTGCGACTCCTTTGGGAATAGCGCGCCGTTTGCGCAAATTTGTCGCGATGATCATCAGTTGTGCACAATAGGGTCGAAATTGTGCAATTTCGCGCCACACAAGCGTTCGGTATCTTCGGCGGGCACCGTTGAGGCGGGCCTAAGCGTTGGCCAGGAACGCCAAAGCCGCCCGACCGTGCTCGTCACGTAACTGCGCCAGATCGACCCCAACCGGTAAACCATCCGTAACCCGCCATTCGCCGCCGATCATCATTCGGTCCGCGCGGTGAGCGCCGCAGAGCATCAGCGCGGCAACCGGATCACCTGCGCCGGAAAACCGCAAGTCGTCCAGGGTGAAGCAAGCGAGGTCAGCCTCGCGTCCCACTGCGATCCTGCCGATATCGTTGCGTCCAAGGCATTTGGCGGATCCTTCGGTCGCCCACCGAAAAGCATCGAGGTGGGTGATTGAGGTTGCGTCGTAGGCCAGCCGTCCGAGGAGCAAGGCATGGCGGACCGACTCCATCTGGTTCGAGCTATCATTTAACGCGGAACCATCGACGCCGAGGCCGACCGCAACCCCGGTAGCCTCCAAATCCCTGGTTCGGCAGATACCCGACGACAGCATCATGTTCGATGGCAAATTCCCATTCCATGTTTTGCGAGCCGTGCGATCTCCGCATCGTCAAAGTGGATACCGTGCGCCAGCCAAACGCGCTCGCTGAGCCAGCCTACCTGTTCCAGGTAATCGAGGGGCCGGCAGCCGTAGTGATGAAGACAGTAATCGTCCTCGTCGCGCGTTTCTCCCAAATGGGTATGGAGACGACAATTGTGTTTCTCTGCGAGAGCGGCGGTATCGATCATGAGCTGCCGCGTTACGTTGAAAGGCGCGCACGGCGCCAGCGCGACGCGTAAGAAAGAACCATCGTTCGGATCGTGATATTTCGCAATAACCCGTTCGCAATCCGCGATAACCGCATCATAGCTTTGCATCAGCTGTTCGTCCGCAATACCTCCGTCCGCGGAGCCAAGATTGATGGCGCCGCGCGTCAGCGTCATGCGCATTCCCAGTTTGGACGCCTCTTCCGCTTCAATATCGGCAGCGTCGGCCATGTCATCGCGAAAGACAAACAAGTGATCCGATGCCGTGCTGCAGCCCGAGATCAGCAGTTCGGTCAGCGCGACACGCACGGCCAAGCGAAAGCAGTCGCGATCAAGATGTGCCCCCCAGATCGGATAGAGCTGGTGCAGCCACGAAAACAGGTTTTGTTGATGGCTTTTGGATGCGCGCGCGTTAGCGTTTGGAAAAAATGGTGATGAGCATTGACCAGGCCTGGAATGATCACATGGCGTCGGGCATCGAAAACCTCGTCGCAAGGCGTAGCAGGGCCATCGTGTCCGACCAGTTCGACGATCTTGCCACCCTCGACGACAAGCCCGCGCTTGCCTCCTTCGGCGAGCATTGCGATCGGATCGCGAATCCAGGTTTTCATCGGCTCTGCGTTCGCTTTTCTCACCCAGAAGAATGGCGCGCGGCCGTGCCATAATAGCGCTATCTCTCTATTTTGTTTCCTCCGGGCGACGAAGGAGTCCATTCCCCACCGCCGGCAACTCTCGTTGACACGCTTGAGAACCGGCCACCGTAAATCGATCATAGCGGTCGATTAGCTCACCGTAAAACTACCTGGCGCGGCAAGCGCCCATCCTCCGCCGGTTCCTGATTTTCGGGCTCCCCACCACAAGTTTAATCTTTGAATCGGGCGGACTTCGCTGACTTGGCGCGCGGATTGCTTGGGTTCTTAAAGACGGCGTAGTTGCTGCCCCACTTTGGCCGAGGCTCATTGAAAACATGGATAAATTTGCAAATTTGACGCCGCGGTTGGTGCTTACGGGCATTACCAAGAGGTATCCGAGCGTTGTGGCCAACGAGGATGTCTCCTTAAGTGTCCGACCAGGTGAAATTCATGCCGTGCTGGGCGAGAATGGTGCCGGCAAAAGCACGCTGATGAAGATCATTTATGGCGTCACCAAACCGGATGCCGGCACGATCATGTGGAATGGTAAGTACGAAACCATCGTCGCGCCGTCACAGGCGCGGCGCATGGGCATCGGCATGGTGTTTCAGCATTTTTCTTTGTTCGAGACGCTCACCGTATGGGAGAACATAGCGCTCGCGCTGGATGAGCCGGTCCCGACCGCTCGACTGGCGGCCCAGATTACCGAAGTTTCCGAGAAATACGGACTTCCAATTGATCCGTATCGTCTCGTTCACAGCATGTCCGTGGGTGAAAGGCAGCGAGTCGAGATCGTGCGATGCCTGCTTCAGGAGCCCAAGCTTCTGATCATGGACGAGCCTACCTCCGTGCTGACGCCGCAGGCCGTCCTGATCTTATTCAAGACGCTCCGTCGTCTGGCGTCGGAAGGCTGCAGCATCCTGTATATCAGCCATAAGCTCGATGAAATTCGGGCGCTCTGCGACACCGCCACGGTGCTTCGCGGCGGAAAAGTCAGCGGCGGTGCTATTCCGCGGAACGAGACCAATGAGAGTCTCGCACGGTTGATGATCGGTGGAGAGCTGGCTGAGTGCCATCTCACTCCCCGCGAGGCAAAGGAAGTGCGGCTCGATGTCCAGCATTTGTCGCTGCAGTCGCCGGATCCATTCGGCACGTCGCTCAAGGACATCAGCCTGGAGGTACGAAGTGGCGAGATACTTGGTATCGCCGGTGTTTCTGGGAACGGTCAAAAGGAGTTGATGACGGCGCTGTCGGGCGAGCGACTGAGTACCAGCGGCTCCATGATTAAGCTGTTCGGACAACCTGTCGGGTCGCTCAACCCCGCTAAGCGCCGCGCGCTTGGGCTGACCTTCGTTCCCGAAGAGCGGCTCGGGCGAGGAGCCGTGCCGCCAATGAGTCTGGCCTACAACGCGCTGCTGACCGGCGCGCGAAAGGGCATGGTGCTGAACGGCATGATTCACCCCAGCGTGATGCGGACCTTTTCGAAGCACGTCATTGAGCGCTTCAAGGTTAAGTGCGGTGGCGAGCAATCCGTCGCCTCCAGCCTGTCGGGCGGCAATCTGCAGAAATTCATCGTTGGGAGAGAGACGATGCTGCAGCCCAAAATGATGATCGTGGCACAGCCGACATGGGGGGTGGACGTTGGCGCCGCGCAGCTTATCCGGCAAGCACTGATTGATCTGCGTGATGCAGGCGTCGCACTTCTCGTCATATCCGAGGAACTCGACGAGCTATTCACGATAAGCGATCGGCTATCGGTGCTGGCGGCAGGGCGACTTTCGCCTTCGGTCAAGCCTGCCGAAACATCGATCGAACAAATCGGGGTATGGATGAGCGGAAAATTCGGCGACAAGGCGGGCGACGGCCCGACTTCCGCAACTTCGAAATTGGAGATTGCTGATGCTCAGGCTTGAGCGGCGTGCCACGCCTTCGTCCACCATGAGCGTCGTTTCGCCTTTGCTGGCGGCGACCGGCATGCTTGTGACCGGATTTCTGTTGTTCAGCGCGCTGGGCAAGGATCCGGTAGAGGCGTTCTACCTTTTCTTTGTCAAGCCGCTGTCGACCAGCTACGGCATTGGCGAACTGCTTCTGAAGACGACGCCGTTGCTACTTTGCGGATTGGGTCTGGCCTTGGGTTTTCGCGCCAATGTCTGGAATATCGGCGCCGAAGGGCAACTCACCATGGGCGCGATCGCCGGTGGCGGTGTCGCACTCTGGTTCGGCGACAGCGAGTCAATCTTCGCTATGCCGCTGATGCTGGTGGCCGGCGTGCTCGGCGGGATGGCCTGGGCCGCCATTCCGGCCTTCCTGCGAACCCGATTCAACACCAACGAAATTCTCGTGACGCTGATGCTTGTGTACATCGCCCAGTTGGTGCTGTCCTGGCTGGTGCACGGCCCATGGCGTGATCCTCAGGGCCAAAACTACCCGCAATCCCAGGGCTTTGGCGATGCCGAAACGATGTCTGTTCTGATTGAGGGGACGCGCGTGACCTGGGGCATCGTTTATGCCCTTATACTTGCGGTGATAGCGTGGGTGTTCTCGCAAAAGACATTCGCTGGATTTCGAATGCAGGTTGCGGGAATGGCGCCCGCTGCCGCCGCCTATGCTGGATTTTCGGAGAAGCGCAATATTTGGATCGCACTGATGCTTTGCGGCGCTACTGCCGGTTTGGCCGGAATTTGCGAAGTCGCCGGACCTATCGGGCGGCTGCAGCAGGAAATTTCGCCGGGTTATGGCTTTGCCGCGATCATTGTCGCGTGGATCGGCCGGCTTCATCCGATTGGAGTCGTGTTCGGCGCGTTGCTGATGTCGCTGCTCTATCTCGGGGGCGAGTCGGCGCAGATGGGCATGGGTTTACCGTCCGCTATCACCGGATTGTTTCAGGGGTTGTTGCTTTTCTACCTGCTGGCCGCCGACCTGTTCATCTCATTCCGGCTAAAGCGCGTGGTAACCGTGGTCGAACCCACGCTGCCGAAACCGGCAGCAAGCATTGAGAGCGCAGCATGAATCCCCTTGTACCGATGATTGCAAGTACCGTGGTGGCAGCGACGCCGTTGATCTATGCCGCGCTTGGCGAAACTGTCGTCGAAAGATCCGGCGTCCTCAATCTTGGTATCGAAGGCATGATGCTGATCGGTGCGGTAGCGGGTTTTGCTGCTACCCGCGGATCCGGCAGCGACACGGTCGGGTTTATGGCAGCGGCTGCAGCTGGCGTCGCATTGTCCCTGGTGTTCGGTTTTCTGACGCTTAATCTCCAGACAAACCAGGTGGCGACCGGCCTCGCGCTGACTTTGTTCGGAATCGGTTTATCGGCCTTCGTCGGTCATAATCTGGCGGGGTTGCCGGTAGATCGGCTGGCGCCGATCAAAATTCCAGTTCTGTCGGACATTCCCGTTCTGGGCGACCTTTTGTTCCACTACGACATCATGGTCTATCTTTCGATTGCCCTGTTCGTTGCGGTTCAATGGTTCCTGACAAAGTCCCGATCCGGCCTGACACTGCGAGCTATCGGGGAATCTCCCGGAGTTGCTCACGCCATCGGAAAATCGGTTTTGAAGACCCGTTATCTGGCTGTGGCGTTTGGCGGCGCGACCGCCGGAATCGCTGGCGCCTATCTGTCGCTGGTGCAAACCCCGATGTGGGTGGAAGGCATGTCGGCCGGCAAAGGTTGGATCGCGCTCGCGCTCGTCGTCTTCGGAACGTGGAAGCCGGCGCGTGTTGTCATCGGCGCCTATCTATTCGGTGGCGTGACGCAATTCCAGCTTTTCGCCCAGGGCTTCGGTCTGCCGATTCCCACCGAGTTTCTGTCGATGCTGCCTTACGCAGCGACGATCATCGTTCTGGTAATCATTTGTCGTGATCCCAAGACGATCCTGCTGAACCAACCCGCATCTCTCGGCCACAGCTTTCACTCGACCGCTTGACGGCTGGTGTCAGATATCTTTCCGCAAGTCTCGTTAACAAATTTTGCACGTCTCTTTTATTGCATTTTTCCACAATCGTTCTGCAGTTCTAACCAAAAAGGTAAGCGTCATGAAGCTAAGCAAAACTTTGAAATCTTTACCGCTGTGCGTTGCAGCGGGACTGACAGTGATGGCCCCGGTAGGCGCTTTCGCTGCCGACCCTCTCAAGGTCGCCTTCGTCTATCTAGGCCCGCGCGGTGATGGCGGCTGGACGCAACAGCATGATATGGGCCGTCTCGGCCTGGAAAAGGCGATGGGCGACAAGATCAAGACCACCTTTGTCGAAAATGTTCCCGAGACCGCCGACTCCGAACGCGTGTTTCGCCAACTTGCGTCCGATGGCTACACGCTGATTTTCGCAACCTCATTCGGCTACATGGAGCCGCTGCAGAAGGTTTCCAAGCTGTTTCCGAACGTCAAGTTCGAGCACGTCAACGGTTTCAAAACCGCAGCGAACATTTCTGTCTATGAACCGCGCTTCGAGGAAGGCTTCTATCTGATCGGCGTGCTCGCCGGACAGATGACGAAATCAAATACGCTCGGCTTCATCGGATCGTTCCCGATTCCCAGTGTGGTTCGCAACGTCAACGCCATGACCCTCGGTGCGCAAGCCGTCAATCCCAAGGTGAAGACCAAGGCGATCTGGGTGAACACATGGTACGACCCGGGCAAGGAACGCCAGGCGGCTGATACTCTTATCGCGCAGGGCGCTGACAACGTCGCGCAAAATACGGATTCGCCGGCGTCGATTCAGGCGGCCCAGGAGAAGGGCACCTACGCGTTCAGCATTGATGCCGATATGTCCAGCTTCGGCAAGAAGGCGCAACTCTCCGGCACGACCGAAGACTGGAGCGGCTACTATATTGCTGAAACCAAGAAAGTTATGGATGGCACTTGGACCGGCAACCGCCACACCCGTTGGGGTATCAAGGAAGGAATGGTGGTGATGGCGCCGCTCAATCCGGATATTCCGCCGGCCGCCGTCAAGGTCTTCGAAGAAAAGAAAGCCGCGATTGTCTCCGGCGCGCTAAACCCCTTCGGCGGACCGATCAAGGACAATAGCGGGAAGGAAATGGTTGCTGCTGGCGCTGCTATGCCTGATGCGACCTTCAACTCGCTCAATTGGTACGTCGAGGGCATCGACGGTAGCGTTCCCAAATGAGCTGTATCTAGTTCCAAATATTTGATCCGTGCCGGCATCTCCGCGATGGGATGCCGGCACGCGGAGCTACTTAACTTCCTGTAGCGAGAGATAATTCTGTCGCGATGAAGAGACGCCCATCGTGGCTTCACCGCTTGCAGACGAGGCGGCCATGACATCCACGCTCGAAGCGATCCATGTTTCGAATTCCGCGCTGCCGGTGATCGACATCAGTGGTCTTTCATCAAGTTCGTTGACTAATCGCCAGGCTGTGGCCGAACGTCTGCGAGCGGCATGTATCGATAACGGCTTTTTCTACATCGTGAGCCATGGTGTGCCGGCGGCCTTGATGGATGACGTTTTTGCGGAGACGAAGCGTTTTTTCGATTTTTCAGCCGAGGTGAAAAGCGCCGTGGATAAGAGTCGTTCATTCTGCCAGCGCGGATTTGAACCAATGCGGGCGCAGACGCTGGAGGAAGGGGCGCCCCCCGATCTCAAAGAAAGCTTTTACATCGGGCCAGAGCTGTCGCTTGATGATCCCAGGGTCGTGGCGCGGCGCTTCAATCACGGGCCCAACCTCTGGCCGCCTGACATGCCCACGTTCCGACCTGTGATGGATGCCTACTTCAGCACCTTGCTGGATCTGAGCCGGAAACTGATGAGGGGGTTGGCATTGGCTCTCCGCGTCGACGAAGAATATTTCGCGGACTATTGCACCAACGCGCACGCAACGTTGCGCCTGCTGCACTATCCCCCGCAGCCGGCAAATGCGGCTCCCGGTGAAAAGGGCGCTGGCGCCCATAGCGATTTCGGCGGCATTACGCTGCTCCTGCAGGACGAGGCTGGCGGTCTACAGGTGCAGGGTAAGTCCGCGAACGAATGGATTCATGCAACGCCCATCGTTGGTGCGTTCGTCGTCAACCTTGGAGATATGATCGCGCGCTGGACTAATGATCGCTTCCGGTCGACCGTGCACCGGGTTGTGAATAGTTCCGGCCGCGAGCGGTATTCTGTTCCGTTTTTCTTTTCCGGAAATCCCGAGCAAAAGGTTGAATGCCTACCGTCCTGTTTGGCCAGCGGAGAGAGACCGAAATATCCGCCGACGACGGTAGAGGGTCATCTGAAAGAAATGTACCGGCGCACTTACAAATAGGGTTTCCACTTCTATCGAGCGCTTTCCGGTGCAGGCATGTCCGAGTTTGATCCAGTCATCCTTATTCACGGCGCTTGGCAAGGATCCTGGGCCTGGGCGCGCTTCGCACCTTGTCTCGAGGCTGCGGGGTTTATGACCCATGCTGTCGATCTTCCGGGTAACGGCGCCGACGGTTCAGATCCTGCAACGGTCACATTCGAGGCTTGCTTGCAGCATGTTCATGAAACGGTCGACGTGCTCGATCGGCCGGTGAGCTTAATCGGTCATTCAGGTGGCGGATTGTTGATAACCGCTTTCGCAGAGCGCTGGCCCGCCTCTGTGTCGAGGCTGGTATATATCGCCGGCATGATGCTGCCGGGCGGCGAGAGCTTCGAGGAAATCGTCAAATTGGTCATCACGGAACATCCCCAAGCCGCTGGTATCTGGCCACACCTCGTATGGTCGAAGGATGGTCGGACATCGCGGGTACCGGCTGAAGCGGCCGTCAGCTTCTTCCTGCAGGATTGCCCGGAGGAAGACGCCGCAGCGGCCGCTGCACGATTGACGCCGCAAGGCGAGGGTGGGCGTGCGGTGACGACGCCTGCAACAGCTGGGCGTTACGGCCGGATACCGCGGCTCTACGTCGAAGCTCTGGAAGACCGTTCAGTCATCCTGCCTGTGCAGCGCGCCATGCAAGCCCGTGCGCCCGGCGCCCTGGTCGTATCTATGCCGACGGGCCACGCCCCTCAGTTTTCCGCCCCCGCAGGCTTGGCGAGAGCCATCATGCCTTTTCTCGCCGCGAGTTTGTTAGCGAAGACTAATCCGGACTGCCTGAATTGCGAATCGCCAATTTGAATGTCCTGTGAATGATGAACCTCGATCATGCATTTGCCGCCCTCGCAAACGCCAAACGGCGGGCCATCGTGGCACGCCTGGTCCGCGGGGATGCAACGGTCGTCGAACTCGGCAAGCCACTTGGAATTTCGCTACCCGCGCTCTTCAAACATCTCAAAGTACTGGAGAGCGCGCTGATTATCACCAGTGAGCGGCGGGGCAAATACGGCACGTGCCGCCTCAGGCGCGAAGCGCTTGCAAGCGCTGCCGAGTGGATCGATTTCCACCGGACATTCTGGAACATCAATTTGGTGATGGATCCGGGATCCCGGCAGACAGACTCGTTCTCTTTCAGGAAGCGGCGATTACGCAATTAAAGCTGATGTGAGCGAACATCGGCGTTTTCGGCCAAGGCGACGGTCCGATCGAACCCATGCGTGTCCGCGGCGGATCCGTTTGATATCCATGAAAACCCTGACGCCTTCCGCGACGCTATTCGTGTTCGACCGCCTGATCGAGCGATGAAAATTCCCTGTTCTGGATTAGAAATTCCCTGTTTCCGCGAATGATTTCCCTGATAGCTTTCTTAGTGAAATCGTTTGGAAACCGCTGCGGCACAAGGAGCTTTTTGCACTCTCGTGACGCCGAAAAACCAGGAAATCGCGAAATTCCCTGTTAATTTCCCTGTTCGCAGGGAAAAGAGGTCAGGAGATCGGTTTCGCAGGCTGCATCCGCCACCAAGTTTTTCAATAAATAGAGATCCAAGACCCTCACCAAGGTCGTGCGCTGAACACGACTGGCACATAGTGCCGATCTAACGGCGTAACATCTTGGGATCTCTTAGGTGAATGGGTCGCCGTACATTGGCAGTGTATTTTTGATTTCACCATACGGAGGTTCGAGTCCTCCCGCCCCAGCCAAGCAGTTTATCTACTTAAGATAGTAGACAACGATATCGCAAAAACCTCGTTAAATATAGGATTTTTTGCGTTTTACATGGTGTCTCTAGGTCCGAAAAAACGGCAACCTGAGCGAGAAATTGCCGAAAGTCTCCAGCCAATCTGCGTAATATTCCCGTTTTCGGGAGACTTTGAGCGGAGACCTTTTTCGATCTGCACTGGGCGATAGACGTTGCAGTGTTGTTCGGTCTCCGTCGCGAATGTGCCGGTCGCCACCTACGGCGTATACTCAGTTGAAAGTTTAGCAAGAGCCTGCTTGGCCTTCGCCGCAATATTCTCGGCCTTCACGCTTTCAGCGATCGCCAGCGCTTCCGTCAGGCAAGAGCGGGCCTCGTCAGTCCGCTTGCGTGCAAGGTTGAGAGATCCAAGCGCGACCAGCGCGCGGGCGAGATGTCCCGGCATGCCGATAGTCCGGCACCGGCGAATCGCTTCCTCCAGGTAGCGTCGCGATTTCGATGCAGCGAATGGAACATTGGTCAGCACGAAGCCCAGGTTGCGAAGGATGACGGCCGTCGGCGGCTTTTCCGGCGACGTCGCCATCTGCAGGTAGATTTCGCCGAGGATCAGATAGCCGAGCGCCGGGACATGCACGTTGCCCCACGCCTCCATCCGGGCAATCGATTCATGGATAAAGCGGATGCCTTTCCCCAACTGTCCGGCGAGGCTCATCGACGCCCCGTAGTAAATATCGCCCAGTAGCAAACCCACGATGAAGCCACCGGCCTCGCTTTTTTTGCGAACGTCGCCGAGAACTGCGACCGCTTCGTGGGGGCGACCCATCAGGGCGTGGGCACCCCCCTCGGCGAGGCGCGCACAGAGATGATCAAGCGGCGCCAGCGCGATCTGCATTGCCTTTTGGGCATTTTCCAAGGCCTCGGGATAGCGGTCGGCGTAAAGATCGGTAATCGCCATCTGCCAGTAGCCAAACCCCATCGGCCTTGGGTCGTCTGTCGCCTTGCTCAAATCGAAAAGGTCAAAACAAAGCTGCCGCGCGTTGGCAAACTGGCTGAAGAAGGTTTCTTCCCCCCACCTGCAGTTAAGGTATTTAACTCTGACCCACACGTCGGTCAGGTGCGGAAACAGCAATTTGAAGCGCTCGTTCAGCGCCGCATAGGATCGCACACTCTCTTCGCCGGCCGGCGCCCAGAAGTAATAGTAAAACATCAGCCCAAGGCTGGCATAGGCAATGCTCTCCGGGTCGTTTACCTCCTCGCCGATCGCCAAAGCTTTTTCCAGATAGGGCTTTCCAGCGGCGCCGCGCGCCGCGAAGATCGACGCGTAACCCACTTCAAACAGTAGTCGTGAATACTTTTTCTTGTCGCCGAACTTCTCGGCCCGCGGCAGATAGGGCTGAACCAGCGCGATGATGTTGAACATCTCCGCCTTGAAGTAATGCACGCGCGCGAGCTTGGTCAGGACCTCGATCAGCAGCGCCTCATCCGCGCAGCCGGGATTGGCCTCGTTAAGCTCGATGACGCGTCGGAACCGCTGTTCAGCCTCGTCGAGCGAATAGACTTGCAACGCCTTCGCGCCGGCAAGCGCCATATAATGGACAGTCTTTTCGTCCTGCGGCGTTTGGGCGTAATGATTGGCAAGCGAGTCCACGACCTCGTTGAGATTTGCACTGCTGCGCTGCTCGATACTCGTCGCAACTTTTCCGTGGAGTTCCTGCCGGGCCGGAGTCAGCAGGCGATTGTAAATGGCGTCCTGCACCAAGGCATGTTTGAACCGGAAACTTCCGCTTTGCGGTTCGCGGAAGACGAGTTCCTTGCTCTCCAATGTCAGAAGGTGACTTGCTACTGCGCCATTGAGCCCGGTCGCGTCGACAACAAGCTCGTGGGAAAATGTTGGACCGATAACGGAGGCGGTCTCAAGTACACGCCGGGGACCTTCTTCAAGTCGGTCGAAGCGTTCGAGCAACAGATTTTCGAGCGATGCCGGGAGCGAAAATCCGGCAGCCAGCGGCTTGTAGTCGACGCCGCCGTCATGGTGGCTGAGCTGTCCCTTTTCAACCAGATAATTGGTGATCTCTTCGAGAAACAGCGGGTTACCTTGCGTTTTGTCGACGGCGATCTTCGCCAGCGATGCCGGCACTTCAATAACGCCAATCCGCTTCTTCAGAAGCTCGACAGTGGTCTGGCTCGACAGCGGCTGCAAGGCGATTGCGTGAGCGTTTTGCAACTGTGACCAGGGCGGGGTGTAATACGGCCTGAAAGTCGTCACGACGAAGAGCGGCATCGTCTGCTCTTCGCGCGCGAACCGCAGCAGCCAGTCTTCCGATGCGGTGTCGATCCAGTGCAGGTCCTCGATGAACAGCGTGAGCGGCGACAGGCGGCAGCGTTCGCGGAAAATGGCCGTCAGCGCGTTACGGGTCCGCACACCTATGACTTCAGGTGCAACGTCGCGCAGCGCCGGTTGACCGCTGTGTCCAAGCAAATTCAGAAGATACGGCAGCCGTTCGGCGCCATCTTGATCCAGCTCCACGACGCCCTGGAGCAATTTGTCTTCGATCCGCTCTGCCGAATCGCCGTCTTCGATGAGGAACAGCGCGCGGATGACATTGATAAACGGCTTGAATGGTGTCGACTGACCGTCGGGACTACAGTGGCCGATGACGTAATCGGAAGCCTGGAGCGTCCGCCTGAACTCGAACATCAGGCGCGATTTGCCAATACCAGCGTCTCCCACGATGAGCGCGAACTGGCAGCTTCCTTTGGTGACCTGGCTCCAGAATGTGTCAAGCGCGGCGAGGTCGTCTTCCCGCGCGACCAGCGGCGTCAGTCCACGACGCGTCGCAGCGTCGAACCGTGAGCCCGCGCCGATCGGCGTTCCCATCTCGAACAGCCGCTGCGGATCGGATTTACCCTTGATAGCGCGTTCGCCGACAAATTCTGTCTCGAAAAAACCCTCGATCAAGCGGCTGGTGGTTTCGCTCAGGACCGCGGTCCCAGGCCGCGCCTCTGCCTGCAGCCGGGCGGCAAGGTTGACTGTATCTCCAATAACGTGGGAGTCGTCGCTTAAAACGATCGGTCCAGTATGAATTCCGATCCTGGCCTTCGGACGCACTCCGAATTCGCGATCGAGCCCATCTTCCAGAGCGAGCAGGCGGTCCGTGATTTCGGCGGCGGCTCTGCAGGCCTGAATAGGTGCGTTTTCCTGCGCTATTGGGGCGCCGAATACCGCGAGTATGCCGTCGCCGAGCAGTTCGCTAACGGTTCCGTTGTGCGCGCGGACCGCTTCTGTCATGGCGCCGAGAACCCGGCGCATCAGCAGAAAAGTCCTTTCCTCCCCAAGCCGTTCTGCAGTCGGCGTGAACGACGCCATATCGGCAAATAGCACAGTCGCCTGACGCCGCTGCCCCGTTGTCAGTCGTTCGCCACGCTCCGCCTGCGAAGATTTCACCGCAAACGCCGCATTGTCGTCGTTTGGTTGAATGTGCATTTCGCTCTCGGGTTCGTCTGCGAAAAGCGCTTGCAACCTACGTTAGCACTATTGGCCCTCAGCGGAAGCCCGGAAAGCCGCCGGGACGTCTACTCACGGCGCGAAGCCAGAAAGCGTATGGTGATCTCCTGTGCTCCCGTATGTAGGAAAGATAGTTCCGAAAGTCTCCAGGCCCTGGATTTGGCGAAATCGTGCGAAATTCTCCCGAAATTTCAAAGGGCATTTTCAAATTGGGAATATGCCAGTTCGAATCCTCCCAGGTCAGCGTGGGATTCTGTTCGAACCACCGTATTCCCGTTTATATTTCAAAAGCCACCTTAACGCTTGAAATGCACCTCTCATCGACAAGCAATTGAAATCTCAGTAAATGAAGCCGCCCTCCGAGCGCACCATACCCACGCTTAATCCATTGAGATTACTGCGTCTTTTTTTCAATGTTACTACGCAAAGTTACTACTTTGTTCGCGCCTCGCGTTACTCCATTGTTCTCGGCCGGCAGCGGTATAAAATCGCCGAGTGAGTGGCCCTGATCGAACGCGATGATCTTGTCCATGCCACTCACGCCAAGCTTTTCTCGATTTGCCTGGGCAATGTAATGGGCAGGCATCTTCGGATCGGTCCAGCCGAACATCGCCATCATCTGGCTCTCGGGACAATCAGCGTAGGCGGCGACTTCGGCCCGCGCCTTGCGCACGCCATGGCAGCTCTTTTTCGGCTCGTTGACGCCGGCGAGCACCGCGTACTTCTTAAACTTCATCACCCATGCTTTCTTGTTCATCGGTAGCACACGGCCCTTCAACATCTTGCCGGTGAAGACCTCAGCGCCGACGTGACGGTGGTGTTGCCGCGGCTCTTTTCGGTCGCAATCCGCACCGCCATCTTGCGAACGATCTGCCGCAGATGCGGCGGTCCGAACCGATGGGCATCTCCCAGTCGCAGGAACGTGTAGTGCAGGATATCGAACATCAGCCTCCGTGCCGAGCGCCCACTTCGCGCGATAGAGCGCCATGTCATCCTCGGTCCAGGGCAGAAACCCGCCGCTCTCGCGGCTCGCCTTGGCCTTGCCCGACTTAAGCCCGATCGTCGGTTCGTTGTCTTCGTCGAGATGGCCTTCGTCGATCATCCAGCCCGCGTAGCGCCGAAAGCAGGTTGCCCGCCTGCGACGGGGTTCGCGCTTTCATCTCCGCCTTGATCACTTTGCGCGTCAGCACCGCAAACGGCTTCTCGCCATTCTCGGGGAGCAAACTCTCGACTAGTCCACCGGGGCCGTTCTTTGTGGCACAGTTCCAAGAGACCGCTGTGCGACCACTTTGAACATTGCAAAATAAAAACGACTTGAAAATTGCCCCGCCTACTTCGGCGGTCGGAGTTCGCTTCTCAGCCAGCCGACAAATTCGCCGGCCCTAAGTGGGTCGGGACGGTCGCATTGCTCGCAGCGTAATGAGCGCGGTCCTTGGCCGCGGGGAGCCAATGCTAGGCGCATCAGTGAACCGCACTGCGGGCACCTCATCGCTTTGTCAGTACGTTCCATCGCGATAAATTCTGAAATCCTGATTGGCGTATGTCCATGCCAAAAAGGCAACATCGGGCAAAACTTTTCTTCTGCGAAGTGTCGAACCGAGGAACTTGTGTGCTGTTTGTAACTTATCGTCCTTCGCAGTCCGTTTCAGCATCCACCGGACCGGAGAATAGCTTTGGAATTGCCGATCATTCTCGTCGTCGAGGACGATGAACTAATGCAGAGCCTCGTTGAAGACACCCTGAAGGAAGGCGGTTTCGAGATCGCCGTAGCCGCCTCAGGTGAAGAGGCGGTAACTCTCCTAAAGGGACACGACCGCAAATACCGGGCGTTAGTGACCGACATCCATCTCAAGGGTAAAATGGATGGCTGGGAAGTCGCCCAACATGCCAGAGAGATCGAGCCCGAATTTCCGGTCGTCTATATGAGCGGGGCCGCCGCAGCAGACTGGACCTCTAAAGGCGTTCCGAACAGCATCATGCTAGACAAGCCGTTCGCTCCAGCCCAGCTTCTCACCGCCGTTTCTCACCTTCTTAATAAGGGACAACCGACGACCTAGAGCGTCGGATACGCGATAGGGGGCCGCCGTCGTTCCTTCTCTGGACTTCAGGCGGCTGCCTCGAATAGCAATTTGAGATGGTTGCATGTCCCCGCAACCAGAAAATAACCCCGTTGACTCTATGAGTTGGCGGGTTTTTCTTTTTGTCCGATTTTCAAGAAAACTCGCCGTGTCAACACCGTGTCAACAAAGCCCTCGTTCGCCAAACGACAATCGTCTTGAGCAAATTGTGCTGACCATCGATTGCGCTATGGCGAGATCGATCAGAATTTCAGGGGCACGTGGCCGTAGACACGCTTTCGCTGGTGAGCTTACTTCTACCACCGGATTCCAAATAACGTGCCAGCGCGGCGGCAACCACTGCTTTAATCGGCCTTAGACGATCGCGTCGTACAAGCGCCGTAACCTGATTTCTCGGCAGCCATTTCGCGGCGAGCCAATTCATAGAAGGCGCCGCCGCCTGACCAGTCCTAAGAATCAGGCCGGTGAGCACACCGGCGACGCAGTTTACGACGTCATCATGCTGGCCCGGGTGCTCTATTGAGTCTTTGCCAGCTCGTGATACGCGGCACTCGAGAGCGCACAGCTAAGAGACGAGTACAAACTTGACCAGGCTGTCAATGGCCCGAAGCGATTTTCTGGGAGGTCGTCCGCGCCGGGCCAGTCTGGGGGGCTCCCGATGTGAGATCAGGCTGGAAGTGACCTGCAAATGATGTGCCGCGGAGGTGCGCCGGTCCCGTAAGGGCTTGCGGGGGGGGACCGGCGCGGTCCATGCCCGCCAAGGGGTGATGCAGGGTTGGGCGCAGTTGAATTGATGCAATTGCCGGACCATGTGCCGTCACAAAGAGGCGCTATCGTCAGGCCGGCCTCGCCATCATCCCGCCCGATGGCGGGGCTGCGCGGGCGTCGCACACCCCCACGAAAACGCTGCTGGCACCCGCGCCCTGCGGCGCCGATTTTTATTAAGGCGCGGGCGTGCGCTTAGGGTGCTAGACTGCATCCGCTGCCGACAACCCTTAAGGTGTCCCATGCGCTTTTTTCTCGCGTGGCCCTCGATCAAAGCGGCGCACCAGTGAGCCGCGGTACTTTTACGACGACTTACGCAGGACGAGACCATGCCACAGGTGAAGCAAGCTTCGAAGCAGAAGCGCAGAACTAAAGCGGCCTAACGGCTCTCGGAGCCGCCGGATTGACCTTCTCGCTATTGGGAAGCGCGACAGCATCGGCGGTACCGATGGCGGACGTGGCGCAGACGACGGCCTTCGCGCCGAATGAGGCAATCACGCTCGGTGAGGAAGAAATAGCCGATACCAGTCTCGCCACGTTCTACGTCTTCGACAAGGAAAAAGTTGGCAGCGGCGTGCAGGTAGCCCGGCGCGGATTTGGTGGCTGCCGAGGTTGCGCGGTCCGCGCCTCCGGCGGCTGCGGCTGCGCATGTCACACCGCTCAACTGTGATCATCCTACTCGGCGCGCGCGGGCGCTTAGGACCGGCTCAAAGGAGTACGGCCAGGTCTTCGGTAAAGTTGCGGACGGCGTGGAAAACGTTCTTGGCTTCATCGGGCGTGTAGGTCTGCTTCGGGTGCATGACCTCGTTCCGCCAGGCTAGTTTGACGTTATAGAGGTTTGAGGCGATGCCTGCGTAGGCTTTGGTGGTGGCGTCCTTTTGGTTCAAAGCTTTGATAGCCTTGTTGGCTTCGTCCAGGATGTTCTGCCAGTTTTTGTCGGCCGTAAGCTGAATGCCGAAGCGGTTGCCCAGGATCTGCACGGCGGTCTCCATCACCCGTATCAAGTGGAAGACGCAAGCGGTGGGCCGGTTTAGGGCCAAGCATAGTGCCGCCTCCGAAATGTCCTCTGCAAATTGCAGCAAAGCTGCGTCGATTTACGCGCTTGATGAATGGCCTATTTCGTCTGCCTGACGTTAACGTCGCGGCCCATGTGCATGCAGTCCTCGTCAGTTTTGAAACCCGCGGCCCGGATGCCGAAAGCAGCTAATTCCTCATCCTTTTCTTCAGTATCGCCTGTAACTCCGACTGCTCCAACAACCTTGCCGTTGCTCGCACGTATCAACATTCCGCCACCCTCCGGGAAAATCTTGTCATCGGTGGCGCGGAAGAGGTAGCTCATAAATGCTGGCTTCTCCTCGTTGCGAATCCGCACAAGCGAGGAAGAGCGGCCAAGGGCTAGGGACGCGTAGGCCTTCCCAAACGCCATTTCGAATCGAACCATGGATGATCCGTCTTCTTTTTGGAACGCCTTCACGATGCAGCCGGGCTCGACGACGACAACGCTTAATGGGCGGCACTCCATTTCCGCGCCGCGTTTTATGATCGCTTCGATGATGCAATTGGCTTGTTCCAGTGTGATTGCGGTCATTGTTTCCTGCTGTTTGCGTCGGGCGGTTTATTGAGGTTGCAGCCCTGCCGCCATGATGATCGGAATGAGTCGCTGCCGCTCGGAAGCAAGAAATGCCTGCGCTTCTACCGGGTTCGCGTCGGGTCGAATTTCTAACCCCGCAGCTCGCAGAGCAAGTTCAAAGTCAGGTTGCTTCATGACGGTCGCGGTCGCTTCGGAAATTTGAGCGATGACCGGCTGTGGCGTTCTCGTCGGCGCCAGAACGCCGCAGGTGAGTTCGGCGACCATTCCTGGGAGCGTTTCGACAGCCGCTGGAATTTCTGACGCGGCCTTGAGCCGGGCAGGCGCGCAGACTGCAAGGATGCGGATATCGCCGCTACGGTGGAAATTCAAAACCTGACCGGTCACGTTTGGAGTCATCATGGGCACCACATTTGCCATTAGATCAACCAAGCCGGGACCGGCGCCCCGATAAGGGACGTGCAGAATATCGGGCGTATTCGTAAGCTGCTTGAACATTTCCCCGGCAAGGTGAGTCACCGTTCCCGCGCCGGCCGAAGCGTAGGACAGAGTTTTCTGATGGCTGACGGCATACTTGACGAACTCGCCCAGAGTTTTGACGGGCACGCTGGGATGCACGACGATGGCCGTTGACGATGTGGCAATCATCGAGATGGGAACGAAGTCTTTCGTCGTATCATACGGCGGATCGAGCATCAGATGGGGTGCAATGATCTGGCTGCTCGTGTCGCCAAACAGCAGCGTGTATCCGTCGAATGCCGCATGGGCCACCGTGCTGGCGCCGATCGTGCCGCCGCCGCCGCCCTGATTTTCGATGATGACCGTGCCAAGCGGCGCCTTCATCCGTTCAGCCCAATTGCGGGCCACGGCATCCACGACACCGCCGGGTGCATACGGGACAATCAGGCGGATCGGCCGCACCGGGTATTTCGACTGAGCCAAGGCGAACCTGCGCGGCAAAAGCTGAGCGAGCAGTGCCGCTCCACCCCCTAGAATGCAATCGCGACGATGCACTTCGTTCCTCCCGGACCGCTCGACGGCGGCGGTTCTTTGGTCAGAAATTCGCAAATCTCCGCCGGATTTGAAGCAATGCTATCGCGTCTTGGAGACCGAAGTCGAGGACCAGGTTGCTTGGCCGGTCCGAGCCAGTATCTGTTGACAGCGGCCCTGTGATAGCTTCATCAGCATTCGATGAACGGGTGCGAGCCCTCGGTAAATTCTTTCACATTAATCTCGGCCGGCCCTTGAGATAAGACGGTAGCAGGTCGCCAAAAAGAGGCACTGAATGACAGAGGTGACAGACTCTTCCTCTTCTAAAGGATTTTCCTGGCCAGACGGGGCGCGGATTGTCGTGGTGGTAACATGTCTCATGGAAAACTGGGCGGGCGATAAAGGGCCGCCATTTTCAGTTCAGACGACCTCGCTCAAACTGGGTACACACGACCGCGCGGCGATGACCTGGGGATGGTACGGCAGCCGCCACGGAGTGTGGCGCCTCTTGAAGATCCTCAATGATCATGAGGTACCTTCGACCTTTGTTGCAAACGCACACTCGATGGAATTGGCGCCCGATGCGGTCGAATGCATGTTAAAATCCGGCCATGAGATCGCAGCCCATTCGTACACGCAAGACGCATTGATGGCTTATCTCGATCCCGAGGAGGAGCGTTCGATCATTGAGAAGTGCATCGGCGTATTCAAGAAGCTAACGGGGGCCCCGCCCAAAGGATGGCTTAGCCCGGTTCTTGCGCCGACCGCGCATACAGAAGAGATCATCGCCGATACCGGCTTCCTGTGGTATGGCGACTACAACAACATTGACCTCCCGTTTTGCGTTGACACGGCGAAGGGCACGTTAGTCGCTCTTCCGCATTCGGATTTCGCTGATCACCGGGTATTACGCGGCAATCCCCGAGATTGGTACGACGTATATAAGGATACGTTCGATTATCTGTATGCGAATGAACCGACGTCGTACCTCAACATTACATTGCACTGCCATTTCGGCGGCCGGCCGTTGATGGCGGCGCAGCTCGATCGAATTTTGAAATATATTCGCGGCTTTCCTGGTGTGTGGATCGTGCGCCATGATGAGCTGGCGGAATGGATCAAAACCAGCAAAATCAAGGAATGGTCAAATTCGTCGCGTTTTTTTCCGCAGCGCTAGGGACTTTGGTTGGATGAACGACCGTTACGGAATGGCGGTCGACGAGTTCTGGAGTTAACACAACGCGTCTGTTTTCGATCGCCGTGCCATGGATCGTGGCGGCAGAATCTCCGCGGCGTGCTTGCCGAGTTCGGTGGTCGGCGTACGAATGGTGGCAAGCGCGGGCGTGATGCTGTCCATAAAGGGCATATTGTTCATGCCGATGATCGAAATATTGCGCGGGCAATGCATGCCGTGCGCTCCCAGCTGCCGCAGCGCGCCGAAGGCCAGCATATCGTTTGCAGCGACGATCGCCGTTATCGCCTTGTGTTCGCGTAGAGTTGCCGCGCAGGCAATTTTGCCATCTTCGATCGTGAACTCTTAGCCGTAGGTAACGGCTGCTGTGAGGCCTTGTGTCGCCAGGGATCGAAAGGCAGCGGTAGAGCTGCCATGGTTGCGCCATAGAAATTCTGTGGTAGTACGACCGCTTCACAGATGAGGGACAGCGAGTGGCGAAGAAATCTCAGAAAACGGCAAAGACGAAAAAGGCCGTACGCCGCGAATACACCAAAGCCGATGTCAAGGAGTTGCGAGCGCATTCAAAGGCGCGGACGCCAGTTGCCAAGATCGCAAAGCTCACAAGGCGTACTGAAGGATCGCTGCGACAAAAGGCGCTCAAGCTTGGAATTAAACTGGGTCATCGGCGCTAGGTAGTGAAGTATCACATTACACTGTTCAGTAAGGTGTTCTCGACAAGGACATTGGTGCTGATCGCCTCCATTCTTGGTGGTATATTTTTAATGAAAGGCTTGAGCGCCTATTATGACTTCAGCTGGGTAACCGCTCTAGCGGCTCAGTAGGAAAACAGCCCGAAGAGGCTGTATGTTACCCAACTGATCAGCCGTAGCACTTTGTGTTTTCAATCAGGCGGCAGCGAAGCTGATTCGAAATGTGTACGCGGTAGCAGCTCGAATAGAGTTGGTGCGGTAACTGATGGAATAATGGAATGGTCTGCGTACTGATATCAGTTGTCGCCACGGGCAGGCTTTTTAGCAAAACCTTATCAGTTGGCCGTTTGTGAAGTCTTGAGTAAATCGGTTTGAGGGCTGCGCCGCCTCCGTGGACATTGTTGAAGACGTCCCTTGGGGGGACGAGCCGCCCAAGGTCGCGCTGCTTGAACCGATAGCGACCTGACGGATAACGGCTGCGGATCGATAAGGCTCCGAAGCCGCTTGCATTCGCTTATCGGTGACCATGTTGACAAGCGACCCAGCAACGAAACCCGATTCTTGACCACGGGTGGCGGGGACTTGACTTGCCTCGGCGCATTAGTCTACTTATGCAAGTAACAAATTGGGCTGCGACTGTTAGTCAAAAAGTCCGAGAATTGATCGGCTGGGCGCCAAAGAGGTCACGTGGAGGAAATTCGAATCGAGCGGCGCGGCAGCGTTACCCATGTCATTCTGGATCGGCCAGCCGTAAAGAATGCCGTGACGCTCGCGATGTGGCGCGAATTGGCCGCGATCTTCGCCGGCTTCGCTGGCGATCAAGATGTCCGAGGGGTGGTCCTGAGGGGTTCGGGTAAAGACTTTTCTGTCGGCGCAGACATTTCCGAATTCGAAGAGATCAGAGACGACAGGCATCAGAGCGCCGCCTACGAAGTTGCGGTCGACGCTTGTTCGGGGGCGATCGCCGCGGTTGGAAAGCCGGTCGTGGCCGCGATCTCTGGCTATTGTCTCGGAGGCGGTTGTCACCTCGCGCTCGCATGCGATTTCCGCTTTGGCGATCGCACCGCGACGATGGGCATTCCTTCGGCGAAGCTGTCGATCGTGTACGGCGTGCACAGCGTGCAGCGTTTACTGGCAATTGCGGGCGTGTCCAACGCCAAGCGGGTTCTCTACTCGGCCGACCGTTATCCAGCCGATCGGGCCCACTCGATGGGCCTGATCGACGAGTTGCACGAGAATGCGGCCCTTGCCGCTGAGAAGTTTTTGGAACGGTTGGCGGCCAACGCGCCGCTGTCGATTTCCGGCGCCAAATACATGCTGAACGGCCTTTCGATGGGACCCGGCGCGCTCGATTTGGCGGCCGCGCAGCGGCTCATTGATGCCGCCTCCGACAGCGCGGATTTCAAGGAAGGCCGGCAGGCGTTCGCGGAGAAGCGGCCACCGCGGTTTCGCGGCAAATAGGCCTGGACCGGGAAGCAATCAATTTCGGAGGGCTACCGATGAAGCCTGCCAAGTTCGACTATGTTTCGCCGTCGACGGTAGACGCGGCCATCGAGGCGCTGGTCGCGTCGAACGGCGAGGGTAAGGTGCTGGCCGGCGGGCAGAGTCTGCTGCCGCTGTTGAACTTCCGGATGGCTCGGCCTGCCGTGCTGGTCGATCTCAACGGCATCGAGGGATTGTCGTACATAGAAAACCGTGGCGACCGCATCGCCATTGGCGCTCTGACGCGCCATTGCGACCTCGAACACTCGGCCTTGATCGCCTCAAAGCTGCCTGTAATGTCGGCGGCCATGCGCCACGTCGCCCATCTGGCGATCCGCAATCGTGGCACCATCGGCGGCAGTCTGTCACATGCGGATCCCGCAGCCGAGCTTCCCATGCTCGCAGCTTTCTATGAGGCGGCGATCACCGTGCAGGGGCCGGAGGGCCGCCGGACAATCGCGCCGGAAGAGTTCTTTGTTGACGCGCTGACGAACTGCTTGGAGCCGGAAGAGATCGTGGTGGAGATCGAATTCCCGATCATGGAGCAGGACGGTTGGGCTTTCGAGGAGGTCGCGCGCCGCTTCGGCGACTTTGCGCTTGCGAGTATCGCCATCTCTATTCGCCGCGGCGCGTCTGGACTAGAGGCCGCGCGTGTCGCGGTGATGGGTGTGGCCGACACGCCGCTCCGGCTGAGGCAAGCGGAGCGGGAGCTTGTCGCCATGCGGATCGACGAAGGGACGCCCGATCGATTTTCGGGAATCATCGCCTCGCAAGTCTCTCCGAACGGAGACATTCATGGTTCGGCCGAATACCGGAAGCATCTGCTTGCACAGCTGGCGAAGCGCGCGTTGCGGACGGCGTTGGCGATGAAGGACTGATCCGATGACGATCAAGATATCCTTGACCGTGAATGGAGAGCCATACGATGTGGCCGACGTCGAGCCTCGCCTGCTTCTGTCTGATTTCCTGCGGGATACGCTCGGCCTTACGGGGACGCATGTCGGATGCGAGCACGGCGTTTGCGGTGCCTGTACCGTCTTGATGAACGGCGACAGCGTGCGTTCATGCCTGATGCTGGCCGTCCAGGCGAACGGCGCGGAGATCGTCACGGTCGAAGGGCTCGGATCGCCGGAAGACCTCAACGTGCTGCAAGCCGAGTTCCGCGAGCATCACGGGCTTCAGTGTGGCTTCTGCACGCCCGGCATGCTGATGACGGGCGAGGATCTGCTTCAGAAGTATCCGCTAGCGACCGACGATGACATTCGGAAGGGTCTCTCGGGTAATCTCTGCCGTTGCACCGGATATCAGAACATCGTTGCGGCAATCAGAAGCGCCGCCGCCAAGCGCACGGAGAAGGCGCCATGAAACTCAATTTTCTCGCAGCCGGCCGCCTTCGCATGAAGAAAAGCATTTACGTGCCCGGCGCCGATCGCAACGAAACCATCGATCTTCCTGTCAGCAGCGCCTTGATCCGGCACAAGCAGGGCAACGTGCTGTTCGATACCGGTTGCCATCCCTCTGTCGTCGACAACGCCGAGGACCACTGGGGCACGCTGGCCAAATTAATGAATCCGATCATGAGCGCGGGCGAGACATTGTTGCCAAGCCTCGCCTGCACCGGGCTTGGGCCAGACGACATCGACATCGTCGTGAACTCGCACTTCCATCCCGACCATTGTGGCTGCAACCAATTCTTCGGGAAGGCGACGATCCTCGCGCACACAAAGGAAATTGAAGCGGCCAACGCTCCGGGTGCCGAGAACGCGGGCTATCGCCGGGCCGACTGGAACACCGGCCAGACGATTGAAGCTGTGAGCGCAGAGAAGGACTTGTTCGGCGATTCCAGCGTCGTGCTGCTGCCGTTGCCGGGTCATACACCTGGAACGCTCGGTGCTTTGGTAAGCCTCGACCGCGACGGTCAATTCCTGTTGGCTTCGGATTCGGTGAGTCTCCGGCGGAACCTCGATGCCGACGCTGCGCCTCGAAACACCTGGAACGTCGATCAGCAACTGAAGACCTTCGAGGAAGTCCGGCGTATCGAGAGGCGCGGCGCTACCGTGATTTGCGGCCATGACGACCAGCAATGGCAAGTCTTGCGCAAAGGAAGCGAAGGCTATGAGTAGCGATCGAATCGCTCATCCTTCCGATGTGTTGCGGCCACGGAACGTCGGCGCGCCCATCAAGCGCACGGAGGATCCGCGCCTGTTGACCGGCAACGGCGAGTATACGGCAGACCGAAAACCCGACCGAGCGCTCCATCTCGCCTTCCTTCGCAGTGGTCAGCCTCACGCCCGCATCGAACGGATCGACACCGCCGCGGCGCTGGCGGCGTCGGGCGTGGTTGCCGTGTTCACGGCCGAGGATATCGCGGGAGACTTCCAACCCGTGATCCCGTTCTCACGGATGGCGAACTACTATGCGACGCCGATCGTGCCGCTTGCCTCCAGGAAGGTTCGCTACGTCGGCGAGCCCGTCGCCGCCGTCGTTGCCACGTCTCGCTACCTCGCGGAGGATGCGCTGGAGCTCATCGAAGTCGACTACAAATCTCTCGGCGCCGTCTCGCGCGCGGAGTTGGCGGTCGCGAATGATGCGCCGTTTTTGCACGAAGAAGCTAGCACCAACGTCCTGATTGCGCGCGAATTCAAGAAGGGGGACGTCGCCGCGGATTTGAACGCCGCGGCCGTCAGGGTCGGCGGCCGCTTCGAGATGACCCGTAAGGCGCCGCTTGCGATGGAGCCACGAAGCTACGCCGCGGAATACGAAAAGAGTCGTGATGCCATCACGCTCTACACCTCGTCGAACATTCCGGGAATCGTCCGTGACGCCATTTCGGAGTCGCTCGGCCTGCCCGGACATCGCCTCCGTGTCGTCGCGCCGGACGTCGGGGGAAGCTTCGGTTCGAAGGGCTCGCTCTACCCTGAAGAGCTTCTGATTTGCATCGCGGCGCGCAAGCTTCGTCGGTCGGTGAAGTGGACAGCGGACCGGCTTGAGGACGTAAGCAGCAGCAGCCAGGCCTTCGGCGAAATCGTCGATGCCGAAATGGGGTTCGACGCGAACGGTATCGCAACGTCGCTGCAGGCCGACGTCATCGGAGATGTCGGAGCCTATTCGATTTATCCCTGGACTTGCGGTCTTGAACCGGTCCAGGTCGTGAGCTTCCTGCCGGGGCCTTACAAGATCCGTTCCTACAGGGGCGCGGTGCGTGGTGTCGCGACCTGCAAGCCGCCGACCGGTCCGTACCGTGGCGTTGGCCGACCCATTTCGACCTTCGTTGCCGAGCGTCTGATGGACCTCGGCGCCAAGGCGCTGGGCATCGATCCTCTCGAGATCAGGCGTCGCAATCTGGTCCGCTCGGAGGAGTTTCCATACCGGATCGCTTCCGGGATCATATGGGACAAGACCGGTTTCGTCGAATGCCTGGACGCGGCTGCCGAGGCCGCCGGCTATGAGCAGCTTCGCAAAGAACAAGCTGAAGCGCGCGAGCAGGGGAGGCTTTTCGGCATCGGCATCGCTACCTACGCCGAATTGACCGGCATTGGTTCGAGAATCGCGGTGGCGCCGGGCATGCCGATCAATACCGGATCCGAGACGGCAAAGATCACGATCGACTCGACGGGAGCGATCACCGCGGCGTTCGGCGTCGCGTCTCACGGCCAAGGCCTCGAGACGACGTTGGCCCAGATCGTGGCCGACGATCTCGGCGCCCGGTTCGAGGATGTACGCGTCATCCAGGGCGATAGCGACGAGGTGCCGATGTCGACCGGAACCTATGCGAGCCGCAGCGCGGTTCTGGGGGGCGGCGCGGCGAAGCACGCCTCGAAGATATTGCAGCAGAAGATCAAGCGTGTCGCCTCGCATCTTCTCGAGGCGAACGCAGCCGACATCGAAGTGACCGAGGGCATGGCCACCGTACTCGGAACCGACCGCGCCGTGAGTTTCAAGCAGATCGCCAAGGCGGTCTACGCCGATATGAAGACCTTGCCGGTGGAGGCTCGCGAGGAGTTGAGCGCGACCTACACCTACGACCCGATCAACGGGACAACCGCGGCGGCCACCCACATCGCGGCAGTGGAGGTCGACCCGGTTAGCTGCTTCGTGCGGATCCTGAAGTTTGTCGTCGCCGAAGACTGCGGCCGGATCATCAACCCGATGATCGTCGACGGTCAGGTGCACGGTGGCGTGGCGCAAGGCATCGGCGCAGCTCTGCTGGAGGAACTGATCTATGACGAGGATGGTCAGCTCCTGACCGCGAGCCTCGTCGACTACATGATTCCTTCCGCACCCGACGTGCCGCTGATGGACGTCGTGCATATCGAGAGCGAGTCCGCGGTCGCCGGCGGCTTCCGAGGGATGGGCGAGGGCGGCACGATCGGCGCGCCGGCTGCAATTGCGAACGCGATCGCCGATGCGCTGTCGCCGCTCGATATCGACGTCTCGATTCTTCCGATGACGCCGGAACGTATCTTCAAATTGATGGAACAAGCCAAGTTAAAATCGAGAGGAAAAGTAGATGAGTGACTTGAAAGGACGCGTTGCCCTCGTGACCGGTGGCGGCCGGGACGTCGGCGCGGGCATCTCCAGAATGCTTGCGGAGGAGGGCGCAAGCGTCGCTGTCAACTATCACAGTTCAAAGGCCGAGGCGGAGGCTGTCGCTGCCGAGATTCAAAAGGCGGGCGGCAAGGCGAAGGCTTACCAGGCCGACATCGCGGATGCGGGCATCGTCAAGAAGATGATCGCGGACATCAAGAATGATTTTGGCGGACTGGACATCCTCGTCAACAACGCCGGTCTGGTATTGCGCAAGCGTTTCAGCGAAAGCACGCCCGAGGAATGGAAAAAGCAGATCGACACCTGTCTTTATGGTGCGCTGAACTGTTCTCATAGCGCGGGTCCGCTGCTCGAGGCCTCAGGCCACGGGCGTATCATCTCGATCATGGGCGACTCCTCCCGGGTCGGTGAGTCCGGTCTGGCGATCGCGGCCGCGGCCCGCGCCGGCACCATTGCGCTGATGAAATCGCTGGCGCGCGAATGGGGGCGTTCGGGTGTGACCGCAAACTCGATCTCGCTTGGTCTGATCGAGACGGCCCACGACAAGACCTGGGTCGAAGCGAACCGCGAAAAGCTGGTCAAGGCTTACGCCATTCGCCGGCTCGGACTCCCGTCCGACGTGGCGCCCCTGGTCACGCTGCTGGCGTCGGATGCGGGTGGCTGGATCACTGGGCAGGTGATCAGCATCAATGGTGGATACAGTATGGTCTAGGGGATACGGCGATGATGGACGTTGATTTGATCGCTCCAATTGCGCGGCTGATGAATCAGCACGTGAAGAACCGGCCCGAGCAGATCGCTTACTCGGATTCGGTGCGTTCCGTCACGTACAGGCAGCTGGCGGACAACACGGCGGCCATCGCCGCCAACCTGGCAAAGGCGGGACTGCGCGAGGGTGATCGCTTCGCGATCTATCTGCCGAACGGGGTCGACTCGATCGAAGCCTGCTTTGCCGGACTCAGGGCCGGAGCCGTGATCGTCCCGATAAGCTATGACGCTGCTGAAGGCGAGATCAGCTACCGGCTCACCGATGCGGATTGCGGCTTTATCGTCACGACGGCCGATAGAAAGGAATTGGTGACGAAGATCTCGCGGATGGCCAATATTGCGCCGCGAACCATCTTCGCGCGCCACGGTGCGGAGCAAGCAGGTACTTCGCTGTCCAATCTCGCGCAGCACGCCGATGCCAAGCCGCTCGATCCCGAGGATATCGATCGTTCGTCCTTTATCATCTACACGTCGGGGACCACCGGCCGCGCCAAGGGCGTGCTTCTTTCAATACGCGGCATGCTCTGGATTGCGGCTGCCTGCTGGGCTCCGATCTGCGGGCTCGGCCCGAAGGACGTTCTTCTCTCGCCACTGCCGTTGTTTCATTCCTACGGTCTGAATCTGTCCGTGCTTGGCGTTCTGGCGGTGGGTGCAAGCGAACACCTCATGGAGCGGTTCTCTCCGCAACTCGCTTTGGATCTGATGCAGTCGGGTAAGTACACGGTCTTCCCGGGTGTCCCGACCATGTTTCATTATCTGCTGCATCGGGCGCAGGAGACACGGGTCGAGCGGCTCGGCAATATCCGGCTTTGCATCTCTGCCGGCGCCATCATGCCGGCTACATTGAATCGGGCTTTCGAGGAGCGCTTCAAGACACCGTTGCTGGATGGATATGGCATCACCGAGACATCGACCATGGTCACCATGAACTGGCTCAGCGGCGCGCGGCCCAATGGCTCATGCGGATTGCCGGTACCGGGGCTCGCGGTGCGCATCCTTGATCCGAATACGCTCGAAGACGTTCCAATTGGTGGCGAGGGCGAACTGATTGTCCGCGGACCGAATCTGATGCAGGGCTATCACAACAAGCCCACGGAGACTGCTTCGGCACTCCGCAAGGGGTGGTATCACACAGGAGATCTCGCCAAGTCGGATCCCGCCGGCTACCTGACTATCACGGGCCGGATCAAGGAACTGATCATCCGGGGTGGCCAAAACATCGCGCCTGCCGAGATCGAGGAAGTCGTCGTCCGGCATCCCCAGGTCAAGGATTGCGCGGTTGTCGGCGTGACGCACGCGACGCTGGGCGAGGTGCCTTGTCTCTTCGTCGTCGCGAAGGAAAATGCGTTAGACGTCCTGTCTCTGATGGATCATTGCCGGGCGCATCTGTCGGCCTACAAGATTCCGGAGGCGACCCATCTGGTCGGAGAAATTCCCCGCACGGGATCCGGGAAGATCATGCGCTTCAAGCTGATCGAAGCCTTGAGCCAATCGTGACCGGACGATCAGTCGACCGAACGTGGACCCAGGGCGCCGAACGATTGCGGATCGTAGGTCAGCCGATATCGCATGTCCGCAGCAACGATCGGCTGCTTGCATTGATCGCATTTCACGGACGGCTGGAAATCGTGTCCGCACTTAAGATGGGTGAGTATCAGCGGTGGTTTGCCCTTGGAGAGCCAGCGATCGCCCCATCGCAACATCGCGATGAAGGGACCGTAGAGGTCCAACCCCATGTCGGTGAGAAGATACTCGTACCGGTCCGGGGAGCTCTGGTATTGCCTGCGATAAAAGACACCGCTGGCAACCAGGCGGTTGAGCCGATCGGTCAGGATGTTAGGCGCGATCGCGAGTTCAGTCAGGATCTTGTCGTAACGGCGGTTGCCGAAGAAGCCCTCTCGAACAACCATGAAACTCCATTTGTCGCCGATGATTTCAAGTGCGCGCGAAACCGAACTTGGGCGGCCGTGCACGAACCGGCTTCCGTCCGAAGGACGTCTGGTGTTGCGGCCGGGTTTGGCGGGGCATCGGCCGACGCCGGGGCCGTCGCGATATTTGGCATCGCGGGCGCCGACGCCTTCGCCGCAATGAGAACAGGTGACAATGGGATGGCTGTCGTGACCGCAGGCGGCGTGGATCAGCGTCAGCGGACGAGGCTTGTCGTTGAAGAGCCAGCGGTCTCCGAATTGCATCAGCGCGATGAAACTCGGATAGAGATCAAACCCCATCTTCGTCAGGCGATATTCCTTGCGTTGCGATGATCCCGGCGCAACCTGTCGGAAGATGGCGAGTTGGGTAAGCTTTCTCAGCCGATCGGTCAGTGTCGCCCGTGGAATGCCGAGCGCGGAGCGAAACGCTTCGAACGTTTGGGTGCCGAAGAACGCCTCGCGGATGATCAGGAATGCCCAGGCGTCGGAGACGATGTCCAGCGTTCGAGCGACCGAACAATTGCGCTCGGTGCGGACGATGCCGGTTCGCCCCTCGGGCGCCGGTGATCTTGGCTTCAGCGGGGATTTGGTCGTTTGTATTTTGGCGGCGGCGGGCATTCCGAACTGTCCATTACGCGGGAGCCGCGACGGCGGCCCTCGAAAGTCGCGCAGCTTTACCACACCGGCGCGATTGACTCGCCGGAAATATCAGTCTAGTTACGCATGTGACATAAGTCTAGTTATGCTAGTAATAAAAGCAAACTAACAAGCAAAAAATCCTTCAGGAGGAATGTCATGAAGCTGAGGACCGAAAGCCTTCTGATCGCGTCGGCGGCGATCTTGATGTTCAACGGCGGAGCCGGAGCGCAGAACACGAAGATCTCTGATGACGTCGTCAAGATCGGCGTGCTGACGGATATGTCGGGACAATTCTCGCACGAATCCGGGGAAGGCTCGGTGACGGCGATCAAGATGGCCGTCGAGGATTTCGGCGGCAAGGTTCTCGGAAAGCCGATCGAGGTGATCGTCGCCGACCACCAGAACAAGCCGGATACCGCTTCTGCGCTGGCGCGCAAATGGTTCGACGTGGACCACGTCGATATGATCGGCAACCTGATCAATTCGTCGATCGCGCTCACGGTTGCCGGGCTCGCGAAAGAAAAGAACCGGATCGCCATCATCAATGGCTCTGGGTCGTCTCGTCTCACCGGCGATGCATGCACGCCAAATAGTATTCACTATGCCTACGACACCTATGCCCTCGCGCGCGGAACCGGCGCCGCTTTGGCCAAGGCGGGCAAGAAGTCGTGGTATTTCCTGACAGCAGACTACGCGTTCGGGCACGCGCTCGAAGCCGACACCTCAGCGGTCGTGAAGGCGATGGGTGGCGAGATTCTCGGATCGACCCGTTATCCGCCTGATTCGTTCGATCAGTCCTCCTTCCTCCTGCAGGCGCAGTCGTCGAAAGCGCAAGTCGTGGCGCTGGCCGGCTCCGGTAATGTGCTGGTGAATTCGATCAAGTCGGCGCAGGAATTCGGCATTCCGGCTGGCGGCCAGACCCTCGCCGGTCTACTTGTCTGGATCACCGACGTCAGGAGCCTGGGACTTTCGGCAGCGCAGGGACTGGTTCTTACTAATGCGTTCTACTGGGATCGCGATGATGAAACCCAGGCTTGGTCCAGGCGCTTTTACGAACGGACGAAGAAGATGCCGCACATGGGCGACGCCGGCGACTATTCGTCGACAATGCACTATCTAAAGGCGATCGAAGCCGCCGGCACAGATGAGGCGCAAGCCGTCATGAGCAAGATGCGCGAGTTGCCGATCAACGATTTCTTCGCGAAGAACGGTCGGATTCGCGAGGATGGCCGCATGGTGCACGACATGTATGTGTACGAAGTGAAAAAGCCTTCCGAGTCCAAGGGCGACTGGGACTTCTACAAGCTTCGCGAGGTAATCCCTGGGGACCAGGCGTTTCGTCCGCTGAAGGACAGCGCCTGTCCGCTGGTCAAAAAGGGTTGATGCCGGCGAGCCTGTTCCGCCGCTAGAATACGCGTGGTTCAGGCCCGCTCGCGAAGCGGGCCTGGTTGTTTATCTGGAGGGAGAGATGGATCAGGAAACGATCGCAAGCGGCTTGGCCCCGAAATCCCGCAAGCCGATCAAGTCGGGCTCCGAATACATCGATAGCCTGCGGAATCGAAAACTCAAGGTCTACCTGATGGGTGAATTGGTCGAGGAGCCAGTCGATCATCCGATTATCCGGCCTTCGATCAACGCGGTGGCGCAAACCTACGATCTCGCAAACGAAAACCCGGAACTTGCCTCGGCCGTATCGCCGTTTACCAGCGAGCGCGTGAATCGGTTTCTCCATATCTCGGCGAGCCCCGCCGATCTCGTCATGCAGAACAAGATGCAGCGGCGCTTGGGGCAGTTGACCGGCACATGTTTCCAGCGTTGCGTCGGCATGGATGCGCTCAACTCGCTGCATTCCGTCACTTTCGATTTGGATGAGAAATACGGCACCGAATATCATCGGCGTTTCACGCAATTCCTTACCCGGATGCAAACGGCGAATTTTGTCATCGGCGGTGCGATGACCGACGTGAAGGGTGATCGCGGCAAATCGCCTTCGCAGCAGGCCGATCCGGATCTCTTCGTGCATGTCACCCGCCGCACCGCGGATGGCGTCTTCATCAGCGGCGCCAAAGCCCATCAGACCGGCTGCCTGAATTCGCACTGGCTGATCGTGATGCCGACAATGAGGCTGGAAGCTGCCGACAAGAATTACGCGATCGTCGGCGCGATCCCGGTCGACGCCAAAGGCATCACCTATATCTATGGACGGCAATCCTGCGACACCCGAAGCGCCGAAGGCGGCGACATCGATGTCGGCAACGCGCAGTACTCGGGCCAGGAGGCGATGATTATTTTCGAGGACGTTTTCATCCCGCGGGAACTCGTCTTCCTCGATGGGGAATACGAATTCGCTTCCACTCTGGTCGAACGATTTACCTGCTATCATCGCCGCAGCTACGTCTGCAAAACCGGCGTCGGAGATGTCCTGATCGGAGCGGCCGCCACTATTGCCGACTACAATGGTGTGGAACGTGTCTCGCACATCAAGGACAAGCTCGTCGAGATGACACATCTCAACGAAACGATTTACGGCACCGGCATTGCCGCGAGCCATCAAGGCATGAAGATGAAATCGGGCGCGTATCTTCCGGACGAGATGCTGGCCAATGTTTGCAAGCACCATGTGACGCGCTTGCCATACGAAATTGGCCGGCTGGCGCAGGATCTCGCCGGCGGTTTGATGGTCACGCTGCCGTCGGAGCAGGAATTTAGGCATCCGACGATCGGTCCTCTGGTGGAGAAGTATTTGAAGGGGCGCCCCGAGATTTCAACCGAGGACAGGATGCGGGTCCTGCGTCTGGTTGAGAACATGACGCTCGGCCGGAACGCCGTTGGCTATCTGACTGAATCGATGCACGGCGCGGGATCTCCGCAAGCGCAGCGGATTCAGATCGCGCGCTCAATGCAAATCGAGTTCAAGAAGGAGTTGGCGAAGACATTGGCCGGGATCGCCGACGCATCGCGCGAAGACATATCTGACGATCTCTCCATGTACATGGCCAGGGTCTTTGCGCCCGTCGGCACTTGATGATCTAAACGGTTTCTTGCAACGGAGACGCCTATGGCGATGACGATGAACGGCGAGATCCAACTCGCCGCACCGAGGGAGGTTGTTTGGGCAAAGTTGAACGATCCGGACGTCCTGAAGGCCTGCATCCCCGGGTTGTGAGGAATTGGAGAAGACCGATGATCAAGGTTTTCGTGCCGCTGCCAAGATGAAGGTCGGCCCGGTATCCGCTCGATTTCGTGGAAAGGTCACTCTGAGTGATCTCGATCCGCCAAACGGCTACAAGATTTCGGGTGAAGGCGAGGGGGGTGTGGCAGGATTCGCAAAGGGCGGAGCCAAGGTCGATCTCGCCGACCGTGATGGAGGCACGCTCCTGAGCTATCAGGTCGATGCTCAGATCGGAGGCAAGCTCGCGCAATTGGGACAGCGTCTTATCAACGGCTCGGCTAAGAAACTGGCGGACGAATTTTTCGCCAATCTGGCCCGGACGCTTTAGTGGAAGAACGCATCGCCCCGAAGGCAGCCTTCTGTCTGCTTTGGATGTGCGGAGTTTGTCTTCGCCTTACCATCCTGGCTGTTCCGCCGGTCATCGCGATAATTCAAAAAGACCTCAATTTGTCGGGCACACAGATTGGGCTGCTGGCGGGCATTCCGATCGTCATGTTCGCAATCTTCGCCGCGCCGGGCTCGATCGTGATCGCCCGGATGGGCGTCCGTGGCGCATTGGTGGGCGCCCTTGCTGTCGCTGCGGCCGGGACACTGGTCCGCACAGGCGTTTCGAACGCGTGGCAATTGTATTTGACGAGTGCGTTGATGAGTGTCGGCGTTGCCATCATGCAACCGGCGATGACGGCAGCGGTGCGTGAGTGGGCCCAGCAAAGATCGGCATTTGGAACAGCGGTCTACACCAATGGCTTGATCTTCGGCGAGATCATCCCGGTCGCCACGATGCTGTCGCTGGTTCTGCCGTATTACGGTGGAAATTGGCGCCCGGCTCTCGGCGTATGGGCATTGTTTTTGATCTTGACCGCCGTTGCAGTTGCGATGTTCGCCCCCAAGTCCGCTAAAAACGCGGTAGCGATAGCCACTGCGCGCTTGCTTCCGCAATGGAACAGCCGGCTCGGGTGGCGCATCGGTTTGACGCTGGGGAGCGTCACGAGCACCTATTTTTGCCTCAACGGGTTCTTGCCCGCCTACCTTAACGCGAACGGACACCAGGAGCTCATCGGTCAGGCGTTGACGGCGCTGAACGCCGGACAGTTGCCGGCGTCATTTCTCCTGCTGTTGCTGGCGGACAGGCTGCAAGGCAAGCGTTGGCCATACCTTGCGTTGGGAGCGCTGTTCTGTGCCTGCGTGATTGGCGTCATGTCAACGGCGAGCATGTGGACGGTATTCTGGGCTGGATTGGCAGGATTCTCCTGCGGCGCCGCGCTGCCATTGGCATTGGCTCTTGCGCCTTTGCTTTGCGACAATGCCAATGACGTCGCGCCGACCTCAGCGGCAGCATTCGCGATCGGCTACGGTTTCGGGATGCTTGTCTCGTTGATCGCTGGCGCTGCCTGGGACCTCGCCGGCAACGCCGGTGCCGCACTCATCCCGATCCTCCTGGGCTGCATCCCCATCTTGATCGCCGCGCCTAAATTCACGCGAAGAGGCAATTCGGGGCATTCGTTCAACAGTGAAGGGCGGCGTCGTTCCTGCAACAGCCTGCCGCCAGTCCGTCGTAGTCGGTGATTTCGACAGTCTGGCGCTAACGCTCGACGTCAATTACATAGTTGAAGAGAATGGCCAACTCTGAGATCCAAGCCTTCGTCCAAAGTCACCGGCGGCTGTTTGTTTTGACAGGCGCCGGATGCAGCACGAACTCGGGAATCCCTGATTACCGAGACGCCGACGGTAATTGGAAGCGAACCCAGCCGGTTCGCTTTCAGGCATTCGTGGCCGACGAACTGACGCGCCGTCGCTATTGGGCCCGCAGCATGATCGGCTGGCGGCGATTCGGTCAGGCCGAGCCGAACGACGCGCATCGCGCTCTAGCACAGCTCGAAGCGAACGGCGGATGTCAGATTCTATTGACTCAGAACGTGGACGGCCTGCACCAGGCCGCCGGGAGCAGGGACGTGATCGATCTCCACGGCCGACTCGATCTGGTTCGTTGTATGGTCTGCTCGACCGAACGCCGTCGCGCCGATTTTCAAGACGAACTTATGCGGTTGAACGCTGCTTGGGCCGAACTCGAGGCCACCGCACTGCCTGATGGCGACGCCGACCTGGACCATCGCGACTTTTCGGACTTTACTGTGCCGCCGTGCGCTTCCTGTGGCGGTGTCCTCAAGCCCGATGTCGTGTTTTTTGGCGAAAGTGTTCCGCGCGCTCATGTCGATGCCGCCCAAGTGCACCTGGATCGCGCGGACGCCATGCTTGTCGTCGGTTCGTCATTGATGGTCTATTCGGGTTTCCGTTTTGCCCAAGCAGCAGCAAATCGGCGCATCCCGATCGCCGCCGTAAACCTCGGGCGGACGCGCGCCGACGATCTGTTGACGTTAAAAGTGGAAGAGCGTTGCGAGGCGGCGCTGTCGTTCTTGCTATGAGGCACATCAGACGGGTCAGTTCGCCACTGATAAGATTTGTCTCCAAATGGAGTCAGTTCGCTAACTGATAAGGAAACACTAGAAACCTTATCAGTTGGAAGGCTATCTCATAACATCCCTTGAGCGGACGACACCGGCTATCGCTCAACCCTCGCGAGGGTCGGGGACTTTCTTCTCTGACGTGAGCAGTGTCGACGTCCTTTCAACCAGCTCGATGATGGCGCGACGAACGGTGGGATCTTTGATCTTCAGGAACGCTTTGAGTAGTCTCAAATTCTCCAGAACGTCTTTGGTCTCGGCCATCAAATAGCTCCGCCATGGCACGGGATACTGAGCGCTGAAATCATGATGGTGTTCTTAAGGAGTCAGATCGGCTGCGTCTCGACTTCGCGATACGTCGAAGCGTTCATGTTTTTATTGCATCGACCTTTCCCCGTGTTTCCGGCGCGAGCGTGACGGCGAAGATAGTCACCACACACATGCAAATCACGAAGATTACGACCGGAGTTGCGCTCGCATAGCCAGCAATCAAGGCAGTCGCAATTAAAGGAATGGCGCCACCTGCAATTGCCCCGAATTCGCGCGCACCAGCCACCCCGGTGTATCGCAGGTTGGCTGGAAACAGTTCGGAAAAGAATGCAGGCTGACTTCCTGCCAGAGCGGAGTAGATGCAACCGCCCAGGAGTGTGATGCCAAACCACACGGCCCAAGTGTTCCCGCTATCCATCATCCAGAAATAGGGGACCATCACGACGGCAGCGGCGAGCGCGCCACCGCCGTACACGGGACGCCGGCCGACACGATCGGACAGCGATCCAAAGATGGGAATGAAAATCACCTGGGCCGCTGCGGCCAGGAACACGCCGATCAAACCGACGTCGCTTGGGTAACCACGTAGCTTCAGATAGCTAAGCGTGAAAACGACGGGGATATAGAGAACGGCGTTGTCTGCGAAACGCATGCCGACCACAAGCAGGAAGCTCTTCATCTGCGTCCTCCACACCTCCATTAGCGGAGAGCGCGCAACTTTGTTCTCGGCCTGAATTTGTTCGAACACCGGCGATTCGCCGATCCGAACGCGAATCCAAAGCCCGACTAGCAGGACGACCGAGCTCAAAAGGAACGGAATGCGCCAACCCCAGGACATGAATTGTGCTTCGGGAAGTTTCTGGGCGAGCAGGAAAACGCCGACAGCGGCGGCGAGGCCAATCGCAACTCCGATCTGGGACCAGCTTCCATAGAAGCCGCGTCGATCTCTTGGAGAGAATTCGACCGCCAGAATGGCAGCGCCGGCGAACTCAGCTCCAGCTCCGAAGCCTTGTATCAGTCGAAGAACAAGCAGCAGGATCGGTGCAAAATTACCGATCTGGCCGTATGTGGGAAGCATGCCGATCAAAGTCGTGGTGATGCCCATGATCATCAGCGTCGTTACAAGTATAGTTTTCCGCCCAAGCTTGTCGCCGAGGTGACCGAATACGGCACCGCCTATCGGTCTAATGGCGAAACCAAGTGCGTAAGTCGCGAAGGCTGCAAGCGTGCCGACGGTGGGGCTGGCTTTCGAGAAAAACAACGGCGCGAAGACCAAGGCGGCTGCGGTGCCGTATACGAAGAAGTCGTACCATTCGATGATCGTGCCGATCATGCTCGCGGAAACGACAAGGCGGATGCGGCGTGCATTTTCATCGCCAGTGAGTTGAGCTTTCGAAATAGCAGGCGAGCGGTCACCTAATGTGAAGTTTGCCATCGTTTCCCCCGTAGAGCCGTGCGCTTTAACGCGCCTTGACCCGCGCAATTCGTGTAGTATATTACAAATATGCTACAAGCACAACAGCCCGCGCCGCTGCGCACCGAGCAGGCCGGCGATATCGCCATCCTCACCATCGACAGGCCAGAGCGGCGAAACGCGCTCGGGCAGAAGCTGATCGAACAGTTGAGACACGAGCTTGATCGAGTGGATGGGGATCCCGAGACACGCGTCATCGTTCTGACCGGCTCGGCGCCTGGCTTTTGCGCAGGAAGTGACCTTAAAGAACTGGCGGGCATGGATCTCGCCAGCATGGGCGGGCATGAAGCCCAGACGGCTACGTTGGCACGTTCGATCGCGCTCATGAGCAAGCCGGTAGTCGCCGGCGTCGAGGGCTTCGCGCTCGGTGGCGGCTTTGTGTTGGCCGTGTCCTGCGATGTTGTTGTCTCGAACGCGTCGGCGCGATGGCACCTCCCCGAGGTGATGATCGGATGGATCCCTCCGTGGGGAATACAGGCGCTTGTCGCGCGTGTCGGCCCGGTCGCCGCGCGCCGGCTGGTCTGGGGCGCTGATCCATTCGACGGCGCGGAAGCGCATCGGTTGGGAGTTGTCGACTATCTGGCTCAGCCCGGTGAATCCGTGCGCGAGGCCGCGATTCGTGTCGCCACTCGCTTGGCGGCTCTACCAGTCCAAGCGGTCGCGTCAACGAAGCAGTTCTTCGCACCGATAGTGTCCGGGCAAGGTGAAAGCCTGGATGCGTGGGCCAATCGCCTTTTCCTCGCAGACTGCGGTCATCCTGCCGCGAAGGCCACTCTCAATCGCTTTGGAGTTCGTGTGTGAACAAACGTATCAACGCAGATGAAGCCGCACGGCTGGTTCGGTCCGGCGACACCGTCGCCAGCGTGGGCGTCATCGGATGGATCACACCTGATGCATTGCTGCGTGCGCTCGCTGATCGCTTCCATCACGATTCCGAACCACGCGATCTGACATTCTACTTCCCTTGCGGGACGGGTGACTCGATAGATATCCGCGGCATGGACCACGTCGCCGTCGAAGGTCTGATGCGTCGTATCATTTCCGGCTCTTACGTGAATCCGCTGCATCCGACCAAGCGTACGCGTCCCGATCTCATGCGGCTCATACGCGAGAATCGTATCGAAGCCTATAGCTGGCCCATCGGCGCCAGCATGCAGTGGCTTCGCGAGGTAGCGCGTCGAAGCCCGGGTCTCATGACTGAGATTGGTCTCGGTACCTATGCCGACCCTCGACAGCAGGGCGGTAAGTTTACGTCGCTCGCGAAACAGGATTTGATCGAACTGATTGAGTTTCGTGGCAAGCCCTATCTCTTCTATCCTACGTTCCCATTAAATGTCGCCTTCATTCGAGCGTCATCGGCAGATTCTTTCGGCAACCTTTCCTACGAGGATGAGACGATCATTTCGTCCAACGTTGCGCTGGCGCTTGCGGTGAAAGCATCGGGCGGCACTGTGATCGCGCAGGTTCGGCAGGAGGTGCAACGCTATTCGCGACCTGCACATCAGGTTCGTATACCGGGCGCATTGGTCGATCATTATGTAGTTGAGCCCGAGCAGATGTCAGGCACCGATATAAGATTGGATCGAGCTTACCTGGGTGGCTCAGCACCCGATCTGCACTCGCTTCCAAAACCGCCTCTGGGACCGGATAAGGTCATTGCGCGTCGCGCCTCGCGCGAAGTACGTCCAGGGCGCACTTGTATTTTTGGGTTTGGCGCATCTTCGGATGTGCCGCTTGTCATGGCGGAGGACGGTCTGTTCGACGACGGCCGTATCGGCGATTACCAATTCACAACCGAACACGGACCGTTCGGTGGCATCGTCATGAGCGGTTGGCAATTCTCCGCCAACATCGGACCCGAAGCTCTGCTGGACGGTGTGCAGCAGTTCGATTTTATCGATGGCGGCAATTGTCCATTTGCCGCGCTGGCCTTTGCGCAGTTCGATCGCGAGGGCAACGTTAACGTGAGTTGGTTCGGTTCGAGTAATCCTGGTGCCGGCGGGTTCATAGATATCGCGCAAAACGCGAAAGACCTGGTGTTCACCGGGACATTTACGACTGCCGGGCTCAACGTGAGTATTAGCGACGGCGGTCTTCGCGTTGCTAAGGAAGGTTCGGTACAGAAATTTGTCGATCGCGCCGAACAGATTACCTATCCGGTGAGAAAAGGCGTCGTCGAACGGGGGCAGAGTGCTTTGATCGTTACTGAGCGAGCCGTGTTCCGCGTTGTACCCGAGGGGTTAGTGCTCACCGAGGTGGCGAATGGTATTGATGTCCGGCGAGACATTCTCGATCAAATGGCGTTTGCCCCCCATCACATCGTTGATCCACTGCCTTTGATGGATGCCTCGCTGTTTGCCGAGTATCCGGTGATCACCACGGATACGGAGGCACGAAAGGCCGTTGGATCAGTATAAGTGATGTTCTCCTTGCAATCCGATTAGCAGCAGGAAACGCCAATTTGTCATCCTCCCTGGATCATCGGTCTGCGCTCAAGCTTGATTGCGACGTTCTGGTGGTCGGCGGTGGCGCTGCTGGCGTTGCATCGGCCGTGATCGCAGCACGTCGAGGGGCGCGCGTCGTGCTGGTCGAACGATACGGGTTCTGCGGGGGCGGCGCCGTCGCTGGGCTTTCAGGCACGATCTGTGGCATGTATGCGGCGACGAACGACATCAATGCGCCGCCGCGGCAACTAGTGCACGGCTTCCTTGATGAATTCGTCTCCACAATGGAGCGGCGAGGGGGACTTGCGCCACCAGTTCGTTACGGCAAGACATTCACCCGCGTACACGACCCATTGGTCTGGCGGGAAGCAGCTGACGCCCTGCTGACCGACGCAGGCGTCCAGGTGGTTTTCCACACGACAGTGTTTGGCGCACTGGTCGAGGGCGGCGAAAAAGTCGACGGCGTGGTCGCCTATACCAAAGAAGGCCGCGCGACAATCTCGGCCAAGGTCACCATCGATGCGAGCGGGGACGCTGATATCGTCGCGATGGCCGGATTTCCGTCTTTCATCGGACAGGACGGCAGGGTCCAGAACCCGACGATGATTTTCCGTATCCTAGGTGTCGAGGTGAACCGTTTTCTAGCCGAGTACGGCGACGACACGATTATGGGCGAAGCGGTTTCAGAGCTTATTCGACGGCGGTCCGAGGGCAACGAATATAAACTTCCCCGTGCCAAGATATGGCTGTTCCCGACTACGCGTCCCGGCGAACTGTTATGCAATTGCACGAGGATCATTGGCGCTGACGGTCGTGAACTCAATCCGCTTTACGCGCGCGACTTTACCGAGGCTGAGATCGAGGGACGTAAACAGGTTCGCGAATACGCCCGCTTTTTCAAGGATAACCTCATCGGCTGCGAGCATAGCTTCGTAAATGATACGGGCGTGCAAGTCGGTGTACGGCAGACGCGACAGGCACTCGGGACGCACATTTTGCGAAACGAGGATATTCTCGCCGGAAGGAAATTCCACGACGGGATCGCACAGTCCCCCTGGCCGATCGAGCTTCACGCCGGTGCTAAACCACGGGTCGAGTGGCTGCTTGATGACGTTTACGAAATACCGTACGGATGTTTTGTGCCGCAGCGTGGCGAAGGTCTACTGACCGCGGGCCGATGCCTATCTGCCGAGCACGAAGCCGTAGCTTCGGCGCGGGTTACGGCCCAGTGTTTCAGCTATGGCCATGCGATTGGACATGCGGCAGCAATTGCTGCGCTAGACGGCGTAGCGCCTCGAAAGATAGACGGTGCAGCCATTCGGGCCGAAATGAACCGTGAGGGGGCCGAATTGGCCTGAACGGACTGGAGCAGCAACGTTTGCGATCTAAGGTCAAACAGCTCGAATCGCCGAAAATAAAAATCGAATCGTTGCTTGCGCCACGTCCAGCAGGTGGCGCGCCGAACCTGAGCGACCAAGCCTACAAGGCGCTCGAAGAGCTGCTTGTGACGGCTCAGCTTGAACCGGGCAGTATTTGGTCGGAGCCCGCTCTAAGCGAGCTGACGGGGTTTGGACGAAGTCCTGTTCGAGAAGCACTGCAGCGCCTCACTTCCGATCATCTCGTCGTTCCCTTGCGTCGCCACGGATTTCGGATCACAGAAGTCCAGGTCGAAGAGCAGCTTCTTGTGCTTGAGGCTCGACGGGAACTCGAACGCCTCGTTTCGATTTTTGCCGCCCGACGGGCTAGTGTCTCCGAGCGCGAGATCCACCTCGAGGTTGCCCAGCAACTTCGTCGAGCGGGTAAAGATCACGACGCGCTGCTTTATTTGCGTCTTCATTTTGCACTGAAGCGGTTTACGGCGGCCAGCGCTCGCAATCCGTTTATCGCGTCCGCTCTTTCGCCGCTGCACGCGCTCTCACGTCGGTTTTTTTATGTTCACCGAGAACGGTTTGGTGACCTCACGGAAGTCGCAGGTTTGCATGCAGACCTGGCAGAATCGATCGGGCGCGGCGATGAAGGGTCTGCAGCAGCTTGCAGCGATGCCATGACCGGATATGCGGTCGAGTTCACGCGCCGCATTGTTTTAGAATAAATCGCTGATTAGACCAGTTGATACAATTCAGAGCGGCTAATCGCGGTGTCTGGCTAGATTGATGATGTCAAGATGCGAGCGCGGCAACTGACAACCCAAGTCGCAGAGTAGAAGCGGTCGGATCGTGGCTTGGTAACCGCGTTTTGCTTTTGGCCATTAGTAGGCGCCCCGGTACACCGCTAAGACCCGAAGCGGACGTTACTCTCGCCGATATTGCAGCCCACATTTTAAAACGCGAACGGACTTGCACGCCGGTCCCTCGCAGCCAGCTGCGTGGCGTTTACTTGGTTTTGGCGGCGGCTTGATCATAGAAGGAGAGATCAAGATAGCCAGCGGCGGCTGGTGGCCTGCCGCCCCATGCGCCCTCGACGACCGCGCGAAGCTTCAACACGTTCTCAAAACCCTTTAGATCAAATTCGGCGTCTTTGGCAAAGCCCGTCGCCGGGTCGGCAACGATGTCGTAGCACTGGGCGGCGACCTCAGGTGCCAGCTTCAGGTGATTGACCAGCATGGCGACCGCCTCGGCCTTGTGCGCCAGGGTCTTAATCCAACGCACTGCCTGAATATAGGCGGCGATATATTTTACCACGGTGTCTCGATTGGCGCCGGCCCATGGCCGGAGGACGAAGCCGCTTGTGCCCTGGTACTGACCGATAGCGCTCGTTAACGAGCCCAATTCGCGCAGGCCCTTGCGCGGCGCCAGAACCGAGTATGGCAGGTTCAACATGCCGGCTTGAGCGATCCGGTTATCAGCCATCGAAGCGATCCGCTTGGCGGGCGTACCGCCTTCGAGGCTGACCGTGTATTCGCCGCGCTTGACGCCATGGTCGGCCAGCATCTGGTAGGCGACCAGCGCAAAGGCTGTGTTCGGAGCGTCGACCACCAGCGTCTTGCCGCGGAGATCTTCGTATTTCTCGATCTCGGGCGTGACAAACAGGTGGTTGAAGCTGTTGTCACCACCCATGACGATGACGGTGTCAGCATGCTGCAGCTCGACCATGGCGACAGCATTGTCGGCGGCCGTATGGGCGATCTGGTATTTGCCGGCCGCCATCCCCTCGCGCAACTCTGTTGAGCTGCCGGTGAGCGTGATCCGAACGTTAAGGCCTTGCTCTTCGAAGAAGCCCTTCTCGGTGGCTACGAAGAAAGGCAAGTCCTGCACGCCTGAGAAAACGATGATGTCGAGCGGGATTCCCGCCGCGGCTCCGGCGGGCTGGGCAAAGCAGGCAAGGAGCGCCGCAACCAGCAGACGAGGGCCGGCAAAGCGTTGACGTGAAACTCTCATGATTTCCCCCGGTGGTCTGTCAACGGTCGCCCTTCGAGCATTTGCCATTGGGCCAGTACATTTCTCGAAAATAGACAGGATTCCGGAGCGGTTAACAAGGAACCGTCGTGCCGGGTCAAGTTGTTACACGTTGTATTGCTGCAGGAAGTCGAATATCGATTGAGCAAAGAAAAAACGACGGGTGGGAAGCAATGGTTCGACTATTTGCGTCGGCTGGCGCTCTGTTCTGGTTCACGTTTGCGGCGCTGGCGCAGACGTATCCCGCCCGCCCCATCCACGTGCTGGTAGGTTATGCGGCCGGCAGCGGTCCCGATATCCAGGCGCGCACGGTGGCGCAGGCCTTGAGCAACTCGCTCGGGCAATCCTTCGTGGTCGAAAATCGTCCCGGCGCCAATGGCACCGTTGCCGCGCGTGCGGTCGCGCAGGCCGAACCAGATGGATACATGTTGCTGTTCTCGTCATCATCCATCGCACCGACGCCTTACATCTACAAGCACCTCGGCTACGATCTGGTCGGCGATCTCAAGCCGATTGCCACGATCGGAGAACTCGACGGCGTCTTCATGCTCGTCGACGCCAAGTCGCCGATCAAATCAGTGCCGGAATTGATTGAGTATGCGAAGAGCCATCGCGTGCTCTATGGCTCGCCCGGAGTCGGCAATGAACTTCATCTGAAAGCGGAGCTGTTCAACCAGCAGGCCGGGGTCAAAATGGTGCACGTGCCCTACAAGGGAACGTCCGAAGTTATGATCGGTCTGCTGAGCGGCGCGGTGCAGGTCATGTTTGTGTCTCCGCCATCGGTAATGGGTCTGATCAGGGAAGGAGGCGTCAGAGCACTTGCATTCACTGGCTCGAAGCCGTTTCCGTCGTTTCCTGATGTACCGCTAATGAAGCAGTATTTGCCTCAGTATGTATATGGCTCTTGGGGCATGTTCTTCGCTCCGGCCAAACTATCCGACGCCGTCTTGACCAAACTGAACGGCGCAATTCATGCGGCACTGCTGCAACCCGCGGTAGCCGAAATCATGCAGCGCGACGGCTACATGCCGGACCGGCGCGACGCCGCCGAGACCGCAGCCTTTTTCCGCAAGCAGGTGCAAGAAACTGCGGAGATCGTTAAAGCGGCCGGCATCGAGCCAAATTGAGTTTCGCGCGCCGCGTCTCACCCTATGGCGCGCAGCACCTTGTCCGTCGCCGTCACAGGCTTGGCGCTGATCAGTACAAAAGCGATCGTGCAGACCTCCGGTCCATGGTTTACCCAGTTATGAATGGTGCCGCGCTGAACCAGCAAGTCGCCGGCCTTGAGTTCCACCGTGACTCCGTCGTCGAGCTCCATCTCTATTGAACCCGACATCACGACCGCGCAGTCGATCGAGTCGGTGCGATGGTTGCGTGGCGATACACCGGGTTGATACTGCACCACGCGGAAGACGGTGCCGTTATCGACCGTAGTCTTGAGCGCCGTCTTGGTCGGATCGCTGAAACCGTCATTGTCGACCGGAAAACCCTTGGTCGACCACACGACGCAGGACGCGGCGCCGGGCCGGTTAGAGATGACGTTGGTGGCGATCTCGTCGACCTCTACCTTGGCGCGGCCATCGGCGGTGTGCCCGGTGACGACGCGACGAATCTGCAAGCTCATGGCAGCTCCCATCAAGATCTGACAGTAAATGACAATAGAGCATGATTGGTTCTGATCGGAATTAGAACCGAAGCTCTACGTTGGTGTTTTGACGCGTCCTTCACGCGAACCGGTTTCTACTTCGCTGGAAAACGCTCTAGTGACGTTCGGCGCGTGCGAGAAAGGCGGAGAAAATCGCAGCGAGCCGGGGCTCGGCTTTGCGCCATTCCTTGCGGTCCCAGTCCTTCAGCAGATTGTCGTCGGGGTGTTTTTCGACCACGTCCTCATGCAGCTCGCTGTTGGGAAAGAGCCCCGCCGCCTTCCGCGCGGTGGCAGGCGTATGAATCACATCATTACCCGCTATCAGGCAAGCCGGGGCCTCGATGACGTTCAGATCGGCTTCACTGGCGCCAACGATCGGCAGTGTTGCGGATTGCAAGAACTTTTCGCGCCACACCGTCATCACCTGGATGAACTGCTCGACGTTATTGGCGAGCAGCCGCTCCTTGTTGGCCGGTCGTGCCTTGATGCATTCGGCGAAATGCTCGCTGTCGGCCACCGCTTGCATGCCGCCCTCGGCTGCCAGCTTTATATATTGGCCGTAGTAACTCGCTGAAAGCTTGTCCACGGCTTCCTGGCCCCCGGTGACCCGCCACAGCAGCAGTCCGCGCAGTCCGTTCGGGTGCCGAATAGCGTAGAGAATTGCAAGCCTGGCGCCGGCGGAAGATCCGCCGACGTACATCGGCAATGCGCCGAGCTGGTTTCCAAGCTCATACAGATCATCGGCCCACACATCATGCTCCGACCCCGAGCCGTCGAAGGCTGTGTCCGAGGCGCCGCAGTTGCGCCGATCATGCAGCAGCACGCGATAGCCGTTGGCGGCAATTGCCTTGGATAGATTGATCAGTTCGGCGTAAGCCCGACGGCTGCCGGGCGTCAGAGCGACGAAGGGGCCTTGGGTGCCGACCATTTCGTAGTTGATGTGAACGCCACGAACCAGCGCAACTGGCATTTCCATTCCACCTTATTTTTTTATCTGTAGTATTTTTGCAATAAGGCAGGCTGGCGCGCAAGCCGCCGAAAATCAGAGCTCGAACATAAGCTCCGCGTTTTGATTGTGGCGCTGCACGATTGCCCCTGTTGAAGAATTCGAGCAGAATTTCCTTAGCCTGGATGCGGACGGCCGCCGAATTGGCTGGTCGTGTTTCTTGGGATACGCTTTGGGCGCCAATAAGAAACTGGGAGGAAATGTCATGGACCGCCGTCATTTTATCCGCTCCGCTGTCGTCACAGGAACTGCGCTCACGTCGGCCGCGGCTTTTGCAGAGTCCGGTGGGGAGCCGACGACCAAGCGCTTTTCCGAACAGAACTGGACCATCGATAATATCATTCGCGCGAATGGCATCGATTGGGACCAGCCACGATCCATCTATCTGTCGGCACCCTGCGGCGTCGAGGCCAACGCTGATTTCGCCGCTATCCGTGCGCGAGTTCAGAAAATGGCCGACATCGGGCCGGCTTTCGAGGCAACGGCTAAGCGACGTGAGACCAAGGCAAAAGAAGCTGAAGCAGAGGGCAACCTCGTGACGGCGCGGGACAACTGGTACATGGCCTCTATCCATTATGGCGCGGCCGAGTGGCCTTATGACGATTACAGCAAACTGCATGTTGGACTGAACGCCAAGAAACGCGAATGTTTCGCCAACTACGCGCGTCTCGCCGACCACAAGGTCGAAGCGGTGTCGATTCCGTTCAACGGGAAATCGATTCCCGGCTGGTTCCACCTCCCGCCGGGCTATGCAGGCGGCAAACTGCCGGTCGTCGTCGCCATTCCAGGAATGGATAGCTTCAAGGAGGCCAATGTCGCCCTGGCAAATGACCGATGGCTCGCACGCGGCATTGCCGTCCTTTCAATCGATGGCCCCGGCCAATATGAGAGCCCGATGCTCGGCGTCTATGTCTCGATGCAAAACTGGATGGATACCGGGCCGGTTTGTGTAGATTGGCTGACGAGTCGTCCGGAGATCGACGCTCAGAGGATTGGTGTCGTCGGTGCTAGCTTCGGCTCGTTCTGTGCGACGATCCTGACGGCACACGAACCGCGGATAGCCGCGACCGCTGTGATCTCGACTTGTTTGGAGCCAGGCTTCCACACCATTTTTGAGGAGGCTTCGCCCACCTTCAAGAAGCGCTTTATGTGGATGTCGAACTACACCGACGAAGCAAAATTCGATGTCTTCGTGAAGACGCTGACATGGGAAGGCCATGCCGAGAAGATTGCCAAGCCCTACCTGGTTCTGGCCGGCGAGGCGGATGAATTATGTCCGCTGCGTTACACTGAACAGATGATCAGCACGATGACCGGGCCGCGTCAGCTCGTGGTCTATGCGGACAGCCGCCATTCGGTTGGCAACGTTCCGGCCGCTAATCTCGGTCCGTTCCCCCTGACCCTGATGGCCGATTGGATGGCGGCGCGGCTCGCCGGCAAACCCTGCGTGAGCGAACGTTGGTTCGTCGAGACGAGCGGTCGGGTAGCGAAGTCGGCGCTCGGATGAAAGGGGCAAGCCAAACTTCTTCACGCCACTAGCAGCCTTTTTAGCAAAATAAAGCCAGTTCGGTCGGGAGGGGCCTAGCGCCACAAGACTCGCATTCGAGCCCCGATGTCGATCCGTGGCCCTTGGGTTGGGTTCCGAGCTACGGCACTGGGGGATACAGTCGGCCAATTCGCGCGTTCGAACAGCCCGAGCAGCTTCTCGGGAATAAAGCGGGTCCTGGAGGCGTAGACATGCCGGTCGCCCTGCGACCGCTGTCCGTGCGTGAAGAAGCGCTGCGGTATCACCAAATGGAGATCGTCCTTTGCCCGTGTCATCGCAACGTAGAGCAGGCGGCGTTCTTCCTCCAGCTCGGCAGACGTGCCGGCGCCCAGGTCCGACGGCATGCAGCCGTCGACGACGTTGAGCACGTAGACCGACTTCCATTCCTGGCCTTTGGCGGAATGGATGGTCGACAGGATGAGATAGTCCTCGTCAAGCAATGGCACTCCGGCCCGGTCGCTGGTCGCGTCGGGTGGATCAAGCGTAAGTTCGGTCAGGAAGCGTTCGCGCGAGGGATATCCACCGGCGATCTGTTCGAGCTGCACAAGGTCGGCACGTCGAACGTCGGCATCCTCGTGGATGCGGTCGAGATGCGGTTCGTACCAAAGACGCGCGCGTTCCAGGTCCGATGGCCATTCCGAATATCTCAGGTTTTCAACCGTTTGTACGAAAGCGGCCCAATTGTCGCGGGCGCGGGGTGGGAAGGGTAGACTGGAAAGCGCAGTGAGCGGGTCGGCAGCTTCCGTCATCTGATCGAGGATACGTTGGGCGGAGGCAGGCCCGATACCCGGCAATAGATGCATCACACGGAAGCCAGCGACCCTATCGCGAGGATTCTCGACGAACCGCAGCAGGGCGAGCATGTCCTTGACGTGCGCGGCGTCGAGAAATTTCAGACCTCCGAATTTCACGAACGGAACGTTGCGACGGGTGAGTTCGATTTCCAGCGGTCCGCAGCTTGAGGCGAAGCGCAAACGAAGGAATAACAGAAGGAGGTCTCACCCGGCAGTTGCAGCAAAATGGCAGGAGATGATGAAACGGTCATTCCGTCGCTTCCCGAACCCGGTGTGTGGACCGGCTTGGCTTCGGCCAATGTCTAGGGGCCGATGAGGTGGAAGCGCGCGAAATCCATCGAGGCTCGCGGCGAAGATGTTTATCCAGCCGCATAACGAAGCCGGATATACGTCAGCAGTTGTGACCGACGATCCTGATCCAGCCGACCTGTTGCAATCGGGCGGGGTCCATATACGTCCACATATGAACCGAGCCGTGCAGCGAGTCGTCTCCTCAGAAGATAAGGCACGGCGCCGCCGGTTGGTTCCGCGTGAGTTCCCGGCTTCGATAGCATTCCCGTGAAAAGCCGCTGCAGCAAAAATCCCGGCCGCGAGGTTTGAATCACAAGCAGCGTAGCGCGACGCGCTGGGCGCCGAAGGATGGCTAGGTCGAGCCGTTCTCTGGTTTCAGATTTAGCCATCGCGTCCGTTGTTTTTCGAACTATCGGGAATTGCACGCGTTAAGCCAGCAGGAGTATTAAAGATGTTCGCCCCTCTCATTGTTTCAATCCCCCATCGCCTTGGCCGTGAAGAGGCTACGCGCCGTCTTAAGGCCGGCTTGACGCGCGCCGCCGCCAGCATACCGATGCTCCAAGTCGATGAGGAAAGATGGGAGGGTGATCGGCTGTTTTTTTGCGTGCGCGCGCTGGGGCAGGCGGCGTCCGGTCATCTCGATGTCGCCGAGGATCATGCCCGGCTGGAAGTTGCGCTGCCGTGGCTGTTGCAGCGTTTTGCCAAAGTGGCGCAGGTGGCGATTAGAAACCGTGGCAATTTGCTGTTGACCAAGCGGAGCTGAGTAACGACGGTACACGGCAAGCGATCGTCCTTGCGTCGTCGTTTTCGCCAGTTTCGGAGGAATGATGGCTGATTACCAATTGTCGCGGATTAATTCGTCTGCAGCCACGCTATGCGTTCCAAAAAGACGTTGGACCACCCGCACATCATTCCGAGCCGCCGCAATATGGGCTCTTTTGCTCTGCTTCGCCGGCGGCGCTCCGGTGATGGCCCGAGGCGGACACGGTGGTGGTTTCGGAATGCACGGTGGCCGGATGGGCGGCGGCTTACGGACGCCTGTCTATGTGCTGATCCTTGTTTTGAAGATTACAGATGCAGCCGTTTTCAAAGCAACGATGAGCGGCTTGACGACCCCAAGTGCCGCTTTGGCCGGCCGTCTAGCGGTGGATGAGGACAAACCGGCGGCTTGGGAAGGCACGGCGCCCGAGCACATCGTAATGATCCAATTTGACAGTCCCGACGCGGCGCAGGCATGGAAGAACTCGGATGCTTTCAAAAGCTTCGACGCGGACCTTCATCGAGGCTCAGAATCATCTGTGCAGCTTCTGCAAGGCCTGCCCAACCCGATCGCCCGCGTGTTTGGCGGAGGAAGAGGTCATGGCCTTGACCCGAAGGCGTTCGAGTCGAATGTTAGGGACTATGATCAAATGCTGAACAATAAGCTGCATAGCATATGCAAAGGCTGCTAAGGCCTGTCGTCGATGTCGTTGTCATCGCTAGCGAGACCGTCCTGTTTGAGGTCCCTGGGAATTTCGGACCAACTATTCCCCTCGGCCGAGGTCCTTAGCGAACTGCGTTATCTGAGCATCAGGGGCTTGCGCGAAGGAAGTGGATTAGACGGCCTTCTGCGGAACCTACCATGGCGGGGCATTGTTGTCAGGCGACCAGCAATTACGATCAGGCAAAGGCGTCTCGGATGGGAAAACAAATTATGAGTACTGATCCGGATCCATATGAACAGGGCCGGCGCGCGGCGCGCGAAAATATTCCGGCCGAGGGCAAATCCCTACCAAGACGGGAGCCAGGAGCATTCGCTTTGGGCTGCAGGCCATGAGGAAGTGGCTGGCACGGCTGAAACCGAAGAATCCGAAGGAACGTAGCTCCACTGTGCGAGCGCGCTTCGTCGCGGGGGAATGCTTAAGCGGAAAGCCTTGCTCATGCGCCTTTAATTAGAGATCAGGTCCAAGATTTCGTGTCAATTGACCGAACTTAGCTTTGGCACAAACTGGATAGCGTTGGCAGGAAGCGGGCAGAACACTGCAACTTAGGTGTGCGATAACCTGACTGCCGGGTGGGTACCGGGAGCAGGGCACATGACCATTCGACGTATTCTTCAAAACACACCGATGGAGCCCGAGGATATAAGACGGCTTGTCACGGCGTATGAGCAGACCCTCCGCGCTCTTTCCCTGAAAAATCGCGATGATCAGATCACCCGGCTCGTAGCAGAGAAGGTCATCGAGGTCGCCCAAACGGGTATCCGCGATCCCGCCCAAATATCAGAGAGGGTGATTAGGGAACTCGGACTTCCGTAAACAGCGACTCAGGTTCATGCTGCTGACATATTTGCGGGCGACCACGCAGTGGTGCGCAAGTATTTCGGGGCCACACGATGAGTCATTCATCGGAAACCACTCTCACGCAGACATGCTCTCGAGGCCCGCTCATGTGATCGATGTGGGGCAAAACCCGAGCTGATCGGGACCATGCTTGATCCGACCAAGGGTCGTATGATCCGCATTTACAAGTGCAATGCGAAGAACGCAGTTGGGCTTCTGATTCGGACTGACCCGGAATCGCCTTTGCAGTCAACAGATGGGCCGCCTTGACCCGTCTCTTTCGTTCCTGTCGGGAACCTTGCAGGGTCACGAGGCATTTATGGCCGAGGTACCGAGGGGTAAGCGTTGTGTATCGCGCCGCATTGGTGTTTTCGTTTGTGCTTTTGACGGCGTCCGCTTGTGAAGCCGAGACCGGTCTTGCCTCATATTACGGTGGCAGGGTTCACCGTGGTGAGATGACCTGTGCCCATCGAACCCGACCTTTTGGAAGCATCGTCACGGTGACGAGCGCCGGGCATTCATTCAATGCCGTGTCAATGATCGCCGACCATTCGTGAGGGGCCGGGTTATCGACGTGTCAGTGAGTGCAGCGCGTGCGCTCGGAATGATGCGATCCTCGTCATCCGCGTTTCTGTCGAATAATCTCTGGCTCGCCAGCTTTACTGCGCCGCGATCCCGCGCAAAGAATGCGAGCATATCCTTGACGAAGGCGCGAGCAACGGCGGGCGGAAGGTTGAGCGGCTTGCGGGTCATGTCGCGTCATCTCTCCCTCATCCTCGTGACACCAAGCGGTCGTATTGCGCAAGCTAGACTATTGCGCCCCAATGTACCGCGTGTTTGGGCGCGCACGGCCCCGCACACCCCACCCCCCTCATGCGGGGGCCGTGCTGCGTTCGGTTGGGTGCTACCACTCGGCGCGAGCAAAGGCTTTGGCTTGATCGAGAGAAGGACGGCCATTGCAAGGAACCCGCCGCGCTCGCGCGGTAACGAGATCGCGCCGGATGCTGGCGTGATGTGAAGGTGGGGGAGGGAGAACAGGACGTAATGCAGAACCGGTCGATCCGGCGATCAGGACAACCTATTGGTGCCAGTGCATCGTCGAATGCCGGCTTTTGACCGGGACCTGATCCGCGGAGGGCATTATGGCCAGCGGTTATGTGAGCCGCAATTAACAGGCCGAACACATGGCTGCGCCGACCAGCCCTGCGACGTGCATGGCACTTTGGAGACATCGGTCAATCGGCTGCCAATGTCCCATATTTGGTCAGAACCGACACGACCGTTGGGCCGGCAGGCCGCTCCTCGCCACTCACAGTACGTCTTAAGGGTGCGGCATCGCTCACGGATTTTCGAGCAGCGTCCTTTAGGCAATGCCCTCCTTTATCAGAGCATCCGTCGCTTGCTTAACAAACGCTGCGTCATCACCTGGCGTGAGCTGACTCTCGATGTTCAGCAAGAGAACGCCGAGTGCCAGCGCTTGAGGCCGATTACCAGCAGACCATAGCCGACGGGAGACGTCTCGAAGTTCTTGCAAAATCCGTTCCCGATCCGCGCTGCTGGCCAACTCATAACCTTCGTTCACGGGGCCATAGGTCGATTTGATGTAGTTAAAACACGTCGATTTCGGCTCGACGCTTAACGCGTCGATCCGGCGCTTTAGGTCATCGTATTGCTCTCGCAGGATGTTGCTTTGCACCTTGCCCCCCGATCGCGTTGAATTCTCGGTGTGGCGTTGGATCTCGAATAAGTTCGCGCGTGCACCAAGCTAGCACCTCTCGATCAACCGCCTCGCCTCTTAGTGCGGTATCAGTGTGAAATCACCGCCCAAGGTGATTGCCATTCAGGCCGAGTTACTTCCGATTATAACCCGATGCGGACATCAAGGTTGATCAGGCTGGCAGTTAAAAGGCCAAGCCGATCAGCGCTTCCTTACGCCACGCGACGCGACAGTTCTGCGGAAATTCAGCGTGTGGGATGTTGAGTTTGAATTCGTGAGGAATGCAAAACCGACGGCCTACTGGAGCGCCGCGCCCATTGCGGAAATGTTTCGCAAAACGCATTCGATTGTCCTGCCGTACCGAACTCAATCGATCCGCCTTTGAGAACCCGCCCGCCGCTGTGTCGCTCATCGCTCCATTCGGTTGAGTTGAGCCAAAATTCTAAGAAACGGGCTAACTGCGATACTTAGAAACGGCGGCACCTAGCAACGAACTGGCAACCAAGCAAGATCTTCGCTTTGGCACTTAGCAGGCATCACGATCACGGACGTGTCCATGTCGGCTGTTGTCGGGGTCAGAGCGGACGTCCCGAGATCACGTCGCTATGTCGACTTGTCGCCGCGGCCATTGAGCATGGCGCGCAACGTCCACAGTGAAAATCCCTTGACTTCCTAAGCCGTTATGACCGGTTAGTGCGCACGTCGAGCAAAGCCGGGTGGGCGTCGTGTCGAGACCCGGCGCCTTTGGACCGTTGCCTCGCTCGAGGCAATTCCCCTGAAAAACAACCTGCGTCGCGGGAGTCACCTTGGATTACGGGGAACACGCGTGTAGCTTTCGTTTGGGGACCGTGCCGCGGAGTTGGGGGCAATGAGAACCTTGCAGGTCGTTTGCGTCGTGGGTGCCATAACATTCACGGGGATGATCCATCAGGTTGCACACGCGCTAGGCGCGACAGTGCCGGCCGCATTGCAGGAAGCGGTGGAGAGCGCCGAGACGCCCGCTTGGCCTGCGCTCTCCGCCACTATGCCGGCGTCGCCTGCCGGACCTGAAGAAGTGCCCGCGGCGGTTTCCGGACCGCCGGTGGCGGCCAAAGCCGAAATCGGCGACGATCCTGACGAGACAAAATCGGTGGACCTGAGTCACCATGATGCCGCCCAACCGGTGCCGGCAACGCGCGATGCGTCCGGCGATACTTCCGATCCGGCGCGGATGATCCAGGATTTCCGGTATCTCATCTATTACGTCTGGTCCGAACTGCCGCCTGCCGAGAAGCCGGCGGAAACTGTCCTGAGATCACTCAAGGACATCCCGGTCGGAACGCCGGTCGAGGAAATTAAGCGCGCCTCCGACGCTTTCGGCCTGGATTTCCATTTCATGAAAGCGGTTGCCAAGATCGAGTCTGGTTTCGACCCCAAGCAACGCACGGGCTCGTATGTCGGCTTGTTCCAACTGAGCAAGTACGAGTTCAACAAATTCGGCTCCGGGCAGATTCTCGATTCCCGCGACAATGCCGTTGCGGCGGCCTACAAAGTCATTACCGAAGGTATTCTGTTCGAGTGGGTGACCCACAAGAAGCCAACCCTAAGCGATCTTTACTTGATCCACCAACAAGGCTGGGAAGGCGCCGCCGAGCACATCAGCCAACCTGATCGCGTCGCCTGGAAATCGATGTGTGCTACCGGCGAAGGAAAGGAGAAAGGCGAAAAATGGTGCAAACGCGCGATTTGGCGGAATACCCTTCCGGCAGTCAAAGACGTATGGAAATCGGTCGATAAGCTGACATCGGGGGCGTTCGTCGGAATGTGGCGCGAGCGGGTTGCTGATTTCTATTCGAAATATATGACCGCCGCAGCCGAACGGGCGAACCAATAGATTTCCGTTGAATGTCTGCCTGTGGTTAAAGCGGACAGGACGCTGCTCAGAGCCAGTTTGTAAGTGATAGCGTCTCATCGTGGATACAGTCAAACAAATGCAGTCGGTTTCGTCGAAGAGAACACGGCAACAACTCGATTCGCATACTGATAGGCTTTTCTACAAAACCTTATCAGTCGGGCGTCCTCTACAGCGTGGCATCGCGCGGACGCTCGGTTCCATCTTGAATACCGCCACCGAGCGGCGACCGAACGAGGCCCGCCATTTGTTCGAGGACAGCACAGACCGAAGCCGTGTCGACGGCTCCATATCCCATAGAACTCGCGGCGGCGTAGATAGCCCTGGTAGAATCGAAGAGCGGGGTCGGCACCTTCATCCCGCGAGCAAACGCATCGATGACGTCAATATCTTTGAACCAGGTATCGAGTTTCATAGTGGGCGGCTCATAACGGTTTTCCGCCATTAGCGGTGCGCGCATTTCGAAGGTGCGCGAGCTTCCGGCGCCGGCTCGGATAACCTCAACGACCTGTTTTGGATCGAGCCCCGCTTTCATGGCGAGCACCATGGCCTCAGCCGATGCCACATTATGAATTGCGACAAGGTGATTGGCGATGAACTTGAGTCGGCTGCCATTGCCGAATGCGCCAAGATTGAAGCAGCCCCGTGAAAATTGGGCGAAGATCGGCTCGCAGCGTTCGACTGCGGCCTTTCCTCCGCTGGCATAAACGACGACGTCGCCTGTTTTCGCCTGTGCACCGGTCCCACTGAGCGGACAATCGATCATCACGTGACCGGCTGCGGCGGCCTTGGCGCGAAGCGCAAGCTTCTGATCGATCGAGAAGGTCGACAATTCGACAATGATGCAGCCCGGCTCGGCTGCCGCGGCGATGTCGTCAATCACCGATTTGGCAGCAGCGTAGCTCGGAAGGCTGGTCATGACGATGGCGCAGCACTGAGCCAGCGTCAGCACATCCTCCGTCACGCGAACCCCTACGCCCCGGGCGCGGTCTTTCGCTTGTTCATCGCTATCGTAGCCGTACACCGCCTCACTCTGGCGTGCGATGTGCTCGACAATCGTGCCGCCCATGATGCCGATCCCGACGACTCCGACGCTGATGTCCATTGTTTGATCCCTGTTCTCGAACGAGCCGATTGATGCCGCGAGGCAACCCGAACATGACGGATTGCCTCGCGCGCTGTTTCAGATATCCGCGGTCCGAACCGTATCGGAAACCGGAGGCGTCTCGGTCTCTGGCGACCGCATGTTCAGCACATACATCGCAACGGCCGCGAACAGCGATGGAATGGCGATGATCGTGAAGAGATGGGCCAGTTCCACCTTCGCCAGCAGCAACCAGGTTCCGATCATCGGCCCCATGATCGATCCGACCCGGCCGAACCCGAGTGCCCATCCGATGCCGGTTGCGCGAACATTCGTCGGGTAGAGATTGGCGGCAACCGCGCTCAGGTTGTTCAACGCGCCATTGGCGCAGAAACCGGCAAGGAACACGGCGACCACCAGCATGGGCACGTTGGCGCCGGCGTAGCCGAGCATCACGGTGAACACTGTACAGCCGAGAAACGCCCATGTCAGGATCCGGCTGTTGCCGGCACGATCCAGGCTTCGGGCAAACACGATGGTGCCGACGATGCCACCGAAATTCAGAAGAGCGGTGAGCAGAATCGCATTGCTGAGTGAGAGACCGGCTTGCTGCAGCAGCAGTGGCAGCCAGTTGATCAGGAAATAATACAACAGAATATTTGCGAACACCGAAATCCACAGCATCAGCGTTCCGACGAGGCGACCGTGCGAGAACAATTCGCTGATCGCAACGCCGGCTCCCGTATGCTCCCGGACGGCAAACGTACTCGATTCCGTCGCCTGAACTTCCGGCGCAATTTTGCGCAGCAGGTTCAGAATACGCTTGGGTTCCTTGCGACGAACAACCAGATAACGGATCGATTCCGGCAAGATCGCTGCGAGGATCGGAATCAGGATCAGCGGAATGCTGCCGCCGACGTAAAAGACCGACTCCCAGCCAAACGCTGGAATAATTCGGGCCGAGAGCAGTCCGCCCAGCATGGCGCCGAGCGGAAACCCGCAGAACATGGCCCCGATCGCGGTCGCCCGCCAACGCGCCGGCGCATATTCACCGCTTAGCGCCACGCAATTGGGAAGCGCCCCGCCGAGACCGATGCCCGTCAACAGGCGGACCACCATGAGGCTCTCCACCGACGTGCACTTTGCACTCGCCAGCGTGAAAATGCCGATGAACGTAATCGCCAGGATCGCTGCGACCTTTCGCCCGAAGCGATCGGCGATCGGCCCTAGACTCAAAGCGCCGATCATCATGCCAACCAGGCTGGCACTGAAGACGGGTCCAAAGGCTGCGGGACCGACACCCCAATGCTTTGCGAGAACCGGGGCAACGAAGCCGATCGATTGGGCGTCAAATCCATCGATCAGGGTTACGAGTCCGCAGATCAGGACAGTCGCGGTCTGAAACGATGTCCATCTTCCCTTGTCGATCGTCGTATCGACCTCAATTACCGCTGTGCACTGGGTCATGTCAGCCGCCTGTTGATACATCTCCTGCCCCGAGGAGATCACGCGTTGGGAGCCACCTGTCCTGGACCCGCGCTCGGCTCATACGCGAGTCCACCACCATTTCGACGCGGCACTCATCGGGCCGACTGAGCGCGATTTGTCAGTGTCGTCGCGTCAAACCCGGCAACTTTCTGGTAGTTCTTGGTGATCGCGTCGATTTCAACTTGCGAAATTAGCGCGGTTATATCGTCGTCGGGACCACGCACGCGCTGGCGCGCGAGTTCGAGCACGGCTTCCGGGCCCCTGCCGCGATTGCTCGCGACGACCTGTGCCGTCGCGGGTAGCCGCCGCTGCTCGTAGAGCGCAAGGGCTGCCTCGATATCCGTGCTTTCGTCGAATGCCTGACCAAGCGTTGCAGCGTCAAGAATGGCCTGGGAGGCACCATTGGCCCCGATCGGGTACATCGGATGTGCGGCATCACCGAGCAGCGTCACCCGTCCACAATTCCAGAACGGCAACGCGTCGCGATCGACCATCGGATAGACGAAGATGCGCTTGCTGGCGTGAAACAGCCGCGGAATGTCCAAAAACGGAAAACGGAACCCCTCTAACGTCGCGGCAAATTCATCGAGGCTTGCAAGACGGCTCCAATCTTCCTTCTGATACGAAGCGTTCTTGCCGATATTGATCTCGGCCACCCAGTTGGTCAGAACGGGATCGCCGCCCTTTGGAGCCTCGATCGGATAGACGACCGTTTTGGTGTCGCGGTGCCCGGCGATGACCATGGTTTCGCCGTCTAGAAACGGCTCGGCTTCGACGATGCCGCGCCACATCATGGTGCCCGAGAAGGCCAGCGGCGCCGCGCCGGGATGAATCTGCCGGCATACGGTCGAGTGGATGCCGTCCGCGCCGATCAAGAGATCCGATTTGATCGTGACAGGAAGATTGTCAGAACGCCGGCGCAGAACGGCGATGGCGCCGTCGGCAGCATTTTCGAATTGTTCGAAACGGTGCGCCACCAGAATGGCAGAAGAGGGCAAGGTAGCGCGGACTTTCTCTAGCAGAACGGCCTGAAGCTTGCCGCGATGGATGGAATATTGCGGCCATGGCGACCCGGCGTGTCGGCCTCGCGGGTCGCGCAGGATCAGTTGGCCGTACTGGGTTCGATATTCGATGGCGCGGGTTTGCAGACTGACGGCCGCAAGCTGTGGACCCAATCCAAGCTCATGAAGAATTCCCGCGCCATGCGGCAACAGATTGATGCCGGTCCCGAGTTCGGAGATTTCCGCCGCGGTTTCGACCAACGTCACGTCCATGCCGCGGCGATGCAGCATCAGCGCCGTGGTCAATCCGCCGATTCCTGCTCCGACGATTAGAACGCGCATACCGTTATTCCCGTCGTCAGTTCCGCTTCGACCTGAGCTCGTCGTCGCAAGAATCAGGCCATGTCGTCAGCTATCCATGCATGCGACATCAGGGGGTGCGCTCAGCTTGCCAGCGGCAGAGTGGATTTTGCCGTGAGGTCGTATGAGCCTTCGAGGCGATCGACCATTTCGACCGCTCTATTCCAGTCGAAAGTACGGAACGCGTGACCTGTGGTGACATGGGCCCCACCGCCGTAGAACATTTCGTATTGCAGATGACGCGATGCGAATTCGGATCCCGTCGCGTCCCATGCGAGACGAAAGATCTTCACGCGCTCTTCGGCGCTTCGTGTCGTCGAGCCTTGCGTCGCCTCGATAATCTTTTTCAGTTCGGGCGTCGCGAAGTCCTCGACAGAGGATGGCAGCATGATTACAGCGCCGCCTGCAAGCTCGCGGATGGCGCTGATGACCTTCGGGTACATTTCCTGAGTCAAAACCTGCGCAGCGTAAAGCTGCTCGCGGTTGGGAATGAAGTATTCGCCGTGATAACGCCCCGCCGCTTCCATGCCGTTCACCAGTGCTTCGACCATGGTGGCATGCGCGGAGATGTAGCCAAGCTTCGATTTCACCGGCGGCAAATCGAATGTACCGTTCGTTTCGGTGATGCGCCGCGCGATTCCGGTCAGGAACCGCAGCTTCACCATCAGCCGTACCTGCGACTGATAATTCTGGAAGACGTGCGTCGGCGTCTCATGCCATTGGGCACGCGCCGCCGCGACGTCGCGGCAGACAAACACGCGCTCCCACGGGATTTTGACGTCGTGGAAATAGACGACGGCATCATTTTCATCATAGCGGGCGGACAACGGATAATCGAATTCGCATCTCGCTTCGGCCTCATACGATTTTCGCGACAGAAGCTGCACGCCCTTTGCGGCAAGCGGGATCACGAAGCTGAGTGCGAAATTTGCTTCTTCCTTCGATAACGGCGCAATCGCACCGACGAAAATCTCGTCCGACATCACCGCGGACGTTCCGAGCGTCTTGGCACCGCGCACCGTGATGCCGGTCGAATCTTCATCGACGATGGTGGCCGCGATATCGAGCGTGCTCTGCTGATCGGCCCGTTTGGCCCGATCGATGGTGGGGCTCTGCAGAACGTAGCTGATGAAGAGGTCGCGCTCGCGCGCATAGTGATAGTAGTCCCGGACCGCCTTGGCGTGGCGGGCGCCAAAACGCTCGAACACGTCGACGCCCATGGCCATCCCGGTGATGGTGGAGGCCACATGGTCTGGCGAACGCCCGAGCATTCCGAAATTCACGTTCGACCAGGCTTCCAGCGCGCGCCGCCGCTTGACCAGTTCCTCCTGGCTGCGCGGCATCTGCCAGGCGCGGTTAGTGCGCCGACCTCCGCCGATATCAAACGTCATCAGCTCGAGGTTTTCGGGTTTGGACTGGAAGTCGTACATCTTCGCGAACGAAGCCGTCGCATTGGCAAACGCCAGATGCGTGCGCACGTCTTTGACCGGTTGGCCCTCGAAATAAATGCTCCTGTCATCGCCGAGGGCCGCCAAGTAGTCGTTGCCGCTTCGAACCGTCATAAGCTAACTCCATCGCAGAACGGGAATGGAGCTTTCGGCGTAATTTCCTCTATGTCAAGAACTTGAATTACTAAGATGCTGTTTTCGCTATCAAAAGATGCGCTGCGCTGCGGCAACTTGCTCAGGATTCATGCATTTTCATTAAAGGATGGATATTTTCAGGCGAACAGGCTATTCGGCAATCCCGTTTCGGAGACTGATTTTCGCCATGCCCCTCACGAGCGCGATCATGAGAACTGCCGAAGTCGACGGCAACGACACTCCTACAGGCAATTCAGGCCTCGGCGTCCAATTGCGCCACGCGCGGCTGGTGAAAGGCTTGCGGCTGAAGGATCTGGCCGATCTTGCGAATTGCTCCGAAAGCATGATCTCAAAAATTGAGAACAACAAAAGCTCCCCATCGCTCAATACATTACACCGGATCGCCAAGGCACTTGATACGTCGGTCGCGGAGCTTCTACAGGACCGATCCACGGTCGGGCAGGTCGTGCAGCGTAAAGGCGAGCGGCAAATTATCTCGGAGGCAGGTGGCGACGGAGGCAGCGCTGAAACGGAGGTCATGATCCCGTTCGGTTTGAGCTCGATGCTGCAGGCCTTTGTCGTTCGGCTCGAACCCGGCCGCGGCAGCGGCGGCAATCTGCAGCACGAAGGCGAGGAAGTAGGTTACGTGAAAAGTGGGCAACTGCTTTTGACGGTGGCGGGCATCTCCTATCATCTCAACGAAGGCGATTCTTTTTTCTTTGCATCGTCCTCGCCCCATAGCTTCGTCAATCCGGGAGCGTCAACAACCGAAATCATTTGGGTCAACACGCCGCCGTCGCTTTGACGTTCGCTTTCGGCAAGAGATTGCGGTGGCTCGACCAGTGCTCGATGCCCGCTTATGGTCAAGCCGACTCCTTCGATCAATAGATATGTGTTTACTTTAGGCGTTGAAGCCGACGGGAGTAGGGCACCTCGGAGCCAATCTGCGCACGAATTCATACGATGCTGTCGCTTAGACTGTTCGCAGCCCGCATGCGGGAGCCGTGAAAATTACGTAATACCTTGCTAGCTTTCTTGGCGTGTAAATTGCTTGCGCTAGCAGGGTCGTCATTAGCGCGTAGTCTGTATGGCAGCGACAATTGAGATGAATGTAATGAAGCGAGTTGCTGTTGTAGGCGCCGGGCTTGGCGGTTTAACCGTCGCAGGCTTCCTGCAGCGCGCCGGCTTTCCGGTGACTGTCTATGAACAGGCTCCTTCATTTTCCCGCATCGGAGCGGGGATTATCCTCAGCGCAAACGCTATGAAGGCATTTCGACGTCTGGGCATCGAGCAGTCGTTGGTCGAGACGGGAATTCGACCGATGTCTTACGTGAGCCGCGCCTGGAACACTGGCGATATCATGTATGAGATTTTTTTTGACGCCGCGAGCGAAGCTCGATTTGGTGGGCCGTACTTAAATATCCATCGCGGCGATTTGCACGGTGTGCTGGAGAGAGTGGTCGCGCCTGACACCATCGTATTTAACCATCGATTGGTCGGGCTTGACGAGACTCATGACGCGGTGCTTCTTGCCTTTGATAATGGTTTGCGGGTCGAAGCCGATATCGTTATTGGTGCCGACGGCATTCGCTCCAAAGTTCGTGAACATCTACTTGGTACGGAGCCACCGAGATTTGCCGGTGCGGTCGCCCAGCGAGCCGTGTTTCCGACTGCGCGGTTAGGTAAGCTAAAGATTCCGGATTGCACCAAGTGGTGGGGGCCGGACCGGCACGCTCTCCCTTATTTCATGACCAGCCGGCGTGACGAAATATATGTGATCGGAGTTCTTCCCGCGCGTGAATGGGACGGCGACGTATCATCGCTGCCATGTAGTCGCGACGAAATGCTTGAAGCATTTGCGGGATTTCATGACGATTTCCGCCGAATCCTCGAAGTCGCCGAAGACGTGAGCCTTTGGCCCATCTACGATCGCGAAAGGCACGATCGATGGAGCGGTGGACGCGTGGTGCTCCTCGGCGACGCTTGTCACCCTATGCGTCCGTACATGGCAGCCGGCGGCGCGATGGCGGTCGAAGACGGAACGATCTTGAGCCGCTGCCTCGAGAAATTTGAAGATTATCACGAGGCATTCGCCTGGTATGCGACAACTCGTATTCCTCGTGTCGCGGACGTGCAACGAATTTCGACCGAGAACAGCTGGATGCGAGGTCCGACCGAAACCGATTGGTTTTACTGCTACGATCCTTGCGTGGCGCCGCTGACGCCGCCAAATTGATCAGAAATGCAATGAGCATCTCATTATGTACGATAAGCCAGATCCCATGATCACCCGCGATCTCGTCGGTTACGGCGAGGCTCCTCCGCATCCCGCTTGGCCAGAGGGCGCCGCCATCGCAGTGAATTTCAATCTCAACGTCGAAGGCGGCGGGGAGGCGACTCCCTTCAATGGAGATGACCGGTCCGAGGGCATGCTGAATGACATTGGGGTTGCGGCGGTCATTGGAAACCGGTCGCCCTTGGTTGAGTCCGTTTTCGAATTTGGCAGCCGTCGCGGCGTTTGGCGAGTCCTTGACACCTTTCGAGATTTTTCGATCCGGGTCAGTATCCTTGGTGTCGCGCGCGCTTTGGAGCAAAATCCCGAACTCGCTAAGGCCTGCGTTGAGCGCGGGCACGAGATCGTCAGCCATGGCTATCGCTGGATAGATTACGGCGAGGTGAGTGAAGAGGTCGAGCGCCAGCACATCCAGCGTGCAACCGAGTTGCTGACTGAACTGACCGGGGTAAAACCGGTCGGATGGATGACGGGACGCCCAGGGCCCAATACACGCCGTCTCATTGTCGAGGCCGGCGGCTATCTTTACGATCGGGATTCTCTCGCTGATGAGTTGCCCTATTGGTTGCGCGTCGGCGAGACACCGCATCTGGTGATCCCGTACTCGTACGAAGCCAACGACAATCGGTTCAACGAAAATAGTGGTTTTTCGACGGGGGATGACTTTTTCAACTACATGCGGGACGCCTTCGACGTGCTCTACCGCGAGGGCAAGAAGGGTTCGCCTAAGCTGCTGTCGATCGGGCTACATGACCGCCTCATCGGACGGCCGGGGCGATGCGCCGGGCTGATCCGGCTTCTGGAATACATGCGAAAATTCGACGACGTATGGTTCTGTCGAGGAGACGAAATCGCTCGACACTGGCGTCGCGTTTTTCCGTGCCAATAAGTTTCAGTTGCCCCTAAGGAGCTCGTCAGACTGCTTTACCGTTCCAAAGATCTGCATTGTCTCCAAACTGGCATCATGCAGCTTGCGACTGAAGCCCGAGACGCAATCGGACATAACAACGAAACGAAAATCACGGTGGAAGGCATCGCGCGCGGTAGCTTCCACGCACATATTGGTAATGACGCCGGCCAGGTAGATGGTTTCGACTCGCAGCCCGCGGAGCAAGGCTTCAAGGCTTGTGTTGTGAAATCCGCTGTAGCGGGTCTTGTCAACGACATAGTCTGGCGGCGGCAATCCGTCCACGACTTCGACCCCCCAGGTGCCTCGGCGAAGTCCTTCTGCGCGAACAAATGGCCGCGATTTTTCCATGATCAGTCCGGCATCGACAGGAAATCCAGACGCATCCGTATTCCAGGCCATGCGCAGATATATGACCGGTATCCCGCGTTCCTTGCACGTGGTAACGGCCTTTGCGGTGGCGGCCACTACACTTTCCATGTCAAAGCATTGCAGGGCGTTGCGCGGATAAACGCCAGCGGCGTCGCAGTAGTCGTTCTGCATATCCACGACGACAAGGGCGCATTTTTCGGAAGTTTTGGTCGCCATCGGACGCCCCAGCTCACGCAGCCACGGTTTCGGTTGCTGCTTCCAGCCGCTCCAGCACCTCGTCGACCGACAGGACGTCGCCGAAAAATTCGAAGAAGTTATTAAGAGCCGCTGCGTGCGTCTGCGGGGTTGATCCCGCGTTACAATCCGACACCATGATCGTCCGGAAATTGAGCATCATGGCGTCCTGGGCGGAAGCCTGGCAGCAAACGTTAGTGTAAGTCCCGGCAATCAGCACGAAGTCGATGCCCTTGGCTCTCAGGGTCGCAACAATGTCCGATGACCCCTGAGCAAAAGCCGAGTAGAACCTTTTGACCAGCACCGTATCCTCAGGCCGGACATCGAGCGTCGGCCATAGCTGATAGCCATCAGCTCCAGTTTCCATAGCCGCGAGGCGATATTCCGCCCTGGCAGGAGAAAGAAGCTCGTGCCGCACCGACCATGACTGGCGGGTGTTAGTCGTCGTGTTTTGAATCCAGATGACGGTGCCGCTCAGCTCTCGCATCGTTGCAGCCAGCCTGTTGATCGCCGGCACAATGCCTTGCGCCGGGTTTGTCTGGCCCTCGGAATCCGGCGACACGAAATAGTTTTGCATGTCGACGACAACGAGCGCCGCTTTCGAGACCGGAATCCTATCCCAAGGATGGGCCTTTCCGCGGTCCGCGATAGCGGATGCAACCAGCTTCTCAGAGATGGCGTAGTCAGTCATTGGCGTGTCTCCTCGCAATTAAGAATGGCGCACAATACAAAGATAGGCTGCGGAACTGATTCACGAACCAACGCATGCCATACTTCTCACAGCGTTGGAGGCGTATTCACCCATATGATGACAGCTGGAGAGTTGCCAGGATTCTCAATGCCGTGTGGTCGCATGGATGGAAAGAAAAACGCGTCACCCGTCTTCAGGAAATAACGGTCGCCTTCGACCGTCAGCGTAATCTGCCCACTGACGACATAGCCGACCTCGTCGCCCTCATGTTGTCTCAACCCGTCGCTCCGCGCGCCGGGCTGTACATGCAGCAGGGTAGCTTGAAGTGCCGACTCCGCACCGAAAGGAATCAGAAGTTCGGTTTCAACGCCATCGACCCCGTAACCTCCGAGCCCCATCCGGCTGAGCACAGGTCGCTGGCCCTCGCGCATGACGATTCCTTTTGGCGCGGCATCATCACTCAGAAGCTTGGCAATGGTCAGGCCAAGCCCTTTCGCAAGGCTGTGCAAAGTATTGAGAGAGGGAGTGGTCTTTCCATTCTCGATTTTCGAGAGAAGGCTTTCCGAGCAACCAGATACCGTGGCGAGATCTGCCAGTCGCATGCCTCTCACGGTTCTTGCATGACGAAGCTTCAACCCAAGAGCGGAAAGTTCGTCTTGGGACGCTGCTTCGTTCACATGCTGAGCATGTGCTAACGCCGATTTCTTCAAGTTCGCCTCTACTTCAACCGTCGCGCGACTTGCGTTGAACGTACCAAGATTCTGGTTGCATGGCGTGAAAGTATTTTCAGCCGTTCGCGATCAAATCTGCCGGGTTTTTGTGCATGTTTCGACAGACGGACGCAAAGCCCGGTGAATATTGATGGCACATGACTTGCTTAGCGTTCACTATCCGGCCTTGAATCCGAACCTATGGTGGCCGCTGTTTTGAATTCTTTTGAAGGAGACTGGCGGTGAATCACTCTCGTATCGCGGCAACGGCGCTGCTCTGCGGATGGTTTTTTGCGGCCGACGCGTCGGCGGAAGAGAAACTGAAAGTCGCTTTCGTCGAGTTTGCCCAAGCATCCGGATCGTCCTGGGTTCGAGCCAACGCTGACTCGACCAAGTATTTGCAAGATCATGTGCCGGATCTCGAGGTTACTCGCGTCGAATCCGTGGCTGACGGTCCGGGTGTCGTGCCCGTCATCAACAATCTGATCGCCAAAGGAAACAAGGTTATCTTCGCAAACAGTTACGGTTACGGAACATTCATTCCCGAGATCGCCAAGAAGCACCCTGAGATCCATTTTATCGTTCAGATGGCCGATCCGAAGGGGCCGAAAAACGTAGCCTCCTATTACGGCAAGCTTGAAGAGGTTCGTTATCTGGAAGGTGTTCTCGCCGGAAAGATGACGAAGACTAACATCGTCGGATTTGCCGGCGCGTTTCCTTACGCTGCGGTTGTCTCCGGTGCGAATGCATTTGCGCTCGGCGTGAAGTCGGTCAATCCCAACGCCACGGTGGTGACCAACTGGGTCAATAGCTGGTACGATCCGCCGAAGGAAAAGGAAAGCGCCGATGCATTGCTCAGCGCCGGTGCTGATGTCATCGCTAATCACCTCGATTCGGCGGCCACGCTGCAAGCTGCTGCAGCACAGGGCAAATGGGGCATGACGAGCAATGCTGACTGGTCATTTGCTTCGCCCCAAGCATTTCTCAGCGGCAGCGCGTGGAATTGGGGGCCGTTCTACGTCAAGGAAGTGGAGGCCGTTAAGGCGAACAAATTCGAAGCGACGCGCGATCTCGGCGATTTAAAGAGCGGCATCGTGGTGTTGCTGCCCTATGGGCCGATGGTGACCGACGAAGCCAAGCAGGCGGTCGAGGCCGCGAAGCAGAAAATCATGTCGGGCGAACTGAAGGTGTTTGCCGGGCCAATCGAGGATAATGAGGGCAAGGTGCGCGTCCCGGCTGGGACCGAGCTGAGTTCTGAGGATGCCGCCACGAAAATGAATTGGCTTGTTGCAGGAGTAAAGGGCGCCGCAAAATAAATCGACCCCGAGGACTTGCCCATGGCCCCCCCCGAGCAAGGCGTCGTTCTATCGTCGATCTGCAAGCGCTTCGGTGCCATCGTCGCAAATGACCGCGTCGATCTCGTACTGAAGCGAGGAGAAATCCACGCGCTGCTTGGAGAAAACGGTGCGGGCAAGTCCACGCTGATGAATATCCTGTCGGGCGTCTACCTGCCCGATAGCGGTGAAATATATATCGAAGGAGAAAAGGCCGGGTTTCGTTCTCCATGGGATGCGGTCCGTCGCGGCATTGGGATGGTCCACCAGCATTTCCAGCTTGTGAATGCATTCTCCGTTCTAGACAACGTCCTGCTTGGGGCTACTGACGCTTCACTTCGTCTTCACCGGCGAGAAGCAGCGGATCGGATCGAAGCGGTCGGACGAGAACATGGTTTGCATGTCGATCCGCACGCCTTGATATGGCAGCTGACCGTCGGTCAGCGGCAGAAGGTCGAGATCGTAAAGTTGCTTTATCGAGGCGCCGATCTGCTTTTGCTCGACGAACCGACGTCGGTACTGACGCCGAGCGAAGCGTCGGATCTTTATGTGGCGTTGCGCCGACTTGCGGATGCGGGGAAATACGTCGTCTTCATTACCCATAAACTGCATGAGGTGATGGCCGCGGCAGATCGGGTGACGGTGCTCAGGCATGGACGTGTCGTCGCGTCGCTTGGTCGGTCGGACGCTTCGATCCAGAAATTAGGCTCGCTGATGGTCGGCGCATCCATGCCGGACTTGCGTCCAAAAAATAGCCTCAAGTCGGGCGAGATTGCTCTCAAGGTCGAAGGCGCGCAGACGCAAGCCGACCGAGGGACCAGCGGGCTCAACGGTATCACCCTCGACGTGCGGGCGGGCGAGATCTTGGGCATCGCGGGGGTGGCGGGCAATGGCCAGGTCGAGCTTGCCGAATGTCTGGCCGGTATACGTCCCCTACGCCATGGAAAGGTCTGGCTGAAAGATAAAGACATTAGTGGCTCCGATGCGCGGTCGCGGCTTCGTTACGGCCTGCGCTTCGTGCCCGAAGATCGATTAGGCATGGGCCTCGTTCCACAGTTCGACATCGTCGACAATATGCTGCTGCGCGACTATCGGGAGCGGCCTTTGGCCAAGGGAGTCTGGATCGACCGGGCACTGGCCGCTAAGCGCGCTGAAAGTCTGGTTCGTGACTATGACGTGCGCACGCCAGGCGTCCATACGGCCGTGCGGGCGCTGTCAGGCGGCAATCAGCAGAAGATACTGATGGGCCGCGAGATTCTTGCAAAACCCGTCGTCTTCATTGTGGCTCAGCCAACCCGGGGGCTCGACATCGCAGCCGCGAGGGCCGTGCACGACCGGCTGCTCGATCTGCGTGAGGGTGGAACTGCAATTATCCTCATTTCCGAGGACCTGGATGAAATCCTTCAATTGTCCGACCGGGTCGCGGTGCTTTTTGAAGGCACGGTCCGGGGAATCTGGCCCCGCGATGCTGATCGTAGTGCCATAGGCGCAGCGATGGGCGGTCATCTGCTGGATGCGGCTTGATATGGCTATTCCCGTATGGCTGAGATTGCCAGGTGCTTTCGTCCTGTCTGTGCTGCTGGGGATGACCGCATCCTCGGTTGTCCTGGTAGCCGTTCATGCCCCGGTACTTGAAACGTTCCGAGCCATCTTTGACGGGGCAGTCGGCTCCTGGAGTGCACTCGAGAGCTCGCTGGTATTCGCCGAGCCGATCGCTTTCACGGGACTGGCTGCTGCGGTCGCGTTCCGTGCTCGGGTCTGGAATATAGGAGGCGAGGGCCAGATGGTCATGGGCGCCTTTGGCGCGGGATTGATTGCCCTCAACACCTCGTTGCCGGCTCCCTTGATGTTGTTGGCGGTCTTGGCCTGTGGGATTTTGTGTGGCGCGCTGTGGGCCTTCCTATCGGCCGCGCTGAAGGTATGGCTTGGCGTGAATGAGGTGCTCTCAAGCCTGATGCTGAACTACGTTGCTATCCTGTGGGTGCAATCGCTCGTCTATGGTCCGTGGCGGGAGCCGGGTGGGGGATGGCCGTATTCGGCGTATTTCGCCGACGAGGCGAGGTTGCCGTCGCTCGGGTCCGAACTCGACATTTGCGTCGTCGTTGCGCCCGTGCTCGCACTTGCCTTGAGTATACTTCTTCGCTTCAGCCGTTGGGGTTTTGAAGTCACGGTCGTCGGCCATTCGCACGAAGCCGCGCGATACGCGGCAATCAGCGTGACCTGGATCACGATCCTGGTCATGCTGGTCAGCGGCGCTCTCGCCGGGATCGCCGGAGTCCAGCAAGTCAGCGGCTCGGCCGGCAGGCTTTACGTGCTCACGCCAGGATATGGCTATCTGGGTATTTTGGTTTCGTGGCTTGCCGGTCACGATCCGCTGCTCGTGCTGATCATGGCCGTATTCTACGGAATCCTGATGCAAGGCGGCGCCGCACTGCAAATCGCGCAGATCGACCCATCGCTCGTGCGGGTGATACAGGCGGCAATCATTCTTTTCGCGCTGGCGGGCCTGACCCTAGCGCGGCGATCTCAGTCACGCATGCATCTTGGCAAGGTTGATCGAGCATGAATACGGCCGTGCTTGTCAGCATGTTGGCGACCAGCGTGGCAGCGGCTAGCCCGTTGCTGCTGGCTGCTCTTGGGGAACTCGTCGTCGAACGTAGCGGCGTGCTTAACCTCGGTATCGAAGGCATCATGCTGCTGGGCGCGCTGACGGCGGCAGCCGCGACGTTCGGATCCGGCTCAGTTGTGGTCGGTATCGCCTCCGCAATTGCCGCTAGCAGTTTGCTGGGCCTGCTGTTCGCTTTCCTGACCGTCACCATACGAGCCGATCATGTCGTCGCCGGCCTCGCACTAGTTCTGTTCGGCGACGGATTATCAAGTTTCGCCGGGCATGATCTCGTCGGCACCGATATCGGCCAACACGTTCCGCCATTGGCGCTGCCCTGGATCTCTGACATTCCGGCCCTAGGCCAGATCTTCTTTCGTCAGAATGCGCTGGTGTATTTCTCGTACCTCATGGTCGGGGTGGTCTGGTACTTCCTCTACCGTACGCGACCAGGTCTCGCCTTGCGTGCCGCGGGAGAAAAGCCGAGCGCCGTCGATGTTGTCGGCTGGAATGTGTTTCGCATTCGTTACCTTGCGGTTCTGTTCGGAGCGAGTATGGCAGGACTTGCAGGCGCGTTCCTGTCGGTCGCATATCTTACGACGTGGGCGGAAGGCATGACGGCGGGCCGTGGCTGGGTGGCGCTGGCGCTGGTCATCTTCGCTGGTTGGCATCCGATCAAGCTGTTGGGCGGCGCTTACCTCTTCGGCTTTGCCTACATCTTGATTGCACAGTCCCAGGTGCTGGGCGGCGTGTTCCACCTCATCTCGACCTATGTGATGCAAATGTTTCCCTACCTGATGGCGATCGCCGTGCTTGCCGTTATGGGACGGCGAGCCATGAAGCGGCGGGTCGGGGCACCCGAGGCGCTCGCACTTCCTTATGTGCGTGAAGAAAGATGAATATCTACAGCAGTGGATAGTCACGGCCGACGGTAGCCACCGAAATCGATCATCGAAATAAGGAGATCAAGATGCCAAAGCCTGAATTGGAATTCTTCCCCTCCGATAGCATTCCATGGATTGCCGTTGAGGGAGCGCCTCCGGGGCATTACCAAAAAATCCTCACCGAAGACCCCGAGCGGATGTTCGTCACACGCATGTTGAAGGTTGAGCCCGGTTGCGCTAGCGTCGAAACGTTCGTGCACGATTTCTGGGAAGAAGTTTACATCCTCGAAGGCAGTCAGTGGGATGGCGATCAATTCTTTCAAAAGGGGATGTACGCCTGCCGCCCGCCCGGCATGAAACATGGTCCTTACCGAACCGAGGAGGGCGTTGTGACGTTTGAAGTAAGATACGCTCGTTAGTTCCCAATTCGAGGGGACCAGAATGATAGGTACTACCCGATCCGTAACGGCCAACATAGACCGCCTGAATTCCTATATGGACCGGAACGGGTTGGCTGCGGTAGCCGTTCGCACCGGCGTCAATTTCACTTATCTCGCGGGCATGGCGATGCCGGGCACCTTGTCACGTCATATGGACATCGCAAGTACGGTGCGGGGCTTCATGGTGCTCTGGCCTCGTTCGAAAGAACCGATCGTGATCGTCGATGCGTTCGCGCAAAAGCTCGTCCAGCGCGAGTCCTGGATTGAACGCGTTGAGGTCTACCAAGCCTATGAAGAATCCTTATACGGTCGAGTCGCCCAACTGATTAAAGAGGTCGGCTTAGCTGATGCAAAGATAGGGTTTGAGTGGGACGGTCTCGCCGCCGCCCATTGGGACGAAATTCACGCCGCTCTCCCGAAGCTCGACATGTTCGATTGCTCGCGAATGCTGGACGAGGTTCGTTGGCTCAAGACAGAAGCCGAAATCGAGCAACAAAGGCAAGCTGCTGATCTTCTCGATGAGGCACTAGCCGAAGTATTTCCGACCATTCGTCCGGGCGATACCGAACGTACGGTGCACGCTCGGATGATTGCCGCTCTCACTCAAAAGGGCGCAGGATTTGTCCATGGTATTCTGAATTCGAGTTCGAATCATGTGATGTATGAAGAGTGATGTTTCTTTTCGAAAGGGTGACTTTGTACGGAATGATTACTTGGCCTATTTCAGTGGATGTCCGGGACACCAATCCAGGCTTGCCATCCTGGGAAAGCCAGACGTGGAACAACAGGCCGGTTATGACCTTACGCTCGATATCCATCGCAAGACGATCGAGAGATGCCGACCTGGTGTGACCGCGGGCGAGATCTATGCTTTCGTCGTTTCAGAATTTCGCAAGAAGGGGATCGACTACACCGCGTCACTGGTCGGACACGGAATGGGACCCTGGTTTCACCAGCAAGAGCCCGTACTTCGTCGGGGCGGAGATATTATGCTCGAAAAAAACATGATACTGGCGATCGAGCCGCAGCGGCTTCATTGGCACCTTCAGGATCTGATCTTAATTGGTGACGGATCGCCGCAATTAATTTCAGCCAAGTTTCAAACCGATAGGCCATTTGTAATTGAATGCTGAGCTGCTTCAAAAGGTATGGCTTAAAGACGAAGGATCTTCAGCATCTGCCGCTACCGGTAAGCCTGCCGCCAAACAGATTCAGTCGGCTGACTGATAAGCGTTTTCATAAAAGCTTATCAGTTGGGAGCGGTTGAAAGGACGCGTAACGTCCGAGATGCGCAAGCATGTCCGTCCACAAGGTAAATCAGACATCAATCGCGCCTAGCGCCATGTCTGCTTGGACCCGGCGCGGACATGAGTGCAGTTGCCGTGGGCCGTCTACCCGGGCTCAGTGTTAATAGCGATAGTTCCAAGGCGAATTACACGGCTCCGGCTGCCGCGGCAAATCCGGCTTCATTCGGCGGGAGCCGTTTCGGCCGGAGCGCGTCGTCGCCGCCGTTTCATCGCACCGGTGAGCTTGTCGAGATAAAGATAGACGACCGGCGTGGTATAGAGCGTCAACAGCTGCGACAGGAACAGGCCGCCAACGATTGTATAACCGAGTGGCTGGCGCAGTTCAGCGCCGTTACCGGTGCCGATCATCAGCGGCACGCCGCCGAGCAGCGCCGCCATGGTGGTCATCAGGATCGGGCGGAAGCGCAAGATGCAGGCACGATAGATCGATTCCTCGGGATCGATGTCCTGCTCCCGCTCGGCGTGCAGGGCGAAATCAACCAGCATGATGCCGTTCTTCTTGACGATGCCGATCAAGAGAATAATGCCGATGATAGCAATCACGCTGAGGTCGAGGTGAACCGCCATCAGGATCAGAAGTGCGCCGATGCCGGCTGACGGCAGCGTCGACAGGATCGTCAGCGGGTGAATAGTGCTTTCATAGAGCACGCCGAGAATGATGTAGATCACGATCAAGGCGACGGCGATCAGGATCGGCGTCGAGGCGAGCGAAGCTTGAAAGGCCTGCGCGTTGCCCTGGAACGAGGTCGCAACCGATATCGGCTTGCCAGAGTCGTTTTCGAATTGCCTGATGGCATCCACCGCCTGGCCGAGCGCGACATTCGGCTTCAGGTTGAACGAGATCGTTGCCGATGGAAACATGCCCTGGTGATTGATGACGATCGGCGCCGGCTTGATGTTGCTGTTTACCAATGTCGAGAGCGGCACCTGCTGATTGGTCGACGAATTGACATAGATGTTCTTGAGCGACTCGGGGCTGTACTGGAATTCCGGAGAGACCTCTAGTACGACGTGATACTGATTGAGTTCGGTATACATCGTGGAGACGATGCGCTGTCCGAACGCGTCGTCCAACGTGTTGTCGATGGTGACCGGTAGGATGCCGAAGGTCGAAGCGACCTCGCGGTTGGTGGTGACGTTGAGCATCGGGCCGGCATTTTCCTGGTCGGTCGCCACATCCGAAATCTGCGGCATCGACCTCATCTTGTTCAGGAATATCTCAGTCCAGTGATCGAGTTCGCGCGAGTCTGCGTCGTACAGCGTGTATTGGTATTGGGTTTTTGAGATGCGGGCGCCGATCGTGATATCCTGCGCCGGCTGCAAGTAAAGCGTCGCGCCCTGTACGCGCTTAAGCTTCGGCTGTAGCCGTGCGATCACATCGAGTGCGCTGATCTTGCGCTCTTCAAGCGGTTTCAGCACCACAAAGCCGCGCCCCTGGTTGAGCGTCGGTGTCGAACCGCCCGGTCCCATGAAGTCGCTGACGGATTCGACGGCCGGGTCCTGCATGACGATGTTCATCAGCGCCTGCTGGCGCTCCGCCATCGCGGGGAATGAGATGTCCTGCGATGCCTCCGAAATGGCGAACAGCATGCCGGTGTCCTGAAGCGGAAAGAATCCCTTTGGGATCACGTAATAGAGATAGCCGGTCAGGACGATGGTTGAGAACATCACCATCAGCGTGAGAAAGCGGAAGCGCAGCGCAATCTTCAGCGTGCTTTCGTAAGCGTTCAGAAGGAGGTCGAAACCACGTTCGGACCATTGATAGAGGCGACCATGCTTCTTGTGGCTGTCGTCGGAAAGAAGACGGGCGCACATCATCGGCGTCAGGGTCAGCGAGATGATCAGCGACAGCACCAAGGAGATGCTGACCGCTGCGGCGAATTCGCGGAACATCTTCCCAACATAGCCGCTCATGAAAAACAGCGGGATGAAGACCGCGATCAACGACAGTGTGATCGAAACGATGGTGAAGCCGATTTCCGCTGAACCCTTCAGCGCGGCCTCCATCGGCTTTTCGCCCATTTCCAGATGGCGGACGATGTTCTCGATCACCACGACAGCGTCGTCGACCACGAAGCCCACGGCGATGGTCAGCGCCATCAGCGACAAATTGTCGAGGCTGTAGCCGAATTGGTAGAGCAGGGCGAAAGTGCCGACCAGCGACAGCGGCACCGTGATGGCGGGGATGACGGTGGCCCAGAAATTTCGCAGGAAGATGAAGATCACGATCACCACCAGCACAGTGGTCAAGATCAAGGTGAACTGCACGTCCTTCACCGAAGCCCGGATGGTGTCGGTGCGGTCGGAGGCGATGGAGACCTTGATGGCTGGCGGAATCGAGGCTTCGAGCTGCGGCAACATCTTTTTCACGCTGTCGACGGTCTCGATGACGTTGGCGCCTGGCACGCGGAAGACCGTCAGAATGACGGCGCGATCCTTGTCGTGCCAGCCGGCAAGTAGGTTGTTTTCGGATGCTTCGATGGCCTGGCCGACGTCGCGGATGCGCACTGGCGCGCCGTTTCGGTAGGCGATGATCAGATCGTTATAGGCCTCTGGCTTGAGGAGCTGATCGTTGGTGTTGAGGGTGTAGAGTTGCCGCGGGCTGTTGAGCGTGCCCTTCGGAAGATCGACGTTGGCGCCGCTGAGGACGTTCCTCACGTCTTCCATGCTCAGTCCACGCGAGGCGAGCGCCTGCGGATTGACCTGGACGCGAATGGCCGGCTTCTGCTGGCCGCCGATGCCGACCTGGCCGACGCCCGTGATTTGCGAGATTTTCGGCAGCAGAATGTTTTCTGCGTAAGCGTCCACCGTCGTCAGCGGCAAGGTTTCCGACGACAGCGCCAGAATCAGAACCGGCGTGTCGGCCGGATTCACTTTCCGGATCGTCGGCGGGTACGGCATGTTGGCCGGAAGGTATGGGCTCGCCGCGTTGATCGCCGCGAGCACGTCGACCGCAGCACTATCGACGGTCTTGCTGAGATCGAACTGCGCCGTCATCGTGACGAAACCGAGCGCGCTGGATGACGTCAGCTGCACGAGGCCCGGGGTCTGACTGATCTGCTGTTCGAGCGGCGTTGCCACCGATGACGCCATGGTCTGCGGGTCGGCGCCCGGCAATTGTGCGCTGATTTGGATCGTTGGGTAATCGACGTTAGGCAGCGCCGCGACCGGCAACAGGCGATAGGCGCCCAGCCCGCACAAGAGAAGACCCACCATCAGCAACGCTGTTGCCACCGGCCGATGGATAAAGGGTGCGGATATGTTCACGGGATCGCCTGCTCAACGGCGCTTTGCATATTCGCCTCTTCCGCGGCCTTGCCCGTCAGCACTTGGATATGGGTTCCGGCCTGCAGCTTATATTGCCCGTCGACGACGACCTGCTCGTTCTCCTTGAGACCTGAAGCGATCAGGGCCTTGCCTTCGTCGATCTGCGCAACTTTGACCGGCCGGGGTTGCACCGATTGATCGGGGTTGATCACGTAGACATAAGGTCCTTTCGGTCCCTGCTGCACGGCGCCCGCGGCGATCGTCAGCCCGTGCGGTTCTGTCTTGAGCAATAGCCGCGCATTGACGAGTTCGCCGGGCCACAAGAGGCGCTCCCCGTTCGGGAAGGTGGCGCGCAGCCGGATCGTGCCAGTGGTCTGGTTGATTTGGTTGTCGATCAGGAGAAGCTCGCCCTCGTCGAGCTTCGTCTTGTCATCCTGGCTGTAGGCGAAGACCTTGATCGGCCCCTTGGCCAGTTCTTTCTGGATCTCGATAAACGTCGTCTCCGGGAGCGTAAAGATCAGCGAGATCGGCTGGATTTGCGTGACATCGACCAGTCCGTTGGCGTCGGTCGGATGGATGATGTTGCCTTCGTCGATCTGCCGAATGCCCGTGACCCCGTCGAGCGGGGCGGTCAGCTTCGTATAGCTCAGATTGACGCGGGCGCTTTCGATCGCGGCCTCGTCGCCTTTCACCATGGCCTCTAATTGAGCGACCTGGGCCTTTTGGGTATCGACAAGCTGCCCGGTGGCAAACCCCTTCTCCTGCAAGGGTACGTAACGATTGAGATTGGTCTGTGCATTGACGATTTGCGCCTGGTCCCGATCGCGGTTGGCGACAGCCTGGTCGAGCTGGGCCTGATAGGGACGTGGATCGATCTCCGCCAGAAGATCGCCCTTGCGAACCGTTTCGCCCTGCTTGAAGCTGACCTTAATCAAAGGCCCGGTGATCTGGCTACGCACGACGACATTGTTATAGGCGATGACCGTGCCGACGCCCCGCAGGTAAATCGGAACGGGTCCGTTCTGGACTACTCCCGCAACCACGGGCGTTGCTTCGGGTTGCGAGGCGGGGGCGGCTTCCCTGGTGGGTTCGGCGCTGGACTGATGCCAGTAGACCACGCCGCCCAGAGCCGCGGCGCCCAACACGGTTGTCAGAAGCACAAGTGCTTTGCGCATGATTTTCCCCGCTCCCTAGCAGCCGCCGTTGACGGTGGAGGCGGTCGGGCCAGATCCTGTCGACGATCCCTGTGAGGTCATCGATTGCAGACAGGGAGTGGCGGTGGGCACAGGGGTTGTCTGGCTCTCACCCGGTGTACCGAGATCGGTCGCACCGAGCGTGATGCCGGAGCCTACGACCGATCCCGATGATCCTGGCGACATCCCGCCGGCGCCGGACGTCGACGGCGCATTGGAAGCGCTGGTAGTCGACGCGCCCGAGCCGCAATTGTTCGACTGGTTTGATCCGCCGCCGTCGAAGGCAGCGTTCGAACTCGCGCTCGGGCAGGGCATGATCAGCGGACTGACGCCCGGTGTGTTGATTTCGGTCGAGCCGAGTGGAATGCCGCCGAGACCGGAAGAGGTTGAGTTGGAGGAAGAACTGTCCGCGGACGGAACGTTCAGCGGAGATGTCGGTCCCATGCCTGGTGTCGTGGTCGTTTGCGCCTGAGCGGCGGCAATGCCAATCCAACAGACACAACAACCGAGGGCAGCCAGCAAAAGCGGATATCGCATCGAACGTCCTTTGGTTCTCGCCGGCGTCTCCGATCCGATCCCGCAACGCAGATTGGCGCAGGCGCTAGCTCATTGCGGGATCGCAGTGCCGCCGTTTGCTATGGTTCCAGAACACGGCGAAGACCGCGCAAGTTCCGTTGCGCTCAAGAAGACGTGTTGCTCTGCGAAAACCTGGGTCGTCTGACGTCAGAGTCGATTGCGTCTATATTTTAAAGGCGTTTTCGCGAGATTTGCCATTACGACGCATTACAATCCTGAACAAAATTTCATGCTTCAGATATCGAATGAAACGAAAAGAGTCGCTGCTTTCCGTTTGTAACCTCATAAGCTTTGGCAATATTCCGAAATCGCCTCACGCCGATTTGTCGCTTTGAACACCGCGCTTCAGGAACACGAATCGTTTCCGGCCGCTTTAAATGAAAAGCGGTGTTGAGCATCCGATGACGTGTGGCGAACCCAAGAGACAGGACGACTGCAGGATTTTACAATTCCCGTTACGGGATGCTGCCGATCGACACCGCGCCCGCACCGCAAAACATTTCCGTCGCGATATAGACCCGCTGCTTGACCTGTCGCGATACGAGGGGGCGCGACATACCGAGGATTACAAGGCCCGCATGGTCGAGAACGTCGCCGCCGTCATCTTGCTTGCCGCGCTGGTGGCCGTCGCGACTTTCGACTTCAGCGATCTTGAGCAAAGCCAGCGCTGTGCGTATGCGATCGTTTGCGGTCCTTAAGCCAAGCGGCGCACTGGGGCAGGTGAACCGCACCCGGACGCTGTTTTGGATTGATAGAGTCGTTCAGACTTGAGGTAACGCGGCCTGATGTCGTTTGACGAGTTGGAGCCCGCCAAGCGAACAAACCGGAAGATAGTCGTTCAAAGAGTTCCAGGGAACTTTTCGGACATCACTGCTCTGGCAGCTGATGTCCGCTTTCAGGGGACAAAGCCGACGTGCCGTTCGGGCCGGAATTCTTGCGCTTTCGACGCAATTCGCAAAGTGCGTTCGGGCGAAACTTCAATCCAGGGAATACCGACGTTATTTTAGCTCTGCGAGAGCCGAGTCGACACGAGTGAGCATAGGAGTCTGCCCGAACTGGGAGAAGATTCGCCTTGCTTCATTGAGGTGCTCCATCGCAGGTTCGCGCTTGTTCTTCGCCTTGTAGAGTAGACCAAGAATCATCTGAGCGCGCCCTGGGATGTGTCCATCAGGATTGAATCGCGGATTGGCCAACACGTGCCCCATTAGCGCGCGAACTCGCGACGGCCCGGTGCTCATCACCTTGAGAATAACTGGGAGATTCTTCAGCAAGACCAAAAATGGAACCTTCTCGTCCCCAGTGATGATTTGTAAATATACCTCGCCGAGGAATAAGCGATACCAATCTGCTGCCGCCACATAACCTTCGCTTTCCCGCTTCGATATCGCTTCCTCGAGCCACCGAATTCCCCCACTGATATCTCCCTGAATCACCTTCGACACGCCGAGAATCGCGTCGCTCGTGGTCAAAGAATAAAGGTCGCCATCAACGGAGCAACGGCGACGAAATGATTCCAGAATACTCCACCCATCATCGATCCGTCGCAGAAGCGTCAGTACGCATCCCTTTATGTTTAGGGCTGTTTCCCGGTCGAAAGGCGTAATTGCTAAGGTGATCGATTGTTCGCTGTAATCTAACGCCTCCGCATATGCATCGGATAATAGTGAGATCAAGGCTAAGACACAGAGACCAAGTCCCGTCGATCGAGGGTCATCGAGGCTTCGACCTACCTGCATGAGGGCCCGGGCTGAATGACGCGCGTCATTCATGCGCCCCTGGTGAAACTCTTCCCACGCCACCACAAACCTGATCCAGTTCTGGATGTAAGCGTCAGTCGTGGCCGAAGCGGCATTGATTGCGTCTCGCTTAAGAGATTCGAACTCATGTGGCGACTTCGGAGAGACAATCGTCGAGACGAGAATCTCGCTGGCCAGCGCATAGGCCTTTGACTTGCTATCTCCGAGACGTTCAGCTATTTGCCGGGCTTTTCGCTGCACTTCTGGCACCATGCGATAGCTCGTGTTCCAGAGAAGAGCGAATATGTAGTTGTGCCGAATGAGAACAGCCCTCGTATCATCCGCAAGACGATCAATCCGCGCCAGATAGCGCTCGGAGACTTCGATCGTGGCCTTAATCTGCGCAGTCATGTTTAGTAGGGAAGTATACGACAAAAGGAAGTCGGCGACCTGGTCATCAGAGCCGCAATCCGGATTGTTGTTGAGAAGAGTCAGCGCTGAGGTGAAATGATTCGTTGCCTCTTCGAGCGAATACACGCTTAGGCTCTTGGTCCCGGCCAATAAAAGATAGGTGAAGGCTTTTTCGGCGCGGGTTGCTTGGCTATAGTGATGTGCAAGAACCTCGGCCATTTCGGTGAGACGGTTGCCGCTGCGGCGCTCGATCTCCTCCGCGATCCTTAGGTGAATTGCTGTGCGAGCTTCCGTAAGCAGGCTCTGATAGAGCGCGTCCCGCACCAGTGCGTGCTTGAACGAATAGTTATTCGATTTTCCCTCGAGACGGATGAGGTCGACTGCTTGCATAGCCGCGAGGCGGGCAGCGATGTTGTCGGCCTCAACGAATGAGGCAGCCAACAGGCCAGGGTCAAATCGCCTGCCGATGACAGAGGCGACCTGCATAAGCCGGCGGTCCTCTGCCGCCAGACTATCGACGCGTGCCGTCAGAAGGCTCTCGACGGTGGCAGGTAGAGTCGCCGCTACAACCTTCGAATCGAACTCCAGCTTGCCAGCGGCCAGGCGAAGCATGCCCCGTTCGCTGAGAAAACTTAAGATTTCCTCCGCGAACAACGGATTTCCTTCGGCCTTCTCAACAACCTCACGCGCGAGCGCATCTGGCAACGCCGCTACACCTAGCCGAGCCCGAACGAGCTGGCGGATATCGTCCGCTTGGAGCGGCTCCAAGTTGATACTTACGACAGCAGTCCTACCGAGCCATGGTGGTTTGTATTCTGGCCGTCTTGTATGGAGGATGAGAAGCTGCTGCTTGGCTTGGCTACCAACGATCTGGTCCAGCACTTCTTCCGAAACACTGTCGATCCAATGCAAGTCCTCTATCACCAAGATCAAAGGCGAGAGACGGCAGCGCGCTTCGAGTAACTGGCGCAAAAGCTCACGGGTACGTAATCCGATCAATACACCGTCAAGTCCCGATAGCGCGCCATCCGGTACGGCAAGGCCGAGCAGATGCAGCAGCAGGCCGAGATTTCGCGAGGAATGAAGCCCGAGTGTGTCGAGCCCCATCTCAAGCTTTTGAGCCACGTCGGTTTCTGTTTCGCCAGCACCGATTCGAAAAGAGCCACGGACCACTTCGATGAGAGGAAGGAACGACGTTTGCTGGCCTTCGGGTGAACAGCTCCCTGAGAGGATGAAGGCGCGTTGCGTTCTGATCGTTTGGCGAAACTCGTGCAGGAGGCGCGATTTGCCCATTCCTGGCTCCCCAACGAGATCTATAACACGCAATTGCGTGCCGGCTTCCGTAAGACCACCTTCCAGCCGCTCCAATTCGTGCTCGCGCCCGATAAAGACGCCTAGACCACGGCTTACAGCCGCGTCGAAGCGCGCAGCGCCTTGCCGCAGGGCCTCAAGTTGATAAACTCTTTGCCGTTCGGCTTTCCCCTTGACCACGTATTCCCCGGAAAAGGTCGCCTCTACCATTCCTTGTACTAACCGGTACGTTGCCCCGCTCATGACGACCGAGTCTGGCTCTGCTAAAGGTTGCAAGCGCGCTGCGACGTTGACCGTATCGCCGAGAACAGTCGTCGAGGCGTCAGTCCCGCCCTGAACAGCGCCTACCACTGCAAAACCGGTATTGAGGCCGATCCGCAGTTGCGGCCGTAGCCCATGTTTAGTTTGGAAATCCGCTTCAGAAGCCCTCACTTTCGCCAAGATCGAAAGTGCCGCACGGCATGCCCGCAGTGGTGCATCCTCAAATGCAATCGGAGCGCCAAAGACGGCCATGACGCCATCGCCTGTAAAGCCCTGAACGACACCGCGTTGCTCATGTACTGCTTCCTCCATCAGCTTCGCCAACTGGCGCATAAGGTTGAAGGCCGCTTCCTCTCCCGATTGCTCCGAGAAGGCCGTGAAGCCCACCAAATCGGCGAAAAGCACTGTGATCTGCCTGCGTTCAGCGTCCACGCAGCTCTCCGGGAGCAAAAAGCTCAACTTACCACACCTGACGGGCGGAGGCACTGGCGGCTTCTTCTCGGCGACGCGCGGAATGCTTCCTCGCCCATTCCGAATGTGGCGCACGTCACTTTTGGCACGAAACCGACACGGCTGGCCCGGTCGGCAAAGTCCGGTCTCTAGGGTAGAACGGAAGTCGGATTTTGAGGTCAGCTTCGAGAAGTAGGAGGTGGTGGTGCTCGGCAAAAGATGTCCCCCGGCGCCATTGCTCTCGTCAAGGAGAACCCCATCTCTCGGGCACAGCAACCCACTCCAGTCAGGAAAACCTTCATGGCCAAGCTCGACGGCAAGATCGCTCTCATCAGCGGAGGCACCACTGGAATCGGCGCGGAGACCGCCAAACTCTTTCAATCCGAAGGCGCGAAGGTAATCGTTACCGGCTCTAGCGAACGCTCGGTAGAAGCCGCCAAGGCGGCGCTCCCCGGCATCGAGGTTTTGGTCTCGGACGCCGGCAACGTGGCCGCTACCAAGGTCTTGATCGATCAGGTCAAGACCAAACACGGCCATATCGACGTGCTGTTCGTTAACGCTGGCATCGCCAAGTTCGCGCCAATCGCGCAGGTCGATGAGGCCTTTTACGACAGCCAGTTCAATATCAATGTTAAGGGTGCATTCTTCCTGCTGAAGCACGCGATCCAGATTATTCCGGACGGTGGCGCAATCATCCTAACGGCTTCTGTGGCTGGCGCGGCCGGCGGCCTGGGCGGCAGTACAATCTACGGCTCGACCAAGGCAGCACTGCGCTCGTTCGGCCGTACTTTCGCCAAGGAGCTGACGCCGCGCGGGATCCGTGTCAACACCATCAGCCCCGGTCCGATCGTCACCCCGATCCTGGACAAGAACGGATTCACGCCAGCCCAGAAGGACGCTTTTATCGATGGGGCCAAGACACGCATCCCGCTCGGCCGCACTGGCACCGCTGCCGAAGTCGCCGCAGCAGCCCTCTACCTCGCTGCCGATGCGACCTACACCACCGGCGCCGAACTGTTCGTGGACGGCGGCTTGATTGACCTATAGCTCCGTCAGATCTGCTGGTGATCCGATTTCTCTGTGCTAGCGGCGCGAACATGTTGCGATGTCCCGGGCCTCCGGCACCTGAATCCGATGTACGGACTTCCGGAATTGGCAGGCATCTTCGACCCGGATGGCGACGACATCACAGCCACGAAGCTTGCTATCGATTGCCAGGTTGACCATGGCTAGGTCACGAGCGCGGCCCTCGATCTGAAGCTTTGTCCTGATCGACCAGACGTGCTTGGGTCACATCGGCGGCTTTGCCTTTATTCCACGGTACTCGCTGGGGTGCTGGGGTCGCATTCACTTGATCTTGATCCATTCCGCGGCCGGCGATCCCCGCTGATTGGGACCTCCGATAAGTGTGTTGGCGCACCAACCGGTTCCGCTATGTTGACGCCGCGCTGCAATATCTGCCAGTGGCGATGGAGCGCGTTTGAAAATCCGCTGGTTCCGGAGGCATCGAAGCGGCTCAAGGGGAGGCATTTATTGGGTTGAAGAGGCGGCAACTTGACGGTGCCCCATGTGCATGCCAGCATTTATTTCTAGATATTGGCTCAATTGTTTCACGCATAGATGATCAAGGCCAATGCATCTGGGAGGAAGGAAACATGGTCTCAGCATTCACCCCCAACGCTAAGAATCACGAAGGTCTAGGACCGCTCGCGTCGCGTCTCGTGCACGCTAACGATATGCCTTGGGAGCCTATCCGCTATCCGGGCTGCCACGTGAAGACGCTGATGGTCGACAAAGAGTCCGGCTTGCTCACCGTGTTGTTGAAGATGGATCCAGGCGCCGAACTGCCCGACCATGAGCACGTGATGCTCGAGCAGACCTTCATGATCGAAGGTCGGCTGGTCGACAAGGATGGACCAGAAAAGGGCCTGTCGTGCGGTCCCGGCGAGTTCGTCTGGCGCCCCGCGGGCAGCCGTCATTCGGCTTGGACTCCGGAAGGTGGCCTGATGATTGCCATCTTCCAGATCCCCAACAAGTTCTACGAGAAGGACGGTAAAGTCGTCGATCTAGTCGGAGACGACTGGGGCCTGAAATGGGGCAAGGCGCTCGAGCAGGTTTAGCGATTGGGCTTCGGCGCGCCCTCGGCACGCCGTGCTTCATTTTTTATAAAGATAACAACAGAAGCGTCGGATCTCGTCGGCATGCGCCAGCGTGGTCACGTTCGCTCGACATAAATTCAGGGGAGGGATCCGATGGCTGACCAAGTAGCCGGCGATACCACCGAACCGGGTGGCGCTGTTCTGGGGTGGTACCAGGAGCTCACTGCCAAGGAGCGACGAACATTTTGGGCCTGTTTCGCAGGTTGGGCCCTCGATGCCATGGACGTCCAGCTCTACAGTTTGGTCATCGCAACACTTTCGCTTCTTTGGTCGATAAGCCGTGGAGATGCGGGGCTGCTTGCCACCGCCACGTTGCTCTCTTCGTCGTTGGGCGGTTGGCTGGTCGGCATTCTGGCTGACCGTTTTGGCCGGATGCGTATGTTGCAGATAACTATCCTGTGGTTCTCGGTTTTCACTTTCCTCTGCGCTTTCGCTACCTCGTATGCGCAGCTCTTCCTGTTCCGCTCGCTGCAAGGGTTCGGATTTGGTGGCGAATACGCAGCCGGCGCAGTACTGATCGGCGAGATCATCCGCGACGAGCATCGTGGAAAGGGCAACGGTATCGTGCATTCGGGCTGGGCGGTTGGCTGGGGTGCCGCGGTGATCGCCTACGCGGTGTTGTTCACATATCTGCCCGAAACGCTTGCTTGGCGTGCGCTGTTCGCGATCGGAATTCTGCCCGCGCTCTCCGTATTCTTTGTCCGCCAATTCGTTGACGAGCCTTCGGTGTTCGTCGATGCCCAGCGCCGCTACGACAGCGGTGGAGAGACCCGGCCCAGTTTCCTCAAGATATTCGCGCCATCACTGTTGCGAACCACCATCTTAGCTTCGCTGCTCACCATCGGTACTCAGGGCGGCTATTATGCGATCATGATCTGGCTGCCGACCTACCTGAAGACGATACGGGGCCTCTCTGTACTGAGTACCGGCGGCTATCTCGCCGTCGTAATCGTGGCTTCGTTTTTTGGGTACGTCATCAGTGCCTATCTTACGGACATTCTAGGACGACGAAAAAACTTCATCCTTTTCTCCGTCTGCTCGGTACTGACCGTTCTCGCCTACACGTTCCTGCCGATTAGTGATTCAGTTCTGCTCTTCCTCGGCGCACCGCTCGGCTTCTTCTCGTCCGGCATCTACAGCGGCATCGGAGCGTTCTTCAACGAACTGTATCCAACCAGCGTACGCGGTTCGGGTATCGGCTTTTGCTTTAACGTCGGTCGCGCCCTCGGCGCCCTGTTTCCAGCACTTGTCGGTTACATCAGCGCGAGCATGCCTCTTGGCGAGGCCATCGGCATCTTCACTATAGCCGCGTATGGCTTAATCATCGTGGCAGCGCTGTTACTACCCGAAACGAAAGGCCGTTCGCTCTTAGCTTAATCACCCACGAAAAGAGCGATTCGCCCGCTAATCGACAATGGGTAAGCCTGCGAATGAACCACTGCTGAAGAATGGAGTAAGCGTTTCCGGCTTATAAGGGCTCACGCTACAAGTGCCTTTGTCGTCGTCGGAGCATACCTGTGCCAAGCCGGCGTACCGAGATAAGACGCTTCGGTGAATACCTTCATTGATGGTCGAAACCGGTTTGCCGTTTTCATCCAGCGCTTCATAGAGACTCTCATTGAATTTGACAGCGCATTTCGTCATTCCGATCGCGCGCAAGGTTGGGTGATAACGATCAAGCGCAAACAAGCCCGACGATGAATCGTGAGCAGGAGCGGTGACATCAAGCATCGACGGGTCGGGTAGACATTTCCAATCGAGCGCGAGACCATCGGCTTCGGCCTGTTTTGCCATCCACACGAGCGGAATGTCAGCTAGGCTGCGCGTCTTGTAGCCGCCGCCCACATCAGAGTGAGCGCCAGCGAACCACACTTGCTGTATCGTAACGCCAGGCGGAATGGTGCCAGTCCAAAATGTCGGCGTGAAATCGTGTCGGCGCTCATCGATCGCGAGGGCCTGCACCCCATGCTTCAAAAGAGGGGAAGGGCTGGTATCGTGAAATGCAAATTTCTCTTTGTTGCCAGCCGCGAGTAGGCTGCCGGGAATTCCAAGGCTTCCTACGGTGTCCCACACGCCGAGCAATGTGATTTGAGGGTCCAGATGGCATCGTACTTGGTACTTTGAAGCAAAGGCTGCTGGAGAGTGTGGCTTTGGGCTACGATAATAAATCCAGGCATCTGGTAGTGCGTTGAGGGACTCGCGAAATAGGATGCCACAGGCGGTGATAAGACCAGCTAGGCTCCTGGCAGTAAAAGCTCCGCGTGAAAACCCGAAAAGATAGATTTCGTCGCCGGGTATGTAATTCTGCGAGATGAACTGGTACGCTGATCGGATATTGTCATCGACGCCGATTCCCGTAGCACCCTCGATGAAGGTTTCGAGTTTCAAGCCGGTCGTGCCGACGCCTCTTAAGTAGAGTACGATTTGGAGGATACCGCCGGTTTGCTGCGACCCGTGGATAGACCGGGCGAGAAGGGCGACGTTCGTATCGTTGGTCTGGGTGTCGTCTGCATTCCATGTGCCGTCGCAGCATACGATTATTCGTTTCATTCGGTGCCCCCCGCTGACATTCTGGCTTGTCATCGCGATTGCTCGGTCGCGCGCCGTCTCAGCGTACTATCGGTTTGTACCGGTGCAATCTTTGAAAAATGATCGAGCAGCGCGGATCGCTGCTTTGCCGCAGCCAGCGAAGCAAAGATTCACGATAATCTAGCTTCGTGACGCGGCGATATGATCAGTCAGGACTTCGCAGGTCTTGGATCAAACGCTGACCTGCAAGGCTCCGATTCCTTCAAGGGAGGGGCCGACATCGTTGATCGGCCGAACTAATATCGGCTGCCAGGAAAGTACGTCGACGTTCCATAAACTTCGATGCTGACGTCAGGGCGCCAGTGCGAAGTTTAGGCCGACCCCTTAAGGACAGGCTGCGCCGGTCGGCCGTCCGCAACTCTCAATCGCGTTTCTAACTGAGCCTATTGTGTTCTGCTCAATCTCCTGAGCAGCAGACCCTCAAGTTCGGACACGGCGTGTTCTTCAGTAATCCCCTCAACCATGGCGACTTCTTCAGCCAGCCGATGAAGCGCGGCAGTGTAAAGCTGCCGTTCGCTATAGCTTTGGTCAGAATTGGCAGGCCGCCGGTAGAGATCTCGTGTCGCTTCCGCTATGGCGATGACGTCACCGGATTTAATCTTGGTTTCGTATTCGTTGATCAATCGAGACCAGTTGGCCCGCATGCGACGAGGCGCTTCGCTCAAGGTCAGCCGAGCTCGTGCGATAGTGGCAGGGCTGGACAGTTTGCGCATTCCGACGCGTGGTGCCTTTCGCGTGGGTACATGCAGCCTCATTTTGCTTTTTGAGAAGTAGATGGCGAAAAACTCAAGACTGGCTCCAGCAACTGTTTGAACTTCGATCGCTAGTATTTGGCCGACGCCGTGGGCCGGGTATACGACAAACTCGCTTGGCCAGAATTCGAGAGGATTATCGGGCCTTTCTGCTGAGTCACTGTCAGGATGAACCGAGAGAGTGCCTTGCGGCTGATGAGAGTGGTCCGCGTTATCAAAATCGATTTTTGTTGATTCCCAATTCATGTCGTAATGGATCCATCATCTTTGATTTAACGCGTGGCGAGAGGCGCTCAATTACTAATAGGGTGTGAGCCCCAGTACCGCCATGATGATGAATGTTGTTGATGTGATTCCCTCGATAGCTGTGGCTCCCAAGCAACTTGTTCCCGACTGGTGAATTCAGCAACACGCCGTAAATGCACGGAGAACCTGGCGAATGAACCTAGGTGAGGGGCCACTTTATGTCTGCTCAACGTCCAAAGACGACCTGTGCGGTGACTGCTTTAGAACGATAGCTGAGATCGTCATCGGCCGACCTAAGGGTCATTGGCACATCCGAAGCTATCGTCCGCGAACTGGATCGAACTTTTGTAGCAGTTGATCTGTGTATATTTTAAGAATCGTGCTTACCTCGATCTGAATTCTCTTGAAGGACTGAGCAGCAACCTGACTTCCTTAGCCGATTGCGACGCCGCTCTCGCGTGACGGGGTGATGTCACGAATCTTGCTGTGCTTTGCCCCATACGAGACGTAGATGGTAACGCCGAGCATCAGCCAAATCGAAAGCCTGATCCAGGTATCGAGGGGTAGCCCATGCATGAGAATGAAAGACACCAGTGCGCCAGTGGGGGCGACAAACCAGATCGCTGGCGCCTTGAATCGACGTTTTTGATTGGGGTGCTTGACGCGAAGAATCAAGACGCCAATGCAAACGATGGCGAACGCAAACAGCGTCCCGATGCTGGCGAGTTCGCCGACCAGTCCGATTGGCAAAACGCCAGCTAGACCACACACGGCCACACCGGTTCCAATCGTTGCGACATAGGGCGTCCGAAAACGCTGGTGGGTGGCCGCTGCACGCCGCGGTAAAAGGCCATCGTGGGCCATCGCGCGAAAAACCCGGGACTGCCCCAGAAGCAGAACCAGGATCACAGACGTCAATCCCATGACGATCCCAAATTTTACGATTGACGATAACCAAACCAGTCCCGCGGCATCGATGCCGACTGCAATAGGATCAGGCACATTGAGCTTGTCATATGAGACGATACCGGTGAGGACAAATGCGACGGCAACGTAGAGCACAGTACAGATTGCCAATGAGCCCAATATGCCGATGGGCATGTCCCGCTTGGGTTCTTGGCTTCTTGTGCCGCAGTCGACACCGCATCACAGCCGATAAATGCAAAGAACACCACGGCCGCACCGCGCACGACGCCTGACAAGCCGAAAATGCCGATTCCGGCGTTGGGTGGGATGAATGACCCGTTAGGATTGCCAGACGTAACCCAATGCGAGGTATCGACCATTGGCGCTGCGAAGATGATGAATATCGCGATCACAGTTAGCTTGATTGCGACGATGGCGACGTTGAAGCGGGCAGACTCTTGGATGCCGACTACAAGGAGAGCAGAGATTGCGGCGATGATCGCCATCGCGGGCACATTGAGGATTGCCCCTGTGGTGGACCACGTACGCGATGCTGCATCGTATGCAAACGGAGCCGACACCAATTGCTTGGGCAAAAGGATGCCGAAATTTGCAAGCAGGCTCGTAAAACAGCCGCACCAACCGATCGCTACGGTAACCGCGCCGACCGCATACTCCAAAATAAGGTCCCAACCGATAATCCAGGCGACCATCTCGCCGATAGTTGCATAAGCGTAGGTATAAGCACTGCCTGCTACCGGCACAGCCGAAGCCATCTCCGCATAGCAAAGCCCTGCAAAGGCACAGGCGACAGCGCCTAGGACAAATGACAGCGTGATCGCGGGGCCGGCATTGGCTGCCGCGGCGTGTCCTGTGAGAACGAAAATACCCGCACCTACGATACCGCCGACCCCGAGCGCTACCAGGTTCAGAGCTGACAAGGATCGTCGGAGGTGTGTGACGTTGCCCTCAGGCCCGTCGCCAACAGCGGCCTCTTCGGTGAGGTCAGTCAGCGATTTGCGAGACCAGATGTTCGTCATTTGGAATTGCTTCCGCCGCGTAAGTTGATTTATGGCAAGTCTGAGACCGAACTAGAGGTTTCATGTTTTCGGCCCGTGCCGCCAGCTACGCTTGTGACAGGAATCTTTGGTTGGGTCGGACCGACGGCAAAAAGGATAGCTATGTAACATGTGTTGCCCACGAAACTATCGATAGCCGGCAGCCTGTAATTCGAACAGCTCCGAATAGCGTCCTGATTGCTTCATCAGCTCATCATGTGTGCCGGCGGCTTCGACTACTCCGTTGGCAAGCACGAGAATACGGTCGGCCATGCGTACACTTGAGAAGCGATGCGAGATCAGGACGGCGGTTTTGCCGTCGCTGAGTTCTTTGAATCGCTTGAACACTTCAAACTCGGAGCGAGCATCCAGCGCCGCTGTCGGTTCGTCGAGAACCAGCACGGCCGCTTCGCGCATATAGGCCCGGGCGATCGCAAGTTTTTGCCATTCGCCACCGGAAAGTTCCGCACCGTTCTTAAATCGCTTGCCAATCATCTGCTGATAGCCGGCCGGCAGTCTTTTAATTACCTCGTCAGCTTGGCTGCGCGCGGCCGCACGTTCGATGCGGTCTCGATCGTTGCGGGCGGCAATTTTGCCAACCGCGATATTGTCACCAGCGCTGAGATTGTAACGAACGAAATCCTGGAAGATGACGCCCATATTATCGCGCAAGGCGTCGAGGTCATATTCGCGAAGATCGTAACCATCCAGCAGAATGCGACCTTCGTCTGGATCGTAGAGGCGGGTAAGAAGTTTGACCAATGTGGTCTTTCCTGCGCCATTCTCTCCGACCAGCGCAAGTACTTCGCCGGCATGCAGCATGAAGCTGAGATGGCGCACGGCCCATCGATCAGCATCCGGATACCTAAACCCGACATCGTCAAAAACGAAACCTTCGCGAATCGGCTGCGGGAAGGGACGCGGATTGTCCGGAGATAGAATTTCCGGCTCGACCTCAAAGAACGAGAATAGATCATTGAGATAGAGCGCCTGACCGGCCGTGGTCGAGAAGCTCGTCAGAAGCCCTTCGAGGAGGGTTCGCAGACGCCTGAAAGAACCCGCGAGAAAGGTGAGATCGCCGATTGAGAACTCGCCTGTCAAGGTGCGCCAGGCTATGTACGCGTAAGCCAGATAATAGCCGATGGTACCGATCGCAGTGAACAAGCCGCCCCAGCGGGCGCGCCGTATCGCAAGCTTGCGATTTGCCGCATAAAAGTCATTGGCAAGCCGGATGTAACGATCAATCAGGAAACCGTTGAGATCGAAGATTTTCACTTCCTTGGCGGTCTCGACGCTAGCGGCGGTTTGCCTGACATAGTCCAGTTCTCGCCGCTCAGGCGTTCGACCGAAATCGAGCGAGTAGCTCTGCGCATTGAAGTGCGCCTCTCCAAGGAACGCCGGGACCAATGCCAATAGCAGGAGAGCGATTAGCCAGGGTGCAAAGAAAATAAAGCCGGCGACAAAGCTCGCCACGGTGACAATATCTTGGGCTTGACCGAGGAGTTGTCCCATCAACGTCATTCGTCCGCTGGTCTGCCTGCGGGCGCGTTCCAGCTGGTCCTGGAATTCGGAATCCTCGAAATCCTCAAGATCAAGGGTTGCCGCATGCTCCATCAATCGGACGCTTGATGAATTGCTCACGCGCTCCGAAAGCAGACTGTCTACGAGCGAAACGATACGTCCGAGAATATCAGCAAGGACAGCCAGCGCGAATTCGGCAAGCAGAAGCAAGCCCAGCGAGTTGAGTAAGCCGCTATTGAGCCACTGCAAGAACGTATCGGGCTTTTGGGGCATCTGCACCAAAGCCACCACGTCATCGATGATCAATTTGCCAACATAGAGGGTAATAACCGGAAGCAAGGCCCGCACCAGCCGCAACGCCAGCGAGGCTGCCATCAATTGTGGGCTCGTACGCCAGACCATCACGGCGAAAGGTCGCAGGTTCTTTAACGCGCCGACCCGTTCCTTGAGAGACGCGCCAGAGGTTGTGAAGGTTGACATTCGGCCAGGAGGCGCCCTCGAGGCTCGGTCCGCATCGCTGTATTGCCGCGGCATTTAAGCGTTCCTAATTCGGCTGAGGGGGCCTTAGTCAAGTGTCTCTTAAGCGGATTCTACGGCGCTTGATCGCGCGCGCTCGCGCTTAGAGCTGAACGAGATCATGGAAGCTCTCTCACGAGCGCGTCAAGCTGGGTTACCAAAACGTAAGTAGGTCGTCACAAGGGCGGCCCTATACTGAACCGATACTTAGGGGAGTTCCATGATTTCCAAGAACCAATTCGCGGCGTTCGAATTCATGTGCCGTGAGCGAGCTGCGCTCGCCAGGAAGGACATGGAATACTGGCTGGCAGAGGCCCAGGAGTGGAAGGAACTCAGCAACTCAACTGCTTCTCTCCTCGATGCAAATTCTGCCCCTGCGACAGGTTTTACCGAATCTCCGTATCAATACTAAGAGCTTGTTGCTCGGTTCGATCTCTTCGTTCCGCGAGCCCAGAATTGAATAAACAGCATACGGAGACCGACAGAGGCGTTAATGCTGGGCGTGCCGCGTCGGTGACGCTTGATGTAATTCGTCTTGCTGGCGCTGCGCCCTGTACCGCCGTCGGCGTAGGCTGGGCCACGGTTGTTGAGCCGAGCCTCCTTGCACAGGGCCGACGCGCGCGCAGCGGTGCGCAGACCCCAAGCCAATTCGTGAAAGTCAACGGTCCGAAGCTAGGTGAGTTGCGGCGCAGCCAATTGATGCGAGTGAACGATTAGACTGTCTTCGCTCAAGAGCTTAAGCGCATTGATAGTGCGTGCTATCACTGATTTCTAAATCGAGATGGTTATGATTTATGCCGCTTCGTGTTGAAGGGAAATTAATTCCGTCTCTAAAATGAAGTAAAGAGTGCCTTCATGTTCGACGGCGTATCTGAATTCGCCGTCAACAGTGGTAAATATCGCGACGACTTTGCCGATGCTTTTCTTGGCTTTGGTAACGGTATCGCCGATAGAGAGTGCAGCCATAATATTTCTCCTGGTCCAACACGTTGAGTTCGCCGGCCACGATACGCCGGACGTCACTTGGAGATACGCGGTCAACTAAAATCTTTGGATTGTGCTGATTATCTAAAAGATTCGCCGACTCGTTGTCGAACCCAATCAGGGTTCCACGCCAATTCAGTAAGCGAGAGTTGCTTCTCTGCAACGAGACAAGGGATCGGTTTGTCGTGGTCGCCCAGTGTTCGAAATTTGCACCCGCCGGTGACTCGAGCCCGAGCGTTTCGAACTATGGGACTATTCTGGCGCGGAATCTCGAAGTCGCTCGACGGAGGATGCCCTCAGCAGACTCGGGTAAAGTTGGCCTCGACGAGGTATTTCCGACACTCTGGTGTACTCGAATCCTGTACTCGCACCAAAGGTCGCTGCCAGCCTTACTGAGCCCGCTTATTGGAATTGCCAGCCAACCAACGGGAACTTTCACACTGCCGCCGCCTTTTCTTCTCGGTTTCAGCGACCGCAAAAGGGGATTTCGGTGCGACTTTTTCCAATCCTGGTTCTTGGTGTCTCATTATCCCTCGCCGCCTGTGGAAAATCGTCGGGCCCAAAGGGCGACCCTGGTGCACAAGGTCCGGCGGGACCACAGGGAGCCCAAGGCATCCAAGGCGTCGCAGGCACCCAGGGACCGGCTGGCGCGCAGGGGCCGCAAGGGCCGCAGGGAGCACCCGGCGATAGGGGTGAAAAGGGCGACAAGGGTGACGCGGGCACATCCAACGTCCGCGCCGTGCAAGTCGATGGAGTGGTCGCGTGCGAGGCAGCTGAGACGCTTGTCTCTGTGTTTTGTCCGAGCGGTGGCGCGGCAGACGGAGCTAAATGCGCGACGTCGCCAACGGTGGGACTTTGTCTTAGAAAGCCTTGAGCTAGCGGCACATTTGCGTGGAGACCACGCGTCGTGACGAGATCGACAAACGAGATTGCACACCTCAGGAGGTTGGAAAGTCAGTTGACTGATCAAAAGACGCTAGATGGCATCACGGACCTAATCGCTGATCTCGAGGCGGGGAAGGCTTTCTGACGATTAATGGGTTTACCCAAATCAACTGGTTGCGTGTTCCTAACAGTTGTTGGTCCCCGCGACTATTCGGCGGCCGACAGTTTAGCCCCCGCTACCTCACTTATCGCAGACATTACTTGATCTGTAGCCGTCTGCTGGATCATGTGCCCGTGTCCTGGAAGGCGGTGAAACCGGCTCTGCCAGATGGCGGAATGCAGCCGGGCCGACTGGGTATTGAGATCGATCAATCTGTCTTTGTCGCCAGCGATGATAACGACTGGCATCTTCAAATCCGCATACTGGTGGTGATGCTTAAGGGCGCCTGGGATCATCATTGCGGATTCCGCGGCAGCTGCTCTTATTTGAGAAGGTCGCAGGGCCATCTCCTTCGGAAATGCCTCGAATTTTTTTGGCACTGCGTGAGGACCAAAGACCTTCGCCAACACCAACGGCCACGTCGCGCGGCTGAGCAGGGGCGAGAAGGTATGGCTTAAAATGTCACCAATAACCGGCAAGGTCGGTGCAGCCGATGCAACGACGTCTAGCCGAATTGTCGGGTAGTAATATCCCGAGGCAAGAATCAGTCCTCGAACCATACCAGGGAACTTGAGGGCCATCGCAACTGCGATCGATGCGCCCCATGAGTGGCCGAGAACGATAGCATTTGAAATCCTCAGACGTACAAGAGCCTCTTTGAATAATTCGGCTTGTGCATCCGGTGTCCAGACGACGTGACGTGGTCGGTCACTGTGACCAAAGCCGGGGCGATCGAAAACAATGACTCTGAAACGTTTAGCAGCCAGCTCGATCAGATCGCTCGACTCGAAATCCTGGATCATGCTGCCGTTACCATGAAGAAGAACGAGCGGTTCGCCCGAGCCTCGCTCAACATAGTGAAGCCGAACGCCGTTGACGTCGAGGAAGCGACCGGCAGGCGCATTGTCACGCGCCGCTTTCTTCGCAAAATGCTGGTTCACGAGGGCAATTGCGGCCAAAGCTCCTACCGCCACCGCCGCGGCTTCCAGGTAAAAGGGCGTCTTTAGGTTACGATTTTGACCCGGAAAAGATTGGCGAACGCGCCTAATGGATCGGGCTGCAGTCATGCTCATGCCTTGGTGGTGCGTGCACGAAATCCGGATGATCCTGGAAGATGTTGCAGCATGGAGTGAACAGACGATCTCCGGCTTCGTTCCCCGCTTTCGCTCAGCGCTGGTTATTCCGCCAGCCGCCCGACTCGGCTTCAACGATCCGGAGCATTAAGAAAGCAGGGACTTCGAGTTAGGAACATGTGCGGCACGAGCAGCTTGGTAATCAGCTTGCCGCAGTTCACCCAAAGAGGGCACGATGTATCATCACGTAAAAAAATAATGTATACGGTTCGCGTGGACGAACCAGATCCGCGCTTCGGCAATATGCGGCTTGAACAGTTCGGTGGCGCCAATGGCGAACTGGCCGCCGCAATGCAGTATTCATCCAAGGACTGAATTGCGAAGACCCGGATCGCAAAGACCTGCTGATGAACATCGGCACAGAAGAATTGAGCCTCTTGGAAGTCGTCGGCTCGCTTGCGCGGCTTCATCTCAAGCCAATGAAGTTCGACGGCGAAAAGGCTGAATCCGACCCGCTTATTGCGATAGCAGGCGGGGGTGGCGTCAATCTTTTCAACTCGCAAGGAAACGCTTGGACGGCCGACTACTTGAAGATTACCGGCGAATTGGATGTTGATTTGCGTAGCAACATAGCCGCGGAAGCACGGGCCAAGATCGTCTATGAACGGCTGATCAATTTCTGCGACGATGCAGGGACCAAGGACGCGCTCCAGTTTCTGATGACGCGTGAAATCACGCACATGAAGGCGTTCACGGCCGCGCTCGAAAGCATGGAGAAACCGGCGTTCTCTATCGGCAAAATCGCGCCCACGCCCGGTCTCGTGAATCAGTTCTTCAACGACTCCACCGGTGCCGGCGATGAAGGAGAAATCGACACGCGGGGACCGTGGAATGAAGGCGGAGATTGGGAATTTATGACCTCCCCAGTCCTCTCGGCAGCCGATGCGGATCAGGAGGCGGCAATCAAGACAGAAAGCTCTCCGCCTATCGCGCCCGAAGGCGTCAGTGAGCTACTACTGAAAGAGCTTAGAGATATCCTGCATGCGGAAAAGCAACTGACCAAGGCTCTTTCAAAGATGGCCAAGGCAGCACGCTTCGATCGCTTGCGCGAGTGCTTTGAAGAGCATTTGATCGGGACTGAAACACAGATTGAGCGTCTCAACGAGTGCTTTTCACTTCTCGGCGAAACCGCCCGCGCCAAGCAGTGCAAGGGCATGATGGGTCTTGTCGAGGAAGGCCAGGAAGTCATGGCCGATGGAGAAGAGCAAGACGATGTTGTCGCTGACTTGGCACTCATTGGAGCAGCGCAACGCGTGGAACACTACGAAATATCGGGCTACACAACTGCCAAAAACCTTGCGCAGCTATTGCGCCACGGCGCAATCGTATCGCTACTTGCCAAGTCTCTGGCAGAGGAGGAAAACGCCGACCAACTGTTGAATCAAGTCGCGCGCACCTTGATGTCCGTTGCGAAGATGCCGGACGCGATGGAGCAGAGCATCGAGCAATAAGCGATAGACGCCGACGTTTTTCAGTCGGCCCCTCAATTTTGAGTCAACCATGGAAGCTTCATTGGGGCGCCTGTTTTGGTTGTAATGTAAAAAGACTTGCGGCATCGACCGCCGCGTCTCTCGCTGCTGCGATATGTGCTGGTCCGACGGAAAAGTCGGACGGCCGATCGATCGAACGTGGTCTGCCGCGCCCGCGGAGGCACCTGTCTACCCGCCCCAGCGCCGACGCCCAAGTCACATGGAGGCGCTGACGGCCGTGGTGCTGAGTTTAGAGAACGCAGACGTCCGTTAGTGTCGCGTGCGCGGCACGAACTACCGCTTCAGCGTTGATGCCGAATTTCTTGTAAACGTCGGCGATTTTGCCCGAAGCTCCGAATGAGTGCATCCCAACAAAGCGGCCTTCGAGGCCGATATAACGCTCCCACCCAAGTTCGACCGCAGCTTCGACCGCCACGCGGGCACGTGTCGTACCGAGGACGGCTTTCTTATAAGCCGGGTCCTGCTGTTCGAAGAGAAGGCGACAAGGCATGGAGACGACTGCGGTCGGGATGCCTTGCTTTTCAAGCATGTCCCGGGCCTGGACGGCGAGGTGGAGTTCCGAACCTGTGCTCAGAATGGTGAGTCTGCGCTCGCCGCCTTCGGCTTCCTGCAGCACATAGGCGCCTTTGGCCGACTTGTTCTCATTGCCGGGCTCGCGGCGGAGCAGCGGCATCGGCTGGCGAGAAAGAGCGAGGAGGGCGGCTTGGCGAGGCGTATTGAGGATCGCCTCCCAGCACTCGGCGGTCTCGACGGGATCGCCCGGACGATAGACCGCGAGATGCGGGATAGCCCGCAGGGCAGCAAGTTGCTCAACCGGCTGATGGGTCGGACCGTCCTCGCCGAGACCAATGGAGTCGTGCGTCATGACGAAGATCGTCCGGATCTGCATCATGGCCGCCAGGCGGATCGACGGGCGGCAGTAGTCCGAGAAACAGAGGAAAGTGCCGCCGTAGGGGATCAGGCCGCCGTGCAGCGCGATGCCGTTCATGGCGGCGGCCATGCCGTGCTCCCTCACGCCGTAATGCATGTAGGTGCCGCCGTATTCGCCGGGCTTGATCTCGATCATGCCCTTGGCCTTGGTGTTGTTCGACGTTGTCAGGTCTGCCGAGCCTCCCAGCAGTTCCGGAATGGCCGCAGCCAGGTGGTCGAGCACGGCGCCGCTGGCGGCGCGGGTCGCGACCTCCTTGCCGCTGGCGATGAACTCGGCGCGGGCGGCTGCGATCGCCTTCTGCCAACCGGCTGGCAGCTTGCCGTCATTGCGGCGGTCGAGTTCTGAGCGCAGTTCGGCCGGAGCCGCCCTGACGCGGTCCACCCAGGCCGTACGGGCCTCGCGGCCCTTGGCGCCGATGGCGCGCCATTCTCGCAGCAGCGGTTCGGGGATCACGAACGGCGGAGAATCCCAGCCGAGGATTTTGCGGGCGCCGGCAATTTCTTCTTCGCCGGGTGCGTCGCTGTGGGCTTTCTCGGTGCCGGCCTTGGTTGGGAAGCCGAACCCGATGATGGTCTTGCAGGCGATCATGGACGGCTTGTCGGCGACGGCACGGGCCGCGGTGATTGCATCACGGATCGCATCCGTGTCGTGTCCATCGATCTCCTGGACATGCCAGCCTGAAGCGCGGAAGCGCTCGATCTCGGTGTCGGAGACCGACAACCGGGTAGGACCGTCGATGGTGATCGAATTGTTGTCCCAAAATGCGATCAGGTGGCCGAGCTTGTAATGGCCCGCCATCGAGACCGCTTCCTCGCTGATGCCTTCCATCAGGCAGCCGTCGCCCATGAAGACGTAGGTCCAGTGCTTGCAGAGACTGTCGCCAAACTTGGCGTTCAATATCCGCTCGGCAAGCGCAAAGCCCACGGCGTCCGCGATGCCTTGGCCCAGCGGACCGGTCGTCGTTTCGATACCATCGGCATGCTTGTATTCGGGATGGCCCGGAGTCTTGCTGTCGATCTGCCGGAACCGCTTCAACTCGGCGAGGGTCATGTCCTGGAAGCCGGTCAGATACAGTAGGCTGTAAAGCAGCATCGAGGCGTGTCCGTTCGACAGCACGAAGCGGTCGCGGTCGAACCAATGCGGATCTGCCGCATCGAATTGCATAAAATCTTTGAATAGGACGGTTGCGATGTCGGCCATGCCCATCGACGCGCCGGGATGGCCGCTCTTGGCCAGCTGCACAGCGTCCATCGACAGAAAACGGATGCAATCGGCCATGTCTCGCAAATGCTGGTCGCGGGGCTTTGGAACCGTCTTGACGGCCGGAGGTGGCACGGCGTCGGCCATAATATCGGCTCCTTTGTCGGTCGATCGGGAGGGGCGGTTGAATGCCGTCTCGGATGTCGAGACCGAGATTCAAAGCGCCGGGACTCGGATTCGTTCCGGCATGGCCTACATAGGGGCAAGGTCGCTATTTGTTGGAGTTTGCGGCATGTCTTTTCGACCGCGGGACCTTGCCGACCGTATGGCCCGGCGAGCGGATGCGCCGGACGGTTTCGTGCGGGAAAAGTTTGCTCGTCCGCGCGAAGAAGCCCGTGCGAAGGCGAGAGCGTTTTTGGAGAAGTATCCCCCGGCTGCCTACATGAGCGAAGTCGAAAGCTGGCGCGAACTGCGGAACGGTGGAATCGAGTTCACCATGCGCCGCCTGCGGACCGCGGACTGATGGCGGCCGTAGACGAATAGTGCGTCTTCGAAGTCCGCGAGACACGCACGCTGTTTCGCCTGGCGCCTGCCGCGCACAACGACTTTGGCCGGTCCAGCCGCCAAATCGCCATCGTCGCAGCGGACACCGAGGAGGAGGCTCGGCAGATCGCATCCATGCACAGGCGGCGAAGCGGAGACGACATGGAACGCGGACGGTTCTCGTTGGTTTTTTGCTCATGACCGGCTCACTCTCCCAACTGCTCGAGGATTCGTTCCAGATTGCCTGGGAGTACCTAGAACGGACCGGCGAACTAGGAGACGGCGCTGCGGCGAGCCGGTTTCTTAGCGACGTCGTCGAGACGATGATCCGTCGGGGCCAGCGCAGCCGGCTGGCGCTCTCCAACCGGGCCATTAGCGCCTACCAACGTTTCCGATCGTCCGGCGACGGAGGATCAGAACGGGTCCGTTCTTCCGCCTGAAAGCGTCCCATCGTCAAATCTCAAATCGGGAATCACGAAATGTCTGCAAACGACGGAGATCTGGTGGAACGGATGGCTGAGAAGCACTCGGTCTCGCCTGCGGCCGTGCAGGTCGTGCTCGCGGCCCTCCGGAGCGGAGGCGGCCGTATGGCCCAGTTCAGCCACGCCGACTTCGGCGGGATGTCGCAGTGGTCGCCGGGCATGTCGATGGTTGGCGACATGTTCAACACGCAACTCAAGGCCAAGCTGGACGCACTCTGCAGCGATATGGCAGCCCATCTGGAAACGTCGCGAACGGCCGGTGGGACAGGCGCAGCGGGGAAGGAGGTCAGCTACCGTTCACAGACCCGGACGGAGGATTGGTGGCCAGCCGGATTGGGGAGATCGGGCGCAGTCGGTGCGCAGAACGAGCTCCGATATGCGGTTTTTCCCGAGACCCGGCGGCTTGTGATCGACGATCACGGCGCCCTCTCGGTGTACGATACGGGATCCCATCGGATTTTCGGTATCGCGCAGGCCCAAAGCGCCGATCGGACGCTGACATTCACCAGCCAGGACGGGCTCGTGAGAATTGCAGACCTCCCAAGGGTCTCCATCTGATCGGGGTTCCCGGCTCGTCGTCCGCGGGGCCGGACTTTGTCACCTTCAGATCTTCGATCGCGACGAGCCCATCGCCTTTGGCTGCGTCAGATGCTTTTCCCATCCGAATACGGACCTGCCGTTCCGCAATAGCTTGTCATCTTGGGTGTGTGCCATCTAAACGTCCTACAGTACGATTGCCCTCGGCGCGCTAGCGTCCAACTGCAGGCAAAGCAAAGCAAACCCTGAAGGATAAGGACCGCGAGGAAGTATTTTATGCTGTCGCGGGCGCCTTTTTCTTCAAGTTCTCGGTTGAGATCGAGGTGCAGAGCGTTGCGAACAATCGGTTTGTCCGCCTTTCGGCGACGCCGGCTCCACGCTTTGCTGAGGATGCGCCTTATCTCACTTTCGTTTGGCGCTCGACTCAACTTCCTCTGTCCCTTGGTCAATAGTTTCACTCTTCTACGCGCCAATAATCCCGACTTTAATTCTGAATACCAATCGCCGCGATGAAGCCTGGACGTCTCACCAATCAGCCAATTAATGTCCGGGGTTTAACTCCCTTGTCGGCGTTTACATCCTCCAACCCAGAGGGGCATGTCACGGTGATGCCGATCGATCGGTAGCAGCTTCAACGCGACGGGTTGTCGCGATACGCTTGTAGATCCATCGTCGACCGTTATGTCGTCGCCAAACGCGGCCCCATACGAGCTTGCCGGTAATTGAGCGGCGCGGGACGTGAATATTCCAGATATGCCAGAACTCCGCGCCGGCAGGCTTAGCGCTATGCTCATCGTCGACAGGTGCGCGAGTCATCTGTTATTATTTGTCCAGCGTTGGTCGAGGCCGCCGCATGTGGCGGCGGCCTCTCATCGCACACGCGGGAAGTCTGAGCGCCAAGCGCGCGCGACTGAAGGCCAGCGTACTGCCGCTCGGGACGGCTGCAACGAAAGCCTCGTGTTAAGATTTATGCGCGCGAAAAAGGGTAATTCTGAAATCAGGCGTCGGCGTGAGGCCCGCGCAATGTTGATTAGGAACCGAAACCCTCGATCCGCGCTTTGACCACGATGAGGTACACGGTCAGAAGGGCCCCGAAGCAGCGCTGGATGGTGTGGGATACCGTAAGCCGAACGGTTGCCGTCGTTGATGACATGCCGGCCATTGGGCTCTCAGCGGAAACTGCGAAGCTGTTCGCGGACATGCTAAACAGCCAGGATCACGTGGCTGCTCAAGGTTCGCCGAACTCGGGAAAAAGCTAACGAAGCGATTAAGCCCGGTCTGGCGGCGATCCCGGACTTAGTCTGCCTTGGTGAGACGCGGTCTAGGAGCGGCCATGTTGCCAATGCGAGGTCACATCTGCACCTGACTTGTTGAGATGCACGTGCTGATCGATGTGGTCGATCCAAGACACCGGTATGAAGTGATGATGTTGGCCGTCAGGTGAGCTCTGCTTTGTTAGCTTGATCCTGTCGGCCCCTTCGAGATGATCGACCATTCCCGACCGTCTTCCGATCGGAAGAAATGACGTCCATGTGCTCTTTGATATCCGAGATGTCGACCATTTGCGTCTCCAAACATCTGAAGGCAGAAGAACGCGGCGCCATCTGGAAAGTTGCATGGGGTCATTGCCTAGCGCCGGGCCACGGGGAAAAATCGGACGGAGGGGAAGAACCGATAAGCCAATGTGGGAGCGCGCGACAGGCGGTGTAATGACATTCGAATTCCCTGGAAGGCTACCTCATCGGTAGGAACGTCTCGTGGCAACGTGGGTTGATCGTCGTAGTCAGATCAAGGAGAGTGCTATGGCCGATCACGATCCAGCGCGTCGGGGCGTCTTGAAGGGAGCGGCGGTGGTGACCGCGGTGGCGGCGATAGCTTCAGCCGCAGCGCAGACGAGATCTGATACGGCGCCGCGAGAACTGAGCGGCCAGCCCGTTCCGGAGCCGCCGCCAGAGCGTAGCGCCGGGCCGATCCGGCCAGGCCGTGGATCGACACTGGCCGACAAGGTGGCGGTGGTGACTGGCGCGGCTCGGGGCATAGGACGCGCGATCACGGTCGAGATGGCGGCCAACGGAGCAGACGTCCATGCGGTGGATATCGTGGATAATCCTCCGGCTCCCCAAAAATTATTTGACCACGCTCGTTTGTTGGCACGCCAATAGCGGATTGGAGGCGTTATCCCATGTCGGATATTCATCTAGCCCAGCGAATGTCTGGCCATCGCGCGCAGGACAGCGGGTTGTCGCCGAATCTGTTTAGGCTGCCGCTTGAATCGGCCCGTCAGAAAGCACGCGAAATTATTGGCCAGACCCCTCGGAACGGCTTCGTAACTTTCGTCGAACGGTGGCGTCATCTACCGGATTTCCAAATCGAATTCTCTGTTCGGCGTCAGCTGGTCGTCAAATAGGTACTCCACGCCTTGACGGTGCACCTGCGCCGCGATTTTGAAAATTCGGTCAGTGATATTGTTGATAAACCGTCCGAACCGCTTGATCGGGAGTAGTGGCGGCCGACCAATTCGAACACGCGCCAAATGTCTCTCCTGCGGAAAAGGAGTCATTAGCCGAACTACCGTTAACAAAAAGCCGCCCAACCATGGGCGGCTTTAGTCGGTCCTCGCCTCGCCTCGCAGCGATTACGATTACTCAATGACCTCGACAATTCGATGGGTTCTGGGATCGACTAGCACCGTGCGATCATTGACTATGGTGTATCGATAGTCGCGGATGCCATATTCAGCCGGAACATCATAGTAGGTTATGCCCGCTTCGGGCAGAACGGAGCCAACACGAATGTCCTCGTTATAATGATACGAGGGATAGTGACGCTCAACGACGTAGTTTCGGAAGCGCGGACGCTCGTCGATTCCGAGGATACCGTTTACGCCGCCGACAACACCACCAACAACGCCCCCGACGACGGCGCCAACCGGTCCGGCGGCGCGCTCGCCTTCGCGCGAACCGCGTTCTACGCCTCCCGGGACACCCTGCGCTAACGCTGCCACAGGCATTGCCACGGCGGTCGCGACGATAATTGCTCCAAGATAACCACGCATCATCATTTGTTGTCCTATTCGAAGATGAAAACATACAAGTGACGCGGGCGTCGTTTGTTCCGATCGTTAACGTGCTTCAAGTTGTTAGATGTCCCGAGGGGCGACCTCGAAGCGAATTCACAGCACCGCCTCAACTAGCCCGAGGGCCTTCGCCTCTTGAGCTTCGAGATACCAATTCGACGGAGCTTTTTCCAGGACCTGATCGAATGTAACCGATGAACCAAGTACGAGATTCTGAAAACCTTCGTTTTGAATCGCGATGGAGCACTCGATCTCGTTCAAGGTTGCCTTGACAACGGCGACGCATGTTGTCAGTGGCCCATCGATAACGAGCTGCTTGGAAAGTTTACGTTCGTGGATCATAAGGCGCGTGCCGCGGGCGAGGTAACGATTGTTTCGCGCAAAGAAGCCCATGAAAGTAACGCCCGCGGAATAGATTGCGGCTTTCCCGAGGAAGACGAACCTTCGCGTCGCCTCCATCTCGCTTGCAAACCGAACATCTTCACCCATCATGCGCGCAACCTCGGGATCACCTCCCAAGGTCGATAGTTCTATAACGACGATCGCTTTGTCCGATGCATTGTCGAATTGCGTTCTGAATTTCGTGTACATTTCGTAGTCAACGACCCCGGACAGCGCGATTGCCGGTGATTTGAATGCGGTCGCTGGAAGAAGATCATTAGCCATGCGAAATAAGACGCGATAAATCATTTGGTTCCGGAGGCGTGAACCTTCCGGAAGCCCAAGCCCGCGCGCTCTTGTGTTAGTTTTATTTGATCCGGCATCTCAGCGTCTTTCACGCTTCCAAAAGGCCCATCTCAATAAATGCGCGTCGTTAAACGAGCAGCAGCCTTGGTAACCGCAAAAGCACGATCAAAAATATGGGAGGGATCTGCGGTGGTTTAGACCTAATCAGCTGGTTGGCCACCACTCGCTTCGATCACGGATCGACAAGCTGGAAGAAGAGGGATCTGCTTTCGACCACGAATGGCAATCGGCCATCGCGATGCTCAGCTGGCAACGAGGCAATTCAATCCGGGACACAGCTCTCTGATCGCGTAGCTGCCTTAGGACGATTCTCTGCCGAAGACCGACCGAAGTCATTTTTTCGGCGTGGTGTTTTCATGCGGTTGGGTGCTGGCAGCTGGTCGGAAGCCGGAAAGCTCTCTTCTAGACCTTCCTCAGCTCGTCGGAGTGCTTATCGGCGCCATGCCCTTGTCGGCCCGGTTTCTCCGCATGTTTGTCGAGCGGCGCAGGATCAAAATGTTTCGACATCGTGCCTTCCTGAAAAAGCGCTAACGCACCGTCTCCACGCCGGTTCCTAAACCCGGTTTCAGCCGAACAAGCCGGTGTTGCCGTCCGCAGTGTGACGCAACGATTTGTCGCCCCTTCAGTGTGGTTCCTTTGGAACGCCGAGGTCGATAGCATCTTTGTTTTGACAACCAGGGAGGCCAATATGCCATTGTTCCATTTTAACTCTTTCACTGGCGACATGTTTTTGCCGGACCCCGACGGCGAAGATCTTCCTGACGTCGCCGCGGCTCACGTCGCGGCCGAGCAATCGGCGAGGGAGGCGTTGATCGAAGCGGTCAAGACGGGGGACGTTGCTCCCGACTATATTCAGGTGACCGACAGCGACGGCAACGAGGTGGCGACGATCTTTCTCGACCGCCTACTCAGCGGTTGAAAACCGTGGCGGTTGTTCTCGCGAACGCTTTGGTCGGGTACGACTAACGATATCGAGCGCAACTGTGTCGTTGGCATCGCAACCGAAACACCCCGCATTCAATCCATCAAGCCGCTTCGGCGGCCACGTGGAGCGCGACCGCTAGCCTCGCCCAAGGCAGCGGTTCCAAGCGTGGAACCTTTCTGGCCTCCCATGCATTTAATGATGGCGACGATTCGTCTCGAGGGTCTTTCCGACGAAGGCCGTGATATCGAGCCGAAGCAAACTAGCCGGCTGCCCACAATGTCCGATCATGAGATTGACCTAGGCCTGGTTCAGATCGCGCTCAAAGTCGGATTCGCTTGTGCCGTAGCGGGGTTGGTGGTGGTCGGAGGATTTTTCTTTGTTCGTTTTCTCGCCGGCAGTCATTGATGTCGGCGATCTTTACACTCGACATCGGCGGCAAGCCTGTTCTCTCCTTCGAAGCGAAGAATTTGCGAGAGTCGTCTGAGCTGTGTCGCGAGCAATGGTTGCGCGAGGAAATTTCCCAGCTGCTATCCTATGGCGTCTCCCTTTGGGATGGGAAAGCTGTTCTGAAAACAAGATACGCGTCAGAGGCTGAAAAGGGCGCTTTTCTTGAGGCCACCGGAGAAGCTCCCTTTGATGAAATGATTTTGGTTAATCTCGTGCGGCTCGACGTCTCGACGATAGCAGGGCCTTAGCCGACCCGATCTATAACCCCAATTTATTTCGAGATCCTGATGTGCGGAAATAAGGACGACAAGTCTATCTTGGGGAAGGCGGTTGAAGCCGTGAAGGATTTTGCGGCGAATATTTCCGAGATGGGGCAAAAGGCTGCGGAGCCAGACCGTTAAAGGCAGGCGATGAAGTCGTCATGATGCCGATGGCAGCTGTCGGCCTGATGAGCGAAACCGTCGCGCCACCATTTGTGGTGGTTCGCGGGCCCGGGAAGTCGTCCAAGAAGAGCCGGGCGAAAGCAGCGGAGAAAACCGTCAAAACGAAGTCAGTAAAAAAGCCGCCAAAGAAAGCGAAAAAATCTGGCAGGAAGACGAATTCGTCGGCGGCGCGAAAGGTGTCGGGAAGGCCCGAAAATGAAGGCGAAGAAGTCGGCCAGCTAGCGGCGTCCGGATCGCTTATCGTAAGTGCCATCAAAAAAAAGCCGGCGTCAACTTCATCGCTGAGAGGTGCGCCGCAATGCCGCCGGGCTCCTCTACTGCTCGCAGATGAAGCGCTCCGACCGTCCGCGGTGCAAACATCTAAAGGAAATGAAGGCGGGTTTGGCCTCACGGGACTCGTGACCGGCAAGCATCATAGGCTTGCCGCACGAGAGGCTGGCGGGATCTTCGCCAGTATGAATTCGGATTTGAACTCTTGGCTTTGAAGCGGGCATCGAAAGGTGACAGCTGCGTTATCCTGCCGGCGGCTCGATTCAGCCTCCAATTCCCCGACCGTGACAATAGTCGGTTCGGTCGTCTGACGGGGTTGTCGTTCATGGCTGCGCACTCCGGAGTACAACAAGAAAGCCGCGCGGAATTTACGGCGCGCCGCCTCCGTGGCTACTGTCCGGCTCGCTGGATCCCGTCGCCGCAAAATCAATTGCAATAAGCCGGGCCTGTTCGAGGCGAGAAAAGACTTTCACAGCCCGCGGGGGCATGAAGAAAATCAAAAGTGACACATGCTTCGGCCTAGCTGTTCGCTAGGCGCCAGCTCATCCGTTCGATGTAATTCCTGGCGTCAGCCAACGCCGCCTCAGACGTGGGCCAAGCAAAGCCGATGTTTAAAGTCTCAAACAACACGCCGTCGATTGACACGGGCTGGCGATAGAGCCGCCGAAATCGAGCGTGCCAAAGAGCGCGTCCAAGTTCGAAGGTCTCAATTTCGAAATGCCCATGTTTGTCCACGTCTTGCTCCACCTCGATCCGAGCGACGTGATAACGCAGCGCGTGCGGTTTCGTCGGTGTGAAAGTGCACATAGCCGACTGGGCCCGGAATTCGAGGGGGCCTTGGTCGAGGCGGAGCGCTATGACCGTCGACGCACAAACAAGACGCCCGGCAGAAAAGCGACAGCGAGCGAACCGAGGGGCGCTTTTCGGGTCAATCTCGTCAACTGATCGAGCACCCGACCTGGCCGTCAACCTTCGTGGATGGCACTCGCAATGCTTTCGGAGGTTGCCCTGACGGCTCCCGTGGCGCCACGCACAGCCTCGAGCATCCTTCCGGAATCGCTTTAACCTGAGGTCGTCTGTGCCGCCACCGGCCATGACGACCGATTGCGGGCACGATCGGTTGTTCCTACAAGCACTTCTTTCGGGCGGGCGCTCAACACCACCTTTTTTGTATCTCTGCACCCGACGAACGGTTATACCGGCTTTTGACGCCCGCGACGGAGTAGGTAAGTGTCGGAATCGGTGAAGTTAATCGTAGACGGCTATGTAAGCCTAAAAGACCGTATGGCGCTGGAAGAGATGCGTGAGCATCGGCAGAGACTCAAGGGCGATCTGCAGCAGAAGGTCGGTGGCTGTTTCGATGTGAGCGGCTCGTTGAGGCTGTTCGATGAGGATCTGCGGGTGATCGAAGAGGGCTTTGCTAGGTTGGAGCTGTAGCCCACAGAACATTCGAACGAACGTATTGCTTGAGGCCTGGAAAAGACGCTGGTTGGCAGCCCGAAGGATAGGCGCGCCTCTCACGATAACGGAGAGAGAAATGTCCAACCCTCAAGACGCACATATTTCGATCCCCGATACAAAACTGATTTACGAAAGCAGCAACGGCGATACTTGGTATCTGGTCGAAGACCCTGCGACCGGTTTACCTACGGTCAAGCATATCGCAAGCCCTCAATCAGGCGGACACGTCTCCCTGTTTGAAGTCGAAGGTTTCCTTTTGCGAGGGGAGGGTCCGGAGCAACAAGCCCTGCGACATCTCCTGAACCAGGATCATCTATCGACCATTCTGATTGCTTACGACGTTCATCCGATGCAGGCCTCGGCGTACCATGATCTTGGGGAAGCCATTCGATCGCTTGGAGCTTGGTGGCATCATTTGGAAACGGTTTGGATTGTGAGGTCTGGCAAGACACCTGGCGAAATACGAGACAAGCTCGCGGGCTACATCAATGTCGACGACCAACTGCTGGTCGCCGATATCACCAGAAGCAGAGCGGAACTGGCGGGAGTCAACGAGGCCGGAGACAGCTGGTTGAAGGTCAATATTAAACTGGACATTCTCGCGGCGTAGAAAAGCGTTACCGCTTTATGGCTGACGCGGCTTACGCCCATGCGTTTCGACATTGTCGCGTCACGTATCCTCGAAACGTTGTCGCTCGCGGAGGCATAGTTCGGTAGAATCGCGATCCATCACGGATCGGCGATCATGAACCAAACTTCAATCCTTCACCGAGTTGATCCTTCGTTTCGCGATCGAGCAGCGCTCGGATCGCAAATGTCGCGGTACAATTGAGCATATTGTTTGGCGCTGCGCCGCCAAGAAACGTCTGTCGACATGCCGTTGAGCTGTAGCGGTCGCCATTTCGACCGATCACGAAAAAAGGCGTTGGCTCTTACTAACGTGTCTGCGAGAGGCTTGTGAACGACTGAGCTAAACTTGAAACCTGTAGCGGGCCTCAAGGCTTCGTCGGCGACATCTACCACGGTGTCCTCAAGTCCGCCGACGCTTGAGACAATCGGGACCGCGCCATATCGTAGTGCGCATAATTGAGTGAGGCCGCACGGTTCAAAACGCGACGGCACGACAATCGCGTCAGAACCGGCCTGGATGAGGTGGGCGAGATCTTCATCATATCCGATGAGGACGCTAACCTGTTTGGGATGGCTGTGCGCGGCGGCGTGAAATTGAGCCTGAAGTTCGGTATCGCCGGTTCCGAGCAGCACAAGCTGCATTCCTTCTTCCAACAGGCTCGGGATGCATTCGGCAAGCAAATCGAGCCCCTTTTGCCACGATAATCGGCTGACGACCCCGAGCAGCAGTGCCGGACTACTTAGCTCGAGGCCAAAGCGGTGCTGCAGCGCCGTTTTGTTGAGCGAGCGATCATCCAGTTTGGCCGAATTGAAGCGATAAGGAATCGCCGGGTCGGTTTCCGGATTCCACACCGTGGTGTCGATGCCGTTGAGAATTCCATGGAGCCGGGCAGAGCGCGAATGAAGGAGGCCGCCGAGACCCATCCCACCGTCTTCGGTCTGGATCTCCTTGGCATAGGTAGGCGAAACAGTTGTAATTCGATCGGCGAATTGCAGTCCCGCCTTCAGAAAGCCCACGCTTCCGTAAAATTCAACGCCATCCATTGCGAACGACTGTGGGGGAAGATCGATCTCTTCCAGTATCTGCGGCGGGAAACGGCCCTGATAAGCGAGGTTATGAACTGTCAAGACAGTCCTCGGCCACGGCTGTCCGCTGTAATGAAGATAGGCGGGCGTTAAAGCGGCCTGCCAATCGTGCGAATGAATGACGTCGGGAACGAAGGAGGGGACGGCACCGATTCCAATATTCCAGGCCATTCGGGCTAGCGCCGCAAACCGTCGGGCGTTGTCCGGCCAGTCGGTACCTTCGGGCGTCAAGTACGGGTTTCCCGGACGGGCAAACAGATGCGGGGCGTCAAGCACAAACAGGTCGAGGGGCCCCGAACAGCCGCTTAGGAGTCGAGCTGCGCCGCCAAAGAACGGCCATTCGAGCAGTTGCTCGGTGCGTTGCACAGATTCCATGACTGCGGGATAGCCCGGTACAAGCGTCCTGGTGTCAACGTCGTAGTCCTTCAGAGCGACAGGGAGGGCGCCCGCTACGTCTGCGAGGCCGCCGGTTTTGATGAGGGGATAGATTTCTGACGCGACCGAAAGAACGCGGACGGGTCTCATGCATTCAGCCTGTCGATCATAGCCTGGGTGATGAGACAAATTCCCTGCGCTGTGGTTCGAAAACGGTTGGCGTCCAATTCTGGATCCTCACCCACAACGAGTCCTTCGGGGATCTTCACGCCGCGATCGATCACGACGTTCCGCAGCCGCGCGTGCTGTCCTACATCAACATAGGGCATAATCACCGCGCCCTCGACGCGAGCGTGTGAATGCAGGTGCACGCTAGAGAACAGCAGCGACCGACGCAACGATGCACCCGAAACGATGCAGCCACCCGCGACGAGGGAGCTGACCGCTTCTCCGCGTCGCCCCTCTTCGTCATGGACAAATTTTGCAGGCGGCGTGATCTCGGCATATGACCAGATCGGCCATGACCTGTCGTATAAGTCAAGGTCTGGAATCACGGCCGTCAGATCGATGTTGGCCGCCCAATAGGCGTCAACCGTGCCAGCGTCGCGCCAGTAGCTCGGCTGATCAGTGCCGGATCGAACGCAGGATCGGCTGAATTGATGTGCAACCGCGCGGCCGTTCTTGACGATGTAGGGAATGATGTCCTTGCCGAAGTCGTGGCTCGAATTCGGATCTGCCGCATCCCGTCGCAACTGATCAAACAGAAATTCAGTGTCAAAAACATAAATGCCCATGCTGGCGAGTGAACTGTCGGGCTTCCCGGGCATCGGCGGCGGGTCGGCCGGCTTTTCGAGGAAAGATTGGATAACATCATGCTCGTCGACGTGGATGATTCCGAAGGCGCTCGATTCTGATCGAGGCATTTCGAGACATCCAACCGTAACATCGGCGCCCGACTCCACATGCTGCTTCAGCATGATCTCGTAGTCCATTTTGTAGACGTGATCGCCAGCCAGCAACACGATGAATCGGCAAGCATGGGCTTCGACAATATCGATATTCTGATACACAGCATCCGCTGTGCCGACATACCACATGGTTTCAGAAACGCGCTGGCTGGCAGGAAGAATATCAAAACTCTCATTGCGCTCTGGTCGAAAGAAATTCCATCCCATTTGCAGATGACGGATGAGGCTATGCGCTTTGTATTGGGTGGCGACGGCAATACGTCGGATGCCCGAGTTGAGCGCATTCGAAAGTGCGAAATCTATGATTCGTGATTTGCCCCCGAAATAAACCGCGGGCTTGGCTCTCTTGTCAGTCAGCTCCAGCAGTCGGCTTCCCCTGCCGCCGGCAAGCACGAAAGCCAGGGCATATCGCGACAGCGGTTCGTTTAGGGCATCCCTCATGTTTGCCTCCAGGCCGATCATCAACTCGCGGAGCCGACAAGTCGTTCCGAAAACAGCGGATTTGAGCGCGGAGCCGGCGCTTGGCTGAGTTCGAAGGCGGACGATAGACCGTCTGCGGCCGATCTCGAGACGTTGACAGAGACTTCCATGCCTAACTCATCCTCTGTATCGCCGCGATAGTTGCCGTAGAGCGGGCGCGCCCTGTCCCGGCGTGCGAACGGGCATTTGCGTTATTCCGATCGATGAGTGTGAGTAGAGTGAACCTTCTCAAGTAACCGGGGCGACGCTAGTCGATCTGTCCGTGGCATCGCGCGTAAGGGATGGGCGGGTAGACAGGACGATTGATCGTTCAAACTGATAGAGCGTTTGATTAACGATAATCTTACAATAGGCCGCGCACGGGAAGTGATCAGTGATCTTCCTCCGAAAAAATGGACAGGGTTAAGCTGCTTTTAGCTCCATCTCGATCGGGCTGAGATATCCGATGGCCGAGTGGCGACGCGTTCGATTGTAGAAGCCCTCGATGTAGGCAAA
>NZ_JBEKRB010000017.1:0-124881 GCF_049519115.1 Bradyrhizobium sp.
TCCATGACTCGCCCCTTTGTGTGAGGCTCTACCCAGCCTATCCGGGCAACCCTCGTCATCACATCGAGGGCGAGTCGCCTTCACATGGAAAGGGACATACGGTCTAAACCGCTCGCGCGGTAGGGCGCGACGGCTGGGAGCGGCGATTGGCGGCGTCTTGATGAGCGTATCCAGCACGTCACCGAAGAGATCGAGGTTCTGGCGCATAACAGCGAGAGTTGTCGCCAATTGATGACCGCTCCGGGCATCGGCCCGCTCATCGCCAGCGCCATGGTAGCGGCCATTGGCAATGGTGCTGCCATTGCCAAGGGCCGTGACTTTGCCGCCTGGCTCGGCTTGGTGCCGAAGCAGATGTCGACCGGCGATCGGACGATCCTCGGACGCATCAGCAAGCGCGGCAATCGCTATCTACGCACGCTGATCATGCAGGGTGCTCGCGTTATTCTGCTCAGACCAGCAAACTGGGCGAAGCATAGTTTTGGGATGTGGCTCACGGCTGCAGCACAACGCTTACACCATAACGTCCTGGCAACCGCACTCGCCAATAAGCTGGCGCGGATCGCCTGGACCGTGTTAGCACAAGGTCGCAGCTACGAAGCGCGCGTCGAGCCAAAGGTCGCATAAGATCAACGCATTCAGGCCCAGCCGAGAGGATGTCCAAGCCTGATCCCCTGGCGCAACTGAGGAATCTACAGCTACCTGCCGAGGTCTGCGAGCTGAATTGAGGAGATGGAGAAACGGTCTCGCCGTCGTACCCATGATCTGGTGACCCAACCGGCCTCTCAGGGTCTTTCCGAGAATGAGATCGGGTTCGCGCGGATATCCATGATGGCCAGGAGCAGAAACGCTCCATTGAAGGGCCGGATACAGATGCGCAAACCAAGCCCCTCCATTTAATCAAATTCGGCTTGCAACGCACGGCCGGTCCATACAGTTGGGTCAATTGCGTCCGGTTGACCGTGGGCAATCCACTTCCGGTCTACCCGATCAACGGACATCGCCCGACCGACCCAGCACGTCTCAAACGTGCCAATATGGTATCAGGGATTCCGCGAGCGCACCCATGCGTTGGACACCTCTTATCCTCGGCATTTTGTCAGTGGCGCCGGTCGCCGCAGAAGCGGCCCTACGACTCTATGAGAGCTATTTCTCCAGGCCCGCTCGGCTTTTCCGCTCCGATGCGCAAACCGGGTGGAGCAATGCGCTTAATCTCGTGACGACACGCACTAATGCGGCCGGCGAAGAGTGGAGCATCAGAACTGATGAGAATGGCCAACGGCTAATTGCGCAAGAGCTTAACACCGAGCGCAGGATTTTGATCCTCGGCGACTCCTTGTCTTTCGGCGAAGGCATAGACATCAAGGATCGCTTCGATGTCAAAGTGCTTTCCTTCCTCCATGATGCACGCATCATAAACACGGGCACCATGGGCTACGGCACTGACCAAGAGTACGTGGCTTTCCGAAACTGGAAATACCTTTTGGAACCGGGCGATACGGTATTGATCGTGCTAAATCAGAGCGATTACTTCGATGTATTGAGACGGCGTTTCTTCGGCCGAGCAAAGCCCTACGTCGAGAAGGCGAATGGCTCATATGTTCTCCGCCCGCCGCGTATCGGCCTGTGGGAACGCTGGAGCGACTGGTCCCTCGTGGCTAGGGTCGTCGCAAGATCTATCGAGCCGACGGTTCCCGAGAACCTGGATCCCAGTCAATCGATCGAGATTATCCGTTTCATGCTCGGTCGAATTCGTGAAGAAGTGCCGCGCGGCGTGAAAGTGGTCTTGGCCCATCAAGGCACCCGCGACCTGCTCGAACCGAAGCTTGGCCTGTCCTCAACGATCTTCTGCAAATTTGCTGACGTCTGCATCGATCTTGACGACACGCTGGCCGCCGATCCGGCTCATCTTCTTCCCGACGGCCATTGGAGCGCGTCGGGCCACACGGCCGTAGCACGGGCCCTCTTGAAGGCGCTCCGCGATTGACGTCGTAGTACGACGTCTACTCGTCGCACCAGCGCTGATGTCCGTTGTGGGTCGTCAAAAGCAGAAGTGGCGTTCTATCCACGCGACTTCCGCTTTGCCCCGGCACCCGATAAACGGACATCACGAGAAGCGGAAGATAATCAGTCTGGTCGCCCGTCGCTGAAGGTAAGCGGCCAAAGTACGGCCCGAAATCTGTAGCGCTAACGGCTTGAAGAGCGCGGACGCAGCGGACGTCAATCCTCTATCGTGAAACCGACGCGCAGCGTGACCTGGTAGTGACGAACGGACCCGTCCTCGATGTGTCCCCTCGTCGGTGAGACCTCGAACCATTTCATGCCGCTGATCGTTTTCGAAGCGCGAGAAACGGCATTCTAGATCGCGTCCTCCTTCTATAGCTTCGCTGCAAGTAGATCGGCTGCACTGGCCGTGAGCACCAGCATGCGCGCAACCCCGCTGTCTCCGGGGCTCTTTCCTCCGGCTGACCTGCCGCATGCCGTTCACACCTCAGCAAGGCAACCGACTGGCGAGGTTTTTACTGGGTAACTTCGGCTTCTTGCTGCCGACCGTTATGCATGGGCGATTAGCGTCCTCTACGTGAGGTTTCCGGCCCCTATGCGGGACAGAGACTACTAGCTGATTGTCGCGATCAGTGGCTACCCAATACAGGACCAAAGGGCTGCCAGGCCTTGCCGTCGAACTTGACGAGTTGCAGTTGCTCAATTGGATAATGATCATCCGGGCTGGTGTTCAGCTTGATACCGGGCAGAAGCAACGGTAGTTCCAGCTCTTTAATATTGCTTGCTTGCTTCATGAGATTTTCACGGGAAAGGTCGCTGCCGCACTGCCGCAGAACCTGCACGAAGGTTGCGGCGATCGACACGCCGATCTGGTTTTGCGGATCCTTAGCGTCGCCTTCCGGATAATACTGCTTCATGAAAGCGAGATACGACTTCATGCCGGGATCATTGGCGAACTGAGGATCAGAGGGGTCTTTGACGTAGGCGGCAGAAATAATTCCGACCGAATGGTCGAGGCCGGCAGGCGTCAGCACCGTTGCTATCGAATTGGCGTTCTGCACGAGGAAATGTGTAGGGTGCCAGTCGAGTTCGGCCGCCTTCTTGATGGTCTGCGCTGCGGCTTTGGCCGTAACCGCGCTGAACAATACATTCGCCCCTGAGGCCTTCAGCGTGATGATATCGGAATCGATGGTCGGCTCCGAAACTTCATAGGTGAGTTCCTTCACGATGAGCTTATTGGCGGCTTCGCCCAAGCCTGCTTTGAAACCCGAAACGAAATCCCTTCCGTAATCGTCATTTTGCGACAGGATGGCAATTTTGGCGTCTTTGATCGTATCCCGTATGTACGTTCCATAGATCATGCCTTCGGAACGATAGGTTGGATACCATCCCATCGTCCATGGATAGCTGGCGACATCGCCCCATTTTGACGCGCCGGTAGCCAGGAAGATATGCGGCACGGCTTTGCTGTTGACGTATTTGACGATGGCGGAGTTCGTGGGTGTTCCCATCGTTCCGACAATTCCAAATACCTCGTCGCTCTCAATTAGACGCCGATGCTGCTCCACTGTCTTCGGCGGCGAATAAGCGTCGTCGAGCGAGATCAACTTGATCTTTCGACCATTCACCCCGCCTTGGTCGTTGACCATTTTGTAGTAAGCGGCCTGCGCGTGGCCCTGCGTGGCATAGGCCGACAGAGGGCCACTGTAAGGATTGGTCTGGCCAATCAATATCTCGCTGTCCGTCACTCCTGGTCCGTTTTCCGCAGCGCGAATCTCGCCGGAAAACATCAAACTCGTAGTCAGTCCGAATATCAAAGCGCGCATAAACATCATGGATGTTTCCCCTAGACGTTCCTTATGGCGTCGATCTCATGCCAGAGTGATGACCTGTTCGCGGGGAATACCCCGCTCCTCTGCGATCTTCCGTTCGAGCGCAAGCCGCGCGTGGACACGGGCGCCATCCGAGGCGATGTTTATCAGCGGTCGATCACCGATCTTGCGCAGGGTCGCATACTGGGCGACTAGTACGTCCTCATCTTCCTTGAATGCGCGTTCGATTTCTCTGAACAATTCCTCCGTTGCTTCCGGTTCATTCTGACGGTGGCCATTGGCCGCTGACCAGATGAACCAGCTTGTGTGCTCGGTCTCCGGTGTGATGCCGTAGAAAATACGCAGACCAAAGCCTCCGTCGCGGTCGTCGTTTTCGTAGGCTCCTTCGCCGACGTCGCGGGCGCCGGTAAATTGCAGGATGCACGAAGGCGCGACATATTCGAATTCACCCCAGCGATCCACCCGACCCCTAAATTTCACAGCCTTGGCGTAGATGCCTGGCGGCTGACAGTTGAGCATCCAGCGAATGAACTTTACGCCGTCTTCGGTCGGGGTGATCTTAATCTCAGCGCGCTCGTAGGCGTCGACGTTACTTGCAAGCGTCGACTTGTGAACGTAGGCGGCGTGGGTCTGGTCGAGGAGATTGTCGGAGAGGAGCAGATAGTTGCAAAGGATCCGCTCCGTTTTGTCCTTGTGCGGCCATCGCGCATGCCAAGGATAGCTCGGAATTGCAGCGGGGTCCGAAAGGTTGGCGTCGCCCATCCAAATCCAAATCAGGCCATCGCGCTCGGCGACGGGAAAACTGCGGACCCTGGCGCTCTTTGGAATGAGAGGCTGGCCGGGTATTTCGACACAGTTTCCTCCACCATCGAAAACCATGCCATGATACTCGCAGCGGATGTTATTCCCGAATACCTGGCCGCAGGACAGCGGCATGCCTCGGTGGCAGCAACGGTCTTCCAACGCAACGACCTGACCATCGGACCGCCGATAGAAAACCACCGGCTCTTCGAGCAACGTCCGACCCATCGGCTTTTCGCCGATTTCTGTACCCCAAGCGGCTACATACCAAGCGTTGTAGAGAAACATTCCTATCTCCCCATCCTCGCCGTGTCAGAAAAAGCTAACATAAGTTAGCTTCGTTACAATGCTAATTTTTAGAGCATTAAAAGCTTCGAAACTCTGGATGTGCGCGCCGGCACGGCGGCATTGACGCGTTACATGACGTCGAAGTTGAGCCTGAATGCCCGGGGGGCCTTAGGATGCCCGCTTAGAAAGGACATCGCCGCGAGCTCGACTGGTTCCGACCCAGCTCGTCCGGCGTCTCCCACGTGGCTAGCAGGCCGCACTCGAACGCCTCGAACACCATCAACTGATGATAGATCTGCATCGAGCCCTTGGCACATCCCACCGAGAGCAGGTCTTCCACGGCACGGATCGCACCGGCCGCAGCTCCCGGCAATGAAGTCTCGATCCAGCCGATCTCGGCCGCGACCGCTCTGGCCTCAAGGACCTGTTCGGGAAGTGGCTGCGACGCGATGGCTTGCGCCTTGTGGAACAGCTGCGGCGCCAGCAGCGCGCGGCCGTGCTCCTCCACCTTCAAAACCCGAGTGGCGTGCAAATAGAGTCCAACTGAGCGCTCTTGGTCGTCTTCGCTCGCGGCCGAAATGGTTGGAGGGTAGGACCAGAACTGCGCCGTCGGCATCTGCGCGAGCTCGTCCAGCGGATACCGGAGCAGGTACTCGAATGCACGGCCCGGAGCGTCCATCCATTTTATAACCGGTCGACCGTGCTCGCCGGCGAGCTCGTGGATGAGGCGCTCCACGCGGGATCGATCGAGCTGTTGCCCGGCTCGATTGGCGCGGTCGAGCAGTGAGCGAGTCAGTGGGTGCCATCGAGGAGCTTCTGCGATCAGGTATTCGGCCCGGACAGTGATCGCGCCCGGCGATCTGACCATGGTCGCGAGACCCAGACTGGTTGCCCCGGCCAGTAACTCCCTGCGCCCGATGTCCATGGCTGCCTCCCGCCCCTGTCGAGAGGAACCGTAAACCGGGAGGCAACTCCCGTACATGCCAAGGCCGGCTAACTCCGGATGACCGGTGAGCTCGGCCCCGAGGCCGGAGAGTTCAGTCAGCCTTCTTCCGGCCCTCGGAGCGGACTGATCGCCGGAAGAACTCGGCCGGGTCCACCTCCAGCACCTCGGCCAGCTTCCCGATGATCTCCAAGCCCACGTGGGTCACGCCCCGCTCTACGCGGCTCAGGTAGGCGCGGTCGACCCCGGCGTCGTGGGCAAGCCCTTCCTGGGACAGCTTCCGCTGGTGGCGGATGCGCCGAAGGTTGGTCGCGAAAAGCTGGCGAAGGTCCATGTACGACCCAACCAGCCTGTGGTTTATTAGCCCACGGCTTTAACGCCTCAAACGGTTTTTAGACAGGGAAACGGGGGGTTAAGGATGGCTATTGCTATCAGGACGACGCCAACAAAGCTCGGGGCCACGCTCACGCTGGTCGGGATACTGGTGACCCTATTCGGGATAAGCTACCTGCGCGACGGGATACACGGTCCGGCCGGATCGTTAGCATCGACTACCGGGCCGAAGTTCAAGGTCGAGTACGGGTACTTCATGATCCCGGCTCTGGACTGCCCGGGCGGCCGATGCCAGCAGCCGACAGCTCAGCGGTTGAAGGTCCAGTCGCTGGGCGAGCAGCCGGTCGCGATCAGGGACGTGACCGTCAACGGCCGTTCCGACTGCGTCCTGGTCAACGGCCCGAAGGACACCACGATGAACTTCGGGGACGTGAGCTACGTCATATCGCTCTGCGATCCGCTGAGGGTCCGGATAGTGACCGACAGGGGCGAAAGCACGTATCACTTCGAGTGACTGGTGCCACGGATAGCTGATTAATGTGCTGGCTACTGCCCGCTGCGTGCGGAATAATCATCAGTGACGACGGAGATGCCGGCGCGACCCGACTTGTTACATAACATACACGACGCCGGCGCGCGGCTCGCACGGCACCAGCTCGGTTTGGCTAGCGAGAATCGACCAATCAGGGCAGCATCCTGAAGGGCTTTGCTGACTCAGAGGTATCATGAAGCGATTTGCCGCCTTGGTAGCATTGGCTTCCGTTCTAAGCGCGTGCTCCCCCGACGTCGACGCGACGGGGTCCACAAATAGCTGCGCCAAAAGCCTCTATCACGCTTACAATCCCAGGTCTTTGGAACAGTGCGTGGCAGTCTGTACGCGATGCGACCGTGGCGTCGCTACTACCTGCAACACATCCTGCACGTTAAAGGGCGCCCGTTGAGTATCAGCGGTTGGCTGACGTCAATGGAACCGCTGGCGGCTAGCGGCAAGATCTGCCAACGTCTTTTCTATGCTTAGGCCCCAAACGGGCTAGCCGTTTCTGAACCAGCGGCCGGGGATTGTGGTGACAACTATCTCCCGGCCTTCATTTCGCCGTAGACGCAGGCATTGGCGCCCTTCTAGAGGCATTCCCACCGTAGCCTTGTTTTCATTGGCGGAATTCGGGTGTTACCGAGCAGCGAGTCCGAGCGCACTTGCGAATGCCTCACTCTCTCAAGCGTGCGCCCATCGGAAGGAAGAAAGTCAAGCGGCTTTGCTATCTATCGTGTCAAATCGGTCACAGCCGATCTTGAACGACTCTGTTAGTGCAGATGGCTTATTTCCATTCATTGCGGAGGGCGAGACATGTTGAGAAAGTTGGCAGTTGGAGCGGCGTTGGTTTGCATAGCAGTGACACCGGCGCTTGCGGAAGACGCAGGCAAGAACTGGGGCGAAATTTCTAAGCAACTTAAGGACCTGTCGCACGACTACAAAGACCTCAAGACTGATTATACAAATCTGAAAACAGAGAAGGCCGAATTTAACAACGCAGTAGCAAACGGGCACCTTCTAGCTGCCGCCAAAGATGCGGCGAACATCGCTGCCGATAAGCATGACATCTTTGCCGATAAGCATGACATTCATGCTGACATCAAGGAGTTGAGGGCTGAAGGTGTGCCCGTGAAGGGCAAGCACTAACTTGACCGCGCATATGCGGACAGCCCTCGTCTTGCTGATCTTTTTGACCGTTGCAGGCTGCAGCAGCCTGCAAACTTTTGACGTCTCCCAAGTCAAGATGAGCTTTGACGGCGGCGACGTCTACAAATCTGCCAAGGTCGGTGTCGGTCAACCACTCTGAGCGCTTCAGCGACTAATATATAACCTAGCGCCGCCAAGCTTCGCTTTGGCGGCGCTGTGCTTTTTCAGGTGCCAGAAACAGGGGTCGCCGCGTAGCGGACGAGGCCTGCAGCGCTGCCTCATACCTCTGCCGATCGCGCTGGGAGGCGAGCTGCCGGGGGGTTGGAGATTTCGGGGGATGGACCTCAAAGAGGCCGCAACTGAGACGCCTTACTGGGAGGCTATCTTGCCGACGGTCGGTTGTTATTCCGTTGGCCAGTATCAGGCAGCTCGCCTACCTGACGTGAGCCTCTAACAATGAGCCGATCATTTAGGTTTACGTAGTTTGCGTCCGAAATATTCAGCAGCGCTCCGATAGTCGAGGCGACAATCGCGGCGACGATGCGAATTTCCTGCAAGGAAATGCCAAATTCATAGTGAGCAACATACCCCAACCAGAAAGCTATCGCGATTGCTCCGGCCGCAGCGAGCCACTGTAGGATTGCAGTTTCAGCAGGACCAGGTTCCATACTAGCGGCTCCAGCATGCCACTATGATGCTGACTGCGATGATGGCAGGGACGGCGACCATCCAATTTTGGATAGTGGGTCCAAAAAAATCAAAGTTACCAGTTAGCCAATCGCCGATCGTTGCCATGGCCCAGCCTAGTGGCGTCTGCTGACAGGGACCTTACAGGGCTGGCTTGGGGAAAAAATCTGCCTGATATAAAACGGGCCTGCGGTCTACCAGACCGGGTCATCGCCCGCTGGTATTGGGGCATCGTCGGCAGAAGCACGATTAGCAGCGACCGAATAACGCCCTTGCAGGCGATCAGTATTACGCCTGCTCTTATTTGCGAGTGATCTTGCTAGAGCCGGCATGCCAGTGCCAGCTAGTGATCGGAGCCTTTGCCGCCTGGGCTTGGCTGCTGGAGACTTGAACCGGCTCGAGCACTACTTTTTTTGCTTCGTCGCCAGGCACGACGACGGGCAGCCTGTCGGCCTTTGCGCTCGAGTTCACTTCAAAGTTTTCGAAAGCCTCATGGGACGGATGAGCTGTCGTCGAATGCAGAGGTGCCGCTGCGGCCAATTCGGCCAAAGCGTCTCGACTGGTGGACCTCAGAGCAAAAACTGCGCTGACGCCGAATAAAACGAACAGCGTTGCGAGAATGCCTTTCCACATCGATCAGAACTCGAAATGCAGAGAACGGGGTGCCTCAAGGGCCCTCCATGGTCGACCAAAGCTTCGCAAAAAACAACTTATTACCGTCGTCCAGAGAGTAATGCCCCCTAGGGGAACCGGCATTACCGCGGCTCGTTTGGAAAAATCAGGGTGCTTTTTTACCTTGCGACCTAATTCAGCGGCAGCCGGACGATTTCGTAGGCGACGTTGCAGCTATTGCAGTGCGCCGGCTTGGCAAAGGTGTCGGCCAGTTCCCACTCCTGATGCTCGTTGCTCCACTGCACCGTCGCATCTGAAACGATGTCATCGGAGCGGCAGTGACCGCAGACCGGCGTCGTTTGCACTGACAAACCCGCGTGTCGCCGAGCTTCCTGCGCGCGTTCCGGCAGTTGCTCCTGTCTCGAATGAAACGGGTTGAAGAGAAGGGGATGCTTCATTTTCTTGTTCTCCAGAGCCCCTTGCCACATGACGAGATTCGGTCGCTTAAGCCAAGACCGAATTTTTACGGGGAGACGCAGCGATGCGAAGGCTCGCAGTTCGGGATAACTTGTCTCGATCTCCTGTATCGATCCCACCGTTCTGACGTCCTTGGTTTCGATTTTGGGTCAGGTCTATCTGGCGCCGCGAGCTCGATTTAATAGGGCGACAATTCAGCCTCTCGAACGATATCCAAAGCCCCCCAGGGCTTCGGCATGAACGTCGTTCCATCCGGAAGGTCGGGGCGACTTCGCCCGGACGTGACGATAATCTTCAAATTAGGAAAGCCGCGTCTAGCCATGGTCGCCAGCTCCGAGCCAGTCATACTTCCCGCAAGTTCCACGTCGGCGAACATCAGGCAAAGACATCCGCCGACTCTCTCAAGGAACAGTTCCGCCGCCTCGCCACTCTCGCACTGGATGACTTGGATATCCGCGCTTCGCAGAAGCATGACCACCTCGTCACGCTGCATCTGGTCATCGTCCACTACGAGGCGATTGATTTGAGTTTCTCTTCCAAAGGCGTTTACCCTACTTGGGACGAGCAGGACTGTTTGCCACGCAATCAGACTGGAACGCTAATGGGGCTAAAAGCGATCACCCTTCATGGACGGTACTATCGAGGGAGACTGCTCTTCCAATTCGCGAAGCTGATCGAGCCGGTGCCTGAGAAAGGCCGGCAGCGGCGATGGGTCATTCGATAATGAGCGCGCAACCTCTCGGCGATCTCGCCGCTTATCGCCCGGCTATGAACCGAGTCGATTCGATCGGTTTGCTTCGGCATGTTGCGATCCAGTACAAATCTGTTCGCCCCAGGACCAAGAGCCGGCCGGAGCAATGGTTCACAACGCGGATGCTCAATCTTTGCGCTGCCTGACCTGGAACGGCTGACGCCGTCGACGCTTACTTCGTTACACAGCAATCGTTCAGTCGATCGGCGTTGGTTGCGTCTTTTTAGTTCGCGAACCGCAGAGGAGGGCTGACCAGATGAAAGAGTTTCCGCACGCGAGTTTTCCGCCCGAGACGATAAAGCTGATGAAGGATGCACTGGAGGCGGCGGTGGAGACCCTGCCGGTTCCCGTCAGTTCCGGGCACTTGCAATCGATAGCAGAGACCATCCTGCGAACGGCCAAGGAAGGCGAGCGAGACCCAGCGACGTTGCAGAGAATGGCTTTGCTGGAGCTTCAGATAAGGCCACGCGATTGAGTTGAATCGGTCCCTTTTCCTCACAAGATGAAAACTTCCCAGCACGACCCCCGAGGTATCCGTCTGAGTGCGCTGTAAAAAGCGTCGCCGCTTGGTTGAGGTCGGCGCAGGCCACCGTAATGTAAGCGGATCGCGTCAAAAGGTTTGGCACTTAATGGTGGTTAAAGTGCATTCTTTGCGCTCGCATTCACCAAGCGCCAAGATTGTTTCTAAACTGGATAAAACTCACTCGGTGAAGGCTCGATAACGTACGGGCTTTTTCACTCAGTAAAACGAGACACTTTACTGCACCGTTTCCGCTGCTCGAACCACAGATCTCGTAGCGACACTCCTCAGGAGCAGCGCCCGGTGTAAACGATGTTGCGGATATGCATCTCTTTAATCTACGCTCAGAGCGATCATACCAAGATTCCAAACTTCGGCCCATGCCGATCAGAGGTCTCCATGTCGAGCGGTTCCGGCTTCATCGAAAAGCATGGCCTATGGACCGACGAACAGTTTAAGCTATCCAAAGAGGTGATCGGTCGGATCGAGAGCGACGGCATCAAGCTGGTGCGTGTGGCGTGGGGCGACCCGCATGGGGCTTCACGCGCGAAAACCGTGACCGCTAAAGCCTTCCTTGGCGCTTTGAAGAACGGCTACAACATCAACGTTGCGACTGCGACGCTCGACGCGTCGGGTGCTCGCGTCTTCTCGTCCTTCTCTCGCGGCGGCGGCATGGGATTGCACGAGATGACGGGGTCGCCCAACCTGACCGTCGTTCCGGACCCGCATACGTTCCGGGTTTTGCCGTGGGAGCCAGACGTCGCTTGGATTCTTTGCGACGACTACTTTGGTTCGGGGCAGCCATTCCATTTTTCGCCCCGGCACGTGTTGCGAAAGCAACTTGAATGCCTGAAAGGTCGCGGTCTGCGCTGCATCGTCGGTTTGGAGGTGGAGTGGTATCTGCTGCGGCTTGCGGAAGATCACCTGACCGAAGAACACCTCGGCTCACCTGGGATCAAGGGACGCGCATTGCGCGCATATCCCGTCGAGCCGGGATACTCGTTTCACTCGGAGACTAACTTCGACCTGATGCACGAGCCGATCGCGGCGTTGGCAAGCGCGTACGAGGCGCTGGAGCTGCCCGTACGGTCATTTGAGAACGAGTGGGGTCCCGGTCAGGTCGAATGCACCTTCGGACCAACCGATGCGCTTCGCGCCGCCGACAGTATGTTGCTTTTCCGTACAGCCACTCGGCAAATCGCCCGCCGCATGGGCTACCTGGCGAGCTTCATGTGCCGGCCGAAGCTCAAAGGTCTCTACTCCAGCGGATGGCACCTGCATCAGTCCCTGGTCGACGCTGATACGGGTGGGAACGTTTTCACGCCGACGGAATCAGGCGAGCCGCTCTCGAAGCTTGGGAAAGCTTATTTGGGAGGCTTGCTGAACCACGCGGTTGCAGCCGCGGTGTTCGCCAATCCAACGGTCAATGCCTACCGGCGCTTTCGCACGAACTCGCTCGCCCCCGACCGGCTTACTTGGGGAACGGACCATCGCGGTGTCATGCTGAGAGTATTAGGCGAGGTCGGCGATCACGCATCTCGCATCGAGAACCGGTTGGGAGAGCCGTCGGCCAATCCGTACCTCTACATCGCTTCGCAAATCATTTCCGGCCTCGACGGGATCGACAACTCGCTCGACCCTGGAGCGCCGGCCACCGATCCGTACAGCGCGGATACGACCAAGTTACCCAAAAGCCTGCCTCTCGCCCTCGACAGCCTCGACAATTCTGAATTATTCCGGCGAGAAATGGGCGAATTGTTCGTGAACCACTATCTCGCGCTCAAGCGCAAGGAATCCGATCGCTTCACAGAATTCGTGAAAGCGAACGGCCTGGATCCGACGAGCGAGGAGGTCACGGACTGGGAGCAGAACGAATACTTCGACTTCTTTTGAGCAAAATCGAATACGTCCCTCTCGAGGTTTCGACCCATGACGCAAATTGAACTTAGTACCGGCGCGTACGACTGGGACTACTTGGTTCAAGAAGACCGCGTGCACGAATCGTTATACACGGATCCCGCGATCTTCCACGCCGAGATGCGATACATCTTCGGCGGCACCTGGGTCTACCTTGCCCATGAGAGCCAGATCCCGAACAACAACGACTACATCACGGCAAAGCTGGGCCTGCGTCCGTTGATCATGACGCGAGACGATAAAGGTGTGATCCGCGCCCTCTACAATCGATGCACGCACCGGGGAACGACACTCTGCCGATTCGATAAGGGCAACAAGCGCGCGTTCCAGTGCCCATACCATGGCTGGAATTTTCAGAACGACGGCAAGCTGCGCGGAGTGCCGTGGCCGGATGGATACGCGGAAAATCCCGCCAAGGATTCAAAGTTCAACTTGGCACAACTCCCCCGCGTCGAATCCTATCGGGGGTTCATCTTCGGCACGTTGAATGAGGCCCTTCCTCCACTCAGTGATCATCTGGGATTAATCAAGCGACCGATGGATGAGTGGATCGACCGCAACCCCGGCGGAAAGATCATTGTCTGCGAGGCCAATCGCATCAAGTACAAGGGTAACTGGAAGCTGGCGTATGATAACTCGGGCGATGGGTACCACGTGCTGTATTCGCATCGTTCGCTGCTCGAAACGGAAAACCGGTTTCAGGACGAGGCGACCCAGAAGGGCATGTCTTACTACAAGGATTCGCCCGACGAGCAGCCGATGTACATCCAATACATGGGCAACGGACATCATTTCAAGGACAAGCGGCCGAACCTGCAGCCACGCCTCGGCGGTCTTTGGGCGATCGAGTCGCTTCACCCGGGAATGGAGCACGTTGCCGAAAAGCTGCGCCGTCAATTTGGTGAAAAGGCCGAAGCGTTTCTGGATCTAGCGGGATCGGAACCCGTCAACATCAACATCTTTCCCAATCTCTCGCTGCTAGGCAACCATATCCAGGTCTTCCAGCCGATCTCCCTCGAGGAGACCGATACCATCTGGTACGGGACCAAAATCGAGGACGTCGACGGAACGATGGGGCCGGAGGTCCTGAACGACATCAACACGCTTCGCATGCGCACGCAGGAGGGATTCCCGAACTTCGGCGAGGTGGACGACGTCACAAACTTCGAGCAAATCCAGCGCGGGCTTCGCTGCCAGGAAGACGAATGGATCTATATGAACCGGGGCTCCGATATCCCCGGGCGCATCAAAAAGCTGGACGACGGAACGCTTAAAGGACCCGCGACCGATGAGATCTTCATGCGGGAATACATCAAAGAATGGAAGCGTCTGATGAAGACGCAACCGAAACTTACCATTCGTCGGGAGCCCTAGAGATGAGCACAGCCGCCCTCAGCCGCGACCCGGCGCGTTATTCTTATTATGTCGACGACGCGGCGTATCGGCAACTCATCGCGGATTTCCAACGTATCAGAACCGAGGAACCTACCGTTGAGGATCCCGCCGAGCGCGACGTTTTTCGGCGATTGATCGAACGCGAGGCCCGTCTCCTCGACGGACTAGATTTCGCCGCGTGGATGGCGAGCTATACCGATGAATGCTTCTACTGGGTGCCGAGTACGCCGAACGGCGGTGACCCGCGACGCGAGATTGCCGTTATGTTCGATGACCGGCGCAGGCTCGGGGACCGGGTATATCGCCTGTCGACCGGCTTTGCTTGGTCGCAAGCCCCCTCATCGCGCACCGTTCGAATGGTGTCGAACGTCGAGGTGTTCGATTGCCCGACCCCCGGACAAAAGCTCGTGCGTTCCAATTTTCTCATCAACGAATTCTGGGACGACGAAACTCGTACCCTCGCTGGATGGGCCGGGCACCGCTTCAGGAATGTCGACGGCGATTGGAAGATTTCCGCGAAGCAGGTGAATCTGCTTCAATGTGACCAATGTATTAGAAATCCTAGCATCATCCTGTGAGCATGTTTTGCGCTGCGTGAAGCTTTCGGATGGCCGGGGAGCAGGCGGACGCTGAACCGGCACGCCTCGATCATCGTCCGTCGAACTTCCCGTTGAGGTCTGGGTCGGTCGCCCACTTGATTGGCGTGAAGATCCGGCCGGCAATGTATTCAGCATTGGAACGGACTTTAGGTCAGCGCTTATGCACGATGGGGTCATCACCAGCATCGAGGCAAAAGGATGCGTCTCCGACCTGTCAATTTCGCTTGTGCTCTATTTGGGACGATCATCATGGCCGGCGGCTCCGACGCTTCAGCGTCCACGCTGTTCGGCATGATGCTGGCGATCCTGCATTATGAATGGGTGCACTACGTCGCCCACATTCCCTATCAGCCGCGCACGCGATTGGGCCGCTGGATCAAGCAGTACCATTTGCGCCATCACTCGCCACGTTAGATGCGCCGCGAGCTGGCCGCAAACCTGTGCATCTTGCGTATCAAACCCAGATATGGGGAACGGCAATGGAATCGAAATTCGCCACGCCCATCCTGTTCGCTGCGCTCATCATGCCGGTCGTGGCCAATGCAGCCAAGTTGCCGCCTCTTGCGGCGATGAAGCTAGGTGAAAATCAAACCACCTATATCTTCGATCCGAACAAAGTGACGGCAGTAGCGCCTACTTACAGTTTGACCGTAACGCTTAAACCTGTTCGGGGAAATTCGGAAGTTAATCGGGGGGCATTGACGCCACACGTTTGGGGCATTGCTGAAATCCCGCTTTCGATCAACGACTCCCCCGGAGAATTTCTTAACGGAGCTCCAGCTCGACACTAAATTTATCACCCTTCATTCACTAAGCGGCGAACTGCATATTCGAGCGAGCAGCATAAAATACATTATCGAACCGCCACTTCAGGCCGACCGAGAGAGAGGCGCAAAAGCGCTTGTTTCCCTCGATCCGCGAGTTGTGGATTGGTCAGGGCTGCAAAGACCATGGCTGGTCACAGAAACGCCTGGCCAGGTAAAAGCGCTGGCCGATGAAAAACGCATTCAAGAAGACGGCGAATGAGAAGTCTTCGTTCAAAGACTGGCGAGCGCTCGCTCATTCTGGTATGAAGCCGCCAGTTAGCGACGGTTTCCTAAACCGTAGGTCGCATGTTCGAGTCATGCCGGGATCGCCATTTTTTCATGTCATTTCCAGTAATTTCCTCCTCCAGATCAGGGATCGATCGCGGCCGCGCGGGTCCCGGTGAGAACCCCACATGCCTGATCGGATCGACGCCTGGACCCATATTTTCCCAAAGGCGTATTTTGCGAAGCTTCAAACCGTGGCAAACGCGGCGGGGCCGCTCAAGCGCTGGCTTGAATTGAAACCGCTCTATGATCTCGATCACCGCTTTCGACTGATGGATAGCTTTGCGGGCTACCGCCAATTGCTCACTCCCTCGATGCCGGCGATCGAGGATCTGACCGATGGTCAAGCCGCGGTCGACCTGATGCGCCTCATGAACGATGGGCTCGCGGAACTCGTGTCTCGTCATCCGGATCGCTTTCAGGCGTTCGCCGCAGCCCTCTCGTTGCACGATATCGAGGCGGCGCTGGCCGAGATCGCGCGGGCCGAGACGATCGGTGCGGTGGGCTTTCAGTTGTGTACCCATATGCGCGGCGTACCGCTGGACGATCCGCGCTTTCAACCCGTGTTTGCCGAGATCGCGCGGCGACATCTTGCGATCTGGCTGCACCCGATCCGTGGGCCCTTGCCGGATTATCCGAACGAGACGAAGTCGCGCTACGAAATCTGGTGGTGTTTCGGCTGGCCTTACGACTCCTCTGTCGCCATGGCGCGGCTGGTGTTTTCCGGCCTGTTCGACCGCCACCCGGATTTGAAAATCATCACCCACCACATGGGCGCGATGATTCCTTACTTCGAAGGCCGCATTATCCAGGGCTGGGGATTGGAGATGGGTTCGCGCACGCCTCCCGCCGACGCCGGCCTGTTGCCGGGGCCGCTGCAGCGGCGTCCAGAAGACTATTTCAAGATGTTCTTTGCCGACACCGCGCTCTCGGGTGCGGTCGGCGCCATGCGATGCGGGCTCGACTATTTCGGTGCCGACAAGGTGGTGTTCGCGAGCGACTTTCCGTTCGATGCCGAAGGCGGTAGCTACCTGGTGCGCGAAACCATCAAGGCATTGGATGCGCTGCAGTTGCCGGGTGCGGTCCGGCACAAGATTGACGCCGGAAATATATCGGCGCTGATCCGCCGCGGCTGAGATTGAATGACAGTTCACGCGAAACAACTCTCGTTTGACACCGGAAAGCCCGGAGCGGTCTCGGCGCTGCTGCATCGGCCTGAGGCACCGCGCGCCTGTTTCGTTTTTGCCCATGGCGCTGGCGCCGGCATGGCGCATTCGTTCATGGAAGCGTTTGCGACCGGCCTCTCCGAACGCGGCATCGCGACGTTGCGCTATCAATTTCCTTACATGGAAAAAGGCAGCAAGCGCCCGGACCCGCCGGCGATTGCGCAGGCCACGGTGCGCGCGGCCGTGGCAAAGGCCGCGGAAATTTTTCCGGGCCTTGCTCTGATCGCTGGCGGAAAATCCTTCGGCGGCCGTATGACGTCGCAGGCGCAGGCGGCAGCGCCACTACCCGGCGTGCGCGGGCTTGCCTTCGTTGGCTTCCCGCTGCATCCGGCCGGCAAGCCTTCCACCGACCGTGCCGATCATCTCGTCAAGATCGATATCCCCATGCTGTTTCTCCAGGGCACACGCGACAGCCTCGCGGAAGCGGCGCTGATCGAAGGCGTGGTGAAGCGTTTGGGATCGCAGGCGAGGTTGCATCTGGTGGACGGCGCCGATCATTCCTTCCACGTGCTCGCGCGCTCGGGCCGCAACGACCGCGAGGTGATGAACGAAATTCTCGATGGGTTCGCCGGCTGGGTCGATGCGCTCTAATTGATCACTGGAATGATGTCGTCCCCGCGTACGCGGGGACCCATAACCACCAATACACGTTGCTTTAGGAAGTCGGCTTCCGATCGCTTGGTCGACGGGCCGCGGCGTAGGGTCCCTGCTTTCGCAGGAACGACTGTAGAAAGCTCAGCAGCCGCGGCAAATGCTGTGGATCTGCCGGTCCAGCGCCTGGTCTTCTTGTTTCATCTGCTGGAGCGCTTCCATGGTCGGGTCACGGCGCGGCTCCGCCGGCTTACGTTTCGCGGCGAGCTCAGCGTCCTGCCGCTGATAGCAGGCTTCGCGCTCCGGCTTGGGCTGGATGAAGCGGCATTGTTCCACGGCGCTCGCGGGAGTGCATGCAAACACAACTGTAACGGCGCTCATCAGAAGGCCGGCCAACGTCGGAATAATGCTTTTCGATTTAGCGCTGATCATGCCGAGCTTTCGCGAATCTCGATGCCGGTTTAGGCCATCATTGCGAGCGTTAGCGAAGCAATCCAGTCTTGCCGCAGAAAAGTTCTGGATTGCTTCGTCGCTTTGCTCCCTTGCGCAAACGCTTCGCGTTTGTCGCAGGCAATGACGTGGATTGAGCAACGGTGCGCCTCACGCGTTGCCGCGATCCTCGCGGAACAGATCGAGCTTCTGTTGCACCGGACGATCGGAGAACGAGAACAGCACCGAATCCGCATCCGCCTCGTGCGTAACCCACCGCCAGCTCGGCACCACGAACAGGTCGCGCGGTCCCCACTCGAAAGTCTGATCGCCGATCCGGGTGCGTCCCTTGCCCTCGATCGCCGCGAACACGGTCGCATCGGTCGAGCGATAGCGCGCGGTCTTGAAATCTTTCGGCAGCAATTGAATGAAGGTGCCGATGGTCGGCATGGCGAAATCGCCCGTTTCGGGGTTGGAGAATTTCAGCTTCAACCCGTGGCATGCGTCCCATTCGTCGCGCTGCTTGGCGGCTTCCAGCGCGTCGCGGGTGTAGGAATAGGGATAGTTGAAGATCGGCGAGGTCTTCGATGTGCGCTTCCCGTCGACCGGCAGCAGGTTGTGGCCGTAGCGCGCGAAGCTGTCGCCCGCAGGACGGCTGATCTTCTGCTGATCTTCCGTTGAATGTTCCGCGAACGAGGCGTCAAGGAACTGCACCAGGGGGATGTCGAGCCCATCGAGCCAGAACATCGGCTCGGATGTCTCGTTGGTGTGGTCGTGCCAGGTCATCGACGGTGTGATGACGAAATCGCCCGGCGACATCGCGGTGCGCTCGCCATCGACCGAGGTGTAGGCGCCCCGGCCCTCGAGCACGAAGCGCAGCGCCGACTGGCTGTGGCGATGCGCCGGCGCGACATCGCCCGGCACCACCATCTGGACGCCTGCAAACAGCGAGGTCGTGATCTTCGACTGGCCACGCAGTCCCGGATTCTCAAGGACCAGCACGCGCCGCTCGGCTTCTTTCGCGGTGATCAGCTTGCCGGCCTCGTTCATGTAGGCGCGGATGGCATCGAATTTCCATAAGTGAGGCTGGCAGGCGCTTCTCGGCTCCGGCGTAACGAGATCGCCGAGCACGTTCCACAGCGCGGAAAGATTTTCGCCGTCGATCTTCTTGTAGAACGCCTCGCGTTCCGGCGTCTTCACCACGGCTTCCATAGCCAACCTCCCATCGTTGTTGTTGCTTTGTCGTTTCCTGATTGACAGTATACTGCCAATATGGATAGCGTCAATGACGCCCCTAAGGGCCGGTTATAAAATAAAATGGGGAGGTCGACGATGAAGCTGCACGGCTATTTCCGCAGCAGCGCGTCCTATCGGGTCAGAATCGCATTGAACCTGAAGGGTTTAAGTGCGGAACAGCTGAGCTACCATCTGCGCAAGGGTGAGCAGCGGTCTCCCGATTATCTCGCGATCAATCCCCAAGGCCTGGTTCCCACCTTGCAAGGCGACGGCGGCGCCATCCTTACGCAATCGCTCGCGATCATCGAATGGCTGGATGAAACCCATCCCGTCCCACCGCTGTTACCGAAGGATCCGATGCGCCGCGCCTTGGTGCGTGCCTTTGCGCAAGCGATCGCCTGCGATATCCATCCGGTGCAGAATCTGAAAATCCTGGCGCGACTGCGCGAGCTTGGTATTGCGGAAGAAAAGGTGACGGGCTGGGCCGGTTGGGCCAACCGCGAAGGCCTGACGGCTTGCGAGAAATTGATCGCGCATGAGGCCGGGCCATTTTGCTTTGGCGATGCGCCGACGATTGCGGATCTTTGTCTGGTGCCACAACTCGCCAACGCACGCCGCTTCGGCGTCGACGTCGCCGCTTTCCCCCGCCTGCTCACGGCGGAAGCGGCTGCGAAACAACTCAAGGCGTTCACCGATGCCGCTCCGGAGCGACAGCCCGATGCCGAATAAAGCTGACACCGTAACGATGGATGCGGTCTACACCGCACCCGGTTATCTATTCCGCCGGATGCAACAGATCGCGGTCGCGATCTTCATCGAGGAGTGCAAGGCCTTCGACCTGACGCCGGTGCAATATGCCGCGCTGATTGCGATCCGCACCCATCCCGGCATCGACGCCACGCGGCTCTCCGCCGTGATTGCGTTCGACCGTTCGACGCTTGGCAGCGTGATCGAACGGCTCGAAGCCAAGGTCTATGTCGAGCGCAAGCCCGCGCCCGAAGACAAGCGCGTCAAGCTTCTGTACCTGACCAAGGCCGGCGCGAGCCTGTTGCGCGAGATCATGCCGTCGGTCGATCGGGTGCAGGCGCGGATCTTGCAGCCGCTCAAGCCCACCGATCGCAAGACCCTGCTGACGCTGCTCGAACAGCTCGTCGATCTCAACAACGAGGCCTCGCGCGTGCCGCTCCGCGCCGAAGACGCGCTCGAGCATTTGGGGAAAGCGAGCTGATGGCGGGCGCGGACACACAACCGGTCCTGATCGCGGGCGGCGGCATCGGCGGCCTCGCCGTAGCGGTGGGGCTCGCCCAAAAGGGCATTCGCTCTATCCTGCTCGAGAAAGCCTCCTCCCTGGGCGAGATCGGCGCCGGCATCCAGCTCGGGCCGAACGCGTTTCATGCCTTTGACTATCTCGGGGTCGGCGAAGCCGCCCGGAATATGGCGGTCTATGTCGACCAGCTTCGCCTCATGGATGCGATGACGGCGCAGGAAATCTGCCATGTCGATCTCGGCGAGGCTTTTCGTGGACGCTTCGGCAACCCCTATGCGGTGGTGCATCGTGGTGACCTGCACGGCGTTTTCCTCAAAGCGTGCCGCGACAGCGACCTGATCGATCTGCGCGTCAGCTCCGAAGTCGTCGGCTACGATCAGGACGGCTCTTCGGTGACGGCGCGCTTGGCGTCGGGCGATCGCGTCACCGGCTCGCTCCTGATCGGCGCCGACGGGTTGTGGTCGAATGTTCGCACGCAAGTCGTTGGCGACGGCAAGCCGCGCGTCTCCGGTCATACCACCTACCGCTCGGTGATTCCGACCGACCAGATGCCGGAAGATTTGCGCTGGAATGCCGCCACGCTTTGGGCCGGGGTGAAATGCCATCTCGTGCATTACCCGCTGTCGGGCTGGAAAGTGTTCAACCTCGTCGTCACCTGCCACAACGATGCGCCGGAGCCGGTGGCTGGCAAGCCGGTGCCGGAAGAAGAGGTGATGAAAGGGTTTGCGCATATTCACGAGCGAGCGCTCGACATCATCCGTCACGGCACCAACTGGAAATTCTGGGTGCTGTGCGATCGCGATCCGACCGAACGCTGGATCGACGGCCGCGTCGTGCTGCTCGGCGATGCCGCCCATCCGATGCTGCAATATTTCGCGCAAGGCGCTTGCCAGGCGATGGAGGACGCCGTCTGCCTGTCGCACATGCTGGGCATCCACGGGAGCGATCACGCCGTCGCGTTGGAAAAATACCGCGAGTTACGCTTTCCGCGCACCGCAAAGGTGCAACTGCTCTCGCGCGTCATCGGCGAACACATTTATCACCCCACAGGCGAACATGCGCGGCTGCGCAACGCCATCATGAGCGCGAAGTCGCAAGGTGAATGGCACGACGATCTCGCCTGGCTTTATGGCGGGACGGGATTGACGGGGTAGCTACATCCGCATCACGGCCTGACGGTCGATCTTGCCGGTGCCGGTCTTCGGCAATTCGTCGGTGAATTGGATCTCGCGCGGATACTTGTAAGGCAGGAGTTTTGCCTTGACGAAATCCTGCAGGAGCTTCGTCGTTTCGCGCTCGTCGGCCGCGGGCTGGTTCATGACGACGACGGCCTTGAGTGTCATGCGACGATCCGGCAGTTCGGCGGCAAAGACCGCGCATTCGCGCACGTCGGGATGTTCGGCGAGACACAGCTCGACCTCGAGCGGATAGACCCATTGCCCGGAAATCTTGATCAGGTCATCAGCGCGGCCGCGGAAGAAATAAAACCCGTCCGCGTCTCGCACGAAACGGTCGCCGGTATAGATCCAACCACCCTCGCGGATGGTCTCGGCCGATTTATCCGGCCGGTTCCAGTACAGCGGCGTGTTGGAATCGCCGCGCACCCATAAAATACCTTCGACATCGTCGCCGACCTCGTGGCCGTCGCTGTCTCTCAGTGCGATCTCGTAGCCGGGAACGCGAAGGCCAGCGGCGCCGAGCTTTTTCTCCTCTTGTCGATTAGAGAGATAGATGTGCAGCACTTCGGTGGACCCGAGACCCTCCACGATCTCAAGACCGGTGAGGGTGTTCCACCCCTGGAAGACTTCGGCAGACAGCACTTCGGCGGCCGAGACCGCCAGTCGCAGCGAAGAAAAATCGGCCTTGTCGGCACCTTCGGCCTTGGTGAGGGCGGTGTAGAGCGTCGGCAGGCCGAAGAAGATGGTCGGGCGATAGCGCGCGATCGCCTCGAAAATGGTCTGCGGCTTGGGCTGGCCCGGCAGCAACAGCGTCGCTGCACCGACCGAGAATGGAAAGGTGACGGAATTGCCGAAGCCATAAGCGAAGAACATCTTTGGCACGGAGAAGCAGATGTCGCCGGGCGTAAGCTTGAGAAAGTTTTGCGCGTACGCCTGGTCGCTATAGGCCATGTCGTGCTGCAGATGGACGATGCCCTTGGGTCTTCCAGTCGAGCCCGACGAATACATCCAGAACGCCATTTCGTTGCGATGCGTATCGGCCTCGGTCAGGTCGGCCGGAAAGCCGGGCAGCCAATCCTTGGCGATCACCGTTTTCGCGACGGCATGACCGGACGCCCCGCCGTTGACGACGATCAGCGTGTGCAATGCTGTGTCCTTGCAGGCGACCGCGTCGAAGCGCGTGCAAAACTCAGCGTCGGCCACGGCAACTGACGCAGCGGAATCCGATAGATAAAATTGCAGGAGATCCGGCGGCGTCAGCGTGTTGATCAACAGCGGGACGAAACCGGCGCGGACCGCGCCAAAGAAGGCGGCTGGATAGGCCGGTGTATCGTCCAGAAACATCAGCACGCGATCGCCCCGCGTGAGCCCGAGCGAGATCAGCCCATGCCCCCAGCGCGAGGCCTCCGCGCATAGTTCGGCATAGGTCACGGCGCCAAGCGGGCCCGTTAGCGCGATGCGATCGTGGTTGCCCCTGGCGAGATTGTCGAAGAGAACGCGGCTCGCGTTGTAGACGGTGGAAATTGAAAAGCCGATCTCGCGCGCCCCTGCGGTCTCAGTGGGGACCTGATCGACGATCTGCAATGGCGTGGACGAGGTCATGGCTTGCCTCCGCCGGCCGAGCGTGGCCGCGACGCCTCGTAGCGCGCCATGAACGCGGGTGCCATCGCGCGCAGGCGCGCATCGTCGATCCGGCCGGAGCGGGTGATGTAGCTGTAAGCAAAGTCCATCAGGTCCAGCTTCATATGCTCAGGGAATTTCGCATACCAGTCGGCGCTGGTGCGTGCAGCCGTCACCAGTTTCTTCACGATGGGCTGACGTTCACTCTGGTAGCGGGCCAGCGCGTCGCCGAGGGTGTGTTCTGCCTCCAGCGCCTTGGTGAGAGCGATGGCGTCCTCGATCGCAAGCCGCGTGCCCGAGCCGATCGAGAAATGCGCCGAGTGCAGGGCGTCGCCGATCAAAACCACGTTCTTGAAGAACCAGTGCTCGTTCCAAACCCACGGGAAATTCCGCCACACGGATTTATTCGAGATCAATTCATGGCCATCGAGGGTTTTGGCGAACACCTGCTCGCAGATCGATTTGGATTCCTCGACCGTCTTGTCGGCGAAGCCGTAAGACTGCCAGGTGGGCAGATCGCATTCCACGAGGAAGGTGCTCATGCCGGAAGCATAGCGATAATGATGGGCATTGAAGCTGCCGAGGTCGGTCGCAACGAAGGTCTGCGACAGCGTCTCGAAGCGCTTCGTGGTGCCGTACCAGGCGAATTTGTTGGCGGAATAAGACAGCGACGTGCCGAAATCGCCTTCGAAGGCCCGCCGCACCGTGGAGTTGAGGCCATCGGCGGCGACGATCAGGTCATAGCCGCTCAACTGGTCGAGCGAAGCTTGCGTTTCGAAATGCAGGGCGACGCCTGTGGACGTCGCGCGCGCCTGCAAGATTTGGAGCAGATCGAGCCGGCCGATCGAGGAAAAGCCGACACCGTCGATTTCGGCGCTTTCACCGCGCAAATTGAGCGTGATGTTCTTCCAGCTCTCCATGCGCGGCGCGATCGCATCCACCGTGTCGGGATCGTCGGCGCGCAGGAATTCAAGCGCCTGTTCGGAGAACACCACGCCAAAGCCCCAGGTGGCTCCGGCCGGGTTTTGCTCGAACAGATCGAGGTGCGCGTCCGGGTGGCGCTTTTTCCAGAGATAGCTGAAATAGAGGCCGCCGGGGCCTCCGCCGATGACGGCGATACGCAAGCCTCTCTCCCTAGATTGACAGTATACTGTTGATTGGGCATCCTATCCCGTGCGGGTTTTCGACGCCATCAAAAAATCCGCAGAAGAAACCGCGTCGAGGCAACGCAGTCAGACAAAGGATCTGACGCGCTTGTAAATTATTGCGCCGCGAATTCGGACAACACGCCACGGCAATCCGGAGAAAGCGAGGCGGACTGCGCCGCCAGGCACTGCATAAGCCGACCGCCGCCGGGGGCGACACCGCCGCAAAGCGCGCGGGCGTCGATGCCGCATGCCGATCGCAGCACGAACAGTTCTTCGCGCGGTCGCATCGGACGAAGCACCAGTACGGGCGCCGCGGGTACCGCGGCTGGGTCGGCTGTCGCCTCGATAGCCGGAGCGGCGCCACGGGCTGTCGGTGGTGCAACACTGCCGTTCACGGCAGCAACGGCCTTCTGGCAAGCTGCCGAGACTCTCGACTTGTTCTGTTCCAGGCATTGCAGTGCCGGGGCGCCACCGGTCGGCACGCCGGCGCAAACTCGTGAATAGTCGCTTCGGCACGCGGTGCGGATCGCCGCAATGTTCGCTTTGCTTGGCTTGCTGGTTGTCGCGGTGGCTGCCTTGGCGGTGGCCGGAGCCGCGCCCTCTGCGGCTGGCCGGGCAGGAGCCGCGGCAGACTCTTCCTTGGGTGGGACGGCCGGCTCGGACTCTGTCTTTGCCGGGGTTGTCGGTGGCGCGGCCTTGGCTTCAGACGGAGCCTTGACTCCAGACGGAGCCGTGGCTTCCGACGGAGTTCCGACGGCGCGCACGGCGCTTTGACAGCCAGACGAGAGGCCCGACATATTTTTCTGCAGGCATTGCAACGATGCCATTCCGCCAGGCGGAACGCTCGCACAATGGGCTTCATAGTCCGAGCGACATTCGGCTCGGATCGCGGTTCGTTGGGCATCGGTCGGGGCTTGCGAATAAGCGGATGTGGCAACAGCGGTGCCCGCGGTTAGCGTCAACATCCAAAGTGCCGCCGCGCGGCTCGACATGCCGATCATGGGCATCCATCCCTGTCGTTTTCGCCGCAAGCCGTCGTTTTAGCCGACGTTAAATGATGAATACGTTAGTCGTGAAATATTGGCGGCGGATCATTGTCGTTTATCGCCGCCACAAGTCAATTGCCTGACGGATGAATCGCCGCAGCCGGTCGGCGCCTCAGACCTTGATCATGCGCTTGCCGCGGTTGTCGCCGGCGAGCAATCCGATCAGCGCCTTCGGCGTGTTCTCAAGACCCTGAATCACGTCCTCCTGGACCTTGAGTGTACCGGAGGCGACCCAGGACTGCAGGTCGCGGATTGCCTCGTTGCGCCGCTCCATATAGTCGGTCACGATGAAGCCCTGCATGGTGAGGCGTTTGACGACGATCAGGCCGGGCACGCCGCGCGGGCCGGTCGCTGACGGGGCGCCGTCATATTGCGAGATCGCGCCGCAGCAGGCGATGCGGCCGCGATTGTTCATTTGCGCCAGGCACGCTTCGAGAATATCGCCGCCGACATTGTCGAAATAGACATCGATGCCGTTTGGCGCAGCCGCCTTCAGGGCCTTGAACACCGCGCCGTCCTTGTAGTCGACCGCGGCATCGAAGCCGAGTTCGGAGATGAGCCAGTGGCATTTGTCCTTGCCGCCGGCAATGCCGACGACACGGCAGCCTTTGATCCGGGCGATCTGGCCGACGATCGAGCCGACCGAGCCTGCGGCCGCCGACGCCACCACGGTCTCGCCGACTTTGGGTTTGCCGACGTCGAGCAGTCCGAAATAGGCGGTGAGGCCGGCGATGCCGTAGACGCTGAGCAGATAGGTCATCGGCTCGACCTTCGGCATTTTGACGAGGTGCTTCGCGGGTACGGCTGCGTAATCCTGCCAGCCGGTATCGCCAAACACGATGTCGCCCTCAGTCAGTTCCGGTGCTTTGGACGAGACGACTTCGCCAATGCCGCCGCCTGCCATCACGGTGTTGGCTTCGACCGCCGCGCGATAGGTGGCGCCATGCATCCAAGCGCGGTTGGCGGCGTCGAGCGAGATATAGCGCACCCGCAACAAGGCCTCGCCATCGCGCGCCTGCGGAATGGTTCCGTCCCGCATCTTGAAATGCTCTGGCGCGAGTTTTCCGGTCGGCTTCTCCACGAGAAGCACCTGGCGATTGACACCGTTGGTCATGGCTTTCTCCCTGTGGCTGTTCTTGATGCAGTGAGCGCGCAAGAAATACGCAACTCCCACATTGTGCGTTGCATAAGAGGCTAGTCCGATGGCGCGCGTTCCACAACGGTAACCTCGCGGCCATGGAAGCGTGTTGCGTCGGCCCCGAAATCTGCCAAACTCAGCGACTGGAGAGTTTACGGGGGTAAGATATGTCCAACAGGTTTACGCAATACATCCTGATCGCGATGGTGCTCGGCATCGTGATGGGAACTCTGATCTTCAACTATCTGCCGGATAGCCGCGCCGATATCGCTTCAAGCGTCAACCTGATCGCCATGCTGTTCCTGCGCCTGATCAAGATGATCATCGCGCCGCTCGTGTTCGCAACGCTGGTCGGCGGCATCGCCCATATGGGCTCTGGCGCCAAACTGGGGCGCATTTTCGCCAAGACCATGGGATGGTTTGTCAGCGCCTCCTTCGTGTCGCTGCTGCTTGGCCTCGTGATGGTCAATCTGCTACAGCCCGGCGCCAATTTCCCCGGCACGCTGCCGGACAAGGCGCAATCGACCGGATTGCCGGTATCGGCCTTCTCGATCGAGAAATTTCTGACCCACCTGATCCCGACCTCGATCGCGGACGCGATGGCGCAGAACGAGATTCTTCAGATCGTGGTTTTCGCGGTGTTCTTCTCGGTCGCGCTCGGCGCGATGCCGGAACGCTCCAAGCGCATGCTGGAGCTCATCGATGACCTCGGCCACATCATGCTCAAGGTAACCGGCTATGTCATGCTGTTCGCGCCGATCGCGGTGTGGGCGGCCATCACAGCGACCGTGGCCAAGAACGGCCTTGCCGTGTTGTGGAAGCTCATCGTGTTCATGGGAGGCTTCTACATATCGCTGATGCTTCTGTGGGGCATCCTGGTCGTCGTCGGGTTCATCGTCATCGGGCCGAGATACAGCCATCTGCTGCGGCTGATCCGCGAACCCCTGATGATCGCGTTCTCGACCGCGTCATCGGAGGCCGCCTATCCGAAGACGCTGGAGGGCCTCAATCGCTTCGGTGCTTCGTCGCGGATTTCCGCCTTCGTGCTGCCGCTCGGTTATTCCTTCAATCTCGACGGCACGATGATGTACTGCACCTTTGCCAGTATCTTCATCGCGCAGACCTACCAAATCCCCATGTCGCTCGGCACCCAGTTCGCGATGCTGGCAACGCTGATGATCACCTCAAAGGGCGTCGCCGGCGTTCCCCGCGCCTCGCTCGTGGTGATCGCGTCCACACTCGGCCAGTTCGGCATTCCTGAGGCCGGACTGCTGATGATCATGGGCATCGATACGTTCCTCGACATGGGACGCAGCGCCACCAACGTGATCGGCAACTCGCTCGCAACCTCCGTGGTGGCGAAATGGGAGGGCGAGCTGAAGGCCGAGCACGAACTCGGACCGGATGACGCCGTGCCCGCAGACTCCGTTCCTGGCGACGCCGTGCCGGCGCATTGACGGGAGGGAACGATGCGCCAACGGTTGAGAAGATCGATTGGGGCCTGCGGGCTATGGCTCGCAGGGTGCCTGCTCGCGACGGCCGCAGGCGCGCAAGTCGCCGACGAAGGGCTTAGCCCGACCCTCGCGACGATCAAGAGCCGACATAGCGTGCATGTCGGCTATCGCGAGAGCTCGCCGCCGTTCTCCTTCCTCGACCAGGCCAACCGGCCGATCGGCTATAGCCTCGAGCTGTGCCAGGCCGTCGTGGACGAGATCGGTGTCGAGGTCGACGACCCCGCTCTCAAGATCGACTATGTGAAGGTAACGTCCGACGACCGCATTCCCGCGGTCGTGCAGGGCAAGATCGATCTAGAATGCGGCTCGACCACGGCTAACGCCGAACGCGCAAAACAAGTGGCGTTCTCACCGCTGATGTTCGTGGCCGGCACCAAACTGATGGTGCCGAAGGATTCCACGATCTCCGCGCCGAAGGACCTGCAAGGCAAGACCATTGTCGTCACCAAGGGGACGACCAACGAGCAGGCCATGCATGCGGTGGACAAGAAGTACAATCTCGGCCTGAACATCGTCACCGCAGGCGACCACGAGCAGTCCTATCAGATGCTGGTCGATGGCAAGGTCGCAGCGTTCGCGACCGACGACATCCTGCTTTACGGCTTGATTGCGCGGCACAAGTCGCAGGACAAGTTCAAGGTCACCGGCGATTATCTGTCCTACGATCCCTACGGCATCATGTTCCGCAAGGGCGAGCCGCAACTGACGGCGGTGGTGGAACGCGCCTTCCGCAAGCTCGGCACCAACCACGACCTCGTTCCGCTCTACAACAAGTGGTTCGCTTCCCGCCTGCCCACTGGCGAGCGCATGAACGTCGCGATCTCGCCGCAGCTCGAGGATGCCTTCAGAGCGCTCGACGACAGCGACGGCGTGAGCAATTGACGGTTTTCGTCAGGCCCGTCTGACGACCTACTTGATGTGTAAGAAGCTCTTGGTCGCGTTGACCGCGCTGTTGAGCGTCGCCTTGGTTTGCCCGGCGATGGTCTGGGTGTCGTAAGTCGCGCCGGAGGTAAAGCCGGTCTGTGACCTCACCCCGATCGCGACTTCGGTCTTGCGAAGAAGATTGCCGAACAGCGACGAGGACGCGGCCTCGGCCTGGCTGACGTTGTTCGCTGGTTTGCTGACAACGGGCGGCGTTGAAGACGGAACGGGTAGGATGCTGCTCATGGGATGCTCCCGATACGCAGGCAACCATCGGCCCGACATGGTTAACGAATCGTTACCGCCGGAAAGCCTTCAGAAGAAGCTCAGTTGCTTCGCATCCTGCCCGCGTGCGACCGCCGCGAATTCGATCGCAATGAAAAGCCCGCCGGCCACATAAATCTTTCGCTTGAGCGAGGCGGCGAGCGTGTGGCTCAAGCTGAACGCTTGCTCGATCGTGGTGGTAATCTCAACCCGGGCATCCTTATTGGAGCGGCGCATGGCATCCGCGAGGACGGCCGGATTGCCCCCTTTGTGATGCGCGGATGTGCAGATGATGGTGTCAAAACCCGGTGCGAGCGCACCAGCGATATCGGTTACGTTTTTGTCGGAGGAAACGCCCGCGACCAAGATCCAGTCTTCTTCTCCGCACGTCGCCTTGAGCCCCACGAGCGCCTGCCGGATCCCATCGGGCGTGTGGCCGACGTCGATCACAGTCAAAGGATCTTGAGCGATCGTTTCCAGGCGGCCGGGCCAGCGTGTATTCCGCAGGCCGGAACGAATGGCGGCCTCCAGATGCGCGTCGCTTTCCGAGCGACGCGCATGCTTCAGCCAGCGGAGGAGAAGCGTGATCGCAATGGCGGCGTTGTTGATCTGGAAGCTACCGGGCAAGGCCACATTCAGCATGCAAAATTCATAAGCGCCGAAAGCAAAATCGAAGGTTTTGCCGGCGGCTGTAACGGTCTCGCCGCCGATCCTGACGTCGTCGCGAATGAACAGGCTTTCGACATTCCGGTTGCGGTTATATTCGAGAATATGTGGCTGCAGCGGCCGGCAATTTACGCCATAGATGATGACGCCGCTGGATGCGCAGGCATCGCTTTTGTCTGAGACGATCAGTTCCAGCGAGTGACCGAGCAATTCGACGTGTTCGTAATCGACCGAAGTAACTGTCGTCACGTGGCTACCCAGCAGGCGAACGGGATCGTAGCGGCCGCCAATGCCGGCCTCGAACACCATGAATTCGCAGTCGCTCTCCTGGAAATACAGGCACGCCAGCGCGAACATGGTTTCAAAGGCGCCGAACTGCACGGCGTATTGCCGCGAAATCGCATCGATGGCGGTTGTGACCCTGCCGGCCAACTCATTCAGCACGCTATCCGCAATCGGCGCGCCGTCGATCTGAAACCGCTCGTTGATGCGAAACAGATGCGGCGAGGTGAAGAGGCCGGTGCGTAAGCCAAAGTTTTGTGCGATCGAGGCGCAAAACGCCGCCGTCGAACCCTTGCCGTTCGAGCCGGTGATCGCGACCGATCTTTCCTGCAACTTGCCGCGGTCGATGGCGAGGGCCTCTAACAAGGCGGCCATCCGCGCGAGGCAAATGCCTTTGCCATATTTTGGCAGATCAAACATCTAACAATCCGGCCGCGGAAAACGTGTGCCGCCAGATTTTCAGGATCAAATCCGGCCGCTGCAATTTTTCCAGCAGGCGGATCGAAGGGTTGGAATTGACCTCGATGATCGCCGCTGCATCCGGATTTCCGCCGATATCCGCGAACAGGTCGACAGCGGCGGCCCGCAGGCCCAGCGCGCGGACGGCTTTTTGCGCCATCGTGAGCGCCGCGGCGTTGGGCGAATCGAACGCCATGTGGCCGCCTGCGCTTAGATTGGTGCGGCCGGGAATTTCAAGGCGTTCGCTTGCCAGCAACACCGTGTCGCGATCGGCCTCGGATATCGCCGCGGGATCGATGACGGAAAGACCGTGGCTCTCCAGCGAGGCGTTGTGCGCGGTGAGCAGATCGCGCACGCGATGAGTGCCGTCGCCTTCGAGAGCCGGCGGAAATTTTCGCGCCGAATAGACGACCTCGTCGTCGAGCAGAAAGATCCGGTATTCGAAACCGCTTACGACCGGCTGCATCAACACCGCGTCGTAATGCGGCGCGACGTTATCGAGATAAGCTTCGAGCGCGGTCTCGCTGTCGATCGCTTGCGCAAAGTCGCCGCGCGATCCCGTCAGCGGCTTGAGGAAAGCGCGTCCGTTCAGCGCTCGAAAGTAGTCGAGAGCATCCTCGCGGTCGTGGCCTTTGGGACGCAGCGCGCGGTGGCGGGCGCTCAAAAAGAAATAGTTGCCGCCAAGGGTGGCGACACCGGCATCTTCAAGAATGCGGTTGGCGAAATATTTGTCGGAGGCAAGCGTCGCGGCGGTGGCATTGTTTTGCGGATACCAGGAGCAGCGGCCGGCGCCGAAGTAAATGGCTTTGGTTGGTGAGGCGACGCGAAAGGCGAGACCTGTGCCGCCATCGATATCTTCGAAGTTCAGTCGTAATTCGGCGCACGCATAGGCGGCATAGACCGTCTGGTCCGGATAGGAGGCGGGCTTTCCCGCACGAAATTCCCGCAAGTTCCGCATGCAATATCAGGCGATCTGGCATTCCGGCTGTTTCAAAGAATATCTCTAACGAATTTTGGGCGTGCCGGGCAGCAATTAATGACGCGAATCACACGCGTTTTCAGCAAGTTAATTACGCGGAACAGGCCATCCATAGGAGGTTTTGGCCGGCGTCGCCGCTTGTCCGCCGCTCTGCGATTTTCGAAGCCTTATCCTGCACTGCAACATGTTGACTATCGGCGAAATTGGGGTAGTCCAACGAACATATTTCCTCAATCGCCACAGGGAGTTCCGCCGCCAGGCGCGGTCAGACCCTGTCGGCGTTCCGAACAGCGAAAAACGGAAAAGCAGGCCCATGAGCGCGTTTCATAAAGAAAAGGTTCTTTCAGTCCGCCACTGGACCGATACGCTTTTCAGCTTCCGCGCCACCCGGGATGCCGGCTTCCGGTTTCAGAACGGCCAGTTCGCGATGATCGGCCTCGAGGTCGATGGCCGCCCCCTGATGCGCGCCTATTCGATGGCAAGCGCCAATCACGAAGAACAGCTCGAGTTCTTTTCGATCAAGGTGGCCGATGGTCCGCTCACGTCTCGCCTGCAAAAGATCCAGGAAGGCGACACCATCCTGGTCGGCCGCAAGGCAACGGGCACGCTGATCGCCGACAACCTGTTTCCGGGCAAGCGGCTGCTGTTGCTGTCGACCGGCACCGGACTTGCGCCGTTTGCAAGCCTGATCAAGGACCCGGACGTTTACGACAAGTTCGAGAACATCGTTCTCGTGCACGGCTGCCGTCAGGTATCGGAACTCGCTTACGGCGAAGAGGTGGTCAAGAACCTGCAGAGCGACGAATTGTTTGGCCCGTTGCTTGCCGAAAAGCTCGTCTATTATCCGACGGTCACCCGCGAGCCCTTCCGCAATCGCGGCCGCATCACCGATCTGATCACCTCGGAGCAGCTGTTCAACGATATCGGCCAGGAGCCGCTGAATATCGAAGGTGACCGCATCATGATGTGCGGCAGCCCAGCGATGCTGGAAGAATTACGCCAGATGTTCGTGGCCCGCGATTTTGTCGAAGGCAATCACAGCGAGCCCGGTCACTTCGTGATCGAGAAGGCTTTTGTGGAGCGCTGAACGGCTCGCCGCGCGTTCTCAATCGACGATAAAAAGCTTCACGCCGGTCTTGGTCGACGAGCGGTGCGCGGCATCGCCGAAATCCGACACCTGATAGCTCATGCCCGCTTTCAGCGTGAAGCTGCGGCCGTCGCGTAATTCGGTGATGAGTTCACCTTCCAGCACGTAAAGCACGTGGCCGCGGTCACACCAGTGATCGGCAAGATATCCGGCCGTATACTCCACCATCCGCACCCGTACGTCGCCGATATCAAGCGTGCGCCAGAACGCACTCCCGCTTTCGCCGGGATGGGTGGTGGCATTGACCCGGCTCCAATCGGTGACGGTGAAGGGTAGGGTTGGAATCTTCATTTCTCAACATCCTGTGCTCGCATCGCGCGGACGATATCGGCTGGCGCGAGATTGTCACGTTTTTCCGACCGGATATCACGGCCCGCTATTCCGCCAGGTGTTTCGGCAACACCTGCTCTTGATAATGCGGTCATTTGGCCCTTTGCTATGGTTTTGGAAAATCATGCGGGCTTATCAAGCGAAGCGTTGACTCTGGGGGGTAGATTTTGTCCGCGTTAATTCAAGACGAGACCGCGAAGACGGCGTTCGTCTTCGCAGGCGGCGGCAGTTTCGGCGCGATTCAGGTCGGCATGATGCACGCGCTCGTTGCCAACGGCGTTACGGCCGATATGGTGGTTGGCTCCAGCGTCGGCGCGATCAATGGCGGGTATTATGCCGGGGCCCCTACATTGAATGGCGTTCTCGAGCTCGAAACCATCTGGCGCGGGCTAACGCGCCGCGATGTCTTCCCGATCACCTGGCGGACCATGTTGGGTTTCATCTGGCGCCGGGATTTCCTGATTTCGCATGACGGCCTCCGCAAGCTGCTCGAGGATCATTTGCCCTATCGTAATTTGCAGGAAGCGCAAATTCCGGTTCATATCGTCACCACCGACATCGTCACCGGCGAAAGCATTGTGATTTCGGAAGGCTCTGCCGTGGAGGCGATTGTGGCGTCTACGTCGATCCCGGGCGCATTCGCACCTGTGCCGTACCGGGGCCGCTACCTTGCGGACGGCGCGATCTCGGCCAACACTCCGATCAGGGTCGCCGTCGCAAAGGGGGCACGCCGCCTCATCATCCTGCCGACGGGTTATGCCTGCGCCTCCGACGCGCCACCGGTGGGAGCGGTTGCCAACGCGCTCCACGCGTTGACGCTTCTGATCGCGCGGCAGATGGTGAATGAGCTGGAAAACCTTCCGCCTGAGATCGAATACTTCGTGGTCCCGCCTTTATGCCCGCTGGTGGGCTCGCCTTACGATTTCTCGTTCACCCAGGAGCATATCGAGCGGTCGATCCAAAGCACGGAGGAATGGCTTGCCAACCATGGCCTGGAGAAACAGCACATCCCGGGCGCATTACGGACGCACGACCACTAAGCTCCCCGGTTCTTGCCAATCCCAGCCTTTCCCAAACGGCCACGTTGCAGTGCAAAATCGCCTGAACTCGATCGGCCCCCGCCACTTGGATAGATTGATCATCCCGCAGATGATTAGATAGTTTGGAGAAGGCAAATCGCCTGGCGCAATTTGTCATATATGTGACTGTTGCCGCCGATATCGTATGGGCTGGCAAACCGGCCTGAGGGGATCCATGGAAACACTGATGCTTCCGTTCTCACCGCGTTTCATCATTCTCACGATATGCTCCGTGGTGACAGCGTTGCTCCTTGGCGTCGGCATCGTCGATCACAAGGTGTTCGACCTGATCGTGATTCCATTGGTGATCTTCGGCGCGCTCACGTTGCTCGGCATTCGCGATCTGACGCAGAAGAGCCACGCGGTGCTGCGCAACTATCCGATCTCGGCGCATTTGCGCTTTCTGCTCGAAGAAATCCGCCCCGAAATGCGGCAGTATTTTTTCGAGAGCGAGAAGGACGGCATGCCGTTCTCCCGCGATACCCGCGCGGTGATCTACCAGCGGGCCAAGATGGTGCTCGACAAGCGGCCGTTCGGAACACAGGAAGACGTCTATCGCGACGGCTATGAATGGATTCACCATTCGGTGGCGCCGAAGGTTCATGCCGATCAGAATTTCCGCGTGACCGTCGGTGGCCCGGATTGCACCAAGCCTTATTCGGCGTCGGTCTTTAACATCTCGGCGATGAGTTTTGGCGCGCTGAGCCCCAATGCGGTGCGCGCGCTCAATGCTGGCGCGAAGAAAGGCGGCTTCGCCCACGATACCGGCGAAGGCGGTTTTAGCCCCTATCATCGCGAGAACGGCGGCGACATCATCTGGGAAATCGGCTCCGGCTATTTCGGTTGCCGCAACCGCGACGGCAGTTTCAACCCGGACGAGTTCGCCCGTGTCGCCGCCGACGACCAGATCAAGATGGTCGAGCTCAAGATCAGCCAGGGCGCCAAGCCCGGCCATGGCGGGGTGCTTCCTGCGGCAAAGGTTTCCGAGGAGATTTCGCGAATCCGGGGCGTTGCCATGAACGAGGATTGCATCTCGCCGGCGACGCACCGGGCATTCTCGACGCCGCTGCAGATGATGGCCTTTATCGGCGAGATGCGCCGGCTGTCCGGCGGCAAACCGGCCGGCTTTAAGCTGTGCATCGGCCATCCCTGGGAATTCCTGGCGATCTGCAAGGCGATGCTGCAAACCGGCATCTATCCTGATTTCATCGTGATCGACGGCAATGAAGGCGGCACGGGTGCTGCCCCGCTCGAATTCATGGATCACATGGGCATGCCGATGCGCGAGGGCGTCAACTTCGTCCATAACGCGCTGGTCGGCATCAATGCGCGCAATCGCATCCGTATCGGGGCCTCCGGCAAGATTGCGACCGCTTTCGACATGGCGCGCGCCATGGCGATCGGCGCCGACTGGTGCAATTCGGCAAGGGGCTTCATGTTCGCGCTCGGTTGCATTCAGTCGCTGAGCTGCCACACCGACCGTTGCCCGACCGGGGTCACCACGCAGGATCCCTCACGCAATCGCGCTTTGTTCGTGCCGCACAAGCTCGAGCGGGTCCACAATTACCACCACGCGACGCTGCATGCGCTGGCGGAGTTGTTGGCCGCAGCCGGCCTCGATCACCCGCAGGACTTGCGGACGATCCACTTCTCGCAGCGGACGTCAACGACCGAAGTGCAGACCTTCGCCAAACTCTATCCGTCGCTTCGACCGGGCGAATTGATCGACGGCACCAGTGATCCGCGCTTCCGCGAGGCCTGGGCAATGGCGCAGGTGGATAGCTTTGCGCCGGTGGGCTAGATAAGCACACCTCTCTCGACAGTCGTCCCTGTGAACGCAGGGACCCATAATCACCGGCCTTCGTCGCATGAAAAGCCGTCTGCCTTCCGTGCCCGACGCGCCGCCGCGGCGTATGGGTCTTCGCGTTCGCGGGGACGACGGTGGAACTAGTGTGGATTCTCGAGACTGAAGGTTTCCGACTGTTCGTCATAGGCGAACAGTTCGGCATATCGTCCCCACGATATGATCGTCTTGAGCGTTTCGTCGGCGGCGCCCTCGCTCATATAGTCTTCGAGCTCGTTGCGGAAGCGCGCCTCAGGCGCAGTATGCGAAGGCCGCTCGTCCAGCACGCGCTTGATCAGGCCGATCACCGGCACGTAGTTGGTCATGTGCTCGGCGAACAGCTTTTTGCGCGCATCGGTCTCCATCGTCGCAAAACGCTTTCCGGCATCGGTCAGCATCAGATCGCCTTCGCTCAACTGGGCGAAGCGCAACAGTTGCAGGGATTCGCCGAGGTGGAAGATTTCGTCCGCCTCGAGTTGCAGGTGCCCGGCGAGCACCGGCAAGTCGGCGTGCCCGTTATACGGCGGTGCGGCCAGCGTCTCGATCAGGCCCGACAGCACGTTGGATGACACGTGGTTGAGGATCATGCCGACGCCGGTGCCCTGAATGCCTTCGATCGCCGGAGATTTGGGCTCCGCCCGCTGCGTCATGCGGGCATAGATGCTGTCGACCAGTTGGCGGAAGGTGGGATCGAGGCGGTTGCGCGGATGCGGCAGGTCGACCTTGATTTCCGCGGCGACGCGGCCGGGATTGGACGAAAATACCAGGATGCGATCGCACATCAGCACCGCTTCCTCGATATTGTGCGTCACCATCAACACCGATTTGATCGGGAGCCGGCCTTCGATCCAGAGATCGATCAGGTCGGTACGTAATGTCTCGGCGGTCAGCACGTCGAGCGCCGAAAACGGCTCGTCCATCAAAAGCAGGTCCGGATGCACGACGAGGGCCCGCGCAAAGCCGACGCGCTGGCGCATGCCGCCCGATAATTCCTTCGGGTAGGCGGATTCAAATCCGTCAAGGCCGATCAGGTCGATCGCCGCCAGCGCGCGCTTGCGACGCTCGGCGCTTTCGACGCCAAGGGCTTCAAGGCCGAGTTCGACGTTTTGCAGCACCGTCAGCCACGGAAACAGAGCGAACGACTGGAACACCATGGAGACGCCGTTCGGCGGTCCCACGATGGTTTCGCCGCGGCACTTGGCGTCGCCCGAGGAGGGCGCGATTAGCCCGGCAATGATACGGAGCAACGTGGACTTGCCAGATCCGGAGCGGCCGAGCAGGCCGACGATCTCGCCCGACCGGATTGTGAGATCGACCTTTTCAAGAACCAGCAGTTCTTCGCCGCTGCCCTTGGGGAACGAGCGGCACACGCCGCGGATATCGAGCAGGTTGGATTGTTTTGAAATATCGAGCATGGGCTTTCCTTAAGATTTACCCGAGGCGAAGGCGGCGTTCTCCGAAAGCATAGAGCGGCCTCCAGAGCAGACGGTTGAACAGCGTCACCAGCACGCACATCACGACGATGCCGAGCACGACGCGCGGAAAATCGCCGGCTTCCGTCGCATTGGCTATATAGGCACCGAGGCCCCTGGCCATCAGGTGGGTGTCGCCCCAACTCGCTACTTCAGCCACGATGGAGGCGTTCCATGAACCGCCCGAGGCGGTGATGGCGCCGGTGATGTAATAAGGGAAGATGCCCGGCAGGATTGCCTTGATCCACCATCGCCATCCGCGCAAATGGAAGCTGCCGGCGGCCTCGCGCAGATCGGTCGGAAACGCGCTGGCGCCTGCGATGACGTTGAACAGGATGTACCACTGGGTGCCGAGGATCATCAGCGGGCTGAGCCAGATATTCGCGTTCAGGCCGTAGCGCACGATAATCACCACGAAGACCGGGAAGGCGAGGTTTGCCGGGAAGGCGGCCAAAAATTGCGCCAGCGGCTGTACGCGTTCGGCGAGTTTCGGCCGAAGCCCGATCCACACGCCAATCGGCACCCATATCAGCGAGGCCAGCGCGATCAGCACAACGACGCGGGCGAGCGTGATGAAACCATCGACGATGGCCGCGAAGACGTCCGAGAAATTTAGGGTCGACGACATGAATTGATAGGCGCGCCAGCCGGCATAGCAGGTGGCTACACCGATCACCGCCAGCCACACTGCGTCGGCCACGCGCGAGGACGGGCCGGACTTGAAGGAAAGGCGCATGCCTTCCGGCAGTCTCACATGCAGGTTCGAAAACACCTTGTTCGTCGCAGCGAACGGTGCGGTCAGCGCCCGCAACGCCCGCGTGCGGCGGAACAGGTCGAGCATCCAGGAGGTTGGTGCTGCGCCGGATGACGTCTGTTCGAAGCGGAATTTGTCGGCCCAGGCCACAACGGGCCGGAACAGCAACTGGTCGTAGGCGATGATCACCAACAGCATGGTCAGGATCGCGTAGCCGATCGCCGGCAAATCCTGCTTCTGGATGCCGAGCGCAACATAGGAACCGATCCCGGGCAAAGTGACCGTGGTATTGCCGACCGTGATCGCCTCCGATGCCACGACGAAGAACCAGCCGCCGGACATCGACATCATCATGTTCCAGATCAGGCCGGGCATGGCGAAGGGCACGTCGAGCCGCCAGAAGCGCTGCCAACCCGACAGATGAAAACTTTTCGTGGCTTCGTCGAGGTCCTTCGGCACATTGCGGATCGACTGATACAGGCTGAAAGTCATATTCCAGGCCTGGCTGGTGAAGATAGCGAACACACAAGCGAGCTCAGCGCCAAACACCTGACCGGGAAACAGGTTGAGGAAGAAGGCCACCGTAAAGGTGAGGAAGCCGAGGATCGGCACGGATTGCAGGATGTCGAGCAGCGGGATCAGCACCATCTCCGCGCGCCGGCTCTTGGCGGCGAGTGTGGCGTAAATCAGCGTGAAAATAATCGAGCAGACGAGCGCGAGCAGCATGCGCATCGTGGTTCGCAACGCGTAGAGCGGCAAATTGGCCGGATCGAGCGAAACCGGAGCGGCATCGAGCGCCGACAGCGGCAGCGTGGTCTGCTCGCCGCCATAGACGATCAGCACCATCGCGCCGGTTACAAGAACCAGCGCGACCAGGTCAAAGACGTTCGGCCGCAACGCCTGCCCCAGTCTCGGCGTCAGAATATCGTCCAGCGTCATGCGTGCTGCCTTGGTTCGATTGGCTGGCCTGACGGCCTTGAGGAGGGTGACCCGACGTTCAGTGATAGGCGGGGTTTATGATGGGTTTATAGTCGCGCGCAGACCTGACAGAGCACCGGATTTTCGCAATTGCAAGTCTCCGCGATTTGACAAGTTATTCCAGCAGGGGCCCGACGCTCCAGCTTGCCGCCGAAACGGTCGGCTCCAGGCTGAGGCGGCCGACGACCTGTTCGAGCACCGCGTCGTTCTTGATCGGCGAAGTGAGCAAGGCGTTGACCTCGACACGTCCGCTTTCCGCAAGATCGGTGCTGTCGAGCTGCCGCAGGCTGAGATGACCATTGCCGGTGGTCTGCAACAAAAGCGCCCGGACATGGGCTTCCTCGGGGCTTCGACAGACGACGCGAACGCTGTAACGGAAGTCGGTTTCGGCCTGCGCGATCGGCTGCTGATTGATCAGGCGGACCAGCGGCCGCAGCGTCAGATTGACGAGCACGATAAACACGGTCGCGGTCGCGGCGTGGAGAGGGTGCCCGCTGCCGGCGAGCAGTCCCACCGCCGCCGAACACCACAGCGTCGCTGCGGTATTGAGGCCGGTCACCTGAAGTCCCTCGCGGAAGATGATGCCGGCACCGAGGAAGCCGATCCCCGAGACGACTTGGGCTGCCACCCGGGTTGGGCTTCCGTCCTCGGGAAACAGGCTTTCGAACACGACAAAGCTCGCCGCGCCGATGGCGACCAGCGTATTGGTTCGCAAGCCCGCCATCCGCTGGCGCCACTGGCGTTCGAAGCCGATACAGGCGCCAAGCAGCGTCGCGAAACCGAGGTTGAGCGCGGTCTGTTCGATCGACGTGATCATGGCCGCCCTCTATCCAGCCTTGCGGATCGCCGGTACGGCGAAATCACAGCGCGACGCCGAGGTCGCCAAGGCGACACGGGTGAGGAAAGGGGCCGTTGCTGCTGTTCTCTTCATCGCTCGCCTCCACTTCCGCTGACAGCGCGGCAGGCCGGTGAGCGGACGGTCTCCTTAAGCGGGACCGCCAATCCTCACGCGACGAAAACCGGCGCGATCGCGTCTGAATGTTGCTGGCCCCGCAGGCCCGGTGATCGCCGGGGTGACGTTGCCGAAGGTGGTACTGCCCATGATGGCTGATATGGCTCGTTTGTCAGGATTGAAGGATTTGTTTGACACTAATGTTACAGTGACGGGGCGCACCTACGCCCGGTTCCATCAGCTGTCAACCGCAGATTTGCGAGTGGTCCGATTCTAACATTTGTATCCCTGTGTGGCAGGCACTTTTGCAGATGTTAGAACCAAAGGACCACTCGCAAATCCATTCCACTACAGGCGCTGAACCTCGACCGTGACGTGCGACAGATCGTGAAAATGCGCCAGCTTCTGCCGATAGTCTGCCACTTCACGCGGCGCCGAGGTCGCGACTGAGACGATGGCGCCGAGATGGCCCGGTCCGAGCCGCCAGAGGTGCAAGTCGGTGACCCGATCGCCATCGCTTTCGATCGCAACTCTGACCTTCTCGGCCATACCGGGGTCGGGCGTACGGTCGAGCAGGATCGCGCCGGTATCGCGTATCAGCGCAACCGACCAGCTCGCGATCACCAGCGCGCCGATCAAACCGGCCAGCGGGTCCATCCAGAGCCAACCGAATGTGCGTGCCAGAAGCAGGCCGACGATGACCAGCACGGACACGGCGGCATCGGCCATCACGTGAACGACGGCGGCGCGCATGTTGTTGTCGCGATGATGCATGTCATCGGCATGGTCGTGATCATGGTCGTCGTCGTGGTCATGATCGTGAGTGTGGCCATGGGAATGGCCGTGTTCGTGATGATGGCCGCCGGCCAGAAGCCAGGCGCTGGCGCTATTCACCAAAAGTCCGAGCGCGGCGATCGGGATCGCCTCATTGAAGGCGATCGGAACCGGATCGAGAAAACGAGATACAGCTTCATAGCCTATCAGAAGCGCGATCATCGCCAGCACGATGGCGCTGGAATAACCGGCGAGATCGCCGAACTTGCCGGTTCCAAATGTGAAGCTGGGATCTTCAGCATATTTGCGGGCAAAGGTGTAGGCGAGCGCGGCAAGCAATAGCGCACCCGCATGGGTCGACATATGCAGGCCATCCGCGATCAGGGCCAGCGAGCCGAACAGGGCGCCGCCGACGATTTCTGCGACCATCATGATCGTGCAGAGGATAATGACCGCCCACGTCCGGCGCTCGGCCCGCTCGTGATCGGGGCCCAGGAACACGTGGCTATGCGGCGATATCTGAAAGGCGGGTCCCTGGTCCGTCATGTTCGCCTCACTTCAGATAGGTATGAACCACATCGATGAGTTGGTCGGCCGCATCGGCATTCAGCGCCCCGGGATTCTTTTCCGGGTCGACCAGATGCGTCCGGATATGGTCCTCGACCACCTCCGCCATCAGCCCGGCAACACTTCCGCGGACGCCCGCAATCATGTGCATGATGCGCTCGCACTCGGCCTCTTCAGCCAGCGCCCGCTCGATTGCCTCGACCTGGCCGCGAATGCGGCCGACGCGCGCAATCAGTTTTTTCTTCTCTTTGATGGTGTGAGACATTGCTGGACCAGGTATAGGATACCCCCCTATACTATGTCAACGGTGCCTGTAAGCATGGGAGGCGCGGCCGTGTGCCAAACGAAGTCAGGGTTTCGGACGGTTGGATAGCAGCCCGAGGTCGAATTGATCGACATCGGCGAGCAACTCGCAGAAAGCCTTGGCGCCCTGGTCGATCAGGCATTCGCCTTTCTCTGGCGTTGCCTGCGTCGCATCGCCGACCGCGCCGCTCGGATGAAGGTCCTGGGTTTGCCATGCGAACGGCGCCGGCCGCTGTGCGGAGAGCCAGCGAAAATCCTTTTTTATCGCAATGGTCGAAGGACGAAAGTCGGCGATGGCTTCGCGCTTCACTTGTTCGCTATGGCCCGCCAGCATGATCGACGTCTCGATGGCGCCGCCGTGAATGCCGTGCTCGATCTCCTCGGCCGGAAACAATGTCGCGGCGGCCGAGAGACGTCCCCATGCGGTGGTGACGGCCAGCATCTGGTGGCGCGCGCGCAGTTCCTGTGCAACCAGGCTCATGGCAGCGCTGTTGCCGCCGTGGCTCGTGACCATCACAAGCTTTTTAAGCCCGGCCCGCGCCACGCTCTCGCCGAGCGCCATCCATTTCCTGAAGGCGGTTTCCGGTGAAAGCGTCAGCGTGCCCGGAAAGTCCGTGTGCTCGGTCGAAATGCCAACCGGTTCGATCGGCAAAAAAGTGACCGGCAAAGCGCCGGGCAGCAATTCACGCACCCGCGACAGATACGTCTGAGCGATCAGGATATCGGTCTCAAGCGGCAGATGCGGGCCGTGTTGCTCGGTCGCTGCCAGCGGCAACACCGCAATCCAGCGTGCGCGATCGATACCGGCCATTTCAGGCCAGCGAATCTCGGTCCAATCGCGGGGCGGGAGGGTTGAAGTCATCGCACAAAGATAGTTTGTATGGGGCGTCCGTTTCTCCCCATCATGAGGCCAAATGACCGACGGAGTCCAATCATGAAGCTGGTGTTGACGGCTCTGCTGTTGGTCATGGCGGCGACCGTGTCGCCCGGGCGGGCCCAGACCACGCTCGACAAGGTCTCTTTTGGCACCAATTGGGTCGCCGAGGCCGAGCACGGCGGATTCTTCCAGGCCGTGGCCGATGGCACCTATGAAAAATACGGCCTCGACGTGACGATCGTGCCTGGAGGGCCGAACGAGAACAACCGCATGCTGCTGATTGCCGGCAAGCTCGACTTCTTCATGGCGGCCAACACGCTGATGTCGTTCGATGCAGTTGCCAACGATGTGCCGGTGGTTACGATTGCGGCGATGTTCCAGAAAGATCCGCAGGTGCTGCTGACGCATCCGGAATTCAAGATCACCAAGCTCGAAGAACTCAAGCCGCTGACGCTGTATGTCTCGAAGGAAGGTATCTCGAGCTATTTTCAGTGGTTGAAGTCCGAATATGGTTTCAGCGAAGACAAAGTGAGGCCCTACACCTTCAATCCGCAGCCGTTCCTGGCCGATAAACACAGCGCGATGCAGGGCTATGTCACGTCCGAACCCTATGCGGTGGAGAAGGCGGCCGGTTTCAAGCCCGGAATCATCCTGCTCGCCGATTACGGCTTCAACACCTATTCGACCCTGATCGAGACGCGTCGCGACCTGATCGACAAGAAGCCGGATCTGGTGCAGCGCTTTGTCAACGCGTCGATCGTCGGCTGGTACAACTACCTCTATGGCAACAACGCGGCTGCGAACGCGCTGATCAAGAAACTCAATCCGGAGATGACGGACGAGTTGATCGCCTATTCCATCGCGCGGATGAAGGAATACGGCATCGTTGATTCCGGCGATTCGTTGCGCGACGGCATCGGCGCCATGAACGATGCGCGGATGGCAAGTTTTTTCGACAAGATGGCGCGCGCCCATGTCGTTCGCCCCGATGTCGACTATCGCAAGTCTTACACGCTTCGTTTCATCAACAAGGGTGTTGGCGTCGATCTACGGCCGAAGAACTAGGTCCTACGCGATATGGCTGATTCCACGGCATCGGCTGACACGGACTCCGATCCGGCGGGTAGGACAGTCGCGGTCAGCCTGCGCAACGCCACTAAGGTCTATGACAATGGCGTAGTCGCGCTGGGCCCGATCGATCTTGAGGTCCGCCGCGGCGAGTTCGTATCCCTGCTCGGGCCGTCCGGCTGCGGCAAATCCACCGCGCTCCGCCTGATCGCAGGCCTGAGCCTGCCTTCCTCGGGAACGGTCCGCGTGGCGCGGCCGACGGTGACGGCGGGCGGCGGACATCCGGTTGGCTTTGTGTTTCAGGAGCCGACCTTGATGCCGTGGACGACGGTCCGCGAGAACGTCCGCTTGCCGCTGAAGCTCGCACATGTCCCGTCTTCGACTGCGAAGGCGCGCGTGGATGAGGCACTCGTGCAAGTCGGACTTTCCGAGTTCGCTAACGCTTACCCGCGCGAATTGTCCGGCGGCATGAAGATGCGGGTCTCGCTGGCGCGCGCTTTGGTCACCGATCCGGATATTCTTCTGATGGACGAGCCGTTCGCGGCGCTGGATGAAATCACCCGTTTTCGTCTCAACAACGATTTGCTGGCGCTATGGCGCTCCCTACGCAAGACCGTCATTTTCGTCACGCACTCCGTCTTCGAGTCAGTTTATCTGTCGCAGCGCGTGCTGGTGATGACGGCGCGGCCGGGACGGATCGCTGCCGAAATCGGCGTTGAAACCAGCGAGCCTCGCGGAGAGGATTTCCGTACCTCGGCCGATTATGCCGGCTACTGCCGGAAGGTGTCGAACGCGCTGGCACCCGCCTATTCGGGGTCGCCCGCATGAGTGCGCCCGATGTTTCGCCATCGCTCGCCGCCTCAGCGCGCTCCGGCAATCGCGCTGTCGGTCTCGTTCGGTTCGCGCTTCCCGTCGCCGTGCTGGTGGCGGGCGTTGGGCTGTGGGAACTCGTGGTTCGCCTCAACGATATCAAGCCCTATGTTCTGCCGGCGCCCTCGGCGGTGCTGGCCACACTGATCCGCGATTGGGGCGTGCTTTCCCAATCGCTTCTGACCACGCTTTTGACAACGTTCGAAGGTTTTGCGGCGGCCGCCATCGGCGGTGTCGCGCTGGCGCTGTTGTTCAACCTGTCGCAGTGGCTGGAATATTCGCTATTCCCCTATGCGGTGGTGCTGCAGGTCACGCCGGTCATCGCGATTGCGCCACTATTGTTGATTTACCTGTCGCAACCTGCGGCAGTGGTGGTCTGCGCCTGGATCGTCGCCTTCTTTCCCGTATTGTCCAACACAACGCTCGGCCTGAATTCGGTGGATCGCAACCTTGCCGGCCTGTTCCAGCTTTACGGTGCATCGAGGCTGCAAACCCTGTGCTTTCTCAAGTTGCCTGCCGCATTGCCGTTCATCCTCGGCGGGCTTCGCATCGCCGGCGGCCTGTCCTTGATCGGCGCCGTTGTGGCCGAGATCGCGGCCGGTTCGGCCGGCGCGGGATCGGGGCTTGCCTATCGGATTGCGGAATCCGGATACCGCCTCAACATTCCGCGAATGTTCGCAGCGTTACTGTTGCTCTCGGCCGCCGGAATTGTCATTTATGGGCTGCTGGCGCTGACCTCGCATCTGGTCCTGCGGCGCTGGCACGAAAGTGCGCTTGGAAAGGAAAATTAGATGGTCGGCGGGAATATTTCATCGGAGAAGATCGATCTTCTGGTCTACGGGCCGAACAAACCGATCATCGACAAGGGCTTTTCCGATCAGTTCGTGCTCCATCCCGCCGAGACGCGCGCCGACCTCGATCGCGTGAGCCCGGCGGTTGCCGCGAAAATCCGTGGCGCCGCGGTGACCTACAGCACCGCCCGCTGCGACAGCGGCGTGATGGCGATGTTTCCGAAGCTCGAAGTCGTGGCGTCCTTCGGCGTCGGCTACGACCACGTCGACGCCAATTATGCGCGTGAGCATAACATCGTCGTGACCAACACGCCTGACGTCCTCACCGAGGAGGTCGCCGATATCGCGATGGGGCTTCTGATCGCGACGTTACGCGAATTCGTCAAGGCCGACCGCTATCTGCGCTCGGGTCTCTGGACCACGCAGCAATACCCCTTGAGCGTCGGATCACTACGGGACCGCAAGGTCGGAATCGTCGGCATGGGCCGGATCGGTCAGGCGATCGCACGCCGTCTCGACGCTTCGCTGGTTCCGGTGGTCTATCATACGCGCAACCCGGTCTCGGGCCTCAACTACAAGCATTTTCCCGACCTGACCGAGATGGCGAAAGCCGTCGACACGCTTGTCGTGATCGTGCCCGGTGGTCCATCGACGGCAAAAATGATCAATGCCGACGTGCTCAAGGCGCTTGGGCCCCGGGGCGTCATCATTAATGTCGCGCGCGGTTCGGTCGTTGACGAAGAGGCGATGATCGCGGCGTTGAAGTCCGGCACCATTCTGGCCGCAGGTCTTGACGTGTTCGCCAACGAACCCGCCGTGCCGGACGAACTCAAGGCGATGCAGAATGTCGTGCTGCTGCCGCATATCGGCTCGGCATCGGTCGTCACCCGCAATGCGATGGATCAGCTCGTGGTCGATAATCTGAAAGCGTGGTTCGGCGGCAAGGGGCCGCTGACCCCGATCGCGGAAACTCCGGTGAAGGCCGGCTGATGACGGCCGGGGCACCCGTGGTCCGATCCTAACATTCGCATCCCTTCGCAGCGGACACTTTTGCGAATGTTAGAATTGAAGGACCACCAGCAAATATAAGCTTCTAGTGGAGTTTAGGATTTGACATTCGCATTACACATTCCGGGCTACAGGGTAGCGAATGTCAAAACCACTCCACTAGTCTGGCCGTGCATGGCGGTAGCGGCGCTTCTGGCGTCGTTCGCGTTGACGCATCTGGCGGCCGCGCAGGATGCGAGCACCTTGAAAAAGGACATGGTCGGCCAGTGGGAGCTTTCGACCACCGAGCGCAGCAAGACCTGCGTGGTCACGTTGAAAGCCGACGTGGCGTCGCAAGGCTTCAGGCTCGAACTCGAGCCGGGTTGCGCCAAGGCATTGCCGTTCGCCAAGGATATTGCCGCCTGGAACGTCAAAGGGCTCGATATCGTTCGCTTGCAGGATGCGAGCGGCCAGCCGGTGATCGACTTCACCGAAGTCGAGAGCGGCATCTTCGAAGGCGTGCGGCAGAACGAGGGCGTCTACATCCTGCAAAACCTTGCAGCCGCGCGCTCACTCGCCAAATCGATGGACCAGATGATCGGCGACTGGGCCATGGTGCGCGGCAACGGCCAGGCCATTTGCGGTCTGACGTTGACCAACACCGATGCCGGCCAGGACAATTTTCAGGTGTTCCTGAAGCCGAAATGCGACGCAGCCATCACGGCGTTTGCGCCGACGCGGTGGCGGCTGGAGCACGGCCAGATGCTCCTGATGTCAAACAAGGGCGAAACCTGGCAGTTCGAGGCCGACGACAACGCGCAGTGGCGGCTGGTGCCTGACAGCACCGACCCGCTGATCATGATGCGGCAGTGATTTTCACGCGCCTGCTTTGATAACGGCGCCGAAGTCTCGTCCGAGCGAAGCACGTCAACTGCGCCGAGCCTCTCGTCGCTTCGTTGAAACGAGAGCAGGCCTTTCCTTCATCCGGCTGACGGTATCGATAAACGCTTTGATGATCGGGGAATGCGCGCGGTCCCGGTGATAAACGATGCTGTATTGTGTCTCGATCACGCGATCGCGGATTTCCAGCGTGCGCAAATTCGAATGCGGAACAAATTCAAAATCAGCAACGACGCTGATGCCGAGACCCCGCTCGACGGCCTTCCAAACGCCTTCACGGCTTTCGATCTCGAAGACCGGATTGATCTTTAACCCCTGCTCTTCCATCGCCGCTTCAAACGCGCGCCGCGTCGTCGAACCGCGCTCGCGCAACACAAAGGGCTGATCCGCAAGCTCACGCAGTGTCACCGATTTTCGATTGAACCACGGATGATCGCCGTTGACGAACACGACGACGCGGTGCGTTCGGTAGGGAATCATGACGGCGCGCGCATCGTCCCGGACGTCCGCAAGGATGGCGACCTCGGCTTCGAAGTCGATGATATGGCGAAGGGTGCGTTCCGAATTTCCAAGCAAGGTGGAAATCTGCACCTCCGGATGCTCGCGTTTAAAGGCCGCAAGTATCTCGGTGGCGTGAAAAGGCCCCACTGTCGCAAGGCGGAGATGGCCCTTCGGCGACAGGCCGTGAGCCGCCAACAGCTCGTGGGCCTCGTCGCAGAATTTCATGACGCCGCGTGTAATCCCGAACAAGGCCGCGCCGGTCGGCGTCAATTCGATCCGCCTTGATTTGCGGATCAGTAGTTCCACGCCATAGGCCGCCTCAAGATCCCTCACCTGAATCGTCAGCGTCGGCTGGCCAATGTTCAGGACGCGCGAAGCTGCGGTAAAGCCGCCATGCTCGGCAACCGCATGGAAAGCCCGAAGCTGGCTGAATACTATTGACATAATCAATAGATCGTATTGCAAATATGAATTTGTCAATAGATTAAAGTTCTCTACCGTCGCGCGAAATGGAGGAGCGCGATGGCGTGGAAATTCAGAAATCCGGTCCAGGTCGAATTTGGCGTCGATAGTTTCGCCAAGCTCCCGGAGCTGATCGGAAAGCGTCAATATGCTCTGGTGACCTATGGCGAGCCGATCTTCGACGAGCTTGCGCGCAGACTGGAACAGGGCGCCGGCGCGCCCGCTCTGGTCATACGGGACGTCGCGCCCAATCCCGACTATCGATTGCTGGCCGATCAAACTCGCCGCTTCGCCGAATTGAAGGTACAGCCTGACGTCATCGTCGCGGTCGGCGGCGGGTCCGTTATCGACTCGGCCAAGGTGTTCGCGGCCGCGGGCGGCGACTTCAACAAAATCATTCGATACCTGGAAAGCCAGCAAGGCGAGGAATCGCTTTCGGCGACTCCGATCATCGCTGTTCCGACCACCGCCGGGACCGGCAGCGAAGTAACATGCTGGGCCACGGTCTGGGATGAAGCGAACGAGAAGAAGTATTCGCTCGCACGACCAAATCTTTATCCCACCTACGCCGTCATCGATCCACGACTGATGCTCGGAAAACCGCGTTCGCTGACGATCAGCACGGGTCTTGATGCGCTGTCTCATGCGCTGGAAAGCCTGTGGAACATCAACAACAACCCGGTATCGGCCAATCACGCCGTGTCTTCCGCACGTCATGTACTCGACGTATTGCCGAAGCTTGTGAAAGATCTCGGCAGTATCGAATTGCGGAGCCGGATGGCGATGGCCGCGCTGTTTGCAGGACTGGCTTTCTCCAACACCAAAACCGCGATTTCCCATTCGATATCCTATCCAATCACGCTGCGGCACGGTGTGCCGCACGGAATTGCGTGCTCATTTTCTTTGCCGATGGTGTTGCGCAGCGTTCAAGGAGTCGGCGGCCTCTGTGAAGACAGCCTGAAGCAGATTTTCGGCGTCGATTTCGCGCGAGGTGCGGATGAGCTGGAAGATTTCATGGGCAAGCTCGGCGTCTCCTGCGATCCCGCTTCGTACAAGGTCGACCAAAGGGAATGGCGTCTGTTGATCGAGGATGCGCTCGAAGGTGAACGCGGACGGAATTTTCTTGGTTCGAGAGACCGGCTGATTGAGGCGTCGCAAACGCCACACATGCCCATCGCCAAAACCGCGTGAAGACGAAGCAGGCCGCGAGGCTCGAAGCGGAAAGCGTCTTCGCCAGCGTGCAAGGAGAACAGTGATGAAGCCGGACAAGAGCGCCATCGTCGTCAACGGTCGTACCTATCAGACGCCCAAGCGGCCCACAGTCGTCATCTGCCTCGATGGCTCGGAGCCCGGATATATCGAGAAGGCCATCGAGGCCGGCGTCGCTCCGACGTTCGCGCGTTTCATGCGCGATGGCGCGCACGTTCATGCGAGCAGCGTTATTCCGAGTTTCACTAACCCGAACAACCTCTCGATCATCACCGGGCAGCCGCCATCGGTGCACGGCATCGCCGGAAATTATTTCTACGATGTGGCCAACGATCGCGAAGTCATGATGAACGACCCGCAATTCCTGCGGGCTCCAACCATCCTTGCCGGCATGTATGACGCCGGCTTCAAGGTTGCCGCGGTCACCGCGAAGGACAAGCTGAGATCGTTGTTGTCGCATGGGCTTGATTATTCGGATGGCCGCGCCATCGCGTTCTCGTCCGAAAAAGCGGACCATGCTACGATGAAGGCCAATGGAATTGACGACGTCCTGAATTTCGTCGGCCTGCCGTTGCCCGAGGTTTACTCCGCCGATTTGTCCGAGTTCGTCTTTGCCGCCGGCGTCAAACTGGTCCGGCACCATCGCCCGGACCTGATGTATCTCTCGACCACAGACTACATCCAGCACAAGGTCGGCCCGGGTACGAAGATCGCCAACGATTTCTACGCGATGATCGACCGCTATCTGGCGCAACTGGATTCGCTCGGTTGCAACATTGTCGCTACCGCGGACCACGGCATGAACGACAAGTTCATGTCCGGCGGCCAGCCCGACGTGCTGTACCTTCAGGATTTGTTCGACGAATGGCTCGGCAAAGGAAACGCCCGCGTCATTCTGCCGATCACAGATCCCTATGTTGCCCATCACGGCTCGCTGGGCTCGTTTGCGACGATCTACCTGCCGACGAATATCGATGCTGAACCGCTGATCGCCCGGCTCAAGGCCACGGCCGGAATCGACGTCGCGCTGGCGCGCAAGGCAGCTTGCGATCGGTTCGAGTTGCCGGCCGACCGGGTCGGCGACATTGTGGCGATTTCATCAAGACATAAGGTGCTCGGGACCAGCCGCGACCGCCATGACCTTTCCGGGTTGACGGAGCCGCTTCGCTCGCACGGCGGGCTTACGGAAGAGCGCGTGCCGATGATCGTCAACGGCAAGATCGCGCTGCCGCCCGGCCATCTCTTGCGAAATTTCGACGTCTTCGACGTCGCTCTCAATCGTATTCAATAATCCGGCAGGAGCGTCGCATGAATATCCAAGCGCAAGCCGTACGTCATGAGAAGATGCGGATCGCAGGGGCCTTTGTCGATACCGACGAGCGTGTCGAGGTCTTCAATCCTTACACCAACAAGATCATCGGCACGGTTCCTGCCGCGCGCTCCGAGCATGTGCGTGATGCCTTTGCCAAAGCCAAAGCATTCAAGCCGAAGCTGACGCGGTATGAACGTCAGAAGATCCTGCTTCGGACCGCGGATATCCTGGCTGACCGGAAAGAGCAATTCGCGCGGTTGATTACGGTCGAGTCCGGTCTTTGCTGGAAGGATTCGCTCTATGAGGCAGGCCGCGCCTACGATGTCTATTCATTCGCGGGCCAGCTCACGATCAAGGACGATAGCGAGGTATTCTCGTGCGACATCAGCCCTCAAGGTAAGGCGCGCAAGATCTTCACCATGCGCACGCCGCTTCTCGGCGCGATTTCGGCGATCACGCCGTTCAATCATCCGCTCAACATGGTGAGCCACAAGATTGCGCCCGCGATCGCTACCAACAACCGGATCGTGTTGAAGCCCACCGAACTGACGCCGATGACCGCGCTGGCGTTGGCCGACGTGCTCTATGAGGCAGGTCTCCCGCCTGAAATGCTGTCGATCGTCACAGGAAATCCGCACTCCATGGGAGATGCGATGATCACCGATCCCGACGCCGATTTGATTACCTTCACCGGATCGGTGCGTGTCGGCAAGCACATTGCCGCCAATGCCGGCTATAAGCGCTTGGTGCTAGAACTTGGCGGCAACGATCCCTTGATCGTCATGGAGGATGCCGATCTGGAGAGAGCCGCCGAATTGGCGGTAGTTGGCGCCACCAAGAATTCGGGCCAGCGCTGCACGGCGGTCAAACGCATCCTTTGCGTTGAAGCCGTCGCGGACGAATTTGCAGCACTGGTGCTCGCGCGGGCGAAGAAACTGAAATGCGGTGATCCGATGGATCCAGCCGTGGACGTCGGGACCGTCATTCATGAGCGCGCCGCAACGGAATTCGAGCGCCGCGTCAACGATGCCGTGCAGAACGGCGCGAGACTGCTGCATGGCAACGATCGCAACGGCGCGCTTTATCCGCCGACCGTAGTCGATCACATTCCCTACACCTGCGAACTGGTCATGCAGGAGACCTTTGGGCCGGTGATTCCGATCATCCGGGTCCCCAACGATATCGATAGCGTCATCCGGATTTCCAACGCGACGGCCTTTGGCCTTTCGTCGGGCGTGTGCACCAACCGTCTCGATTACATCACGCGGTTCGTCAACGAACTCGATGTTGGAACGGTCAACGTCTGGGAGGTGCCGGGTTATCGCATCGAGATGTCGCCGTTCGGCGGCATCAAGGACTCCGGCCTCGGATACAAGGAAGGGGTTCAGGAAGCGATGAAGAGCTTCACCAATTTGAAGACCTATTCGCTTCCCTGGCCCGGCTAGACTTTACCCTGTGTGAAGTAAGTCAGCAGAGCCGCAGCTGACAAAAATAGTACATCAAAATTTCATAATAATAGCTGCGGAGAGACGGCGAGGAAATTTCAGCTAGAAATCAGGGAGGGTTGCAATGTCGACGGTATCCGATCCTGCGGGCGTAGGCTCGCTGGGCTTGACACATCCGATGACCTCGTTCCGTCGCGCGCAGTGGCGGATGCTGCTTGCGGCGATGTTTTGCTACCTTTTCTTCTACACCGGACGGCAGACATTCGGTTTCGCCATTCCCGGCATTCAGGCGGAGTTCGGCGTCAGCAAGGCTGCGCTCGGATGGGCCAGCGCGGCGCTGTTGTGGTGCTATGCCGTCGGCCAGGCGGTCAACGGTAACCTCGGCGACAAGTTCGGTGGCCGGCGTGTCATGAGCGCGGGCGCGGTCCTGTCCTTTATCATGAACTGGGCCACCAGCCTGTCGACCGGCGTTGTCAGTCTCTCGGTCTTCTGGGGCATCAACGGCTATTTCCAGTCGATGGGTTGGGCGCCGGGCAGCCGGCTGTTGTCGAACTGGTGGGGCCGTCACGAGCGCGGGACGGTCTACGGCCTCTACACCTTCGCAGCCGGGCTCGCTTCGGTGCTTTCGTTCGTGACCTCGCTGATTGTCGTCGGCCACTTCCAGCTGGACTGGCGCTGGATATTCAGAATTCCGGTCACGCTTTTGCTGGTCGGCGGCGTTGCATTCTATCTGATCGCCCGCGAGAAGCCGGAAGATATGGGATTTGATTCACCGCATGACGACGCGGTGGATGATGCGGCCAGGGAGGCCGCCGCGGTCATCGATTCCGAAAGCTCCTTTTCCAGATACAAGGCCGTGCTGTCGAACTGGCGATTGCTGGTGGCGAGCGTTTCGATCGGCTTTCAGAACGCTGCCCGCTACGGACTGCTGGTGTGGGTTCCCGTTCATTTCCTGGGTGCCGACTGGGCCAAGGCCGATGCCAGTTCGGCGGTGATCGATCCGCGCTGGATCAGCATTGCGCTGCCAGTCGGCATGGCTGTGGGTGCATTCACTAACGGCTGGGTGTCCGATCATATCTTCAACTCGCGCCGCTATGCGGCGATCGTGCTCTATATGGCGCTGGCATGCGTGACCGCGCTTTACATGTCGACCATTCCAACCACTGCCGTCTACCAGGGTTTGGTCGTGCTGTTCCTGTGCGGCTTCTTTGTCTATGGGCCGCAATCATCGTTCTGGGCGTTGTGCCCGGATCTGGTCGGCCACAAGCGCGCGGGAACGGCGACAGGCGTCATGAATTTCTGCGCCTATCTGTTTGCCGGATTGGGTGAGCCCTTGATCGGACATTTCATGGACAGCACCCAGCAAACTTCGGTCGTGTTTGTGATCGTCGCGGTATGTTCCGCCGCCAGCGCCTTGGTCGCGATGTTCATCAGACGCTAGGTTTGTTGTCGATGTGGCCTCCGGGTGCGCGGGGAGCTGTGCCTCGTTGAATCGATCAGGCTGGTTCAAATCGTGCCGGCCGCCTATGAGGCGGTCGGCATTTTGCTGCGCCGTTGAATCTAGCACGCTTGGATCAACTGCGGCGCGCTATCATGTTCGCCTCAAACCGTGGCGCGGTGGCCTTCAGCCATCTGGCCGGGCTTTATCACCGTGGTTGGGGACCGAAGCCATGCCTCGTGGGTAATTGCGATCAGCGAAGGTTGATCGACGATGCCGATGGAGTCCCACGTAAACAGGGCGTAGCCGGGCTTGGTGCCGTCGACTCCGGCCGGAAGCGCGGCCTTGAGCTGCCCCCCAAGCCAGGCGAGCGAGCCGTAACCGCAGAGACTGACGCAATGGTCCTCGGCATTGTCTTGCTTGAAACCGAGACCAAACCATCCCGTCTGACCGTTGGTTGTTCGCCAGGCCGTTTCGAGTTGGGTTGCGGCGACGCCGATTTTGACCGGCCCTTTCGAAATCGCGCTGTTGAGCGTGGACGGATTGGTCCAGTCGACCGAGAAGATCAGACCGTCGTCGAAGGTCTTTCCGCTCTCCTGAAAACCACCGCTCTGCATCCACTCCAAGACCTGGTGGATATTGGCGCCTTCGAGCACGTGATGCTTTGTGGCCCAGGCCATCGCGATCTGGTCCGTGATGAAGACTTCCGGCTTATAACAGGCCTTTGCGAATGCCTCTTCGGCGGTGACGCAATCGCCATGGTCGAAATTGCCCCACGATGAAATCTGATCGGGCAGCGTCAGGAAATTCGGCGGTGCTCTTTCAACCGGGGTATGCGGCATGGCGGCCGCCAACTCGCTCCTCAGCGAGGGGGATGCGCCGCGTCTGGGGGTTTTGCCTCGTCCACTTCCTCCAAGTTCAATAGCCATGGTGTTGCTCCTTGCTTGAATGAACCAGATTATTTGTCCGTTTCCTTGGTATCGTTCCGATCGTCTTCAGGTTGAGCAGGATCCGGCGAACGATTTTTGGTGCCTTGCTGATCGTCTGCCGCATCGTGGTCAGGGATGTAGGGTGGCGCCTTGTCGCGCACGTCTTGCGCCGTTGGAAAAGCACCACGCTTCGGAATGGGAGGTTTGCCACTCATCCTTATGCCTCACTCCCATCCAGAAAAATATTCTATTAATGGTTGAGTGAGATCAGCTAAGCACAAGGTCAAAGCGCTCCATGTGAGGTCATTCACATTGGCTCGCTTTTTCTTATGGGCGTTGAATGGCAGTGCTGCTGTCCGAACTCAAACCGCTTGCTAGATCTTCATCGCCTTCAAACTCGCATGCCGCCTTTGCCGACAATGATGTGGTCGTGCACGGAAATGCCGAGCGGTGAGGCGGTGCCGATGATCGCTTTCGTCATCTGGATATCGGCTTGAGAGGGCGAGGGATCGCCGGAGGGGTGGGTGTGCACGAGGATCAAATTGCTGCAGATAGTTCCAGCGCCCGCTTGATCACCTCGCGCGGATAAACCGGCGTGTGGCCCACGGTGCCGGTCTGCTGCACCTCGTCCTCAATCAGCTGGTTGCGCTTGTCGAGAAACAGGATGCGAAACTGCTCCTTGTCGGCGAACGCCATGTTGGTGCGGCAATAGTCGATCATCTCGTTCCATGATGAGAGTAGCGCGCGCTCTCGAAGCTCGCCTTTGGCGATGCGATGCCGCAGCGATCAGTTTGAACTCGGTGATGGTCGCTTCGCCAACGCCTTTGATTTCGCGCAGGCGCGTTTCGGGGGCATGGATGGTTTCCGCGAACGAGCCGAAAGTCCTGATCAGGGTCTTGGCCAGCGGCTTCGCGTCGCCACGGGAAATAACGCGGAACAGCACCATTTCGAGCAGCTCATAGTCGCTGAGCGCGCCCGCCTGGCGAAAGCGCTCGCGCAGCCGTTCCCGATGGCCGTGGTAATGCGGCGGCTCCTCGCGCGCGGCCTTCGGATTGATTGGATCGCCGGTGTCGCTGCTCATCGGCTGCAATGTGCCGTGGTGGCCAAGTTTTGCAACCGGGAAGTACGGGCGATGGCCATGTCCATAGCATAATCCGGAAAAGTGTGGAGCGGTTTTCCCTCACGACAAACGCCGAAGGCGTTTGCGCTGAGATCATGCGTCATCAAATGACTAGGCCGTTGCCCACGCAAGCGTGATTTGATTTAGAGAATGATCCATCCCTATATGTCGACCATGAGCAGGACGGCTAGAGAAACCGAAGAACTCGTGCGCCCCCGCGGGCGCCCGCGCGAGTTTGACATGGACGAAGCGCTTGACCAGGCGATCCGCGTGTTTTGCGAACAGGGTTACAACGCCACATCGATCGGCGACCTGATTGATGCCATGGGACTGGCCTCCGGCAGCATCTACAAGGCCTTCAAAGACAAGCGCGCCGTGTTTCTGGCGGCCTTGGACCGCCATATCGTGCTGCGCAAGGAGCAGATTGCCGCCGCAGCGCGCAGTGCCAAACCGGCGCGCGAGCGGCTGCGCGACGTACTCGCGCATTTCGTCGAAGTCTCAAAGGGCATCGAAGGCCGGCGCGGCTGTCTCGTGGTCGGAAGCGCCGTCGAACTTGCGATTCTGGACCGCGAAGTCGCCGCACGCGTCAATGCCAGCATCGCCAAGAATGAATCCTTCCTCGCCGACCTGATCCGGCAAGGGCAGGCGGACAAATCGGTTTCAACGGGGATCGATCCGGAGGCGACAGCACGCGTGATGGTCTGCCTCACCCAGGGCCTGCGCGTGGTCGGCAAATCCGGGCGGGCGCCACAGGACACCGCCGCCGCCGTCAATATCGCGATGAAACTTCTCGCCTGATGAGTTCACCTTTCACTCGCCGACCTTTTTGGCAATTTAGAGAATGGATGCTCCCAAAATAGAGCATTCCCAAAATAAGGAAAAAAGACGTGACAACGATCGCCTCCGATCTTCCCGACCATTGGCCCTCGATCTCGAACTGGATCACCTTCCTGCTCGCGCTGTCCTGCGGCCTGATCGTCGCCAACATCTATTACGCGCAGCCGCTGGTTGGCCCGATCGCGACTGAACTGCGCCTGTCGCCGCAGGCGGCGGGCCTGGTCATGACCATGACGCAGTTCGGTTATGGTGTGGGGCTGTTCTTTGTCGTGCCGCTCGGCGATCTCGTCGAGAATCGCCGGCTGGTGGTATCCGTCCTTGCGCTTGGCGCGGTCGCGCTCGCGACCGCAGCTTACTCGACGCATCCCGTTCCGTTCTTTGCGGCCGCGTTGTGTGTCGGTCTCGGATCGGTCGCCGTGCAGATCCTCGTGCCCTATGCCGGTCATCTCGCGCCCGAGCGGATTCGGGGCCGCGTGATCGGCAATATCATGACCGGCTTGATGCTCGGCATCATGCTGGCGCGGCCGCTGTCGAGCTTCATCGCTTCGGTGTCGTCGTGGCACGCGGTCTATGCCATGTCGGCCGCGATCATGGTGTTGCTGGCGCTGTTGCTTCGCCAGACCTTGCCGGTGCGGAAGCCTCAGGCGCGCCTCGGCTATGGCGCTTTGCTCGCATCGATGCTGCATCTGGCGCGTGACACGCCGATGTTGCGGCGTCGCGCGCTCTATCAGGCCGGTCTGTTCGGGGCGTTCAACCTGTTCTGGACTACGGTGCCCTTGGTATTGGCTGGCCCCGACTTCCACATGTCGCAGACCGGGATCGCTTTGTTTGCGCTTGTCGGCGCTGCCGGCGCGATCTCGGCTCCGATCGCGGGCCGCCTCGCCGATCGCGGTTGGACGCGGCCGGCAACGGCGGTTGCCATGCTGCTGACGTCGGGCGGTTTCGCACTGACGCTGATCGCCGCCCATGGCTCGTCGCTGTCGTTGGCCGCCTTCGCCGTTGCCGCGATCGCGATCGACTTCGGCGTCCAGGGCAATGTCGTGCTCGGCTACCGTGCGCTGTTCATGCTCGGCGCCGAACATCGTAGCCGGCTGAACGGCCTCTATATGACGACGTTCTTCCTTGCTGGAGCGGCGGGTTCGGCCGTCGGCGCCTGGGCCTATGCCCACAGTGGATGGACGTTGGCGGCGTGGATCGGCGGCCTGTTGCCGATGGCCGCGCTGATCTATCTCGCAACGGAATGAGAGAGGATTAATCGCTTCTGACGCAACGCGTCGATGCCTAATCGGCGGCGCGGCGCCAGATCGAGCAGGCGATGGTTGCGCTGCCCGACGCGCTGGCTGGGACGGCATAACTCAGCAGGCCGTTGTCATAGCTGAAATCGCGTATCTGCCGCTTGCCCTCCCAATTCGGAAAGGACGCGGCCTCAACGTCGAAGACAAGCTGGTGTCGCGCCCGGTCGAGCGTGACCCGGCCGACATGCGTGCTGATGCCGATCAAAGCCGCGCTGTATTCCTCTGGTGTTCCCCGGGCCTTGTCGTTGCTCGCGAAGGGTGGGCGTCCGACCTTGAAAATCTGCATGCTGTAGCGGCCGGCGTGATCAATGATGAGCAGGCCCTTTGGGTGCTCGCCATAATTGGTCGTGCGCGTGCCGTCGGCGCGGATTTCGTAGGCCTGCTCCATGATCCAGCTTCCCTCGAGCGTGGCTAGCCCCTCGGCCTGCGCCGAAGCGATTCCGCCGGCTATCAGGCCTGAGATGAATACACGGTTCAGCAACGCGCGAGATGTCATCTGCGATCTCTTTGTAACCTGTATATGAGGTTTCAAGTGCCCTTGCCATACAACATGAAACCTGTCAATCAGGTTACATGGATGCCCACGACCTGCCCGAAGACCGGGATGGCTTTCGCTTTCGTGGCGGCTGCAATGCGATCGATTTGCCCGCTACCTTGCAGGCCAGGCTCGGTCCATCGCCGCGCGAACTGCTGAACTCGCCCGATGACCTCGGTCGTTGGCTGGTCTCGGCCGGGATGGCCTTCAGGACATCGAAGACGACGGCCAAAGACCTGTCTGCGGCGCGAGCGCTGCGCGAGGCGATCTATATTCTGGCGGGAGGGCGCCGCGGGACCGAGGCCGAAGCTGCGTGCAAGACGCTAAATAACATCGCCGCCGGCGCGTCCGCGGTGCCGTCGCTTCAACCCGACGGGACCACGCGTCTGGAAGGAGGCGCTGAAGCTCTTCTCGTCACGCTGGCGCGTGAAGCCGTGCAACTCTTCGGCAGTGAAGCCGCAAGGCTCGTTCGGCAATGCCAGTCGCCAACCTGTACGCTTTATTTTGTCGATACCTCGCGCAGAGGCGACCGTCGGTGGTGCTCGATGTCGGCCTGCGGCAACAAGGCTAAAGTCCGGGAATTCCGCCGGCGCAAACGCGAGGACTAGGCCAGTGCCGGCGGCTTCTCTTGATGGCGTTCCGACAGCGTGAAGATTTCGAAGCCGGTCGCGGTCACGCCGACCGAGTGCTCGAACTGCGCTGACAGCGAGCGGTCCCGCGTCACCGCCGTCCAGCCATCGGACAGGATCTTCACGTGAGGCTTGCCCAGATTGATCATCGGCTCGATGGTGAAGAACATGCCGGGTTTGAGCGGCACGCCTTCGCCGGGACGGCCGACATGAATGATGTTCGGCTCGTCATGGAACAGCCGGCCGAGACCGTGACCGCAGAAATCGCGCACCACGCTCATGCCCTGCGGTTCGACGAAGCTCTGGATCGCGTGGCCGATATCGCCGGTGGTGGCGCCGGGCTTCACGGCGGCAATGCCGCGCATCATGGCCTCATAGGTCACCTCGATCAGCCGCTCGGCCTTTCGCGCGATCGGCGCAATCGCATACATTCGGCTGGAATCGCCATACCAGCCGTCGACGATGAAGGTGACGTCGATATTGACGATATCGCCTTCCTTCAGCGCCCGGTCGCCGGGCATGCCGTGGCACACCACATGGTTGATCGAGGTGCAGGTCGAATAACGGTAGCCCCGATACATCAGCGTCGCCGGAAAGGCGCCATGGCTGAAGGAGAATTCGCGGACGAAATCATCGATCTCGGAGGTCGGCATGCCGGCCTTGACGATGTCGGTCAGTTCGTCGAGGCATTTTGCCACCAGCGCGCCAGCCTTGCGCATGCCGGCAAAAGAGCTCGCGCCATGGAGCTTGATCTGCCCGGTTTTTCGCAGGGACGTGTCGGAGGCCTCAACATAGCTCATTGGCGGATCGTGTCTCGTTGGGAGGGTGGATTGAAGGGTCTAATTTAATGATTGGCGCGCCCCGTGCAAGCGATCCGGAGGGCGTGCGAGGCCCGAAACCACCGTCAATTGGAGACCTCCACCGTGGTATCGACCGGCAGCGCCCCGCCCCGAATACGGAGTTCTCGCACCGGATAAGGCACCCGGATGCCCTCGCGCTTGAACGCCTCCCACAGCGACAGCATGACGTCGCTCTTGACGTTATCCATGCCGTCGGGGTCGGCGATCCAGAAGGTCAGCGAGAACCTCATGCCGGTCTCGGCGAATTCGGTCAGGATACAGTTCGGCGTCCTGGATTTGATGGCGCGGGCCGCCGAGCCAGCGATTTCGGCCGCCAGCCGGCAAACCCGCCGCGGATCGGATTCGTAGTTGGTGCCGAAATTCACCTTCACCAGCGTGTTCTTGTCGGTATAGGTCCAGTTGGTGACCTTTTGCGTCACCAGGTCCTCGTTCGGGATCAGGAATTCGCGGCCGTCGCCGGCGGCGACCGAAATGTAGCGCGTCTTCATCGCGCTGATGCGGCCCGAACTTTCGCCAATGGTGACTAGGTCGCCGGGTTTGACCGACTTGTCCGCCAAAAGGATGATGCCGCTGATGAAGTTGGCGACGATCTTTTGCAGGCCGATGCCGATGCCAACGCCGACTGCGCCCGAAAACACCGCCAGCGCCGACAGGTTGATGCCGACCGCACTGAGCGCCACCGCGACCGCGAGGATCAGTAGCCCCATCCGGATCATCTTCACCAGCAGCACCTGGATCGACGGCGTCAGGTCGGTCGATTGGTTGATGCGGTTTTCGGCAAAATTGCTGGCGACATTGGTGAGCCAGAGCGCGGCGATCAAAAGCAGGCCGAGCTTGATGACGACCAGCGGCGTCAGCCGCAATCCGCCCAGGACGATCGAAATCGAATCCAGCGCATCGACCGCCGGATCGAGTTGGTTGATGACGCTAAGCGCGGCGATCACCCACGCCGACACCGATATCAGTTTGACCAGGAACGCGTTGCGGATGACCGACGTCACAAGCCGGATCATCAGCCAGGCAAGCGCGAGCTTGGCCGCGACCACCAGCATGTAGCTGCGGCTCGGCCAGGTCGAATGGTACATCGCAATACGCGCGGCAATGACCAGAACGGCAAATACGATGGTGGAGAAGCTTTCGACCAGCAGATGGGCGAGGCGCCGCAGCGGGGGCGGCCAGCGATCGGCGAGCGAATCGGTGTTGATGCGCGCCTGAAGCGCGGCATTGGCGGCCAAGGCTATTCCGGCGGCGGTGAGGATCAGGCCGAATTGCAGATAGAAAAAGGGTGAGGAAATCTCGGCGCCAACGGAGCGCGCCACCATTCGCAGGTATTCGATGACGTCGCTTATATCCATCGTCAAAATCTCGGTTCGGGGCAATCGCTATGGAGGACTTGATTCGAATGCAGGCCAGATTCTCACATAACCGAGGCATTCGCGCTATCGCGACCACGGCCATAAAGGCGTGATGGGTCTGCCGACCGCGCCACGGCAGAAATGGGTTGGCGTCGAACTGTGGCGACGATAAGGATGCTGTTGCAAGGATTTACGTAAAACCCATGGCCTCTCTCGACTCGGTCAGCATAGCCATTCTGCTCGGTGCGGTGCTCGTGATGGCCGGCATCTTGTCGAGCCTGTTGGCGCTCCGTTTCGGCGCGCCGTTGCTGCTGGTCTTTCTTCTAATCGGCGTCATGGCTGGGGAGTCCGGCCCCGGCAAGCTCCAGTTCGACGATTTGGGCACCACCTATCTGGTGGGATCGGTGGCGCTGGCGCTGATCCTGTTCGACGGCGGCCTGCGAACGCGTTTCCAGAACATCAGCGCCGTGATCGCGCCGTCGATGGTGCTCGCGACCATCGGCGTATTGCTGACCGCGCTGATCACCGCGCCGGTTGCCAAATATACCCTCGATCTGAACTGGACCGAGGCCTTGCTGGTCGGCGCCGTCGTCGCCTCGACCGACGCGGCGGCGGTGTTTCTGCTCGTGCATGCACAAGGATTACGGCTGCGTCCGCGCGTCGGTGCGACGCTGGAAGCCGAATCCGGCACCAACGATCCGTTTGCGGTGTTTCTTACATTGATGCTGGTCGAGCTGATTTCGGTCGGCGGAAGTTCGTTCACCCATGTGGCCATCGAACTCGGCCGTGAGGCGGTGCTGGGCGCGGTCGCCGGCGTCGTCGGCGGCAGGCTTGTGGTGTTTTCGCTCAACCGCGTAGCGCTGCCGCAAGGCCTGCACGCGCCGTTCGTGCTCACGGCGGCGTTGGTGATATTTGGCGCCGCGCAGATCGCGCACGCCTCGGGTTTTCTCGCCGTCTATCTTGCCGGCATCATCATCGGTAACCAGCCGACGCGGGCGCATAATGCGGTGGTGACATTCCTGGATGCGGCGACGTGGCTGGCGCAGATCGTGATGTTCGTGCTGCTCGGGCTTCTCGCCTCGCCGCAGCGTTTGGTCGGGAGCATTGGACCGGCGGTGGTTATCGCTCTGGTCCTGATGCTGGTGGCGCGCCCACTTGCGGTGTTTATTTGCCTGGCGCCGTTTCGCTTCAACTGGCGGGAGAAAATTTTCATCGCCTGGACCGGCTTGCGTGGCGCGGTTGCGATCTTCCTGGCGTCGATTCCGATGCTGGTCGGCCTATCGAAGGCCTATCTGTATTTCGACGTCGCCTTTGTCATCGTCGTTATTTCGCTTCTGTTGCAGGGATGGACGCTGGCGGCTGCGGCGCGGCGGCTGCATGTGGCGTTGCCGCGCGCCGATCGCGGCCCGCGGCGGGTCGAACTCGATCTTCCCGGACAGCTCGAGCAGGAATTGGTCGGCTATCCCGTGCGGCCAAAAAGCCTGTTCTTCCGCCGTGGCCTGACCCCGTCCTGGTCGAAGCCGACGCTGGTGATTCGCGACCAACACATTCTCTCGCCGGCGGAGGCCGATCCGGTTCGTCCGGGCGATTACGTCTACCTGCTTGCGCCGCCCGAGAAGGCCGAGGCGCTCGACCGTTTCTTTGTCGATATGCCGCCAAGTTCGGCGCCGGATCCGCATCTGCTTGGCGATTTCACCGTGTCAGGTGAGCACACGCTCGGCGAACTGGCCGAAGTCTATGGCGTCAAGATCGACGCCGATCAGGCCGGCCTGACGCTCGCGGACTACTTCGACATCCATCTCGACCATGCGCCCAAAGAAGGCGCGACGCTCGATCTCGACACCATCGTGCTGGTGGCGCGCAGCATCAGCGGCGGCAGGGTGAATATCATCGGTCTTCGTCTGCCCGAAGATCCGGAAGAGCCGCCACCGGCCTTGCGGCCACTTGATGTGTTCAAGCAGAAATTGGCCAGCTTCTGGTCGTCGGTGGCGGGGATCTAAAAAAGAAAATGGCGCTGGCCACATCTGGCCCTGCCATCGATCGATTCAAATCTGCTGTTATCAGTAGCCGCAGGAACCACAGCGCGGCACGACCGGCGCGTAATAGGTGCGGGCAGGCGCAACCATCTCGACGCGCTCGCGGACAGCGTATTGCGGCGCGACCATCGCGGTCTGCGGCACCATCACAGTGCGGTATTGCGGCGGAATGACTTGCGGCTGATAGCAGGTGCCGCAGGGCTGTGGCGGGGCGTAGCAACCATAACATCGGGCCGAAGCTGTGGTCGGAAGGGCAGCGACGGAAAGTGCTGAAATAATCAATGCGGCATAAACGCGAGACATTTTGATGGCTGCCTTTGGGTTTGCGATGTCATCACCAATAGGCCCGCGAGGTCGGGCGTCAACGGAGGTCGCGCGTTTACCTTACGGAGATCATTAATGGTAACGCTTCCGGCGAAATGTACGCTTTCAATCGCGTCAGGCAGGCGCGTGCGCCGCAGGCAATACCTCGGTGCCGCCAAACCCGGTCACGCGGCCACGCTTGATGATCGCGATTTGCGTCGCCAGCTTCCGCATCTCGGATGGGTCGTGGCTGACATATACCATGGGGATGCCGGCTTCGTCGCGCAGGCGAACGAGATAGGGCAGGATCTCTTCCTTGCGCTCTTCATCGAGCGAGCCCAGCGGTTCATCCATGAGCAACAGTCGGGGCTGCGACAACAGTGCCCGCCCGAGCGCCACGCGCTGGCGCTCACCGCCGGATAATTTTCCAGGGCGGCGATCCAGCAATTCGCCGATGTCCAGAAGCTCGGTGACGCGCCGCCATTGCGCGGCATCCTCCGTTAGGCGGTTCATGCGCCGCCCATAGTCAAGATTTTCGCGCACGTCGAGATGCGGAAACAGCCGCGCATCCTGGAAGACATAGCCGATGCGGCGGCGGTGGACCGGGACGTGTGTTCGCGCGGACGTATCATCGAGTGTCTCGCCATCGATGGCGATGATGCCACGGTCGGGCCGCAGCAGACCCGCGATCATATTGATCAGCGACGTCTTTCCGGCACCGGAGGCGCCGAATAGCCCGGTGACGCGGCCTTCGCTCGCAAAGGCGGCTTCGACGGTAAATTCACCCAATCGCCTGGAGACGTCGACACGCAGCATGATTAGCTCCCGTGCAGGCGCTGCAAGGCGCGCCGGGAAAACCATTCCGAAGCAACAAGCGCGGCCGTCGAGATCAAGACCGAGATCACCACCAGCCGCAGCGCCGCCGTATCGCCATCCGGGGTCTGAATCAGCGAATAGATCGCAGACGAAATGGTTTGGGTTTCGCCGGGAATATTCGAAACGAATGTAATGGTTGCGCCAAATTCGCCGAGCGCTTTGGCAAATCCAAGCACCATTCCGGCGAGCACACCGGATAGAGCGAGCGGCAACGTCACGGTCAAGAACACCTGCCACGGGGCGGCGCCGAGCGTCGCGGCGGCCTGTTCCAGCCGCCGGTCCACGGCCTCGATCGAGAGGCGGATCGGCCGAACCAAAAGCGGGAACGACATGATTCCACAGGCGAGCGCTGCCCCGGTCCAGCGAAACGCAAAAACGAGACCGAGATGTTCGGCAAGCCAAGCCCCGACCGCGCCGCGGCGGCCGAAAGTGAGCAGCAGGAGATAGCCGGTGACCACAGGCGGCAGCACCAGCGGCAGGTGAATGACGGCGTCAAGCAGCGCCTTGCCCCAAAACTCCCGGCGCGCCAACAACCACGCCACCGCGACGGCGATCGGCGTCGCCACCAGCGTGGCGACGGTCGCGACCCGCAGCGAAAGCAGGATCGCGGTCCATTCCGTGGGTGAAATGTCGAACACGCCGATAAATGCGATCAGGATGAGGGGCGGATCAGGAAGCTGAATCCGTATTTTTCAAAAATGGTCTTGGCGGCCTGCGAATGCAGAAAAGCAAGATAGGCGGCAGCGCCCGTGCCGGCGGAGGTGGTCGCGGCGACCGGATAGATGATGGCGGGATGAGAATCGGCCGGGAAGTTGCCGACGATTTTCACTTCCGGTTCGACCTTGGCATCGGTGGCGTAGACGATGCCGAGCACCGCCTCGCCGCGCGCCACCAGCGTCAGCGCGGCGCGCACGCTTTCGGCCATCGCGAATTTGGGCGCGGCCATCTCCCACGCGCCGAGCTGTTCCAACGCGGCCTTGGCGTATTTGCCGACGGGGACCGAACTCACGTCGCCGGTGGCAATCCGGCCATTGCCGGCGAGCTTGGCGAGGTCGAAGCCCTGGCCGATCGTCACGCTGCCGATGGAAGAATCTTTCGGCGCGATCAGGACGATGCTGTTGCCGAGCAGGTTGGTTCGGGTTTCCGTGTTGATGGCTTTTTGTTTGGCGGCGTAGTCCATCCAATCAGTATCGGCGGACAGGAAAATATCGGCAGGCGCGCCCTGCTCGATCTGTTTGGCCAGCACGGAGCTTGCCGCATAGCTTGCAACCACCTTGACGCCGGTCTTGGCGGTGTAGGCGGCGTCGATGTCGTCGAGCGCATTCTTCATTGAGGCCGCGGCAAATACCGTCAGGCCTTTTTCCTCGGCGGATGCTGACGAGGACGAAAGTCCGCCCACGATCGCGAGAGCGAACAGAATTTTGACATGCCGGTTCATGGCAGCGCTCCGCGCCTGAACGCTGGCCGACATGCGGCGCGCGACATCAGGTCTTGGTCCATCGTAAGGTGCGACCAGCGAAAGCGCCGTTCCGCTGTTCCCACCGGCTTACGGCCGGCGGGAACTTCGCTAAAAGAAAACAATAACAGGCGGATGGTCCCGGTCAAAGTACCCAAATGCCGCCTCGGCCGAGGCGGCGGGCCGTTCATTCCGACGGCTCGATCGCGATCGAGAGCGAATTCTCCCTGGCGCCGCTGATCTGAATCACGAAGGGAGTTGCCGAAAGGTCGAACTTCACGGTTTTGCGAATCCCTTCGCAATCCGTCGCGCCGCTAAATGCCGTCGGCTTTAGAAAATGACCGTCCTGCACCAGGTCGATCCACGCGCCATTGGAAAGGCTGACCGTGTAACTTCCAGCCTTGTGCAGAGCCGCAAATTTCGCGAAGCCGGCATAAGTGCCGTCCTTCGGCGCGCGTTCCGGCGGCGTCGGCAGTTTGGCGTCGGCTGGCGCGACGAGGGCAATCGTCACGCCGGTTGACGGCAACGCGGCCAGTTCGCTGCCCGAACCGAGCTTCGCGCGATCCGGCGCGATCAGAAGCGCGCGTGCATGATCGATATTCCATTTGAACTTGTCGCAGCCGCTCGGCTCTTCCGCTGCCATCGCAGGAGCGGCGGCAAGCAAAGTGAGGGCAACGAAGAGGGATTTACGCATCAATCCACCGCAATCATGACGTCAGAAGCCTTTACCACCACGGTCACATGACCCTTGGCCTTGATGCCGAGCTCATCGACCGCCTCATTGGTGATCGAGGAGGTGATAACCTGCCCGTTGCCGATATCGACCCGAACGTGAGAGGTGGTCGCACCTTTTTTGACTTCAAGAACGGTGCCTTTGATCTGGTTGCGTGCACTGATGCGCATGATGGTCTCCACGCTGTCGGGCCGCGCTCGATCCGCCGCGGGCATGACGGTCTTCTAATGAAACAGAAGATGGGATTGTCGTCCCGGTTAAGCCGCCATGCTTACGGCATCAGCGACGATATATCTTACCGCATACAACCGGGGTGCGATAGGCTCGCAATCCGAATGTTAATGCCCGCTATTGCTTGGCGTTCGGTGCGGCCAGGACCTGACGGCACTCCGCCGGCAGTTGCGCCAGTGTCAACCCCGGTCTCGGTTCGGCCGGTTCAGGCGACGGCTTGGGGTGGAGCACTTCGTCCGTGAACCAGTAAGCAAGATCGGCCGCGCTGCAGGCCTCGCCCTCCGTGTTATCCGGCTGGCCGGTGCAGGCGGTACTGCCTGCGGGGCATTTGATGCGAATGTGAAAGTGATAGTCGTGGCCATACATCGGCCGGATCTTGGAGAGCCAGCTCCGATCGCCCTTGGCTTCGCGGCAAAGCGCCTTCTTGATAGCGGCGTTGACGAAGATGCGCTGCACGTTCGGCTCCTGCGCGGCGTCGCGGATCACCGTCAGATGTTGCAGCGTCCATGTGTTTGGATCGATGTCGAGCCGATCGGATCGCACCATCATCACGGCCGACATTTCCTCGCGCTCGTTGCGTGACAGGGTGTAGTTCGGCATTGGCGTCAGCCAGACATCGGCATCGAGGCCGATCTGATGGCTGGCGTGGCCGGTAAACATCGGGCCGCCGCGCGGCTGCGACATGTCACCGACCAGAATGCCCGGCCAGCCGGCGTCCTTGTGTACTTTCGCCGACAACCGCTCCAGCAACGCAACGATCTCCGGATGCGCCCAATTGCGATTGCGCGACAGCCGCATCACCTGCCATGTCGGGCCGTTGATCGGCAAAGGCTGCGCACCGGCGATGCAGCCCTTGGAGTAGAAGCCGATCACCTTCGTCGGCATGGCCGCCGGCAGGACCTTGCGCCCGAACAACTCCTTGGCGCCGATTTTGGGATCGTTCGGATTGGCGAGCGCCGGCAACGGCTTTGGATCGACACTGCCTTTGTCCTGGGCCAGCGCAACAAAACTGCCGGTGGCGAACACGAGGGCCAGAAATATCGAGATAAAAAATGGATGCCGACTCATGGTCGGCACTCTATCCGACGTATCGGCAGCAGGGAATTCACCAATCGGGGAAGACGACTTAAGTGCGGGCCCGCTTGCTGCGTGATGGGGTCGCTGCCCGCGCATTCCGCTTGTTCAAATGATAAGTCAAAGCGAGTCCGATGCAGTGGCGGAGCGCTGCTTCATCGAGCTCGTCCTCGACGTTTAAGAGAATGCAACGGTTACCGCCATAGCTCCATTTGTCGGGATAGAGTTCGCGGAAGGTCGCGACGAGATCGGTCTGGCAATGGAAGTAGATCGCAAGCTGTTTGCCGGCGACATGATCGATGCGGACGGTGCTGCCGCTTTTGGTTTCCGGCGTGAGGTAACTCGGTTGGCCCCACTTCAAGGCTTCCTCGATCCGGCCGACGCCCGGAGTGGCTTTGGCCGTAGCAAGGATCAGCCGGGGCAGCGCCAGTAATTTTGGCTTTGCCGGTGTCGGATAGGCCCTGAATACCGCGTCGACGGTGGTTGCCGAGGTCGTGGCCGATTTCGGTTTGCCAAGACTCTTGGATGTGCCGGTCATGTCGATGTTCCCGGCCCTTCGGCAGCGCCCTCAAGCCTTCGCTTGAAAGCGTATCTTACGCGGCTTCACGCAGGCCGGCGAGGAAACTATCGACGCTTTTGAACAGCGCCGAGGCGTGCTGGCTGAGTTCGCCAGATGCCGAGAGCACGGTCGCGGCGAGCGCGCGCGATTGCTCGGCCGCTTGACTGGCGCCCGCGACGTTGACGGCGACTTCGCTGGTGCCGGCGGCGACCTGCTGGACGCTTTGGGCGATCTCGCGCGTCGCCGTTCCCTGTTCTTCGACGGCGGAGGCGATCGTGGTGGCAATCGCGCTGATCTCGCGGATGGTGTTGCCGATGCCGCCGATCGCGGTCACGCACTCTGCGGTGGAAGCCTGGATTGACGCGACCTGCCCGGCGATCTCTTCGGTGGCCTTGGCGGTCTGGCTTGCCAGTTCCTTGACCTCGGAGGCGACCACGGCAAAGCCCTTGCCGGCTTCACCGGCGCGCGCCGCCTCGATGGTTGCATTCAGTGCCAGCAAATTAGTCTGGCCGGCAATCGCGCTGATCAGGCGAAGCACGTCGCCGATCTTTTCTCCGGAAGCGGCCAGCGCTCCCACCATCTGGTTGGTCTTCGCGGCCTTGCCGACCGCGGCGTCGGCGACGTCGCTGGAATGGGTGACCTGGCGGCTGATCTCTGCCACGGAAGAGGCGAGCTCTTCGGTGGCCGCCGCGACCGTGTTGATGCTTGAGGAAGCTTCCTCGGACGCCGCGGCGGCTGCAGTGGCCTGCGCCGACGTGCCGTTGATGCTTGCGGTGATTTCCGAGGCGACGCGCTGCATGTCTTCGGTCGCGCGCGCCACCGCGCTGACGAGGCTCTTGACGTCGGCTTCGAAACGGTCGGCCATGCTCCGTTGCAGCGCGCTCTTTTCGAGTTCGCTCTGTTTCTTGGCCGCTTCCTGCTCCTCGCGCAATAGCCGCGACTCGATCATGTTGCGGCGGAATACGTCGACGGCGCCGGCCATGGTGCCGAGTTCGTCCTTGCGGTTGGCGCCGGGAATCTCGACGTCGGTATCGCCGCTGGAAAGGCGGTTCATGACGGCGGTGATCGCTGTCAACGGACGCGACATCCCGCGGCCGATCACAAGCGCCAGCAAAGCGGCGGCGATCAGAATGGCGATGGTGCCGAAAATCAGCGTGCGCTGCGAACTGGTGGAGGCCGCTTCATAGGCGGTGGTGTCCTTGACCAGTTCGATCACGGCCACCGGCTGGCCAGCATAGTTCTTGATTTGTCCAAGATAGAGCGCAACCGGATGGCCGCCCAGTGTGGTGTCGCGGCGAAGCGCGCTGCCTTCAAAGGCGCTCTTCAACTCTTCCTGGGTCGCCAAGGATTGCTCGACGAAGGTCGAGCCGATGTTGGCAAAGGCCTTGCCGTCGAAACGATGCACCGCGAGGTCGACACCGAAGCGCTGCTTGACGCTGTCGACGAACTGCTTGTTGAAGGAGACGCCGATATCGGCGACGGCAATGCTCTTTCCGTCGCGCATGATCGGTGTCATGGCAAAAATGCTGAGGGAGTCCCGGCCGGCTTCGACGCCAACGATGGGTTTTCCAGTCCTGTTCGACTCCACCACCGTATTGCGCCGGGCCGAGATGTCTTCGCCGAAATGCTTCGGATCGTGCGCGCGGAAGAAGTTGATGGCCGGTGGCGCGTGGAAGCTGATCAGCGGGATGCCTTGCGCCTTGATCGCCTCGAGCGGCGCGCTCAGCAACTGCTCCATCGCGGCGCGATCGCCTTTGGCGACGGCGTCCGCAACCGGAGGCAGGTTGGCCAGCACCGCGCTGACCGCCAATCCCGCGCGCCCTTCATAGTCGAGGGTCGCAATCACGCTGTCATATTGCAGCTTGAGTTGCTGATCGAGCGCAAGGCGCATCAGCGCGCGCTCCTGCATCACCGAAAATGTTCCAAGGATTCCGCAGGCCGCCGCAACCGTCAGCGAAATCGCAAGGATCAGGCGTGCCGCAATCGACCGAAGCTGGAACATGGGATTTCAGGCCTTGCAAAAGTTGGCCCGAAATTCCCAGAAAGTGCTTAATATCTGATTGCCTTTGAAGCCCGGTTGATCTTGCCGGCGGCCTTAAATCCTGGAATGACGCCATTGTGACGCGCGCCTTTCGCTTCGACCTTAGTCGAGCGTGACAGCTCAGCCTTACATGGTCGGTCCGCGCGGGATCACGCTGTTGGTCAGGATCATCTTGCCGACGTCTTCAAAGTGATTGTCGCGGGCCTGGATTTGCTGCGCGATGGCGTGCATGTCGCGGAACCGTCGTTCGAAAGGATTCGATTTGAACACGGCCGTGGCGCCCGCCATGTGATAGGCGGTATCGACGATCTCGGCCGCCTGGTGAATGGTATAGGTCGCCGAGAGACGAATGGCGGCTCTACACTGCTCCGAGAGCCGCCCAGTGCTCAATATTTCCTGCCAGGCTTCCGAAGCGGTGGAAAAATGATAGGCGCGCGCCGCGCGCAGTTTGGCCTCGGTGCGGCCGATCAGGCCTTGGACCGCGCTGTTATCCTTCATTGCGGCGATGCCGACCGAGTGCTTCTTGCGGGCGAGATCAATCGCCGCATCTAGCGTGGCGCGGGCGACCCCGAGCGCCACCGCGCCAAAGCCTAGTCCGAACATGCTGTAGGTCGTGATGCCGTAAAGCGGACCTTTCTCGCGCAGCTCCGAGAAGTCGTCGCGCAGCGCGGCGAAATTCTCGGGGACGAACAGATTTTCGACCGAATAGGAATCGGTGCCTGTGCCACAGAGCCCGATCACGTTCCACATGTCGTGCATGGTAGCGCTGGACATGGGAAAGACGATGGTGAGGATTTCAGGCGTCCCGTTCGGCCTCATCCGCGTCTTGCCGTCGGCTTCAAGCACCTGAACATGCGCCCCGAGCCAGTTGGCCTGACGCGAGCCGCTGGCAAAATCCCAGCGCGCGCTGATCGTATAGCCGCCGGGAACCGCCTGTACCGCATGGGCGATCGCGCCCCAAGCCATGATGTCGTCGGGCTTGTCGAAAACCTGGTGCGCCACGTCCGCATCGAGATAGGCCGCCGTCATGGCGACGACCGAGCATTGACCCACGCACCAGGCCGTGGAGGCGTCGGCCTTGGCGATTTCCTCCAGCATTTCCATGAAAACCATGGGTGGGGATTCGAATCCGCCGATGTTTTTCGGCAACAGCGAGCGATAAAGCCCGTTTTCGATCAGAGCTGATACCACCTTTGGCGTCAGGCGCCGGGTCTGCTCGATTTCGTCGGCCTCTGCCGTTATCAGGGGTGCAAGCGCCTTGGCGCGTTCGACGAGGCCCGAGGCGATACTCCCGGCTACGGGCTTGTTCATGGCGTTCCCCTGTATTTTATCGAGTGATCAATTAGCGCCATGTTGATCCAACTCGCGGCCGGGATCAAGATGGACGCAAGGCAACTCGATGCAGAATTGTCGGGTGGCAACAGCGGGGGCCGCAGCGCTCTTGCAGCGCTGCGGGGCTCTTTCAGCGCTTAAGGCTCAGCTATCGACCTTCAGCGCGGCGATGAAGGCTTCCTGCGGGATGTCGACCTTGCCGAACTGCCGCATCTTCTTCTTGCCTTCCTTCTGCTTCTCCAGAAGCTTGCGCTTTCGCGTGATGTCGCCGCCATAGCATTTGGCGGTAACGTCCTTGCGCAGCGCCCGCACGGTTTCGCGCGCGATCACCTTGCCGCCGATCGCGGCCTGGATCGGAATCTGGAACATGTGCGGCGGAATCAGTTCCTTCATCTTTTCGACCATGGCGCGGCCGCGGCCTTCGGCGCGGGTGCGGTGCACCAGCATCGAGAGCGCGTCCACCGGCTCGTTGTTGACCAGGATCTGCATCTTGACGAGATCGGCCGGCTTGTAGTCGGTAAGGTGATAGTCGAACGAGGCGTAGCCCTTTGAGACCGATTTCAAGCGATCGTAGAAATCGAACACCACCTCGTTCAGCGGCAGTTCGTATTTCACCATGGCGCGATTGCCGACGTAAGTGAGTTCCTTCTGCGAGCCGCGCCGGTCCTGACAAAGCTTCAGCACGCTGCCGAGATATTCGTCGGGGGTGAGGATCGTCGCCTCGATCCACGGCTCCTGGATCTCGGCGATCTTCACCACGTCGGGCATGTCGATCGGGTTGTGGATTTCGATCGACTGCCCGTCGGTCAAATGCATCCGGTAGATCACGCTCGGCGCGGTCGCGATCAGGTTGAGATCGAACTCGCGTTGCAGGCGTTCCTGGATGATTTCCAGATGCAACAGCCCAAGGAAGCCGCAGCGGAAACCGAAGCCGAGCGCGGCGGAGGTTTCCATCTCGAACGAAAAGCTGGCGTCGTTGAGCCGCAGTTTGCCCATCGCGGCGCGCAGGGTTTCGAAATCGTCGGCGTCGACCGGAAACAGGCCGCAGAAAACCACCGGGATCGCCGGCTTGAAGCCCGGCAGCATGTCGGTGACCGGCTTGCGGTCGTCGGTGATGGTGTCGCCGACGCGCGTATCGGCGACTTCCTTGATCGCGGCGGTGATGAAGCCGATCTCGCCGGGACCGAGTTCCTCGACCTGGTGCATTTTCGGCGTGAAGAAGCCAACCCGCTCGAGATCGTAGGCGGCGCCGGTGCCCATCATCCGGATGCGCTGGCCCTTCTTCATCGCGCCATCGACGATTCGTACCAGCACGACAACGCCGAGATAGACGTCGTACCAACTGTCGACCAGAAGTGCCTTCAGCGGCGCCTCGCGATCGCCTTTCGGCGGCGGCAGCCGATGCACGATGGCTTCCAGCACCTCGTCGATGCCGAGGCCGGTCTTGGCCGAGATCATCACCGCGTCGGACGCATCGATACCGATGACGTCCTCGATCTGCTTTTTGACCTGTTCGGGTTCCGCGGCCGGCAGGTCGATCTTGTTCAGCACCGGCACGATTTCGTGGCCGGCGTCCAGCGCATGATAGACGTTGGCGAGGGTTTGTGCTTCGACGCCCTGGCTCGCATCCACCACCAGCAGCGAGCCTTCGCAGGCCGCGAGCGAGCGCGACACTTCGTAGGCGAAATCGACATGGCCGGGCGTGTCGATCAGATTGAGGATGTAGGATTTGCCGTCCTTGGCCGCATAGGTCAGCCGCACGGTTTGCGCCTTGATCGTGATCCCGCGCTCGCGCTCGATGTCCATGGAATCGAGCACTTGTTCCTTCATCTCGCGCGCTTGTAACCCGCCGGTGGTCTGGATCAGGCGGTCGGCCAGCGTCGATTTGCCATGGTCGATATGCGCAACTATCGAAAAGTTGCGGATGTTCGAAATCGGGACTGAGGTCATGGGCGCGGGATAGCATTCGCGTCCCAGTGCGGCAACCATATTGCGGTATTTTAACGAGGCTTCTTCACGTCAAGCTGATTTCACGGCGGCTGAAAACGCGCTACCCAAACCGGAAGATCAGAAGAGGTACTAAAGCGTATGGCCCCGACACTGCTTTCGTCTGCGACCGTGCCACGCCGCGGGGCTCTCCGGCGGCTTAGCCTTCGACGGCTCGCGGCCTGGGTGATGGCCGCGGCAACGAATCGCAACGGCGCGTCGGCGTTTGTCTTCGGCTTTGCCATGCTCCATACGCTGTTCTGGACTGTGATCCTGATCAATCTCAAGGCAGCGCAAGACGTCCATATGGACGTCGCCGAAGCGTTCGCCTGGGGACAGAAATTCCAGCTCGGCTACGGCAAGCATCCGCCGCTGGCGGGTTGGATCGCCGGTCTCTGGTTCGACATGTTCCCGGTGGCCGATTGGGCTACCTATCTGCTGGCGATGACGACGCTGTCGATCGGGCTTGTGATCTCATGGCTGATCGCGATCAGGGTGGTGGATTATCGCCGGGCGTTTTTCGTCGTGGTGATGCTAGCGATCTATCCGATCTTCAATTTCAAAGGCTTCAAGTTCAATCCGGATCTGCTGCAACTCGTCGCGCTGCCGCTTCTGGTGCTGGCCTATCTCAACGCATTCGAAAAACGCTCGGCACTCTCGGGCCTCTGGCTTGGGCTTGCCGCCGCATTGGCGCTGATGACCAAATACTGGGTGCTGACCATGATCGGCGCGGTCGGGCTCGCCGCGCTCATTCATCCCGATCGGCTGAAATTCCTGCGGTCGCCGGCGCCCTGGGTTGCGATCGCAGCCGCTGTGGTGGCGATGATTCCGCATCTTCTATGGTTGAAAGAGGTGGACTTTGCGCCGCTGGTCTATGCCGGCGACGTCTACGGGAACAGAACGCGCGCCGAAAGCGCGATGCTGGTTCTCGGTTACGTCGAACATAATCTGGGATTGCTGGTCTTGCCCGTGGTGCTCGCCGGCGTTGCCCTTGTCGGGACCGGTCTGGTGCGCGGGCCGAAGGTCGCGCTGGCGCGCATCTGGTCGCGCGGCGCCAATGCGGGCGTGAACCTGACGCAAGCGCTCAACGTCTGGATCATCCTGATCGTGGTCGCGGTCGGGCCGCCGCTCGGCGGATTGATCTTGTCGGTCTACATGAAGACCGATTGGGGGATCTCGCTGTTCTTCCTGACACCCTTGGCGCTGGTCGCGATTCCGCGCCTGCGCGTGCCCGGCGTCGCTCTGTTCCGGATCACCGCAATCTGGCTGGTGCTGACGCTCGCCACACTCGCCGCCGCGCCCACCATTGCGCTGTACGGGATGACGGACAGTGCGAATGCGGCCTTCAGCTACGGCGCACGCTCGCAGTTGGCGCGCGAATTGACAGGCATATGGCACAACCGTTTCTTTTCGCGCTGGTCTGTGGTTGCCGGTACCACCGAGATCGGCGAGCCCATGACGTTCTATAGCCCCGATCATCCGGCGCCGCTGACGCCGGGCGAAATATGGTCGTCGGGCCTGACTTCGCTGGAGGAAGCCAAACGGCTCGGCTTTATCGGGATTTGCGACACCACGGATAACCGGCTGCCGGAGTGCGAGGCCTGGATGGCCGAGAACGCCAAGGATGCCGAGCAGGTAGCCGTGACCACGCAGCGCTTTTTCAAGGGCCATCCGGGGCCGGCGACGACCTGGAAGATCTATATCGAGCCGCCGGCGAAGTAGCCTTTCACCAAGCGATGGCGATACCAGTTCGTTCCCCGGATGCTGCGCAGCGCCATAAGCGCGTTCACGCGCGTCTTCGACGCGCTATGGCGGTGCGCTGCTGATCCGGGGTCCATCGGTCCCGGTTCTGCGGAGCAGCGTTGCACGCCGCACCGCGCCCGGGACACGCGTCTACGTGTTCTCTTCGTTGAACTTGGCGGCCACGAGTTCGGTGATTGCGTCCAGCGCGGCCTGAGCCTGTCGCCCGGCCGCAGAGACGACGATCGATGTGCCGGGTCCTGCCGACAGCATCATCAGGCCCATGATCGATGTGCCGCCGACAGTCTCGCTGCCCTTGGTCACCCATATTTCGGCTTCGAAGCGCTCGACCATCTGCACGAACTTGGCGGAAGCCCGCGCGTGGAGTCCGCGTTTGTTGATGATCGGGAGTTCGCGGGAAAGTGCGCCTGCCGGGATGTTCGGTCCGGAAGGAGTTTCGGGCGACGCGCCGTCGTCGCTCATTTTCCGGCGAGCACCCGGCTTGCGATGGTCACGTATTTGCGGCCGGCTTCCTGGGCCATGGCAATGGCATCAGGAAGCGTTCGCTCTTCGCGGACCTTGGCAAGCTTGACCAGCATGGGAAGGTTGATGCCTGCGAGCACCTCCACCTTCGGACGGCTCATGCAGGAAATGGCGAGATTCGAAGGCGTGCCGCCGAACATGTCGGTGAGGATCGCGACCCCATCGCCAGTGTCGACGCGGTTCACCGCTTCGATAATGTCGCTGCGGCACAGATCGGAATCATCCTCAGCCCCGATCGTGACGGCTTCGATTTGCTTTTGCGGACCCATGACATGTTCCAGCGCCGCCTTGAATTCGTCGGCAAGGCGCCCATGGGTCACAAGTACTAGACCAATCATCGAGAACTCCTCGCGGGTGCCTTTGGTGCACCGCACGAACGCGCCACTTTGACCATCCAGAGCCCCTACGCAAGAGGGGATCGCCGCATTCTCCGTGAAACTGGTGAAGAGAGAGGGGCGGGCGCCGGTCTATTCGGTGGCGATTGTGAGGGTGATATGGTTACCAAATTCCTTCGAGCAATCCGCTGAAGATGAATTCGCGGTCATTGTAAGGCCGGCAATCACCAGCGGAAGCCCGGAAAATCCCCGTTGAACAGGAATTCTTGGTACCAAAATACCCTTGATCCGGACTTCAAGGGTTTCCGGCGGCGGCAGACGGTCGGCATCGGGCGCGTCGAGGTCCACGACCAGCCCCACGGGAGCCTCCGGGACGAAATCGCAGCGGCGGATTCCCAAACCTCTGACTTCGAGCAGGCCCGCCAGGGCTGGCGCCGGGCATACCATGAGCGCCTTTTCATGAGGCCAGACATGGACGCGGTCGTCGCCGACGAGCCTCGTTGGGGCGATATGGCCCGCACGGCCGGCCAGCAGGAGGTCGAAGGCCAGGCGCGATTTGCCGGAGCCGGATGGTCCGCGAATCAGAACCGCGTGGTCTCCCACCCGCACTGCGGAGGCGTGGATGCTTTTGTCGGTTGCTTCGGTCATGCCAAGGCGGGAAGGCGGACCACAAAGCGGGCGCCGGCCACCGTTGCCTCGCCGTCTTCGCTGAGCGGACCGATGCGGTTCTCAGCCCAGATCTTGCCGCCATGGGCCTCGACGATCTGCTTGGAGATCGACAGGCCGAGTCCCGAATTCTGGCCGAAGCCCTGATGCGGCCGGTCGGTATAAAAACGCTCGAAGATCCGGGAGAGCGCATCCTCGCGAATGCCAGGTCCATCATCGTCGACGACGATTTCCACGTTCGAGCGCACGCGCCGGCACGTGATCCGCACCTTGCTGCCGGCCTCAGAGAACGACTGGGCGTTCGACAGCAAATTGGAGACCACCTGTCCGATCCGTGAATCGTGGCCCGGCACCGAGAAGGTGTCGACGGTGCCCCGGCCTTCGAAGCGCAGCTCGACGCCGATATTGTTGCCGCGCCGGGTCTCATTGGCGACCGACGCCAGGGCGGTGAGGAGGCGGCGAACATCGACCGGCGCCATGTCCTGACGTTGCAACTCGGCATCGAGCCGGCTGGCATCGGAAATGTCTGAGATCAGCCGGTCGAGGCGTTTGACGTCATGCTCGATCACGGCGAGCAGCCGCGAACGGCTGTTGTCGGTGCGGGCAAGGGGGAGGGTTTCAACGGCCGAACGCAGCGACGTCAGCGGATTCTTCAATTCATGGGCGACGTCGGCGGCGAACATCTCGATCGCCTCGATGCGGTTATAAAGCGCGCTTGTCATGTCGCGCAGCGCGCCCGAGAGATGGCCGATTTCGTCGCGACGGCCGGTGAAGTCGGGAATCTCGACGCGGGTGCGGATACGGCGGCGAACCCGTTCGGCGCTGTCGGCGAGCCGGCGCACCGGCCCTGCGATCGTAGAGGCCAGCGCCAGCGACAAGACGATCATGACCGCGGAGGCGACGCCGCCGACCTTCAGAATGGCTAGCCGTTCGGCGGTAACCATCTGATCGATATCGTCACCCTGGGTCGAAAGCATCAACGAGCCGTGGATGGCGCGGAAGCGTTGCACGGGAACTGCGACCGAAACGATCACCTCGCCGCGGTCATTGACGCGCACCATGCTCGTCTTCTGGCCGGTCAGCGATTGCGCCACTTCGGGGTAGCCGTTGCCGTTTTCGGGGCCGAGTTCGGTATAGAGCGGCAGGTCGCCGCGATTGAGCCAGGTCCGGACCGCGATCATCGTGCGTTCGGCAATTCCGGGCTTTTCCACCGAGGGCGGCGGCAACTCGAAGCGGAGCACGTCACCGCGGCCGTAGAGGCTGCGGCTGTCCAGAATGAGCGAACCGTCGCGGTCGTAAATCCGGGCGCGGGTTTTAGTGGGCGAGATCAGCCGGCGCAGCACCGGCGCCACGCGCTCCGGATTGATCGGAAAATCGAGCCCGGAAAACTCGTCCGGCGCGCCGTAGGTTTCGCCGGGCTTCAGGTCCTGCAACCGGTCTGGATCGATGGTGATGGTGTTGGTTTCGACGGTCGCGGAGGCAGCGATCGCACCCGCAATGATTTCGGCCTGTACCAGCAGGCTCTGCGCGCGGGCGTCGATCAGGCCGGCGCGGAATTGCGAGAGATAGAGAATGCTCGCCACCAGCGCGAGCAGGCCGGCGATGTTGAGCGAAACGATGCGCCGCGTGAGGCTGGAAAAACTGAGAGCAAAGAAGAATTGCCCGGCCCGTCGCAACCATCCGAGCGGCTGCCATTCGGCGGCCGGCGGATTTTCGGCGGCAAGGGTATCCATGACGACAGGCGCAGCCTCGTCGGCGCTCAGACTGGCATCAGGCTGCGTTCGATCAAGCAAGGGCCAAAACCGGCGGTTGTTTCAAATGGGCTGTCCGCGATGCCTATCGCGTTCTATCTCAAGTTACACTAGCTCAGGTCATGGGCCGCGTCAGTCGGCAAACCGCGGATGACGCGCCTGTCCCTCAAGCTTCCTTGAAGCGGTATCCGACCCCGTACAGGGTTTCGATCATCTCGAATTCGTCATCCGTGACCTTGAACTTCTTGCGCAGCCGCTTGATGTGGCTGTCGATGGTGCGGTCGTCGACATAGACTTGGTCGTCATAGGCCGCATCCATCAGCGCATTGCGGCTCTTGACGACGCCGGGGCGGGTGGCAAGCGCCTGCAGGATGAGAAATTCGGTCACCGTGAGGGTGACCGGCTCGTTCTTCCAGGTGCAGGTATGACGCTCCGGATCCATCCGCAGCAAGCCACGGTCCAGTGCCTTGGCGTCGGTTTCCTTTGGCACGGCGGTCGGGTCTTTCGGGGACGCACGGCGCAGTACGGCCTTGACACGCTCAACCAGAAGGCGCTGCGAGAACGGCTTGCGGATGAAATCGTCGGCGCCCATTTTGAGGCCGAACAATTCGTCGATTTCCTCGTCCTTGGAGGTCAGGAAAATCACGGGCAAGTCGGATTTTTGCCGCAACCGCCGCAGCGTCTCCATGCCGTCCATGCGCGGCATCTTGATGTCGAGGATGGCAAGGTCCGGCGGACTGGTCCTGAAGCCGTCCAGCGCGGACGCCCCATCCGTGTAGGTCATGATTCGATAGCCTTCGGCTTCGAGCGCAATCGAAACAGAGGTGAGAATGTTGCGGTCATCATCGACCAAGGCAATGGTGGGCATGAGCCTGCTTTCGCACTAACGTTGCTGAAACGGCGGCTAATCGGTTGGTGCGCCGCATAATCGGGCTTCGAACGTGGTCAACGAGCAATGCAAGCTGGGCTGAAGTGTGACCGAGTTCCATGAAAGCGCCACTTAAGTCTAAGGCGCTTCGTCCCTTACGAGCGTTGGTTTACCCGAAAAAAGGCTCCAATTGCAATAGGATGCGAGGAAATAATCGATGCAATTGACCCCGGATTTCGATCCCGCCAAAACGGTTAAATCGCTTTTACGCCGCAGCCGGCAGGGGGCACTGGCGACTTTGATGACCGGAAGCGGCGATCCCTATTGTTCGCTGGTGAATGTGGCAAGCCATCCCGACGGTTCGCCGATTCTGCTGATTTCCCGCCTCGCCCTTCACACCAAAAATCTGCTCGCGGACGCTCGCGTCTCCTTGATGCTGGATGAGCGCGTCGAGGGCGATCCGCTCGAGGGATCGCGAATCATGCTGGCGGGTCACGCCGAGGAAATCACGGCCGATCGCGACCTCGTGCGCCAGCGTTATCTCAACGCCCAGCCTACGGCGGAAGTTTTCGTGGACTTCAAGGATTTTTCGTTCTTTCGAATCCGTCTCGCCGGAACCCATTTGGTGGCCGGATTCGGACGAATCCTGGACCTGCAACCTTCACAGTTTTTGACGGATATTTCGGACGCGAGCGCGCTTCTGGAAGCCGAGCAAAGTGCCGTTGAACATATGAATACCGACCATCAGGAAGCGCTCGGCCTCTATGCCACGCGCCTTCTGGGGGCCTTGCCGGGCGCCTGGCGCTGTGTCGGGATCGATCCCGAAGGGATCGACCTGCAAGCCGGAGCCAACACGCTGCGGCTCGACTTTCCGGAACGGATCACTGGGCCCGGCGACTTGCGCAAAATACTGGTCCGCCTGGCCGACCAGGCGAGGGCCCAAGAGGGCACCTAAGAGAACACCTAAGAGAACACCTCAAGAGAGCGCCCAAGATGGGCCGATGCGGCAGCCAAGGGTAGCCGAGGGTGATTAGGGATAGCCAAGGGTAGCGACTTTGCGTCGCAGCATGCGGCCAAGAGGGCGGACCTGCCTTTTGGGAATAAACCAAATCGGCGGGATCGGCTTGGCAAGGCGTGCGTTCATCAATAATGATCGCGGATATTTTCGTTCGCACGGCCTCGGCCGGGTGGCTATATTCAACAGCCTAAAACCGTGACAGACGCGCGGTTCAAGGCATTCGCGCGATCGAGATAAGCGGGTTCGAGGAGGAGTTTTTCGTGCAAGAGACGGGTCAGCGCAATGGCGCCTTTGGGGCCGACAAGTTCGGCTTAAAAAATCTAAAAGGGGTGCATTGGAACCTCGGCGCTGCGCAGCTTTATCAACACGCGTTGTCGGCAGGCGAAGCCATGCTCTCGGCCGATGGAGCGTTGTGCGCGGATACCGGTGATTTCACCGGCCGCAGCCCGAAGGACAAGTTCACGGTTCGCGATGCCACTACCGACAAGAACATGTGGTGGGCCGGCAATCAGTCGATCACGGCCGAGCAGTTCGAAACGCTGTATGCCGACTTCCTTAAAGCTGCCGAAGGCATGACACTGTTCGCGCAGGACCTCTACGGCGGCGCCGATCCCACCTTCCGGATCAAGACCCGCGTGTTCACCGAACTCGCCTGGCATTCGCTGTTCATCCGCACGCTCTTGATCCGTCCCGAGCAGTCGGAGTTGGCCGGCTTCGCGCCCGAACTCACCATCATCGACCTGCCGAGCTTCCGCGCCGATCCGAAACGTCACGGCGTGCGCTCGGAGAACGTGGTCGCGATCGATTTCGCCCGCAAGCTCGTTCTGATCGGCGGGTCTTATTATGCCGGCGAGATGAAGAAGAGCGTGTTCACGACGCTCAATTACTATCTGCCCGCGCGCGGCGTGATGCCGATGCACTGCTCGGCCAATGTCGGCCCCGCAGGCGACAGCGCGATTTTCTTCGGGCTTTCCGGCACCGGCAAAACCACGTTGTCGGCCGATCCCAAGCGCACGCTGATCGGCGACGATGAGCACGGCTGGGGCACCGACGGCATCTTCAATTTCGAAGGCGGCTGCTATGCCAAGTGCATCAAGCTGTCGGAAGAGGCCGAGCCCGAGATCTATGCCGCCAGCAAGCGCTTCGGCGCGGTGCTCGAGAATGTGGTGCTCGATGAATTCACCCGCGTGCCCGATTTCGACGACGGCTCGAAGACGGAAAACACGCGATCCGCGTATCCGCTCGATTTCATCCCGAATGCTTCAAGAACCGGCCGCGCCGGTCATCCGAAAAACGTGGTGATGCTGGCGGCCGATGCCTTCGGCGTGCTGCCGCCGATCGCAAAGCTGTCGCCGGCGCAGGCGATGTATCACTTCCTGTCGGGCTATACCGCCAAGGTCGCGGGCACGGAGCGTGGTTTGGGTAACGAGCCGCAGCCGGAGTTCTCGACCTGTTTCGGTTCGCCATTCCTGCCGCTCGATCCGTCGGTCTACGGCAACATGCTGCGCGAGCTGATCGCCAAGCACAATGTCGATTGCTGGCTGGTCAACACTGGCTGGACCGGCGGCAAATTCGGTACCGGCTCGCGGATGCCGATCAAGGTGACGCGCGCGCTGCTCACGGCGGCGCTCGACGGCTCCTTGCGCAACGTCGAATTCCGCACCGACAAATACTTCGGCTTTGCGGTGCCGACCGCATTGCCTGGCGTGCCGAGCGACATTCTCGACCCCGTCAACACCTGGAAGGACAGGGCCGAGTTCGACAAGACCGCCCGCGCGCTGGTAGGCATGTTCCAGAAGAACTTCGCCAAGTTCGAAGCCAAGGTCGATGCCGACGTTCGTGCCGCCGCGCCTGAGGTCAAGCTCGCGGCTGAGTAAAAAGCGACGCGGACGAGACGAATTCGGAAGCGCGGTGGGTGACCATCGCGCTTCTTTTCTTGGGCGTGGCCTTTAATGCGCCTCGTCCCAATTGTCAGCGGCGCGGGCATCGACATGCAGCGGCAGCGAGAGCACGACCGCCGGGAACGGTGCGTCCTGCATGACGTGCTGCACCACCGGCAGCGTCGCCGCCACCTCGTTATCAGGCACCTCGAAGATCAGTTCGTCGTGAACCTGTAGCAGCATTTGCGCTGACAGCTTTTTCTCGGCGAGCGCCCCTTCCATCCGGATCATGGCGCGGCGAATGATGTCGGCGGCAGTGCCCTGAAGCCGCGCATTGATTGCGGCACGTTCATTGAAGGAGCGCACCGAGGCATTCGATGCCTTGATATCGGGGTAATGGCACTTCCGGCCGAACAGCGTTTCGACATAACCGTGGGTACGGCAGAAATCACGCGTTGCATCCATGTAAGCGCGAATGCCCGGAAAGCGCTCGAAGTATTTCTTGATGTAGGCGGACGCCTCCTCGCGGGCGATGCCGAGCTGGTTGGCCAGACCAAAGGCCGAGATGCCGTAGATGATGCCGAAGTTGATCGCCTTGGCGCGGCGGCGCACCTCGGCGGGCATGTCCTTGACCGGAACGCCGAACATTTCGGACGCCGTCATGGCGTGAATGTCGAGTCCGTCGCGGAATGCTTGTTTAAGCACTGGAATATCAGCGATCTCCGCGAGCAGCCGCAGCTCGATCTGCGAATAATCCGCCGACACCAGCTTGTGGCCGGGGGAAGCGATGAAGGCGCGGCGGATTTTGCGGCCGTCCTCTGTGCGCACGGGAATGTTTTGCAGGTTCGGTTCGTTCGACGACAGCCGCCCCGTGGTGGTGGCGGCCAGCGCATAGGTCGTGTGCACGCGATGGGTTTCGGGATGCACATGGGTCGGCAGCGCGTCGGTGTAGGTCGATTTCAGCTTCGAGACCTGCCGCCACTCGAGGATCTTTTTCGGGAAGTCGTGGCCTTGTTCGGCCAACTCGTCGAGGATTTGCGCCGAGGTCGACCACGCTCCGGTCTTGGTCTTAGTGCCGCCAGGAATTCCCATCTTGCCGAACAGAATATCGCCGATCTGTTTCGGACTGCCGACATTGACCGGCTCGCCGGCGATCTCCTGGATTTCGGCTTCGACCCGTGCCGCGGTCTGCGCAAAGTCGCCCGACAGGCGCGACAGCACTTGCCTGTCGATCGAGATGCCGCGCCGCTCCATCCGTGCCAGCACGGCCACCAGCGGCCGCTCCAGCAGCTCATAGACCGTCGTCATGCGCTCGGCGACGAGACGCGGCTTGAGCAGACGCCACAGCCGCAAAATCACGTCGGCATCTTCGGCCGAATATTCGGTTGCCCTGTCGATCGCGACCTGATCGAAGCTGAGTTTTCCTTTGCCGCTACCGGTCAATTCGCCATGGCTGATGATGGCGTGGCCGAGCCAGGTCTCTGACAGCGAGTCGAGCCCATGCGCATTTCGGCCGGCGTCGAGCGCATAACTCATGAGCTGCGCGTCGTCGATGTTGCGAAGCGTGATACCGGCCTGCGCCAGCATCACGGCGCCGAACTTGATGTTGAATCCGATCTTGAGGATGCCGGCCGATTCCAACAGCGGTTGCAGCGCTGCGAGCGCGTCCGTCGTCTTGATCTGGTCCGGCGTAAGGCCGGCGGCAAACAGTCCGCTGCCATCGCCGGCCTGTTTGTGCCCGAGCGGAACGTAGCAGGCATCGTTGGGCGCGAGCGCAAGCGCGATGCCGCAGACCTCGGCCTGCATCGGGTCTTCCGAGCTTGCCTTGGCCTCAAATGCGAACTGGCCCGCATCGCGCGCGCGTCCGATCCAGCTCTCCAAATCGGCGACGTTGCGAATGGTCCGGTATTGTTTGCGGTCGACCGGCGTGTTGCGCGCTTCCTCGGCGCGCGCTGCCGCTAACGCCTGTGGCGTGCCCTTGAGGCTCGATGCCTTGTCATCTCTCGCGCCCGGCTTGCCCGCAGCAGTTCGGCCTTTTGGCGAGGGCGGCTTCTGGTCGGCAAACAGATCGCCGCCTTGATGGCGTGAGGGCACGTTGCCGGATTCATCGACTTTCTCGGCAAGCGGAAGCGGCGAAAATACGCCGGCATTTGCCGTAACGTTCGCAGGATCCACTTGCGAATATTCGCCGACGCGGCGGGTGAGGGTGGAAAATTCCATCGCCTTCAAGAACGCGATCAGCTTGCGCGCGTCGGGTTCCTGCACCGCCAGGTCGTCGAGCGGCACATCGAGCTTCACCTTGTCGTCGAGCAATACCAGTTGCCGCGAGATGCGTGCCTTTTCGGCATTCTCGATCAGGGCCTCGCGTCGCTTCGGCTGCTTGATCTCGCCGGCCCGTTTGAGCAGGGTTTCGAGATCGCCATATTCGACGATCAGCTGCGCCGCGGTCTTGATGCCGATGCCGGGAACGCCCGGCACGTTGTCGGTGGAGTCTCCTGCCAGGGCCTGAACCTCGACCACCTTTTCCGGCGGAACGCCGAACTTCTCGATCACTTCGGCAATCCCGATGCGGCGGTCCTTCATGGTGTCGAACATCGTCACTCTGTCGGTGACGAGCTGCATCAAATCCTTGTCGGAGGACACGATGGTGGTCGTGGCACCGCGTTCGCCGGCCTCCCGCGCATAAGTGGCGATCAGATCGTCGGCCTCGAAGCCGATCTGCTCGAGACAGGGCAGATCGAAGGCGCGCACCGCATCGCGGATAAGTGCGAATTGCGGAATCAGATCGTCGGGCGCCGGCGGGCGGTGAGCTTTGTAGTCGGGATAAAGCTTGTTGCGAAACGTGACTTCGGACTTGTCGAAAATGATCGCGAGATGGGTCGGCCGGTTATCCGGGGGCATGTCGCGCAACAGCTTCCAGAGCATGTTGCAGAAACCGAGCACGGCGTTGACTTGCAAGCCGTCGGATTTGCGATTGAGCGGCGGCAGCGCGTGATACGCACGAAAAATATAGGAGGAACCGTCGACCAGGAATACATGGTCGCCCTTCTTGAGGGCTTTGGCGGCAACAGGCTTGGGGGCGGCGGCTTGCGGTGAGGATTTCGGCATGGCCGCAATGTAGGGATTTTTGCTGCCGTTGACACCCGGTTCAGTGCGGCCGCACACGGGATTTTTCGCTTGTCCGGATGATTAATCAGGACGATTTCAGGCAGCTCACCAGGAACTCCATGACGGCTCGGACCGCAGGCGCGCGGCGAAGGTCGCGGTGAACCAGCAGCCAGACATCACGGCCGACCTCCTTCTCGCCGCTCTCATAGCGTTCGAGCCGCGGGTCGCCCTCGCCGAGGAAATGCGGCAACGCCGCCAGACCCAAACCGGCGCGCGCTGCCGCCGCCTGATTTTCCAGATCGCTGGTGCGGAGCACGATGTCGCGATTTCCGGCGATCGTCTTGAGCCACTGCTGTTGCGGCGCTTCCTCCATGCTGGTGTCGTAGGCGATAAAGGTAAAAGCGTGCGGCGGCGTTTCCTTGAGATAAGACGGCGCGCCATAAAGACTGAAGCCGAAATGGCCGATCCGGCGTGCAATCAGTCCCGGCTCGGACGGCCGCGACAGACGGAGCGCAATATCGGCCTCGCGGCGGCTGAGCGAAGCGCTGCGCTTTTCCCCGATTAGCTTGATCAGGATGCCCGGATGCTGCCGCCGCAGCGTGATCAGCCTTGGCGCCACCAGTGCATTGGCGAGCGATGGCGGTGCGCTGATCGAAACTTCGCCGCTGATGCCGGGCTTGGCGGCCTGCATGGCGCGCTCGACGCCAAAGGCGGCTTCTTCCATCGTCGATGCGGCCGCGGCGATTCGCCGGCCGTCCTCGGTCAGGGCATAGCTTCGCGCGCGCCGGTCGACCAGTTTAAGCGCGGTGGCGGCTTCCAGCGCGGCGACCCGCCGGGCGACCGTGACGTGGTCGACGCCAAGGGCGCGGGCCGCGGCTGAAAGCGTGCCCTCGCGCGCCAGCACGACGAAATGATGCAGGTCGGTCCAGTCGAGCATTGTGCAAAATCTCACAACATAGATTCCGATTTGGGCAATTTCGCATATCTCTAACCGTTGCCATACTCCTTGCGAGGCAAAAAAGGAGCAATCGCTATGGCGGATATCGTCAGATTGAAGGCGCCCGGAGGCGCAGAGCAGCTTGAGTTGGCGCAAATCGAGCTGCTGCCGCCCGCCGCGGGCGAAATCCGGCTTCGCCAGACCGCTGTCGGCGTCAACTTCATCGACATCTATCAGCGGCTCGGGCTGTATGGGTTGCCCGATGCGAAAATTCCTGGCGTCGAGGCCGTTGGTGTCATCAGCGCCGTTGGCGCGGACGTGAACGGGCTCAAGGTCGGCGATCGCGTCGCCTATGCCGGCGCTCCGGTCGGGGCCTATGCGTCGGAACGCAATCTGCCGGCATGGCGGGCGGTCAATCTGCCGGACAGGCTTTCCGACGCGGTCGTGGCGTCGTCTTTCGTCAAGGGCATCACTGCGCACATGCTGCTCAACCGAACCTATCCGGTCGCTCGCGGGACGGTGCTGTTGGTCCACAGCGCCGCCGGCGGCCTTGGGCAATTGTTGACGCGCTGGGCGAGCCATCTCGGCGCGACCGTGATCGGCACCGTCGGGTCGGAAGCCAAGGCCGAGATTGCGCGCCGGGCCGGCGCGCGGCATGTGATCGTCGGCCGCGACGCCGATTTTGCGCGGATCGTTGGAGAACTGACGGGGAAGCGCGGCGTCGACGTCGCCTATGACGGCGTTGGTGGCACGACGCTGGTAAAGACACTTGGATGCGTGCGGCCGTTTGGCGTGGTGGCGAGCATCGGCCAGGCGGCCGGACCTATTTCCCCCGTCAATCTCGAAGATCTCGGGCCGCGCCGCAGCCTCTCGCTCGCGCGGCCGAGCGTGATGGCTTACCTGAATGAGACCGAGACCTATCATTCGGCTGCGAAGGCCGTGCTGGCAGGAATCGAGGACGGCGTACTCAGCGTTGCCGGACAATCCTATCCTTTGAGCGAAGCCGCGCGCGCCCATGCCGATCTGGAGGCCGGCGTGACCTCCGGTGCACTTTTTCTAACGGTGTAAGATTAGTCCGCGACCCGAAGGCGGTGATCGCTGGGGAATTGGTTGCATCGACGTCCGTTCCGTGACCCTGTGCCGGCAGGGTGGACTTGAAAGGACTGGTCATGACCGCGGCACTCGACGATTTGATGGAAAAGCTGCGGTCAGTCGAAGCCGAGATCGAGTCGGAACTGGCCAGACGACGAGAGGAACTGCGCTTCCGGATCGAAAATCGTCGGATCGTGTTCGAGAAGGAGGTGTTGCGGATTCATGGCGAACTCAAGACGCGGGCGGCAAGGTATCTGATCGACGCCAACCCGTTGATGATACTGACGTCGCCGGTGATCTATTCGCTCATCATCCCGATCGCGCTGCTCGACGTCTGGATCATGGCGTATCAAGCGATCTGCTTTCCGGTCTATAAAATTCCGAAAGTGCGTCGCCGCGACTATCTCGTGTTCGACCGCCATCATCTGGCCTATCTCAACGTCATCGAAAAGATCAATTGCGCCTATTGCTCCTACGCCAACGGCGCTATCGCGTTCATGCGAGAGGTTGCCGCGCGTACTGAAATCTACTGGTGCCCGATCAAGCACGCCCGCCGGATACTCGGCCCGCACCCTCACTACCAGGGTTTTGCGGATTTTGGCGATGCGGAAGGCTTTCGTGAGAAGCTTGCCGAGATGCAGGGTGGCGTGAAGATCGCGGGAACGTAAGCTTTCTGCGCGCTATTCCGCTGCCTGTAGCGCGGGGCCTGCTTTCTTCGGCGCGATCCAGAACGCATCGGGCCGCTCGAACAGGAAGTTGGCCCCGAACCTGATCGCGGCCTGCCAGATCGCGAGCGCGCCGAATAGGGCGACCAGCGTGACCGTCAGCGACACCACGCCGACATCGTGGATCATGCCGGTGCGCAGTAGAAGCGTCCTTGTCGCCGCCATGGGCAGGAAGAAAGCGAGGTAGATCACGATCGAATGCTCACCGCAGAAGCGGATGAAGTCGAGCCACTTTGCCCGCGCCAGCAAGGTTGCGACCGTGACGACGGCGCAGGCGCCGGCCAATCCCAGGATCAGCGAAATCACGGGCCACTCGCTGACACCGGATTTCACGAGGCCCGCGTTGGCGATTGCCCAGATTGCCAGCGTGGCAAGCGCTAGGCTCGGCACCGTCCGCGCACGGTTAGACAGCGCGAACACCGCATCGGTAAACAGATAGCCGGTGTAGAAATACACAAAGCGCGCGCCGAACTCGTCGATCGCGGTCCAGCCGGTCGAAAAATGAGCCATCTCCAGCACAGCCGCAAAGCTCCAGATCAGAAGCGGTGGCAGGCGCCGCGTCACCTTCGTGACCACGAAGAAGATAGGCAACAGGTAGATGAACCAGAGCGTGCCGAACGGCTCGATGAAGGACTCCAGATAAAGATATCCGGCATGGGCCCAGCTGGACTCGGCGGCAAAGCCGGGCGCCTTGAAGCCGAATTGAATGGTCACCCAGAGCACGTAGAAATAGGCGAAATGCACCACCTTGCGGTCGAGATAAGTCCGCCAGCTGCGATCGATGACAAGGGGCAGGAACAGTCCGGAAATCAGGAAGAAATCCGGCATCCGGAACGGCTTGGCGAAGGTGACGAAAAGGTGCATGGAACCGGTCTCGCCGGCGGCCAATTCCACCCCCAGCACCGAATGCATCATCACCACCATGATAATGCAGATGCCCTTGGCGTAATCGACCCAGTCGACCCGGCGGGAGAAGGCAGGTCCGCCCGTTTGGGCAACGGCAGATGTGCCGTTTGGTGTCATGGCGATCCCTTTCCGGAACGGCTTTGTTGCATCATCGGCCGTATCCGTTTCATTCTCCTTTATTCACGCAAATGACATGCCATTGTCATGGGGGCCCTCGGTTTTCTGTTTGTGTCAAATGCTCTAAGACGTTCTCACGAATCGTCCCGTTAACCATTTTCGACAGGTTTCCAAATGCATATCGCCATGATCGGCACAGGCTATGTGGGGTTGGTGTCAGGCGCCTGCTTTGCGGATTTCGGTCATCAAGTCACCTGCGTCGACAAGGATGAGAGCAAGATCGCCGCGCTTCACCGTGGCGAAATTCCCATCTTTGAGCCGGGGCTCGATGCGCTCGTTGCCTCGAACGTGAAGGCCGGACGGCTGAATTTCACGACCGAACTGGCGACGCCCGTGGCCGAAGCCGATGCGGTCTTCATCGCGGTCGGCACTCCATCGCGGCGCGGCGACGGTCATGCCGATCTCAGCTATGTGCATGCGGCCGCGCGTGAGATCGCCCTTTCGCTGAAGGGGTTTACCGTCGTGGTCACCAAGTCGACCGTGCCGGTTGGCACCGGCGACGAGGTCGAACGCCTGATCCACGAGGCCAATCCTTCCGCCGACGTCGCGGTCGCCTCCAACCCGGAGTTCCTGCGCGAGGGTGCCGCGATCCGCGATTTCAAGTTCCCGGACCGCATCGTGATCGGCACCTCGGACGAGCGCGCCCGCAAGGTGATGAACGATATCTACCGGCCGTTGTCGCTCAACCAGGGACCGCTGATGTTCACCGCCCGGCGCACGGCGGAACTGATCAAATACGCGGCCAACGCCTTTCTCGCCACCAAGATCACCTTTATCAACGAGATGGCGGATCTTTCCGAAAAAGTCGGCGCCAATGTGCAGGAGGTGGCGCGTGGCATCGGGCTCGACAACCGCATCGGCACCAAGTTCCTGCACGCAGGCCCGGGCTTCGGCGGCTCGTGCTTCCCGAAGGATACCCGCGCGCTGGTGAAAATCGCGCTCGACCACGACGTCCCCTTGCGCATCGTCGAGGCGGTGCTTGCGGTCAATGACAATCGCAAGCGCGCGATGGCGCGCAAGGTTTCCAGCGCTGTCGGCGGCAGCCTGCGCGGCAAGACGATCGCCGTGCTCGGTCTCACCTTCAAGCCCGACACCGACGATATGCGTGAGGCGCCGTCGATTCCGCTGGTGACGGGGTTGCTCGACATGGGCGCCAAAGTGCGCGCGCACGATCCGGTCGGCATGGAGGCCGCGCGCCGCGAATTGCCCGACATCGAATATTGCGACGATCCGTATCTCTGCGCACGCGGCGCCGACGCTTTGGTGGTGGTGACCGAGTGGACGCAATACCGCGGCCTCGATCTCGAGCGTCTCAAGAGCGAACTCGCCCATCCCGTCGTGGTCGATCTGCGCAATGTCTATCGGCCTGAGGACATGGCGGCGCACGGCTTTATTTACGAAAGCGTCGGCCGGCCGGCTGAGCAGGTCTGAGTCTGTTGTCATTCCCCGCGGCTGCGGGGTATCCAGTCATCGCCTGCATTTACGCGCGATGACGGAATAGAGATTTGCCCCGCATTTTCGACACGCCGCTTCCCATCGACGCCGTGCTGGACGATCTGGCGAAAACGCTCGATGTCCACAACGCCGCTGTGCTGGTCGCGCCGCCCGGCGCCGGCAAGACCACGCGGGTGCCGCTGGCTTTGCTGGATGCGCCCTGGGCTCGGGCTAAGAAGATCATCGTGCTGGAGCCGCGACGGATCGCGGCGCGCGCCAGCGCCGAGCGCATGGCGCATACGCTTTCCGAAAGGGTCGGCGAAACCGTCGGTTACCGCGTCCGCTTTGGCTCCAAAATCTCGCGCGCCACCCGGATCGAGGTCGTCACCGAGGGGATTTTTTCCCGCCAGATTCTCGATGATCCGGAATTGAACGGCGTCGCCGCGGTGCTGTTCGACGAATTCCACGAACGATCGCTCGATGCGGATTTGGGGCTTGCGCTGGCGCGCGACGCACAAACCGGGCTGCGCGAGGATTTGCGTATCCTGGTGATGTCGGCCACGCTCGACGGTGCGCGGGTCGCCAAATTGCTCGGCGAGGCGCCGGTGGTGGCGAGCGAAGGCCGCGCCTTCCCTGTCGAGACGCGCTATCTCGGCCGCAAGGCCGATGCGCCGGTCGAGCGGCAGATGGCGGATGCGATTGCAACTGCGTTGCGCGCCGATCCCGGTTCGGTGCTGGCTTTCCTGCCGGGAGCGGCGGAAATCCGTCGCACGCAAAATTTTCTCGCCGAGAGAATCCACGACGCTTCGATTGAAATCGTGCCGCTGTTTGGCGCGCTCGATGCCTCGGTGCAGGACCGCGCGATCGCGCCGCCACCAAAGGGGCATCGCAAGGTCGTGCTCGCAACCTCGATCGCCGAGACTTCGCTGACGATCGAGGGCGTGCGCATCGTCGTCGATTCCGGTCTTGCGCGGGTGCCGCGCTACGAGCCCGATATCGGACTGACGCGGCTTGAAACCGTGCGGGCCTCGCGCGCGGCGGTCGATCAGCGCCGCGGCCGCGCCGGCCGCACCGAACCCGGCGTGTGTTACCGGCTGTGGGATGAGCCGCAGACGGCTTCACTCGCGGCCTATACCCAGCCTGAAATTCTCAGCGCCGATCTGTCGTCACTGGTACTGGATCTCGCGCAATGGGGCGTCAGCGATTCCGCAAGTCTTGCTTTTCTCGATGCCCCTCCCGCGCCCGCTTTGAAGGAGGCGCGAGAACTGTTGCGCGAACTCGGCGCGCTCGACGGGGGAGGGCAGATCACCGACGAAGGGCGTAGCTTGCGAGCGCTCGCATTGCCGCCGCGACTGGCGCGGATGATTGTGGACTCGCATCGTCTCGGCGCTGGCCGCGCCGCCGCCGATATCGCGGCGGTCCTGACCGAGCGCGGGCTTGGCGGCGACCACGTCGATCTCGATGTCCGGTTGGACGGGTTTCGCCGCGATCGATCGCAACGCGCCGAGGCTGCGCGCGACCAAGCGCAGCGCTGGGCGTCTAAAGTGGCGGCAGATAATAAAGCCACCGTCACGCGCGACGATGATCCCTCCAACGGCATCATGCTGGCGCTCGCGTTCCCCGACCGTGTCGCCAAGAACCGCGGCAATGGCAGTTTTGTTTTGGCCAACGGGCGCGGCGCGGCCCTTGAGCCAACCGCGGCGCTATCGCGAGCGCCTTATATCGCAGTCGCCGAACTTACCGGCACCGCCATGCAGGGGCGAATCCTGTTGGCCGCGCCGATCACGCAAGCCGAGATCGAGACGCAATTCGCTGATCAAATCGAAATGACCGACGAGATTTCCTTCGATCGCGGCGCCATGGCGTTGCGGGCGCGGCGCAAGAAGACCTTGCATGCGATCACGCTGTCGGAGGCGCCGATGGCAATCGAGCCCTCGGAACAGACCGCGAAGGTTTTCGCCGATGGTTTGACCGCGGCGGGAATCGATCAGTTGCCGTGGTCGAAACCGATCAAGCAATGGCGCGACCGCGTGATGTTCTTGCGCGCCGCCGAGGGCGCAGCTTCCGAAAATCCGTGGCCGGATTTGTCGGATAACGCGCTCATTGCCCGACGCGAGAGCTGGCTAGTGCCGGCGCTGCTCGACAAGACGTCGCTAAAGTCTTTCTCTGCGGGCGATCTGTCGGACGCCTTGCAAGCCCTGTTGCCGTGGGCCTTGCGCGCGCGGCTCGATCGGGAAGCGCCGACGCATTTCGAGGCGCCGACGGGCACGCAGCTTGCGATCGACTACGAAGCCGAGCAGGGGCCGACCATTGCGGTGCGGCTGCAGGAATTGTTCGGGTTGACCAGCCATCCCTCGATTGCCAGAGGCGCCATCCCGCTGGTGCTGGAGTTGCTGTCGCCGGCGCATCGTCCGGTGCAGGTGACGCGCGATCTGCCGGGCTTCTGGCGCGGCAGCTATGCGGGCGTGCGCTCCGATCTGCGCGGGCGCTATCCGCGCCATCCCTGGCCGGAAGATCCGGCGAGCGCGACGCCAACGCGCCGCGTCAAACCCAAAGGGACGTGACAAGGGAACTCAAGAAGCGGACATAACGGCCGGCCGCGGATTCGTTAACCCTTCGCTCATCCTTTTCGTAAAAATTCCCGTCCGCGTGGCGGGCCGCCAGTCGAAGTTTCGTCGTGACCGTGATGGAGTGGGCTGGTGCGGCGACCATGCGATCGAGAGTGGCGTGATGCGTAACATTATGATCTTTGCGGCGATCATGATCGGGCTTGGCACCTTCATGGCGCAGATAGCCGACAAGATGGCGCCCACGCCTGCTTCCGCAACCCCGTCGGTACGTTTGGCGGTGACGCCCGACACGACGTCCGACGCCGGCCTTCGCATCATCATCATTCCCCGTGACGGCCGCGGTCATTTCGCGACAGAGGGGCGGATCGACGGCCAGCGCATTGCCTTCATGGTCGACACCGGCGCTTCCGTCATTGCGCTGAATGAAAGTTCGGCGGCACGGTTCGGCTTGCGTCCGTCGCGCAACGACTATCGGGCGACGGTGACGACGGCTAACGGTACCGTGAAGGCGGCGCCGGCGAGATTGGCCATGGTCGAACTCGGCGGTCTCGTCGTACGCGACGTCGATGCCATGGTGTTGCCGGACGAGGCGCTGTCGGAAAACCTGCTCGGCCTGTCGTTCCTGTCGAAGTTAAGACGGTTCGAATACGCCAACGGCAAGATGGTGCTTGAGCAGTAACCGTCATTTTCGTGGGCCTCGGCTCTTAAGCTTTTTTCGAATTTGCCGCAATTAACCCAATGCGGCGGCGGTTTCCGCCTTCCGTTGGGCCCGCGCATTCGCTATGGCTTCGGCCATATCGTTAAATGTTTGCAAGGTCGGTCAATGTTTCCAAAACCCAAGCCCGTATTGGTTCCCAACACCTACGCTTTCGAGTCAGAGCCGATGGTGAAGGCGACCGGCTTTCGCGAGTACGACGCCCGCTGGCTGTTCGGCAAGGAAATCAACCTGATGGGCATTCAGGCGCTCGGCATGGGGCTGGGTGCGCTGATCGCCGAACTCGGTGTCAAGCAGGAGGTCGTGACCGGTCACGATTTCCGCGGCTATTCGGCTTCGATCAAATACGCGCTGATCTCGGGGTTGCAGGCCGCGGGCTGCCGGGTTCATGACATCGGGCTTGCAATGACGCCGATGGCTTATTTTGCGCAATTCGAACTCGACGTGCCTTGTGTGGCGATGGTCACGGCCTCGCATAACGACAATGGCTGGACCGGCGTCAAGATGGGCGCCAACCGTCCGCTCACCTTCGGGCCCGACGAGATGAGCCGTCTCAAACAGATCGTGCTCAACGCCGAGTTCAAGAATAAAGTCGGCGGCTCCTACGAGTTCCACGAAAACTTTCCGGCGCGCTACATCGCCGACCTGACCAAGCGCCCCAAACTCAAGCGCAAGCTGAAGGCCGTGGTCGCCTGCGGCAACGGCACCGCGGGCGCATTCGCGCCGCAGGTGATGGCGGCGATCGGTTGCGAAGTGATTCCGCTCGATACCGAACTCGACTACACCTTTCCGAAATACAATCCCAATCCCGAAGACATGGAGATGCTGCACGCGATCCGCGACGCGGTTTTCGAGCACAAGGCCGACGTCGGTCTGGGTTTTGACGGCGACGGCGATCGTTGTGGCGTCGTTGACAACACGGGAGAAGAGATTTTTGCCGACAAGGTCGGCGTCATGCTGGCGCGCGACATGTCGGCGATCCACAAGGACGCGCAGTTCGTCGTCGATGTGAAATCGACCGGACTTTTTGTCACGGATCCTGTGCTGCAGAAACAGGGCGCGAAAACCACCTATTGGAAGACCGGCCATTCCTACATGAAGCGCCGCACCCATGAATTGGGTGCACTGGCGGGCTTCGAGAAGTCAGGCCACTTCTTCTTCAACAAGCCGTACGGCCGCGGTTACGATGATGGGCTGGTTTCGGCGATTGCGGTCTGCGATATGCTTGATCGCGCGCCGGGCAAGTCGATGGCCGATCTGAAGAACGATCTGCCGAAGACCTGGTCATCGCCGACCATGTCGCCGCATTGTGCTGACGAGACCAAGTATGGCGTCGTCGATCAGGTGGTGAAGCATTTCGAAAGGCTGCAACAGCGGGGCGGGAAAGTCGCGGGCCAGAAGGTTCGCGACCTTGTCACCGTCAATGGTGTGCGCGTCACCGTCGAGGACGGCAGCTGGGGCCTGGTGCGGGCTTCCTCCAACAAACCGGAGCTTGTGGTGGTCGTCGAAAGCCCGGTCTCGGAACAGCGGATGCGAGATATGTTCGAGGCGATGGATTCCGTGCTGCGCATCCATCCGGAAGTCGGCGAATATAACCAGAAGATTTGAGGTCTTGCCTCTCGCTCAGCCGGAGCGGAACGAGAGCGTGTCGCTTTACCTTGCAACCCTTAGCGAGCCGAGGAAATGATCGACCTCGGACTTCAGCTGTTCGGACTGCGACGACAGGCCATTGGCGGCGTTGAGAAGGCGGCCGGTCGCGACGCCAGCTTCATTGGAAGCATGGGTGACGCTGTGGATGTTGCCGCTGACTTCCCTGGTGCCGTCGGCCGCCTGAAGCACGTTGCCGGCGATTTCGCGCGTTGCCGCGCCTTGCTGATCGACCGAAATCGCGATCTGGCTGGATATCTCATCGATCTGCGCAATGGTGCCCACGATGGTCTGGATCGCGTCGACCGCATCGCCAGTCGCGCTCTGGATGCTTTGGATCTGCGCGGAAATCTCTTCGGTCGCCTTCGCGGTCTGGTTCGCCAATGCCTTCACCTCGCTCGCGACCACGGCAAATCCCCTGCCGTGTTCGCCGGCGCGCGCCGCTTCGATGGTGGCGTTCAAGGCCAGCAGGTTGGTCTGGCTTGCGATGTTTTGGATAAGCGTCACGACCTCGCCGATCTTCTGGGTGCCGCTTGCCAATCCCTCGACCACGGCGTTGGTGCGTTTTGCCTCTTCGGCCGCCTTGCCGGCGATCTCGGCCGAACGCGTGACTTGCTTGGCGATCTCGCCGATTGACGCCGTCAGTTCTTCGGTGGCCGCGGCGACCGTCTCGACATTGGTCGAGGCGCGCGTCGATGCGGCAGCAGCAGCGGTTGCTTGCTCGGCCGTGGCACGGCTGTTGCCGCTGATGGTGGTTGAAAGCTGCTGGATGTCCTGTGCCGCCACGGCGACGGACTCGACAATGTGCCCGATGGTGCGCTCGAAGCCGGACGCGAGTTCGCGCCTGGCGCCGTCCCGATCCTGCTTGGCGCGCGTCTCGATCTCGACGCGCTCGGCATTGGCGTGGACCTCGGCGGCACTTGCCGCTTCGGCTTCCGCGGTTTTCTTCGCCGCGGTATCGAACAGGTTCGCGAGTTTATGGGCGAGCGCGATCAAGACGCCGGCCTCAATGATGAGAATAACCGCGTGAAGCACCACGCGCCCGAAATCGGCCCCGCCGGGATAGATTGCCGCCGGCAGCAGAAAATTCAGCGTCAGGTGATGCAATGCGACCGCAACCGTGCCGGCAACGATGGGCCGGTAGTCGCAATAGGCGACAAGGCAAGCCAAGGCGGCGAAGAAATACATGTGCATGTCGATTTGCCAGGCATGGCCGGCAAGCTGATAGGTGAAGACCGAAACATCGGCCATCAGCGCCACGGCAAATATTAGCCGTGTCGAGAGCTCATTGCCCGTGGTGTGCCACGACAGCGTTGCGGCACCCGCCATGGCCGTCGTGAAGATAACGGGAAACAACCAGTCCCCGCCACGCATCATGCCGATGGCGAGGCAAATCGGAACATGCAGCCAGAGCAGCGTGAGCAAGGCCCGGCTGGTCGTTTCGCGCAATGTCTTCAAATCATGGCTTTCAATGTTCATTTTTAAAATCCTTCACCCCTTCAGGGCCAGGCAGGCCGCAACGGCCTGTGGGTCGATGGCAATCCAGGCACCGGCGTCATGCAGCCGGGTCAGTCCGGCCTGCTCATCAGGCCGCACGACCAGAACGGCCGGGATCGCGGTGGTTCTCACAAATGCGGCGTTGGCGGAGGCCGCGGCCTGGAGCGCCTGTTGCGCGCTCCACCAGGGCGGAAACACCACCGCAACCACTTCGGTACCCGGACGGGCTTGAAAGGAAAGCGCGGCGATAAAAATCCAGCTCGAAAGCAACAGGATGGCAGCGTTCAACCACGCAGGCCACCGGCAGGTGCTATTTCTGCTTTCGTGCCCCATTTCCGAAAAACTATCGGAGCAAAGCTAATTACCGGTAAACTTATTTTATCGGCGCCAGAAATTCTTCAAATAAGACAATGGGTTGTATTATCGTCGTAGGAAACGTGAAAGTTGTCGACCGCCCGGGGAAGCAAGCTAAATATCGGCCTGGCGGCGCGGCCGGGGAGCCTCGCCGGCTAGTTCGCCGGTACCGGAAGTGCCGTCACCGACTTGATTTTTTCCATGGCAAAGCGCGACGTCACGTTCTTCAGCGGCACCGCGCTGATCAGCTTTTTGTAAAACACGTCGTAGCTCTGCATGTCGGCGGCGACGACCCGCAACATGTAATCGACGTCCCCTGCCATCCGGTAAAATTCCATCACCTCCGGCATTGCAGAAACCGCTTCGGCGAATTTCTGCAACCAGGCCTCGGAGTGGTCGGCGCTTTCGACCGACACGAACACGCTGATGCCGAGCCCGATCTTGTTCTGATCGACCAGCGCCACCCGGCGCAGAATTACGCCATCGGCCTCCAGCCGCTGGATTCGCTTCCAGCAAGGCGTCGAGGAAAGTCCGACGCGGTCGCCGATCTCGGCAACCGAGAGCGAAGCGTCCTGTTGCAGCACGGTGAGGATCTTGCGGTCGATGGCATCGAGCCTGCGGTTGGCTTCGGTGGGGGCGTGAACGGCTAGGTCGGTCATGTCAGAAGAACTTTCTTCCAATTATAAGGGCTGACGCCCTCATATAGAGAAAAATCTTCTAGTTCAAGCCCGTTTTTCCAGCAGGGTCATCGGGAGGGCGACCGCTTCTGGCTCAAAAGCGCTTCAACTTCAGCACGTTGCGGCGCCGCGAAGGCCCCACCGAAGCGGGTGCATTTCAGCGCGGCGGCGGCGGAGGCGAACCGGAGCGCGGCGCGCAAATCCTGGTTTTCGGTGATCGCCAGCGCAAAAGCGCCATGGAAAACGTCGCCCGCGCCCAGCGTATCCACAGTGTGCACCGGGAAGGCCGGCGTCTGTTGCAAGTTATGTTGCTCGTCGAGCCAGATCGTCCCCTGTGCCCCGCGGGTGCCTGCGAGGAAGGAAGGGGTCAGCTTGGCGATCTTCTTCAGCGCCTCGCCGTCGTCGGTGACGTCTGCCGTCTCCTGCAACGGCTCGCTGGAGAAAATCAGATGCGATGATGCCGTGAGCAGGCCTTCACGCAGCGACATGGCGCGATCGACATCGACGATCACGGGAATGCCGCGCCGTGTCGCTTCGGCGCAGAGATCAGTGCAGAAGGTGGCGCACCGGCTCTCGGTCAGGATGGCATCGCAGTCTTCCAGCAACAGATCGTGATCGGGCAAATGGACATTCCACAATTCCGGGTCGCGGAAGGTGACGATAGTGCGCTCGCCGCTCGGGTCGATCATGATGTTGGAGATCGGCGTCACCAGGCCCGGCATGTGGACGAGGTGCTTGGTCTCGATGCCTTCTTCCGCCATCTTCTCGTAGATGTACCGGGACGTCGTTTCCTTCTCGTCCCCCATCGGCCCGCAGATCGAGGCGCGACCGCCGAGCCGCGCGATCCCGATCGCGCCGTTGAGCGCGTTGCCGCCGCAAATTTCGTCAAAATGGGTGGCGTTTTCCTTGGAGCCGCGCGCCGGCAGTCCGTGCACGCGAAACGTCAGATCGCGCACCGGCATGCCGATGCAGAGAATCCGCGGAGAGTGCTTCCCCGCGACAAGCGGGGTTGAAGTGGCGTCGGTCATGCTGATTCCGGGGTATTGGCGATTGGAGGCCTAACGAAAGTAGCCATTGAGGGTTCCGCAAGTGGCCCGATTCTAACATTCGCATACCTCTAGCGGCGAGGCACTTTTGCGAATATTAGAATCATAGGACCACTAGCAAATATGATTTTTAGTGGAGTTTAGGATTTGACATTCGCCTGACGAGCAAGCGGCTGGGTGGGGCGAATGTCAAATCCGCTCCACTATACCGGATGATCTGCCCCATCCCGGACCCAGCGCCCGAGCAAATGGTGCGCGATGGCAAACGGGTGCGGACCGGCGAGCCCGTCGGGATGTTCCCGCCTGATCATCAAGGTCGCCTCCGCGCGATCGAACCAGCGCGCATCTTCGAGTTCCGCGTGATCGACGACAATATCCTCGTTCAAGGCGCGCGCGGTGCATCCGATCATCAAGGACGAAGGGTAAGGCCAGGGCTGCGTCATATAATATTGGACGTCGGTGCAGCGGATGCCGGATTCTTCGAAGATCTCGCGGCGAACCGCATCCTCAATCGTCTCGGCCGCTTCGACGAAACCGGCAAGGCAGGAATACATGCCCGGCAGGAAGTGCTTCTGACGGCCGAGCAAAACCTTGTCGCCAAAAGCCACCAGCATGATGACGACCGGGTCGGTGCGCGGAAAATGCTCGACCTTGCAGTTGGGGCAATCGCGCTTCCAGCCTCCCTCTTTCATCGCGGTGCGGGTACCGCAATTGGCGCAGTAGCCGTGCCGCTGATGCCAGTTCACCATCGACTTCGCCATGGCGATCGCCGACAACTCGTTGGCGGGGACCTCGCCGTGCATCGCCATGCCGCGCAATTCGTTCACCGCGGCGTCGTCGCGCGTCAAGAGTTGCTCGACCGCCGCCGGCGAGATGCCCATGCCGAAGATCGGCGCCTGATCGCGAAGCCCTAAAAAAATCGTGCCAGGATTGGCGCCGAACTTCAAAGCCTCCGCGATGCTCAACAGCGCGCGGGGTCCGGTCGCTTCGCGCCTCACCACCAGCGAATCCCGGTAGACCACATAGGCGCGTGCGTCCGGGTGGTTTTCCAGCGCCAGCAATTTCGCCTCGTCGCCACGCAAATGGGCGGCACGATCGAGGATATCCGAGACGAAACCCGGCTGCCCCAATGGAAATGAATCGAATGCGTTCATGTGTTCAACCAAGCCAAATCTTTCGTCGAAGCGCGCTGATAAATTGCTGGACCTCCTCGGCATCGTGCGCGAGCGGCGGCATCACGCCCCAGACCGGCCGCGGCCAGGCGGCGTCGCTCGAACGTCGCGCGATGATGTGCACGTGCAATTGCGGAACCATATTGCCGAGCGCTGCGATATTAAGTTTCTCGCATTTGGTAATTTCTTTCAATGCACCTGCAACGCGGGATATCTCCGTCATCAACTGCGCCTGTTCGACCTCGTTGAGATCGATGATTTCGACAACGTCGGGTCTACGCGGCACCAGCAACAGCCACGGGTAATGTGCATCCTTGATGACCAGCACGCGGCTCAGCGGCAGGTCGCCGATGTCGATGGTATCTTCCTTGAGCCGCGCATGCAGCGACCAGGCGGATTGCTCAGGCGCCATAGGTTTTCCTTTGGGTTTTCCTTGTCTGGTCCGGCTGGTGGTCCACCCCACTATCACCCTGCAACTAATGCCTTATCCCCGATTCTGTACAAGTCCCGCAAACAGCCCTGCACCGGCTTGCTTTCCGGGCCGTTTGGCCCCAAATATGGGCCGGGAGATTGGCGGTGGACGAGCCACTCGCCAACCGGGTCAGGTCCGGAAGGAAGCAGCCCTAACGAGGTCCGGATCGGGTCGCTCGTCAGTCTCCTACCTGCTTTTGCCGGCGAATGGCGCAAGGTGCGCTAACCTGTTCGCCTTGGTGCCTGTTCCGCAAAGCCAGCTTCGCGAGATCACCTATTGCGGACCGACAGATGAACGATGCTGGCGTGCCCCCGACCTCTCACGATTCAGAAACTGCCGGCCAAGATGGCTTTGACCTCGGCGGGCAGGTGGAAGCCGGCAAACCCTATCGTGTCCTGGCGCGGAAATACCGTCCCGCAGGTTTCGAGGATTTGATCGGCCAGGAGGCGGTGGTGCGCACCGTCTCGAACGCATTCGAAACCGGACGCATTCCGCAAGCCTGGATCCTGACCGGGGTCCGCGGGGTCGGCAAGACCACCACGGCGCGGATTTTAGCTCGCGCCCTGAACTACGAATTGCCGGATGGATCGGTGAAGGGGCCGACGATCCATATGCCGAAGCTCGGCGTGCATTGTCAGGCGATCATGGAAAGCCGGCACATGGATGTGCTGGAAATGGACGCCGCTTCCCACACCGGCGTCGACGATGTGCGCCAGATCAACGACAGTGTGCGCTATGCGCCGGCGAGCGCGCGTTACAAGGTCTACATCATCGACGAAGTCCATATGCTCTCGACGGCGGCGTTCAATGCGTTTCTGAAAACGCTGGAAGAGCCGCCGGAACACGCGAAATTCGTTTTCGCCACCACCGAGATCCGAAAAGTCCCGGTCACGGTGCTGTCGCGCTGCCAGCGCTTCGATTTGCGCCGGGTTGAGGCGGACGTGCTGATGGCGCATCTGGCCAATATCGCGGCCAAAGAAGGCGTCGAGGCGGAAGCCGAGGCGCTCGGCATCATCGCGCGTGCCGCCGAGGGCTCGGTGCGGGATTCGCTGTCGCTGCTCGATCAGGCGATCGCGCACGCCGCGGGTCCGGTCCGCGCCGACGCCGTGCGACAGATGCTCGGGCTTGCCGATCGCACCCGGGTGATCGACCTGTTCGAACATCTCGTCCGCGGCGATATTGCGAGTGCCTTCAAGGAATTTCGCGAGCAATACGACACCGGCGCCGATCCGGTCGTGGTGCTGTCGGACCTCGCCGAATTCGTCAACTTCGTTACCCGCGTCAAGATCGTACCGGCGACCGCCGACAACGTCGCCTTCGGCGAAACCGAACGGAAGCGGGCGCGAGACTTTGCGGCGAAAATTTCGATGCGAGTGCTGTCGCGGATGTGGCAGATGCTGCTCAAGGGCACAAGCGAAGTACAGGGCGCCACACGCCCTGCGGCGGCCGCCGAAATGGTGCTGGTGCGCATCGCCTATGTCGCCGATATGCCGACGCCGGACGAGGCGATCCGGATGATCGAACAGAACGGCGGCGCCTCGGTGACGGTTGCGACAAACGCTTCACCGCGGCCAACGACGGCGTCACCCGTCGCATCGATGCCGTCATCGCCGTCACGACCGGCCGCGAGCCCGCGCGCCAGCGCCGAGCCGTCGATGCGGTCGCAAATCGTGGCGCCCTCGCCCGACGTTCAAGCAGCACCCGTGCTGCGGATCGCAAGCTTTCCCGAATTGGTGGTGTTGGCCGGCGAAAAGCGCGATTTGCTGACCAAAGCGGCGCTGGAAGCCGATGTGCGGCTGGTTCGCATCGAGGACGGACGGCTGGAATTGGCACTGGAGCGCAGCGCCGCGCGGACGTTGATCAACGATCTGTCGCGCAAACTGGAGCAGTGGACGGCACGGCGCTGGACCGTGATCGTGTCAAACGAAGCCGGCCAGCCGACGCTCCGGGAGCAGAACGCGGCGGCGAAAAATCAGCGTGAACGCGCTGCCGAATCCGATCCCAGGGTGCAAGAAGTGTTGGCGCGATTTCCCGGTGCGAAACTGGTCGAGGTGCGCCGGCTTGCCGCCGAGCCGCCGGAATCCCATGCTGATGGTGATGACCTCGCCGACAACGGCGATGGCGACGACGCGTAACGATTTCAAAAGGAACGTCGATGGCTGACTTTCTCGGCATGATGAAGCAGGCGGCGCAGCTGCAATCGAAGATGCAGGCGATGCAGGAGGAACTCGGCAACGTCGAGGTCGAGGGCATTTCCGGCGGCGGTATGGTCAGCGTGCGGATGACCGCGAAGATGGAGGTCAAGGCCGTCAAGATCGATCCGTCGCTGATAAAGGCGGAGGAGCGCGAAATCCTCGAAGACCTGCTGGTGACGGCACTTGGCGACGCGCGGCGCAAAGCGGAAATTGCGATGCAGGAAAAGATGCAGGCGCTGACCGGCGGTCTCGGTTTGCCGCCGGGATTGGGTCTCGGCTAGTGAGTATCGGCTGAGCTATGGCCACTGCGGTCGCCGGACCTGAAATTGAACGTCTGATCCAGTTGTTGGCGCGGTTACCCGGGTTGGGACCGCGCTCGGCGCGGCGCGCGGCGCTGCATCTGATCAAGAAACGCGAAGCGCTGATGACGCCGTTGACATCAGCGCTTCAGGTCGCGATCGACAAGATCCAGGTTTGCAAGACCTGCGGCAATATCGATACCCAGAATCCCTGCACGGTATGCACCGATCCCAGGCGCGATCAGTCGATCATCGTGGTGGTGGCTGACGTCGCCGATCTCTGGGCGCTGGAGCGGGCAAATGCCAGCAACGGCCTCTATCATGTTCTCGGAGCGACACTGTCGCCGCTCGATGGCGTCGGCCCGCAGGATCTGACGATCGATGCGTTGGTCAAACGCGCTCACGAGCCACAAGTGAATGAAATCATCCTGGCGCTGAACGCGACGGTCGATGGACAGACCACCGCGCACTACATCACTGACCTGCTGCAAGACGCCAATGTCAGGGTCACGCGGCTCGCCCATGGCGTGCCGGTCGGCGGCGAACTCGATTATCTTGACGAGGGCACGTTGTCCGCGGCAATGCGGCAGCGGACCCTGTTTTAGCCAAACAAACGGAACCGATTGAAATGACGAAACGGGGATTCGGCAGACAATTTGCCTTGGGTGCGATCATTGCGGCGGCCATGGCGGTGCCGGTGGCGTGGGCGCAACAGGACGAGCCGGCGCCCGCAGCCGACAACAAGCCGGGCACCCTGATCAAGGCCGGCGATGTTCTGTCCGGAGAGCTCAACTCGCTGCGCGGCAATGGGGACAAGAAGGGCAAGCGCTCGGCGACCTACCAGCTCACCAGCCAGCCGCACCGGCTGCCGCCGCCCGGTGGCCTTTGCGGGCTCGAAACCGGGCCTGAGACCTTTCAGATCGTGACGAATAGCGACGCCCAGGCCGCGCAGCTGAAGGGCTTTGTCGGCAAGGAAATCTCGCTTCGGGTGGATGAGGTCGCCTGCGCTGAAACTGCCGGGCAAATGAGCGAGGCCGTGATCTCCAAATGGAGCGTGGTGACCAAACATTAGACCTTGACGGGCCCAAGCGCCGCAAAATGTCCGCGCCGCTGCAACCACGCGAGTAACAAGAGGCTCGGCAGCGCGACCGCTACACAGATCACAAAAAATAACGGCCACCCCGTAGCCTTCGCCACATAGCCCGCGCCGGATGAAAGATAGGTGCGGCCGACCGCGGCAAGCGCGGTGAGCAAGGCGTATTGTGTCGCGGTGTGCAGCGGGTTTCGGCACAGCGCCGACAGATAAGCGACAAAGATCACGGTGCCGATGGCGCTGGTGAAGTTTTCCGCCGTGATCGCCACTACCAGCGCCCAGTGATTGACGCCGACCGACGCGAGCCAGGCGAACGAGAGATTGGCGACCGCCTGAAGTACGCCGCCGATCCACAAGCTCGACGCGAGCGAATAGCGCCGCGCCACGAAGCCGCCGGCGAAGCCGCCGATCAGGGTTGCCGCCAGCCCAACGCCCTTGACGATAGCGGCATAGTCGTTGCGGGAGAAGCCGAGATCGATCACGAACGGCGCGGTCATACTGCCGGAAAAGGCGTCGGTGAACTTGAACAGAACCACGAACGCGAGCGCCGCCAGCGCATCCGGGCGCAGGAGAAATTCGGAGAACGCGCCGGTCGCGGCCTGAACAACGCGCGCAAAAGCGGTTTCGGTGCCACTCTCGGCTGCGGCGCGAACCGATTGCTCTGGCTCTGTGGCGGCGAGCGCGGTCGCGGTGCCGATCAGCACCAGCGCTGCCATGGTTACATAGCCCCACATCCAGGCGGACGAGCGGGCGATGCCGGTGCCTTCATAGCCGCTGACGAGAAACAGCGCGCCGGCGGTCGAGACCAGCATGCCGATGCGATAGGCCGCGACATAGGCCGCCATGCCGGCGGCCTGCTCGCTTTCGGGCAGGCTTTCGACGCGAAACGCGTCGACCACGATGTCCTGCGTCGACGACATCGTTGCCACCAGCAGCGCGCCAAACGCGACGAAGGCGGGCGATCGTGCGGGGTCGGCGAGCGCGAGCACCAGGATCGAGGCGATCAGCAGCAATTGCGAGCACAACAGCCAGCCGCGGCGGCGGCCGAAAGCCTGCGTGAAGAACGGCACGTGCAGGGCATCGACCAGCGGCGCCCAGAGGAACTTCAGCGTGTAGGGCGTGCCCACCAGTGCGAAAAGCCCGATGGTGCCGAGGTCGACGCCGGATTCGCGCATCCAGATCAGAAGCGTCGATCCCGACAGCGCCAGCGGCAGGCCGGACGAAAAGCCGAGCAACAGCACGATCAGCACGCGCGGCTTGAGATAGACGGCGAGGCCCTCGCGCCAGGAGGTGCGGGGTGTTTCGGCAGATGGTGTGGGAGCTTGTGAGGCGGCTTCCGGGGCGGTCATCTCGCCCTGTTAGCAGATTCTGTCTTTGCTGTGCGCGCTGACCGCTACTCCCCGGCCTGGAGCTTGCGCGGCAGCGGAAGCAGCTCCGGCGTGGCCGTCTTGACAAGCCGCGGCGGCTCGGCCGGCGGCTCCTTGCTGAAGTCAAGTTCCTCGATGCGCCCCGCGCGCTTTTCGATCTTGTCGGCGGAAATCAGGATTTGCCGGACGTCCTCGTTCGCATCGGAGAAATGCTTTTGCAATTTAAGCACGCGCTCGCGCAGCCGGCCGAGATCATCGCCGAGATTGAGCACCTCGGTGCGAATCTGGTCGGCAGCATCGCGCATCCGCGCGTCCTTGAGGATCTGCTGCATCACCTGGATCGCAAGCATCAGCAGCGACGGCGACACCAGCACGACGCGGGCGCGGTAAGCCTTCTGGATCACATCGTCGAAGCCGTCGTGAATTTCGGCATAAACCGATTCCGACGGCACGAACATCAGCGCTGTATCCTGGGTCTCGCCGGCGATCAGGTATTTCTCGGCGATGTCGCTGACATGCTTCATCACGTCGGCGCGCAGCCGCTGCGTGGCGATTTTCTTTTCCTCGTCGCTGCGCGCGTCGTGCAGCGCGGTGATCGCCTCCAGCGGGAATTTGGCATCGATGCAAAGCGGCCGCTGGTCGGGCAGGAACACCACGCAATCCGGCCGCTTGCCGCTCGAAAGCGTGTGCTGAAACTCATAAGCGCCTTTCGGCATGCCGTCCTGGACGATGGCCTCCATCCGCGCCTGGCCGAACGCGCCGCGCGATTGCTTGTTGGCGAGCACATCGCGCAGCGTCGTGACTTGTGACGTCAAGTCGGTGAGATTTTTGTGTGCATTGTCGATGATGCCGAGCCGCTCATGCAGCACGCGGAGCGAATCCATGGTGTTGCGCGTGGTCTGTTCCATGGATTGGCCGACGCGATGGGTAACCGAATCGAGGCGTTCGGTGACCGCGCGGGCCATTTCGGCCTGCCGCCCCGCCAACGCCTGTCCCATCGCGTCAACGCGGCCGGTGGCCTCGCTTTGCGCGCGCAGCATTTCGCTCAGGCGCTCTTCAAGCTCGTCGGCGCGCAAGGCCTGCGCCATCGCCAACTCCGCCCCGCGGCGGCCGGAGCGCGCGATCACGACGGCGATGACCACGAGCAGGATGAGTGCGAGCGCGCCGAAGCCGATCATCGCCTCGCCGGTGTGGACCGGCATGGTGCCGATCATGAAAAGGATCTCGTTCATGCCGCACTTGTAGCCGATTCGGCCTTGAACACGAACGAAAGAGGAACATTTATGGTTAATACCGGGTGAATTTTCTTGGTTAACGGTTGCCTAACAATCCTGGTTAAGCAGGGGGTAATCGAGTGCCCGGTTCGCATTGACCGTGGCGGGTTGGCAGCTTAAATCGCGCGCCAGCCCTTTAAGAGACATCATGGCAATCCGAGAAATCATCATCCTGCCCGACAAGCAGTTGCGGCTTGTCTCCAAGCCGATTCAGAAAGTCACGGCCGAGATACGTCAACTGGCCGACGACATGTTCGAGACCATGTACGACGCGCCGGGCATCGGCTTGGCGGCGATCCAGGTCGCGCAACCCTTGCGGCTGATCACGATGGACCTCGCCAAGAAGAGCGAAGAGGGCGGCGAGGCGACGCCGCAGCCTCGGGTCTTCATCAACCCGGAGATCATTTCGTCTTCGGAGGAGACTTCGGTCTACGAGGAAGGCTGCCTCTCGATCCCCGAATATTACGAGGAGGTCGAGCGGCCGGCGAAGGTGCGCGTGCGCTTTACCGATCTCGACGGCAAGGTTCATGAGGAAGACGCCGAAGGACTTTATGCCACCTGCATCCAGCATGAGATCGACCATCTCAACGGCGTGCTGTTTGTGGATTATCTATCGAAGCTCAAGCGCGACCGCGTGCTGAAGAAGTTTACCAAGGCCGCCAAGCGCGCCGAGGAATAGGGCCGATGCCGCTCCGCCTGATCTTCATGGGGACGCCGATGTTTGCGGTGCCGACGCTGCGCGTGCTCCATCGCGAGCATGAAATCGTGGCCGTCTACACCCGCGCGCCGAAGCCTGGGGGCCGTCGGGGCCTGGAATTGCAGCCAACAGAGGTTGGGCAGGAAGCGCATCACCTTGGCATCCCGGTACTGACACCCAGCACCTTAAAAACGCCGGAGGTGCTTGACCAATTTCGTGCGCACAATGCGGATGCTGCGGTCGTCGTCGCCTATGGCATGATCCTGCCGCAGGCGATCCTCGATGCGCCTAGACTAGGCTGCTTCAACCTTCACGCCTCGCTGCTGCCGCGCTGGCGAGGCGCAGCTCCTATCAACCGCGCCATCATGGAGGGCGATGCCGAGAGCGGCGTGATGGTGATGAAGATGGATGCCGGCCTCGACACCGGCGACATTGCCTTGGGTGAGTCTGTCGAAATCACAGACGAGACGACTGAAGTAAGGTTGCGTAGCTATCTGGGGGGGGCCGGGGCGAGGCTCATGCGGCAAGCGATGCGTGCCCTGGAACGCGGTACGCTGAAATACACGCCGCAGCCGAGCGAAGGCGTCACCTATGCCGCCAAGATCACCAAGGCCGAAGCGCGCATTGACTGGAACAGACCAGCCCACGAGGTGCTGCGCCATATTCACGGATTGTCGCCGTTCCCCGGCGCCTGGTGCGAGATACCTCTCGAAGGCGTGCCCCAACGCATGAAGATTTTGCTTTGTGAAATGGCTTCCGGATCCGGCGAACCCGGCGCTGTGCTGGACGACCGCCTGACGATTGCCTGCAGGCAAGGCGCGTTGCGGGTCCTCGAATTGCAGCGTGCCGGCAAGCAACCGATGAAGGCGGAAGAATTCTTGCGCGGCACGCCGGTCAAGCCGCCGATGCGTCTTGGCTAACCTTATCGCCACACGCTCGAGCCGTCATGCGCGGGCTTGACCCGCGCATCGATCTAGGAAAACAACTTTCTTCAAGCGTGATGGATCGCCGGGTCAGGCCCGGCCATGACAATCGAGATAAGTGAAAGATGCCCCGCTACAAGCTGACCATCGAATATGACGGCGCGCCGTTCTCGGGTTGGCAGATCCAGGACAACGGCTCCTCGGTGCAGGGCGCGATGGAAGCTGCGGTCAAGGCGATCTGCGGCGAAAACGTGCGTGTCCACGGCGCCGGACGAACGGACGCCGGAGTGCATGCGCTGGGGCAAGTCGCGCATTGCGATATCGCCAAGCATTTCGTGCCGGGCCGGTTTCGCGACGGGTTGAACGCGCATCTGCGGCCGCATCCGATCGGCGTTATATCGGCGGACATCGTGCCTGACGATTTCGAGGCGCGCTTCTCGGCGAAAAAACGCCACTACCGCTACCGGATCAAGAACACCCGTGCCAATCTGGCGATTGATATCGGCAAAGCCTGGCGGCTGCCGCGGCCGCTCGACGGCGATGCGATGCATGCGGCGGCGCAACGGTTGCTCGGCAAGCACGATTTCACCACCTTTCGCGATACCGAGTGCCAGGCGAAATCGCCGGTGCGAACGCTGGACCAACTCGATGTGGTCAGGGATGGTGAGGAGGTCGATATCCTGACTTCGGCGCGTTCGTTCCTGCACAGCCAGGTGCGCTCGATGGTTGGCTCTCTGGTGTGGGTCGGCGAGGGCCGCTGGTCTGCCGACGATCTTGCCGCCGCGCTTGAGGCGCGCAGCCGGCCGGCTTGCGGCCCGGTCGCGCCGCCGGAAGGGCTTTATCTGGTAAGGGTCGACTACTAGGCGAAATAACGATCCAGTATCCCGCGATAGATTTCGGTGAGCTTTGCAAGATCAGTCACCGGCGTCCGCTCGTCGATCTGATGCATGGTTTGGCCGACCAGGCCGAATTCGATCACCGGGCAGTAGCTCGAGATGAAGCGGGCATCCGAGGTGCCGCCGCTCGTGCTTAATTCCGGCTTCCGGCCGGTGACTTCCTCGATTGCCGCAACAGCAAGATCGGTGAAGGCGCCGGGCTTGGTCACGAACACGTTCGAGTTCGACGGCTCCCAGACGATGTGGGCCTTGATACGATTGCCGGCTGCTTTGGCCAGCCGCGCCTCAACGAGTTCGCGCAACGTCGCTTGCGTGTGCAGGTCGTTGAAGCGGATGTTGAACCTGGCGCGGGCCTGTCCGGCAATCACATTGCTCGCGGCATTGCCGACGTCGACGGAGGTGAATTCGAGGTTCGAGGCCTGGAACTGCGGGCTGCCCTGATCGAGCGGTTCGTCGCTCAACGCCACGATCAGGCGCGAAATATCCGGTACCGGATTCAATGCACGGTGCGGGTAGGCGACGTGGCCCTGGATGCCTTCGACGTAGAGTGTGCCGGACTGCGAGCCGCGGCGGCCGATCTTGATGCAGTCGCCGAGCGTCTCGACGTTCGAGGGTTCGCCCAGCACACAATGGTCGAATTTTTCGCCGCGCGCGGCCGCCCATTGCAACAGCTTGACCGTACCGTTGACGGCAACGTCTTCTTCATCGCCCGTGATCAGAAACGAGATCGAGCCCTTGCCGTCTCCTTGCGGCTTGCCGGCGTGTTCGCCAAGATATTGCAGCACCGCGGCAACGCTACAGGCAATGCCGCCTTTCATGTCGACGGTGCCGCGGCCGTAGAGAAAGCCGTCCTTCACCTCGCCGGAAAAAGCGCCCACCGTCCACGCCGTCTCATCGCCGGGCGGCACCACATCGGTATGGCCGGCGAAGGCAATGTGCGGCGCGGCGTTGCCGATGCGCGCATAGAGGTTGTCGATATCGGCGGTGCCGGGTTCGCTGAAGGTGATCCGGTGGGTTTCAAAACCGGCCGCTTTAAGCAGCTTTTCCAGAACGCCGAGCGCTCCGGCATCGGCCGGAGTTATCGACGGGCAGCGGACGAGATCGCGGGCGATCGAGAGGGCATCAGTCATGCTTCCGCATAACATGCGCTCCGCCCGAAGGGCTAGCGCTGCGCGGGACAAATTCATACGCGCTGGTCTGCTCCCAACGCGAAGCCGAGGTGCGCGGCCTGTTCTGGGTTTTCGGAAGCGGGTTAGGTCCGAACTGGTTGGTCCATCGCGTTCCTCGCAGGCAATACATGTCGATGAAACCCCAGATCATCATGAAGCACACGGCCAGGGCGAGGGGGAATATCAGGTAGGAATCGGGCAGCCGGTTCTGAAACTGGGCATAGAGATCGGGAATCACGAAATAGGGGACCATCCACCAGCCGGCCTTGTCACGGTCGTGCAGCCGTTTGATCGAGGTCGCAAGATAGACCCAGACGACTATCAGCGTGCCGACGGCGTGAAAAAAAGCAGAACGAAATGGGCCGGAGATGCCTCCTTGCCCTCGCGCAGGCGCGCGAGCGTGGCGCGCAGCACCGCGGGATCGACGATGCCGAAAATATCGTTGATGTTGAAATGAACGGATTTGACGGGGTTACCGAAGAACTGCTCGATGATCACCACGAGCAAAGCGATGAAGAGCATCCAACAAACGATGACGAGTATCGCCAGCCACATCTTGGCGCGGTTGATGCGGCCGTCAAATCCGAACAGAAACCAGACCCAATCCATTGCAACCGCGCCGCGGGGAGGGGGCCGCGGGTCGGAGATTAGTCGCGAAACGGCGGCCTCGGGTTCGATCCTGTCTTGGGGGGATTCACCGATGCCGGGATGGACGGCAAGCGATCAACTGCGCGGGAGAGGCCCGGCGCGGCTCACCAGAAAATCGGGAATGCCGGCCGGCTCGGAGGGCGAATCGACGGGGTATTGGAGCGCGGCGCGGGTCGGGTCCGGCCCGAACCGGTTGGGTCCATCGGTGCCTGCGATGAAAAACAGTTCGATGATGACCCAGGTTTGCAGAAGCGATATGGCGACCGCGAGCAGCGCAAAAAGCAATTCCACGGCGATTGAAATATCGACGCCGAAGGAGAGGTCGAAAAAAACACCGTAATAGATATAGGAAAGTCGATTGACGGCAAAAACCGCGACTGCCCACCAGCCGTTCCGGTTGCGATCGTGAAGTCGCTTGGCGGTAACGGCGAGGTTGATCCAGATCATCGGGATTGCGGCGATCCAATGCTCCCACAGCGACGAGAATTGCACCCGAAGCACGATCCAAAGCGTGAACTAGAGGCTGAAGAGGGCCAGCTCGACGACAAGATATTTGGCGCGGCCGGCTCGGCCCTTGAAGCTGAAAAGTAGCCAAACCCAACCCATCGCAGGCCTCCGCGCCGCAGGGCGCGCCAGGCCCGCGGTGGAGGTTAGTCGCGCCAAGGCAGTCCCAGGTTCGGGTGAGGGCGCTATTGGTTGGTAGGCAGGTCTTATGTCCGCTCGCCCCAACCTCCCCCTTTCTGGGGGAGGGAGAAGCGCATCGCGCTTTAATCGCGCAGCAATTCGTTGATGCTGGTCTTGGCGCGGGTGCGCTCGTCGACCCGCTTGACGATGACGGCGCAGGCGGTGGCCGGACCCGGCTGGCCGTTCTTCAACGGTTTCGCCGGCAGGGTGCCGGGCACCACCACGGCATATTCCGGCACTTCGCCGATGAAGATCTCGCCGGTCTCGCGGTCGACGATCTTGGTGGAGGCGCCGAGAAACACGCCCATCGACAGCACCGCGCCCTTGCGCACGATTACGCCTTCGGCGACTTCCGACCGCGCGCCGATGAAGCAGTCGTCCTCGACGATCACAGGCTCGGCCTGCAACGGCTCCAGAACGCCGCCGATACCGACGCCGCCGGAAATATGGACACGCTTGCCGATCTGGGCGCAGGAGCCAACGGTGGACCAGGTGTCGATCATGGTCGCTTCATCGACATAGGCGCCGAGATTAACGAAAGATGGCATCAGCACCACGTTCCGCGCGATGAAGGCCGATCGGCGGACGATGGCGCCGGGCACTGCGCGAAAACCGGCATCGCGAAAGCGGTTTTCGCCCCAGCCATCGAATTTCGACGGCACCTTGTCCCACCACGACGCCTTGCCCGGGCCACCGGCAATCGCGGCCATGTCGTTGAGCCGGAACGAGAGCAGCACCGCCTTCTTCAGCCACTGATGCACTTTCCATTTGCCGCTTGCTTCGCGCTCGGCCACGCGCGCTTCTCCCTTGTCGAGCAGGTCGAGCGCATGATCGACGGCGTCGCGGACCTCACCTTTGGTCGCGCCGGAGATGCCGTCGCGGGCGTCGAACGCGGTGTTGATGGTGGATTCGAGGGCGGCAGCGGACATCGGGATTCCTTGGGCGAAGGTATTTTGAATGGCGATTTAGAGGGGCTTTTTCGGGATTTGCAGGCGGAGAGTCAAGGCGGCGCTTCGCTCCTGCATACGCTGCTTCCAACCGCCTGTCGTCCCTGCGAACGCAGGGACCGATACCGCGGTTTCGATCGATTGGTAGGGATGGTTGGGATGCGTTGAAAAACTCAAGACGGTGGTTATCGGCCCCTGCTTTCGCAGGGGCGACGAGAGGCTATGGTTTCGCCAGCCCCTGCAAAAACCCCGTCAGATCGTCGGTGACGTGGTCGACAGAGGGATCGTCGCGGCCTTCAAGCTCCCAGTCTTCGCGCACGACTTCCCGTGAGCCGTCAGGTACCACCAGCACCGTGGTCATGCCGAGCTGATGCGGGACCACCAGATTGCGCGCCAGATCCTCGAACATCGCCGCTTTGCTTGCGTCGACGTCGTGACGCGTCAGGAACTTGTGATAGGTCTGCGCTGCCGGCTTGGGCTCGAGTTCGGCGGCAATGATGTCGAATACCGCTTCGAAATGCGCAAGCAAACCAAGCCGCGCCAGAACGGCTTCGGCATGGTCGGTCGAGCCGTTGGTCAGGATCAGCTTGCGGCCCGGGAGCTTGGCGATCGCCGCACCCATCGCCGGATTCGGCTCCAGCGGCGAGTGGTCGATCTGGTGGACGTAAGCGAGATAGTCGTCGGCGTGCACGCCGTGCTCGGTCATCATGCCGCGCATGCTGGTGCCGTAGCGGCGGTAATATTCCTTCTGGATGATCCGCGCCTGCTCGGCCGACACCTTCAGATAGGCGCCGATAAATTCGCCGATCCGCTGATCCACCTGCTGCCACAGATTGACGTGGTGCGGGTAAAGCGTGTTGTCGAGATCAAACACCCAGGTGTCGATATGGGCGAAGCTGCGTTTTTCGGTCATCACGGCATCGCAAAGCGCAGCGTCTTGCCGCCGCTCGACAGGTCGACGGTGGTAAATCCGGTCGTGGAAAGGCCTCGGGTGCCGCATTCGCCCTGTTCGTTGATCTCGAACCTGCTCTCGCGCGTGCAAAGCGGAGTTTCTCCGCCCCAATTCAACGGCTTGTCCTTGAAGCGAATGGTGCGGTTTTCGGCATCGACTGCTTCCGCAAAGCTGAGGATGCGTTTGGGTTGGCCGGTCACATCGGGATGCAGGCATTTGCCGGGCTCGATGCGATACCAGCCGCGGCTGACCACGGTCTTGCCGTCGTCGGTCGCCACCGCGGCCATCACCTTGTGCGGCGTGTCGTTGCACCAGGTTAGCCCAGTAGAAGAGGGGGCTTGCACGGCCTCGACCATGGTCGCGAAGAAATTCGGGGACTGGACGAAGTCCGCCGCCAGCCCGCGGCTCTTCAGGAACGCCGCCAGTGCTGCTTGCGTCTTCGGTCCATCAACGCCGTCGATCGGCGAGGCGTCGAAGCCTCCGATCACCAATAGCCGCTGGATGGCGGCCAGACGCGCCTGGTCATCGTCGTACTCGCTGTCTTCGGCGAGATAGGCGACCAGGTTGCCGTCGTCGGCGCGGGTCGGATTGATCTGGGTGAAGGGCGCCGGCGTCTGGCCGGGCCGACACTGGCGGGCGGCTGCGATGACGAAATTGTCGGGAGCCACACAGAGGCTGTCGCTACCGTTCTGCGGAAGCGGCGAAGTGCCGTAAACGCCGAGCGCGCGGGCGTTGAGCAGGATGCGGTCGGCGGTCAGCGTGCCCTGCAGGACGACGCGGCACCCCGCCGGATCGATACGGAACCATCCGCGGGTGGCGGTCGCCGATTTGTCGTCGATGCCGATCGCCGCCTCGATCACGTAGCTCATGCGGTTGCAGAGCTTCAGGTCGGCCGACGCGGGTACCGTCGAGAAAACAAAAAATACACTGAGGAGGGACAGCCAGCGAAAGCATGCCATTTTCTCATCGTCGTGCCCGGGCATAGCCGTTCGAAGAACGGCGTCGCTTCCGCTCGCCTTGTCCCGGGCATTCACGTATTCGCCATCGCGCGAGAAAAAGACGTGGATGGCCGGAATAGATCCGGCCATGACGGCTTTTTTCGGGAACGCCGTTCTTGTCATCACTTGTGGATCAGCGTGCCTGTGCCCTGATTGGTGAACAGTTCGAGCAAGACCGCGTGCGGCTGCTTGCCGTCGATGATGACGACGCCCTGTACGCCTTGCTCGAGCGCATAGATGCAGGTTTCGACTTTCGGAATCATGCCGCCCGAAATCGTGCCGTCGGCAATCAGTTTGCGCGCATCCTTGATCGACAGATCAGGTACCAGCTTCTTCGATTTGTCGAGCACGCCGGGCACGTCGGTCAGCAGCAATAGCCGCTTGGCCTTGAGCGCGCCCGCCACCGCGCCGGCAAAGGTGTCGGCATTGACGTTGAAGGTCTGGCCGGTCTTCGAGGTGGCGAGCGGCGCCAGCACCGGGATCAGCTCGTAGCCGATGATCTGGTTCAACAGCGTCAGGTCGACCTTTTCAGGTTCGCCGACGAAGCCGAGGTCTACGACTTTTTCGATATGCGAATCCGGATCGACCATGGTGCGCGTCACCTTGGACGCCGTCACCATATTGCCGTCCTTGCCGCAGAGGCCGACGGCCTTGCCGCCGGCTTCGTTGATGTAGCCGACCAGTTGCTTGTTGATCGAGCCCGCCAGCACCATCTCGACGATCTCGATGGTCGCGGCATCGGTGATGCGCAGGCCGGCGGCGAATTCCGATTGAATACCGAGCCTCTTGAGCATGGTCGCGATCTGCGGGCCGCCGCCGTGCACCACCACCGGATTGATGGCGGTCTGCTCCAACAGCACGATGTCGCGGGCGAACGCCTTGGCGACATCCTCCGCGCCCATGGCATGCCCGCCATATTTGATGACGATGGTTTCGTCATCATATTCCTGCATGTGCGGCAACGCTTCCGACAGGATGCGGGCCTGATCGAGCGGAGTGATATGGGACGCGTCGGTCATGAAGCGGGTCTCGCGGATGCGGATTTCGAGCGGGGTTCTATCTGATTGTCGGGCACGGCGTAAAGCGGATGTGGCAGCCGCCGTTCAGTTCCGCCGGGGCCATGCACCGGCAACGGCCAGCACCAGCCAGCTGACGATTAGGAGCGTGCCGCCGATCGGCGCCGCAAAGGGAAATAGCGCATGATCGGCGAAGTGCCGCAAACTGAGATCGCCGGCGAACAGCGCGGAGGCGATCACGAAGCCGAACGCGGCGGCTAGCCCGCCTTTGTGGGCGACGATGCCGCGCTCGGTCAATGCCACCACGGCGAGCGCGGCGGTCGCGTGAAACAGCAGCATTGAGGAGGCAGGCAGCAGTCGCGCAGCGTCGCCATGATGGGTCGCGACGGCGGCCAGAATCACACCGTCGGCGCCCATGATACCTGCCAGGATGACAAGGATTCGAAAGGTGCGCATTAGCGTTCTCCAAGCAGCCGCACCATCGCGGCGCGCAGTTCAGGGATTCCCTCGGACGTCTCCGAGGACGTCGCGAGCACGTCCGGAAAAGCAGCCGGATGCGTTGAAAGCGAGGTCTTGATATCGCCGATGCGGCTTTCGAGTTCGGCCGGCTTGATCTGATCGGCTTTGGTCAGCACCACTTGATAGCTGACGGCGGACCGGTCGAGCGTCTTGAGCACGTCGAGGTCGACCTCTTTGAGACCATGCCGGGCATCGATCAGCACGTAGACTCGTGCGAGGTTGCTGCGGCCCTGGAGATATTTGTGGATCAGCGCTGTCCATGACGCGACTTTGGCCTTGGGCGCCGAGGCGTAGCCGTAGCCGGGCATGTCGACGAGCCGCAGGCCGGCATGTGTGGGGCCGTCGAAGAAGATCAGTTCCTGGGTACGACCCGGCGTGCTCGAGGTCCGCGCCAGCGCGTTGCGGCCGGTGAGCGCGTTGATCAGGCTCGATTTGCCGACATTGGAGCGGCCGGCGAACGCGACTTCCACGCCCGCCATCGGCGGCAACGTTTCGATCGAGGGTGATGCCCAGATGAACTTGAAGTCGCCGGCGAATAATTTGCGGCCCTGTTCGATCAGCTTCGCATCAGGTTCGGTGGTCATGCGAAGTTTTTCCATCCTGGTCATGGCCGGGCTTGACCCGGCCATCCACGTCTAGATCTTTAATCAGCTTCCAAGACGTAGATGCCCGGGACGAGCCCGGGCATGACGCGTTAGGGAGTATTCCTGAACGTCACGTCTTCGATTCAGCCTTCTTGGAGCCGAACGTCGACCTCACATTGTCGAAAAGTTCTATCTTCACGCCGTTGCGATGCATGATCAGGCTTTGCTGCAAGACCGAGAGCAGGTTGTTCCAGGCCCAGTAAATCACGAGGCCCGCCGGGAAACCCGACAGCATGAAGGTGAAGATCAGCGGCATCCAGCCGAAGATCATCTGCTGGGTCGGATCGGGCGGGGTCGGGTTGAGCTTGAACTGGAACCACATCGTGATGCCCATGATGATCGGCCATACCCCGAGCGCGAGGTAGTGACCGAACACGGGCAGTTGCGTCGGGTCGAAGTGCAACAGACCGAACAGGTTGAAAAGGTTGGTCGGATCGGGCGCCGACAGATCCTTGATCCAGCCGTAGAACGGCGCGTGCCGCATTTCGATGGTGACGAACAGCACCTTGTAGAGCGAGAAGAACACCGGAATCTGCAAGGCGACGGGAAGACAACCGGCGATCGGGTTGATCTTCTCCTTCTTGTAGATTTCCATCATCTCCTGCTGCTGTTTCACCTTGTCGTCGGGATAGCGCTCCTTCAGCGCGGCCAGTTGCGGCTGCACCGATTTCATCTTCGCCATCGAGGCGTAGGACTTGTTGGCGAGCGGGAAGAAGATCAGCTTGACGAGCACCGTCACCAGAAGGATCGCGATGCCGAAATTGCCGATGAAATTGTAGAAGAAGTCGAGCGCCAGGAACATCGGCTTGGTGATGAAGTAAAAATAGCCCCAATCGATCAGAAGATCGAAATGGTTGAGTTCGAGCTGCTTGTTGTACCCGGCAGGCCCGAGGACAGGAAAATTGATGCCGACGACGCCGGCTTCCTTGGCGCCGGCGAACAGCCGCGTGTCGGCGCTGCCGGTGCCGCCGATCGCAATCGTCTGCGGGTCCTGAAGGTAATCGGTCTGATAGGTGCGGACGTTATTGACAAGGTTGGACGAATAGCGGGCCTGCAACTGGGCGCGGGTATCGGGCAATAGCGCGGAGGCCCAATACTTATCGGTGATGCCAAGCCAGCCATTGGTGACCTTGAAGTCGACCCTCTTGGCGTCGTCGATCTTCTTGTAGGTATATTCCTGAAGACCCTGATCGCCGAGATAGCCGATCAGGCCTTCATGCAGGATGTAATAGCCCGAGGTCTTGGGCGTGCCGTGCCGCGAGATCAGTGCGAAAGGATAGAGCGTGACCGGCGCGTTGCCGACATTGGTTACCTCGTCCTTGATCGTGAAGAGATAACGGTCGTCGATCGCAATGGTGCGGCGGAAAGTTAATCCATCGCCACTCTCATATTTCAGCGTTACCGGATGGCCCGGCGTCAGGCTGCCGCTCGTCTCCGGCTGCCAGAGCGTGTTCTGGTCGGGCATTTTGACCGAAGAGCCACTGGCGGCGACCCAGCCGAATTCCGCGTAATAAGGTTCTTCCGTGCCCGACGGCGAATACAGCACGATCGGCGGCGAGGCCGGATCGACGGTCTCACGGAATTGCACCAGCGACAGGTCGTCGATCCGCGCGCCCTTCAAAGAAATGCTGCCGGTAAGACGGGGACTGTCGACCTTGACGCGGGGGGTGGCGGCGATGGCGGCTTCACGGCTGACCGGCGCACCCGCAACCGCCTGAAGATTCGACGGCGCGTTGGCTGAGGGCGCGGCCGTTGTGCCTTGCGACGCGGGCGGCGTGCCGGTGCCGGCATTTGGCGCCGGCGTTGTCGTCTGGGCCTGCTGCGCCGCGCGCTGCTTTTCCATCTGCGGAATGTTGAAGAAATATTGCCAGCCGAGGAGCACGAGCCCGGAAAGGATGACGGCGAGGATGGTGTTGCGGCTGTCGGTCATCGGTTAAGGTCTCGTCGTTCTTTTCGGTTCCGGCGCGCGATTTGCGCTTTGCCGGTCGAGGCGATGCAGCGCCTGGCTGAGATCCCCGAGCATGTTGCAGAAGTCGGATGTCAGGGCGGCCCGGCGCCCGATTAACACATAATCACTGTGCGGTTGCAGCGATACCGCCGGCAGCCGTTTCACCAATTCCCGAAGCCTGCGCCGGATGCGGTTGCGTTCCGTCGCGGTTCCATTCTTCTTGGTGACGGTGAAGCCTACCCGGACCGGGCCGTCGTCCTCGCGCCGCCGGCGCTGCACGACAAAAGCGGCAGTGCTGGTCCGCGCGCCATCGGCAACGGCGAGGAAGTCCGCCCGCTGCCTTAGCCGATCCATGGTGAGATCTCTTTGAGGGGAAGCTCGGCTCAGGCGCTCAGGCGCTTGCGGCCGCGCGCGCGTCGTGCGGCGAGGACCTTGCGGCCGCCGGTCGTGGCGAGGCGGGCACGGAAGCCATGGCGGCGCTTGCGCACCAGTTTGCTGGGTTGATATGTCCGCTTCACGGGTCGTTCTCCGCTGACAACTTGCCTGCTAGGGCGACAATTTGCCTGATAAATGAGGTATGTTCGCCGATGTGGGCAGGCCCAAGAGGGCCATTTCCGGCCCAAAAAGGGGCCGACCGGCTTGAGCCGGACCATCGCGTACAGTTGGCGCGGCTTATAAGGGAGGGACCCGTTTTCGTCAATGTGCGGGAAGGGCGAGCTGGGGTTCCTTGAAACGCTGCATTTATTGCGAATAATTCAACCATCGCGGTGTATTACCTCAGTAGATCAGCGCTTCGGCGTTCAGCGGGCTCCCGGCGTCAATTTGGCTTTGTCACTCACCTTGAGCCTTTCCCGGGGGAACCGGTATTTCACCCCGCTCGGTTCCTGCGGCGGCTGTTGTTAAACCTTGATTTGACGGCCCGGTGCGTTGGGCCCAAATAGGAAAAACGCAATATTTCGAAGGTAGTTATGGCGTCAGCGATCGACGAGCAGCCGAACAGGGGCCCCCCAAGGGCCAGGCTCTCGCGCCGGCTTGGTTTGTCGGGCAAGCTGCTGCTGCTGACCATTCCGCTGGTGATGATCGCGGAAGTTCTGATTTACGTGCCCTCGATCGCCAACTTCTGGATGAACCGGCTTAACGCCCGCCTGGCCTCGGCCAATACCGCGGCGCTGGTTCTCGACGCCGCACCTTCCGGCATGGTTCCGGAATCGCTGGCGCACCAAATTCTCGACAGCATCGGGGCGCGGGCGGTTGCGATCAAGCTCGGGCAACAGCGGCGGCTGCTCGCCAGCGCCAATCTGCCGCCGGCGATCGACCATGACGTCGATCTGCGGACGCTGACGGCCTGGTCCTCGATCGTCACGTCTTTCGAGATGATGCTCGAGACCGGCAATCAGGCAATCCGTATCATCGGACCGGCGCCCGGTGGCGGGCAGTTCATCGAGGTGGTGGTCGATGAGGTGCCGCTGCGCAATGCGATGTATCTTTTTTCGCGCAATCTGCTGCTGGTCTCGCTGGCGATTGCGATCCTGACGGCGGCGCTGGTCTATTTCGCGCTGCATTTCCTGTTCGTGCGGCCGATGCGCCGGCTGACCGAAAGCCTCGTCAGCTTTCACGAGAATCCGGAAAGCTCGGCCCGGATCATTGTGCCGTCGAATCGCAGCGACGAGATCGGCGTGGCGGAACGCGAACTATCCGACATGCAGCGCGACCTCGTCTCGATGCTGCATCAAAAGAGCCGCCTCGCCGCGTTGGGCCTCGCGGTCTCGAAGATCAACCACGACTTGCGCAACCTCTTGGCGTCCTCGCAATTGCTGTCGGACCAACTGGCGAGTGTGCCCGACCCGCGGGTTCAGCGTTTCGCGCCAAAGCTGATGCGCTCGCTGGAGCGCGCGATCGCGTTTTGCCAGTCGACGCTGTCCTATGGCCGCGCGCAGGAAGCCGCCCCCGACCGCCGCATGATCCTGATCGAGCCGGTCGTGGCGGAAGTGCGCGAGTCCGCAGGCCTTGCCGCCACTACCTCGATTACCTGGATCAGTGCGATCGAACGCGGTCTGACGATCGATGCCGATCCCGACCAGCTGTTCCGCGTGCTGCTCAATCTGGTGCGCAATGCCGAGCAGGCGCTCGAGGGCCAGCCCGCCACGCAAATCCGTATCACCGGGCGGCGCGAAGGCGCCGTTGCCATCATCGAAGTGTCCGACACCGGGCCGGGCATTCCGGCCGCGACCCGCGAGAATCTGTTCAAGGCGTTCCAGACTTCGGGGCGGCCCGGCGGCAGCGGGCTTGGCCTTGCGATTGCGGCTGAGCTCGTGGGCGCCCACGATGGCCAAATCCACCTGGTCGAAGGCACCATCGGCGCGACCTTCCGCATCACCATACCGGATCGGCCGGTCGAACTCTTAAGCATCCGTAACGAACGGGCACGGGCGTAAAAGCCGATTCACGCTTATTTCGGTCTGCCCAAGACCTTGCCAAGCCGGTTCGGAGCCGGTAGCAATGGCCCGCTTTCGCGACCTGCAAACAGGCTTTGCAGCGGCCATGACGGACCTTAGGGTTCGAGCTCTTTGCGAAAAACGCGCCCGTAGCTCAGCTGGATAGAGCATCAGACTACGAATCTGAGGGTCGGACGTTCGAATCGTTCCGGGCGCGCCATCTAACTAATTCATGCATCGTTGGTATTTGGAGCGGTTAGAAATAGCTCCAGAATAAAATCTCCATTTAGTCTGGGTTTTAGTCTGGGGAAATTTTTCTCTCAACGCGCCGGCCATCGGAACGCGCCAATCTCCCGTTGTCGATTTTCCTGGTCGCGTTTAGCCATTGAGGCGCTCTGCTTGAGGCGGGACATGGAGCTTCGGTACAAGCACTGACCTCACCGAACCTCATCGAATTCGCGGTTCGGACGCCACCCGACGGGATCGGCGATCCATCGGTCGATATCGGATTCATGCCAGCCAGTCCCGTTGGCGCTGATCTTGAGCTGCGCCGGGAACGTTCCTTCGGCAATCTTGCGGTAGATGGTGGACCGGGACAGGCCGGTCCGGGAAAGGACGGTTTTCAGCCGGATGATACGTTCTGGTTGGCGCATGGTCGCGCTGCCTCCTGCTGGCTGCGTCTGACAGCATCTGAGACCAGACAGAACGAGCGCTCGCAGGCGGTCAATAGCTTGTTCGGCTCGTCGCACAGTGGCGCAGAGCCGGTGGTAAATCGGATGGTTCAAATTTCGATTCCCCTGCTTCGACCTCGGCCAAGGTCGATGCCGTGGCTGAAGGCGAGTTCGAGGCTGAGCCGGCGGCCTGATTCGAACGCGATGCCGAGTTCGTGCTTGCGGTTGGCGAGGAGCGATTCCAGTTGCGGATCGCGTTCGAGACTTCTCGCCATGTCGCCCATCGCCGAGCGTGCGGACCTGTAGCCGGAGATGTCGCCCGCCTGATACCGGCGCAGACTGGCCTGGTCGAGCTTCTGCCAGTCGTCCACGAAGCGGTCGGCGCGACGGCCCGGATTGATGCGTAGCTCGGTCTCAAGCTGTAGCGCGCGGATGGCGCGGTTGAGCCGGCCGCCAGCCGCCTCGCGGACAAGATCCGGGTTCTTCTTGTAGGCGGCTTCGGCATCGTGCGAACCAAACGGCCGTACCTTCTCGAAGACCTTGCGGGCCTGCTGCAATTCCTTTACCTGCTCGGGAGTTGCATCGAAGCCCAGCTCCTGCATATCGAAGATCGCATCCACGGCGCGGGCATGGCGCACGAGCGCCCGGGTACGCAACCGGCGCATTTCCTTTTCCGCCTCTTCCGCCGCCATCCTTTCTGGCACTTCGGTTTCGCGGTGCTCTGCTCCGGCATCGCTCCGTTCCCTTTCCGGCGTTTCCGGCTCCGGTCTCCGTCCGCCATCCGGGCCGGGCGCATCTCCAGGAGAGCGAAGGCCGTCGAACTTGTTGCGTACCTTCTCAGGCACGATTCTGCGCACGATCTCAACGACGCGCGCGCGGAAGGTGATCCCGCGCCGCTCGGCGTAGCTCTGTACGGGATCGGCACGCTCGTAGTCCGATGCCATGTCCTTGGACCGATCGCGCGACAGGGTTCGTCTGAGCCGTTCTGGATTGGCAAAATCGTCCCGACCATAATGCAAGTCCACGCCGTCGCGGTGCCGCGACAGGGCGACATAGCTTGAATGGGCATCCATGCCAGGGGTCGCCAGCACATGGGCGCGGTCCACCGTCATGCCCTGCGCCTTGTGGATCGTCGCCGCATAGCCGTAGTCGATCTTGTTGTAGTCCTTGAAGTCGAACTGCACGGATCGGCCGTCGTCAGTCTGAACGGTCATGGACTGCGCGCTCACCTGTTCGACGGTGCCGAGCGTGCCGTTCTTGACGCCAAGGCCTCGTTCGTTCTGCAGGAAGATCAAGCGATCCCCGCTGGCGAAGCCGCGTTCTCCGCGCTCGACCGTCACACTCACCTCATGGCCGAGATCACCGGCGGCCCGCATCCGCGTCCGCGCTGCCTCGATGACAAGCACATCGCGGTTCGCGTGAACAGGCCGCGGCCCTGTCCCCAGCCGTGCTCCAGGCTGGCGATGGTGCGTGATGCGATGTCCGATCCGCTCTCGAGATTTTCGGCCGCAATGCCGGAGAGCGCAGTGCCCCGGACCTCATAGCCGGCTGCCTCCCAGGCCTCGCGTGCCACGCCCAGCATCGCACTCTTACCGGTTCCGGCATGGCCGACGACGACGCTCAAATCGCGCGCATCCGTGATATGCGCCAGCGCCTCGGCCTGTTCGCTCGAAAGGACAAGACCGAGCGTTTCCGCACGCGCAAAAGCCACTTCGCGATCCCTGTCACGCACCTCATGGCGTTCCCGTTCCGCCATAAGTTTTGCGGCATGGTGCAGTCGCTGTTCGGTCTCGATCATGTCGCGGGTCGTGAAGCGGTCTTCGCCGCGCCCATCCTTGCCGAGTTCGACCAGATCGGGCGCTTGGCGCATCGTGCCCATGACCTTGTTGAACTGCTCGATGCCATCGCTGTGCCGATGCGCGAACTTCGCCATGTCACGCCGCGTGAAGGTCGATTGCTGCTGCGTGATTGCGTCCAGCCCCAGATCGGGATTGTCGATGATCCGCGCGCCATTGCCGCGTGCGATCTCGCGGTGCATCGC
>NZ_JBEKRB010000018.1:0-99972 GCF_049519115.1 Bradyrhizobium sp.
TGCGCCCACGCAACTTGATCGCCAAGTCCGCGTGCAAAAGATCGTCGAGTATGTCGAGGCTGCTGGAGGCGAGATCCTGTCTCGCTACGTAGGCACTGTCGGCCTGATTGTGCTCCGCGCCCGGATGCGCGGATCTGTGCTACGCGATCTGCTCGAATTGCCAGTAATTTCCCAGATTGACGTCCCGCCGATACCCGATCTCGGCGAACGTGATCCGCCTGTCGTCACGATCGAGGGCGTTGTGGCGCCGTCACCTCCCGCGGAGGCCCCTTTAATCGGCATTGTCGACAGCGGTAGCACGGATCATCCGCTTCTATCCCCCTCTCTTGCCAGCTCGCTGGGAGTGCCTGATGCACTGGGCACGGCCGATATCTGGGGACACGGAACCAAGGTCGCCGGCATTGCCGCCTTTGGTGATATCCGCGAGTGCGTCGACAGGAAGATCTTCGAAAGCCCCGTACGGATCATATCAGTCAAAGTCGTTAACGACGAAGGTCGTTTCGATGATGCGGCAACAATACCGGACCAGATGGAGAAAGCCATCCGCGTTCTTCAGGAGCGTGGATGTCGGATCGTCAATGTTGCGCTGGGCGATGCCCATCGCATTCCCTACGACGGCGGGCGTGTGTCACCATGGGCGGCGACGCTCGATACTCTGGCCCGAGAGCTCGATATCGTCATCATTGTCTCGGCTGGAAACTCCAGCGCAGGCGTGCGTGCTCCCTGGGGAGAGGATGCGGAGCAGATCACGCGGACCTATCCGGACTACCTTGTGTCTCCAGAGAATCGGATCGTAGAGCCCGCGACCGCCGCCATCGCACTGACAGTTGGAAGCTTGGCACATGCCAACGGATTGCCAACAGACGGATGGGGGGGAGCGGAGCTGCGAGCCATTGCGTCGCTCAATTTGCCGACACCCGTCACGCGCTCGGGTCCGGGCGTCAACGACTCGATCAAGCCTGATCTGGTCGATTTTGGCGGCACCGTGCTTTTTGATGGCATGACGCAAAGAATCGTGTCGGGCGATCAATACGCCAGCGCCGGGATGTTGACGTTGCGCCCTGACTATTTGGGGGGATTGCTGACGTCTTCGACCGGTACTTCAATGGCCGCGCCACGTATAGCTTACAAAGCCGCGTTGCTCGTGCGCGCAATGCCGACGGCATCTGCCAATATGATTCGAGCTTTGCTTGCGGTTTCAGCAAGTTCGCCTGCCGAAGCTTTGGAATCTCTTCAAAGGTTCGGCCCGGACGGCCAGCGCGCTTGCTTGGGATACGGCATTCCCGATGTTGCTCGCGCCCTGGATTCGGAAGAGCGGCGCGTGATCTTCATCGCCGATCGGCAAGAACTCGCGACCGACCAGTTTGCGCTCTATCGTGTTCCGTTGCCCAGTGAATTTCAGAAGACGAAGGGCAAGCGGTATATCCGCGTGAGCCTAGCATTCGATCCCCCAGTTCGACATACCCGCCTCGAATACCTGGGCCTGCGTCTCAACTATCATCTGATCCGAGGAATGCAGCCTGACATAATATTCGAACATTTCAGACATCGGACAAAGGAAGAGGGGCCATTTGAGAAGTTGCCAGATTCCGCAAAATGTCCGCTCGATCCGTCTCGTGACCTCCGCGGAACAAGCACGCTGCAAAGGTCAATGATGACGATGCAACGCAACGTCGATCGTTATGGCGGCGACTACTATCTCGCTGTATTCGCGGAACGCCGATGGGCCGGGGAGGAAATTACGCATCAACGTTTTGCCGTCGCCGTTGAGTTAGAGCACGAGGCGCAGATCAACATCCACCTACCACTTCGCGTTCGCCTTCGCGTTTGAGCGAATCAACGGCGTGCGGACTAGGCGTAGCCCCAAAATGACCAGCTTGTTGAGCCAGAAGCGCCACCGGATGAAGTGTCGGGTGCGAGCCAAAATTTGCTAAACTTATAATGGAAAGTCCGTTATTGTGGGTTCCGCTGTCGCCGTTCGTTCGCGGGATAATTGCCGGCGTTCAGTGGACGATGTTGAGGGACAACGATCCACGCGCGGAATGCTCAATGCCGGAATGGGGCTATCGTGACGAACTTAGGACCGTTATCCAATCCGCCTAACCCTTGGGTCCATGCGCCCAAGACGATCTCTGGTTGGGGGTACGCGGCACTCATCCTATTGTCCGTCGCGGCAACGGCGGCCAGCCTTTTCAAGGGCAATACCGGCTCGCTCATCATCACGCTTGTGGTGATGTTTGGCTTCTTCATCGCACTCTTCGCACTCGACAGAATAACTCGCGCGACCAGGGGCTTTTGGAGCAACTTTGGAAGAATTGTGAGCGTTGTCGTGGTCGGGGCCATCACGCTTCTGTTCGTCGAGATACTCGTCTACGTTGGTACTAGCTATCCGGCTTGGCTGGATGTCTGGTTCAGACCCGGCTACAAGGTCGATCCACCGGCGAAGGTCGAATTCCGCACTGGCGCACACTCTTCGTCGTTTTTCTACGCTGGCCGCGGCTTAGCCTGACGGACGGCGTCATTTTTATTCCGATCAGCCCGGTCAAGCTCTTCCTCGCCGCCAACGACGAGTCGTCCTTTGCGATGGTTCGCGCGCAAAAACCGGTCGATCTTGTGGCGCGCGTCAACGGCTTTGTCGTCGGGCGCGCGCGCCGGTTTGTGTGGGCTAGCGACCGGACGCAGGAGAACTTCGTCGGCGACCGGATGTCGACGGAGATGGAGCCGCTGCCGCTATTTCCAAATATCGACAAGTATCCAAGCGCGGCGTGAGCATCGCTCGTCAACTGTGGGCGGCTTCAAGGACTATCTGTTGCTCGCGGAGCATCCGACCGAGAAGCGAAAATATCTCTATCTGCTCGGCACTGGGCACGCGCTCAATGCCTGCGGGCCCAGCTAGGCTAAAAACAATTGAGTGGGGATTGTGTTGGGTTTCGCGCGCTGAAACTCGCCTTGAGTTTCAGCCTTTCGTGCTTGTCACGCGCTGGAGCCACTTCCAATCAGCATATTTGTCGCCAGTCTGACGTAGGTGACTATATCGCTTCAGGCTACTCCAGCTCCTGTGACCCGAAACGCTTGCCGCTTGCGGTATCGTTTTGCCCATTTCGAATAAGCGCGAAATCCCATCGTGTCTAAGATCGTGGAAGTGTAGATCATCAATGCCTAGCAATTTGCACGCACGGGTGAACGCAGCGCCAATTGCGTCTACTGAGTAGGGGAATATTTCTTTCGCTACACGCGGCATGCTTTCGATAACTGCAATCGCTTCAGGGGGCAGGTCGCAAAAAACGTCATTCCCCTGCTTGTCGCCCGGATGTTTCATATCGCGAATGAGAACGCGAGCATCCGGATGGGTTGGGGGCGCGGCCGCTTCAAAATCTGTCCATGCGATGCGCGTGATCTCTTCCTGCCGCCGCGTACTAAAGATAGCAAACACGATGATCTGCTGCATCGGGGAGGATCGGGGCCGGTGAGTTTTGACCTTGCCAAAATGATGCATGAGAAGGTCGAGTTCGGCCAACGTAGGTCGTCGATCACGCTCCTTGCTTTTAGAAGTAAGCCCCAGATTTCTAGTTACTACCAATGCATCATCCATCGCCTTTGGATCTAAGGGATAGCCCCAGGCCGGCCGTGCAATGGTGAAAATTGAACTGAGATGGCTGAAGTAGTTTCCAACCGTTTGCGGTTGCACCGGCAGTTGTTTGGCGAAGGAAACCAAGTGCTCGCTGGTTATCTCGCTGCACTTAAAATCTGCTATGTCGTGGCTTTTGATGGTCGCGAGCACCTGAGCTTTGGTTCGGCCGATTTCTTTGATCGATTCCTCGATGTATAGGTCGATCACGTCGGCTAACTTCGGGTCCGGTATGTTCTGACGCTCGAGCGCGCCTGGTTTAGCAAGCTCAGTCTCTCGCTTTTCCATCCATGCTGAAGCAGCCTGTCTGCGGTCGAACGTTTTTGTTTCGCGATGCACGACTTTGCCGCCACGCTTGATGGTGACTTGCGCATGGTAGCCGGTGGAACCATCTTTGCGCTTGCGTGGAAGGATTGTTCCCATTTGCTAACCCGTCCGTGGTACAGCATTGGTCTTCTCGGTACAGCATTGCTGTACTTTGGAGCGAAAAATGGGCCTAAATCGAACAAAACCCGCTTAAATGAGAATGCTTGGAAAGCCTTGGAAGTGACTGATATTCTTCATAAAACTAAGGAAAACAAAGAGATAGCATTTTCCGTCGCCCCGATGATGGACTGGACCGACCGGCATTGCCGGATGTTCCACCGCCTGATGACCCGGCGTGGCCGCCTGTATACGGAGATGCTGACCACGGGCGCCATCCTTCATGGTGACCGGCAGCGCTTGCTTGGCTTCGATCGATGCGAACATCCCGTGGCGCTTCAACTCGGCGGCTCCGATCCGCGCGACCTCGCGGCGGCGGCAAAGATCGGCGAGGATTTCGGCTACGACGAGATCAACCTCAATGTCGGTTGCCCCTCGGACCGGGTAAAGGACGGCCGTTTCGGCGCCTGCCTGATGGCCGAGCCCGCATTGGTCGCCGCCTGCGTCGCGGCGATGAAGAAAGCAGTGAGCGTTCCGGTCACCGTCAAATGCCGGATCGGCATCGACGACCAGGATCCGGAAACAGCCCTCGATGCACTCGCAAACGCTGTGGTCGCGGCGGGCAGCGATGCGCTGATCGTTCATGCCCGCAAGGCCTGGCTCAATGGCTTGTCGCCGAAGGAAAACCGCGACATCCCGCCGCTCGACTACGACAGGGTCTATCGGTTGAAGGCGTCGATGCCAGATGTGCCCGTCATCATCAATGGCGGCATCGGCGGTCTTGCAGAGGCGAAGGCGCATCTCACCCATGTCGATGGCGTCATGCTCGGCCGCGCCGCTTATCAGGAGCCGTGGCGTTTGCTCAATGTGGATTCCGAACTGTTTGGCGAGGCGACGCCGTTTGCCACGATGAAGGACGCACTTGAGGCCATGATGCCGTATATTGAACGCGAGCTTGGCCTTGGCACGCGGCTGCATTCGATCACGCGGCATTTCGTCGGCGCGTTTCACGGCGTGCCCGGCGCGCGGGCATTCCGCCGGCATCTCGCCGAACACGGGGTGAAGGCGAGCGCTGGACCTGAGGTGCTGAGGGCCGCGGTCGCATTGGTTGAAGACCGCGCTTCGGTGGCGGTCGCCGCCTAAAGACTTTTCCGGATGATGCAGCTCAAGGGTAGCCGCGCAGCTTCAGGCTGTCGGGTTTCACTTCCCAGCTTTCGAGCCGATCGAGGAAACTCATCCCCAACAGGTTGGTTTTCATCTGCCCGTGCGGCACCACCAGCGCCGGCACCGAGCGTTCGACAAGCTTGCCGATGGCGAGCCGGTCGAGCGTCAGCCGCGCCGCCTTGGTGTGACCGCTCGCGGTCTCGAGGTCGACGTCGTATTCGAGCAATTCGAGCGGAAGGCCGACCGCCTTCGCCGTCTCATAGGTGAGCACGACGGAGGTGGCGCCGGTGTCGATCACCATCGGGGTAGTCACGCCGTTGATCCTGGCTTGCAGTGCGAATTCGCCGGATTGCCCGCGAGAGACCTGCACCGCGCGGGTCGCCACGCGCGGGCGCAGCAAATCCGAGACCGTGCTTTTGGCGCGCGCGATCTGGGTCGGATCGCCGTAGGCAACGACGGCGCCGGCGGTCGCCAGCAATACGGCAAGAACGAGCAGGATGCGGCTCACAGCAAACCTCGCAGCTTTCTCAGCCCGTCTTCGAACGGCTGGCCGGCTCGATCCGCGGCAAACCGGCCTGCTCCATTCGCGCCGGCAATTCCGCCATCACGCTCAGCCGTTCCGCACTCTCCATGCGATGCCAGCGCGCGATCTCGCCGAGCGTGCGCCCGCAGCCGAAGCAAAGGTTGGTTCTGGGGTCCATCATGCAGACTGCAATACACGGCGTCTCTATGCTCATCTTTCGAGTGTGAAACGAAAAGGGTTGTTTGCCAAGCACACGCTCACAACCCGGTTCCGGCGCTCAGGATTGGCTTGCGTCCGATGCGTGCCGCCTCGGTATTCGTGGTTTCCGGTTGCAAGGGTGGCGCTTCCTCCGTCAGCGGGCCGAGCGCCGACATCACCCGCTCGGGCGGGAAGGTGACGACCACTTCGGTGCCGATACGCAATTTCGATTTCAGCGTGAAGGTGCCGCCATGCATGTCGATCAGGCTCTTGGCGATCGGCAACCCAAGGCCTGCGCCCTGTTCGGCCGACTTGATCGAGTTGGAGCCTTGACCGAAGGATGCCAGCACGATCGGGATTTCGCTCTCGGCAATGCCGGATCCGGTGTCCTTGACGCTGAGATACTGACCGCCGGAAGCGGTCCAGCCGACCTTCAGCCAGACCTCGCCGCCCTGCGGCGTGAACTTGATCGAATTCGACAGCAGGTTGAGGACGATTTGCCGTACCGCGCGCTCATCGCCCCAGATGCGCGGCATGTTCTGCTCGAACACTTCGTGGATGGTGATGCCGCGGTTCGAGGCGCGCAGCTTGAGCAGATGATGGCAGTCGGCGACGACATGCACCAGCGAAACCGCTTCTTCGTTGAGTTCGTAACGGCCGGCTTCGATCCGCGACAGGTCGAGAATTTCGTTGATGAGGTTGAGCAGGTGAACGCCGGAATTGTGGATGTCGGAGGAATACTCCTGATAGACGGGAACGGTATGCGTCCCGAAGATTTCGCTCTTCATGACCTCGGAAAATCCGAGGATCGCGTTCAGCGGCGTCCGCAACTCGTGGCTCATTTGCGCAAGGAAGCGCGATTTCGCGACGTTGGCGGCCTCGGCACGATGCCGCGCTTCGTCCGAGATCGCCTTGGCCTGTTCGAGTTCGCCGATCAGCGCGTCCTTTTCGGCGCGCGCTTCCAGGGTCGCCAGCGTTGCCGAATGCAGACGGTGGGCCAGCAGCGCGAAATATCCTTCGGCGGCGACGGCGAGCAGCGCCAGCACGTAATTGTCGAAGGTGCCGCTGAGCACGAAGTTGACCGCAATCGCCGCCGTTACCGGTGCGGTGGCTGCTAATGCTGCGATCGGCAGGCTTGCCGCCAGCATGCTCGACACCGCAACCACCAGCAGCATCAGGAACATGACCAGCGTATTGGAGACCGCGTCGAAGCCTGAGGGGTGGATCAACACTGCGGTCCAGCCGAGGCCATACAACAAATCGAGGACGATGAAGCGCGTCCGCCATTGGCGCGTCGCGGTCAGCGAAGGTTGGGTAGCGATGAATTGGCCGCAACTGCGGATGATCGCGGTGTGGATGCAAAGCAGGCCGCAGGTCCATGCCGCGGCCGATACCGGCGGCATCCAGAAGCCGAACAAAACGCCGGTCGTCACCACCAGCAGCATGACGACATAGGAAGCCGACAGCCGCGTTTGTGCGTATTGGCGGAGTAACTCGCTGTCGAAGGCGGGCCGGGTTCCGCTGGTCGACGTTAACCGGTCGCGTGCCTCACGCACCCGCTGTGCCGCGGCGCGCCGGCTAGCGACAGGCGCTCCGGCAGGCGAGTCAGCCGGAAGCTGCACGACTTCTGGCTTTTCAGCGGAATCACTCATCAAACAACACAAATCCTGCCCGCCGACGGGGCGAGCTTTTGCATCATCTATCTGTGCCGCCAAATTCTTAAGAGGTGCCTTAAGAAGCTAAGAATTCTCGTTAATGAGAAATTAAATTAGCTTTTCGCGATGGGTACGCCGTCATTGCGAGGGGCGATCCAGTGAGCCGTCATCGCCGGGCATAGCCGTTCGAAGAACGGCGTCGCTTCCGCTCGCCTAGGTCCCGGTGATCAACGTCTTGCTTTCTTTGTCGGGAGACAAAGATGTGGATGGCCGGGTCAAGCCCGGCCATGACGAAGGGAGAGACCGGATTGCTTCGGAGCTGTCGCTCCCTTGCGCAAACGCTTCGCGTTTGTCATAGGCAATGACATTCGATCGAGAGTTACCGTTCCAGCCGCGCCAGCAGGCTCGACGTATCCCAGCGCTTGCCGCCCATCTTTTCGACTTCGGAATAGAACTGATCGACCAGCGCGGTGGCCGGCAGGTTGGCGCCATTGCGGCGGGCTTCGGCGAGGCAGATCGACAGATCCTTGCGCATCCATTCCACCGCAAAGCCGAAGTCGTATTTGCCGTCATTCATGGTCTTGTAGCGGTTTTCCATCTGCCAGGATTGCGCCGCGCCCTTGGAAATGGTGTCGATCACGGCAGCGACATCAAGCCCGGACTTCTTGGCAAAATGAATGCCCTCCGAGAGGCCCTGGACGAGGCCGGCGATGCAGATCTGGTTGACCATCTTAGTCAGCTGACCGCTTCCTGCGGGTCCGAGCCGCTTGCACATGCGCGCATAGGCGGCAATCACCGGCTCGGCGCCGGCATAGGCGTCTTCAGTTCCACCGCACATCACCGTCAGCACGCCGTTTTCCGCACCCGCTTGTCCGCCCGACACCGGCGCATCGACGAATTTGAAGCCGGCCTTGGTGGCGGCCGCATCGAGCTCGCGGGCGACCTCGGCCGAAGCCGTGGTGTGGTCGACGAAGGTTGCGCCCTTCTTCATGCCTGCAAAAGCGCCGTCGGCGCCGATCGTGATGGCGCGGAGGTCATGGTCGTTGCCGACGCAGGCCATCACAAAATCCTGACCCTCGGCGGCGGCCTTTGGCGTCGCTGCGGTCTTGCCCTTGAATTTCTCGGCCCATTGTTTGGCCTTGGCCGGGGTCCGGTTGTACACCGTCACCTCATGACCGCCTTTGGCGACGAGATGTCCTGCCATGGGGAAACCCATGACGCCGAGACCGAGAAAAGCGACTTTAGCCATTGGTGCAATCCTGGGGTTCTGCCGGCGCATTGGTCAGCCGGGCATAATCGTGAAGGGGGACGGTAGACTGCGAAACAGGCTCCGCCTTAAGATCCGCGGCCTGGGTGCGTGCCAAAGGGGTCGGCAACGCGCCATTTGGCGGGCGGGCGTGGTTTTATGATAGCATGGGCCGTTAGTCGAGTTTCAAAACAAAAAGGGAGTGAGATCATATGGGAATGACTGTTGGCGTGCTTGACCATTTCAACATCCGGACCCGAAAGCTCGCCGATACCGTTCGGTTCTACGAAGACGTTTTGGGCCTCGAAAAAGGCGACCGGCCGAATTTCGCCTTTCCGGGCGCCTGGATGTACAGCGAGGGCAAGGCGGTGGTGCACCTGGTCGATATTTCACCGAGCGACGAGGCGCAGAAACCCGATTCCGGCGTGGTCCATCACGTGGCGTTCGTCAGCCGCGGCTTTGACGCCATGAAAACACGGCTTGCGTCGAAGAACACGCCTTTCGACGCACGGCAGGTTCCGGGCGGCGACCTCTGGCAGATCTTCGTCAACGACCCCAACGGGGTGATGATCGAGCTGAATTATGAGGCCGCCAAGGAGCAGGGCGAGCGCCCCCTCGAACGGGCAGACGATCCTGGCAGGCGATAGCTTTTAAGGCCGGATCGCTCTAACAGAGGCATCTTGGAATTCGCAGGAGATGCCCCGTGGGCGTGACGCAACAACAGGTTCAGGATGCTCTCGCCAAGGTGGCCACGCCGCGTGGCGTGGCCTTGACCAATGCCAACGTGCTGTCGGCGATCACCGCCGGTGACGGCAAGGTGTTCTTTTCGATCAATGTCGAGGCCGCCGAAGCCCGCGCCTGGGAAAGTGTGCGGGCCGCTGCGGAAGCGGCGGTGCGCGCCATTCCCGGTGTTGAAGTTGCCATGGTTGCGCTGACCGCCGAACGCAAGGCGGGTCCGGCCGCTGCCGCCGCGCCGCCGCCGCACCGGCATGCGCACGGTGTGCAAAACGTCGCCGCGCACCGGCCGCCACAAGGTGCGCCTTCGCCGATGTCGAAGCAGGCCGAAATTCCCGGCGTTGCCGCGATCATCGCGGTTGCATCCGGAAAGGGCGGCGTCGGAAAGTCCACCACCGCGATCAACTTGGCGCTCGGCTTGCGGGACCTGGGCTTGCGGGTCGGCCTGCTCGATGCCGACATTTATGGCCCGTCGGTGCCACGCTTAACCGGCATCCACGAAAAACCGCAGCTGAACGACGAGCGGAAGATGATCCCGCTTTCGCGCTTCGGTCTTTCGATCATGTCGATCGGCTTTCTGGTGGAAGAAGAGACCGCCATGATTTGGCGCGGACCGATGGTGATGTCGGCCATCACCCAGATGTTACGAGACGTCGCCTGGGGCACGCTCGATGTCCTGGTGGTCGATATGCCGCCCGGCACCGGCGATGCGCAACTCACGCTGGCGCAGAATGTGCCGCTCAAGGGAGCGATCATCATTTCGACGCCGCAGGATTTGTCGCTGATCGATGCGCGGCGCGGACTGGCGATGTTCAAGAAGGTCAACGTGCCCGTGCTCGGCATCATCGAGAATATGAGCTATTTCCAGTGCCCGCATTGCGGCACCCAATCCGATATCTTCGGCCATGGCGGCGCGCGCCACGAAGCCGAACGACTGGCCGTGCCGTTCCTCGGCGAAATACCGCTGCATATGTCGATCCGCACCACCTCGGATGCCGGGACCCCGGTCGTCGAGAGCGAGCCGGATGGGCCGCATGCGGCGATCTACCGGGCGATCGGGGCCAAGGTCCGCGATCAGCTGAAGGGCGCTATTGCGGCAGCCTGAACCCCCGGGCGAAAGCGCAATATCAGACTTTGGTTTAATCAGTCCTTTGATGTGATTGTGGTTTTGGCTCGACCGCCATGTTAAAGCCGCGTTAGAGCCAAACGAAGAGCTCCGATGAATTTCGGGAAATGCCTACCAAGGAGATGTCCTAGATGAAGCGTCGTGATTTTTTGAAGGTTTCGGCCGTGGGAGCGGCGGCGAGCGCGGTGGCCTCACCGGCGATTGCGCAGTCCTCGCCCGAAATCAAATGGCGTATGACGTCAAGTTTTCCGAAATCGCTCGACACGCTTTTTGGCGCCTCCACGGAGTTTGCCAAATACGTCGCCGAGATGACCGACAATAAATTTCAGATCCAGATTTTTTCGGCCGGCGAAATCGTTCCGGGCCTGCAGGCGCTCGACGCGACCTCGAACGCCACCGTCGAGATGAGCCACACCGTCTCTTATTATTACGTCGGCAAGGATCCGACCTTCGCGATCTATGCTTCCGTGCCGTTTGGCCTGAATGCCCGTCAGCAGAATTCCTGGTGGTATCAGGGCGGTGGTCAGGAGCTCGGCAACGAGTTCTTCAAGAAATTTAACCTGATCGGATTTCCCTGCGGCAACACCGGCACGCAGATGGGTGGCTGGTTTCGCAAGGAGATCAAGACCGTTGCCGATCTTTCCGGACTGAAATTCCGCATCGGCGGCATCGCCGGTCAGGTGCTGCAGAAGGTCGGCGTGGTGCCGCAGCAATTGGCAGGTGGCGATATCTATCCTGCGCTGGAAAAAGGCACCATCGACGCGGCCGAGTGGGTCGGTCCCTATGACGACGAGAAGCTCGGTTTCCAGAAGGTCGCGAAGTACTACTACTACCCGGGCTTCTGGGAAGGCGGCCCAACCGTGCATGCCTTCTGCAATCTCGAGAAGTGGAATTCGCTGCCGAAGAATTATCAGGCTATCATCACCAATGCGGCGGCCAACGCCAACACCTGGATGGCTGCGCGTTATGACATGCAGAACCCGTCAGCGCTGAAGCGGCTGGTGGCCGGTGGCACGCAGCTTCGGCCCTTCACCAACGAAGTGCTGGAAGCCTGCCTGAAGGCGACGAACGAATTGTGGGCGGAAATTTCCGCCAAGAACCCCGACTTCAAGAAGTCGATCGACGCGATGCAAGCCTATCGCTCCGATCAATATCTGTGGTGGCAGGTGGCCGAATATACGTTCGACAGCTTCATGATCCGCTCGCGCACCCGCGGCTAATCGTCACTTTCGACTGTCCCAAGGGAGCCCGGCGCTGAATGGCGCCGGGCTTTTTGCATTGCGACATGAGATCGGCGTGGAAATCCAGGACGGGATGTTTCATGCTTCGCCGGTTAAAGCCTCGAAACGAAGGCTGACACATATCATCAGGGAAGGATATTCGATGAAGCGTCGCGACTTTATTAAAGTCACTGGAATAGGCGTCGCGGGGGCGGCGAGCATCGCAGCTCCGGCGATCGCGCAATCGATGCCTGAACTCAAATGGCGCATGACGACGAGCTGGCCGAAATCGCTCGACACGCTGCATGGCGCTGCCGAGGTGATGGCCAAGGTCGTCGGTGAGGCCACCGACAACAAGTTTCAGATTCAAACATTCGCGGCGGGCGAAATCGTGCCGGGCTTGCAGGTACTCGATGCCGTGCAGAACGGCACCGTCGAGATGGGGCACACCGCGTCGTATTATTATTTCGGCAAGGATCCAACCTTCACCTTCGGCTCCTGCATCCCGTTCGGTCCCAACGCGCGGCTCAGCCAAGCCTGGTACATGATGGGCGGCGGCAAGGAGCTGCTGAACGAGTTCTACAAGAACTATAACGTCACCTCGCTGCTCGCCGGCAACACCACCTGTCAGATGGGTGGCTGGTTCCGCAAGGAGATCAATACCGTCGACGATTTGCAGGGATTGAAATTCCGCATCGGCGGTTATGCCGGCCGTGTAATGCAGAAGCTCGGCTGCGTGCCGCAGCAGCTCGCCGGCGGCGACATCTATCCCGCGCTTGAAAAAGGCACCATCGACGCCGCCGAGTGGGTCGGTCCCTATGACGACGAGAAGCTCGGCCTCTACAAGGTCGCGCCGCACTATTATTATCCTGGCTGGTGGGAAGGCGGCCCGATGCTGCTGGCGATGATCAATCTCGACAAATGGAATGCGTTGCCGAAGTACTACCAGAACATCCTCGAACAGGCCGGCCACTACGCCAACAACTGGATGATGGCCAAATACGATACCGTCAATCCGCTCGCTTTGAAGAAGCTATTGGCCGGCGGCACCAAGCTGCACGGGTTTTCGCCCGCCATCATGGAAGCTAGTTACAAGGCGACCAAGGAGCTCAACGCCGAGGTCGCCTCGACCAATGCGAACTTCAAGAAAATCTATGACTCGGTCACGGCCTATACCAGCACCGGTTATCAGTGGTTCCAGGTCGCCGAAGTCGGCTTCGATAATTTCATGGCGAGGCATGCCCAGAGCTAATCTCGCCTGAACCGGAATCGAAGACAAAACCCCGAAGCACAGGCTTCGGGGTTTTTTCGATTCGTCTAGGCGTTGTTCGCCATTACTTCGCCGGAGGACCGAAGTCGAGTGGTGGCAAATCCATCTGCGGAACGTCGATCTTGATCTGGTTCAGGTCGACGTTGGCTGGCTTGTCGAGCAGCGCCGTCACCGTGATCGGGAACGCGATCACAAGCGCGACCATGATCGCCTGCAAGCCGACCCAGGGTAGCGCCCCCCAATAGATGTCGGAGCTCTTGACCTCCTTGGGCGCCACGCCGCGCAGATAGAACAGCGCGAAGCCGAACGGCGGATGCATGAATGAGGTCTGCATGTTCACGCACAGCATGACGCCGAACCAGATCAGGGCCGGCCCATCCCCAACCACCGGCCCCAGGATCTTCTGCGCGATCGGTGCAATCATCGGCAGGATGATGAAGGCGATTTCAAAGAAATCGAGGAAGAAGGCGACGAAGAAGATGAACAGGTTGATGAAGATCAAAAAGCCCCAGACGCCGCCGGGCAGCGAGGTCAGCAGGTGCTCCAGCCAGACACCGCCGGAGACGCCGAGGAAGACCACCGAGAAGCAGGTCGAGCCGATCAGGATGAACACCACCATGCAGGTGATGCGCATGGTGGTCTCATAACCCTGCTTGATCAGGTCGCGCAGCTCGGGAATGCGGACCGCCTCGAGGCAGATCCACACCACTGCAAGATAAGTCACGGCGAAGGCGAGCTTGAAGATCAGCCCCTCGGTGGCAAACATCCCGATGATCGTGCCGATGCCGCCGGCAATCACGCCGATGATGAGAACCTTGCGCCCGGTGGTCGAAAAATCCTTGCTGTGGATCGCCGCCAGCACGATGGCGCCGACCGCGCCCATGGCGCCGGCTTCGGTCGGCGTCGCAAGACCCATCATCATGGTGCCGAGCACGACAAAAATCAGCACCGCGGAGGGAATGATACCCATGAGGCATTTCTTCCACAGCGCCCAGCCGGTCAGCGTGCGCGCGTCCTTCGGCACCGGCGGCAGGTAGTCGGGCTTGAAGATGCCAAGCACGAAAGTATAGCCGGCGAACAGCAGGATCTGGAATACCGAGGGGCCCCATGCGCCGAGATACATGTCGCCGACCGATTTGCCGAGCTGGTCGGCGAGCACGATCAGGACCAGTGACGGCGGCACGAGCTGGGTGATGGTTCCCGACGCCGCCAGCACGCCAGTGATATAGCGAATGTTGTAGCCGTAGCGGATCATTATCGGCATCGAGATCAGCGCCATGGCGATGACCTGCGCCGCCACCGTGCCGGTGATCGCACCGAGAATGAAGCCGACGATGATGACGGAGTAGCCGAGGCCGCCGCGGATCGGTCCGAACAGTTGCCCCATCGAATCCAGCATGTCTTCGGCAAGCCCGCATCGCTCCAGGATCGCGCCCATGAAGGTGAAGAAGGGAATGGCGAGCAACAGCTCGTTGGAAAGCACGTTGCCGAACACGCGGCCGGGAATGGCCTGAAGGAAGTTGAGGTCAAAAAAGCCGAGATGGATGGCGAGAAAGCCGAACGACAGCCCGACCGCGGCAAGCGTGAAGGCGACCGGAAAGCCGATCAGCATGGCCACGACCAGCCCGCCGAACATCAGCGGCGGCATGGTTTGCAGCGTGATCATTGTGTCGGCCTCTCGTATTTCGCGTCAATCGTCACTTCGCCGCGCAGCGCGGCGATGCGCTTGATGACCTCCGAGACGCCTTGCAGCGCAAGCATCACGAAGCCGGACGGGATCACGAATTTGATCGGCCAGCGAATGAGTCCGCCGGCGTTACCCGACACTTCGCCGACGGCATAGGCCTGCATGAAGAACGGCCAGGACAGATAGGCCAGAAGCAGGCAGGACGGGATCAGGAAGAACAGCGTGCCGATCAGGTCGAGCCAGAGCTGGCCGCGCTCGGAGAGAAACAGATAGAAGATTTCGACACGGACATGCTCGTTGCGTTTGAAGGTGTAGGACGCGCCGAACATCACCAGGATCGCAAACATGTACCATTGCAATTCCAGCCAGCCGTTCGACGAGTAGCCGAAGGCGTAGCGGACCATGGCGTTGACCGCACTGACGACGCAGGCCGCGAGCACCAGGAAATTGCAGACGTATCCGATTTTCTCGTTGATGACGTCGATCGCCGTGCTCAGCGCCAGCAACGGACGCATCGTGCTTTCCCCGGCGGACATCAAATCTCGCCTGGCGCTTTTGCGGAGCTCAGGTGGATTCCGAATTTGGCCTTACGGCTCGATTCCGGCAGCGATCGCAACGATGATACTCCCCCCGAAGACGCTCTGGCCGTCTTGACTGCGCAGCGGCTTTTAAAAGCGCGAAAGGCATGAAAACCGGCCGCACCATTTCAGCGCGTTCAGGCGCCGTCAATTGGAAAATGGGCAAATTGACGACAGATCAAGCGGTTGCGGAGCAACCCGTGCTGGCGGCTTCAGCCGCCCGTCACGCTCATATGCCGGGCAACGCTCGGCCGGTTGTGCCGGCGATCGATAATGAAATCGTGGCCCTTCGGCTTTGTCCCGATGGCGCGGTCGATCGCGGCTGCGAGTTGCGCGTCGTCAGGGGAGGCGCGCAGCGGCTTGCGCAGATCGGCGGCGTCGTCATGTCCGAGGCACGTATGCAATGTTCCGGTGCAGGTGATCCGCACGCGGTTGCAGGCCTCGCAGAAATTATGCGTCATCGGCGTGATGAAGCCGAGCTTGCCGCCGGTCTCGGCGACGCCAACGTAGCGCGCCGGTCCGCCTGATGTCTCGTCAAGATCGGTCATCGTAAATCGCTTGGAAAGCCGGGCGCGCATCAGCGACAGCGGCACGTACTGATCGATCCGGCCTGCACCGATGTCGCCCATCGGCATCACCTCGATCAGCGTCAGTCCCATGCGCTTGCCGTGCGCCCACTCGATCAGCGAGGGGATTTCATCCTCGTTCATTCCCTTGAGCGCGACCGCATTGATCTTCACCGCAAGCCCCGCGGCGCGCGCCGCCTCGATGCCGGCCAACACCTTGTCGAGATCGCCCCAGCGGGTGATGGCGCGGAATTTGGCGGGATCGAGCGTATCGAGCGACACGTTGATGCGGCGAACGCCGCAATCCGCAAGCTCTCCGGCGAAACGCGCCAGTTGCGACCCGTTGGTCGTAAGCGTCAGTTCGGACAACGCGCCGGTGCCAAGATGGCGCGAGAGCGATCGCACCAGCGACATCACGTTGCGGCGGACCAGCGGTTCGCCGCCGGTCAATCGAAGTTTCTTCACGCCCTTTGCGATGAAGGCCGAGCACAGCCGGTCGAGTTCTTCCAGCGTCAAGAGATCGGCCTTCGGCAGGAAGGTCATGTCTTCCGACATGCAATAGAAGCAGCGCAGATCGCAGCGATCGGTGACCGAGACGCGCAGATAGCTGATCGTCCGGCCGAACGGATCGGTCATCGGGTGCGATAGCGATTTGGATGAAGACGAACCTATAGTCATCAAATGCCTTCGGGCTTACAGCCACAAGCTTGGTGTCGGGCTTACGGCCACGAGCAGAAAAGCGTTAGCCCAATCTATGCACGTTGGACACCCCGTACAATCCGGCAATGTTCCGTTCCCGGAGGCCTTGTGCAGTGCAAGCAATCAGCGGGTGGACGCGGTCGAGGGCGATGGGGCCGGTGCCGCGGTCGCGTTCTTCGGCCTTTTGGGCCGTTGCGGCTTGACCGGCTTCGGCGGTTCGATGGGCTGCAGCGCTGCGACCACCGGATTTGGCTCGATCCTCGATGTCCCCGGCGTCATGAAACCGGCAGGGCTGCCGGTGACCGCCACGGGAACCGTGACCGGCAGGAAGCCTTCCAGGGCGTAAGTCACCGCGAAATTGCCGTCGGGCAAGGGCGCGTTGACCGAGCAGGGGGTCTTGCAGCTCGGCCCGAAGGAGGTACGCGCTTCGGCGCCCGGCGGGGTCGATTCAAGCTGGATTTCAAAGAGGGGCGGGCTCGCCGGCCGCGACGAGCAGCCGGCGAGACAAAGTCCCGCACCTGCCATCGCGACCAGCATGATCGGGAAAAACGGGAACGGTCGTTCCGAAAAGATCATGCCCACGGTAATCAGCGCTGCGGCGCGGCGGACGGGTCGGCCGCGTCCGCCGGATCGGCAGCGGGTTTCTTCCGTTTGGGGCGCATGGGCTTGGCCGGCTTCGGGGGCGGGCCGATCGGCTGCAAATCGGCGACCACCGGGTTCGGTGACAGCTTGACCGTATCTGACGAGAACACGCCTCCGGGTACCTTCACAATCTGAACCGGCACGCCCGCCGGCTGTTTGCCAGGCATCGAATAATTCACCAGGAAGCTGGTGCTGCCGTCCGGCGGCGTCACGCTGACCGAGCAGGGCGTCTTGCAGCCGCCGCCGATCGAAACGCGCGCATCGGCGCCAGGTGGGGTCGATTCCAGCTGAACCTGAATCGTCGGCGGATCCGATTTGAAGTAATTCCAGGAGCTGCTTGAAAAGGATGAGCAACCGGCCAGGCTGATTGAGGCTACGGCCATCGCGAAAGCACGACGCATGATCGACCCGTTACTCCAGGTCACGGTCCGATTGGGTGAAGTCGGTCCGTGATCCCATCCGATTAATGTGATCCTGTTGGCTGACGCGAACTTCCCCGCGGATAGCGCAAGAAAACCGGTCGCATCGCCAAGATCACTCCACCGCTGCGGCCAACTGCCACATGCCCCGGAGCGACCATAAGAGCCCCAGCACGGCGGCGCAACCGGCGTGGTTAATTGTTGGTTAACGCGCACCCATAGAAACAAAAAGAAAAATACTTTCAATGCCTTGGGAGAGGAAGCGGGGCTAACGCGTGAGGCCTTCGATGGCCCCGCGAAGCTCGCGCATGTGATCGATCACTACGTCCGGTTTGAGGTCGGCTACGGGAACTTCGGTGTAGCCGAACGAGACGCAGATCACGGGGACACCGGCCCGCCGGGCGACGCCGACATCGGGGCCGGCATCCCCCACCATGATCGCGGACTTTAGCTCCGCGCCGGCGCGGGCAACGGTCTGGCGCAAAATCGCGGGATCCGGCTTGGAAACCCCAAAAGTGTCTGCGCCGCAGATGGCGGAAAACCGCGGGCTCAAATTCAGCCGGTCCAACAGGCGCCTGGACAGCCATTCCAGCTTGTTGGTGCAGACCGCGAAACGGTAGTCGTGACTTGTCAGATCATCCAGCGTGGCCTCGAGCCCGTCGAAGGGGCGGGAAGCATCCGCGATATGCTCGGCATAATAGGCGATGAAGTCGTCGGTCAGGCGATCGAGCTCGGCCAGGCTGACATGGCGGCCGTCCAGCTCCAGGCCGCGCTCGAGCAGTTTTCGCGCGCCGGCGCCGATCATGTTGCGGGCGGCGTGTAGCGGGACCGGCGGCAGGCCTTCGCGCGCGAGGATGAAATTGAGCGCGTTGATCAGGTCGGGCGCGGTGTCGACCAGGGTGCCATCGAGATCGAAGACGATAATGCGGGAGGAGGTCATGCGAAAGCGCTATCTTCCCATCACGAAACAGGCAAGCATTTCCAGCCGGAAATGCTCCAGTTTCGCCACACTAGCGCTGTTCCTCCCGGCAAAACGACGCTAGATAGTCCGCAACCACAAGGCGCCGCATCAGCGGCGTCTGGGTAAGGATTGTCTACCCCGTGAACTTGGATGAACTGAAACGCCAGGCAGCGGCGCGCGCGCTTGATTACGTGCAGAGCGGGATGAAGCTTGGTCTCGGCACCGGCTCGACCGCCAGGCATTTCGTCGAGCTGCTGGGCGCGCGGGTGCGCGACGGTCTCGACGTGATCGGCGTGCCGACGTCCGAGACCACGCGTGACGACGCCATCCGTTGCGGCATTCGTCTGACTACGCTCGACGAGGTCGACCGGCTCGATTTGACGGTCGATGGCGCCGACGAGATCGACCCCTCGCTCAACGTCATCAAGGGCGGCGGCGGCGCCTTGTTGCGGGAAAAGATCGTGGCGGCGGCGTCCGACCGCATGATCGTGATTGCCGACGAGACCAAATGGGTCGAGACGCTTGGCCGTTTTCCGTTGCCGATCGAGGTGATTTCGTTCGGGCTCGGCGCAACGCGGCGGCAAATCGAAAAAGCGTTTGCCGATTGCGGCGTTTCCGGCCAATTAGTCGTCAGAAACGGCCGCGACGGTCACGTTTTTGTCACCGATAGCGGCCACTGGATCGTGGATGCCCATCTCGGGCGCATCCCGGATGCGCCGCGTCTGGCGCAATCGCTCGCCTCCATTCCGGGCGTCGTCGAGCATGGGCTATTCATCGGCCTTGCCAGCATCGCGATGCTGGCCGGCTCCCAGGGAATTCGTGTTGTTGAACGGCGATAACGCCGAAGGAGATGTCAAAATGAAGCGTCTATCGGGATTTTTGCTCGGCTTCAGTGTCGCGCTGGCTCTGGCGTTTTCGCCCCAGCCGGCCGGCGCGCAGCAGCCCCCGCCGGCGGCGCCGCTCAAGCCGGTGTCGCCATCGGCGATGCAGGCAGCGAGGGACCTGCTGACGGTAAAGGGTGTCAACCAGGTGTATGCGAATGCGATCCCCAACATCGTCCAGCGCGCCAAGGATCAATTCCTGGCGAACAACCTGAGCTACCAGAAGGACCTCAACGAGGTCGCGGTCATGGTGGCCCAGACGGAAGCTGGCAAGGACAAGGAAATCGGCGAGCAGATGGCCAAGATCTACGCCAACGATTTCACCGAGCAGGAGCTGAAGGATCTGACCGCGTTCTACAAGTCGCCGCTCGGTCAGAAGCTGCAGCAGCAGGAGCCGAAATCGATCCAGGCCAGCATGCTCTTCATGAATCAGTGGGCGCAGGCGCTGTCTGAGACCATCGTCAATGAATTCCGCGCCGAAATGAAGAAGCGCGGCAAGCCGCTGGGTTAGGCACTTTCTTCTCCCTCCCCCCGAAGGGGGAGGGTTGGGGTGGAAGACGATTTGGCGGTGCGAAGTGTCGTTGAAAAGTGACCCCCTCCCGGCTCACTTCAGAGCGCGAGAGCGCTTCTGAGCTCGCCGACCTCCCCCTTTTGGGGGAGGTGAAGAAGCACCGATGTCCCGGGCGATGACGAGTCCCCCACTTTCGTTGCAGCAATAGTTCACCTACATCTTGTTGCACGCCAATCTGAAGCGACGGGTGCGCCATGGCCGAATTCGATACCGATCTGTTCGTCATCGGAGGCGGGTCGGGCGGCGTTCGCGCCGCCCGCATCGCCGCAGGCCACGGCGCGCGGGTGACGATTGCGGAAGAATATCGGATGGGCGGCACCTGCGTGATCCGCGGGTGCGTGCCGAAGAAGCTCCTGGTCTATGCCTCGCATTTCCATCAGGAGTTCGAGGATGCCGCAGGCTTCGGCTGGACCGTGCAGGAGCCTTCCTTCGACTGGGCCAAGCTGATCGCCAACAAGGACAAGGAAATCGCGCGGCTTGAGGCGGCCTACACCACCAATGTCGAGAAATCCGGCGCGCGCGTACTGAAGACCCGCGCCGTGCTCGAAGATGCGCACACCGTTCGGCTGGCGACCGGCGAGGCGGTGCGCGCCAAATATGTGCTGATCGCGACCGGCGGCGCGCCAAACCATGGCGACGTCATTCCCGGCATCGAGCACGTGATTTCTTCCAACGAGGCGTTTCATCTGCCGAAGCTGCCGCGACGCATCCTGATTCAGGGCGGCGGCTATATCGCGCTCGAATTCGCCGGCATCTTTGCCGGCTTCGGCTCTGACGTCACCGTCGTCTATCGCGGCGACAATATCCTGCGCGGTTTCGACGAGGATGTGCGCAGCCACGTGCGCAGCGAAATGGAAAAGGCCAGCATCACCGTCCTTACCGGCTGCACGGTGGCGAAGGTTGAGAAGCATGCGCACGACTTCACCACGCATCTGTCGAACGGCTCGAGCATCGCGTCGGACCAGGTGATGTTTGCGATCGGACGGCATCCGAACATCGAGGGGCTCGGGCTCGAGAAGGCCGGCGTCGCGCTCGATCCGAACAACGGCGGCATCGCGGTCGACGGGTTTTCGAAGACGTCCGTGCCGAATATCTACGCCGTCGGCGATGTCACCCATCGCATTAATCTAACGCCGGTGGCCATTCGCGAGGGTCACGCCTTTGCCGACACCGTGTTCGGCAAGCGCGAGGTGAGGGTCGATCACGCCGATATTCCGACCGCCGTGTTCTGTCAGCCGGAGGTCGGCACCGTTGGGCTAACGGAAGACCAGGCCTGCGAACAGTTCAGCCATGTTGATATCTACAAGACGACCTTCCGCCCGATGAAGGCGACGATGTCCGGCCGCGACACCCGCGTGCTGATGAAGCTCGTGGTCGACGGCACCAGCGACCGCGTGGTCGGCTGTCATATCGTGGGTGATGGCGCCGCCGAAATGGCGCAGGTGCTGGGCATCGCCGTCAAAATGAAGGCCACGAAGGCCGATTTCGATGCGACCATGGCGCTGCACCCGACCGCAGCCGAAGAACTCGTGACCATGCGCACGCCGAGCGCGCGGCACGTCCGCGCCGCGGCCGAGTAAGGCCGCTCGAAGGAATTCTTCAGCCTCAGGAACTGTGCGGCGATGTCAGGCGTTCTCGCCACGCGAGGAGCAGCCGATGCGCGCCAAAAGACGATCAACCCATTTGATGTCCGGCATCGCGCTTGCCGTCGCCGGCCATGCTGCCATGGGCGTCGCTCTCGGCCTGGTCTTCGCGCTGATCCTCATGCGGACGCCTTTCTTTGGCGTTCTGCCTCTTATCAACCTCAGCATCGATCCGGCGACGACCATGACGGAGTTCGTGGTCGCCGTCGTATTGATGTTTGGAGTTGGAGCGGCGCTGACGGGGTTTGTTTTGACGATGGAGGATGAATGAGCGTTCCTGCCATCGAAAAATGGCCTAAAGGCAAGCCGCGCGGGCTCTCCGCTCTCTGGCGATCCTACGCCGCGGATTTACGTGGGTGGGCTTTAGGTTTGGCCGCAGGCTACGGTATCGCCGCGGCGCTGTTGGTCGGCGGAATCTTGGCGGTATTCGGCGCGATCACTGTCGCCGCCATCGCGCTCTTCCACTTCATCGAGCTCCGCTACGGCGTCAATACAGCTTTTGCAGCGCTTGGCGGCGGCTTGCTCGCGCTGGGCGCGATCCTGCTGCTCGCGGGCTGGCTCATGATGGGCCGGAAAGCCGCGCCGCTCCCGAGACCCGATCGGCAATTCCGCGCCGCGAGGAACATGCTGGTCGGACCCGTGATTGCGCGCACTGTTGCGACATTGCGCACGCGCGAAGCCGCCAGGCCCGACGCCATGACGCAAGTTCTGCTGGGCGCCGCGGCCGTTCTGGCCGCGGGCTGGATCGTCACCACCCATCTCGGGTCGGGACCGGTAAGCAAGGCGCGGCGGTGACGAGGCGTACTCCTTTTGCAAGCGACCTCGCGCTCGTGGCGAGCGCGGTTTTCGCGACGCTGGCCGTTCAACGGCATTTCGGGAGAGAGACGCCGGTCCGTTCCATCGATCCAGCCGCGCCGCTGCCTGCCTCGCTGCCCGTCACCGGAAATCCTTTTGCCATCGCCTCCTCGCGCTGGAACGAAGTTCTGCTCGGCACCTATGCGAGGATCAACCGGGACCGCATTCTTGCCAACGCGGCCGGCGTCGTCTTCTACGGATTGCTCGCGATCTTTCCGGCGATTACGGCGCTGGTGTCGAGTTATGGCTTGTTTGCCGACCCGTCGACGATTTCCGACAACCTTCACAGCCTCGCTTTGTTGCTGCCGGGCGACTCCTTTGCGATCATCCAGGACGAAATTGGACGCGTGGTGGCGAAGGCCAACGCCTCGCTCAGTCTGGCATTTGGCTTCGGGCTGCTCCTCGCCATTTGGAGCGCGAATGCGGGTGTGAAGGCCATTCTGGACGCGCTGAACGTGGCCTATGAGGTCGAGGAAAAGCGCGGGCTGATCCACCTCAATCTGGTTTCGCTTCTCTTCACGGTCGCAGGGTTGGCGGCCATTCTGGTCATGGTCGGCGCCGTCATCGGCGTGCCGCTTGCTCTTGAGCATCTGGGCCTCGGCGAGAGCGCCCGGCAACTCATTCAACTCGGCCGCTGGCCGGTGCTCGGCCTGGCGTTGCTGGCAGCACTTTTGGCGCTTTATGGATTTGGGCCAAGCCGCTCGACGCCCGGGTTGCGCTGGCTGGTCACGGGCGCCGTTCTCGCCATCGTGCTGTGGCTGATCGGATCGGTGCTGTTGTCCTGGTATCTGTCCGACTTTGCCAACTACACGGCGACTTACGGCTCGCTCGGCGCCGCCATTGGTCTCATGACGTGGATGTGGCTCTCAGCCATCATCGTTTTGGTGGGCGCCGAGTTCAATTCGGAGATCGAGGGACAGGCGGTGCGGGCGGCGGCGCGGCCGTGAGGCCACACTCGTGGTTTTAAGTATGCAGAATTGGCGGGCCTGATCCCAAGGTTGGGCGCGCATAGTTTTCAGTAACCTTTTTAGCGCACCAGTAGCATGTCCCTGATTTGCTACTGCCTGGATCCCGCATGCTCAGCCAGCTTTCCATCCGCGCCAAGATCATCTCCCTCGTATCACTACTGCTTCTGACCCTGGCCGGCATGGGGCTGCTCTCCGCAACCAGCATGCGCTCGTTGAACGCCAACACCCGGGAAATCGCCTCCAACTGGCTGCCGAGCATCAAGGCGCTGGGCGAATTGCACGCCGACGTCATCACCTTTCGCGCCATCATACGCCAGCACATGCTCGCGGAGACCAAAGAGGACAAGGAAGGGGTCGAAAAGGCGCTGGACAATCTCGTCCAGAAGAACAAGAAGGTCCGCAAGGCCTATGAGGCGATGATCAATTCGCCGGAAGAGCGTGCGCTGTACACGGATTGGTCGCAACGCTGGGAAGAATACAGGACGATCGCGGCGAAGATGGTCGAGCTGTCGAGGAAGAATGGCCTGTCGCGCGAAACGCTGGATCTGAACAAGCAGATGATCAAGGTCGGCAACGACGCCGACGTGATTTTGGAAAAGGACATCGAGCTCAACAATGTCGGCGCGGAAAGGGACACGCGGTCGGCGGAAGAGACTTATTCCTCGGTGCTCATGATGCTGGCGCTAATCGTCGGCGTTGCTATCCTCGCTGGTGCTGCCGTCGGCTTTTACGTCATCCGCGACGTCTCCTCAGGGATCGCCTCGATCGTGGATCCGATGCAGGCGCTCGGCAAAGGCGAGCTCGACGCCGAGGTGCCGCACCGTGGCGAAAAGACCGAGATCGGCCAGATGGCCGATGCCTTGCAGATCTTCAAAGAGGCGCTGATCGCCAAGCGCGCCGCCGATCAGGCGGCCGCCAAGGACGCCGAAGCCAAGATCGAGCGCGGGCGCCGCGTTGACGGCATCACCCGTACATTCGAGCAGATGATCGGCGAGATCGTCAACAACGTCTCCTCGGCGTCGTCCCAGTTAGAGGCGTCCGCCGGACAGTTGTCGGCAACGGCCGCCCGTTCGCAGGAGCTTTCCACGACGGTGGCGTCGGCTTCCGAAGAAGCCTCGACCAACGTCCAGTCGGTGGCGTCCGCGACCGAGGAACTGTCGTCGTCGGTCAACGAGATCAGCCGCCAGGTGCAGGAATCGGCAAGGATGGCGGGCAACGCGGTCGACCAGGCGCGCTCGACCACCGAGCGGGTCGGCGAACTGTCGAAGGCCGCGACCCGCATCGGCGACGTGGTCGAACTGATCAACACCATCGCAGGGCAGACCAACCTGTTGGCGCTCAACGCCACCATCGAGGCGGCGCGTGCGGGCGAAGCCGGCCGCGGCTTTGCGGTGGTTGCTTCCGAAGTCAAGGCGCTGGCCGAGCAGACCGCCAAGGCCACCGGCGAGATCGGCCAGCAGATCAACGGCATCCAGGCCGCGACCCAGGACTCCGTCAACGCGATCATGGATATCTCCGGCACGATCGAAAAACTCTCGGAAATCTCCTCGACGATTGCGGCCGCGGTGGAAGAGCAGGGCGCAGCGACCCATGAAATCTCCCGCAACGTCCAGCAGGCCGCGCAAGGCACGCAGCAGGTCTCGTCCAACGTCACGGACGTGCAGCGCGGCGCAACCGAGACCGGCGCGGCTTCGTCGGAGGTGCTGGCGGCGGCCAAAACGCTGTCGACCGATTCAAGCCGCCTCAAGAGTGAAGTATCGAAGTTTCTGACGGATGTGAGGGCGGCCTAAGCGCTGCTCGCGGCTTATGAGCGACGCCGGCGCCGCCATCGGTCCCCAAAGTAGACCGTCTTAGTATCAAATTAACCATAATGCCCGACCCTCGGGACCTATGGTTCAACGATTCAAACACACTCCGACGCCGTTCAAGATCGCCCTCTCGCTTGGTTGCGCCGCTGTTCTGTTCGCAGCGCTCACAGGCGCGACGCTGATCCCGGAATCCGCGCGGGCAGCCGATCTCCGGCTCCCGACAAAGCCGGCGGCGCAACAGGAGACGCCATCAGAGCGGCGCAAGCGCCTCTTTGAAGAGTTTCTCCGGCTTCGACAGAAACAGAATCAATAAGGTTCGGCTCTGGCAGCGCAGGCCGCCTCAGCGGCCTTGCAAAAGACGCCCGTCATTCGCGACGGGCGCCAAGTCTAGGGAGAAAGCCGTATAGATACGGCGACACCAACTTTAGGCCGATTCGTTCCTGCAAGATGTGTTCTAATTCACACAATCGCGGGCACAGTCCGCCGTGATCGCGCGGCCGGCCCCGTTCTCGCCACCGTGCGGTGGCTGATCGGATCAGTGCTGTTGTCGTGGTATCTGTCGAACTTCGTCAACCGCGCCTACGGCTCGCTCGGCGCCGCAGAAAATCTCCGCAACGTTCAGCGGGCCGCGCACGGCACGCAGCAGGTGTCGCCCAACGTCACGGACGTGCAGCGCGGCAATTGAGACAGGCGCTGCTTCGTCGGAGGTGCTGGCGGCGGCCAAAACGCTGTCGACCGATTCAAGCCGCCTCAAGAGCGAAGTATCAAAGTTTCTGACGGACGTGCAGGCAGCGTAAGCGGCGCTTGCGATTTATGCGCCTACGAGAACCGGTATGCGCGGTTTCACCGTTAGCCGGGCGCGGACTTCCTCATATACCGGCACGTCACCGTCCTCCACTTCCACCGTCGCTGCTAGTCCAAACTGAACAAGGTCAGGGAGTTCGTCGCCCTGATCGGGATCACGAGAAACTCGCAGCTCTAGCGTCTGTCCTGCGACGAAGCTCCGCGCAGCTGTGCCCTCCCACATCCGATGATAAATCGTCCCGCGAGGTTTGCGTTCTACTTGTCCAGCCAACGCTTTACTAAACACGCTCTTGAAATCTGGTTCCTCGACCTTCAGGCGTACTCCTGCATAAGCGCGGCGACCGGGCTGAAGCCGTCGCGGGGAGGTGAGGGTGTGTCTGAGGCGTCGATATAAATTCGCTCGTCATGCCGGACTTGATCCGGGCATCCACGCCTTTGTGTTTCTAAAGAAAGGAAGACGTGGATGCCCGGGTCAAGCCCGGTGATGACAGCGGAGGGAGTCGTGACGGCGCGAAGGTTCTGGATTGCTTCGTCGCGTCGTCCTCGCAATGACGAAAGAGTGGGCTGTGACGTCGAGCTCGGCCTCAGCCACCGCGATTTTTCCCCCGTCCTAGCGTGGAATAGAAAATGCGAATTCGGCTTGTCCCGCAAAGGGTTGTCGACGGGCCCAAGGCTGGAGGATGAAGAGCGGTGCAGATGGGCGACACTCCCATCACACCGGCATCAGACTGGCGGTTGGTCACGGGCGTGTGTATATAGCGGCCCTCCGCTGCCGCAGGTCGAGTAGCGGTTTCCGCTCAAGGAGTTAACGTCATGTCCAAAACTCGGACATCCGCTTGGACACCCGATAGCTGGCGCGCCCGCCCGGTGCTGCAAGTGCCGCAATATCCCGATGCGAAGGCATTGGCGGATGTCGAGGCCCAGCTTGCGACGTTTCCTCCGCTGGTTTTTGCAGGTGAGGCGCGCAACCTGAAAAAGGCGCTGGCGCGCGTCGCCAGGGGCGAAGCCTTCCTGTTGCAGGGCGGCGATTGCGCCGAGAGTTTTGCCGAGCACGGCGCCAATAACATCCGCGACTTCTTCCGCGTGTTCCTGCAGATGGCGGTGGTCATGACCTATGCCGGCGCGCTGCCGGTGGTGAAGGTCGGCCGCATCGCGGGCCAGTTTGCGAAGCCCCGTTCATCGCCGACCGAGAAAATCAACGGCGTCGAACTGCCGAGCTACCGCGGCGACATCGTCAACGACATTGCATTCACGTCCGCAGCGCGCATCCCCGATCCGCAGCGGCAGTTGATGGCCTATCGCCAGTCGGCGGCGACGCTCAATCTGTTGCGTGCGTTCGCCACCGGCGGCTTCGCCAATCTCGGTTCGGTGCATCAATGGATGCTCGGTTTCCTGCGGGATTCGCCGCAGTCGCGGCGCTACAAGGAATTGGCCGACCGCATTTCAGACGCGCTGAACTTCATGCGCGCCTGCGGGCTCGATCTGGAGAGCCATCCGGAGCTTCGCGCCACCGATTTCTACACAAGCCACGAGGCGCTGCTGCTCGGCTATGAGCAGGCCTTCACGCGCGTGGATTCGACCACCGGCGACTGGTACGCCACCTCGGGTCACATGATCTGGATCGGCGATCGCACGCGCCAGCTCGATCACGGCCATGTCGAATATTTCCGCGGCATCAAGAATCCGATCGGGCTGAAGTGCGGTCCGTCGCTCAAGCCGGACGAACTGTTGAAGCTGATCGACGTGCTCAACCCCGACAACGAGCCCGGCCGCCTGACGCTGATCAACCGCTCCGGCGCCGACAAGATCGGCGAGAGTCTTCCCGGTCTCATTCGCGCGGTGCAGCGGGAGGGGCGCGTGGTGGTCTGGTCCTGCGATCCGATGCACGGCAACACCATCACCTCGACCTCCGGCTACAAGACCCGCCCGTTCGACCGCATCCTGTCGGAGGTGAAATCGTTCTTCGCGGTTCACGCCGCCGAGGGCACCCACGCCGGTGGCGTCCATCTGGAGATGACCGGGCAGGACGTTACTGAGTGCGTCGGCGGCGCCCGCGCCATCACCGACGAGGATCTCAACGACCGCTATCACACGGTCTGCGATCCCCGGCTCAACGCCGAGCAGTCGATCGACATGGCTTTCCTGATCGCGGAGCTGCTCAAGCAGGAACGCGCCGGCAAGGCCCATCCGATACCGGCCGTAGCGGGGCTTTGAACGTTGCTGCGGCTTTGGCGCGCCACAATCAACACGCGTAACGGCCTCGTCTTCGCGATCCGGTCAGAGCAGGCCGTTCGCGAGGAACTCGTCGCGCTGGTGATCGCTCTGCCGCTGGCCTGGCTGATCGGCACGACGGCGATGCGCCGCATCGAGCTGGTCGCGGCCGTCGTCATGGTGCTGATCGTCGAGCTGCTCAACACGGCAATCGAAAAGCTCGCTGACCGCCTGACCACCGACCACGACCTGCAAATCGGGCGGGTCAAGGATATGGGGTCGGCCGCGGTCGGCGTGGCGCTGGTCACCGCGGGGCTGTTCTGGCTGTTCTCGATCGCCGAGCGCATAGGCGTTATCTAGGGTAATCAATTGCGGTTTGCGCGCATGCGAGGCACGATCAATTCATGACCGAACGCGCCGACCAGTTTTCAATCACCTTAGCCCAGTTGAACCCGACGGTGGGCGACGTCGCCGGCAATGCCGCAAAGGTGCGCGCCGCGCGCGCCCGCGCCAAGGCCGACGGCGCCGACCTCGTGATGCTGTCGGAATTGTTCATCGCCGGTTATCCGCCGGAAGATCTGGTCTTGAAGCCCGCTTTTCAGTCGGCCTGCCGCGCGGTGGTCGAAGAACTCGCCCGCGAAACCGCCGACGGGGGACCTGCCGTGCTGGTCGGTACGCCCTGGGTCGAGGACGGCAAACTTTACAATGCCTGCGCGCTGCTCGATGAGGGCCGGATTGCCGCGATCAGGTTCAAGGTCAATTTGCCGAATTACGGCGTGTTTGACGAAAAGCGCGTGTTCGCGCGCGGTCCCGTCTCGGGCCCCATGACCATTCGCGGCGTTCGGGTCGGCGTGCCGATCTGCGAGGACACCTGGCTCGAAGAGTCCGCGGAATACGAAAACATCGTCGAGTGCCTGGCCGAGACCGGCGCGGAAATCCTGGTGGTGCCGAACGGCTCGCCTTACGCGCGCGGCAAGGCCGACATCCGCCTGTCGGTTTCCGTGGCGCGGGTCACCGAGAGCGCGCTTCCGCTGGTCTATCTCAACCAGATCGGCGGGCAGGACGAGCTCGTGTTCGATGGCGCGTCGTTCGCGCTCAATGCCGATCTGTCGGTGGCGGCGCAATTGCCGGCATTCGAAGAAAACGTCACAACGTTGCGCTGGAAGCGCGAGCAAAGCGGCTGGCGCTGCCACGGTCCGGTCGCACCGGCGCTTGAGCCCGACAAAGCCGATTATGCGGCCTGTGTGCTCGGCTTGCGCGACTACGTCAACAAAACCGGATTTCCCGGCGTGCTCTTGGGCGTCTCCGGCGGCATCGACTCGGCGCTGTGTGCGGCGATTGCGGTCGACGCGTTGGGCGCCAAGCGCGTTCGCGGTGTCATGCTGCCGTTTCGTTTTACTGCGCAGGTATCGCTCGACGATGCCGCCAAACTCGCCGGCCACCTCGGCATTCGCTACGAGGTGTTGCCGATCTCACAAGCGGTGCACGGCTTTGAAGCGATATTGGCGGACGCTTTTAAAGGTCTGCCGCGCGACATCACGGAAGAGAACCTACAAGCCCGCACCCGCGGCACGCTGTTGATGGCGATCTCCAACAAGACCGGCGCGATGGTCGTCACCACCGGCAACAAGTCCGAGATGTCGGTCGGTTACGCCACGCTGTACGGCGACATGAACGGCGGCTTCAATCCGATCAAGGATATCTACAAGACGGAAGTTTTTCGGCTGTCGGCGCTTCGCAACCACTGGAAGCCGGACGGCGCGCTCGGTCCATCCGGCGAGGTCATTCCGCCCAATATTATCACCCGGCCGCCGACGGCGGAGCTGCGTGAAAACCAGACCGACCAGGACTCGCTGCCGCCTTACGAGGTGCTGGATGCTATCCTTGAGCGGCTGGTCGAGCGCGAGGAGCCTTTGGCGACCATCATTGGCGCAGGTTTCGATCGCGCGGTGGTGGCGCGGATCGATCGGCTGCTCAATATTGCCGAATACAAACGGCGGCAGGCCGCCCCCGGGGTTAAGGTGACGCGCCGTAATTTCGGGCGCGATCGCCGTTATCCCATCACCAACCGGTTTCGCGATGACGGCCGGCCATTGCCTGTAGCTGACGACTCGCTTGTGGTGCGCGCAGGGCGCGGCAGATCGGGCGAGGCGTTTGAGGGCTAGCGGCTACGAATGGTCGACTTAGTTTTGGCGCGGCGGGATGAAGGTCGGTCCGACCGAGCGGATCGTCTTGTTGTCGGAAGGAGCGTCGGGAGTTGCAGCCGGCGCGCTCGGCGACGCCGGGGCCGGTGTGGTGTCGGCGCCGGTGGTGGCGACGGCTCCCTTCTTGGCGGGCACAGGCGCCGATTTCGCCTGCGGCCGCGACATTTTCTTCGATCCTTCCTCGGTGACGATGATGTCGCCCTGTTGCTCAGCGGCGGCCTTGTCGTCGACCGCCTTCAGCGCGTCGGACCAGGTTTGACCGGCGGCTTTGCAGGCGCAGGACGGATTGAATTCCTGCCGGAAGCGGAACGCATTCGGCGAGGACGTATAAGCCTGTCCGCTGACCGACACCGCCTGATTCATGTCCTCGCCGGGATTGCGATAGGCGTAAAGGTTGGCCTCGGTGGCCGGGCAGAGCGCCTTGCAGGTCTTCTCGTCATCGGCAAAACGCTGCGGCACAGTGGCAAACGAGATCGGGAAATAGCCGCCGTCGCAGGCGCGGACGCAGACGGTACGATAGGTGCCGGACGGCGCGCCGGCGTCGGGCGGGACCGGGCTGTAGTTATTGTTGCCGCCGAACAGGTTGTTCAGGAAATTGCCGGGGCCACTCTGTTGCTGTTGCAGCGCGTTGGCATATTGCTGCCCGCAATTGTTCTGGGCCAGCGCCATCAGAATCGACCGGCGCTGGTTTTCCCGTTCGCCACCGCCGAGGCCGGTGCGTAGGCGCTCGAGATTAGACGTGATCTGGTCGAGGTTTGCGCGCATCTGTTGAATTTGATTGTTCACCGGACCGCATTGCGCATTTTGACCGTTGAACAGCGAAAAGAAGCCGGAGCTGTCGCAGCCCATCCGCTTGGCCTGCAACGTGATGCGGTCCAGCTCCGCCTGTTGCCGGGCGGCGGAATCCTGGTAGCGGCGAATCTGCTCATCCTTGGCCGGATCACCGCTGCCGCCGCCGCGGTCGATGGTTGCCAATTGGGCTTCGAGCCGCGGGCACATCGGATTGGTCGCCGCGCCTTGCGGCAGGGGCGGCGGACTGGTCTGCGCAACGGCGTCGGCGCCAAACAACATGGCGGTGAGAAGCACCGCGCAAGCCGCAACCGATCTCGAACGGATAACAATCAATTTTTCAGGCATGTCCCGCCATCAGGGCAACTCCTGGTGTCCCATTCTGACAGGGCTACGCGGGAGGCTTGCAGCCCAAGTCCACGAAGAGACCAAGGCCGCGATGAGAAGATTTCCGGCGTCCTTTACCCGCTTCTCGGGGCGGCGTCACGTCGTTTCGGCGGCAATAGTGCGGTCGATTGGCGCGCTTGCCTCAATCTTGCCGGGTGGGGTTGGAACCGAGGTGTTCAGCGCTGGCAGGTGATGGCGATGTATTCGCCGCAACCTGAACGGCCGCAATTTTCGTGTTCCTTCGGCACCGAGCCGGTGATTTCGTCCGGATCGACCCGGCGATAGGACGAGGCCAGCGCGAAATTCCGCGACTGGCAATAGGACTGGGCGGCATGGGCGCCGCACTTCTCGCTCCTTGCAAGGCACTGGTCGACCCCGTAGCCGTCGGGTTGGTTGGCGATGATGAAAACCCGGCTGTCGGCCCACGCGGCCTGTGTGGCAAAAAGAGAGGCGCAGGCCAAAAGCGCTGAAAGGGATCGCATCGCTGCACCGCTGAAAATGGAAGGGGAATCGCCCGGCCATGATAGTCACGAAATGTAAATAATGATTAACCATCGGGCGGCGGTGGCTTGGTGGCCCAAACCGGCTTTTCTGAGGCCTTCCGCGCCATCCCCTTGACCGGTTCCGATCGTTGGCCCAAGGTATTTTTCATGAACGGTCTTCTCGCCATTTGTGGCATTTGCCGCGAGATTATGAGCTAGCAAATCGCTGGCTGAGGCCGTCTTTTCTCACACGAGATCATTGGACGCCCGGCCGGCAAGTGTCCCGGCTCTCGTATCTGCGTTCTGTTGCGGCGGGCTCGATTGGCGGATGCGAGGCCGAAAGGACACTTGCAAGAAATTAGACTTCTGGTGCCGCTTTTCGATTTGAAGTTCCTGATCGAATTCGCGGAGCTCCAAAGGAACTTCAAATTAGCGCCACCACTAGGTACGGGATTCCAATGGAACTGCGTCTCTACGATACCTTGACCAAAGAGAAGCGCGTTTTCACGCCGCTCGATCCCAATAACGTGCGCATGTATGTGTGCGGCCCGACCGTCTACGACTTCGCTCATATCGGCAATGCGCGCCCGGTTATCGTTTTCGATATTTTGTTTCGGCTGCTGCGGCATCTTTATGGCGCCGATCACGTCACCTATGTCCGCAACATCACCGACGTCGACGACAAGATCAACGACCGCGCCGCGCGGGATTTTCCCGGTCTGCCGCTGAACGAGGCGATCCGCAAAGTCACCGAGCAGACCGCCAATCAATTCCATGCGGATGTTGCCGGGCTCGGAAGTCTGCCGCCAACCCACGAGCCGCGCGCCACCGATTTCGTGCTGCCACGCACCGACGGCAAAGCCGATATGATAACGCTGATCCAGCAATTGATCGCGCGCGGCCATGCCTATGAAGCCGGCGGCGAGGTTCTGTTCGATGTGCAGTCCATGCCGGATTATGGCGCGCTGTCAGGCCGCAAGCTTGATGAGCAGTTGGCCGGTGCGCGCGTAGCGGTTGACGCCCACAAGAAAAATCCTGCCGACTTCGTGCTGTGGAAACAATCTTCGAAAGACGAGCCGGGTTGGGACAGCCCATGGGGCAGGGGGCGCCCCGGCTGGCACATCGAGTGCTCGGCGATGAGTGCGGCCTATCTCGGCAATGTATTCGATATTCACGGCGGCGGCCTCGATTTGATCTTTCCGCACCACGAAAACGAAATCGCGCAATCGCGCTGCGCGCACGGCACGGCCACGATGGCCAATTACTGGATGCACAACGGCTTCCTCGAAGTCGAGGGAGCGAAGATGTCAAAGTCGCTCGGCAACTTCGTTACAATCAGCGAATTGCTGAACGATTGGCCCGGCGAAGCACTGCGTCTTAACATGTTGAAGACGCATTATCGCTCGCCGATTGATTGGACGCTCAAGGGTCTTGAGGAAAGCAAGAGAGTTATCGATTCCTGGTACGATATCGTTGGCGATGATACGCAGGCATCGGGTATAGCCGATGATGGAGTCGTTTCGTTGCTGAGCGATGACCTCAACACCTCCGGCGTGATCACGCGTCTGCATGCGATCGCATCCGGCCGAGCGGGCGCTTCGGGAGCAGCCCTGATCGATAGCCAGCGGACACTCAAAGTATCGGCGATGCTGCTCGGATTGCTGGGCAAGACGAAACGGGAATACCTTGAAAGCAACCCCAAAGCTGTCACGGTGAACAAGGCTGTCGTCGATGCGCTCATTGCCGATCGCACCGCCGCTCGCGCGCGCAAGGATTTCAAGGAATCCGACCGCATTCGCGATGAGCTCGCGGCGATGGGCGTCCTGATCAAGGACTCCAAGGACGGCACGACGTGGGAGATCGCGCGATGAGTGCGCCGGCGCTGCGACCGTTCCTGCCTGCCGACACGCCAGTTCTCGCGGCGATCTTCGTTGCCAGCATCGAAGGCCTGACCGGTGACGACTATGGCGAGGCGCAGCAGGAAGCGTGGGCTGCCGTGGCCGACGACGAGGATGAATTCGGCAAACGGCTCGCTTCCGGGTTGACGCTGGTGGCAACACTGGACAGCTCTCCAGTGGGCTTTGCGGCATTGAAGGGCAAGGACCACGTCGATTTGCTCTATGTGCATCCCGGCGCGGTCGGGCAGGGCGTCGCCGCCATGCTGTGCGACGCGCTCGAAAAGCTGGCCGCTGCCCGCGGCGCTAAAAATCTCACCGTCGATGCCAGCGACAATGCCGCCGAGTTCTTCGCCAAACGAGGTTACGAGGCCCTGCAGCGCAACACAGTTTCGCTCAACGGAGAATGGCTCGCCAACACCACCATGCAGAAACCGCTTGGTGATGCCGGAGGGCCGAAATGACCCGCGAACGGCTTTATCTGTTCGACACCACGCTGCGTGACGGCGCGCAAACCAATGGCGTCGACTTCACGCTGCATGACAAGCAGTTGATCGCCAAGATGCTCGACGAACTCGGCCTCGACTATGTCGAGGGCGGCTATCCTGGCGCCAACCCGACCGACACCGAATTTTTCGCAAAGAAACCCAAGCTTGCCCATGCGCGCTTTACTGCCTTCGGCATGACACGCCGCCCCGGTCGTTCGGCGTCCAACGATCCCGGTCTTGCGGCGCTTCTGGAAGCGAAGGCGGATGCGATCTGCTTTGTCGCGAAGTCCTCCGCCTATCAGGTGCGGGTGGCGCTCGAGACCACCAACGAGGAAAATCTCGCCTCGATCGGCGACAGCGTGAAGGCTGCCAAAAAAGCCAGGCGGGAAGTGATGCTCGATTGCGAGCATTTTTTCGACGGCTATAAGGAAGATGCCGCGTTCGCGCTCGCTTGTGCGAAAACGGCCTACGATTCCGGCGCGCGTTGGGTGGTTCTGTGCGACACCAACGGCGGGACAATGCCGCATGAGGTCGAAGCGATCGTCGGCGAGGTCATCAAGCATATTCCCGGCGATCACGTCGGGATCCACGCCCATAACGATACCGAGCAGGCGGTGGCCAATTCGCTTGCCGCCGTGCGCGCCGGCGCGCGGCAGATTCAGGGCACGCTCAACGGTCTCGGCGAACGCTGCGGCAATGCCAACCTGTGCTCGCTGATCCCGACGTTGCGCCTGAAGAACGAATTTTCCGATCGTTTCGAGATCGGCGTGACCGACGGCAAGATGGCGACCTTGATGACGGTGTCGCGCACGCTCGACGACATGCTCAATCGCGCGCCCAATCGCCACGCGCCATATGTGGGCGAGAGCGCATTTGTCACCAAGACCGGCATTCACGCTTCCGCCGTGCTGAAAGATCCGCAGACCTACGAGCATGTTTTGCCCGAGGCGGTCGGGAACCACCGCAAAGTTTTGGTCTCCGATCAGGCCGGCCGCTCGAACGTCATCGCCGAACTCGACCGCGCCGGAATTCCTTATAACAAAAACGATCCGAAGTTGGCGCGTCTGGTCGAGGAATTGAAGGAGCGTGAGGCCGCGGGCTACGCCTATGAATCGGCCAATGCCTCGTTCGAACTATTGGCGCGGCGAACGCTCGGCCACGTTCCTGATTATTTCCGCGTCGAGCAATTCGACGTCAATGTCGAGCAGCGCTACAACGTCAACGGTCAGCGCATCACGGTGGCGATGGCCGTGGTGAAGGTCGATGTCGACGGCGAGAAATTGATCTCAGCGGCGGAGGGCAACGGCCCCGTCAACGCGCTCGACGTGGCGCTGCGCAAAGACCTCGGCAAGTTCCAGAAGTTCATCGAAGGCCTGAGGCTGATCGATTACCGGGTGCGTATCCTCAATGGCGGCACCGAGGCCGTGACGCGGGTATTGATCGAAAGCGCCGACGAAAAGGGCGAGAAGTGGACCACGGTCGGGGTATCGCCCAATATCATCGATGCCTCGTTCCAGGCGCTGATGGATTCGGTCATCTACAAGCTGGTGAAATCGGGCGCTGCGGCGTGAGGGTCCGTAACTCAATTTGATTGCTTCGCTTCGCTCGCGATGACAGCGTGGGGCTGCCATGATCGATCATATCTCCATCGGCGTCAGCGACCTCGAACGCTCGGCGCGTTTTTATGAAGCGACATTGGCGCCGCTCGGCCTGGCGAGGGTCGTGACACGGCCCGCCACGGTCGGCTTCGGCAGAGCCTATGCGGAATTCTGGATCAATTGGCGCCCTCGCATGACGCCCGTCGCGTCAGACACCGGCTGCCATATTTGCCTTCGGGTGAAATCGCCTCAGGAAGTCGATTCGTTTCATCAGGCGGCGCTCGGCGCCGGAGGCCAATCCGATGGCGCACCGGGTCTGCGCCCGCACGATCGCGTGCGATATTATGCAGCGTTCATCCGGGATCCCGATGGCAACCGGATCGAAGCCGTGACGTTTCTCGCCGAATAATGTCGTCGTTACAGACGCCGGGCGATCTCAGCGGGCATCGCCGCGGTGCCGTCAGGAGCATTCGCGGCAGCGGCTTGCAGCCGCGGCAGGATATCTTCAACCCGTTCGGCCTTGAGGATGTCGATCGAAAGCGTCGGCCGAATGAACTGAGTGGCGCGCATGTGGGCGAGCAGCGCCAGCAGAGGCTCCCAGAATCCGTCGATATTGGCGAGCAGCACTGGTTTCGAATGGCGCCCCAGCTGCTGCCAGGTGAGTTGTTCCACGAGTTCCTCGAGCGTACCGATGCCGCCGGGCAGGGCGACGAAGGCGTCCGAATGTTCGAACATCAGCCGTTTGCGCTCGTGCATGTCAGGCGTGACGATCATTTCCTGCACGCGCTTGAGCGCGTTTTCCTTTGCCGTCAGAAAGCCGGGGATGATCCCCGTCACCATGCCGCCATGGTCGAGCACCGAAGTGGCGACCGCGCCCATCATGCCGACGGAGCCACCGCCGTACACGAGGCGAATGCCGCCGTCGGCCAGCGCCTTGCCTAGTGCCTTGGCGGATTCCATGAATCGGGGGTTGGTGCCGGGGCCGGAGCCGCAATAAACGCAGACAGTTTTGATCGTGCTCATATCATTCATGTGGCATTGCAGCGTAAATCAGTCAAACCATAAAGGATTCGGCTGCCGAATAAAATTCCGGCAAGGCCCTAACATGACGGAAGAATTTAACTTCCGCGAGGGTGTACGTGAGGCATAAACGCTCTATATGACTGCCGAATGCGAGAAAATCTGAAAGAGCGCGTGCCGAATCGGTACGCCGTGCCGCGCCAGGCGGGGCCCGATGGCGCATCCTGAACCCGCCGCGGAAGCTCATCCGCCGACATCTCCTGATCCATCCTTGGGACAGGCCACTTTGGCCGGGACGCTTGCGCATCTATGGCCCTACATCTGGCCGGGTGACCGGGCCGATCTGAAGATGCGGGTGGTCTGGTCGGTGGTGTTGCTGCTGGTCGCCAAGCTTGCCACGCTCGCGGTTCCCTTCACCTTCAAATGGGCGACCGATGCCCTGACCGGGTCTGACACAGCGCCGGTGCAAGCCTCGAACTGGGCGCTGTGGGTCGTTGCCTCGCCGATCGTCATGACGCTGGGCTACGGCGGCTTGCGCGTGCTGATGGGGATATTCACCCAGTGGCGCGACGGCATTTTCGCGCGCGTCGCCATGCACGCGGTGCGGAAACTCGCTTATCTTACTTTCGTTCACATGCACGAATTGTCGTTGCGTTTCCATCTGGAACGCAAGACCGGCGGATTGACGCGGGTGCTCGAGCGCGGCCGCAACGGCATCGAAACCATCGTGCGAATGGTGATCCTGCAACTGGTTCCGACCATCGTCGAGGTGACGCTCCTGATGGCGGTGCTGCTGTGGAAGTTCGACTGGCGCTACGTGCTGGCGACCCTGATCACGGTCGTGATCTATATGTACTACACTTATATCGCGACCGAGTGGCGGATCGGAATTCGTCGCAAGATGAACGATTCAGATACCGAGGCGAACACCAAGGCCATCGACTCGCTCCTCAACTACGAGACCGTGAAATATTTCAACTCGGAAGAGCGCGAGGCGGCGCGTTATGACCGTTCCATGGAGCGTTACGAGCAGGCCAGCGTGAAAGCCTATACGTCGCTTGCCGTGCTCAACACCGGCCAAGCGATCATTTTCACGGCCGGTCTCACCGCAACCATGGTGATGTGCGCGATCGGTGTACGCAGCGGACGCAACACGGTCGGTGATTTCGTGATGGTCAATGCCATGATGATCCAGCTCTACCAGCCGCTCAATTTCATGGGCATGGTGTATCGCGAGATCAAGCAGGCCATCATCGATATCGAGAAGATGTTCACTGTGCTGTCGCGCAATCCCGAGATCAAGGACATCCCGGGCGCAGTGCCGCTGATCGTGACCTCAGGCAACGTGCGCTTCGACAACGTGCAATTTTCCTACGAGCCCGACCGGCCGATCCTCAAAGGTCTCAGTTTCGAGGTGCCAGCCGGCAAGACGGTCGCCATCGTCGGCCCGTCGGGCGCCGGCAAGTCGACGATTTCACGTTTGCTGTTCCGCCTTTACGACGTTTCGAGCGGCCGGATCCTGATCGACGGTCAGGATATTCGCGATGTCACGCAGGCATCATTGCGCGCCTCGATCGGCATGGTGCCGCAGGATACGGTGCTGTTCAACGACACCATTCGCTACAACATTCGCTACGGCCGCTGGGAAGCGAGCGACGCGGAAGTGGAGGAGGCGGCGCAGCTCGCGCAGATCGACGGCTTCATCCGGATGTCGCCGAAGGGCTACGAGACGCAGGTCGGCGAGCGCGGCCTGAAATTGTCGGGCGGCGAGAAGCAGCGCGTTGCTATCGCGCGTACCGTTCTCAAAGCCCCGCCGATTCTTGTGCTGGACGAAGCGACATCGGCGCTCGACAGCCATACCGAGCGGGAAATTCAGGATGCGCTGGAGCGGGTGTCGCGCAACCGCACCTCGCTCGTGATCGCCCACCGGCTTTCCACGATTGTCACGGCCGACGAAATCATCGTGCTCGATCAGGGCCGCATCGCCGAGCGCGGCACGCACGGCCAGCTTTTGGCTACCGGCGGCCTTTATGCCAGTATGTGGAACCGGCAGCGCGAGGCCCAGGAGGCCCGCGAGAAGCTCGCGCGCATCGGCGACGAGAACGAAGCGCCGAACCGTGCGCCGCCGCCGGTCGACGATACGCTGGTGACGCCGGCCGCGGCGGAATGATCTCCATGCTTTCTCCCTTGCCAGGGAGACGGCGCAGCCCTAGTGAACATTGATGTCGATTGTCAATTCCATTCGCGCCCAGATTCCGCCTATTCACCCCGAGGGCTATCCCTTCATCGGCGGCTTTGCGCTCGCAAGCCTGGTCCTGTTCTGGCTATGGGCACCGCTGGGCTGGATCGGCACCGCACTGACGGTCTGGTGCGCGCTGTTCTTCCGTGATCCGGTGCGGGTGACGCCGGTGCGCGAAGGCATTGTGGTGGCGCCGGCCGACGGACGGATCTCGATGATCACGCGCGTCCTGCCGCCGGCCGAACTCGGACTTGGCGACCGGCCGCTGCAACGCATCTCCATCTTCATGAGCGTGTTCAACTGCCACGTGAACCGCAGCCCGGTCGCGGGAAGAATCGATCGCATCGCGTATCGCCCGGGCAAGTTCATCAACGCCGAACTCGACAAGGCGAGCGAAGACAACGAGCGCAATTCGCTGGTCATCTCGACCGCGAATGGACGCATCGGGGTGACCCAGATCGCCGGCCTCGTGGCACGGCGCATCGTGTCGTTCGTGCGGGAAGGGCAGACGATCGGCGCGGGCGAGCGCTTCGGGCTGATCCGTTTTGGCTCGCGCCTCGACGTTTATCTGCCGGAGGGAACGGGCCCGCTGGTCGCGGAAGGCCAAACCGCCATCGCCGGCGAGACCATTCTGGCCGATTTCAGGCTCGGCGATCCCGGGCGGACCTACCGCGGCGATTAACCAACGCGTGGTGAGGGTTGGCGGGCGAAGCTTGCGGGTGGCCCGCCGCATGGTGAAGTTGGCCGTGGCTTGCTATATGTGAGACGCTATGGCGATTGACCCCAAATATATCGAGCAGCGCCGCCGCCGGTTTCGCCCGATTCCGGTGCGGATGCTGGTCCCCAATTTCATCACGCTGCTGGCGATTTGCGCCGGGCTGACCGCGATCCGTCTGTCGACGGAGGGGCGAATGGAACTGGCGGTGGCGGCGATCGTGTTTGCCGCCTTGCTCGACGGCATCGACGGCCGCGTTGCGCGCATGATCAAGGGGCAGTCGAAGTTCGGCGCCGAACTCGACAGTCTTGCCGACTTCGTCAATTTCGGCGTGGCGCCTGGCCTCATCCTTTATTTCTGGCAGTTGCACGAACTGAAAGATGGCGGCTGGATCGCGGCGATGATCTTTGCCATCAGCGGCGGATTGAGGTTGGCGCGTTTCAACGCCACGATGGATGATCCGAACAAGCCGGCCTATGCGGCGAATTATTTCACCGGCGTTCCAGCGCCGGCGGGAGCTATCGCGGTCTTGCTGCCGATCTATCTGGCCTTCCTTGGGCTGCCGGCATGGCCGGCGATTTTGACCGCGGCCTATACGCTCGTCATCGGTTTCCTGATGGTCTCGCGGCTGCCGGTATTCTCGGGCAAGATGGTGCGCATGCGGGTGCCGCCGGAGATGGTGCTGCCGGTCTTTGTCTCGGTGGTGCTCTTTATCGCGCTTCTGATCGGGTATCCCTGGCATATCCTTTCAGCATGCACGTTGCTGTATCTTCTTAGCCTGCCGATCGGGTGGAAATCCTACCGCAACCACGAGCGCAAGGCGGAAGCGCAGACTGCGCCATCCGCACCGACTGTCGTTGTTTCTGATCCGCCTTCACCGTTTGTTTCAACGGTTGCCGACACACAGGATAACAGGCCCACCCGTCTGAACTGATTTTCATTAGGTGAAGTTGCCGGGCCTAATTGGCCGTGAGCGGACGATTGCGCTTTTGCCGATCGCGCGGGGGTCGGCTATATGGCAAGACGACTGGACGCACACATCGCGAAAAAAGCTGGAGAACGCCGTGACGAATTCCACCCCATTGCCCGCCGCCCTGCTTGAAGCCCTGGCGCGCTACGATACGCCGACGATCTGCAATGCGATGGAAGTGGTCGCGCCCGAGCGCCGCCTGATCGGCTACACGACCAAGCCGCTGGTCTGTCCGTTTCCAGATCTGCCGCCGATGGTTGGATACGCGCGAACCGTGACGATCCGCTCGGTGCTCAAGTCCCAGCTGCCGGCCGACGAGCAGTCGAAACGCCGCATCGCGTATTACGAATATATGGGCACCGGTTGGGGGCCGCGCATCACGGTAATCCAGGACATCGATGGTCCCGACGTCGGCTACGGTGCCTTCTGGGGCGAGGTGCAGAGCAATGTGCACAAGGCGCTCGGCTGTCTCGGTGTCATCACCGACGGCTCGATCCGCGACATCCCGCAATGGGCGCCGGGATTCCAGGCGCTGGCCGGCTCCGTCGGCCCGTCGCATGCGTGGGTTCATGCGGAAAATTTTGGCGGCGAAGTCCGCGTCGCCGGAATGACGGTGCGCTCAGATGATCTCATTCATGCCGACCAGCACGGCGCGATTGTGATCCCGCCCGATATCGCGCCGAAAATCCCCGAGGCGGCCGAACTGTGCGCTCGCCGCGAGACACCGATCCTTGAAATCGCGCGAAGCAAAGATTTCAGCCTCGAGAAGTTGAAAGAGGCGCTGAAGCGCTCGGCCGAAATTCACTGACCGGCGAGCCGCTGGAGTTTGGGATTTGACATTCCCAGGCCACGGCTGGCTGGGTCGAATGTCAAATCCACTCCATTAGCGCGACAACGCCACGTCCTGGCCGGCGGCGGTCTTGCCTTCAAAGCGATTGGGACCGGCAGGCGAAAACTGTGCGAGCGACTGCGCGTTGTGATCGCGCAGCGTTAATCCGGCCTGGCTATAGCTCCACTTTCTGCTGGTGAAGAAATTGAACGGACAACCGCCGCCGGGGGCAATCGTGCCCTCGGTGGCGTCCGGATTGCTGGCGCCGAACGTCATCGCGCACGACGTCGAGCCTGTGGCCGAAAGCGTCCATCGACCCGCCAGGTTTACCGGCGGCGGCTTGGCCGCAGGACCTGCTCCAGCGGCATTGGTGGCAGGCGGGTTGTCCGATCCACCGAGCGTCATGCGATCGCCGCCACAGCCCGCCAGCAACGAAACGCAGGCAATGACGGGCAGGGTGATGATACGGCAAGCCATGGTGTGCGGCATCGGAAAAATGAACGGCCAGTTATGGTTAGCAGAACGTTGATGCCGTGTCAGGGTAGCTGTATCGGCCTTGCCGAAGTCTGACGACGGACAACCACCGTATCTCTACGGTTTGCGACAGCAGCTATCTCAAAACGACTATCCTTTACGCGTCTTTAATGGCCGGCCCTTAGGGTTTGAGTTGCGTGGCTCGGAGGGGGTCGCGCGACCGTCCAGGACGGCCGGTCGTTCGCGTAGGGGTTGGAGTCTCCCATGGATATTATGACAGGCGCCGGACTGTTGTTCGGCATTATTGTCATCGCCACGATGGTGTTCATGGGCGGCGATCTGCACATGTTCGTCTCTGAACATGCCGTCATCATCATCTTCGGCGGCTCGATCGCTGCCACCATGATTCGATTCCCCCTCGGTGTGATGCTGCACGGCCTGCCGCTCGGCGCCAAATTCGCGTTCACGATGAGCCGGCTCGCGGCGCGCGACCTCGTGGACGAACTGGCCCGTATTGCCGAAATCGCCCGCAAACAGGGACCGGTCGGTCTGGAAAAGGTCGAGACCGACGAACCGTTCCTCGCCAAGGGAATCCGTTACATCGCCGACGGCTACGACATGGAATTCATTCGCGACAACCTTGAGCGCGACCGCGACAACTTCCTGATGCACCTCGATGAGGGCAGCAAGATCTACCGCGCCATCGGCGACTGCGCCCCGGCGTTCGGCATGATCGGTACGCTGATCGGCATGGTGCAGATGTTTGCGAACATGACCGACCCCTCCAAGCTCGGTCCCTTCATGGCGACCGCGCTGCTCGCGACCCTTTACGGCGCGCTGGTCGCGAACCTGTTCTGTCTGCCGATCGCCGACAAGCTTCACGGCAAGCTGCTCGACGAGGAGACCAACCGTACCCTGATCATTGACGGCATTCTGATGATCCGGGATTCCAAGTCGCCGACGTTGGTGCGCGAAATGCTTCTGGCTTACCTGCCGGAAAAGCACCGCCACACCGAGGGCGAAGAGGCGCACGCTTAGGCTCGCGGATCGGCTGGCGGAAAATCAAACATGGCCAAGAAAAAACGCGGCGACGCACATGGCGGAGGACACGGTTGGTTCGTGACCTTCGCGGACCTGATGGGTCTGATGATGAGCTTCTTCGTGATGCTCGTGGCGTTTTCCACCATGGACAACAACAAGCTCAAGATCGTAGCCGGTTCGATGCGCGATGCTTTCGGCGTGCAGACCGAAGCGCGCTACTCCGGCATCATCGAATCCGATGGCCTGCCGACGCGCCCCAAGCTGAAGAACGTCGACCATATCTCGCCTGAGGAATCTTCCAACACGCCGACCCCGGATCAGCAGGATCGAAAACAGATTGCCGGCGCCCAGCTGAAAATCGATCGCGAATTCGCGCTCGCCTCGGCGTCGCTGCGGCAGGCATTGCAGGACATGCCGGAGATGACCGAAATCTCCAAGCACATCATGTTCGAGGAAACCAAAGAGGGCCTCAACCTCGAGATCGTCGATCAGGACGGCCGCTCGATGTTCGCTGAGGGGTCGAAGGTGCCTTACGAGCGGACGCGCCGGCTGATTCAGAAGCTTGCCGCCCCGTTGAAGGCGACGCCTCTGCGGGTGGCGATCGCCGGTCACACGTCGGCCGGTTATATTCCGACCCGAAGCGATTATGACGCCTTTGATCTCTCGGCCGACCGGGCCAACGCCGTGCGCCAGATCCTCGAACGGGAAGGGCTGCCGCCCGCCCACGTCTTCGCCGTCTCGGGCAAGGCCGATACCCTGCCGCTGTTTCCGGACGACCCCTCGCTGTCGGCGAACCGCCGGGTAACGATTACGCTGATGCGCGAAAATCCGCCGGTGCCGCCCGGAATGACGCCCTAAACTTAACTACCATGATACCGGAATCCGCGCTTAAACGGGCCGATCCGGCAACTGCAAAATTTGCATGCCGTGGGTCTAAAATCAGGCTAGGCTCTGCTTCGAGCGCAGGGCTATAAGCCGCCTCGCTTTGCGATTGCGCGGTGAAGCAATTGCAGTGAAGCAGTTTGAGGCTCCCACCCTAATGACCAGTGATGTTGTAGCTCCCGCCCCGGAAACGACGGCGGCCAACGGGCGTGGCGAGGTCCATTCAACGGCCGGCCTGAAGGCCCTGCTGATCGGCAGCATCGGCGTCGTTTACGGGGATATCGGCACCAGCCCGCTTTATGCATTGCGCGAAGCGGTGGTTGCCGCCAGCGGGCCCTCGGGCACTGTCGATCCTGCGGCGGTGCTCGGCGTTGTGTCCCTGATCCTGTGGGCCCTGATCGTCGTCGTGACGATGAAATATGTCGTCATCCTGCTTCGCGCCGACAACCACGGCGAAGGCGGTACGCTGGCCTTGATGGCGCTCGCGCAGCGCGCGGTCAGCCGTGGCGCGTCCACCATCGTCCTGCTCGGCATTATCAGTGGTGCTCTATTTTACGGTGACGCGGTGATCACCCCGGCATTGTCGGTGCTGTCGGCGATCGAAGGCATCAAGCTCGTGACGTCGGCGTTCGATCCATACGTGGTGCCGCTCACCGTCCTGATCCTCCTGGTGCTGTTTGCCGCGCAGTCGCGCGGCACTGCCCATGTCGCGGCCTTTTTCGGACCGATCATGTGCGTCTGGTTCGCCGTTATCGCGATCGGGGCGATCATTCCGGTGATGAAGCATCCGGAAGTGTTTCTGGCGCTCAATCCCGTGCTGGCGGTCTCCTTCATGCTTCATCACGGCCTGATTGGTTTTGTGACGCTGGGCGCGGTGTTTCTGGCGGTTACCGGGGCGGAAGCGCTCTACGCCGATCTCGGTCATTTCGGCAAGCGGCCGATCCAGACGGCATGGCTTTCCATCGTATTGCCGTCGCTGGCGCTGAATTATCTGGGACAGGGCGCGCTGGTCATCGCCGATCCCAAGGCGATCGAAAATCCGTTCTTCCTGATGTTCCCGGATTGGGCGTTGATCCCGATGGTCGCGCTCGCCACCATTGCCACCGTAATCGCAAGCCAGGCGGTGATCACCGGCGCCTATTCGTTGACGCAACAGGCGATCCAACTCGGGCTGTTGCCGAGATTTGAAATCAGGCACACGTCTGAATCGCAGTTTGGACAGATCTACATTCCGCGCATCAACATGCTGCTTTTTATCGCGGTGGTGCTGCTGGTCGTCATGTTCCGCTCGTCGAGCGCGCTTGCTTCGGCCTACGGCATCTCGGTGACCGGCACCATGGTGGTCACCGGCATGATGGGATTCGTCGTGGTGTGGAAGGTATGGAAGTGGTCGCCGATCGCCGCCGCCGCGCTGATTGCACCGTTTCTGTTTCTCGATTTGACGTTCCTTGCCGCAAATCTTCTCAAGGTGCTGGAAGGCGGCTGGGTTCCGCTGGCGCTCGGCTCGATCGTCATGCTGCTGATGTATACGTGGCGTCGCGGCAGCAGGCTGTTGTTCGAGAAATCTCGCAAGCTTGAATTCCCGCTGGCCGACCTGGTGGCGATGCTGGAGAAACGGCCGCCGCAGCGCGTTCCCGGCACCGCCGTTTTCCTCACCAGCGACCCTGTCAGCGCGCCGACCGCGCTGATGCATAGTTTAAAACACTACAAAGTGCTGCACGAGAAGAACGTCATTCTCACCATCGAGGCCGCGCCAACCCCGCGCGTCGATCCATCGGAACGCGTCAGACTGGAGCAGGTGAGCAATACCTTTACCAAGGTCACGCTGCGGTTCGGCTTCATGGAGTCGCCGAATGTGCCGAAGGCGCTGGCGATTGCGCGTAAACTCGGCTGGCAATTCGACATCATGTCGACGTCCTTCTTCCTGTCCCGCCGCGCGCTCAAACCCGCCGCGCATTCCGGAATGCCGCGCTGGCAGGATCATCTCTTCATCGCGCTGAGCCGCACCGCCAACGATGCGACCGATTACTTCCAGATTCCGAGCGGTCGCGTGGTCGAAGTGGGAACGCAGGTCACCATTTGAGCCGGGGGCGTCGGCAATTTGTGTTGCCGGGTGCTTGATTTTCCTTTTGCTAATGTGGTGGATTTGACGACCGAGTAGCAGGCGTTCGAGTGGAGGAAGTGGGTGACGGAGCAAGGGCATCAGGTTCACGATTTGGCGGCCGAAGACGTATCGCGCGGCATGGCCGAGGGGCGCTATCTCCTGGTCGACGTGCGTGAGCCCAATGAAGTAGCGTTCGATGCCTATCCCGGCGCGGTCGTGGTGCCGCTGTCGAGCTTCGATCCGCAAGTCATTCCCGACCCGAAGGGCAAACAGGTGGTGTTTGCCTGCAGGTCCGGCAAACGATCGGTGACCGCGTCGCTGGCGGCACAGGCTGCCGGGCTTCCTTACGACAAGCATCTCGCGGGCGGGATGCTGGCCTGGAAGGGCGCAGGTTTGCCGACTAATTCGGGCGGCTGATCGTTCCCATGATTTCCCTGAACAAGGTTTTTGGCGATCTGCCGGTCACCGTCTTCGAGGCGATGTCGCAGCTTGCCCGCGACAACAACGCCATCAATCTCGGTCAGGGCTTTCCGGACGATCCCGGTCCGGAGGACATCCGAAAAGCGGCGGCTGACGCTGTCATGAACGGCAACAACCAATACCCCTCGATGATGGGTATTCCGGAGTTGCGGCAGGCGATCTCGGCCCATTATCGGCGCTGGCACGACCTCGAGCTCGATCCGATGACCGAGGTGATGGTGACGTCAGGCGGCACCGAGGCGTTGACCTCGGCCATCCTGGCGGTGGTCGAGCCCGGCGACGAGGTGGTCGTCTTCCAGCCGGTCTATGATTCCTATCTGCCGATCATTCGCCAGGCCGGTGGCATTGCGCGTCTGGTTCGGCTTGAACCGCCGCATTGGCGGTTGAGCGAGGAGGCGCTGCGCGGCGTCTTCACCCACAAGACCAAGGCGGTTCTGTTCAATAATCCGCTCAACCCGGCGGCGGTCGTCTATCCGCGCGAAGACCTCGAATTGCTGGCGCGCTTCTGTCAGGAATTCGACACGGTCGCGATCTGCGACGAGGTCTGGGAGCACGTGATCTTCGACGAGCGGGCGCATATCCCGCTGATCACCATTCCCGGTATGCGCGATCGCACGATCAAGGTCGGCTCCGCGGGCAAGATATTTTCGCTGACGGGCTGGAAGATCGGCTTCGTCTGCGCCGCGCCGCCGCTGCTGCGCGTCGCCGCCAAGGTGCACCAGTTCCTCACCTTCACCACCGCGCCGAACCTACAGGTCGCGGTCGCTTACGGTCTCGGCAAGCCGGACGAGTATTTTCACCAGATGCGCAAGGATCTCGCGCGTAGCCGCGACCGGCTGACCAGCGGGTTGGAAAGCCTCGGCTTTCCGGTGCTGCCCTCGCAGGGAACATACTTCCTCACCGTGGATCTGTCGCCGCTGGGTTTGAACGAAACTGATGAGGCGTTCTGCAAGCGCATCGTCACCGACTACAAGGTTGCGGCGATTCCGGTGTCGGCCTTCTACGAACAAGACCCCGTGACGACGGTGGTGCGCTTCTGTTTTGCCAAGCGGGACGCAACGCTCGATACCGCGCTGGAGCGATTGTCCGACGCGGTGCATCGGCGATAGCGGAGACAGCGATGCCGTCTCATTTGCGCGTCGTGTCCCAAATCCGGTTGACGATGGTGGTTGCGCTCCTGGTTTTACCGGCATGCGCAAAAGCTGCGGACCGCACGGTCAATTTCTACAATTGGTCAAGCTATATGGCGCCGGGCGTGCTGGAGGACTTCACCCACGAGACCGGCATCAAGGTCGTCTACGACACCTTCGATGCCAATGAGACGCTGGAAACGCGGCTTCTGGCCGGCAAGTCCGGCTATGACGTGGTGGTGCCGACGGCCTATTTCCTGCAACGCCAGATCAAGGCCAGCGTCTTTCAGAAGCTCGACAAGTCGAAACTACCGAACCTTGCCAATGCGTGGGGCGTCGTGACCGCGCGGCTGTCGACTTACGATCCGGACAACCAATACGCCGCCAATTACATGTGGGGCACCACCGGTATTGGCTATAACGTCAAAATGGTCGAGACCATCCTCGGCCCCGGCGCTGTGATAGATAGCTGGGACATCATCTTCAAGCCGGAGAACCTTTCGAGGTTCAAGGATTGCGGCGTCCACATGCTGGACTCGCCGGACGATATTTTCCCTGCCGCGCTCAGCTATCTCGGGCTCGATCCGAATTCGACGAAGCAGGCCGATTTGGACAAGGCCGCCGATCTCGTCGGAAAAATCCGTCCCTATGTTCGCAAGTTTCATTCGTCGGAATATCTGAGTGCGCTCGCGACTGGCGAAATCTGTCTGGTGGTCGGCTGGTCGGGCGACATCTTGCAAGCCCGAAGCCGGGCGGCGGAAGCCAAGAACGGAGTTTCGGTCGGTTATGCGATCCCGAAAGAGGGCGCGCAAATGTTCTTCGATAATCTTTCGATTCCCGCCGACGCCAAGAACGTCAACGAAGCCTACGAGTTGATCAACTTCCTCTACCGACCCGACGTTGCCGCAAGGAATTCGAACTTTCTGTCTTACGCGAACGGAAATCTCGCCAGCCAAAAACTGCTCGATCCGAAAATTCTCGGCGACAAGAACATCTATCCGGACGATGCGATGCTGGCGAAGCTCTTTGTGATCACCGCGCGCGATCCGGCGACACAGCGCATCATCAACCGTCTCTGGACCAAGGTGAAGACGGGCCGTTAGACTTGTCATTCCGAGGCAATGCGCAGCATTGAACTACGATGTGCAATTGCACGAAAGGAGAATCGCGAGATTCCGGGTCTGGTCCTGCGGACCATCCCGGAATGCCTACTTTGTGCTACCGCCAGCGGCGGTGCAGCCACAGCCATTGATCCGGATATTCGCGAATCCATCCCTCGATCACCGAAGTGATGGCCTGCATGGTCTGCGGTACGTCGATTTGCCCCGACGCATCGCGTACCGGCGCAATCTCCTCCGAAAGTTCGGCGCGGAAGCGATCATTGGGCAGGCGGATGATGCGCGTGCCGTGGATCGGACAGTCGATTTGGCGCAACAGACGCGCCAGCGTCGGGTTGGCCTTGGTCTTTCGGCCGAAGAACGTTACTTCCACGCCATTGGTGAAATACTGGTCCACCAGCATCGCAACATGCTGGCCTCTGCGCAGCGCTTCCGCCATTTTTAACGGCGCGTCGCGGCCGGCGGGAATAAGCGTTCCCATTTTCACCGCGCGCAATTCTTCGATGATGCGATTGGCGGAGGCGCTGTTTGGCCGCCGAAACAGGATCGCGGCGTCCAGCCCATGTGCGACCGCGGCCACCGCCGGTAATTCCCAGTTGCCAAGATGGGCTGCGAAAATCAGCGCGGGTTTACCTGACAGGCGAAGCTGGGCGAACAGCTCATGTGTACGCGGCCCGATTTCGATTCGGCTCTTTTCCGGAAAAGCCGGGTCGTGCTCCCAGATATGATCGAGATGGGCAAACTCGGCTCCCAACCGCCCGAGATTGTCCCAGACGCCGGTCAAAATGGTCTCGATCTCTTCCGGCGATTTTTCCGGGAAGGCCGCCGTCAGATTGGCGCGGCCGATCCGCTGCTCGCGGGTGAAGGGGCCGATCAGGCGGGTGACGCGGCCGAGAAAGTTGGCGGTCTTGATCGGATCGAAATAGCGCGCGGTACGCAGCAGGACGATGGTCGTGGCTCCGACCATGCCATCGACGATCAACCTGATCGCGTCGCGAATTCGAGCTTTGGCGCGAAGCAGCAGAGGGTGCATTGGGGTCAACGATGATCAGACCGGAAGCTGCCGGCCGTAGCGTCCAGTGCTGGACGAAAGCGGTTCAGGCTAAGCTCGGGCTAAGCCGGTTCACGTGTCAGAATCAGCGAGGCGTTCTGACCACCAAAGCCGAAAGAGTTCGACATCACAGTGCTGACGCGCGCATCGCGGGCTTTGTTGGGAACGACATCGAAGGGAATCGCGGGGTCCGGAATGTCGTAGTTGATGGTCGGCGGAATTCTCTGATGCTCCAGCGTCAGAAGCGAGAACACGGCTTCGACCGCGCCGGCCGCCGACAGCGTATGCCCGACCATCGACTTGTTCGACGACACCGGGATTTGCTTGGTGCGCTCGCCGAACACCGTCGATATGCCGAGATATTCCATCTTGTCGTTCTCGGGCGTTCCGGTGCCGTGCGCGTTGATGTAGTCGATCTTCTCGGAAGCAATCCCAGCATCGGCCAAGGCGTTGCGAACGCATCCGATGATCGGCTTGCCGTCGGGACTTGAGCGGGTGCGATGGAAGGAGTCGGCCAATTCGCCGCAGCCGGCCACGATGCCGAGGATGGTCGCGCCGCGTGCGATGGCGGCCTCAAGGCTCTCCAGGACCAGGGCGCCGGCGCCTTCAGCCATCACGAAGCCGTCGCGGTTCTTCGAAAACGGCCGGACGGCGGCATGCGGCGGATCGTTGTGGGTCGAGAGCGCCGAGAGCAGGGAAAAGCGTACCAGGGCCTCCGGATTGACCGAGCCGTCGGTCGCGACACAAAGCGTGGCATCGGCCTCACCACGCCGGATCGCCTCGACGCCGAGCTGGATGGCGGTGGCGCCCGAAGCGCAAGCCGTGGACAGCGAGATCGGTGAGCCCTTGGTGCCGAATGCCTCGGCCAAATGGTCGGCGACCGAGCCGAACAAAAATCGCCGGTGATAGTCGGTGTAACGGCCGCCGCCGCTGACCCGCAGCATGGCGTCATAGTCGATCTCGGTCGCGGAGCCGATCGCCCGTCCGAGTTCCTGGCGTTGCGGCCACTCGACCTCGACAGGTGCGACCGCGAGGAACAACGGCCCGGGAAAATCGCCCTTGGTGCCAATGCCGGACTGGGCGATCGCTTCTTCGGTGGCCAGTTCGCCGAGCCGTTCCGAGAGATCGGTGGATGAAAACGGCTCGACCGGGATAAAATCGATCGTTCCGGCCATCGTCGTCTTAAGTCCGTCGGTCGGAAAACGGGTGATGGTGCGAATGCCGGACTCGCCCGCCGTGAGCTTTTTCCAGTTGTCGGTTTTCCCCGCGCCGAGCGAGGTGACAACGCCCATGCCAGTGACGACCACGATCGGCCTGCCGAATTTATCGTGCGTGGCTGCCATGTTTCCCTCGTGAATTCACTTGATCGCTTCGACCAGCGCCATGCCTTCGCCGCGCCAGTGACCTGTCCCTATCACCACAATCTGGGACGGGCTTCCCGACATTTCAACCTCGACAGGCGAATTGCCACCGGGCGGAAACAAGGCGCCGCGCGACAATGATAAGGCTGCCAGCGCCAATCCCAGTGGAAACTGAGATTCCATCGTGTGGCCGAACATCGTTCCGCTCGCACGCACCGGAACTCCATGCGACTTCAGGAAGGCGTGTTCTTCGGAAGTGACCGGCTCCACGCCGGTCGCGCCGGTGATGATCGCGGCCTTGTCGCCGACCTTGCCGAGCTTGGCCCACAGCTTCTCCAGCGTGGCCGTCACGTCGCCCGGGTGTTTGCGGCGCGACATGTCAGCGACGACGTTGGCAAGGCGTGCAAACGGCTTGGCGCCGCGCGCTTCTGCGTGGGCTCTCGACTCGATGACCAGGAACGCGCCGCCCGATCCCAGCGCGAAGCCGCCCTGTTCGCCGCGCTCCCAAACGGACGCAAACTTGTCCTTGAGATTGAAGTCGCCAAATTCGTAGAGAACCAGCAAATCCTTGCGTTCGCCGTTCTGGGAGCCGCCGATCAATGCGATGTCGCTTTGGCCGGCGGCGATGCGGGCGAGCGTAATCCTTGCGGCATCAACGCCGGCCGCTTCCTCCCCCATGAAGGTACGGGAGGAGCCGGTGACGCCGTGCACGATCGCGATATTTCCGGCCAGAAGATTGGAGAGCTGCGCGAGGAAAAGCGTCGGGCGCAGATCGCTCATCAGCCGTTCGTTGAGAAAGCCGGGGGCCGAATTGCCCTTCGCTTCCAGGTTCAGGATATTCGAATCGACCGCCAGATCGCGCTCGCCGCCGCCGGCGGCGACAACCATGTCCATGCGCGCCAGGATTTCGGCGTTGCCCTTGACGCCGGCCGACTCCAACGCCAGTCCCGCCGCGTAAGTGCCGATCCGCTGCCAGGCTTCCATCTGGCGTTGATCGCCTTTCTTTGGAATCTGGGCGTCGAGGTTGAGCTGAGCCAAAGGGTGCACGATGCAGGGCGCAAAGCCCTTCTCGTCGACATTGATGCGTTGCGCATTGAGCGCGTCCCAATGGGCGTCGAGACCCTCGCCGAGCGAAGTCGCAAGACCTATGCCGGTGATCCAGACTTCAGTCGAAGGCTTCGTTTGAGTCATGGGATGATGGCCTGATGCGGAAATCCGATGCGCTTGGCCATCGCTTCCATGTGCCCACGCATATCCGCATTGGGGAAGGGGATCAGCGTGAAGGTCAGCGTCGAGTTTGCGCGTAGTTTGCCGCCGACCCGGATCTTTGCTTCGGTCATGGCGTAACCCGAGCCTTCATGGGCGAGACTGGCCTCGATGCTGATGAGATCTTCCGGAAAAACCGAGCCGCGCACCTTGGCTTCCTTCACCGCGGCAAGAATCGGCATGCGTTCGAATTTGAGCAGACCGAGCAGAAGCCAGCCGGACGCCTGCGCCATGGTCTCGATCAGCAACACGCCCGGCATCAACGGATAGCCGGGAAAGTGTCCCTCGAAGATCGTGCTTTCCTTTGGAACCTGCGCTTCGACGACAATCTTCTTGTCGTCGACCTTGAGGTCGACGATGCGATCGATCATTTGAAAGTATTCGAGTTGCATCGTCGTGCGCCGCGCTAGGCGCTGGCGCTCTTGGCCGCGACCAATTCGTCGATTCGGGCGCTCAGATTCTTGAGGACGAAGTACTGCTCGGTGGTCGCCTTGCCGTCGTTGACTTCCTGGGTCCACTTTTCCAGCGGTAGCTTGATTCCGAACGCCTTGTCGATTGCAAAGGCGATGTCGAGGAAATCGAGACTGTCGATCCCCAGATCGTCGATCGCGTGGCTTTCCGGCGTGATCGTGTCACGCGGTATGTCGCAGGTTTCAGCGATAATCGTTGCCACCTGATCGAATGTAGAAGACATCACTAAGCCTTTGATATATTGAGGGTAAATCACACGAAGATGATGGTGATGGCCGCAGGGCCAAAGGTGGGCCCATCCACCACCCGACGTCGAAAGCCCGTATATCGGAGCGCCGCCCCGAGTTCAATGGAGAGAGGCAGGCCTGGAGTGGCCAGCGCCAAGGCCCAGCCCAAGGCCAAAACACCGTTTTGCTCGTATTGCTGACTGGACGGACGTTTCGTCAGTCCAGACAGGGCTAATTATGTGGCACGACGATCTGGACGCAATCGTGACGTCCCATCAGGACACAATCCTGGGTTCGCCGAAGCTGGGCAATGCTCATGGTCAGCCAAATGCCGATCGCGAGCAGCGCAACCGTAAAGGCGAAAGCGGCCACATTCGCCAGCATTCGCTGTCGATAGTCGGTGGCGTCTTCGCGTTCCCGCTCGTAGCGTGACAGATCGTTGGCGACTTCGAGCCGATGGACGAACGGAGGGTCATTGCCGCGCTGCGCAAGGGGCGACCCCGCGCGCGGCCGGAATTGGAGCACGCGGTGCTCGTCTTCTGGCGGGGCCGATGCGATGGGTCGCTGGGGTTTCACGGATGCCAGCTCCGGGGCAACTGACCCCCTTTAGCACGCCCGCGTTGCGTCCCGAAATAAAAATAAAAATACCAAAGTAGGGGGGAAAAATTCACTCGGCCACGGTGTCGTGGAACTTGCCATAGTCGATTCGAATCCGGCCATCGTCGAGGTTTTCAAGAATATCGGCATAGCGCTGACCAAAACGGATGTCGGTATGATCGTAAGTTTTGCGGGCGTGGATGGTTTGCGCCGCAACAACGTCATATCCGGACACCACGACCGCGAGCGCTATGCCGACGGCCTTCATACCGTCGGCATCGAGATCGTGGAGCAGGCTTGTTTCGTCGAGCGTGTGATAAAGCGTCCAGCTCAATGCCAGCGCCGGGTGCTCGTTCTTCAGCAGCGAAAGTTCGCTAAAGCGCCGGATGGGCTGGCCCTCCTTGCTGATCGTATTCTTGAGGACCCACAGCCGCGCGGTCGCATTGCCGATGACGTTGTGGCGCTCGTTGGCAACGCGAACCATCAGCGTCTGCTCTCCGTCCTGCATTGCAATCACTGGATTGTTGACGAATAGAAGCCGGGCGCGGGGCCGGGAAAACCGGGAAAAGATCAGCCCGGTCATCAGTGACATCGAAAAGATCCCCGTGAACAGCTCGACCGTGGCGATGAAATGGCCGTAGTGGGTTTGCGGATGCATGTCGCCGTAACCGGCGGTCGAAAGCGTTTCGATGCTGAAGTAGAGATAGTCGAGGTAATCATTGCGCGCTACGTTGGAGATCGGCTGATCGCCGATCCAGTAAAGCAGACCGAAGCCCGCGTTGAAGACGACAAAGACAAGCACTGCGCCTGCGATGAACGACGGCCACGAAGCCGTCATCGAGCGATGACTGATATCGGCCCAAAAACTGAGATCGAGCCCTTCGGTGATGATTTCGCGATCGCCAAACCGGACGACGCGCGACTTCGACAGCCGCTCCTTCAGCTTTTCCAGCATCTCTCCCCATGCCATAATCGAGTGAACAAAACGGCATATTTCACAATCCGGCAGGGGGATGTCCAGTCATGTCGAACGTGCGTGAACCGCTCATTAAGCCGATCCCGATTCTTTCGCTTCGTCCGACCCAGATGACGGTCGGAATGAGGGAGGTAAAGGAAAAGCGCAAGCGCTGGCGCGAGCAAAAAAAGAAGAAGCAGGCGGAAGCGCTCGGCAAGCACATGATCCCGGTCGTCAAAGGGCCAGACAAGCGATTCTATGTAGTCGATCATCACCATCTGGCGCGTGCGCTCCATGAGGAAGGCATCACGGATATCCTCGTCACCGTAATTGGCGATCTCAGCATGGTCGAGAAGGACGCCTTCTGGGGCGTGATGGACAACAAGCGGTGGGTCTATCCCTACGATGCCAAGGGCGAGCGCCGGCTCTTCAAGGATTTGCCGAAGTCGATCACCGAACTGAAAGACGATCCCTTCCGCAGCCTTGCCGGCGAATTGCGGCGCGTCGGCGGTTTTGCCAAGGACACCACGCCATTCAGCGAATTTTTATGGGCCGATTTCCTGCGCCGGAAAATGTCGAGCAAGGCCGTCGATGAAAACTTTGAAAAGGCGATCGAAAAGAGCCTGGTGCTGGCAAAAAGCCAGGACGCGGTCTATTTGCCTGGCTGGTGCGGACCGGCCTCCGACGGTTAGCTGCCGGTCGATGCCTTCGGTAGTCGCCCCATCAGATAAAAGTCGTCGTTGGGCCGCATCGCACTGACATTGGCCATCCGGTTCGACAGCGCGAAGAATGCCGAGATCGCAGCGATGTCCCAGATATCGTCCTGACTGAAGCCGTGGGCGGCCAGTTCGGTGAAATCGGCTTCTGAAACCAGGTGCGCGTCCCGGCTCACCATCATGGCGAAGTCGAGCATGGCGTGTTGGCGCGGCGTGATATCCGCCTTTCGATAGTTGACGGCAATCTGATCGGCGATGTGCGGATTCTTGGCCCGAATTCGCAAAATCGCGCCATGCGCGATCACGCAATATTGGCATTGATTGGCGCTGGACGTTGCCACCACGATCATTTCGCGCTCGGCCTTGGTCAGGCCGCTGTCTTTTTCCATCAGGGCATCGTGATAGGCAAAGAACGCGCGAAATTCGACCGGTCGAAAGGCGAACGTCAAAAAGACGTTCGGAATGAAACCCGATTTCTCCTGCACCGCCAGCAGGCGGCTGCGGATGTCCTCCGGCAGGGTTTCGATGGCGGGAACGGGGAATCGTGAGGGTGTCGGCTGCGTCATGGCGAGGCTTCCGCTTCAGTGGAGGAGCCGACCATAGTCTTTCGGTCGCGCCCGCGCAAAGCCGATAACGGCCCTGGACACCGAGACGGATTTTCAGCGCAGCGGCTTCTTCAGAAGTGAGAAGCGGTCGGGATCAAGGCCAAGCGAGGGTTGCAGCATCGGCGCTTCGACGGGCCCTACCGTCCGCGAGATGGTGCGGTCGTTGAACGTCGGATCATTCGGAGTAGTGGCATCGCGGTTCGACGTCGCGCCGCGCCAGCGCTCCAGCACCGCACCGACAAAGTGCATGTCGTGACCGGACGTGGCCGACGGCACTGTCGATATGGTGGCCTCGCCCCGTGGCAGCTGATGAACCGGCACTTCCTTGAAGCGCAAGCGGGTCGGCAGCGCCACGCCTTCGCCGAACGCCAGCACTTCGCGCGTTCCGAGCGAGGGAACGAAGGACAACAGGTTTGCCGCGGCGTCCGAGACCGCCGAGCGCAACAGCGCCTGGTCGCGTTCGTTGGCCAGGCGCATCGTGAACAGCGTGTTGCACTGGGAAATGATGGTGGCATCGAGTTCGGCGGGACGTTGCGTGACAAGTCCGAGATACACGCCGTATTTGCGGCCTTCCTTGGCGATCCGCGACACCGCCTTGCGGGTCGGGCCAAAGCCGACATTGCGGTCGGCCGAGGCGTAGCGATGCGCTTCTTCGCAGACAAACAACAGCGGCGACACGCCGTCGCTCCAGAGGCCGAAATCGAACGCCATCCGGCACAGCACCGACACCACCGAGTCGATGACTTCGGCGGGAAAGCCCGCGAGCTGCATCACGGTCATCGGCCGGCCGTTGGCCGGCAGGCGGAACAGATGGCTGATCACTTCGGCCATGGTGTCGCCGCCGACATTGGCGTTGTCGAACATGAAGGCATAGCGCGGATCGTTACGGACGGTCTCGATGCGCGAGATCAGCTTGTGATAGATGATGCGCGATGAGCGGTTCTCGAGTTTGCCCATGCGTTCGTCGATCAGCGAGATCAGATCGACCAGCCGGTAAGGGACGGGCGTATCGAGCGTATAGCCGGCCGACTTGGGATCGCTGCGTTTCAGCCCCATCCGGTCGGCGTTCTGGTACTGGGTATAAAGGGCCTTCGCGACCGGAATCACTTCGGCGAGAATGTCGAGCTCTTCGGGCACGCCGGGGCGGCCGGCGAACAGCACGTCGACGATCTCTTCGAAATTGAACAGCCAGAACGGAAGCTTCAGGTTGCGGGGATTGAGCACCAGCGCCCGGTCGCCGAAGCAGCGGCCATACTCGTTGTGAACGTCGAGCAGGAAGATCCGCAAGTTCGGCCGGGATTTGAGAATCTCGTTCAGGAGCAACGACACGCCGGTGGATTTGCCGACGCCGGTCGATCCGAGAACCGCGAAATGCTTGGACAGCATTTCCTCGATGTCGACATAGGCGATAACCGAGGAATCCTGCTGCAGCGTTCCGATATTGATTTGATCCGACCCGCTCGGCGCGTAGATCGTGCGCAGTTCCTGGCTGTTGATCAGTTCAACCGCATCGCCGATGGTCGGGTAGTTGGTGACGCCGCGCTGGAATTTCTGGCGGTCCGAAGTCCCGAGAATTTCGCCGAGCAAATCGACCGAAGCGCTGGCGATGAAATTGTCGGATCTCGGCAGGTCTTCGCACGACACTTCGGTGATCATGGCAACGATGACGGAAGTGCCGCAACGGATGCTGACAAAACGGCCGACGGTCGCCCGCACTTCGGACAGGCCCATTTTGTTGCCGGTTGCCATCAGGCCGACCCGCGCGAGCGAGCCGCGCACTAAAATCACGCGTCCAAACGATGTCACGATGGCTGAACCCGATTTGTCACGAATTACGCATTCTGGGCGTTACTATGAGGTCTGTCGCTGGACAAACTGTTAAGCCGCGCCGGTCAAAGGAGCGGCGGTTCCCCGTGAACGGGCGTTTTGGCCCCTTGCGGCTTCGTTCGGTGCATATTCCCTGGGCGAAAAAGGGAATCCACGGGGGGCCATCAGCTGTGCCCCGGCACCGAATTCATACTTGATTAACCAGATCATCATGTGTCGCAGAGAAGATCGCGAACTGGCCAACCGACTTACAGGATCTCGGCCGCAAGGGGGGCAGGCGAGGTATCCGTGAAACGGACGGCTGGTCGGCAGATATTCGTTGACTTGACCGAATGATTTGTACATTTGTACAAATCAAAATGGTCCGTCCAGCCGACAGCGATGATGCAACGCCGCGCAAGGCAAACCTGCGCGAAGCCATTCTGTGCGCCGCCGAGGATTTGTTTTCGACCAACGGGTTCAACGCGGTTTCGGTGCGCGACATCGCGCAGGCGGCCGGTGCCAATCCCGGCAGCGTGACCTACCACTTCAAGACCAAGGACGGCCTGCTTCTCGAAATCTACCGCCGGCACTGCGGGCCAATGAACTTGAGGCGGTCGGAATTGTTGGCGGCGGCCCAGCGCGTGCGCGATCTCAACGACCGGCTAGAGGCGATCGTGCGTGCCTATGTGCTGCCTGCCTTCTCCTCGGGCAGCGATCTCGCCGGCGGGGGCGCGCGCTTTACCCGATTGCGCGCGGTGATGTCGGCAGAAGGCAATGCGGTGGCCGGCAAGATCATCGCGCAGACCTTTGACGACACGAGCCATGCTTTCATCGATGCGATTGTTGAAAGCCTGCCGCAGATTCCGCGCAACGAGATCGTCTGGCGCAGCCATTTTTTGCTGGGCGCGCTTTACTACACGCTGGTGACGCCTGAGCGTGTGTCGCGGCTGTCGCGGGGCGAGGCTGATGGCGCCGACGCCGCCAATGCCATCGAGCAACTGGTCAGGGCAACCGTCGCCTCGCTGCAGGCACCCGCCCTTGACGAGCGAACGCCAGCGCCGCGGCGGTCTACGCCGCCGCTCCAAAACCTGAAGGTGCCTGCCGGGCGCCGCTAACCACAACGATTTCGATACGATGCAAAAACGGGGAGGATGGCTATGGCGACGTCGACGACCGCGTCGGTAACTGCAAGTCATGTGGAATTTGGCGAGACGATCCGTGCGGGGCTTCTGGGAGGCTTGGTCGGTGGTGTCGTCATCTGGATTTATGAAGCGATTGTCTGGGTCGGTGTGCAGCATCTGATGCCGTTGGCAGGTATCCCGCGCAACGCGACCGGGCTCGTGTTCGGCAAGGATGTGCAGGATTCGCTCGGAGCGGTGGCCTATGTAGTCGGCACCGGCATCCATTTCTTTTTCGTATTCGCCTGGGGTTTGGTCTTTGCGTGGGTGTGGCCCACCTTTGCGCACCGGGGCTATGAGGCAACGCTTGTCGCGATGTTCTTCGCCGCCATCGTCTGGATCGTGATGCATGTCGCGATCGCGCTGGTCTCGTCGAACCACCCGAATTACCTTGATCCCAACGTGATCATCGGCGGCTTCGTGTCTCACCTTTTCTATGCGGTACCGCTGGCCTTGATCGTGAAGCATCGGCTGGCGGCGAATGGTTGAGTAACGCGACGCCAGGCAACAGGCTGCGCCAACGGGCTTGGTCGGCACACCGGAGGAAACAAGAATGGCAAAAACAGGTTTGGTGGTATCAGCCCATCCCGGCGATTTTGTCTGGCGGGCAGGCGGCGCTATCGCGCTTCACGCCAAGAGAGGCTACCGCGTCAAGATCGTTTGTCTTGCGTTCGGCGAACGCGGGGAATCCCAATTTGCCTGGAAGCAGCCGGGCATGACGCTTGAAAAGGTCAAGGCGGCCCGCAAGGACGAGGCCGAGCGCGCCGCAGCCTCGCTTGGCGCCGAAATCGAATTTTTTGATGCCGGCGATTATCCGTTACGGCTGACGGACGCGCATATGGAGCGGCTGATCGATATCTACCGCGAACTCAATCCGAGTTTCGTGCTGACGCACTCGCTGGAAGATCCCTACAATGTCGACCACCCGGCAGCGACCGCCTATGCCCAGGAGGCGCGCATCGTCGCCCAGGCCATGGGTCACAAGCCGCAGGCCGACTATAGTTACGCCGCGCCGCCGGTGTTCCTGTTTGAACCGCACCAGCCGGAGATGTGCAACTTCAAGCCGCAGGTGATCCTCAACATCGACGAGGTCTGGGACATCAAGCGCAAGACGTTCGAAATTCTTGCCGCGCAAAAACATCTCTGGGCCTATTACGAGCGCGTCGCGTTGCAGCGGGGCATGCAGGGCGGCCGCAATTCCGGCAAGGCCATGACTTATGGCGAGGCCTATCAGCGGCTATTCCCGATGGCGTTGGAGGAATTGGTATGAAGACCGTTGTTGTCCGAAATATCGCGCGCGCTGACGCCGACGTCGTCAAACGGCTGGGCGCACTCGGCACCTCCACCGTGCACGAGGCCTATGGCCGGTTCGGGCTGATGAAGCCGTATATGCGGCCCGTGTGGGCGGGCGGCGAAGCGGCCGGTACAGCAGTCACGGTGCTGGCGCAGCCCGGCGACAACTGGATGCTTCATGTCGCGGTCGAGCAATGCCGTCCCGGCGACATGCTGGTCGTGGGCTGCACCACCGACAATACCGACGGCATGTTCGGCGATCTGCTCGCGACTTCACTGATGGCGCGCGGCGTGGTCGGCCTCATCATCGATGCCGGTTGCCGCGACGTGAAATCGCTAAAAGAAATGGGCTTTCCGGTGTGGTCGAAGGCAATCTCCGCCAAAGGCACCGTGAAGGCGACGCTGGGCGCGGTCAACGTTCCCGTGGTCTGCGCCGGGATGGATGTCCATCCGGGCGACGCGATCGTGGCCGACGATGACGGCGTGGTGGTGGTCCGGAAAAAGGATGCTGCTGAGGTCGCGATCAAGGGCGAGAAACGCCAGGCGGACGAGGAGGGCAAGCGCAGGCAGCTCGCCTCCGGCGTACTCGGGCTCGACATGTACAAGATGCGTGAGCCGCTGGCCAAGGCCGGGCTCGTCTATGTCGATGAGCCGGAGGCCGAGTGAGATGGCGATGCGGCTGCGCACGTTGCTCGGTGACCACGCATGCACGGCGGCGTTGAAAAACGGTTCGATCAGGTCCGATCTGGTCGGGTTCGATTTCGTTGACTACACGCCGACCAACAAAGGCTTCAAGCCGATGGTCCGCGAGGGCGCGTTTGACGTCTCCGAGATGGCGATCGTCACCTATCTGATGGCGAAGAACTTTAACAAGCCGATGGTGCTATTGCCGGATGTCGTGATGGCGCGGTTTCAGCACGGCTATGCTTTTTACAACGCCAAACGCGGTGTCCTGACGCCGGCCGATCTTGCTGGCAAGCGCGTCGGCATCCGTTCCTTTACCACCACGACCGGCGCCTGGCTGCGGGGCATTCTCGCCAATGATTACGGCGTCGATCTCAATGCGATCGACTGGATCACCTTCGAGGATGCCCATGTCTTCGAATTCGTCGATACGACGAGGCGGGCGCCTGCGGGGAAACAGATCGTCCAGATGCTTCTCGACGGCGAACTCGATGCGATCCTCGGCGAGAAGGTCGAACATCCCGACCTCAAGCCGTTGTTTGCTGACGTGAAGGCGGAAGAGGCGCGCTGGTTTGCCAAACATGCCGTCAAGCCGATCAATCACATGGTGGTCGTCGCCCAAGAATTGTCCGACCGCCATCCTGATGTCGTCCGCGAAGTCCACCGCATGTTGTCGGAAGCGGTCACCGCGGATAAATCGCGCTTTCGAGCCGCCGAGATGCGGCGTTCGCTGGAATGCATCACCGGATATACGGCAGAGCAGGGCCTGATTGCGCGGCGGTTTGCGGTCGATGAGTTGTTCGACAATGTGACGCGCCCGCTTATTGGAGAGGTTCACTGAGATGCAGCCCGAGCCGATCTTCGATCTGGCCCACCTCGGCCACCTCGAATTGCTGACCCCGAAACCGGACGAGAGCCTGAAATTCTTCGTCGATGTGATGGGCATGACCATCAGCGGCCGCCAGGGTGAATCTGTCTACTTGCGCGGCTGGGACGATTACGAGCGTTATTCGCTCAAGCTGACGGCTTCCAAAACCTCAGGCATGGAGCATATGGCGCTGCGGGCGCGGAGCCCGCAGGCGCTGCAGCGCCGGGTCGCGGCGCTGAAGGGATCGGGCTTCGATATCGGCTGGACCGACGGCGATCTCGGCCATGGCCCGGCGTTTCGTTGCCGCGATCCGGATGGCCACATCGTCGAACTCTATTACGAGACCGAGTGGTACCAGCCGCCGGCCGAATTGAAGCCGGCCCTGAAGAACCAGGCACAGCGTTTCCCGGCGCGCGGCGTCAACGTTCGCCGGCTCGATCACCTCAATTGCCTCGCGGTCGATATCAAGGCCAACCGGATCTTCTTCGAGACCTATCTGGGCTGCCGGCTGACCGAGCAGATCGTGCTCAACGACGGCACGGAAGCGGCGATGTGGATGACGGTCACGAACAAGAGCTACGACTTTGCCTATTCACGGGATCATTCCGGCACGCGCGGCCGTTTCCACCATCTCACCTACGCGCTCGACAGCCGCGAAGACATCCTGCGTGCCGCGGATATTTTCCTGGAGAACGGGGTCTACATCGAGACCGGCCCGCACAAGCACGCCATCCAGCAGACTTTTTTCCTCTATGTCTATGAACCGGGCGGCAACCGGGTCGAGGTTGCCAACGCCGGGGCGCGGCTGATTTTGGCGCCGGACTGGAAGCCGATTGTCTGGACCGAGGAAGAGCGCAAGAAAGGACAGGCGTGGGGGTTGAAAACGATCGAGTCCTTCCATACCCACGGCACGCCTCCGGTGGAGGGTCATTGATCGTTCACACCGTGTTGACCTGAGAGGCTGCGTCACACGATAGGCGCAGCCTCTGGCTGGCTTCCCGGAAGATTTGTCTCCTGCTATCGTCCGCGCGATCCAGACGCTTGGTCTGGCCAGTACCAAGAACAACATCAAAGGGGAGTATTTTCATGAAACGCCAGTCCGCCATTGCAATGCTTGCCATCGGCTTCGCCGCCTTGGCATACCCGCCACAGGCCTCAAGCGAAACCGGTTGGTCCACGCTGTTCGACGGCAAAAGTCTTGACGGCTTCAGCAAGGTCGGCGACGCCAACTGGCGTATCGAAGACGGGATGATTGTCGCCGACAAAGGCAACGGATTCCTCGTCACCAAGACCGACTACAAGGATTACGAGATCAGGGCCGAGTTCTGGGTCGACGCGGATTCCAACAGCGGCATTTTCATTCGCTGCACCGACGCTGAGAAGATTGGCGCGGAGACCTGCTACGAAGTCAATATTTGGGATACGCGGCCCGATCCGAGCTATGGCACCGGCGCCATCGTCAACGTCGCCAAGGTCGATCCGATGCCGCATGCGGGCGGCAAGTGGAACACCTTTGAGATCACGGCGAAGGGCTCGAGCTTCACGGTTGTGCTCAACGGCCAGAAGACTGTCGACGGTGCGCAGGACGCAAAGCTCGCGAACGGAAAGGTCGCTCTCCAGCACGGTCTCGGCGCCAAGGACGCCAACGGCGTGGCGAACGACAAGGGCGTGGTCAAATTCCGCAAGGTCGAGATCAAGCCGCTGTAAACGTCTCGTCGCTCATTTGTCGTGATAAGCGAACATGAGCCGCCCTCGCATCATCGATGTGCGAGGGCAGTTTTTTATCGCGGGCATTTTATCGCTAAGGTCCGTGCTCAAATTCCGGCACGATGCCAGGTCCATGAATGCTGCCACGTTCCACCGGCCGGGCCGACGACTTGCCCTTCGCCGGCCCATTGTCCGGGCACGACCTGGTGAGCGTTACCGGAGTGGTGCCAGACCCCGCCATGCGGTCCGGTAAACGTCCCGCTGCTCTGACAGGCCCCGTCGGCGCACTTTCCGCTGCCCTCGTAGACGCCGCCATGTGGTCCCGTCCAACGCGTCGACCAGCTGCCGGGTTCGGCGGCCGATGCCGCGGCTGTCGAGAGTATCAAGGCCGCAGAGGCGGCAAGGATGGTTGTCTTCATCGCTGTTCTCCTCTCACTTAAGCGTTGCCGCTTTGGCAAGCTTCACGGCGATGAAGATGGTAGTGCTTTTTTGCTTGGTCATTGCAGGCGGCCCGGCGAATATTGCAATTTATTGCAGGTCGTTTTGCCGCTTGTGCCGTGCGGGCCGCGTGGGGACAATTGCCGATATGTCGCAAAGCAGGCCCCAAATCCTCGTCGTTGACGATGATGACGAAATCCGTTCGCTGCTCCAGGTCGTGCTGACGCGCGCGGGTTTTCACGTGCGAGAAGCCAGGGATGCGCCGACGGCGCGCCGGACGCTTGGCGTACAGGGCGATGTGGATCTAATCATCCTCGATATCATGATGCCGGGCGAGGACGGGCTTTCCTTTTGCCAGCGGTTGCGCGAGACGCTCAACATACCGATTCTAATGATTTCAGCCCGTGGCCTCAGCATCGACCGCTCGATCGGTCTGGAATTGGGGGCCGATGATTATTTGCCAAAACCGTTCGAACGACGGGAGCTTGTCGCCCGGGTGAAGGCGATCCTGCGGCGTGGCGGCAGCTCAACCAAGGCGAGCCAACTTCGCGTCGGCGGATTGCTCATCGATCTGGACCGACGCTCGGTGTTCGGCGGACAAGATGCGCCACTGTCGCTCACATCGGGCGAGTTCGAACTGCTGCGCTGCTTCGTGGACAGGCCAGGCCGCGTTTTGTCGCGCGATCAGCTGATCGAATGGACGCGTGGACGCAGCTCCGACACTTTCGATCGCAACATCGATGTCCAGATGAGCCGGCTGCGAAAGAAGCTCGTCGAGGGCGGGTTTCCCGAGGACGGATTCAAGACCGTGCGTAATGTCGGTTACGTCCTCACCGCAGCCGTGGAAAACGCGCCATGAAGGTTCGCCGCATACGGCTGTGGCGGATCTTCTTCTGGATTGCGGCCATTGCCCTCCTTCTCGAAGTCCTCGGGTTGACCTCGACCTTTGTCGAAATTCGCCGACTGCGCATCGGCGGTGCCGCCGGCCTTGTGCCCGACCAGATCGCGGCCGTGGTTCGGCTATGGCGAAGTCTCGACGACCCCCAAAGGAAAGACGTCCTGACCGCGATTTCGGGAACCGGTCTTTCCTATCGCGTGACCTCGCAAGCCCCCGTCGAGACTTCGAGAGACGCCCATGTGCGCGAGGTAGAGGACGCGGTTCGAAAGCGGCTCGCCGCCGAGGCGCCCGATGGCGTCGTTGCGCTAATCCACGCGCGGCGATTTGGCCGCGACAACCGCGCGGTCAACTGGGCGCTATCGACCGAACCGGTCCGGGTCTTTGTGCGTCTCGGAGGAGGGGAATGGCTTGTCGCGGAGGTGCGCGGCGATCTTCTGCCGCGCTTCTTCGGACTGCCGACGGGTTTCTGGCTCGGCATCCTTGGCCTGCTTCTAACCGGCGGCGTCTTGCTGGTAATCTTGCGGGAGGGGCGTGCGATCGAACGAATTGCGCATTCTGTCGAGATGTTTGCGGTAACCGGTGCGCCCGAGCCGTTCCCGATCCGGGGTTCGCCCGAAATCTCGGGTCTCGCCAAGCGCACGCTTCGCATGGAAGAGCAGGTGGCGATGCTGCTGGACGAGCGCAACGTCATGCTCGGGGCTATCGCCCACGACATCAAGACCTATGTGCAACGGCTGAAGCTCAGACTGGATATTCTCGACGATCCGACCCAAATCGAGAAGGCGATGCGTGATCTCGATGCGATGGACAAGCTGGTCGAGGATGCGCTGCTTGTCGCGGTTCATGCCAATCCCCCGAAAGCCAGAGAGGCCGTCGAACTGAATGCCCTTGTCGCAGATGAGGTGGAGGTCGCGCGGATGACAGGTGGGCAGGTTACGCTCAATCGAGAGCAAGTCGAACCATTTTTCATCGCCGGCGATCGTGCCGCTTTGTCCCGCGCATTATCGAACATCATCGGAAACGCGCTAAGATACGGCTGCGTGGCGCATGTGACGGTGCGCAGTCAGGGAGGTATGGCGGAGATTATCGTCGATGATGAAGGGCAGGGGGTGCCGCCCTCGCAGCGCGAGGCCGTCTTCAGGGCGTTTCATCGTGCTGAGTCGTCGCGCAATCGTTCGACCGGAGGCACGGGGCTCGGGCTCGCCATCGCGCTCAGCATCGTCGAACGGCAACACCACGGCTCGATCGGAATCGACAGCGCGCCGGGTGGCGGCGCCCGATTCAGAATTTGCCTTCCGCGGATCAATGATGATAAGCGATCCGCCGAGTGATCACGGCGGTCGAGCGGGCTAGAACTGTAGACCTGTCGAGGTCGCCCATTCCTGCATGAACTGCTCGGTCTCATGCCCGGCCTCGACAAGCCACATCGAAAAATCTTCCATAGGCGAGCGGCTCTCATTCTCTGCCTGCCAGAATGACCGATATTCTCGTTTTCGCAGGCCAAGATCGCCGAAGGGCAAGCAAAGCTCTCCGTTCATCAGCTCGTCGACCACCAGAAAAAGCGGAAACAAACCGATGCCCATGCGTTCCTGCGTGGCCTGAAGCGCGAAGAACATTTGCTCAAACCGCCGTGTTTCCTGCGCCGCGTCCATCTCAGTGCCGGCCTGCGAAAACCATTGGCTCCAGGGGTAAGGCTCCGTGAGATAGGTAATCAGGGTGTAGTGTTTGAGGTCTTCCGGCCTTTTCAAGGGCGAGCCGGATAGCAGGTCGACGTGACAAACAGGCGCGATCATTTCCGTCATGAAATGCTGTGACCGCCAACCGGCCGCTGGCTCACCCACATTTCCCCGGATAGCGACGTCGAAGCTCGTATCCTGGATGTTGAGCGGAGCAATTGAAGTCGTTAACCGCGGTTCAACATCCGGGCGGAGCCTCTGGAACGAGGAGATACGACGGATCAACCATCGCATGGTGAACGTCGGCGGCGCGCTGATCCTCAGGACTGACGTCGCGCTTTGCTGCTTCAGATTCATCGACGCCAGCGCCAGTCGGTCGAGCACGGCGGTGACTTCGCGGTAATAGATATGCCCGGCCGGAGTGAGTGTGAGTTGGGAAGGTGCCCGCCGAAACAGCTTGACGCCGAACCAGCCTTCCAACAAGGCAACTTGCCGGCTGATGGCGCCATGCGTGACACGGAGTTCGTCGGCGGCCTTGGTGAAGCTGACATGTCGCGCAGCCGCCTCGAATGCCCTCACCGCGTTGAGCGGCGGTAGTTTTCTCATACGGGCAAAGCCTCCTTCAAGCCTCAAGAAGATAGCTTGGGGGCCTCAGGATTGTCGAGCGACAGGGCAAAGCGTTCTTGATCCAGCTCTCCCTCCCACTTCGCTACGACGACCGTCGCCACGGCCGTTCCGATGAAATTGGTCAGTGCTCTCGCCTCGGACATGAAGCGGTCGATGCCGAGCAACAGCGCGATGCTCGCGACCGGCACATGCCCGACCGCCCCGATCGTCGCGGCCAGTACGATAAATCCGCTGCCTGTGACCGCAGCCGCACCCTTCGAGGCGATGAGGCAGGCGGCGACCAGGACGATCTGCTGCGGGATCGACATCGGCGTATCGGTCGCCTGGGCCAGAAACACCGCCGCCATGGTCAGGTAGATGCAGGTGCCGTCCAGATTGAAGGTGTAACCGGTCGGTATGACAAGGCCAACGGTCGACTCCGAGCATCCCGCCGCCGTCATCTTTGCCATAAAGCGGGGCATCACGGGCTCGGATCCCGAAAGTCCGAAGACGAGCAACAACTCCTCCTTCAGATATCGAATTAACTTGAAGATGCTGAAGCCGGCGAGGCGGCATACCACGCCAAGCCCGACAATCACGAAGAGCAGGCACGCGGCGTAGAACGTCAGCATGAATCCGGCCAGGGTCAGGATCGTGCCGACCCCATATTTTCCGACCGTAAAGGCCATCGCACCGAACGCGCCGATCGGCGCAATCTGCATGAGCATTCCGATGACGATGAAGAATATCTTCGATAATGCCTCGACGAGTTGGAGGACCGGCTTGCCTCGTTCGCCAAACCGTTGCAGGCCGATGCCAAACAGAAGGGCAACGAACAGCACCTGCAGGGTATCGCTGTTTGTAAATGCGCCAACGAACGTCTGTGGAATGACGTTCATCAGAAATCCAACGACCGACTGATCATGTGACTGTGTGACGTAGGATTCGACCAGCTTGGAATCGAGCGAAGCCGGCGATACGTGCATGCCGGCGCCTGGCCTCACCACGTTGACAACAAGAAGCCCAAAAAGGAGGGCAATGGAGGTGCCCGCCTCAAAATAAATGATCGTTTTCAGGCCAATGCGGCCCATTTTGCCCATGTCGTCCAGGCTCGCTATGCCGTGCACGACCGTTAGAAAAATGATGGGCGCGATCGCCATCTTGACCATCTTGATCAAGGCATCTCCTAACGGCCTCAGGCTCGCGCCGATGTCAGGCCACAGATAGCCGACCAATGCTCCAAGGCCGATCGCGATGAGGACCCGGATATAGGGCTCTGCGTACCAGGGCTTGATCGCGGCTTGTCTTTCGCTACCTCCACCGTCCGCTATCGCCCGCATGTTGCGCCATATCCCCCTTGATCCGACCGTTTTTTCGCCGGCTGGTTAGCCTGCCACACCCGAGCGTCGTTACCAGCAGATTTGAATGCCAGGGGCTGCGAGCGCAAACGACTTAAGGTCAGGCAGTGTGAGCTAAACTCACGGCAATGATCCCACGGGCGTGACCGTGAGAATTATTCACGGCGAGTTAGAATTAATCGTTTGCGGTGCCGCACCGCTCATATGAAAACCGTAAGCTATTATCCGATCGAAGCAGTGGGCTGGAGCGATGGAAAAAACCTCGGTAGCAGTCATTGGAGCAGGGATGGGCGGTCTTGCGGCTGCCGCGGGACTCTCTCGCGCCGGGCTCAACGTTACGGTCTATGAGCAGGCGACGAAATTTACACGCCTGGGTGCCGGCATCCAGATCGGTTGTAACGCGATGAAGGTCCTGCGCGGGTGGGGTCTCGAGCCGATGCTGCGACGCGAGGCGTTTTATCCGCGTTCATGGAACAACAAGGAATATGATACGGGTGATATTCGGTTTGACATGATTTTCGGCCCCGTTGCTGAAGAAAAATACGGAGCGCCGTATCTTCTCGGTCATCGCGGCGACTTGCACGCAGCGCTGGCGAGTGCGGTGCCCCCTGAATTGATACGCCTCGGGCACAAACTCACTGGCTTCGAGCAACTCGCAGATCAACGTGTCAGTCTGCGGTTCGCCAATGGCGAGAACACGATCGTTGATGCGGTTGTCGCAGCAGATGGTGTACATTCCTTTGTAAAAGACGAATTGTTTGGCCAGCAAAAGCCAAATTTCACCGGCCGCATCGCCTACCGCACCGTTTTTCCTGCAGCGCTATTGAACGGCTACGAAATCGATGACTGCACCAAATGGTGGGGGCCCGACCGCCATATCGTCATTTATTATGTGAAGCCGGACCGCAGCGAGATCTATTTTGTGACCAGCCAGCCCGACGCCGGCTTCGCGGTTGAATCGTGGTCGGCAATGGGAGACGTCGGCGAACTTCGGCAGGCTTTTGCCGGCTTTCACCCCCAGGTGCGTCACGTCCTCGAAGCTTGCCCTGCTGTGCACAAATGGGCGCTGGTTGACCGCGATCCATTGTCGCGCTGGTGCGACGGCAACGTGACGTTGCTTGGGGACGCCTGCCATCCGATGACGCCATATATGGCGCAGGGGGCCGCAATGGCGATCGAGGATGCGGCCGTACTGTCGCGTTGCCTCAAAGGAGTTGACCGCGACGGCGCGGCTCACGCGTTCCGGCGCTTCGAAGCAACGCGAAAGGAACGGACGTCACGCGTGCAGCTCAGTTCGCGCACGAATACGTGGCTCAAGGGCCCCACCGATCCAGACTGGGTCTATAGCTATGATGCCTGGGAGGCGCCGCTTGCAGATCTGGAGCAAGCCAAATCGGCATAGCCTTGCAACCTGCGGCGGTCTTAAGAGCAAGCCGCGTGAGGGGGGTGCTTGCTCAAGATGTGAATCATGGTATCGTGCACCAATTAAATACCGAGCCAGAAGAACGCGGGCTGAAACGTCATATCGACGGTGCGCCAGGCCAGGTGAGTTCGGGCCGGTAAGTATTCTTCAGCCATCTTCGAGTGATTTCACCCGCTTCTCGGGACCGTCTCGGGGTTCTAACAGGATTATGTTCCAGCTATTTTTACGAACGCGCGCGCGCAATTTTGCCCGGGATCATCTGGGACGTGACGGATTCAAGGTCCGCTCTCCTCAACGGGATGAGGAAACCGACAACCAGCGCGTCGAAGGCGTTATGAACGCGATCGAAGCCGCATTGCATGCAGCCGAGCGCGAGCAAAAGGGCTTGAGCGAGCGGGTCGAGGAAGTTCTGGCGCGCGCCGCGGTAACGGTTGGAAATGCCAGTGACGAGTACCTGGATCGCGAACCGCTCGATCGCCACCACCAAAACCTGTTCAGCGAAGAAATTTCAAATGGCCAGAAGCGTCTGAGGTCGCTCGCCGACTCGATCTCCCACTTCAAGTTTTTGAGGGCCGCGGTCTTGAGCCGGTTTCCGGACTACAGGCAGCCGGTTGTGTGACGTTGATTGCGGACTGATGAGCTGGCCCCCCATCAAAACATGTGAGCAGTTTTGCAACTGACCAGATTTGGCGGCGCGCGGGCGGTCGTTACTTCTTGTCGCGGCGCTTCGATCCGGGCACAAGCTCGAGAAACCTCCGGATCCCAGCTTCTAAACCGTAAACACATGGCTCTGCGAGCCCGACGCGAGTGGGCCAACCGGTTGCGACGGGCGCAGGAGTTTTACAATCGCTCCTTCTCCATCGACCGGTAGCCCGTGCCAGACTTCGATCCAGCGTGAACGGACCTACTGTGCCGAGATTTCAATTTTAGCTTTTTTGCAAGAGCGCTTCGAACGGGATGCGTATGCGTTCGACAAGCTCAATTCGGTCGGTAAGGCGCGGATCGGGATTTCAGAACTTTAGGAAACGTTTTTCGCACACCATGCGGAGATATCTGCGGCTGTAAGCTTATCACCAGGTCCTTCGAGCGATAACACGGCATTTCCCGCGCGGTCATAGGAGCATGCTTCCTTGAGCGCGAGTTCTTTCGTTTCGAACTGCCGAGATTGACTCACCATCTGGCGGACATCGAGATATCGGAATGACCAGCCGCTCACTTTCAGGTCCCTTAAGTCTGATCTCGACACGGTCTCAGGTTCACGCATACGCAACGCCGCCGAAGCGCAGTATGATCGCTTATCGGTGCTGGCTAGTCACTGGAGCACTGAAATCCCCAGTCGGTGGATATGTCGCGCGCGCCGAGAAAAATGTTCACTCTAAATCGGTGACTGCCGTTCTTGGCTCGTTGGATTTGGAGACCAGTAAGCGAATGCGGGACAGTGCAGGATTTGGCACGGCAATTTGGGTTGCGCCGCTCGCGTGATTCAGGCCGGCTTGATTTGGACACGAAGCGCCTCCCTGCCGCAGGAGAACGATCCCGGGCACAGCTACAGCCGTCTTGCAACGGCAATTCCAAAAGCATTCTTGTGGATCATCGCAATTCCTCGCGCTGGCCTACTCCCCAAGCAAAATGCCACGTTCAACCCGAGTCGGACAAACGAAAAAAACGTACTGTGTGTGCCGTGTCGCGTTAGCGACAGCCGTGCGAGCGTCGTCCCTCGGTTTTGATTTGCTTGATGTCGGAAAGCCGAGGAGATCTCGCAATTGCGAACCATACTTTGCGCATATTGTAACAGTCAGCTGTTACCGCGACGCGAGTCGGGTGATTTCGTCGCTCGTCGGGGAGCACAATCAATGCTGGTGGCGATCGAAGTTAATCTTGGCCTTTGGGGCATGATATTGTGCGCGATGCAAGTGGCGTACAGTTGGGCCTGATGCGAGCGGCTTCGAGCTTGCGCAACTTCAACAGCCGATTGAACTGGACCATCGACTGTGACCGATTGCGTTCGGCTTCCTCCACCTGCGCTCGCAGAACCGTAAGCTCGGACATAAGGTTTCGAAGCTGTTCCAGCGAGCGTGTCCTTGGGGTACTCATAAACTAACCTCAAAAAAATAAGTCAGCCGGGCCCAAATTCGTGGCCCGCGGAAGAGGTTCTAGCAAAGAACGTATCCTAGCGCACGCCCTACTGGATTTTGACGGCGTGTCCCTTGGCGCGCGCCTCGGAGCCTGCGACAACCGAGGTGACCTCGGAGAGGATGTCAGCGACATTAGTCACTGTCCTCATGACGTGATGCGCGCTCTCAATCAACGATGCTGATGAGCTGCATAGACCAGCGCGTGTGCTAAGCGACGCTCGCTTGGAAAGGCGAAGAGGCCGAAGGTCGTCCGAAACACCCGATGCCGAAAGCTCGGCGTACGCTGGTAATAGATGAAGGCCGGGATAAATAAGTTCAGGCCAAACCAAACCGTTATAATTTTCACAACGACCGTCATGAGCCCAAGCCTCGCTGCCAAGCCAAAGGACAGGCCGCTATGACAAGGCCAATGCCTGTGACGACGGGCAGGGCAGCAAGCGTCCCCAGGGCCAGAACAGTAATCTCCTGCTTCGTATCGCGATCCATATCGGCTCCTCCCTAGAGCCAAACGTTTTGAGGCGGGAGTCCTGCCATCCTTTGCGCGCTATGCTGTCATGCGGGCAATGCGCACCTGTCGGCACGCTGTTTGCTGCGTCGTCGGGCAGGAATCGGCCGACAACTATCCAAGCATGCGAAACGCTGACCTTGGCTATGGGGTGATCGGCATGCTCGCCGCGTTTTTGGTCAGCTTCGGTTAGGCGGTCGCTATGGCGATCTATCGGGCATTTCCCGTCGATCAAGACGGCCACATCAGTAGCCCTCAAGGAGTTCTTGGCGAAGGGCGACATCGCGGACGGCCATACGCTGAAGATCTGGGACGATGAACGGCGTGTCAGTCTGTCGAGCTTCGCGGCGACGCGAATTAGACGCGAATTAGAAGCTCGCTGGCGGTTCTAGAATCACGCTATGATGCTTTTCGCGTTCGGCCCCTAACACAGCTGTCCCAACCACGCCTCGCCTGTCGCCGCGGGCGAGGCTTTTCGATGCGGACGTGGGGAGACTTACTTCTTGTCCGGCGCTTGAGCGGTCGCGTTGTTAGGGTCCCTCTTATTGGCTTCATGATGACCGACCGCGCAACTAGCGGCGGGTCCGAGCTTACCGTGGCCCGCCATGCCGGCAACGCCACCAACAATAGGTCCCTTAATGCCCCCTTTTGCGTCGGCACGAAGCCAGCGACATGGCGGCCACGCAAGCCGTAGGGATAATCAATTTCATGGGATTTCTCCGGTTCGTTTCTGCCGGAGCAATGCCGACTGGCTCGGGTCGGTTCCATCCTGGGTGCGACAATCAGGCCGCCGCCACATAAGGCGCCTGGAACCGTAAATGGATTCCCGATCTAACGCGGGACGGTCTTGATTGACCCGATAAGCAGCATCGATGCGTCGTCGCTCTCGGAGCCTGACAAGATCGTAATAGAGAAGCTTGAGCTGCGGACGGCCTTAAGACCGCGCTGGACCCAGACCGTCGCCGAAGGGACGGCACGTTTGGTCAACAGCTACCCGGACCTTTTCACTTGGTTAGTTAAGGGAACTGTCGGAGTGAAGGGTTCCGCTAACCCGCCAGTTTCCGGTGAGGGCCGTACTCTGAATCAACGAGTCACTGCTGCTTGTAGGCGACAATAAAGCAGCCACTAGTAACCCTGACATTTTAGGTTAAGGCGCGAGTTTGATTGCGCCGGCGTGGTTGCCCGTTATCGTCATCTATCGCGTCGATATTGACCGACTGACTCCCCCGCGTCACCGGCCAATTTTCAAATCACGCGTAGGGGCCGCTGAGCTTATCCCATGCCTTAGCGGCCCCGACCGAAATTCAACGTGCGTGAAAGCGATGAACGATCAGGAGCTAGTCCTAGAGCTACATCAGGTCGGGTTGATCATTGCCCGAAGACATTGAGGCCGGAATGAGTGATGCCGACGAAGCCATCGCTCAGCTGGTGAAGCTGCTTGATACCAAGAATTGGCTGACGCGATCAATCTTCTTCGGCGTTCGCGTGGTGAAAAATAGACTTTTAGGAGACTCAAATGGTGGATGATGCGTAAGAGTAAGACAACATCTGCCAACGAACGTCTGCGCCGAACGGAAACCAAGATTCTGAACAACGAAGCTGCGGAAGGTCTGTTCGACAAGTACGCAGAATTGATCCGTCTCCGAAAAGAGGTCAGTCAGGCCGAAGAAAGGCTTAAAGCTCTATCTTCCCTTATGGCCGCTTTCGCAAGTGCAGAGGCGCTGGCCACCCGTCATTAGCTCCACGCTTAGTCGTCGGTTTGCATTCGTCTCATCGTAAAGCTCTATCAGCCCGTCCGGTAGCTGGCGCCATCGTTCAACAACCGTCAACAGGCCATCTACCGGAGCCTGACTTAGAACTTAGACTCGCGCGATTTTTGATCATGGAAGCCGTGATCCGGGAAGAGTCGGGAATTTCTGAGCTGCAAAACCGGAATGCATTACTACTGCACACCTGCTGCGCTTCGGGCTAAAGGCGAAGCTCGACGTTGACAGAATGGAAACGCTTGAAACCATTTTCCCGATCCGCGACACATTCCTGAAACACGAAGGGGGCTAGCATTTTTTGACGAGGACCAACGACGATCAGTCATGACAAGGTCATTTCGCGGAGGCGCGTTGATTTCATCAGTCACTATTTTGCAAACGGAGCGAAGGCGTCAACGTTGGGTTGAGAAAGTGCCGCTCCGCCTAGAGCCACTGGCACAAAATTTGCTGAATTTCAGTGGAAAGACTTGCTAGATGGAACCTGATCGGACTTCAATTTTTGGTTGTAAGAAGTCAGAGGATGGCCTCATCCTAACAAAAAATCGCCAAGCGGGCTGAATTTTCGAAGTTCATTTTGTAGGAGTAATTCTGATGGACGAAAAAACAGCGCGTTTACGGGCACTCCAACGAAATATTGATCGCTTTCAAAAGCTCCTTAGTTCAAATCTTAGCTCTGCCGAATTGCGCTTTTTAGAACGGCGACTGTGTGAGGATCAACTTATGTTGGTCAAGTTGCAATCTGGCGGACATGGTTCGGTACTGGATACGGCTAGCGCCTGGCAGGGAGTGGAGAGCCACCTGACCGAAGAGAGCCTTGCAAGCTCTGTGCTTGGAAGTTCCAGTTCATCGGAGCGGCTTTTCTGCGCTTGCTTCTTGGCCACAACCGCGGTCGCGACGTTTGGCTGGTGGTCAGCGCTTGGTTGGCTAACGGTCAAAGCAACGACATGGTTGTTGACCTAGAACAGCTATCTGCGCAATGTCGACGATCGCGCAGCCTACCATGATCCACAAGGCAAGATTGACCTGTAACGCGATACGCATCGCGCCACCGAGGCGGCCTATGCAGACGGTTTTGGCACGTAGGTCCTGCTCTCGTGCAACCGAAGCAGCGCCTGTGCTCGGCAAGTCAGAGTTTGCGAAAGTTCTTTCCGTAAACGAATTCACTTTCGGCTAGGATCGCGTCTGGTAACCAAATCGGCGGGGCTAAACCTAGACCCTGATCTGTCGACGATGAGAGCTAACGAAAGACCGCCCCGCGAGGGCGGTCTTTTTGTTTCTTGCCAGCGGGCAACGCCGGTGAGCGTGTATGCTGCCCGGTGAGCTCGAGCGATTGTCGTTCGTCATATCCGAAGGACATAAATTCATTTTCCACGCAACGCATAAAGGGACAGTGGCGCTTCGTGGTGATTCGATTGAATCCAATCTCAAAGCGAAGAGGAGTGCTCGAGGCTACCTTTTGGGGGCTCACAAGGCGGCCCGGGAAACTTGCGAATAATTCGAACGAGCAACGATGTTGACTTCGCGCCGCCACAGTCGCCAAGCGAGCTTCGCATGTTTGCTTGAGAGTTTAGTCGGCGGTAGCATTATCGGGTCTCCTTATCGCCTCGAGTGAAGTGACCGTCGCCAGCAGGTTATCCCTGCGCGTCCGCAGGTTTCGCGCCAATTCGGGGTACCCGGGGTCTCGCAGATCACGGACCCTGGTCTGTGCTTCTTCATGTTCAATATCAGCCGCAAGAATGCTCGCCGACCGCGTCAGAGTGTTAATAAGTGTTGCAATTCGCAGCTGGTTCGTTGCGATACTCCGGAGCGTCTCGGATCGGTACGAATTCGTCATCGATGAGCCTCGCGTTGGTCCGTTTTGGAACGCATGTTGATGCATCTATTCAAACAGCAAACCTGATGCCAGCGACCATCTCACCGAGTTACTGAAATTTACGTCAGGCTTAGCAGTTAAGGTTGCCGGGCGAATTGGAGCGCTTGCATTTTGCAGCGCTGCTACAACACAACAAGATCGCGAGAGAACGAAATTCGGCGGTTAGTCAGCCGTGCTTGGGCTTTGCGGCGACGCCGCTTTTGACTCCAAATGGAGCCGTGAGCCATTTGGATCTCAACAATCAGCATTGAGAGTGCGCTGGAGGTAACCTCGGATTTCTCTTCTTGGCTCTGACCATACTGACGTTACTGTTTGCTCGCCGTCAGGTGGTTTAAGTGGACTGATTCAATTATCGATAATTTTGGTTTTGAGTTTTTGCATGACGACGGAATATAAAAAAATACGAAGTGCGGCGGCTTGAAGAAGGCGGATGGGAGTCGACGATCCCAAAGCTCAACGTGAGCGGCCGCCATGTAGACGAACATCGAGCAGTCGCGGAGGCGAAAGCATCGATCGATTACTGGCTCCAGCGGCTCCATTAAGTTGGCCGCGGTGCTTACCCGCCGCGCAAAATGCTCTACCGGCGTCCGTATTTCCGAGACGATTGAGGATAAGACAGATATTGGGGCCCGCTATTTTGTTTTTTTTAACCAAAATCGTGGTCCTATTGGCGGAGTTGGCCGCTAGCGAGTTCCCATGGAAGAGATCGACCCCGCGGTCCTCTTGGCAATTCAAGACCGTCTGGATGGTATCCGCGATTGGATTGCGGTAGAGGCGCCCTATGTGATCAGCGACCACGACAATCCCGATTCGAAAGCGCCCGAGCAAGAGTATTGGCACTCGGGCTATCAGGCAGCGCTACGTGACGTGCTGGTTCTGATCAGGGGACTCTACGGAAGATCAGAGAAACCCGCAGGCGGCGACATCCTGTAATCGACATCAAGCGAAAAGGTATAAACCGGCTTGGGCGAATTTCAGGTTGGTGCCGCTCTCGTGCAAGGTGATCCAGCTGCGCTCGACTTCGCGCTCGATCCCAGCGGCGAATTTATTGACCGTGCTATTGCGGCCCGTCGGGGAGCCAAATGTTCGACGCTGAATGCAACTGGTTCATGAACTGTAGCATCGCCAACTTAGACCGCTCCTCAGACAATTGTTGTTCGATGAAGCGCAGTTCGTTGAGAAGCCTCTGATAGCGATCGATTTTGCGTTGATGTGTTAGCAATCGCGCGGCTTTCATCGAAATGATTCCCGAAGATGTGCTCGCCTCCGCTTCCAGACCTATGACTTTCGACTAGACTCGGCCATCGCGACTTTTCGACGAAGGCTTTGCAACTCTTGATGAAGGGCGACAAGCTGGCTGCAAGATTTCATCTTGATTTCTCGCCTCGTGTGTGGAATCGCGGGGGCCTCTGATCGAACGGACAGGTCTCTTAATGCGCCGACCGTTCCTCGTGAGTTGCCGCAATCACCACAATAAACGAGGGTTTCTCGAGAGGCCTGTTCGGGATTTTCAATCTTGATTCCGAGGCAGCCGCAGGTGTCGCAGACCATTTGAAAATTGACATTATTGTTCATAACAAAATCTCTCGCAGTCAAAAATGCTTAGTTTGTTGCTGCAATCCGTCATTGTTGGGCACGGTTTGAAATATTCGTCTGGCTCCAAAAGAAGGTAAACCAAAGCTGTCCCATCGAACTGCTGTTTGTCGTTGCTTTCGGCAGAAAAACTGGGCTCGCAATCGGTTAGATGTTGAGCAAAACGGTCAGCGGCTATTGTCACTGGCCTGAGAATGCCCGCCCAACGTGGTCGCGCGATCTCCTCGAAAATAGATCTGGCAATTCTAATACCGCAGCCAGATGTCGTCTCAATGAAACCTACTCGTTAAGCTTGATATCAGTGCTGTCGGCTAATCGGACAAGCCATGGCACCTGCTCTATCCGTTTTAACGTGGGGAAAATCGTCACCTGAAAATATTGTTAATTCGTCGTGGTTCTATGAGTAGTGACCCGCAAAATACCGCTCGCCGGAGATGATCGACGGAGGCTGGGATGCCGCCTTGGATGGTATGGGGCTTGAGATCGACAGTTCAAACCTGATCTGCGACGGCGCAAGCAGTAACGAACGTAACCTGATCGCAGGCTGGCCTAGCCGAGATCTTTCTTCGTCTGGTGCAGTATATTTTCTAGGTTTATGGCTGAATACATCGGAGGTTGAAAGAAGGGGTTGTTGGAGTTGGCGAAGGTCGTCCGCGCGATGAGTTTGGTTTGCGGCGATGTTGCCAGCCTTTCAAACTCTGCCTGGCTGTAATAGCCAATTTCAGTTAGCTCACCGTCGCTTGATACGCCCGATTCTTTGATGACGGTGCCTCGGAATGCCGTCGAAATGTAATAGCATTCATCCCCGTTCGGATATCGAACTAGAAATTCTGGGCCGCCGAAGACACCGATCAATCCCGTGATTTCAATGAGCAGCCCGGTTTCTTCGAAACATTCCCGGATAGCCGCATCAGCCGGACGTTCGTTCGGATCGAGCGCGCCGCCCGGAAGCACCCAAAGGCCAGTCTCCGCTTCCTTCCCCAAAAGCAGCCGCCCTTGATCATCAATGACCGCGACACAAGCCGCCGGAAGCATTACGAGATCGCGGCCGATCTTCGCACGAAGGGTTTTCAGATATTCGGATATCGGCATGGCGCTCCAGCTGAATGTTCTCGCATGGCCTTAAACGTCTCGTTTTGCCCGGTGCGTTCTCTCCGTTCTTTTGCAGAGGTCACGCCAATACCGCGCGATTTGCTTCTTAGCCCGGCTCGGCTACGGCGCACCGTTTCACCATGTTCTCGGAAAAAGCTAGCTAGCCCAATCCAGGCAGGTTGGGGGCTGTTTGGCTATCTTTTACCTCTGGTCGGTGCTAAAATTGTTGTTTTAGGATCCTGAGAAAAGTGAACGACGAAGATGAAAAGTCACTGCTAGGCTTTGTCAGGAGGGAAGGGGTCAACGCCAATAAAAAAGAGGATAAGCCGGTGCCTGTCCAAGTCGGCCAAGTCCGACGTATTGTGGAAGATTGGGCAGCTAGTTTGGCTGAAATCTGCGTCCCTCAGAAAAGACCAAGGCACGTAACATTCCACCTCGGAATGTCGCGCAAGGAAGGTATTGACCAACTCCCCACTGCCACTGCCATGACAGATGCCACCGCTGCTGAAATCGCGGATGAAATCGAGAAACTGCTACGCATCGAGACACAGGCTGAAGCCCAGCAAATCGAAAATCGTTCTGTTGCGGCGAGACCTTCGGTCGACCAGCTTGAAACCGACGATGCCCCCGCTCCGCGCAAGGCAACGACGCCACCCGATGAAAGGATCGCCAGTCAAAGTGAACCGGTTTCTACCGAAGAAGACGTTCTTTCGGTTGCCGAGATCGGCCTCTTCGCAGCCGCCTATGCCCTTACCGAAAACGCGGGACCAAAACTGTCGAAGAACGCGGAAGAGATTTCCGAGCATGTTGTCAGGGGGCTTCGCCAGATTGAAGGTTTCCCCGAGACCGGTGTCGATCTGACGGTGTACGGGTTTGGAGCGCACTGGAATGCGATGATGACCTTCGCGCCAGGAGCTACGACCTCGGCGAGGGCGTCCGTTTACAGAAAAGTACTACCGCTTCTCGTGGCTGAGCTCCGAAAGCGGTTCGAATTGACGTGATAATTTACATCATCAAGCGTCCATTCCTTAGTTCAGGCTAAAGTCCGCATCCTCTAACAGACCGGAACCATCTGAACTTGCCACCCATCGGGAGTCAGCACACGCTGCCGGAAAAGAGGGCATTCACGGTGATTGGAAGAGATTCCGTACCAGTCACCATATTCATTGGCGTTACCGGCGCCGTTGCTAGGTCCATTCGTGCCGGCAGGTCCATTGGCTTCGCCGCCGTATCCATAGCCGTCCACGATGATCCCACCCACGACTAATCCGTTTCTGATCGAGCCTCGCTTGTGAAGGTTTCGTCCGTGGAAACCGCCGCTCCTGAGACCTCCGTCTTCGGCCGAAGCCAAAGTTGCAACGGCTGAAGCGAGGGCGGATAGGATGAGCAACGTTGCAACCTTTTTCGCGCTCAAAGCCATTCTCCGTTCGGCCGACGCCCGCCCGCTTGTGGGAACTCGTTCGTGCATTTTGGTTTGGAAGGACCCTCGCAGATGTTAGCTTGAAACCGCCCGTTTTCGAAAAATATTATTGGGAAGACAATTCTATAAATCGATAACAATCACGCGATCCAGCGCACACAGTCACAACAAAGACCCTATTTTGTTGGGGTGCACTGATTTAATAATTTGAGGGTGAATAACGATTAACGTCAACTTGTGGGTGTTCGCCGGCGCTGCTGTCCAAATCCAGCTATTGGATCAACGATCTGAACTGCTTAAGAGGGTTCGAGAGAGGCTGTCGAGAGTTGAAGTGAAGCGATTTATGCAACTCGCTTTCAAGTTTATTTCGGCGGGCGAAAAACGACCGCGCTAGCCACTTGCGCCAATGGTCCGACGCGCTTCAAGGGGCCTCCGCCGGCTTCCCACTCCACTTTTGCGGTCATCGGGAGTCAACTAGAATTTTCGGGGGGGCCTGATTATGACATTTTTCGTTGTTTCGAATCAAACCCCTGGTTCTAACTCCGACTCATGTGAGTGTCCCGTCGCAGAGTGTACGGTAGCCTGAGGACAACGAGAGGCGCTTTAATGAAAAACAAAGATTTCGACTCCATGAACATCGATGAGCTATGGAGTTTGCACGAACAGGTGACATCAACCCTGGCTCGCAAGATAGGCCAGGAGAAGGCAAAGCTCGAAGAGCGTCTACGTAGGCTTCAAAACTCCGATAACACGATTAGCCCCGATCGGCCCCGTCGTGCCTATCCCAAAGTGCACCCGAAATATCAGAACCCAAAAAATCCCGCCGAAAAATGGTCTGGCCGCGGAAAACGACCCCACTGGGTGCAGGCGCAGCTTAAGGCTGGCAAAAGACTCGAGCATTTTCTGATCGCCAGATAAAAGTGTCAAAACTCGACGGCATACAACCGTCGCAGGAGCGGCAAAATTGTGCCCCTCAGTCAAGGCGCTTCACCATGATAAGCCGGACGCTCACAACTGGAACGCTGCTCCTTCTGGCGTCTGTACCGCTAATTAGTGGCACCTCGGCCATCACGGTCGAACTCGCTAAAAAGTGCCAAGCGCTGACTGCCGAGGCGTTTCCTCCCCGCTTGATCGGCAATCCCGCCGCAGGGAGCGCAAAGGGATCCGGCAAGGATGCACAGACTTACTTTAGTAAGTGCGTCAAGAATGGGGGAACAGTAGGCGATGCCGACTCCAAGGTGTCGAAGTAATCGCGCGGGAATCCGCATTCGCATGGCCCTAGGGATTAGCCCCGGAAATCCATCGAAAACCATCGCAGCGCCAGAAGGTCATGCATAGCTTGCGATCGTGACCGGTGTCTTAGTCCCTGCGCATTAGCAACGCGCTTCCCGCAGGTGGTGGTCAGGCCGATTGTAGTCACTTGCAATAGATGAGCAAACCGGACCCGCCGCTATTACGATTTCGGCGTGGGCTTACCTTGTCGGCCGACCCCAATGATCCCGACGATTGGTGCACAAGCTTCAGTGCGCTCAATGGGATGGTTGCTGACGGCTGAGCCCAATCGCGAAAGGGCTTGAAATGGTATCCAAATACTCGTTAAACATCGTAGGGTATTGTAGAATATCATCGAGGACGCAGATTGAGACACTGTTTCAATGACCACAGCCGACAACAATGGTCCGAAACCGGCAGCCAACCCACCGGCTTTTCTCGTAGGTTCCCGTCCGTCTTTTCTGGAGGTTGTAGCTTCTCATTCATCTTTCGAGGAAGGACACGTAGAGGAAGAAGAGGAGGAGCAGCCGGAAATCGAATCTTTCTCGCCCAAGGCGGACCCACTTTTGGGATCCACCATTCGATTGGAGCGATTTGCTAAATGGTTGATGGCCGCCACTTTAGTTTCAATTTTCTCTATCGCCTGGATTGCCTGGTCGATCTACGAAATGCGCGATTTTGCTCTTCGACAAGCCAAGTCTGTTAGCGACAGCATTGAGGTCTCCCGCTATGCAATACTTGCTGCGAACAGGCGGGCCGAAGCGACAGAAAAAACGATTGATCTGGCCGCGGAAACCTCTCGAAGCCAACTTCGCGCCTACGTTAGCGTCCTCGGGATCTCGACGCAAAACGCGTTCGAAAAAAACATGGCATCAAGCCTCAATTATAAAAATGTCGGACAGACTCCCGCTTTGGGTCTCAGAACCCTGACCGATGCTGTGATCATTTCGTCTTCAGGGTCGGACGTTAAGCCACCGCGTACATATCCAACTTCCTATGGCGGTGACAATGAACCGATGAGCCCCCTTGGCGGGGGCATTGCCGCATCAGATGCGGTCAACAAAACGTTCAAGGAAGCAGAACTTGAAGAGTTTCGGGCAGGGAACAAAACGTATGTCATTTGGGGCGTAATATATTATGCGGACGTTTTCGGAAGAAATCACTACACCCGATTTTGCAGATATTTCAGAAACGGCGAAGCTAGTCACTGGAACCTTTGCCAGACGGGTAACGACAGCAACTGACGTGCTGCGGTAAGGCCCGCCGGATAACAATAACCTTGTGGCGTTGGCAGCGAGCTTTCCGGAACCAGCTATCTTTGGCGTTCTAAGGGGGCGTCACGGACGATGAGGAGCGGCTTGCCTTTTTGCCGTATCGGATTGTGGAAGGGCTGGACGCTTCCAGACCATCGATTCGAGATCGGGAGGCGAGAGATCATCAGACGCACTCTGATCTGGAGCGCGACCGAGCGGCTGAAATGGCAGAGCGGACAAGACTGCGGGGGCTGTCGCGCTGATGACGTGCGCGCAGCGGAGACCAGCGACGATTGCTCGGCAAGATTGTTGCCAGGCCAGCGTGAATGGGTTGGTAGTCGGAGTTTCCGTATGACATCATCGCCTGCGGGTTCGCGCTCCAGCGAAACTGTGTCGTCGGTGATCGATTAAAAATCCGGCGGCTTCAAGGTTGTTTTTTAAATAATAATTAAATATCATAAATAGCTCTTAATGACATCGGGTACTAAAGACCGCTTCAGCAATCGGAATTGCGGCATGTCTGCCCAAAGCGGGGCCATCGAACAGGACCGCCCCAAACTGAAAGGCTGGATTATCATGACGTAAGACCAGATCCGAAGTTGGTACCGATCGCAAAAACTAGTTACCAGCATGGGCCCGGCTGTAATGACGCCCCAACCGGGCAATCGAATGTCATCGATCTTCGATACGATAAGTTAAGTTGACGCTCTCTTTCGAATCAAAACCTTCCGTGCAGAAAGCTTGGGGGTGCCTCTCGGTTGCTCGGGGCCCAGCTAGGCTGAATTCGCGCCGATTTCACGTCGAGCGACTTGACTCATGCCTTCGGCCGCGACGGCGCCCATGGACATGCCGCAGCGGAAACTTTAGCAGCCGGTGTAACGCGGGTCCGGTCCCTCGATGATGCCACGAAGATAGGCGATGCCGAGATCAGTTAATTCTTCAGGATCCCGCTTGCCTGCGGACGAAAGCAATTCAACATAGTTGCCGACCTTGCTGCGCAATTCTGTTCGGGAGATTTTGGATATCGGTGCATTCCTAGCCGATTGCATCACGCGCTCGACGATTTCGTTCATATAAACAGATCCAAATCAAGCCGAAGGGTACACGTTCCCGTATTTAAAAAATATAAAACCGCGCCAACGTATTAATGCCGGGTGATTGTCGAGTCCATCCCACCCAAGCTCTCACGCCCGTCGCGAAGGGATTCGATTGCGTCGTACCGTCCTCTGGAAGCGAGGCCTAGTTTACGGGTATTGGGGGCCGTTCGCCTGCAAGCTTGCTTGAACCTTTTTGGAGGGCGCCGCACATATTGAATGGTACGGCAATTGCTTGTTTTGCTCTTAGACCGCCTTCCTGTTGAGTAGTGGGGCTGCCATGACAAAGATAAACGTTATCGGGGCGCCGTTTGACTGTGCTTTACGAGATTCCCTCAGCATCATTAGGCAAACTCAAGCCCAGCGCCATGTCCTGACGGGCATGGCCAGCACACAGAATGTGCTCGCATCGCAAATTGAGCTCTGCGACATTCTGTTGGTTGAGATGTCAGGCATCCGCGACAGTCTTGCCAAGGACCTCGGCGATAGGCCCGCGCTGCGGCCCAGGCCGAAGGTTTTGAACTAGGTTTTCAACATAGGACGCAAGGGCGCGCTTGTTACGACGGTCCGTGATCGGTTTCATCGCTCTGCGGCTCTGCTGGTTTCGGGATGCGGAACTCCTCAAGGCCACGTCCGGATTGAAGGGCCGCGACGAGCCAACGAGGCTGTTTGCCACGTCCGGACCAGGTCTCCTCCGGTGCAAACGGATTGCAGTATTTTGGCAGAACCTTCGGATATTTGCGCCGTGGAGGGCGGCTGGTCTTGTCGGCCTCGCCGAAAGGCTCAGCTCTGCTGAGCTGAGCAAGGCGCTTTTCCAGTTCAAGTTTTTCCGCGCTGATTTTTTCGGAGAGGATTTGCGTGAGCCGTTCATGCAGAAGCCAAAGCTCGTCGAGATCCATCGCGTCGAAATCTAGTTTGCGCATCGTGTGCCCGTCGGCGTTGAGATATTGGCGTCGGGCGGCTCCAATGATGCGCGCTCGGGCAAATGATCAAAATCGCAAGCTCAATTAAAAATCGTGTGATCGTTATCTTATACATTATTTTATTCGAGCTATTTTCAGAATTTTTTGATAAGGCGACCGATATTTAAAAAACCTCGATAAATCAATGGGAAACCAACAGCAGTAAGTTCGCTCACTGCGGGGGCGCGCGGGATTTTCATTGAGGTAGTGAATTTCACGAGGACGTGAGGTCCCTTCGTTGTTCCCGTCGCGCTTCGTGACGCGCCCGTGGTGGCGCAGGTCGAATTGGAACAACATATTGAGAAATATACAAAAAGTTGTTCTTGTTGCCATTATCCAGGCAAGAGTAAAGCGGCGATACCCGACGAGCGGGCGGATTGTGTTCCGATCGCGCACCGGATACCTCACAAGCCAAAGGAATCGTTGATTGGTGGCCCAATCTTAGGGTTTTGCGCTTGATTATCGACTCCGCGAAGTTGCAGGCTGATTTGCTGGCGGGCGTGTTAAAAATGCATTTTTTGTTGGAAACATTTTGCTGCCCCCTAACTTCTAGCGCGGCAATATGACAGCCGCCCGGGTAGGAAGTGGATCCCAGAATGTCGCTGAAGAAACTCGAACTGGAAGCCATGTCATTGGACGACCTCTGGTCGCTACATGAGAAGCTCAGTGCGATCTTGTCTGCGCGAATTAAGGCCGAAAAGAATGAGCCAGAGAAGCGTCTTGCTGTTCTTAACCGGGGCATGGGCGCGGTTCTCCGGTCGGATGGGGCACCGATCATCGCCGAGAAGCACCGCCGCGAATACCCCCGTGTTCTCCCGAAAATATCGCAACCCCCAGACGTCCGAGACGTGGTCGGGTCGCCGCAAGTTGCCGCGTTGGCTTGTGGCGGCGATGAAGTCGGGCCACAAAATGGAAGAGTTTCGGATTGGCGAAGGCAATGGCGCCAAGAACCGCCAGTGGGCGTAATCCGGCTTCTCTGTCGTTTGCGCAGTCTGTGATGGACGCTCGGCTGCGGTTGACCCACAGCATGGTGCCGTTTGGTTTAGGGAGCGGTGGGGCGCTGTCTAGGTCACCGGAAAGCGTGTGCATCGATACTGGTTAATGACTCGGCTCGCGCCACGCAACCGCTCTAGCCGGCGCCGCGAACGAGCTTAAAGGGAAACCACTGCGGAGAGCAGGAGCCTGCTGACGGTATGCGTCGGAGCTGACAGAACGGTCTGTGGCAGAGATTGGGGTCTTGCGCCCGCGCTTCGTGCTAAAGATTAATCCTTAATTCGGTCCGTGGCTGACAATTACGAACAACATGCGGAAAGAAAGGGCCACGGACCTCTGAATCATTTATGGTTTCTCTGCCCGGCGCTATTTCCCAACTTTGCTTAGTCGCAACCGCGACAATATGCGAAGTGACATCCAAGGATCGAAATTGGTCTAAGTAGAAACTGCTAACAGAACGTGGCTCCATGAGATGAAAGACTTAATATTCGTCGTTTCAATGCTGGCTTTGGTCGTTGCGGTAACCGCGCTAACCGCCATCATCGTCGTGTGAGAGCTCAACGCTGCATCGGTCCCGCGCTGCCCCCCTTTACCAGATGCGACGGTAGTCGTCCGCGAAGAGGGCGTGGTCGTGGACTCTTGGGATTCTCAAATCAACAGAAGCACGATTCAAGGCTGCTTTTTGGGAACAGTCTTGGGTGTCATGGATCGGCTTGTTCTGAGTGATGAACAATGGGCGCGAATCGCAGGCCTGATCATCGGTCGGCCGGATCAGCGCGGTTCGACGGGGCTCGATAACCGGATTTGTCCGCACCGGGGCGCCCTGGCGTGACCTGCCGGAAGTCTTCGGCGAGTGGTACAGTGTCTTTCGGCGGTTCGGCCGCTGGAGCGAGAAAGGCGTTTGGCAGCGGGTCTTTGAGGCCATGTCGAATGACCCCGATTTCGAGTACCTGATCATCGACTCCACAATTGTCCGCGCCCACCAGCACGCCAGCGGCGCAAAAGGGGGCTCAAGATCAGGCTATCGGACGCTCGCGAGGCGGCCTGTGCACCAAGATCCACTTGGCCGTGCGCGGACTGGGATGCCCTGTCCGTTTCGTCCTCACGGCCGGTCAGAAGGGTGACGCCCCACAAGCTGCCACACTTTTGGAAGACGCGCCCGCTGAGTTCGTCATGGCCGCCACCGCTTACGATGCCGACCACATTCGCAATGCTGCTGCTGAGCAGGGCGCCGAAGCCGTCATTCCGAACAACCCCTCGCGATCATTGAAATGCCCGCTCGACGAACATCTGTATGCGCAGCGTCACCTCGTCGAATGCTGCATCAGCAAGCTGAAGCAATTCCACCCGGGTGATCGTGTCCCTTGGTGTAGCTGGCGGCGGGGCACCGCGTTCGCCGGCAAGGGCCGGGCCGGTCAGCTGGCGATCGCCGGGAGGCTGACGGTTGGATCATCGCTCAATGGCGCGATGGTTTCCAGCGTCATGTAGCGGGCACGCTGGACAGCCCATTCATCGTTCTGTTCGAGCAGGATTGCGCCGATGAGGCGAACGATGGCGTCCTCATTGGGAAGATGCCGACCACCTCGGTCCGCCGCTTGATCTCGCCGTTGAGGCGCTCGATCGGGTTGGTCGAGTGCAGCTTGGTTCGATGCTGGAGCGGGAACGTCATATAGGCGAGCACATCGGTTTCAGCCTCATCCACGAAGGCCGCGAGCTTGGGCAGCTTGGGGCGAAGCTGGTCGGCGACCTTCCGCCACTGTGCTCTCGCGGCCTCAGCATCGTCCTTGGGCAAACGCTGTGGCAATGAAGGCGGAGACGACGCGCCGGCCGCTCTTGCCGGCATACGCCAATGCATTGCGCATGAAGTGCACGCGGCAGCGCTGCCAGGTGGCGTTGAGCACTTTGCCGACGGCGGCTTTGATGCCCTCATGGGCGTCGGAGACGACCAGCTTGACGCCGCGCAGGCCACGACGGGCGAGCTTGCGCAGGAACACGGTGCAGAACGTCTCAGCTTCGGACGGTCCAATATCCATGCCGAGAACCTCGCGTCGGCCGTCACTGTTGACGCCGACTGCGACAATCACTGCGACAGATACGATGCGGCCATTCTGGCGCACCTTCACGTAGGTGGCGTCGATCCACAGATACGGCCAGTCGCCCTCGATCGGACGGGCGAGGAAGGTCTTCACCTTGTCGTCGATCTCGCCACACAGCCGGCTCACCTGGCTCTTGGAGATGCCGGTCAGCCCATGGCCTGCACCAGATCGTCTACCGAACGGGTCGAGACGCCCTGCACGTAGGCCTCTTGCACCACGGCGGTGAGCGCCTTCTCGGCCAGGCGGCGCGGCTCCAAAAAGCCCGGGAAGTAAGAACCCTTGCGCAGCTTGGGGATGCGAAGTTCGACCGTGCCGGCGCGGGTCTCCCAGATCCGGTCGCGGTAGCCGTTGCGCTGGGCCAGACGCTTGGGGTTCTTCTCGCCGTAGGCCGCCCCGGTCTGGCCTTCAACTTCCAGCTCCATCAGACGCCGGGCCGCAAAGCCGATCATCTCGCGCAACAGATCGGCATCAGGGGTCTTCTCCACCGAGCGTGCGCAGGTTCATCATATCGTCGGTCATCGGTGGTTCCTCGGTTGCGTTGGCGTGTCACAACCCGATCCTACCGGAGAACTGCCGGTGACCACCGCAAAGCCGCCCGCCCGATACGGCGCTATTGGAGGCGCGCGTCCGGGCGGCTTTGCTCTACCCGGAGTACGTCATGCCAAGCTGATGAGGCTCGCAAGGGACGCTAACGTTTCGAAAAGCATCTCTTTTTGATCGGACCGATCTCGCTTTCGTTTGTGAGAATGAGTGAATTCGGCTCAGCGCTCTCGTCAATGACAATTGGGACGTTCGAAACTTTGAGATCCGTTCCGTCCTTGGAAATAAACCTGCAAGGCACTCTAGCGAGTGCTTCGTCCAGGGTCTTGCCTTTGATGACAACGCTCCCTTGGCCGATCGGGACAAACGCCGTTCCAAACATCGCTACAATCCCAGCGATCTTGCGCATCGAGACCCTCCCACCTGCCAGAAGTTTGAGAATCTAATCTTTCGAACCACGCAGATCCAATGAGAAATAGCGCCACGTAGGGTTTTTCTCGGTCCGCAATTTGTTCGAGACCGGCAGCAAAGCGCATCGTGCATCTTTCATGTCGTTCCGAATCTCACCCGTTCAAAGGGTGTGAGTTCAGGCTCGGCGGTTTCTTTCGATCATGTCTGAATCTATCTGGCTGATGGGGTTAACAATCGGCGAATACCCCAAACGGTGCCGATGATCCACCTTACCGCGTCCGTACTGGCCGGTCGAATGTTGCGTGGCATCAGCAATTTATCTCGATTCTTAAAATTCGATCGAACGATCTAGGCGGGTGGAAAGAGATTGCGAGTAGGTTGCCCTCGGACGTCCGCCAATCCATCAAACTTCACCCGTTGAGCGCGAGTGCATCCAAATGTCGATTAAGTCGCATAATGATACTTCCCATCAGACTAATGCTGGATCTTTCGACGATAGCTCGATTGGAGGAGACGGCTCGTTTATTAATGCGATGGGCCAGCAGGCGTCCTTTGCCCCGGCAGCCGCACCGGTCATGGCTTCGGCGCCATCCTCGTCGATGCCCGCCGCGCCCCCCCATGTGGCTCCCCCCAATGGGATTGTCTAGGCGGCCGCCGGATCGTCTAGCACGGTCTCGAGCTCCGCTACGGTGCCTGCGACCTCAACAGTTACCGTGAAAACCACCGGTTCCTCTTCGGCTCCCTCCTGGATGAGCACGTTGCAGACGGCTTCAATTACCACCGACATGGCTGCCGCCGACGTCAATGGCACTGTTACTTATGCCGGTCTCGACAAGCTGTTCACCGATCTCGATGCGACACTCACATCGACCGCTAGCAAACTGACCGCCGCCGAGTTTAGCGACCTCAAGACCATTGCTGCCAATCTCAATAACGGGATGTCGACTTCGACCTACTTGACCGATATGACGCAGGCGCTGGTGAACGGCAACGCGGCCAACGCGAGTTGGACTGGAGGCGGCGCGAGCTCCGTGACGCTTGGCAATCTTGCGGCCGGTGCCACTGCTACCCAACTCGGCGAGCTGGTCGGCAAGTGGTTTTTGGGGACCGATCTTCCGTCGTCGAAGGTTCTAGTGGACGGCAGCAATTTCTCTGTCTCGTATTCAACATCGACCAAGCCGCTGTTCGCGTCGACCGGCCCAAGCATGAGCGACATCAACCAGGGAGATCTCGGTGATTGCTATTTGCTATCGAGTCTTGCCGAGGTGGCCAACCAGGACTCCGGGATCATTTCGTCGATGTTCGCCGCGAACGGTAACAACACCTACGGCGTTCGCTTTTATGTTGATGGCACCGCCGAATACGTCACCGTTAATGCTTCCCTGGCGAACGGCGGCACGATTTTCAACTCCGGAAGCGATATCTGGGCAAGCCTAGCCGAAAAGGCCTACGCGCAGCTCCAAGCCGGTGGTGTAGTGACCGGCAACTACCTCAACGATGGTAACTCCTTTTCGACCATCGGCAACGGCGGCGCGCCGGAAATGGCACTCGAGGAGATCACCGGCGCTTCGGCGATCACCGATTTCGACGCCAGTGGCGGCTCCTGGATGAAAGTGGTCTACAATTCCTCTTTCGGGGTCACGGGCTATTCTACCGGAAACACAACTTCGAGCGTGCTGTCCATTCTTGAGTCGGACTTCGCCCAGGGTGATGACCTTATTTTGTCGTCTTACACGAATGCGAGCTCTGGCGGTAAGACGACGCTTGTTGCAGATCATGCCATGTCGATCTATGGCTACGACAGCTCCACCGGAATGCTTGAGATCCGCAATCCCTGGGGGACAGCGGCAGGCCAAACTTGGGACACAACCTTCGAGGTCAGCCTCTCAGCGCTACTGGCTGACGGCGACGTCATCACCACCGACAATGCGGGTCAAGGCAAGGCACCGGCGCTGTCGGCTCCGGTGGTTTCGGCGCAGACGGCAGCTCAAACCTGGAAGCTGGGGCAGGTCGTCAATTTTGCCCTGGCTGCGAACACCTTCACAGATCCGCAGGGCAGCAAATTGACTTATTCGGCAACGCTGTCGAATGGTGGAGCACTACCGTCCTGGCTGAGCTTCAATGCATCAACTGAAACGTTCACCGGGACCGTTCCCGTTGGCACGGCCGGTCTTTCCATCAAGGTCAGCGCGACCGACACCTACGGCCTGTCGACCTCAGAGACTTTTGCGGTTGCTACGCCAGCGCCGTCAGCCCCGGTTGTGACGGCTCAGACCGCCGCACAGACATGGACGGTTGGGCAAACTGTCAACTTTGCGGTGGCCGCGAACACCTTCGCCGACCCACAAGGTGAACCGTTGACCTATTCGGCGAGCCAGTCAAACGGCACAGCCCTGCCGGCCTGGCTGAAGTTCAACGCCACGACCGATACCTTCACCGGCACCGCGCCAACCGCGGCGACTTCACTGACTTTGGAGGTTACCGCGACCAACGCCGGGAGCGTGTCAACCTCCGAGGCATTTGGTGTAACCGTCGCGACGAAGGCTTCGAGCTTTCTACAGGCCATCGCCTCGCTGACGAGCAGCAGCACGACGTCGTCGTCCTCGCAGCCGCAAAGCTCCAATCCGCAAACGTTGGCCTCACCATTGAGCTAACGGGAAGTCGGAGACGGTTGCCCCGCGATTGGGAGCAGCCGTTGTCCGGCGGGAACAAATCTTTAAGCATGCCGCTTAACGGCGTTATAACCCAATGCGCTTTAGCTGCCTAACGACTTGTTTGTCGCTTTTGGGGACGCTGTAGGGCGGGGTTTTTATGCGCGCGTGTACGGATCACGGTGCCTGGTCGCTGGCGCTCGCCTTGCATCTCCTCGGCATTGTCGCCGATCCCGCCAAGATACAGCATGATGCAGGCAAGTCGAGCCAGCTCGACATCGACGACGTGTTGCGCGCGGCGACCCGATTTCCAGTCAAGGCCAAAGCCCTCAAATCATCGATACATCGGCTCGGCAAGACGCCGCTGCCGGCGCTGGCGGTGCTGCACTCGGGCGGCTTTGTAGTCGTTGGAAAGGTCACCGACGACGATCAAGTTCTCGTCCAGGGTATGGACGACGCCTCACCTCGATTGTTGAGCTTGGCTGAATTCGATCGGGAATGGAACGGCTGCCTCATCCTCTTAGCTAAGCGCGCGGAGCTCTCGGACTCGGCTCGGCGCTTTGATCTGAGCTGGTTTTGTGGAGCGTTGTACAAGTACCGCCGCATCCTCGCGGAAGTGCTGATCGCATCCTTCGTGATCCAGTTGTTTGGCCTTGCGACACCTATGATCTTTCAGACGGTGATAGACAAGGTGCTGGTGCATCGCGGCCTCTCGACGCTCGAAGTGATGGTCGCTGGACTTGCGCTGATCGCCATATTCGAGGCGACGCTGTCGGGTCTGCGCACCTATCTGTTCTCGCATACTAGCAATCGAATCGATGTCGAGCTCGGTGCTCGGGTGTTCGGGCATCTGATGCGCTTGCCGCTGGCCTATTTCCAAAGCCGCCGGGTCGGCGACAGCGTGGCGCGGGTGCGCGAGCTCGAGACCATTCGCCAATTCATCACTAGCTCATCAATTACGCTGGTGCTCGATCTTGGCTTTGGCGCGGTCTTCATCGGGGTAATGTTTGTGTACAGCTCTACGCTTGCTTTTGTGGTGTGCGGGGCGCTTCCGGTCTACGCAATGCTTTCGCTCGGTACGACACCAGCATTCCGCCGTCGGCTTGATGAGAAATTTCGGCGTGGCGCGGAAAATCAAGCCTTTTTAGTCGAGAGTGTCACCGGCGTCGAAACAATCAAGGCGATGGCGGTCGAACCGCAAATGCAGCGACGCTGGGAGGAGCAACTGGCGGGCTATGTCGGCGCTTCCTTCGCTGTCTCACAGGTCGGTAATTGGGCGACCCAAGCTTCTAATCTCCTCAATAAGGGAGTCGGTGCGCTGACGCTGTTCATCGGTGCAGGGTTGGTGATCGCCAACAAGATGACGGTCGGCGAGCTTGTCGCCTTCAACATGCTCGCTTCCCAGGTCTCAGGTCCCGTGTTGCGCTTAGTGCAGGTTTGGCAGGATTTTCATCAGGTTCGCCTGTCTGTCGAACGGCTCGGCGACATTCTTAACACACCGGTCGAGGCGCACAGCACGAGCGCCCAGGCAAGCCAGTCGCGTCTTGAAGGAGCTGTTGAATTTGAGCGGGTCACTTTCCGCTATGGCATCAATAGCCAACCCGTGTTGCGCGATGTCAGCCTCAAGATTCCCGCTGGCCAAGTTGTCGGCATCGTCGGCCCCTCCGGATCCGGCAAGAGCACCATCGCAAAACTCGCTCAGCGGCTATATCAACCCGAGGGCGGACGGGTGCTGGTCGACGGCGTTGATACTACCGTGCTCGAGCCATCCTGGTTGCGTCGGCAGATTGGCGTCGTGCTGCAGGAAAATATCTTGTTCAATCGGTCAGTGCGCGAGAACATTGCGCTAGCCGATCTAGCAGTCCCGATGGAGAAGGTCATCTCGGCGGCGAAGCTTGCGGGAGCGCACGACTTCATCTGCAAGATGCCGCAAGGCTACGATACCTCGATCGGCGAGCGGGGTGTATCTCTTTCCGGCGGACAGCGCCAGCGGATCGCAATTGCGCGTGCCCTTATCGGCGATCCCCGCATCTTGATCTTTGACGAGGCGACCTCGGCACTAGATTACGAGTCGGAAAGCATCATCCAGAGCAACATGCGCGACATTGTCAAGGGCCGCACTGTGCTGATCATCGCACACCGGCTTTCGACCGTCCGCAGCGCCGACCGAATTCTCACCATCGAGAACGGAATGATCGTGGAAGACGGCACACACGAGCAACTGGTGGAAGGCAACGGCCGCTACGCCGTGCTACACCGGATTCAGGCCGTAGGACGCTAGGAGAAAAGATGCGCGCCCGTTCTGCTGTGCTGCGTTTTGTGGCCTTTGATTGTGTCGCTCCGCGTGAGCGCGAATTCCTCCCCGCGGCACTTGAAATTACCGACACGCCGCCGAATCCGCTCGGCCGTTTAGGTGCTATTGTGCTTTGCCTGCTGACCCTAGCCGGGCTGGGATGGACCGTATTCGGAAAGGTCGACATCGTTGCAATCGCCAGCGGTAAGCTGATTTCGCATATGCGTACCCAGGTGGTGCAGCCGTTTGAAACATCCAGCGTTACGGCGGTGCTGGTCAGAGCGGGCCAGCAGGTCCATGCCGGTGATCCCCTAATCGAGCTCGACAAGACCGCGGCACTCGCCGAACGCGATCGTGCGCAGAACGACCTGGTAGCCGCCAAACTCGACGAGATGCGGCTTACTGGATTCCTCGATGGCTCCAATAAGGCGCCATTTGAAACCATTGGCGCCGCAACGACGCTCGACCGCGCGCGGGCTCAGGCGCAACTCACCTCCCAAATTGCCATGCGAGCGAGCCAGCTCGCGGGACTTTCTCAGGAGCGCGCGCAACACGTCGCCGACCGCGAGGCGCTGAAGCAGACGGCAATCAAGATTGAGCAGATCTTGCCAATGGTGGCCGAACGGGCGGACATCCGCACCAAAGCAAGCGAGCTTGGCAATGCCTCCGTCATCGCCCGGCTTGAGAGCCAGCAGCTTTTGGTCGAAACCCGCTCCGAGCTCGAAATCACGCGCGCGAAAACCGCTTCGCTGGATGCTGCGATCGCCGGCCTCGATGACAAGATCGTGGCGACCACCGCCGAAATTCGTACCAACGCGATGGGGGACCTCTCGAAGGCGCGCGAACGGGCGAGGGCGGCCGAGGAAGCTCTCGCCAAAGCGGCGCGCCGAGCTGAGCTACAAACTTTGCGGGCACCGATCGCAGGCACGGTCCAGCAGCTGCAGGTGGCGAGCGTCGGCGCTGTGGTCACGCCGGCTCAGCAGTTGCTCTCGATTGTGCCCGACAACGATCGGGTTGAGGTCGAGGCCGTGCTCGAAAATCGTGATATCGGCTTTGTGGAGGTCGGCCAGCACGTTGAGCTCAAGGTCGATGCCTTTCCATTTACGCGATACGGTTTGCTGGGCGGCGAGGTGGTTTCAATCGACCGCGATGCCGAGGCGACGCCGGTCAATCAATCGGGTGCTCACGGAACGGAACGGTTGGCGGATGAGACCGATCACGTCGAGGGCAGCGAGCACCTGCGCTACACAGTCCATATTGCTATCGAGCCGGGTAGCTTCAATGTCGATGGTCGATCAGCTACACTCCTGCCGGGCATGTCGGTCAAAGCCGAGATTCTAACCGGCAAGCGGCGGATCATCGACTTCTTACTGGCACCCCTGCGCGAACACAAGCATGACGCCATGCGCGAACGCTGAGCAGCGGTTCGTCGACGACAGGGCCGATCCGCCTGCTCACTTGAACGGTTGAAAGCGGCCGGCCTGTAACGAAAAGTTTGAAGAGACGACTTAGGAATACGTTATCGGCATCCACTCTTCCTGCAAGCGCGTGAGCTTAAAATATCACTCAGTCGCTTGGCGTCGACAAGAACATTGTAGCAAGTTGCCTCAGCTAACAGTTGACGACGAGGCCGTTGCCGAAGGTCCTCCATGTGGTTCTTGGCGTGCCAACGACCTTACGTATTCGGCGTAATCACTTGTTCCCAGCGTCGTACCCAGTTTTTCGAGTTGGTTACGATCGATGAATCCTTGATTGAACGCAATCTCTTCAGGGCAAGCGATTCGAAATCCTTGCCGCTTTTCGAGCGTTGCAACGAAATTAGCCGCGGCTAGCAAACTGTCTGGTGTGCCCGTGTCCAGCCAAGCAAACCCTCTTCCCATAAGTTCGACTGACAACTGTCCGCGCTCGAGATAAAACCTATTGACGTCCGTAATCTCAAGCTCTCCACGCGAGGAGGGGCGCAGGTTTGCGGCAATGTCCACGACCTGTCGGTCATAAAAATAGAGTCCTGTGACGGCAAAGCTTGACTTCGGTATTTTGGGTTTTTCTTCTATGGAAATGGCGCGGCCGCTGCCGTCAAATCCAACGACACCATATCGCTGCGGATCAGCAACTCGATAAGCAAAGACAGTCGCACCAACGGTACGGGAAGCCGCATCCGCCAAAAGGCGAGGGAGCCCATGACCGTAGAAGATATTGTCACCCAAGATGAGTGCCGAAGGACTTCCATCAACGAATTTTGCGCCGATGATGAACGCTTGTGCCAATCCCTCCGGCCGCGCTTGAGCGGCATAAGACAGCGATATTCCCCATTGTTCGCCACTCCCCAACAAGGTCTGGAATAGCGGAAGGTCGTGAGGTGTCGAGATGACGAGAATGTCGCGGACACCCGCCAGCATCAATGTGCTGAGCGAATAAAAGACCATGGGCTTGTCGTAAACGGGCAAAAGCTGCTTGGAGATTGCCCTCGTCATTGGCTGCAGACGTGTGCCGCTTCCACCTGCCAAAACGATCCCTTTCAATCCGAGCTCCAATCACTGGCTTTGGTTTTGATTCAAAATGGAGTCCACGCATCTCTCAAGCGATGACTTCAAAGGTGGCATACGAATATCAAAAGTAGTAGCTAATCGATCACAACACAATCGCGAGTTTGCCGGGCGAGCCGCGCGTGTGGGGTGATCGGCTGAGCGAATCGCTTCAACCTCGACCGAGTGACCACATTTCAATCGTGAAACGTCCATGATCTTGCGCGCAAAGGCACACCAAGAAACTTCGTCGGGACCGCAAATATGAGTAGTGCCAGCCATTTTCTCATTCCAGCCGTTTGAGAGCGCCTTGCGGGCGATTTCAAGAATGGCGAATGCGAGGTCGGGGGCAGAAGTTGGGCAGCCTACTTGATCATCAACTACGCTCAGTTTGTCGCGTTCCCTCGACAGCCTTAGCATCGTTCGAACAAAGTTATTTCCGAACGGAGCATACACCCAGGACGTGCGTAGAATAATATGGCGCTCGTTGGCCGTGGCTACAGCCCGCTCACCCGCCAGCTTTGACTCTCCGTAGACCCCGAGAGGGCCAACTGGATCGGTTTCGATGTAGGGCGCGTTTTTCTTCCCATCGAAGACATAGTCCGTCGACAAATGAATGACGGGAACACCTATCTGAGCCGCTGCAGCGGCCACGTTGCCAGCTCCGTCGCTGTTGGTCGCAAATGCAAGCTCAGCTTCCGATTCCGCGCGGTCTACCGCAGTATAGGCCGCGGGATTTATAACAAGATCTGGCGAAAAGGCGGACAGGGCCCGTTCTATCGAATCTGGGCGCAAAAGATCCACATCAGGGCGACCGCGGCAATCGATAACGAAATTTGGCTCGCTGGTCGCGAGCTCGCGAAGCGAGCTAGCAACCTGGCCGTCGCGGCCAACAACAAACAAGCGCACGATGTTATCCGAAGCTAGCGAATGGGTTCAGATGATATAGCATTTCCCGTTCGGAGTGGCGTCCACCAATCGGTGCGATCGATGTACCATTGAATGGTTTTTTGAATGCCTGTTGCCATCGTCTCCAGGGCTCGCCAACCCAGCTCGGTTTCTAATCTTGATGCGTCAATCGCATATCGCTGATCGTGACCCGGCCTATCGGTAACATGCGTGATAAGTCGTCTATGGGGTGCTCGAGCCGGGCGCAATCGATCGAGATGTTCGCAGATCATGCCAACGACATCGATGTTTCGCAGTTCGTTTCGTCCGCCAATGTTATAACTCGCACCAACGGTGCCATGTCCGAGTATCGCCCCTAAAGCCCGAGCATGGTCGTCCACAAAGAGCCAATCGCGAACATTAGATCCATCGCCGTAGACCGGCAAAGGCTGGCCATGCAAAGCATTTAGAACTGTCAGTGGAATGAGTTTTTCTGGGAATTGATAGGGGCCGTAGTTGTTTGAGCAATTCGTGACGATGACCGGGAGACCATAGGTTCGACACCAAGCCCTCGCAATATGATCGGATGCGGCCTTTGTCGCCGAATAGGGAGAGCTCGGATCATAGGGTGTCGTTTCGCTAAACAATCCGGTATCGCCAAGGGATCCGTACACCTCGTCGGTTGACACGTGGATAAATCGGAAGTCGCCGTCATTTTGCCGCTTGCTTGTGGCTAGATACTCCCGTGCGGCTTCGAGGAGGACATACGTGCCAACCACATTGGTTTGTACAAAAACGTTTGGCGCAAAAATCGATCGATCGACGTGACTTTCTGCAGCAAGATGGACAACAGCATCTGGCTTGTATTTTAAAAAAATCCCCCTTATCGCTTCGATGTCGCAGATGTCTGTCCGCTCGAAGGCGTAATTTTCGCTCGAAGCGATAGTTTTTAGCGAAGCTAGATTTCCCGCGTAGGTTAGCTTGTCAACGACAACCACCTGATGGCCCAAATCCAAAATGAAATGGCGGCAAACGGCTGATCCTATAAAACCTGCTCCCCCCGTGACCATAATCCGCATGATCAGACATTCCCATGCTGGTAACGGAAAACCGGCTCCAGGTCGGCAAGGAGCGGATTATCTCGATCCTTGTTCGCTATCGTGAGTTCCGGGAGAGAAGTACCCCAATCAATCGCTAGGGCAGGGTCGTTCCATGCAATGGCACGTTCAGCGCTTGGATTCCAATATTGCGTGACCTTGTACACCACCTCGCAGTCTGCTTCTAAGGTGAGGTAGCCATGAGCGAAGCCTGGGGGTACCCAAAGTTGCTGCCAATTCTCTGCAGATAGTTCGGCCGCCAGGTGATGGCCGAAGGTAGGTGAGCCCGCACGAATATCCACCGCTACGTCCAGAATGGCTCCCCTAACGCAGCGCACCAACTTGCCTTGCGCATGCGGGGGCGCCTGAAAATGGAGTCCGCGAAGTACGCCACTCTTTTGCGAATAAACGTGGTTGTCCTGGACAAATTGTTCATTCACCCCCGCCGCCAGTAGCGCGTCACTACGGTAGACCTCCGAAAAGAAACCCCTTGCATCACTGTGCTTGACCGGACTTATCAACAGGAGATCGCGGATCGCAAACCGTTGAATTTGCATGCTGTAACCGTACGACAGTTGCGCGGAAAAGTGAGCATTAGTTACCGTTCGTGGGAAGCCGTTACAAGCTGCGCCGAGGAAAGCACCCCTTGGTCAAATGATTGTGGATTGAATCGTTCAACCTAATAGGTGTAACGGAATCAATATCAATTTTAGATTGTAGTTTTGATTATGTTCACAATTGGCGTTAACCATAAAAAGACATGTTACGGTCAAGATCGCGAATCATGACTTCTTAGTCGGGCACTTCATGAAGAAGACAGACATGCAGAGCTTGCCCATCGACGATCTTTGGGCGCTCCGCGAGCAGATTAGCAAGATACTTTCCTCGCGAATTCTCTCGGAAAAACGACAACTTGAGAAGCGGCTTTATCAGCTCAATAGCGGTAAGCCTCCTCGGGAACCCATCGCTCCGGATTTGAATAGCCGGACGCGCCGTAAAT
>NZ_JBEKRB010000019.1:0-135419 GCF_049519115.1 Bradyrhizobium sp.
CATCAATCTCATCGGCCCGCAAAGCCTCAAGATCAGGCTCGCCTGACCCTAAAAATGAAAAAAGAGGCCCAGGATCACCGGAGCCTCTCGTTTCCACACAGCCTGCTCAGGCCGGGGCTTTTATTTCGACGATGCTTTTTTAGAACCTCGCCGAGATGCCGGTGTAGACCTGCGCTTTCGGCGCGGCGCTGTTGAGGCCGAGATTGAGGCCCACATCGAGAATGGTGTGCTGGCTCAACCGGAAATTCATACCGAAGTCGAGCGTGTAGACCGGGGCCGTGCCCGGGTCGGTGCCGACCGATGAAAACAACTCGACCGTGGCGTTGATGCCCTCGGTGCCGGGCACCGCGTGGCTGACGCTGACGAGGTTGACGAAATTGGCGAAGCGGTTGTTGCCGGTTGCGCTTTTTAGATCGTCGACTTCCGTCATCAACGTGACGATGAAATCGGCGGGCCGCAGCGCCAGCGGCGCGATCAAGCCGCCTTCAACCGCGCCGTTGCTGATGAGCGGCGTCGACGACGGCAACTTGACGTAAGGGATCAGCGCGAAACCCACGGGCCCGCTGTCATTGCCGAGCAGGTTGATCTTGCTGCGCAGGAAGACGTCGCCGAAGCCGGTGCTGTTCTGAAAATTGAAAGGCGAGGTTCCATCGACGGATTCGGTATATTGCAGTCCGTTGAACTGGACCTCGATATCCATCCAGTTGGTCAGGCCCAGTTTCAAGGTCGGATCGAGCCCCTGAAAGCTGTGCGTGGTGCCGCCGCGAGAATTTGAAATGATGGTGCTGATGAGATCGGTCTCGATCTCGAAATGCCCGGCATCGACGGTTCGAACCGAAAAGCCCTTCGCGGGCCGGTCGGGCGCGAACTTCCGCAGGAGATCGTCGGGGACAGGATCGAAAAGCGTGTAGCCGCTTTTGTCGAGATCGTCCGCCCTCGCCAAGCCGGGGATCAAGATGGTGAGGGCCGCCAATGCCACAAGCCGGACGATCATTCTTCAACCTTTAGCGGATCGGCCCGGTACGCGCCAAGCTCGCCTTTGGAGGTGCAAACACGGTGCCAGCCTGGGCGTCGCGACCTGACGTCATTCAATCCGTTTTGCCGTGCGGTTGCGCTAAATATTTTGTCATCGTGCCGCGACTGTTGCGCGCGAGAATATGAGCAACGGCGCCGCAGGATATTTTTATGCTATTGTCATCGGAGGTTCCGTTCATATGATGATGGCGAGTCGAACGACATGGACGCACCCGCAGGGCACGATCAAAACGCCGACCAGATTGCGTACTGGAACGGCGCCGGCGGCCAGCGTTGGGCCGATCGTCAGCCGGTGCAGGACATCCTGCTTCAGCCGATTGCCGATCTGCTGATCGATCGCGCCGGCATCAGGGCCGGCGAAGGGGTGCTCGATGTCGGCTGCGGCAGCGGGTCCACCACCTTCGCTTTCGCGCGCGCCGTGGGACCAAGCGGGCATGTCATGGGCATCGATATCTCCGCGCCGATGCTGACGCGGGCGCGGCAAGTGACGCCAGTGGGCGCGCCGGTTGAGTTCGTTCTCGCGGATGCGACCATCCATCCGTTCGCGCCGGAAAATTTCGACCTGCTCGCCTCGCGGTTCGGGGTGATGTTCTTCGCCGATCCGGCGCTGTCTTTTGCGAATATGCGAAAAGCGATGCGCCGATCGGGCCGGCTAGCCTTCGCCTGCTGGCGCGAACCGCGCCAAAATCCTTTTTTCATGACGCCGCTCCAGGCGGTGTATCAGCACGTTCCGAAGATGCCGCAAGTCGGCCCCGAGGATCCTGGCCCGTTTTCGTTTGCGTCGGAAGTGCGCGTCCAGCGCGTCCTGACTGCGGCAGGCTTTTCTGAAATCGCCATGGAGCCCCGTGATCTCGCGCTCGACGTGGCGGTCGGGGGCGGGCTGGATGCCGCGGTCAGGGGCGCGCTCGAAATCGGACCGGCCGCCCGTGCGCTGGCCGACCAGCCGCCGGACGTCATTGCGGCCGCGACCCAATCAATCCGCGAAGCACTGACGCCTTTCGTGAAGGAACAAACGGTGCCGCTTAACGGCGCGATCTGGATCGTGACGGCTAAAGCATGATCCGAAAAGTGGGAACCGGTTTTCCCTCGCGACAAACGTCAGAGGCGTTTGCGCGGAGATCATGCTTAGATAATAAGTTCGGAGTTTAAGCCCGCTCTTCCCAGATCATCGCGAGATGAACGATGGTCTGCACGGCTTTCTCCATGTCCTGCCGGCTGACCCATTCAAGCCGCGAATGGAAGGCGTGCTCGCCCGCGAAAATGTTGGGGCAGGGCAGTCCCATTAACGACAGCCGTGAGCCATCGGTGCCGCCGCGGATCGACGTCTTCACCGGATTGAGGCCCGCGCGCCGGATCGCCTCGATCGCATAGTCGACGATTTGCGGGTGACGATCGATCACCTGTTTCATGTTGCGGTACTGCTGCTTGATGTCGATGCGGGAGGTCGAGCGCGGATAGTCGGCCATCACCTCTTTGACAATGTTCTCCAGTAGCCGCTCCTTCTCGCGCAAACCTTCTTCAGTGAAGTCGCGCACGATGAGGCCGAGCGTGGCCGCCTCCAGAGTCCCGGACAGGCCAATGGGGTGCAAAAAGCCCTCCCGGCCCTCGGTGGTCTCGGGCGAGCAGGTGTTTTTCGGCAGGCGATCGACGATGGCGGCGGCGATCTTGATCGCGTGTTCCATCTTGCCCTTGGCAAAGCCCGGATGGGTCGAGACACCCTCGATGGTGACGATGGCCGCATCGGCCGAGAAGGTTTCATCTTCGATTTGGCCCGCGCTTTCACCGTCGATCGTATAGGCGAACTCAGCGCCAAGCTTTTTCAGATCGGCCTTGTCGACGCCGCGGCCGATTTCCTCGTCCGGCGTGAACAGGATCTTGATGGTGCCGTGTTTGACCTGCGGGTTCCTGGTGAGGAAATACACCGCGTCCATGATCTCCGCGACGCCGGCTTTGTTGTCGGCGCCGAGCAAGGTGGTGCCATCGGTCGTGATGATGTCGTGGCCGATCTGGGTGGCGAGCGCCGGGTGCTCGGCAAAGCGGATCACCTGGGAGGGATCGGCCGGCAGGACGATGTCGCCGCCTTGGTAGTTGCGGACGACTTGCGGCCTGACATTGGCGCCGGAGCAATCCGGCGAGGTGTCCATATGCGAGCAGAAGCAAATCACCGGCACCTGCTTGTCGGTATTCGCCGGAATGGTCGCGTAGACGTACCCGTTGTCGTCGAGATGGGCGTCGGAAAGGCCGATCTCGGCGAGCTCGGCGGCGAGCAGCCGGCCCAGATCCTTTTGTTTTTCGGTCGACGGGCAGGTCGGTGACGCCGGATCGGACTGGGTGTCGATCACCACATAGCGCAGGAAGCGCTCGATCACGGTGTGGGTGAAGCTTAAGGGGGCGCTCGCTGTCATGGGGGCAGCCGAGTAACAGAAAAAACGCCTCTGGGGTAGCGCAGGGTAGTGTCACTCCGGGCGGCCCACTTTCACTTCACCGGAATGACGCTATTTGGGTGAAAAACCTGAGGGTTAGGCCGACTTCTATCAGACGGCTTCCTCCAATTCCTTGGCGGCGCGGAAAGCGACCTTCTTGCTCGCCTTGATCTGGATGGCCTCGCCCGTGGCGGGGTTGCGGCCGATGCGGGCGGCGCGCTTGCGGACCTGGAGGATGCCGAGCCCGACGATGCGGATACGCTCGCCCTTTTTCAGGTGCTTGGTGATCATCGTCACCAGGTCGGTCAGGATGGTTTCCGCCTGCTTCTTGGACAGTTCCTGCTCCTCGGCGATGGCCGCGGCGAGGTGCTTGATGGTGATGGTGGGTCGCCGTCGCAGCCTTCGTCGCCATGTTTGGCCCTCCTCGTGGTTGATCCCTTAAGAAACCAAGACTTGGCAGGCCTCAAACGATTCTTGTCTTGGCCGCCTTAAGCCGATTGGCCGGAAAATAAGCCACTTTTTGCATCGAAATCGCAAAAGTGCCTGCAAGACAAGGGGATTCGGAACAACCTTGACTAAAGAGAGGCGCGCCTTTAATCCCTGCTCTCGTTGCGGACCAGTCCCTTGAGGATTACGGCATCCGCGGGAGTAGCTCAGTTGGTTAGAGCGCCGCCCTGTCACGGCGGAGGCCGCGGGTTCGAGTCCCGTCTCTCGCGCCATCTTTTTGATGGCACACTTTAAATCACCCTCCGAACTACCACTCCCCCCGCCTATATCATCATCAGCCCAGCGCGAGGCCGTGCCTTTGGCCGCCCCAAAAGCAAAAGGGCCGCCTGGGGGGAGCGGCCCTTTCACATCCTCGTTGGGGGGAACGAGGTCCTCGGGGGGACGAGGTTTAGCGAACGACTGAGGTGTCCGAACTAGTCAGCACCACGGGCTTACCCGCCTTGATGACACGGGCGGACTGGCTGTAATCGACGTTGGTGCGCGCGGAAATGGCAACACCTGCAACCGCTATTCCAGCCACAAGCGCCATCACCACGATCTTCACGTGGGTCGCACGGTCTGCGGAATGAATTGAGTGGTTCATGGAAGCCTCCGAGGCGTCTTCAGCGCCATCTGTTGGTTCCCCATGTATCCTGGGTTTGTTTCCGCCCGGTTTCGTCGGATCCGCAAAATGGTTTCGTTCCGGCTTCCTGGCAGCGTTCGGAAAGCCGTCGCCCGTATGCCCGGTCAGCGAATTTTGGACCGCGAAATTGGACGGCGGGGTTGAGCTCGAGGCCGGTTTTCCACGTGTCGCGGGGCCAGGCGGGGCGTCAAGATAGCTTGTCTTGCGCCTCTTGGTGCGCTGCGCTAAGCCTCGGAACAATTCTAATCTTTGCGAATCTGCGGACCTCTCCGATAGCCGCAGGAAAAGGTCCCTCCCGATGACCGGAATCTTGCAAAATTACCTTCCGCTGGTGGTATTTATAGCCGTGGCCGGCCTGATCGGCCTAGTGCTCCTGATCGCTCCTTTCGTGGTGGCGTTCCAACAGCCCGATCCGGAAAAGCTGTCGGCCTACGAGTGCGGCTTCAACGCCTTCGACGACGCCCGCATGAAGTTCGACGTCCGCTTCTACCTGGTCGCCATCCTCTTCATCATCTTCGACCTGGAAGTCGCCTTCCTGTTTCCGTGGGCCGTGGCGTTCGGAAAACTCGGAGCGACCGGGTTCTGGTCGATGTTTGTGTTTCTGGCCGTTCTGACGGTCGGCTTTGCCTATGAATGGAAGAAAGGCGCACTCGAATGGGATTGAGCCCAGCTCCTGCCAGGCCGGGGTTCGCAGCCGCCGTTGCCCCCGCCGCGACCGGCATCCTCGATCCCTCCACCGGCAAGCCGGTGGGTGCGAACGATCCGTATTTCCTCGAAGTCAACCACGAACTGTCCGACAAGGGTTTTTTCGTCGCCGCCGCCGACGACCTCGTCACCTGGGCGCGTACCGGCTCGTTGATGTGGATGACCTTTGGTCTTGCCTGTTGCGCGGTCGAGATGATGCAGGTGTCGATGCCGCGCTATGACGTCGAGCGCTTCGGCTTCGCGCCGCGGGCCTCGCCGCGGCAGTCGGACGTGATGATCGTGGCCGGCACGCTGACCAACAAGATGGCGCCGGCGTTGCGCAAGGTTTACGACCAGATGCCGGAGCCGCGCTACGTGATCTCGATGGGGTCATGCGCCAATGGCGGCGGCTACTATCACTATTCCTACTCGGTGGTGCGTGGCTGCGACCGCATCGTGCCCATCGACGTCTACGTGCCCGGTTGTCCGCCCACGGCGGAAGCGCTGCTTTACGGCATCCTGCTCTTGCAGAAGAAAATCCGGCGCACCGGAACCATCGAACGTTAGGGTTTTAGCTCATGGACGACGGCAGGCTTGACGCTCTGGGGCAGACGATCGTTGGCGCGTTGGCCGGTGCGGCGACGGGCCATTCGGTGGCGTTCAACCAGCTCACCGTGGATGTACAAGTCGGACGTATCGTCGATGTCGTCCGCTATTTGCGAGACGACCCGGCCTGCCGCTTCGTCAACTTGACCGATGTGACCGCGGTCGACTATCCCGGCCGCGAAAAGCGGTTCGACGTGGTCTACCATTTGCTGTCACCGACGCTGAACGCGCGCATCCGCCTGCGTGGCGAAGCCGACGAAACCACCCAGGTGCCGTCGATCATCGACGTGTTTCCCGGCTCCGACTGGTTCGAACGCGAGACCTACGATCTTTACGGGGTGATCTTCGTCGGACATCCGGACATGCGGCGGCTGTTGACCGATTACGGCTTCGACGGCCATCCCCTGCGCAAGGATTTCCCGCTCACCGGCTTCGTCGAGGTGCGCTACGACGACCAGGAGAAGCGGGTGCTGTACGAACCGGTCCGGCTCAATCAGGAGTTCCGGAAATTCGACTTCATGTCGCCGTGGGAAGGCGCGGACTATCCGTTGCCGGGTGACGAGAAAGCGAAGGCGGAGCCCAAATGATATCAGCCATTCGCTATTCGCTATTCGCTACTCGCCGGCAAGCGGGAACTGCCTCATGAACGAACAAAGCCCAGCCTTACGCAACTTCACCATCAATTTCGGACCCCAGCATCCGGCCGCGCACGGCGTGCTGCGTCTGGTGCTGGAGCTTGACGGCGAGGTTGTCGCCCGCGTCGATCCCCATATCGGCCTGCTTCATCGCGGCACCGAGAAGCTGATCGAGAGCAAGACCTATCTTCAGGCGATTCCTTATTTCGACCGGCTCGATTACGTCGCGCCGATGAATCAGGAGCACGCGTTTTGCCTGGCGGCGGAAAAGCTGCTCGGCATCGAGGTGCCGCGCCGCGGCCAGTTGATCCGGGTGCTCTATTGCGAGATCGGGCGGATTCTCTCGCATCTTCTCAACGTCACCACGCAGGCGATGGACGTCGGCGCGCTCACCCCTCCGCTCTGGGGTTTTGAAGAGCGCGAGAAGCTGATGGTATTTTACGAGCGCGCCTCGGGCTCGCGCATGCATGCCGCCTACTTCCGCATCGGCGGCGTGCATCAGGACCTGCCGACCAAGCTGATCGACGATATCGATGCGTGGTGCGATCCGTTCCTTCAGGTGGTCGCCGATCTGGAGACGCTGCTCACTGGCAATCGAATCTTCAAGCAACGCAACGTCGATATCGGCGTGGTTACGCTGCAGCAGGCCTGGGAGTGGGGCTTCTCCGGCGTGATGGTGCGCGGTTCGGGCGCGGCCTGGGACCTGCGCAAGGCCCAGTCTTACGAATGCTACGCCGAGATGGATTTCGACATTCCGATCGGCAAGAACGGCGACTGCTACGACCGCTACTGTATCCGCATGGAAGAGATGCGGCAGTCGGTGCGGATCATGAAGCAGTGCATCGCCAAGCTGCGTGCACCCGAAGGGCAGGGGCCCGTCGCTATTATGGACCAAAAGATTTTCCCGCCGCGCCGTGGCGAGATGAAGCGCTCGATGGAAGCGCTGATCCATCACTTCAAACTCTACACCGAAGGCTTCCACGTGCCCGCCGGCGAAGTCTACGTCGCGGTGGAAGCGCCCAAGGGCGAGTTCGGCGTCTACCTCGTCGCCGATGGCAGCAACAAACCCTACAAGTGCAAGATCCGCGCGCCGGGCTTTGCGCATTTGCAGGCGATGGATTTCATCTGCCGGGGCCATTTGCTCGCCGACGTCTCGGCCATCCTCGGCTCGCTCGACATCGTGTTCGGAGAGGTCGATCGGTGATGATCGCCCAGCCGCCCATTCAGTTCGACCGCGCCTCGGGAGCTCTGGAAGGAGCTAACCTCTGGGAGCGGACGGCTGCCTTGGCGCTGGTCACGGGCTCGAAAATATCGTCGCATTTCTCGCACCGTGGCTACATCGGATGCGCCAATTTGCTGCGCAAGGCGCTGCCGGAGCGCAATATTGCGATGAAACTCAACGAGGATGCGACTTACGAATTTCCCTATGGCGACGGTTACTGGAGCAAGCTACTCGACCGCTCCTACAGTTACGAAGACGAACTGGAATTTCTGTTCCGCCATTCTGCCGACGTCGACTACACGCTGCTCGATTGCGGCGCCAACTACGGCTACTGGTCGGTGCTGGTGACAAGCAGGCCGTTCGGCTCGCACAAGGCAATCGCGATCGAGCCGTCATCGGACAATTTCGCCAAGCTGGCCAACAATGCGAGCGTGAACGGCAATCGTTTCGAGCTCATGAAGTGCGCCATCGGGGCCACCAAAGGCACCGCGCAACTGTCCGGGACCAAGCACGAGAAGTTCAGTATCGCGGGCTCCCCCGGAAGCGGCTTCGAGACCGTGCCGGTGATTGCGCTCGACGATCTGCTGGATCAAGGCAAGATTGCCGCTGATGGCAAATATCTCATCAAGCTCGATGTTGAGGGCGTCGAGATCGACGCCATCAAGGGCGGCGCGCGGCTGTTGGAGTGCGACAGCGTCATCATGTGCGAAGAACACGGCAATGACCCCGACCACACGGTGTCGCGCTACATTCTCGAACAGACCCCGCTCAAGCTTATCGTCTACAATCCCCGCTCGAATCGTCTTGAGACCGTGAGCGAGCTTTCGATCCTCGATCGCATCAAGGTTTCATCCCACATCGGTTATAACGTTTTCGGCACGTCAAGCGCGTTCTGGCAGGAGCGGATCGCTGCCTTGAACGCCAACGCCGCGCGCCGCATGCAATGAGAGACTGATCACGATGTCCGTTCGCCGCCTTGCCCCCAAGGAAGTTCAGCCAGCGAGTTTTGAGTTCACGCCGGAAAATCTGACGTGGGCGAAAGCGCAGATCGCCAAATATCCGGAAGGCCGTCAGGCTTCGGCGGCAATCGCCATCCTGTGGCGCGTGCAAGAGCAGCACGAAGGCTGGGTGTCGGAGGCGGCGATCCGTGCCGTCGCGGACCTGCTCGATATGCCCTACATCCGCATGCTCGAAATCGCGACCTTCTACACGATGTTTCAGCTCCAGCCGGTCGGCAAGAAGGCGCATGTCCAGGTGTGCGGCACGACGCCGTGCCGGCTGCGCGGCGCCGAGGGTATCATCGAGGTGTGCCAGAGCCGGATCCACCACGACCCCTTCCATTTGTCGAAGGACGGCAATTTTTCCTGGGAAGAGGTCGAGTGTCTCGGCGCCTGCGTGAACGCGCCGATGGTCCTGATCTGGAAGGACACCTACGAGGATCTGACCAAGGAAAGTTTTGGCAAGGTGCTCGACGGCTTCGCCTCCGGCAAAGCGCCGGAGCCGGGCCCGCAGATCGACCGTCAATTCTCCGCGCCGGTGGGTGGGCCAACCACGCTGAAGGAAGTGACCTGATGCTCGAGGACAAGGACCGCATCTTCAAGAACCTCTACGGCCTTCATGATTGGGGCCTCGAGGATGCGCGGAAGCGTGGCGCCTGGGATGGCACCAAGGCGATCATCGATAAGGGACGCGACTGGATCATCAACGAGATGAAGGCGTCGGGCCTGCGTGGCCGTGGCGGCGCCGGATTCCCGACGGGGATGAAGTGGTCCTTCATGCCGAAGGAATCGAAAGATGGCCGGCCGAGCTATCTCGTCGTCAACGCCGACGAGTCCGAGCCCGGCACCTGCAAGGACCGCGAGATCATGCGGCATGATCCGCATCTGTTGGTCGAGGGCTGTCTGATCGCAAGTTTCGCGATGGGCGCGCATGCCTGCTACATCTATGTGCGCGGCGAGTTCATCCGCGAGCGCGAGCATTTGCAGGCTGCGGTCGATCAGGCCTATGAGGCCAAACTGATCGGCAAGGACAACGTCAACGGCTGGCCGTTCGACCTTTACGTGGCGCACGGCGCCGGCGCCTATATCTGCGGCGAGGAAACCGCGCTGCTGGAGAGCCTTGAAGGCAAAAAAGGCCAGCCGCGGCTAAAGCCGCCATTCCCGGCCAATGTCGGTCTTTACGGCTGCCCGACCACCGTCAACAACGTCGAGTCGATTGCGGTCGCCCCCGACATCCTGCGGCGCGGCGCGTCCTGGTTTGCCGCCATCGGCCGGCCCAACAATGTCGGCACCAAGCTGTTTTGTATTTCCGGACACGTCGAACGCCCCTGCAACGTCGAAGAGGCGATGGGCATTCCATTCCGCGAATTGATCGAAAAGCACTGCGGCGGCATTCGTGGCGGCTGGGACAATCTCAAGGCGGTGATCCCCGGGGGCTCCTCGGTGCGGATGGTGCCGGCCGAGCAGATCATCGATACGCCAATGGATTTCGATAGCCTCGGCAAATTACGCTCGGGCCTCGGCACGGCGGCCGTGATCGTGATGGACAAGTCGACGGACCTGATCCGCGCCATTGCCCGCATCTCCTATTTCTACAAGCACGAAAGCTGCGGCCAGTGCACGCCCTGCCGCGAGGGCACGGGGTGGATGTGGCGGGTGCTGACGCGCATGGCCGACGGTCGCGCCCACAAGCGCGAGATCGATATGCTCTTGGAGGTTACCAAGCAGATCGAAGGTCACACCATTTGCGCGCTGGGCGACGCAGCCGCATGGCCGATCCAGGGCCTGATCGCGCACTTCCGTCATGAGATCGAAGAGCGGATCGATCAATATTCGCACAAGGCCGATCTCGACGATCAGGGCATTCTCGACCCCGCGCATATGGTCGCGGCGGAGTAGGATTGATGTCGCAGCCCGCAACATTCTGGCAGAAATACGGGACGCTGGCGCAGATGGCGCAGGCGACCGTGGCGCTGCTCGGCTTTGTCGCGGTGCTGTTTCAGATCAACGAGCTTCGCTACGGCAATCGCGCGGCCAGCGCGCGTCAGGCGTTTCTCGGCTACACCGATCTGGCGTTCCGGAATCCGAAGTTTTCCGCACCCGATTTCGAAGCGATCAAGAAGGGCAGCCGCGACCAGCAGGTTCAGTACGAAAGCTTCGTGTCCTACTTCCTCTATGCCTGCGAGGAAGCAAGGGCTGCTTTCGCCGACCGGCAGGAATGGCTTGCCTCATGCGATTACGACCTGAAGCCGCATCTGCCGTTTCTCTGCGAGAAAAACCAGGCCGAGCCCGGCTATCTCGTAACCTACTCGACCGTCACTCAGGAATGGGTGAAGGCCTCCTTCAAAACCGCCAGTGTCGCGCCGCCGGACTGCAAGCTGGGAAAGACTTGAGACAGCAATGACCAAACTCATTGTCGATGGCAAAGAAATCGATGTCCCCGCGGAATACACGCTGTTGCAGGCGTGCGAGGCGGCGGGCGCGGAGATCCCGCGGTTCTGCTACCACGAGCGGCTTTCGATCGCCGGCAATTGCCGGATGTGCCTCGTTGAAGTGAAGGGCGGCCCGAAGCCGGTCGCAAGTTGCGCCTGGGGCGTGCGCGATTGCCGTCCGGGTCCCAAGGGCGAACCGCCGGAGATTTCCACCCGCTCGCCGATGGTGAAGAAGGCGCGCGAAGGCGTGATGGAATTCCTGCTGATCAACCATCCCTTGGATTGCCCGATTTGCGACCAGGGCGGCGAATGCGATCTGCAGGACCAGGCGATGGGCTACGGCGTCGACACCTCGCGCTTCGCCGAGAACAAGCGCGCGGTCGAAGACAAATATCTCGGCGCGCTGGTGAAGACCTCGATGAACCGCTGCATCCAGTGCACGCGCTGTGTGCGGTTTTCGGCCGAAGTCTGCGGCGCGCCTGAAATGGGCGCGACCGGGCGCGGCGAGGACATGGAGATCACGACCTATCTCGAGAGCGCCCTGACCTCGGAGTTGCAGGGTAATCTCGTCGATATCTGCCCCGTGGGCGCGCTGACCTCCAAGCCTTACGCGTTTGCCGCCCGGCCGTGGGAGCTGGGCAAGACCCAATCCGTCGACGTGATGGACGGTGTCGGCTCGGCGATCCGTGTCGATACCCGCGGCCGCGAGGTGATGCGGATTCTGCCGCGTGTCAACGAGGCGGTCAACGAGGAATGGATTTCCGACAAGACCCGCCACATCGTCGACGGCCTGCGTACGCAGCGGCTGGACCGGCCCTACATTCGTGAAAACGGCCAGCTTCGCGCCGCCTCATGGCAACAGGCTTTCCAGGCCATCGCCGCCAGGATTTCACGAATCGATGGCAAACGAATTGGCGCCATCGCCGGTGATCTCGCCGCGGTCGACGAGATGTTCGCGCTGAAGGAACTGCTGGCGAAATTCGGTTCGACCAATCTCGCAGTGCAGGGCGGCGACGCGTTTGACCCGAAGGCGGGGCGCGCGTCCTACATTTTCAATCCGACAATTGCCGGCATCGATCAGGCGGATGCGCTTTTGATCGTGGGCTCCAACCCGCGCAAGGAAGCCGCTGTCCTCAACGCGCGCATCCGCAAGCGTTGGCGCACCGGCCAGCTCAAGGTTGGCGTCGTCGGCGCGCGGCCCGATCTGACCTATGAATATGACTACGTGGGAGCCGGAACGGAATCGCTCGGCGATCTCGCCGCGGGCAAGCATTCCTTCGCCGACGTTCTGAAGAATGCGAAAAATCCGATCGTGTTGGTCGGCACCGACGCGTTTGCGCGGCACGACGGCGCCGCGGTGCTGGCGAAGGCGGCGAAGCTCGCGCTGGATATCGGCGCGGTCAAGGACGGCTGGAACGGCTTTGCAATCCTGCAGAACACGGCTTCGCGCGTCGGCGCACTCGATATCGGCTTTACCGCCGGCGCCAGTGGGTTGAACGCGGCACAGATGAACACGTTCGGCACGCTGGATGTGTTGTTTCTGCTCGGCGCGGACGAGGTGAAGGTGCCGGACGGAGCGTTCGTGGTTTATATCGGCACCCATGGCGATTCCGGCGCGCACCGCGCCGACGTGATCCTGCCCGGGGCGGCCTATACCGAAAAGTCCGGCATCTTCGTCAACACCGAGGGCAGGGCCCAAATGGCCAACCGGGCCGGCTTCCCGCCCGGAGAGGCCAAGGAAGACTGGGCCATCATCCGTGCACTCTCGGATGTGCTCGGCAAGAAGCTGCCTTACGACTCGCTCGCCGCGCTGCGCCAGGCGATCTTCAAGGCGGTGCCGCACCTGATGCGGCTCGATCAGATCGAGGCCGGGAATGCGGCCGACCTCACGACGCTTGCCGGCCGCAGCGGCGAAGTCGAGAAGGTGCCGTTCAAGGCGTCGGTCGAGGATTTCTATCTGACCAATCCGATCGCGCGGGCGTCTGCCGTGATGGCGGAGTGCTCGCGTCTTGCCTCCGGGCACATGCTGACGGCGGCGGAGTGAACTGATGGCCGAATTTTGGACCAGCACCTTGTTGCCGCTGATCATCATGGTCGCCGAGAGCGTGTTGCTGCTCGTGGTGCTTCTGATCGCGATCGCCTACATCTTGCTTGCGGATCGCAAGATCTGGGCGGCGGTGCAGATCCGCCGGGGTCCCAACGTGGTGGGGCCCTGGGGCCTGTTCCAGTCCTTCGCTGACCTTCTCAAGTTCGTGCTGAAGGAGCCGATTATCCCCGCCGGTGCCAACAAGGGCGTGTTCCTGCTGGCGCCGCTGGTCTCCTGCGTGCTTGCGCTCACTGCCTGGGCGGTGATCCCGACCAACCTCGGTTGGGTGATCGCCGATATCAATGTCGGCGTTCTCTTCATCTTCGCGATTTCGTCGCTGTCGATCTACGGCATCATCATGGCCGGCTGGTCGTCGAATTCGAAATATCCGTTCCTCGCAGCACTCCGCTCAGCGGCGCAGATGGTGAGCTACGAAGTCTCGATCGGATTCGTCATCATCACCGTCCTGCTGTGCGCCGGTACGCTCAATCTGTCGGCCGTGGTCGAGGCGCAGAACACCCGTGGCCTCGCCAACCTGATCGGCCTGCCGCAGCTGACGATCCTGAACTGGTATGTGTGGCCGTTGTTCCCGATGTTCGTGGTGTTCTACGTCTCGGCGCTGGCGGAAACCAACCGCCCGCCGTTCGACCTGGTCGAAGCCGAGTCCGAACTGGTGGCCGGCTTCATGGTCGAATACGGCTCGACGCCGTATCTGTTGTTCATGCTCGGCGAATACGTCGCGATTACCACGATGTGCGCGCTGGCGACGATCCTGTTCCTTGGGGGCTGGCTGCCGCCGATCGCGCTGCCGCCCTTCACCTGGGTGCCCGGGATCATCTGGTTCTCGTTGAAACTGTTTTTCATGTTCTTCATGTTTGCGATGGCCAAGGCCATCGTGCCGCGCTACCGCTACGACCAGTTGATGCGGCTTGGCTGGAAAGTGTTCCTACCGCTGTCACTCGCCATGGTCGTCATCGTTGCGGGCGTGCTGCAACTCGCGGGGATCGCGCCGAAATGAGGTCGCTATGAGTATCAACATCAACACCACCGCGCGCTCGCTTCTCCTGTCGGAATTCGTCTCGGCGTTCTTTCTCGCCATGCGCTATTTCTTCAAGCCGAAGCCGACACTGAATTATCCCTTTGAAAAAGGGCCGATCTCGCCGCGTTTCCGTGGCGAGCACGCGCTGCGCCGTTATCCCAACGGCGAGGAGCGCTGCATTGCCTGCAAGCTCTGCGAGGCAATCTGTCCTGCGCAGGCGATCACGATCGAGGCCGGTCCGCGCCGCAACGACGGCACGCGGCGCACCGTGCGCTACGACATCGACATGGTGAAGTGCATCTATTGCGGTCTGTGCCAGGAAGCATGTCCGGTCGATGCGATTGTCGAGGGACCAAATTTCGAATTCGCGACCGAAACGCGCGAGGAGCTCTACTATGACAAGGCGAAGCTTCTCGCCAATGGCGACCGCTGGGAGCGCGAACTTGCCCAGTCGATCGCCCAAGACGCGCCGTACCGGTGAGGTGAGGGAATGATCCTTCCGGCCCTGTTCTTTTATCTGTTTGCGGGCATCTGCGTCGCCTCGGCGGTCATGGTAGTTGTCTCGCGCAATCCCGTGCATTCGGTGCTGTTTCTGATCCTGGCTTTCGTCAACGCCTCCGGCCTGTTCGTGCTGCTGGGGGCCGAATTCCTGGCGATGATCCTGATCGTCGTCTATGTCGGCGCGGTCGCGGTGCTGTTCCTGTTCGTGATCATGATGCTCGACGTCGATTTCGCGGAGCTGCGCGAGGGCTTCATCCAGTATCTGCCGGTCGGGATCGTGATCGGCGGCATCTTCATGTTCGAACTGCTTTTGGTCGGCGGCGGCTGGGTGATCAACGCCAATGTCGCGAAATCGATCACATCGGCGATCCCCTCCAATGTTAGCAACACCGAAGCCTTGGGCCTCGTGCTCTACACGAAGTATATCCACTACTTCCAGATTGCCGGCATGGTGCTGCTGGTCGCGATGATCGGCGCCATTGTGCTGACGTTGCGTCACAAGGCGAGCGTCAAGCGGCAGGACATCAACGTGCAGAATGCCCGGACGCCGGAGATGGCCATGGCGGTGCGCAAGGTGGCGTCGGGTCAGGGCTTGCAGGATGCGGACGCCGCGGAGTGGGTGCAATGACGATCGGTCTTGGACACTATCTCGCGGTCGGCGCCATCCTGTTCACGCTCGGCATTCTCGGCATTTTCCTCAACCGCAAGAACATCATCGTCATCCTGATGTCGATCGAACTGATCCTGCTCGCCGTCAACATCAACCTGGTGGCATTCTCGACGTTCATCGGCGATATCGTCGGCCAGGTGTTCGCGCTTCTGGTGCTGACAGTCGCGGCCGCGGAAGCCGCGATCGGGCTTGCTGTTCTCGTCGTCTACTTCCGCAATCGCGGTTCGATTGCGGTTGAAGACGTCAATCTGATGAAGGGCTAACCCTCCATATGATCCAGGCAATCGTTTTCCTGCCGTTGATCGGCGCCATTATCGCGGGAGCCATCTCGATCGTTGGCGCGCATGCGCGCAATCCGAGCGGCGACGAGGTCGAGCATCACGACGATGCGCACGGCGCTGATGCGCATGCGGCTGACGCCCATGACGAACATCACGACGATCACGGTCACGACGATCATCACGTCGCCGAGCCTCCGGCTGCCGGCTCACGCGCGGCCGAACTGATCACGACCGGGTTCTTGTTGGTCGCTGCCGCCTTGTCTTGGTGGACATTGGGTGAAGTCGGTTTCGGACACCACGATATCCGGGTGGAGTTGTTCCCGTGGATCACCTCGGGCGATCTGCAAGTGTCGTGGGCGCTGCGCGTGGACACGCTGACTGCCGTGATGCTGGTCGTGGTCAATACGGTGTCCTCGCTCGTCCACCTTTATTCGATCGGTTACATGGACGAGGACCCGAACCGGCCGCGATTCTTCGGCTATCTCTCGCTGTTCACGTTCGCGATGCTGATGCTCGTGACGTCGGACAATCTCGTGCAGATGTTCTTCGGCTGGGAAGGCGTGGGTCTGGCGAGCTATCTCCTGATCGGCTTCTGGTATCAGAAGCCGTCGGCGAATGCGGCGGCGATCAAGGCCTTCGTGGTCAACCGGGTCGGCGACTTCGGCTTTGCGCTCGGCATTTTCGCCGTGTTCATGCTGATCGGATCGACCGACTTCGAGACCATCTTTGGCGCCGCTCCCGGGCTGACCGGCAAGACCATCAATTTCTTTGGCTGGCATCCGGACGCGCTGACGTTGACCTGTCTGCTCCTGTTCATGGGCGCGATGGGCAAGTCCGCGCAGTTCCTGCTGCACACCTGGTTGCCCGACGCCATGGAGGGTCCTACCCCGGTTTCCGCGCTGATCCACGCCGCGACCATGGTGACTGCCGGGGTGTTCATGGTGGCGCGGTTGTCGCCGCTGTTTGAACTGGCCCCGACGGCGCAAGCCTTCGTGATGTTCATCGGCGCCACCACGGCGTTCTTCGCGGCAACCATTGGCCTCGTTCAGAACGACATCAAGCGCATCGTCGCCTACTCGACCTGTTCGCAGCTCGGCTACATGTTCGTGGCGATGGGGGCGGGGGCTTACTCAGTCGGCATGTTCCATTTGTTTACCCACGCCTTCTTTAAAGCGCTGCTGTTCCTGGGCTCAGGCTCGGTGATCTATGCGATGCATCACGAGCAGGACATCCGCAACATGGGCGGGCTGTGGCGGAAGATTCCCGTCACCTTCGCGGTGATGTGCATCGGTACGCTGGCGCTGACCGGCTTTCCGATGTTCGCGGGCTACTTCTCCAAGGACGCGATCATCGAATCCGCCTATGCCTCGCACAATCCTTTCGGGACTTACGCCTATCTGCTGACGATCGGTGCTGCCGGCCTGACCTCGTTCTATTCCTGGCGGCTGATCTTCAAGACCTTCTTCGGTGAGCCGCACGATCAAGAGCATTATGAGGCGGCGCATGAAAGTCCATGGTCGATGCGGATTCCGATCATCCTGCTGGCGATCGGCTCGATTTTTGCCGGCTTCCCGTTCCGGGAAATTTTCGTCGGCCACGGCGTCGAGGAGTTCTTCCGCGATTCCGTGAAGATGAACCCGCGCATCCTGGAAGACATGGAGCAGATGCCGCATTGGCTCGGCTGGCTTCCGTTCGTGATGATGGCGGGCGGTTTCCTCGTCTCCTACATTTTCTACATCCGCCGGCCGTATCTGCCGGTCGATTTGGCCAAACAGCAACCGCTGCTCTACAACTTCCTCCTCAACAAGTGGTATTTCGACGAGCTTTACGACCTTATTTTTGTCCGTCCGGCAAAATGGATCGGCTACTTCCTCTGGAAAGTCGGCGACGGCAAGATCATCGACGGTCTGGGTCCGGACGGCGTGTCGGCGCGGGTGCTCGACGTCACCCGCAATGCCGTCAAGCTTCAGACCGGCTATCTCTACCACTATGCCTTTGCCATGCTGATCGGCGTCGCGGGCTTCATCACCTGGTTCATGTTCGGTGTGGGAGGCTAATCGATGACGACCTGGCCCATTCTTTCGGTCGTTACCTTCCTGCCTGTGATCGGCGCCCTGATGATCTATCTGGTCAGGGGCGACGACGAAGCAGCTCAGCGCAATTCGAAATGGATCGCGCTCTGGACCACGCTGGTGACGTTTGCGGTCTCGCTGATCCTGGTTGCTCGCTTCGACCCGGCGCAAGCCGACTTCCAGTTCGTCGAAAAGGCGCCGTGGCTCGCCAATGCCATCACCTACCACATGGGCGTCGACGGGATTTCGCTTCCGTTCGTGATCCTGACCACCGCCTTGATGCCGTTCTGCATCGTGGCGAGCTGGAAATCGGTCAAGATGCGGCTTCGCGAATACATGATGGCGTTCCTGATTCTGGAAACGCTGATGGTCGGCACCTTCTCGGCGCTCGACCTCGTGCTGTTCTATCTGTTCTTTGAAGGCGGCCTGATCCCGATGTTCCTGATCATCGGAATCTGGGGTGGACCACGCCGGGTCTATGCCTCCTTCAAGTTCTTCCTCTACACGTTCCTCGGCTCCGTCTTGATGCTGCTTGCGATCATGGCGCTGTACTGGAATGCCGGCACCACCGACATTCCGACCCTGATGCACACCGAGGTGCCGCGCTCCTTGCAGATGTGGGCGTGGTTCGCCTTCTTTGCGTCCTTTGCGGTGAAGATGCCGATGTGGCCGGTCCACACCTGGCTGCCGGACGCCCACGTCGAGGCGCCGACCGCGGGCTCGGTGATCCTGGCTGCCATCCTTCTGAAGATGGGCGGCTATGGATTCCTGCGTTTTTCGCTGCCGATGTTCCCGCTGGCCTCGCATGAATTCGCGCCGTTTATCTTCTCGCTGTCGGTGATCGCGATCATCTACACCTCGCTGGTTGCCTTGATGCAGGAAGACATCAAGAAACTGATCGCTTATTCGTCGGTAGCCCATATGGGCTTCGTCACCATGGGAATCTTCGCCGGCACCACGCAGGGCGTCGCCGGCGGCGTGTTCCAGATGATCTCGCATGGCATCGTGTCCGGCGCGCTGTTCCTCTGCGTCGGCGTCGTCTACGACCGCCTGCATACCCGCGAAATCGCCGCCTATGGCGGGCTGGTCAACCGCATGCCGCTTTATGCGCTGGTGTTCATGGTCTTCACCATGGCCAATGTCGGTCTGCCCGGTACTTCCGGGTTCGTCGGCGAATTCATGACCTTGCTCGGGACGTTCAAGGTTTCGCTGCCGACCGCGTTTTTCGCCACGACCGGCGTGATTCTGTCGGCGGCCTATGCTCTGTGGCTCTATCGCAAGGCGGTGTTTGGCGCGCTGGTCAAGCCTTCGCTTTCGACCATCAAGGACCTCACATTCCGCGAGAGCCTGCTGCTGGTGCCGCTGGTCGTCCTCACCATCCTGTTCGGCTTCTATCCGAAGCCGGTGCTCGATATGTCGGCGACTTCGGTGCAGCAACTTGTCAACAACTACAATACCGCAGTGACGGCCGTAAAAGCCGCATCGCTAGCACACTAAGACTGGACAACGTGCCATGAGCTTCGAGAGCGCTGGTTATCAATTGCTGCCCGTCCTGCCGGAGATCGTTCTGGCGGTGGGCGCCATGGCGCTATTGATGGTCGGGGCCTACCAGGGTGTGCGAACGACCGGCCTGATTGTCATCCTCGCGCTTGTCCTCCTCGTGGTCGCTGGCGTGCTGGAGCTGACGCTGCCGGCCGGGAAGCTCGTGACCTTCAACGGCAGCTTTATCGTCGACGACTTCGCACGTTTTCTGAAGATTGTTGCGCTGATTGGGTCGGGCGCCACGCTCATTCTCTCCACGGAGTTTCTGACCGATCCGTCCCGGCGTATCTTCGAATATGCCATTCTGGTCCTGCTTTCGACGCTCGGCATGATGATATTGATCTCGGCCGGCGATCTGATCATGCTCTATCTCGGCCTTGAGCTGATGAGCCTTGCGCTCTACGTGGTGGCCGCCAGCAACCGCGACGACATCAAATCGACCGAAGCGGGTCTGAAGTATTTCGTGCTGGGAGCGCTCTCTTCGGGCATGCTGCTCTACGGCGCTTCCCTGATCTATGGCTTCACCGGCACCGTCAGCTTTGCCGGCATTTCGGCCGCCGCCAAAACCGGCAGCCTCGGCATCGTGTTCGGCATCGTGTTCCTGCTCGCCGGACTTTGCTTCAAGGTTTCGGCGGTGCCGTTCCACATGTGGACGCCCGACGTCTATGAGGGCGCGCCGACGCCGGTCACGGCGTTCTTCGCGTCAGCCCCGAAGGTCGCTGCGATGGCGGTTTTCACCCGCGTGGCGCTGACGGCATTCCCCGGGATCATGCCGCAGTGGCAGCAGATCGTGGTGTTCGTTTCGATCGCCTCGATGGCGCTGGGATCGTTCGCGGCGATTGGTCAGACCAACATCAAGCGCCTGATGGCCTATTCCTCGATCGGCCACATGGGCTTTGCGCTGGTCGGTCTCGCCGCCGGCACGGCCGAAGGCGCGCAAGGCGTGCTGGTCTATGTCGCGATCTATGTGGCGATGACGCTCGGCACTTTCACCGTGATCCTGGCGATGAAGCGCAACGGCCAGCACGTCGAGAAGATCAGCGATTTTGCTGGCCTCTCCCGCACCAATCCGCTGCTCGCGTTTTTCTTTGCAATGCTGCTGTTTTCGCTGGCTGGTGTACCACCGCTTGCAGGTTTCTTCGGCAAATTCTATGTGTTCGTCGCGGCGATCAAGGCCGGTCTGTTCACGCTGTCGGTGATTGGCGTGCTGACCAGCGTGATCGGCGCCTATTACTACCTTTCGATTGTCAAGGTGATGTATTTCGACGAACCGCTGACGGAGCTTGATCCGGTGCGCGTGGAATTGCGCGCGGTGCTCGCGGTTGCCGGTCTCTTCAACATCTTTTTCTTTGTTTATCCCGGACCGTTGGTGAGCATGGCGACGGTCGCGGCCAAATCTTTATTCTAGATGGCATTCACGCTCGGTCCACGAGCCACATCGGCCGGCTACCGGTTCGAAAGCTTCGATCAGACTGGCTCGACGAATTCGCAAGCAATGGAACGGGCGCGCGCCGGCGAGCGTGGGCCGATGTGGTTTGTCACGACAGAGCAGACCGCGGGCCGGGGACGGCGACAGCGGCCGTGGATTGCGCCTCGGGGTAATTTGGCCAGCAGCGTTCTTGAAACCTTAGACGTCGCGCCGGCGACAGCAGCCACGCTCGGCTTCGCGGCGGGCCTAGCGCTGGAGGCAGCGCTTCGGGCGGTGGCCGGCCCAGTGTCGGTCGGCTTTTCCCTGAAATGGCCCAACGATGTCCTGGCGGGCGAGGCAAAGCTTTCCGGCATCCTTCTGGAAGCGGAGACCCTCTCGGGTGGGGGCCTTGCGGTGGTGGTCGGCATGGGGACCAATATCGTCGCCGCGCCCGAGGGGACGCCTGTGCCCGCAACCTCGCTTGCGGCGCTCGGCCTTGAGATCGGTGCGGAGCAGCTTTTTACCGCCTTGTCCGACAGCTGGGCCGAATGTCGCGGCATCTGGGATAATGGCAGAGGGTTCGGAGAAATCCGGCGGCGCTGGCTGGCGCTCGCGGTAGGACTCGGACAGCCTGTAGCGGTTCACACCGGGCACGTCACCGTGTCAGGCATCTTCGACACCATCGATGACACGGGCTGCATGATTTTGAGAACGTCCACCGGCGATAGAGTCCTGATTTCTGCGGGCGATGTGCATTTTGGCGCTGCGGCGACCGCGAGGGCAGATTGATGGCGCAGCCGGACGAACTTACCTTTGCCCCGCTCGGCGGCGTTGGCGAGATCGGCATGAACCTGTCGATCTATGGCTTCGGCAATCGCCGGCAGAGGGCGTGGCTTGCGATTGATCTCGGCGTTTCCTTCGGCGACGAAGAACACCTGCCGGGCATCGACACCATCATGCCCGACATCAGTTTTCTGGTGAAGGAACGGAAAAATCTGGTCGGGCTCGTGCTGACGCATGCCCATGAGGACCATTTCGGTGCCATCATCGATCTTTGGCCCCGGCTGAAATGCCCGATCTATGCGACGAAATTCTCGGCCGCATTGTTCGAGGCCAAGTGCGCGGCCGAGCGCAATCCGCCGAAGATCCCGGTCACGATCGTGCCGTCGGGCAGCCGGATCGAACTCGGCCCCTTCGGAGTCGAGTTCATTCCGGTGGCGCACTCGATTCCGGAATCGCATGCGCTGGCGATCCATACTTCCGTGGGAACCGCGCTGCATACCGGGGACTGGAAGCTCGACCCAACGCCGGTGGTCGGTCCGCCGACCGATGAGCGGCGGTTACGGGAACTGGGCGACGCCGGTGTGATGGCCCTGATCGGCGATTCCACCAATGCCGTACGGGACGGCCGTTCGCCGTCGGAGACCGAAGTCGCAAAAACCGTCACTGAGCTGGTGAAGGCGGCCCGAGGCCGGGTCGCGGTGACGACGTTTGCGTCGAACGTGGCACGGTTACGTGCGGTTGCGGATGCCGCGCGGCTGTCAGGACGCGAGGTGGTGGTGGTCGGACGCGCGATGGAGCGCGTCGTGCAGGTCGCCCGCGAAACCGGCTATCTCGATGGCGTGCAGAACTTCCGCAGCGCCGAGCTTTACGGCCATTTCCCGCCGGACAAGGTGCTGGCGCTGTGTACCGGAAGTCAGGGCGAACCGCGCGCAGCGCTTGCGCGTATTGCCAATGACGACCATCCGCAGGTGACGCTCAACAAAGGCGACTGCGTGATTTTTTCCTCGCGCACGATTCCCGGCAACGAGAAGGCGGTGGGATCGATCATCAACGGCCTGATCAGACAGGGGATTGAGGTCATTACCGATCGAACCCATCTCGTGCATGTGTCGGGCCATCCGCGCCGCGACGAATTGCGCGACATGATCGGCTGGGTCCGCCCGCCACTGCTGATTCCCGTGCATGGCGAAGCATTGCATCTGTTCGAGCACGCCAAACTGGCGCGGGCTGCTGGTGTCCCGAAGGTGCTGATTTGCCGTAACGGCGACCTCGTCAAGCTGGGACCGGGCGAGGCCGGCATCATCGAGGAACTGCCGTCGGGCCGACTCTACAAGGACGGCAACATTCTGGAGGATTCCAAGTCTCGGGCCGTCGTGGAACGGCGGCGGCTCGGCTTTGCCGGCTGTGCCTTTGTGGCGCTGGCGATGGATGAGAAGGGCGAACTCGCCGACGACCCCGAGATCGAGCTGATCGGAGTCCCGGAAAAGAACGTGGCCGGAGAAGCCATCGACGATATCGTGTTCGATATCGTGGTCTCGACGGTCGAGGGCTTGCCGCGTGCGCGGCGCCGCGACCCGGACGCGCTGGCGGAATCGGTGCGCCGGGCCGTGCGCGCTTCGGTGAACGAGCACTGGGGCAAGAAGCCCCTGTGCTTTGTTCACGTGTTGACGGTTTGATTCTGCGAAATCGTCGGCAGGCTAGAGACCAAGGCTTTTGCGGACGCTGCGTCTCCAAGCTATAAGGAAGGAAGGAGAACGCCATGCTCGGCCGGCTTAATCATGTAGCTATCGCGGTTAAGGACGCCGAGAAGGCTGCCAAAATCTATGGCGCGGCATTTGGTGCCGAGGTATCGGCCGCGGTGCCGTTGCCCGAGCACGGCGTCATCACCGTCTTTGTCACCTTGCCCAACACCAAGATCGAATTCATTCAGCCGCTGGGGGAAGCTTCCCCGATTGCCAAATTCCTGGAGCGTAATGCGGACGGCGGCATTCATCACATCTGCTACGACGTGCCTGACATCATTGCGGCGCGCGATCGTCTGATCAGGGAAGGCGCGCGGGTGCTCGGCGACGGCGTTCCCAAGATCGGGGCCCACGGCAAGCGCGTGCTCTTCCTGCATCCGAAGGACTTTTCCGGCGCGCTTGTCGAAATCGAGCAGGCCTGACCCTGTTGGAGTGGATTTGACATTCGCCAGCCCACTAGCCGCGAGTTCGTTAGGCGAATGTCAAATCCAGAACTCCACTAGAAACTGATATTTGCTCGTGGTCCCTTTGATTCTAACATTCGCAAAAGTGGCCGCTGAGAAGGGATGCGAATGTTAGAATCGGACCACTAGCATGGCCTATACCATCTCAACCGGCTTCGCGATCTACTTCGTCCTGTGGTGGGTCGTGCTGTTTTTGACGCTGCCGTTCGGCGTGCGCAGCCAGCACGAAGACGGCGCGGGTAGTCCCGGCACCGATCCGGGCGCGCCGGTCGCGACGCGGATGGGCCGCAAGCTGATCTGGACCACGCTATTGTCGGCTGTGATCTATGGGGTCGGCATGGCAGCTTATTACGAGGGTTATTTGAGCGTCGAACGGCTGTCGAAGATGATGGGCATGCCGTTCTGACGATCAGTTACCAGCCGCTTTTGGGACATTGGGGGAATACGATGTGGTTTCAGCGGATCATTGCCGGGCTTTTGCCGCTCACGATCGCCGGTGTTGCGGTTGCTCTGTATTTGAACTTCAGAATTAACAACCAGCTTCAGACGGTAAAAACATTTACCGAAGGCTACGTATTTGCCGAAGCGGTTGCGGCTTGCGAAAAATCGTCGAGCAGCACCCCGTTCAAATGGAACGGCGGCACCACGACGCGCGTGATTGGTCTGAACTCGGTCAAGCTCGACAAGTACAACATGGTCGCAAGTTACACGCTGTTTGCCGACGGCGTTTTTTGCGATTTCGATCCGATCAAGAAGAAGGCCAATATCGGATCGAACTTTCTCGAGCGCGAGTGATCCCGTTCGAAATTTTCCGGTAGATGGAAAATGCGAGGAAGAGCGCCAAGTAAAAAAGGAGCAGGACTTTGACAGTCCTGCTCCAAAAATTGTGTCGACCCTATTTTCCCGTATCAGTGATTGGTCTTGATTGACGGGGCGACGCTGCTTGTGCGCGCCAGGGCTCCTCCCGAGACTTGGACCACCAGACGACCTCACGATCAATCTGAGGGTCGGATTCGTAGACCAAAATTCGTGACATGTCACCCATTTCGGCAACGATTGTTCAAAATTACAGCATGTTGTGAAATGAATGGAATTTCGGCATTTAAAACCTAAATGGAGGTATATTGGTAGTCTATCGGATGGCCGGGCCAGTGCGTCTAGGGTGCTGGTTCGGATTGGAAGAGATGCTCGGCGGCCATGGCCGCTTCAAACCTCGCCGCCGGGTCGAGCTTGTTCCAGCCCAGGATGATCGGGAGCCGATCGTCGGCGATGCTGTATCTCAGGCCTTCCCCGGTTTTGCGATTCCGGATGACGATCGCAGCCATGATGCCGGGCGGCGCTTTCTCCAAGGCCATCTGAAGCGTTCCCTGCCCGGGGCTGGCCTGGGTTGCAATCATCACGCCGTCAGCCACGCAGGGGCAGGGCGGCTTCTCGCCGTTGTAATAGGTGACGGCAAGACCCCGCGGGTCCGCCTTGAGCCGCTCCTTGGCATCGAGACCGATGCGAATTCCAACCGGGATGAAAGCGCCGAAGGCGCCGTGCACCCTTGCACCGAGTTCGATCCATTGCTCCGGCGTTTCGGACCGGGCGGGAGAGAGGCCAAGCAGCAGCACGGCCGCAGCAAGCAACGTTGACGACTTCAATGAAATCTCCAATAGGCGCAGATCGGTGTCGGTACGGCTTCGGTTCAATCATGCAACGGCTGGGCCGAGATCGCAAAAATCAGGTCGGCTCGGGAATAAACGGACCGCGCGTAAGGTTGATCTCCTTGAACCATTTCACGGCGTAAGCGACTCGAACTCGACTTGCGGTTCATTTGGTGATTAAAAGGCCCGAACGGGTTTTGAGGATGCGGCGGCTTAAAGGATATTTCCCGATCTTCATGATCGCGCTGATGGTGCAGCTTCTTGCACCGATCGGCGCGAGCTGGGCCTTTGCGTCGGCTGTTTCCGATCCGCTAGCTGCGGCGGAAATCTGTCATCAGAGCGACCCGTCTGCTAATGGAAGCAACCAGGGCGGCCAGCATCGGAGCCATGATGCGAGCTGCGTGCTCTGCTGCGGTTTCGGCGCCAGCGCCACGCCGGGCAGCACACCCGAACCAGCCGGCCTCATCGCTGCATATCGCGCCTCCAGCACCATCGTCTGGCGGGATTATGCTTCGCAACTGTTGGAATCTAGCACCGGCTCCAACGCCAAAGCGCGCGCGCCACCTTCCATTTCCTGACTGCGATTCCCTTGAAGAAGCGGTGCTGCGTTTCGCGCCGCCCTGTGCGTCGTTCTGGCCGGCCGTGAGAGCCGGTATGTCAGGAATATCAGATGTCGAAGGTATGTGCCCTCTGTGGCGCAAGCGCGATCGCTATGAAAATCGCGTTGCTTGCCCCGTTCAATACGGCTTACGCCCAGAGCAACGATAGCACCTTGCCGCCGGTGACGGTGCAGGCACCGCCCAAGGCCGTCGCCAAGCGCCCTGCCAAAAAGCCGGGTGAACGCGTCGTGGTGGAACGGCGCCGCGCGCCCAAGCCGGCTGTCGCGGCAGAGCAGCCGCCCAAGCCTGCCGTCTCTCCAGGTATCGACGGCGGCGGCGTGAATGCATCCTACGGAACGCCGCCGGTCGTGGCGCGATTCCAGTTGCCGCAGGAATCCTACAGCATCACCTCCAAGCAGATCGACGAGACGATCAACCTCAAGGACCCTGAGGATGCGGTCAAATATTTGCCGGATCTATTTGTGCGCAAACGTAACGACGGCGACAACCAGGCGGTACTCGCGACGCGCGACTGGGGCCTCAGCTCAAGCGCGCGCACGCTGATCTACTACGACGACATCCTTGTTTCGGCGCTGATTGCCAACAACAATACCAACGGTTCGCCACATTGGAACCTGATCTCGCCCGAGGCGATCCAGCGGATCGACTTCCTCGATGGCCCCTTCGCGGCCGCCTATCCCGGAAATTCCATCGGCGGCGTGCTCCTGGTCACCTCTAAGATGCCGGACAAGCCCTTTGCGGTTGCCAAGGAAACCGTCTCCGTGATGCCGTGGAACCAGTACGGCACCAAGGATACCTATGTAACGAGCCAAACCAGCGCGGCTGCGGGAAACCGTAACGGCGCGGTGTCATGGCTGATCAGCGCCAACTATCTCGACAGCTATCAGCAGCCGCTGACCTATACAACGAACGCCACACCTCCGGCCAACACGACCGGGACCATTATCGCGCTCAACAAGCAGGGCTTGCCGGCCGACGTGGTCGGGACCGGCGCGCTGGCCCACTCGCAACAGACGTCGGAGAATGTCCGGCTGGCCTACGACCTCAATGCGATGGTCCAGGCAACGTACTCGTGGGGCATTTGGAACAACCACCAGGTTTCCAACCCGCAAACCTATCTGACCTCGACGGTTACGGGACAACCGACCTTTGGCGGTGTATCCAGCTTCGCCAGCAATAGATACGTCTGGGACCAGACGCATATGAGCAACGCGGTATCGCTCAAGAGCGACACCAAGGGCGTGTTCGATTTCGACTTGTCCGCGTCGACCTATAACTATCTCCAGGACATCATGCTCAATCCGTTCACGGTCGCCTCAACGGGCGTCGGCTTCTCCCAGAACGGCAAGATCACCCGGAACGATGGCACCAACTGGCAGAACGCGGACGCCAAGGGTATCTGGCGTCCGTTCGGTTATGACGGTCCGCAGGAGATCAGTTTCGGTTTACACGGCGATCGCTATCAACTGGAAAATCCGGTTTTTGCCTCCGCGAACACGTTTCAGACGTCATCGACCGGCACTGGACAGCTTTACTCTGATGGCGAGGGCGAAACCCATACCGGTGCGATCTGGGTGCAGGATGCATGGAAGATCCAGCCCAATTTGAAACTCACGCTGGGAGGGCGTTTCGAGGCTTGGGAGGCGATCAACGGCTTCAATCTAAATACAACCACGAATGCAGCGGGCACGACAATTACGAGCTCCGTCGCGACGAACCAGCCGGGCTTGCAGTCGACGAATTTTTCGCCGAAAGCATCGCTCTCTTACGACCCGAACAAGGAGTGGAACATCACCGCCAACTTCGGCCAGGCCTATCGATATCCGACGGTGGCCGAGCTCTATCAGAACATCAGCGTTGGCGGCGTGGCGACCGTTGCCAATCCGTTTTTGACACCTGAGCAGGATCTCAACGGCGAACTCAATATCGAACGCCACTGGAATGACGGAAAGGTCAGGCTCACGCTCTTTGACGAACTGGTCCACAACGCGATCATTTCGCAGACCAACCTGGCCACCAATCCGGTGAACGGCGCGCAGGTGCCCACCACGACGATCGGAAACGTCGATCTGATCCGGTTTCGAGGCGTTGATTTGTCAGCGGATAAGAACAACGTCTTCATCACCGGCCTGCAAATTTTCGGCAGCGTCACCTACGTCGATTCCCGAATCCTGTCAGATCCCACCTATGCCGGCAGCAATCCGCTGACGGGCATTCCCGATACCGCAGTCGGCAAGCAGGTCCCCAACGTCCCGGACTGGCGGGCCAAGCTGGGCTTCACCTATCGGCCCGACGACTTTTGGGCCTATACGGTGGCTGTGCGTTACAGCGGCAAGCAGTTTTCGACGCTGGATAACACCGATATCGTTTCCCACGTGTTCGGAGCGTTCGACTACTTCACCGTCGTCGATATGAAGATCCATTACAACGCGACGAAGAATTTCTCGTTCGACTTCGGGATCGATAATCTGCTCAACCAGCAGTATTTCCTGTTCCATCCGTTCCCCGGCAGAACCTATGTGCTGGCGTCGAAATACACGTTTTAGGTAGCGGCAATCCAAGCAAGGAGCATTTCATGAGAAGAATGATCGTAACGTCGTTTTGCATAGCGCTGGCCGCTTGCATTGCAGGCGCATCGGCTCGCGCCGAAGAGGTCAAGGCCGGCGATCTCGTGATCTCGCAGGCCTGGAGTCGCGCCACGCCGAACGGCGCCAAGATCGGCACGGGCTACTTCACCATCGAGAACAAGGGGACGACGGCCGACAAACTGGTCGGCGTGAGCGGCGAGGTGTCCGACAAGATCGAGGTGCACGAGATGTCGATGAACAACGGCGTCATGAAAATGCGTCCCGTCGACGGAGGTCTCACCATCGACCCCGGCAAGACGGTCAAGCTCGCGCCGAACGGCTATCACCTGATGATCATGGATCTGAAAAGCCCGCTGAAGCAAGGCGGCAAGGTGCCGGTTACGCTTGAGTTCGAGAAGGCGGGCAAGGTGGCGGTCACGCTTGACGTGCAAGGTATCGGCGCCCAGGGACCGGGTAGCGGCGACGGCATGATGAAGATGTCACCCGGCATGAAGATGTGAGGCAACGATGACAGTGAAATCATCAGGTTTGATGCTCGCGGCGGTGTTGTTGATCGCAACGCCGTCTTATGCCCATGTCACCCTTGAAGGCCGTCAGGCCACGATCGGGACGTGGTACAAGGCGGTGTTCGCGGTGCCGCACGGCTGCGCCGGTTCGACGACGACCAAGCTCCGCGTTCAAATTCCTGACGGCGTGATCGATGTGAAGCCGATGCCAAAGCCCGGCTGGAACGTCGAGGTCGTGAAGGGAAAATATGCCGTGCCCTACGATTTCCATGGTGCCAAAGTTTCCGAAGGTGCCAAGGAAGTGGTCTGGAGCGGCGGCAAGTTGCCGGACGACAATTACGACGAGTTCGTTGTCAGCACATACCTCACGGCCAATCTCAAACCCGACACGGTGCTGTATTTTCCGACCGTGCAGGAATGCGAGCAGGGGGTCAGCCGCTGGATCGATATTCCCGCAGAAGGCGAGGCGGAACATGGGCATGGCGCCAAGTCGCCGGCGCCCGGTGTCAAGCTGATCGCAAAACCCTGATCGGCTTGAATGTGCGCCTGATTGCGGGCTTTGCGACCCTGTTGTCGGTTCTCGGCTTTGCCACCGGCGCTTTCGGACACGCGTCGCTGATTTCGACCGAGCCTAGCGACGGCAGCATGATGTCGCAGGCTCCGAAGACGGTGCGCCTGCGGTTCAACGAGCCCATAGCGCCTGCCTCGATCAGGCTGATCGATGGCGAGGGCAAAACGCGTGATGATGTGTCGGTCAGCGCGCATGACGATACGATTGAAATCGGTTTGCCGAATGATTTGCCGCGCGGCACGCAAGTCGTCAGCTATCGCGTGGTCTCCGCGGACGGACATCCGGTCGGAGGGTCGCTGGTATTTTCACTCGGCATGTCCGCCAACAAGGTCGTCCGGCCGGCCGATCGGGCGCCCGTGCTGGATGCGCTGATCTGGCTGGCACGCCTAGGCGTTTACGTCGGGTTATTCGCCGGCGTTGGCGGCGCGTTTTTTGGCGCGTGGATTTCACGTACAAGTTCCGCTCGGCGGCAGATCGTGGCGTCCCTAGCGACAGGCTCTGCGAGTGCTATGGCCGCCTGGGGTCTTCAAGGTCTCGATTTGTTGGGTCTTGCCCCAGCTGACATTCTGTCCTCCGCGCCGTGGCAAGCCGCCGCGAGCACGAGTCTGGTGACGTCCTTGCTGATCGCCATCGTCGCGATGGCTTTGGCGATGACGTCGCTGCTCAATGTGGCGGGCGAGACCAAGCGCGCGTTATCTGCCGCCGCAATCTTGGGCGTCGGGACCGCGCTGGCGGTCAGCGGACACGCCAGTACGGCGTCACCGCAATGGCTGACCAAGCCGATGGTGTTCTTGCACGGCGTAGGCGTTGCCTTCTGGGTTGGAGCACTCTCGCCGTTGGCTTCGATGGCGAAGCGGCCGACCGCTCCGCTACTCGTCATTTTGAACCGGTTTTCGCGCATCGCGGTGCCCGTCGTAGCGGCCATCGCGTTGACAGGGCTGGCCTTGGCATTCGTACAATTGGTAAACGTTCGTGCGCTGATCGAGACCAGGTATGGGCTGATCCTGTCGATCAAACTCGTGCTGGTCGCGGGCCTGCTTGGCCTCGCGGCGCTGAACCGTTTGCGCCTGACGCCGCGGCTTGCCTTCAATCCCCTCGACACGAAGGCCTTGGTTCGATCGATTATTCTGGAATGTATCGTGGCTGTGGGAATTCTGGCGGTGGTTGCCGGCTGGCGCCTGACGCCGCCGCCGCGGGCGCTGGTGAAGGCCGCCGTCAAGCCGTTGGCAATTCATATCCATACGGACGCCGCGATGTTTCAGGTTCTGATTTCGCCCGGCAAGGTCGGAAGAGACAGCTTCGTCCTGCAACTGATGGAGGGCGATGCGAGCCCGCTCACAGCAAAAGAAACGACACTGATCTTGAGCCAGCCCGAGCGCGGTATCGAGCCCTTGCAACGCGCGGCCACACTTGGCGCCGACGGCTATTGGCGCGTAGCTGACGTGCCAATTCCCTATCCGGGCCGTTGGCACATGCGCATCGAGGCGCTGGTTACCGACTTCCGCAAAATTACGCTGGAAGACGATTTTGACGTGGCATCGCCATAGATGATTGTGATTCTTTCGTTTTCTCGGGCAAGCGCAGGGGCAACCACCGGGATTGGAGCCTGACTTCGGTAAAATCGCTGCTAGTCTGGATGCTTAGCGGGTTTTTCTAACGCTTTCTCTTGTGTTTTGGCGCCTGATCCGCTTTCACTGCCGAACGCCCTTTATTTTCGCCGATTCTTTCTGGTGTAGCCATGCGACTGTCGCGTTTCTTTCTTCCCATCCTCAAGGAGAATCCAAAAGAAGCGGAGATCGTGTCGCATCGTTTGATGCTGCGTGCCGGGATGATCCGACAGGAAGCCGCCGGCATCTACGCCTGGTTGCCGCTCGGCTTGCGGGTGCTGAAGAAGGTCGAGCAGATCGTGCGCGAGGAGCAAAATCGCGCCGGCGCGCTTGAGCTGTTGATGCCGACCTTGCAACTCGCCGATCTCTGGCGCGAGAGCGGCCGCTACGATGCTTACGGCCCCGAGATGCTGCGCATCGCCGACCGGCACAAGCGCGAGTTGCTGTACGGGCCGACCAACGAGGAAATGATCACCGAGATTTTCCGCGCTTACATCAAGTCGTACCGAAGCCTGCCGCTCAACCTCTATCACATCCAGTGGAAGTTTCGTGACGAGCAGCGGCCACGTTTTGGCGTGATGCGCGGACGCGAATTCCTGATGAAGGATGCCTATTCATTCGATCTCGATGAGGCCGGTGCGCGGCGGGCCTATAACCGGATGTTCGTGGCTTACTTGCGCACCTTTGCGCGCATGGGGTTGAAGGCGATCCCGATGCGTGCCGAGACCGGCCCGATCGGCGGCGACCTCAGCCACGAATTCATCGTGCTGGCGGAGACCGGCGAGTCCGGCGTCTATTGCGACCGCGACGTGCTCGATCTTCCGGTGCCCGGCGAAGATGTCGACTATGACGCCGATCTGACCCCGATCATCCAGCAATGGACATCGGTCTATGCGGCGACCGAAGACGTCCATGACGCCGCGCGGTTCGAGCGCGAAGTCTCGGCCGAGAAGCGGGTGCACACCAGGGGCATCGAGGTCGGCCAGATCTTCTATTTCGGCACCAAATATTCCGAGCCGATGAAGGCCTTTGTCGCAGGCCCCGACGGTGCCGAGGTCGCCATTCACGGCGGCTCCTATGGTGTCGGCGTTTCGAGACTACTCGGCGCCATCATCGAGGCTTGTCACGACGAGGCCGGCATCAAATGGCCGGAAGCCGTGGCGCCGTTCAAGGCGGCGATCTTGAACTTGAAGCAGGGCTCAGCGGATACGGACGGTGCCTGCGAAGCGCTTTACCGGGAGTTGACCGCCAAAGGCGTCGAAGTGCTTTACGACGATACCGACCAGCGTGCGGGTGCGAAATTTGCCGCGGCCGATTTGATCGGCATCCCCTGGCAAATCCTCGTCGGCCCGAAGGGCCTCGCGGAAGGCAAGGTTGAACTCAAGCGCCGAAGCGATGGCACGCGTGAGAATTTGAGTTCGGCTGAACTGCTGGCAAGACTGGCTTAATTCGAAAGCGTCCGACTTTATTTGAGCTTATCCACCGCAGGGCAGGCGGGAATACCGGCCGTCATGGCCACAATTAGCCCGAATCGTGTGAAAAGCGGACATGGACCAAGCCATGAGCGAGCCCGTTCAAACCCCACCCTTTGCGCCATTCGAATGGCTGCTCTCCGGACGCTATCTGCGGGCGCGTCGCAAGGAAGGATTCATCTCGGTCATCGCCGGGTTTTCCTTCCTTGGCATCATGCTCGGCGTGGCGACGCTGATCATCGTGATGGCGGTGATGAACGGCTTCCGCAAGGAGCTGCTCGACAAGATCCTCGGCCTCAACGGTCATCTTCTGGTGCAGCCGCTGGAATCGCCGCTGACCGACTGGAAGGACGTCGCCGACCGCATCAACCAGGTTCAGGGCATAAGGCTCGCAGCACCCGTTGTGGATGGGCAGGCGCTGGCATCCTCGCCCTACAATGCGTCGGGCGTCTTCGTTCGCGGCATTCGCGCCGACGACCTCAATAACCTCGCCTCGATTGCCAAGAACATCAAACAGGGCACGCTGGAGGGATTTGACGAAGGTCAGGGCGTCGCCATCGGCCGCCGGCTCGCCGATACGCTGTCGCTGCATGCCGGCGACAGCGTGACGCTGGTGGCGCCGCGAGGTGCGGTGACCCCGATGGGCACGACGCCGCGCATCAAGCCCTACAAGATCACGGCCGTGTTCGAGATCGGCATGTCGGAATATGACGCGAGCTTCGTGTTCATGCCGCTGGCCGAGGCGCAGGCCTATTTCAACCGCAACAACGACGTGACCGCGATCGAGGTGTTCACGACCAACCCCGATCGGATCGATGCCTTTCGCAAGAGCGTAACGGAGGCGGCGGGACGTCCGGTCTATTTGGTCGACTGGCGGCAGCGCAATTCGACCTTCTTCAACGCGCTTCAGGTCGAGCGCAACGTGATGTTCCTGATCCTGACCATGATCGTTCTGGTCGCAGCGCTCAATATCGTGTCGGGCCTGATTATGCTGGTGAAAGACAAAGGCAGCGACATCGCGATCCTGCGCACCATGGGGGCCTCGCAGGGTTCTATCATGCGGATATTTCTGATCACGGGAGCATCGATTGGCGTGATCGGGACCCTGATGGGGTTTCTGCTCGGCATGCTGATCTGCCTGAACATCGAATCGATCCGGCTGTTCTTGTCCTGGGTCACCAACACCGAGATTTTCGATCCCACGATCTATTTTCTCTCCAAATTGCCGGCCGAGATCGATTTCGGTGAAACCAGCGCGGTCGTCATCATGGCGCTGACATTGTCTTTCCTGGCCACGCTCTATCCGTCCTGGCGTGCTGCTCGCCTCGATCCCGTCGAAGCGCTGCGGTACGAGTGAGGAACCGATGAGCGAAGGGACGGAGGAGGTACCGGTTGTCTATCTCCACGAGATAAAGCGCCAATACGTGCAGGGCGAAACGCCGCTGATCATCCTCAACGGCGCCAAGCTCGCGCTGTGGGCAGGACAATCGGTCGCGCTCGTCGCGCCGTCCGGCGCCGGCAAATCGACGCTGCTGCATATCGCCGGCCTGCTCGAAAGCCCCGACGATGGCGAGGTCTATGTCGGAGGTACGCCGACGTCGGGTCTGTCGGATGTCGACCGCACCCAGATCCGCCGCACCGAAATCGGCTTCGTCTATCAGTCGCATCGGCTGCTGCCGGAGTTTTCCGCGCTGGAAAACGTCATGCTGCCGCAGATGATTCGCGGTTTGAAACGCTCGGAAACCGTCAAGCGCGCAACCGAGATTCTGGCCTATCTCGGGCTCGGCGACCGGATCAAACATCGGCCCGCGGAATTGTCGGGCGGCGAACAACAGCGGGTGGCAATCGCGCGCGCGGTTGCCAATGCGCCGCGCGCGCTTCTGGCGGACGAGCCGACGGGCAACCTGGATCCGAATACGGCCGACCACGTGTTCCAGGCCCTGATGCAACTGGTGAAGGCCACGCGCGTCGCCATGCTAATTGCAACCCACAACATGGAATTGGCCGGCCGGATGGATCGACGGGTGTCGCTCGTCGACGGTGAAGTCGTCGAGCTCGACTAGGATCGCCGATCTGAAGTCCCGCACTAGCCGCGGCCGGTTTCGTGAAAAATTCTATTTTCGCTAATCTTCCCAAAAAGATGAACGGTGTACGAAGGAAATGTGATCCGGTTCGGACTGGAAAGCTGCGCGTGAGCGCGGCATAACGTCGGCATGAAGAAATCAGACCTGACCTGTCCGACCTGCCACGCCGGCTATCGCCGTATCGAATTGACGTCCCGGCCCGGTGCGAAGGGAGAATATCGTTGCCTGCTCTGCGACGAGGTTCTCGAGACATTCGACGGTTCCACCGACATTGCGATCCGACTCACGGTCCAGCCGGAACGGACTTTCGACTCGGATTTCGGATCGTCTTAGTCCGGCCGTTCTTCGGAAATAACGCCGCGTTGTTCGCGCGTTATGAGCGCAGTTTCGTCAAATTTTCGAATCGTTTTTGACGCGATTGGTTCATTCGGCTGATGGAACCCGTGACAGCAAGGTTTATATGTCTATGTGTTTCAAGAAGCTCTTTTGTTCCAAAGGTTTCTTAAAGTTTTTTAATGCGGTTTTCTCTGCAAATTTTTCTCTGCAAATGTTGCGTGACGGCTACAGCATTCTTGGACAACGCTGCTAGAGGTTTTGGCGGGGCACTTGGGCTAACTAACACAGCTTCGAAAGCAGGAATCTAGATATGAACAAACTCACCATTCTCGCGACGGCAATGATCGCGGTCGGCGCCGTTGCACCGGCCGTCGCTGCAGATCTTCCCGCTCGAGCACCCGCAACTTACACGAAGGCGCCGGCGATCGTTCAGGCCGCCTATGACTGGAGCGGCTTCTACATCGGCATCAACGGCGGCGGCGCGACCGGCAACGTCGACTGGAATGCGGACGGCTTCGGCGACGAAGGCAGCCATCACCCGTCGGGCGGCACGGTCGGTGGACAGATCGGCTATCGCTGGCAGATGTCGTCCTGGGTGTTCGGTCTGGAAGCGCAGGGCAACTGGGCTGACTTCAAGGGCAGCAACACCAGCCTGGTATTCGCCAACACCACCAACCAGACCAAGATCGATGCCTTCGGCCTGTTCACCGGTCAGATCGGCTACGCCTGGGATCGCACGCTGGTTTACGTGAAGGGCGGTGCGGCGGTTACCGATAACAAGTACACCTCGATCACGACGGGCCTTGGCGTCGATACGGCCAACGAAACCCGCTGGGGCGCTGCAGTTGGCGTTGGTATCGAATACGCCTTCGCTCCGAGCTGGTCGGTCGGCTTCGAATATGATCACCTGTTCATGGGTAACAACGACGTGGTCTCCAATGCCGGCTTCATCGCCGACCACATCAAGGAAGACGTCGATCTCTTCACCGCGCGCGTGAACTACAAGTTCGGCGGCCCGGTGGTCGCTCGTTACTGAGTTAGGCTCCCGTCAACTTTAAAACCCCGGCCGGTTGGCCGGGGTTTTTGTTTGACGTGAGGATTTCCGCCGGAGAGCATCATGCTCGGCAGAAAGCTTCAGCCACGCACGCCAGCCCGGCGGCGCGGCTCGAACAAGGCGGCGAGCGCCTCGCCGCGGCCGGCGCGGCCGATGACGACGACGCCGTCGCCTTCGCGCACCACCGTGTCGGATGGCGGGTTGGTATGCACATCGCCGTCGCGGCGGTTGATCTGCACCACGAAGAAGGCACCGCGGGCCTGGCGTTCGATCGCAGCCACCGTCATCAGGATGGCGGCGCTGTGCTGGACCGCCGTCACCACTTCGAGCTCGATACCGAAGGTGCGCAGCGCGCGCTGGAAGCCGTGAGCGCGCTCGAGGCTGTCGATCAAACGGGTCGATTCTTCGAACAGGATCATGTCGGCCATCCGCTCGGCGCCGATATGGGTCGGCAATACCACCTTGTTGGCGCCGGCCTGCAACAGCTTTTTCTCGGTGCTGGCCTCTTCGCCGCGGGCGATGATGGTCAGTTCGGGATTAAGGGCGCGCGCACTCAAGGTAATGAAGACGTTGACCGCGTCGGTGGGCAGCGCGGAAACCAGAATATGGGCGCGCATGACGCCGGCGGCGTAGAGCACCGTCTCGTTGGCGGCGTCGCCTTGCAGGCAGAGATAGCCGGCCGCGATCGCCTGATTGATCCGCTCCTCTTCTTTCTCGACAATGACGAAGCCCGCGTGCGCATCGCTCAGCGATTTGGAGAGCGGCACGCCGATGCGGCCGAAGCCGCAGATGATGACGTGATCGGTGAGGTGGTCGATCTGGGTCTTCATGCGCTTGTGCCCCATGGTTTTGGTGAGATGGCTGAGCGTGATGTATTGGACCAGCGCGCCCGTGAGGAAGATGACGCCGGTGCAGCCGAGCACGATCAGCGCCATGGTGATGATGTTGAGCGCCGGCGTATTGATCGGACGGACTTCGTTGAAACCGACGGTGTATACGGTGATGACGACCATGTAGATCGCATCGCGGAAGCTCCAGCCCGCGGCCATATAGGCGACGGTGGCGAGCACCATCACCAGCACGACGTAGATCATGCCGAAGGTGAGATTGCGAACCGGCGAATCGAGCAGGCCGGTCAATCGCGGTTTGGGGACACGGCGGATGCCGTCGGACCGGGGCCGCGGCGCAACCGGCGAGGGGGCTGCGGGGGACACCGAATATGTCACGTCGGACGGCGCGGGCCTTGCGTCATCCACCGCTATATCAGGCGCAGTCGATTGCTCGCTCATCGGCCGGCTTCGCCCGCTGCTTCAATCAGGTCCCACTGGCCGGCACGGCGCGCACTGCCGCTTCCGCAACCAGCTTCCGTTTGCGAAAATAAAAAGCAGGATCGATGCCATCGCGGGCGGGTTACCCGTTAAAATTTAATAGCTTTTCGCGCTCGGTGATTTTGGTTGATGGTGGCGACGGTGAACAATCGCGGAATGAACCAATGGCCCCTGTTTTCAAACTGCCCTTACTACTCGGAGCTTAGTGGGTCAGTTTGATTGTGGCGGCCGGACGGGGTGTAAAATCGGGTGGGTCCAGCGCATATTCTGCGGATGACCGTAAGAGACTATTGGGTAGACGATCTGAAATGTCCGAGATGTGGGAAGACGGCCAAGCCAAAACCTTCGCAGGCTGATGGCCACGCTTTCCTGCACGGTAAAACTCTAACTATCATCGATGAAATCCCGGCGGGATTCGGCTACGGAATGAGACGCAACGCGATCACGTTCTTCTGCAAAGACTGCAAGGTGGCCGCCAAATGACCTCCAAACGCCCTAGGGACCCCAACCAGAGCTAGCCAAGTCGATGTCGACAGACCGGTCAGAAGCTGACCGCGATCCTGCGAAACGACGGCGACGCTTATCAAGCGTTGCTCGGCAGGGGGCGAGCCTCGTTAACCAAGCGATTTCCTGTACGTTCTTAATCAGGGAGGCGGTGATGTTGAGGGTTTTTGTCGAGGAAGCAGCGGCTTTGGCGTCGATCGGGCTGTTTGTTGGGATGATCGCGATATGGGCGCAGGTGATCCCCAATCTGTGATCCCCCCAATCAGTAAGGGCTTTGAGCCGGGTTTCGGGGACGACCAGCGCGCCGAAGCTGGTCCTTTTGGTCCCCTTGGGGAAAAGCCTGATAGCGGCGGGCGGGGGAGCAAGGCTTCGTGGACTTAAAGGTTCGGAGCCCTCACGATAGCGGGTAGCGAGTCGCCCTGAAGCGGCTCGGCCCCCACCATAACCGCTGAGTTGCCGAACGACATGTCAAAGCCCGTGGCGCCGTCCAATCCCGGATTTGTCCATCTCCACGTCCATTCGGCCTATTCGCTGCTGAAGGGTTCTATCAAGATCGCTCGCCTTGGCGAACTCGCCAAGGCCGACCGTCAGCCGGCGCTGGCGTTGACCGACACCGACAACATGTTCGGGGCGCTCGAGTTCTCCGACAAGATGGCCGGCTACGGCATCCAGCCGATCGTGGGGTGCGAACTCGCGGTCGATTTCGGCGATCAGGATCCGAACGCCCGCAACGCCATGGCCTCAGCGCCGTCGCGAATCGTTCTGTTGGCCTCGCGCGAGCGCGGCTACCGCAGCCTGATGCATCTCAATTCCCGCGCGTTTCTGGAAACGCCTATCCATCAGACCCCGCACGTCAAGTTCGAGTGGCTGGAGGGGCAAACCGAAGACCTGATCGTGCTGACCGGCGGTCCGGACGGTCCGGTCTCGCTGGCTTTGGCCGCCGATCAATCGGCGCTGGCAATGTCGCGCTGCGAACGGCTCGCCGGCCTGTTCGGCGATCGGCTGTATGTCGAGTTGCAACGCCACGGCATCGAGAAGGAACGGCGCGTCGAGGCCGCCCTGATCGATCTTGCCTACGCCAAGGGCCTGCCGCTGGTCGCGACCAACGAACCGTATTTCGCCACCGCGGACGATTACGAGGCACACGACGCGTTGCTTTGTATTGCCGGCGGCCGGTTGATTGCCGAGACCGAGCGCGAGCAACTGACGCCGGATCATCGTTTCAAGACGCGCGCGGAAATGGCGGTGTTGTTTGCCGACATTCCCGAGGCCTTGAACTCCACCGTCGAGATCGCCGAGCGCTGCGCGTTTCGCCCCAAGACACGCAAGCCCATTCTGCCGCGCTTCACGGTCGGTGCCGGCGCCAATGCGGCGGATGCGGTCCATGAGGAAGCCGGCGAATTGCGCCGTCAGGCCGAGGACGGTCTGAGCAACCGGCTTGCCGTTCACGGCCTCTCACAAGGAAGCTCCGAAGAAGACTATAGCGCGCGGCTCGCCTTTGAGCTCGATGTCATCACCCGCATGAACTATGCCGGTTACTTCCTGATCGTTGCCGACTTCATCAAGTGGGCCAAGTCGGAAGGCATTCCGGTCGGTCCCGGCCGCGGGTCGGGCGCCGGCTCGCTGGTGGCCTACGCGCTCACCATCACCGATCTCGATCCGATCCGCTTCGGTCTGCTGTTCGAACGCTTCCTCAATCCGGAACGCGTATCGATGCCCGACTTCGACATCGACTTCTGCCAGGATCGCCGCGGCGAGGTGATCGACTACGTGCAAAAGCGTTACGGCCGCGATCAGGTGGCCCAGATCATCACCTTCGGAACGCTTCAGGCGCGCGGCGTGCTGCGCGACGTCGGACGCGTGCTGCAAATGCCTTACGGGCAGGTCGACAAGCTGACTAAGCTCGTGCCGCAAAATCCTGCCGCCCCCGTGACGCTTGCGGCCGCGATCGAAAGCGAGCCGAAGCTGCAGGCGTTTCGCGACGAGGATCCGGTGGTGGCGCGCGCCTTCGATATCGCGCAGCGTCTGGAGGGCCTGACGCGGCATGCCTCCACCCATGCCGCCGGCATCGTGATCGGCGACCGTCCGTTGAGCGAACTCGTGCCGCTCTATCGCGATCCGAAATCCGACATGCCGGTCACCCAGTTCAACATGAAATGGGTCGAGCCCGCGGGCCTCGTCAAATTCGACTTCCTGGGCTTAAAGACGCTGACCGTGCTCGATGTCGCCGTGAAGCTGCTCAAGCTGCGCGATGTCGACGTCAATCTCGAAACGCTGCCGCTGGATGACGCGCCCAGCTACCAGATGCTGGCGCGGGGCGACGTGGTCGGCGTGTTCCAGGTGGAAAGCCAGGGCATGCGGCGGGCGCTGGTCGACATGAGGCCCGACCGCTTCGAGGACATTATCGCGCTGGTGGCGTTGTATCGTCCGGGCCCGATGGCGAACATCCCGACCTATTGCGCGCGCAAGCACGGCGATGAGGAGCCGGAATATCTGCACCCGCTGCTCGAACCGATCCTGAAAGAGACGTTCGGCGTCATCATCTACCAGGAACAGGTGATGCAGATCGCGCAGGTGATGGCCGGCTATTCACTCGGCGATGCCGACTTGTTGCGCCGCGCGATGGGCAAGAAGATCCGCGCCGAGATGGAGAAGCAGCGCGCCATCTTCGTTGCGGGCGCAGTCAAGAACAACGTGCCGAAAGGGCAGGCCGAAACCATCTTCGAACTGCTCGCGAAATTCGCCGACTACGGCTTCAACAAGAGCCATGCTGCGGCGTACGCGCTGGTGTCCTACCACACCGCCTACATGAAAGCGCACTACCCGGTCGAATTCCTGGCCGCGTCGATGACGCTGGAACTCAACAACACCGACAAGCTGTCGGAATTTCGGTCCGAGGCGCAGCGGCTGGGAATCAAGGTCGAGGCGCCCAACGTCAATCGCTCGGGCTCCGTCTTCGAGGTCGCTGGCGGCACGATCTATTATGCGCTTGCTGCGCTCAAAGGCGTCGGCCCGCAGGCTGTCGAACTGATCATCGATGCGCGCCGTGGCGGGCAATTCACTTCGTTGGCCGATTTTGCATCGCGCGTGAACCCGCGTGCGATCAACAAGCGGATCATCGAGAGCCTTGCTGCTGCCGGCGCCTTCGATTCGCTCGATCCGGACCGGGCGCGGGTTTTTGCCGGTGCGGATGCGATCCTGGCCGCGTGCCAGCGCAGCCACGAGGCTGTGACCTCCGGCCAGAACGACATGTTCGGTGGTGCGGCGGACGCGCCGACCATCATGCTGCCCCAGGTCGAACCGTGGTTGCCGGCCGAGCGGCTGCGGCGCGAATATGATGCGATCGGCTTCTTCCTGTCCGGTCATCCGCTCGACGACTATGCCACGGTGCTCAAGCGGCTGCGCGTGCAGTCCTGGGCCGAGTTTTCGCGGGCGGTGAAGACCGGCGCGACCGCCGGCAAGGTGGCCGCAACCGTGGTCTCGCGCATGGAGCGGCGCACCAAGACTGGCAACAAGATGGGCATCATCGGGCTATCGGACCCAACCGGCCATTTCGAAGCGGTGTTGTTCTCGGAAGGCCTCGCTCAGTACCGCGATATTTTGGAGCCGGGCGCAGCGGTACTTCTGCAACTGGGCGCGGAGTTGCAGGGCGAGGATGTGCGGGCGCGCGTGCTACACGCCGAAGCGCTCGACGATGCCGCCGCCAAGACGCAGAAAGGGTTGCGGATTTTCCTGCGCGATACCAAACCGTTGGAGTCCATTGCGCGGCGACTTTCGCCGCCGGCCGGCCAGTCCGGCAGCGGCGATGTCGCGCTGGTGCTGCGGCTCGACATGCAGACCGAGGTCGAGTTCAAGCTGGAAGGCCGTTTCCAGGTGTCGCCGCAAATCGCCGGTGCCATTAAGGCGGTGGCGGGTGTAGAGATGGTGGAGACGCTCTGATCGGGGAAAGGATTTTCCGATGTGTGAGATGTGCCGCCGAAATTCGCTAGCGAGGTTTGAACCTTCCCGTCGCGGCGTGCTGAGCGGCGCGGTCTGGACCATGGGACTTTTGTTGGCGAGCGCGGCCGGTGCCAAGGAGATGAAGGCGCCGCCAAAGCCGCAGAACGTGCTGACGCCCGCGGCCTCCCTCGAACGCCTGCAAAAAGGAAATGCGCGCTATGTCGAGGGCGTATCGCTGCGTCACGACTTCAAGCACGAGCGCGAAGCGCTGACCGGAGGCCAGAACCCCTACGCCGCTGTACTGAGCTGTGCGGATTCGCGAATTGCACCCGAATACGCCTTCGACAGCGGCCGCGGCGATCTCTTTGTTTGCCGCGTGGCGGGCAATTTCGCCAACAACGAATCGGTCGCCAGTTTGGAATACGCCGTCGCTGAACTCGGAACGCCGCTGATTCTTGTTCTCGGTCACGACGCCTGCGGCGCAGTCAGTGCGACGATCAAATCGCTCAAGGACAACACCACATTGCCCGGGCACTTGTCCTCGCTGGTCGAAGGCATCGCGCCTGCGGTGAAGGCGGTATCGGGTCAAAACGGCGACACCTTGGCCAATGCGATCAGGCAGAATGTGATCGATAATGTCGGCAAGCTCAGCTCTGCGACACCTATCCTGAGTGCTGCGGTGGAACAAAATAAGCTCAAGGTCGTCGGCGGGATCTATCGGCTCAAGGACGGCAGGGTGGAGATGGTGTAGGCCCCCGCCGCTCGCGGGGAGGGCCTGGGGTGTCGTGGCCTTAAGAAACCGGCCCTCCGCCCCCCGAATTTGCGGGATTTCGCCTGGATTGCCGGCCTCCGGGCGTCCCAAAAACCCCGTATTTCCTTGCTTCTCGCGAAAATCCGGCTATATACCGCGCCATCTCACACGGAAACATGGCTCAAAAGGCCGTCCGGTGGCAGCCGGGCCATAAGGCTCGCTTGCTCACACGTTTCCGGAGGAACCAACCGGAGAATTAGAACCATGGCAGTACCCGATTTTTCTATGCGTCAGCTGCTTGAGGCTGGCGTGCACTTTGGCCACCAGTCGCACCGCTGGAATCCGAAAATGGCTGACTATATTTTCGGTGCGCGCAACAACATCCACATCATCGATCTGGCGCAGACCGTGCCGCTGATGCATCGCGCGCTTCAGGCGGTCAGCGATACGGTCGCCAAGGGCGGCCGCATCCTGTTTGTCGGCACCAAGCGGCAGGCCCAGGACGGCGTTGCCGAGGCCGCCAAGCGTTCGGCGCAGTACTTCGTCAATTCGCGCTGGCTCGGCGGTACGCTGACCAACTGGAAGACGATTTCCGGATCGATCAAGCGGCTGCGGCATCTCGACGAGGTGCTCAACTCCGGCGATGCCAACGCCTACACCAAGAAGGAGCGGCTGACGTTGCAGCGCGAGCGCGACAAGCTCGACCGCTCGCTCGGTGGCATCAAGGACATGGGCGGCTTGCCGGACATGATCTTCGTGATCGACACCAACAAGGAAGACATCGCGATCCAGGAAGCCCAGCGGCTGAATATCCCGGTGGCTGCGATCGTCGACACCAACTCCGACCCGAAGGGCATCACCTATGTCGTGCCCGGCAACGACGACGCCGGCCGCGCGATCTCGCTCTATTGCGATCTGGTGGCGCGCGCTGCGATCGACGGCATTTCGCGGGCGCAAGGCGATGCCGGCATCGACGTCGGTGCCTCGGCTCGTCCGGTCCAGGAGCAAGCTCCCGCCGCTGCGCCGCAGGCGTCCGGCTTCCAGGGCCTGGCGGGTCCGCGCGGTGCGCCGGACAATCTCAAGAAGCTCACCGGCGTGTCCGGCGCGATCGAGAAGAAGCTCAACGATCTCGGCATCTTCCACTACTGGCAGTTGGCCGAGCTCGATCACGATACGGCGCACAAGATCGGCGAAGAGGTCGGCCTTCCGAGCCGCGCCGACGCCTGGGTGGCCCAGGCCAAGACGCTTACCGCTGAAGCGGAATAGTAAATATGCCGGCTGGAAATCCCGGCCGGCATCACAGGCACATTCCAGTTACGGCATCGGTGACGGTGGATCGCGGCGGACGTTGAACCGCGCGGCCACCACCGTCGCAGGCAAAGGACGATAGCGACATGGCGACAATCACGGCAGCGATGGTCAAGGATCTGCGCGAATCCACCGGCGCGGGCATGATGGATTGCAAGGCGGCACTGACCGAGAGCGATGGCGACATGCAGGCCGCGCAGGATTGGCTGCGCAAGAAGGGCCTGTCGAAGGCCGCCAAAAAGGCGGGCCGCGTGGCGGCCGAGGGCCTGATCGCCGCGCTGACCAAGGATACCAAAGGTGTCGTCGTTGAGGTCAACTCCGAGACTGACTTCGTCGCGCGCAACGAGCATTTCCAGGGGCTGGTGAAGATGATCGCCCAGGTGGCGCTCGACGTCGGCGCCGATGTCGAAAAGATCAAGGCCGCCAAGGTCGGCAATGTGACGGTTGAGACGGCTATTGCGGATGCGATCGCCACCATCGGCGAGAACATGACGCTGCGCCGTGCCGCTGCGCTGGAAGTCGGCAAGGGCGTGGTGTCGAGCTACGTCCACAATGCGGTGGTCGAAGGCGCCGGCAAGATGGGCGTGATCGTCGCGCTGGAATCCACCGGTAAGACCGATGAGCTCGCTATACTCGGCAAGCAGCTCGCGATGCATGTCGCGGCCGCCAACCCGCTGGCGATTGATCCGGCCGGGCTCGATCCGGCGACCGTCAAGCGCGAAAAGGACGTGCTGGCCGATAAATACCGTCAGCAGGGCAAGCCGGAGAACGTGATCGAAAAGATCGTCGAGTCGGGCTTGAAGACCTATTACAAGGAAGTCTGCCTCTTGGAGCAGGCCTTCATCCATGACAGCGGCAAGTCCGTTACCCAGGCACTCAAGGAAGCTGAGGGTAAGGTCGGCGGGCCGATCAAGGTGGCTGGATTTTTGCGCTATGCTCTCGGCGAGGGAATCGAGAAGCAGGAATCGGACTTTGCTGCCGAGGTCGCCGCTGCCAGCGGCCAGAAATAGCTGCTCCGACAACGCTTGCGGTCCGTTCGCGCCGACGCGCGGTGCGGGATAAAGAAAGCGATTCGCAAATGACAGGGCCGGTTTATCGTCGCGTGGTGATCAAGCTCTCCGGCGAGTACCTCGCCGGCAGCCACGGCTCCGGCATCGACCAGCCGACCCTCGACCGCGTGGCCGCCGATCTGATCGCGGCGCGGCAGCTGGGCGCCGAAGTGGCGGTTGTCGTCGGCGGTGGCAACATGATCCGCGGCGTCGAAGTGTCCGCGCAAGGCGTGTCGCGGCCGACCGGCGACACCATGGGCATGCTGGCCACGATGATGAACTGCCTCGCGCTCGAGGCGGCGATCGAACGCAGGGGAACGCCGGCGCGAACCCTGTCGGCATTCGTCATGCCGGAGATTTCCGAGCTTTTCACCCGAAGTGCAGCGCACAAATATCTTGCCGAGGGGCGTATCGTGCTGCTCGGCGGCGGAACCGGTAATCCGTTTTTCACCACCGATACCACGGCGGTATTGCGGGCGGCTGAAATCGGCGCGCAGGCGGTGCTGAAGGCGACCAATGTCGACGGCATCTACAGCGCCGATCCGAAAAAAGACCCAACTGCCAAGCGATTTGATCGTCTGACCCATTCCGAGGCCATCGGGGGCGGCTACAAGGTCATGGACGCCACAGCATTTGCGCTTGCCCGCGAGACGTCGCTGCCTATCATCGTGTTTTCGATCGCCGAACCGGGTTCGATCGGCGCCATTCTGAGCGGCACCGGTCGCGGGACGATCGTTGCCGGCTAGTGCTTGTTGCGCCAGAGATGAAAGGCGCGCGGCGGCCGTATTCAGGAGGAGAGAGCGTCATGTCCACGGGTAGTTTCGACATCAACGAACTGAAGCGCCGGATGCAGGGCGCCACGCAATCTCTCAAGCACGAACTCGGCGGCTTGCGGACCGGACGTGCCGCCGCATCGATGCTGGAGCCGGTCCAGGTCGAGGCCTATGGTTCGCACATGCCGCTCAATCAGCTCGCGACCGTCAGCGTGCCCGAGCCGCGCCTGCTGTCGGTCCAGGTCTGGGACAAGTCGATGGTGAAAGCCGTCGAGAAGGCGATCGTCGATTCCAATCTCGGTCTAAGTCCGGCAACCGAAGGGCAGGTGCTTCGCCTGCGGATTCCCGAGCTCAACGAGGATCGCCGCAAGGAACTGGTCAAGGTCGCCCACAAATATGCGGAAGCGGCGAAGGTCGCCGTTCGGCATGTGCGGCGCGACGGTCTCGATACGATCAAGAAGCTCGAGAAGAATCACGAAATTTCCGAGGACGATCAGGAACGCCTGGGCAATGACGTACAGAAGGCGACCGACGGCACGATTTCGGAAATCGATCAGATGCTGGCGGCGAAGGAAAAGGAAATCCTGACCGTCTAGGTTTCACTCGGGCGCGAGCTGCCGAACATGATGTTCGATATCGTTTCCAAAGGATTGATTGATGTCGAATGCCGCCGCACCCGTGACTGAAGGGCCCGATCGAGCCGGTGGTCCCTTGCACGTGGCGATCATCATGGACGGCAACGGACGCTGGGCCGCTGCGAGGGGGCTGCCGCGCGTCGAAGGGCATCGGCGCGGTGTTGAGGCGTTGCGCAATGTGGTTCGCGCCGCCGGCGAACTCGGTGTTCGCTACTTAACGATTTTCTCGTTCAGCTCTGAAAACTGGTCGAGGCCGGCGTCAGAAATTGGCGACCTGTTTGGGTTACTGCGGCGCTTTATTCGCAACGACCTCGCCACGCTACATCGCGATGGCGTTCGTGTCCGCGTGATTGGCGAACAACAGGGACTTGAGCCGGATATCTGCGCGCTTCTCAAGGAAGCCGAGGACCTGACGCGGGACAATGATCGCATGCATCTCATTGTCGCATTCAATTACGGATCGCGGCAGGAAATCGCGCGTGCGGCACAGCGGCTGGCCGGTGAAGTGGCGGAAGGAAAGCGTGATCCCTCCTCGATTGACGCCGACACGCTCGGGCGTTATCTCGACGCACCCGAAATTCCCGATCCCGACCTGATCATCCGCACCAGCGGAGAACAGCGACTGTCGAATTTCCTGATGTGGCAGTCGGCCTATAGCGAGCTGGTTTTCGTTCCGGTCCACTGGCCTGACTTCGACAAGGCCGCGCTTGAAGGCGCCATTGCGGAATACGCCAGGCGCGAGCGCCGGTTTGGTGGCCTGGCTGTGAAAACCGGATCGTGACCGAAGGCCAGGCATCGATCGCAGCAAGCGGGCGGGAGGGCAACAACCTTCTGTTGCGGATTATCGCCGCGCTGGTGATGGCTCCGCTGGCCATTGCCATAGCGTATGTCGGTGGATGGCTTTGGACAGGCCTCGTCACCGCCGCAGCCATCGGACTTTACATCGAGTGGCTGACCATCATTGGTGCGCGCAAGCCGCGCCTGGTGCTTGTGGGCGTCCTCATTCTTCTCGGCGTCGGCTGGGTCGACGTCGGCCATATCAACGAAATCTATCTTTCAGCGCTTGTGGTGCTGGGTGTTGTCGCCGTTGCGTTTCTGTCTTCCGAACGCCGGCTCTGGACCGCGGTTGGAATGGGCTACGCCTTGGCGGCATCCATCGGTTCAAGCGCGGTGCGGCTTGATCCGCTCCGGGGATTAGCCGCGTTGATGCTGGTGCTACTGGTGGTTTGGGCGACCGACATCGGCGGATACTTCGCCGGCCGGCTGATCGGCGGACCCAAACTCTGGCCGCAGGTCAGCCCGAAGAAGACCTGGGCGGGCGCAATCGGCGGCTTTGCGGCGAGCCTCGGCGTGGCGGCTTCCTTTGCGGCATTTAATTTCGGAAAGATCATACCGCTGCTGCTGTTGAGCGGGGTTCTCTCGATCGCCTCGCAACTCGGCGATCTCTTTGAGTCCGCTGTCAAACGCAGATTTGGCGTCAAGGATTCCAGTCACATCATTCCCGGACATGGCGGGTTGATGGACCGCCTTGACGGCTTCGTCGCCGCCATCGTCCTGGCGGCCATTTTCGGCTTTTTGCGGGGCGGCGCGGATGGCGTCGGCCGCGGTCTTATGGTTTGGTGAGAAGCATGAGCGCTGTTCCCTTGCGTAACAATAAAGCGGCGACCGCCGTTCGTTCAGTCACCGTGCTGGGCGCGACCGGTTCCATCGGCGACAGCACGATGGATTTGCTACGGGCTTCGCCCGACCGCTACCGTGTCGAGGCATTGACCGCTCATACCAACGTGCAGAGCCTCGCCAAACTCGCCAGGGAATTCGGCGCGCGCTATGTCGCCGTCGCCGACCCCACGAGATTAGGCGAATTGAAGGATGCGCTCGCAGGCACGCGCACGGAGTGTGGCGCTGGCGAAAGTGCGGTGGTCGAAGCGGCCGCGCGGCCGGCCGATTGGGTGATGGCCGCAGTCAGCGGCGCGGCGGGTCTGAAGCCGGCGCTGGCGGCGGTGGATCGCGGCGCGACGGTGGCGTTAGCCAACAAGGAATGCCTGGTTTGTGCAGGCGATTTCTTCATGGAGCGCGCGACGAAGGCCGGGGCCTGTATTTTGCCGGCTGATTCCGAACACAACGCGCTGTTTCAGGCCTTGAGTTCCGGGAACCGCGCAGAGCTAGTTCGCGTCATCATCACCGCCTCAGGCGGCCCGTTCCGTACCTGGTCGAGCACTGACATCGAACAGGCAACGCTGGCGCAGGCCCTCAAGCATCCGAACTGGAGCATGGGGCAGAAAATCACCATCGATTCAGCCTCGATGATGAACAAGGGCCTCGAGGTGATCGAGGCAGCGTACCTGTTCGGATTGACGGCGGAAGAAATCGACGTCCTGGTTCATCCGCAATCGATCATTCATGGCATGGTGGAGTTTTCCGATCGCTCCGTGGTGGCGCAACTCGGCGCGCCGGATATGCGCACGCCGATCGCGCATTGCCTTGGCTGGCCCGATCGAATCGTGGGGCCTGCGGCGAAACTCGATCTCGCCAAGATCGGGCAGCTGACGTTTGAAGCGCCGGATTTCGCGCGCTTTCCGGGACTGCGGTTGGCGTATGAGGCGTTGCGGACCGGCCGCGGTGCGACCACGGTCTACAATGCGGCGAACGAGGTCGCGGTTGCCGCGTTCATCGCGGGCAAGATCAGGTTTGGCGCCATTGCGCGGCTGGTCGAGGCGACACTTGAAGCTTGGATTCGCGCCGGGAATCTGTCTCCACTGACCTCCGCCGACGATGCAATTGCTGTTGACCATAACGCGCGAAATAAGGCGGTCACCCTATTGCCTCAAATTGCCTTAAAGGCATCCTAGAGCGTTGGGGTTGGGCCTGGCGGCTCCGGGTGAGGGGAATTGAATGTCCGAGTTTTTTCAGCATAGTTTCAATGTGTTAGGTCACGGCGTGATCGGATACATTGTTCCCTTCTTGTTTGTGCTGACCATCGTCGTTTTCTTCCATGAACTCGGTCATTTCCTGATTGCGCGCTGGGCGGGCGTGAGGGTGTTAACCTTTTCGCTCGGGTTTGGCCCCGAATTGGCCGGCTTTAACGACCGCCACGGTACGCGCTGGAAGATTTCTGCCATCCCGCTCGGCGGCTACGTCAAATTCTTCGGCGACGACAGCGAGGCCTCGACCCCGGACCTGGAAACACTCGGCAACATGAGTGCCGAGGAGCAAGCGGACAGTTTCCATCACAAGAAGGTCGGTCCTCGCGCGGCAATTGTGGCCGCCGGCCCGATCGCGAATTTTCTCCTGGCCATCGTGATCTTTGCCGGGATGTCGCTCTATTTCGGCAAGCCCAGTTCGATCCCGCGCGTCGATGTGATTCAGCCCGACAGCGTCGCGGCGGCCGCAGGATTCCAGGTCGGCGACATCGTAGCCTCGATCGATGGAACGGGAATCGAAAGTTTCGCCGACATGCAGCGGATCGTTTCCACCAGTGCCGGCTCCAAGCTGACGTTCCGGGTGAAGCGCAATGATGCGCTGATCACTCTGTCGGCGACGCCAGCACTGAAGGAAGTGAAGGATATCTTCGGCAACAGCCACAAGATCGGCGTGCTGGGTATTCAGTACAACGCGCAGCCGAGCGATCCGAAAACCGCGCCGGTCGGTTATCTGGAATCGCTGAAGATCGGCGTCGAGCAGGTCTGGTTTATCGTCGATGGCACGTTCAAGTTCGTGGGCTCGCTGTTTGTCGGCGCCGGCTCCACCGGCGATCTCGGCGGGCCGTTGCGGATCGCGCAGCTCTCGGGCCAGGCGGCAAGCCTCGGTTTCCAGTTCTTGCTCCAGCTCTGTGCGGCGCTTTCGGTATCGATCGGCTTGCTGAATCTGTTTCCGGTGCCGCTGTTGGATGGCGGTCATCTTTTGTTCTATTCGGTGGAAGCCGTGCGGGGGCGTCCATTGTCTCAGAGAGCCCAGGAAATGGGCGCACGAATCGGGCTAGGGCTGGTGCTGATGTTGATGGTATTCGTCACCTATAATGACATCTTGCACCTCGCCGCATCGTGAAGCGGCTTTTTTATGACGTGGCCGATGGGCAACGTCTTGGAATGAAAATGAAATCACGCTGCGACATAAGGTTTGCCGGCTTGGTAAAATTGGCTACAAGCGGGTCGGCAAATGGTGATTTGCCGGTTCGTGGGGTGCGGGCCGGCAGCAGGATTGTAAGGGCGCTTAGCGCATGAAGCTTGGAATGGGGGTACGGGGAGGCTTGTTGGCCGCCCTGATCATGTTGGCGACGCCGTTTGCCGCCACCTTGGCGGTTGGGCTCGCGTCCTCGCCGGCGTCGGCGCAGACCGTGGATTCGATTCAGGTCGAGGGGAATCGTCGGGTCGAGGCTTCGACGATTCGTTCCTATTTCAAGCCGGGTGTCGGCGGAAAGCTGGACCAGGGGCGCCTGGACGATGGTTTGAAGGGCCTGATTGAGACCGGCCTGTTCCAGGACGTGAAAATCAACACGGCCGGCGGGCGAGTCGTCGTGACGGTGATTGAAAATCCGGTGATCGGCCGCGTGGTTTTCGAAGGCAACAAGAAGATCAAGGACGAGCAGCTCACTGGCGAAATTCAATCGAAGCCGCGTGGAACGCTGTCGCGCCCGATGGTCCAGTCCGATGCGCAGCGAATCTCGGACATCTATCACCACGCCGGCCGCTACGACGTGTCGGTGGTTCCTGAAATCATCGAGCAGCCGAACAACCGAGTCGACCTGATCTTCACGATCACGGAAGGCAACAAGACCGGTATCAATTCGATCGAGTTCGTCGGCAATACGACTTATTCGGCCTATCGCCTGAAAGACGTCATCAAGACGCGCGAATCGAATCTCCTGAGCTTCCTTGGCGGCAACGACGTCTACGATCCGGACCGCATCGAAGCCGACCGCGACCTGATTCGACGCTACTATCTCAAGCACGGCTTCGCCGACGTGCAGGTCGTTGCCGCGTTGACGGAATACGACCCGCAACGCAAGGGCTTCCTGGTCACCTACAAGATTGAGGAAGGCCAGCAATACCGAGTCGGCTCTGTCAATTTCCAGTCCAGCATTCCGGCGTTGGATGGAAATGTGCTCGCCCGATTCTCGCGCGTTAATGTCGGCTCGCTCTATAATGCCGAGGCGCTGGAGAAATCGGTCGAGGAGATGCAAATCGAAGCCTCGCGGCGCGGATTTGCTTTCGCAGTTGTCAAGCCGCGCGGCGATCGCGACTTCCAAACGCACACCGTCTCGATTGTATTTGCCATCGACGAAGGTCCGCGCACCTACATCGAACGCATCAACGTGCGCGGAAATACGCGTACTCGGGACTATGTGATCCGTCGCGAATTCGATATCGCCGAAGGTGACGCCTACAACCGGGCGCTGGTCGACCGGGCCGAGCGCCGACTGAAGAATCTCGACTTCTTTAAGTCCGTCAAAATAGCAACCGAGCCGGGCTCATCGAGCGACCGCGTGATTCTTAATGTCGAACTCGAAGAAAAGTCGACCGGCGACTTCTCGGTATCGGGCGGCTATTCGACGACCGACGGCCCGCTCGCCGAGGTCAGTGTTTCCGAACGGAACCTTCTGGGCCGCGGCCTTTTCGGCAAGGTGTCGGTGACCTATGGCGAGTACGCGCGGGGACTGACGGTTTCGTTTGTCGAGCCCTATTTGCTCGACTACCGTGTTGCGCTGGGTCTCGACGCCTACTACCGCGAGCAGTTGCCCAACACCTATATTTCCTACGAAACCAAGACCATCGGTTTCAGCCCGAGAATCGGTTTGCAACTGCGTGAAGATTTGAGCATGCAGCTGCGGTATTCGATCTATCAGCAGCAGGTGTCGCTGCCGAGCTACCTGGACAATTGTAATAACAATCCCAACAACGGGCTTCCCTTTAACCCGTCACCGGCATTTGCGAATACGGCGGCGGGACAGTCGCTGATCCAGTCGCTCATCCCGGGCGGCGTGGATCCCTCCGGAACAGGCCTCTGGTGTTACTCCGACGGCGAAGCTTCGTTGCCGGTGCGCAAGGAACTCGCCGCAGGCTCAACGATTACGTCGGCGGTCGGGTACACCTTTGATTACAACACGCTGGACAACAACAAGAACCCGACCGACGGTCTCTTGATCGACTGGAAGCAGGACTTCGCAGGCGTCGGTGGCGATGTGATCTACCTGAAGTCGGCGCTCGACGTGAAATACTACACGCCGCTGGTGGCTGATATCGTCAGCATCATTCACCTCCAGGGCGGCGTGATGACCCAGGTCGGCAACAACGCGATCCGGATGCTGGATCAGTTCCAGGAAGGTCCGAACCTGGTACGTGGTTTTGCGCCGAACGGTATCGGTCCACGCGACATCAATCCTTACGGTACCCAGGACGCGCTCGGCGGTACGCAGTATTGGGGCGCTTCGCTGGAATTTCAGATGCCTTTCTGGTTCCTGCCGAAGGAAGTTGGTCTGAAGGGTGCCGTATATGCGGACGCCGGCTGGCTGGGCGACTACAAGGGACCGACCGATTGGGCCACCACGGGTGAAGTCAATCTGCCCGGCTGTATTCCGCCAACCAACAACGGTTCGGCTAACCCTGCCGCGCCGGGTACCTGTTTGGGCTTGCAGTATGATCCGGGCAACGTTGTGCGCACCTCGGTCGGTGTCGGTTTGATCTGGCAGTCGCCGTTCGGTCCGCTCCGCTTCGACTACGCGATCCCGATCACCAAGGGTAAGTACGACGTCGTACAGCAGTTCAAGTTTGGCGGCGGCACCAGCTTCTAGCCGCTGCGCCGGCCCGGCTACACCGTCAGCCGAACGGGGCCGGAACAAAAAACTGGCCCGCTGCCCTTGCGACGGGCCACGTGAGGATTGCCAAGGATCGTCAACGACCGCAAAGTCGGCCCTTGGGCCGACCATCGGGCCATGGGCTTAAGTGCTGGAGCTCGAAGGTGATGGTTGTGACGCGGGCGCGGGACGCGCTTGAAGGGGAGGAGCGTGAAAAATGGCGGAAGCGTCGGTCAAGTTTGCGCTCGTGGATATCAACGATATCCTGAAGACGCTGCCGCACCGTTACCCCATGCTGCTGATTGACCGGGTCATCGATATCAGAAGCGATTACAGCGGAATCGGCATCAAGAACGTGACCTATAACGAGCCGTCGTTTCTCGGTCATTTTCCCGAACGCCCGATTTATCCGGGTGTCATGATGATCGAGGCCATGGCGCAGACCGCCGGCGTCATCGGAATCAAATCGGTCGAGGGCACCGAAAAGCCTCGGGCGGTCTATTTCCTGACCATCGACAAATGCAAGTTTCGCAAACCCGTGCTGCCCGGCGACACCATCGAGTACCACATGCGCAGCATCGGCAGACGCAAGGCGATGTGGTGGTTTCACGGCGATGCCAAAGTGGACGGAACGATCGTTGCCGAGGCCGACGTTGGGGCCATGCTGACCGACTGACGCCGACGTTACGTGGGCAGCAAACGTTAATGCGCCGGCGCCGCGCCGTCTTCCAATCGACAGGCCGAATTTTCTGTGTTCTAGTTTCGCAATCGGGCGCCGGAAGGGTCGGATGCGAAACCTGACGATATTGGCGGCTTCGGCGACGTTGCTTGTTGTCCTCAATAGCGCTGCCGTTGCGGGCAAAACGTGCGTTGTCACGGCGACCGAGGCATTGCCAAAAATCACGGGGCTGGTCGTCAAGCGATCCCGGACACGCCCGGTCTCGCCTGAGATTCTGGCCACCTGGAAAGGCCAGTCGAAGCCGGTCATCATCGATGTTGACGTCGAAACCGAAGGTGACGCGCAAACTTTTTCCTATATGTGCGTGATTACGCAAGGCTCAGCCTTTGTCCAACGCACCATGAACTAGGCGCGAATTCACCCTGCCGGGACCATGGATGGCAGGTCACTGGACAGCCCCCGCGGCTCGCGCTAACCACTGAAAAACCGGGCAATTCCCGCCAAATCCCTGCAAGAGAGAGCGGCTCCTCGATGACTACGATCGACCCAACCGCGCGGGTTGAAGACGGCGCTGCGATCGGCGAGGCCGCGACGATCGGTCCCTACTGCATGATCGGTCGCAATGTCGTTATCGGCGCCAATTGCAAACTTGTCGCCCACGTCCATGTCATGGGGCACACCAGCATCGGCGCCGGCTGTACGGTCTATCCTTTCGCTTCGCTTGGTTCGCCGCCGCAATCGCTCGGCTATCGCGGTGAGCCGACCAGGCTCGAGATCGGCGAGAGCTGCACCATCCGCGAGTCGGTGACGATGAATACCGGCACGGTTGGCGGCGGCGGCATTACCCGCGTCGGCAACCGCGGTTACTTCATGAATTGCAGTCATGTGGGACATGACTGCCAGGTCGGCAATGACGTCATCTTCGCGACCTCTGCTACGCTTGGCGGTCATTGTGAAATCGGCGATTTTGTCTTCATCGGCGGCTTGTCCGCGGTGCATCAGTTCACCCGAATTGGTCCGCAGGCCATGATCGGCGGCGTCTGCGGCGTTCGCGGCGACGTCATTCCGTACGGCCTCGTCAACGGCCAATATGCGCGTCTCGAAGGCCTCAATATCGTCGGGATGAAACGACGCAAATTTACCCGCGAACGATTGACCGTCGTGAGGTCGTTCTATCAAAAGCTTTTCGACGCCCCTGGAATCTTTTCCGAACGGTTCGAAGCGGTACAGTCTCTCGCGACGACGGATCCTGCGGTCGCGGAAATCCTCAGCTTTATCGACACGGGCAAGCATCGTTCTCTGTGTTTGCCGTCCGGCCGGAACGATGAACAGGGATGACGGAGTAGTCGCACCCCCATGACAGCCGCGGCTTTGGAAATTGCATCGCCGGTTGGCGTGATTGCGGGGGGCGGCGCGATGCCGTTTGCGGTGGCGGATTCCTTGCGCGCGCGCGGTCTCGATCCCATCCTGTTTGCGCTCAGGGGCGTTTGCGATCCTACGGCCGCCGAACGCTTCCGCCATCATTGGATCGCGGTCGGTCAGTACGGGCGTGCGAAGAAGTTATTCCGCGCGGAAAACTGCAAGAACCTGGTTTTCATCGGAACCCTGGTCCGACCGTCGCTCTCGGAAGTCCGGCTTGATTGGGCCACGCTTTTCGTCATGGGGCGGGTATGGTCGGCCTTTCGCGGTGGCGACGATCACTTGTTGTCCGGCGTAGGCCGGATATTCGAGCAAGACGGCTTCCGTCTTTTGGGACTGAAGGAAGTCGCGCCGGATTTGCTGATGCCCGAGGGGTGCGTCACGCTCACCGCGCCTGATCAGGATGCGATGGCGGATATCGCCAGGGGGCGCGAGGTGCTTCGCGCGCTCGGTCCATTCGACATCGGTCAGGCCGCGGTCGTCATCGATGGCCATGTCGTCGGCGTCGAGGGCATCGAAGGCACGGACGAATTGCTGAAGCGTATTGCAAGCTTGCGAGAGGGGAGACGCATTCGCGCTCCCGCAGGCCGCGGGGTGCTGGTGAAAGCGCCCAAGAGCGGACAGGACTTGCGCTTCGATTTGCCGACGGTCGGATCGCAGACCGTCAAAGGGGCCGCGGCGGCCGGCCTTGCCGGTCTCGCCGTCATCGCAGGCAATACGGTGGTTGCCGATCCGCAAGCCATGATCGAGGCGGCGGACACCGCCGGGCTTTTTGTCACCGGTTTGCCTTCCTGATGCCGGGCCCTGCAAACGGCGGCGTCGCGCGCAAAATTTTTCTGATCGCAACAGAAGAATCCGGCGACCGGCTAGGGGCGCATCTGATGAAGGTGCTCCGTCAGCGGCTCGGCGGCGCCGTCAGGTTCGAGGGCGTCGGCGGTCTTTCGATGGCGCGTGAGGGGCTGAAATCGCTGTTTCCGATCGAGGAGCTGTCGATCATCGGCTTTTCGGCCGTCGTCAAACAGCTTCCGAAGGTGCTGCGTTTGATCCGGCAAACCGCCGCCGCTGTGTTGCGCGCAGGGCCCGACATTCTCATCATCATCGACAGCCCCGACTTTACCCATCGGGTCGCCCGCCGCGTCCGGGCCCGCGATGCGACGATCCCGATCATCGACTACGTCTCGCCATCAGTCTGGGCGTGGCGGTCGAGCCGGGCGCGCGCGATGCGGACCTATGTTGATCATGTCCTGGCGTTGTTGCCGTTTGAACCGGAGGCGTACCGCCGCCTGCATGGGCCGCCCTGTACTTATGTTGGCCATCCCTTGATCGAACAGCTCGGCTCGCTCAGACCGGGGCCTGAGGATCAGGGGCGCCGCAATGGGATACCGCCGGTGCTGGTGGTCTTGCCCGGAAGCCGCCGCAGCGAGATCAGACATCACATGGCGATTTTCGGCGACGCTCTGGAGCGGTTGCAGGCGCAGGGGAACGCGTTTGAACTTATCCTGCCAACCATGCTGCATCTGCTCGAAGGCGTCAGGGAAGGTGTCAAGACCTGGAAAGTTGCGCCGCAGATTGTGGTCGGCGAGCAGGAAAGGCGCACAGCTTTCCGGATTGCTTCGGCAGCGTTAGCCAAATCGGGCACGGTCACGCTCGAACTGGCGCTGGCCGGCGTGCCGATGGTCGCCGCTTACCGGGCAGGCGCGGTCGAGGCCTGGTTCGTCCAGCGCGCCATCACTGTCCAGTCGGTGATCCTGGCGAATCTGGTGGTTGGCGAAAACGTGGTCCCCGAGTTTATCCAGGACGCCTGCACGGCGGACAACCTGGCGGGCGCGCTCGGCGAGGTGTTGTCAGACTCTCCGATGCGCCAGCGTCAATTGGCTGCCTTTGCGCGAATGGACGGCATCATGTCGACTGGCAATCATCCGCCCAGCGTCCGCGCCGCCGACATTGTTCTGGCGACGCTGCGGAAATCCCGAAGGGCCGGCTAGAGCGTTTTCGAGCGAAGTGGGCACCGGTTCGCGTAAAGAAAACGCGTCGCAACAAAAGACTGGAGCCCGGTTCTGATTCAATCAGAACCGGGCTCCAGGGAGCGGAATACGACGAAGCCGGACGCGATCATCGCATCCGGCTTCAAAGTCGTTTACGCGCAGGCGCTCGCTATTTCCGTTGATCGATGCCGACGTAGTCGCGACGCGTCACCCCGGTATAGAGCTGGCGCGGACGGCCGATCTTCTGCAGCGGGTCTTCGATCATCTCGCTCCACTGGCTGATCCAGCCAACGGTGCGCGCAACCGCGAACAGAACGGTGAACATCGAGGTCGGGAAACCCATCGCCTTCAGCGTGATGCCCGAATAGAAGTCGACGTTCGGATAAAGCTTGCGTTGAATGAAATACTCGTCGCTGAGCGCGATCTTTTCCAATTCCAGCGCGACCTTCAGCATCGGATCGTCGCCATGGCCGGTTTCCTTCAGCACGGCGTGACACATCTTCTGCATGATCTTGGCGCGCGGATCGTAATTCTTGTAGACGCGATGGCCGAAGCCCATCAGGCGAACTTCGCTGTTCTTGTCTTTCACCTTCGCGATGAATTCGGGAATCTTGTCGACCGTGCCGATGCCCGCGAGCATCGCCAACGCCGCTTCGTTGGCGCCGCCATGCGCCGGTCCCCACAGGCAGGCGATGCCGGCTGCGATGCAGGCAAACGGGTTGGCGCCGGAAGAGCCGGCGATGCGCACCGTCGAGGTCGAGGCGTTCTGTTCGTGGTCGGCATGCAGGATGAAGATCTTGTCGAGCGCGTCGGCCAGCACAGGATTGATCTGGTATTCCTCGCACGGCACTGCAAAGCACATGTGCAGGAAGTTCTCGGCGAAGCTCAGCGAGTTCTTCGGATAGATAAAGGGCTGGCCGAGATTGTACTTGAAGGCCATGGCGGCCAGCGTCGGAATCTTGGCGATCATGCGCATCGAGGCGATCATGCGCTGCTTCGGATCGTTGATGTCCGTGGAGTCGTGATAGAACGCGGCCAGGGCGCCGACCGAAGCCACCATGACGGCCATCGGATGCGCGTCGCGGCGGAAGCCCTGGAAGAACCGCGCCATCTGTTCGTGAACCATGGTGTGAAGGATCACGCGGCGGTCGAAGTCGGCCTTCTGCGCCTTGGTCGGCAGCTCGCCGTAAAGCAGCAGGTAGCAGGTTTCCAGGAAGTCGCCGTTTTCGGCGAGTTGCTCGATCGGATAACCGCGGTATTCCAGGATGCCGGCATCGCCGTCGATATAGGTGATTTTCGACTCGCAGCTTGCGGTCGAGGTAAAGCCGGGGTCGTAGGTGAACATGCCGGACTGCGCGTAGAGCTTGCCGATGTCGATGACGTCGGGCCCAACGCTGCCGCTCGAAATCGGAAGATCGAAGGTCTTGTTGCCTACCGTTAACGTTGCGCTCTTGCCTTGGGATGCGGCCATCGTGAGGTCCCCGATGCGATCGTTGCGAAAGCCCGCGCTTGCATGCCTTTTAAAGGGCAGGCGCGCCAAGCGGGCGCTGAAATGAAGCAATGAAATGGGTAGCTTATTGCCGTGTGCGCTGCAAGGTGGCGGCACTCATGCTTCAATCCGGTCCCTGGTCGTCGAGCCGGGCCAGACTTTCCTGCCGGCCGAGGACGGCCAGTACGTCGAATATACCGGGGGAGGTGGTGCGTCCGGTCAACGCCGCGCGCAACGGCTGTGCGACGGCGCCGAACTTGAGGCCGTTCTGGTCGGCAAAGGTCCGCATCGCGGTTTCGGTCTCTTGGGCGGTCCAGTCCTTGACCGCCCAGAGGGCGACGCGAAGCCGGCCGATCAATAAGCGGCTTTCCGGCGTCAGTAAGGCGGCGGCTTTGGCGTCGATCTCAAGCGGCCGGTCGGCGAAAATAAAGTAGGCGCTGTCGATCAGCTCGATCAGCGTCTTGGCGCGCTCCTTCAGGCTCGGCATCGCCTGCAACAATTGCGCCCGGGTGGTGTCGTTGAGCTTGGCCTTGAGGTCGGCTCCGTTGGGCACGAACGGGAGCACCTGCTCGAACATATTCACGAGGGATTGATCGTCGGCGTGGCGGATGTAGTGCCCGTTGAGATTTTCAAGCTTGGCGAAATCGAAGCGCGCGGCCGATTTGCCGATGCCGGAGAGGTCGAAGGCGGCGATCATTTCCTCCGTCGAGAAAATCTCCTGGTCGCCATGGCTCCATCCGAGCCGCACGAGGTAATTTCGCAAGGCTGCCGGCAAATATCCCAGCGCACGGTACGCGTCGACGCCGAGTGCGCCGTGACGTTTGGAGAGCTTCGAACCATCGGGGCCGTGAATTAACGGAATATGCGACATGCTGGGGATGTCCCAGCCGAGCGCATCATAGATCTGCTTTTGGCGCGCCGCGTTGATCAGGTGATCGTCGCCGCGGATGATATGGGTGACGCCCATGTCGTGGTCGTCCACCACCACGGCGAGCATATAAGTCGGGGTTCCGTCGCCGCGGAGCAACACGAGATCGTCGAGGTTTTCGTTTTGCCAGACGACCCGGCCCTGCACCTGATCCTCGATCACAGTCTCGCCGGTCTGGGGCGCGCGCAGGCGGATGGTCGGCTTGATCCCGGTTGGAGCCTCGGACGGATCGCGGTCGCGCCACAGGCCGTTGTAAAGGCGGTTACGGCCCTCGGCGCGGGCCTTCTCGCGCATGGCCGTGAGTTCTTCCGGCGTGGCGTAACAATAATAGGCCTTGCCGGCCGCCAGCAGGCTCTCGGCGACCTCCCGGTGGCGCGCCGCACGGCTGAACTGGTAGATGACGTCGCCGTCCCAGTCGAGCTCGAGCCACTTGAGACCATCCAGGATCGCTGCAATCGCAGCGTCCGTCGACCGCTCGCGATCGGTATCCTCGATCCGGAGCAGCATCTTGCCGCCGTGCTTGCGCGCATAGAGCCAATTGAACAGGGCCGTGCGGGCTCCTCCAATATGGAGAAAGCCGGTCGGCGAGGGGGCAAAGCGCGTAACGACAGGTGCGGTCATCGACGTCAACAGGGAGGGTTGGGAATCTGCCTGGGCAGGCTGCGGGTGTATAGCAGGAACCCCATATAACTAAAGCCTTCCTTGGGGCTGGTGGCCCGTTTCTGACATTCGTATCCTGTCGCGGAGGCCCATTTACGAATGTCAGAAACGAAGGGCCACCAGCAAATAATAAGTTTGCAGTGTGGTTTGGGATTTGACATTCGCTATAGGAACTCGCGGCGATACTGAAGCGAATGTCAAATCCACCACACTGGCAGATTTGGCAGCTAGTCCTTCGACTCCGGAACAATAAGGTTAGCATGACCCTAGAACCGACGACAGCAGAGGCCGGCCGCGATTTCATCCGCGATATCGTCCAGGCCGACCTCGACGCCAAGAAGCATAGCCTGATCGTGACGCGGTTTCCGCCGGAACCGAACGGCTACCTGCATATCGGCCACGCCAAGTCGATCGGTCTCAATTTCGGCATTGCGCAGGAGTTTGGCGGACACTGCAATCTACGGTTCGACGATACCAATCCGACCAGGGAAGAGCAGGAATTCATCGACTCGATTCAGGCCGATGTGAAATGGCTTGGATACGACTGGGGCAAGAACCTCTTCTTCGCCTCCGACTATTTCGAAAAGCTCTACGAGTGGGCGGAAGGCTTGATCCGCGCTGGTCTCGCTTATGTCGACGATCAGTCGCAGGAGCAAATCCGGCTGGCGCGCGGCACGCTCACCGAGCCCGGGAAAAACAGTCCGTTTCGCGACCGCTCAGTGGAGGAAAATCTCGATCTGTTTCGCCGCATGAAGGCCGGCGAATTTCCGAACGGCGCGCGCGTGCTGCGCGCCAGGATCGATATGGCCTCGGGCAACATCAACCTGCGCGATCCCGTGCTCTATCGCATCCTGCATGCGCATCACCCGCGCACCGGCACCAAATGGTCGATCTATCCGAGCTACGATTATGCCCACGGCCAGTCGGACGCCATTGAAGGCATCACGCATTCGATCTGCACGCTTGAATTCGAGGATCACCGGCCGCTCTATGAGTGGCTGCTCGACAAATTGCCGGTGCCATCGAAGCCGCATCAGTATGAATTCGCGCGCCTCAACCTGACCTATACGCTGCTCTCCAAGCGCGTTCTGACCGAACTCGTGCGCGGCGGCCATGTGGCGGGCTGGGACGATCCGCGCATGCCCACGATTGCTGGCTTAAAGCGGCGCGGCGTGCCGCCGGCGGCGGTCCGGGAGTTCATCAAGCGCATCGGCGTAGCCAAGGCCAATAGCGTCGTCGATGTCGGCATGCTCGAATTCTGCATCCGCGAGGTTCTGAACCAGACCGCGCAGCGCCGGATGGCGGTGTTGCGGCCGCTCAAAGTCGTGATCGAGAACTATCCGGAAGGGCAGACCGAGGAACTCGAAGCGGTCAACCATCCCGACGATCCGAACGCCGGCACGCGGCGCGTGACGTTCGGCCGCGAGCTCTATATCGAGCGCGACGATTTCATGGAAAATCCGCCAAAGAAGTTTTTCCGCTTGTCGCCGGGCAACGAAGTGCGGCTGCGCTACGCCTATTTCATCACCTGCCGAGACGTGGTGAAGAATGCTGCCGGCGAAGTCGTCGAGTTGCGCTGTACCTATGATCCCGCCACGCGCGGCGGCAACGCGCCCGACGGCCGCAAGGTCAAGGCGACCATGCATTGGCTGTCGGTGGCGCAGTCGAAGCCCGCGGAAATCCGACTCTATAGCCCGCTGTTTGCCAACCCAACTCCGGATCCGGCTAATTTCACCACGGACCTCAATTCGCAGTCATTGGAAGTCCTAAAGGATGCGAGGGTCGAACCCGACGTCGCGATCTCCAATTCGATGGAGGTCGTACAGTTCGAGCGTCAGGGTTATTTCGTGCGGGACAAGGATGCGACCGCAGACCATCCGGTGTTCAACCGCACCATCGGATTGCGCGACACTTTCGCGAAAGAGGTTGGCAAGGGTTGAGGGCAATAGCGTTTTCGAGTGAAGTAGGAACCGGTCGCGTTAACAAAACGCGTCAAAACAAAAAATAGAGTCCGGTTCTGATTCAATCAGAACCGAATAGGCTCTACTCGAGGCGCTCGCGGATTTCGTTGCGCATTTTTTCGCGGAATTCCGCCTTGCGTGCGGGCCGTTCCTTCTCGTCCACGTCCCAGCGATCGAAAATGTTGAAATTCTCCAGGATAGGATGGCGGTCGCTGGCCATCGCGAGGATCGTCAGCAACTTGCCTGCGGGCCCGCTCGGACCTGATACCTCCCAGCGGCGGATCGTGTCGGCGCCTTCCTTGGGCTCCAGTCCGCAAAGCTTCGCCATGTCGGCCGCCGAAAGGGGCCGTCCGATCGCCTCACCGAGATCCTGACGCAGTTGCTTCAATTCCGGGCCTGTCACAGCGGTTATCCCTTTGGAATCGCCGACCGGTAGGGGACGGCGCAGCCGGGCTCTCCACAATAATTGCGGCTTTCTCGCGATTCCGCATCCGTTCCCTTTTGCCCAGCCACCGCCCTGGGTAGCATTGTCGCGTAGCGTATCGCTTGTAGCTTGTCTTTTGGGGTAGGCGGATGGCTGAGCGGGGCAGCGCGCCGGGCCGGGCACAGGGCGTTGCGGGGACCTGGCCGCCACACGGTGGCGTCCACACCGGCGGCTTTACCGCCGGCTTTGGTGCCTGGACGAGGGCATTCGAAAAACTGCGCGAATGGGTGCGTGCCGAGGCTGGCGCCGGACGGCTGTTGCCCTGGGTGCCCATCGCCTTTGGAACCGGCATTGCTTTTTACTTTGCCGCCGATCACGAGCCGGTATTGCCAGTTGCAATCGTCACCGCGCTCGGATTGGGCCTCGTGGCGTTTTTGCTTCGGCGCGGAAAGTTGTTCGCCTTGGCCTTGATGGCCGCGAGGGTGGCGGCGGGCTTTGCGACCGCGACCTTCAGAACCGCACAATCGCCCATGAGGTTTTGGTAAAGCCGGCCTATTCGGTGTCGCTGTCGGGATTCGTTGTGGCGCGGGACATTCGCGAACGCACCGACCGCTTTGTGTTGCGCGTGACGCAGATGGATGGTCCGCGTTTGCCGACAAAACTCGAGCGGGTACGGCTCTCGGTGGGTAAGGGCACGGCGCCCGCGGTCGGAAGCTTCGTTGAATTCAAAGCGCGCCTGCATCCGACGAAGCGAACCGGCAACGTCGAGGCTTGCGCTAGGCGCCGCGCGTTCAAGGAGGCCATGCGGCAGCGTGTCAGGGAAATAGCCGCGTCGCTCAATCTTCCGGACATCCAGATCAAGCCGGTTCTGAAGCTCAAGCACGAGGAGATCGGCCGTTTCTGCCAAACGCACAGCGTAAATCTCGGATGGCTACTCGAAGGCATCGGCCCGATGTTCAAGGCATGGCCTGCGTCATGAAGCGCCTTTGCTGATACAACTCTAGCTACATCAAAGTGAGCGGCGCGGGCTCAGGTCCGCGCTCTTACCATATCCCGCATTCGACCTTATGCTCGTGATCCTCTTGTTCGCTCTGACGTTTGGTAAGGCGAGAGCGATGGCGGCGATGTGACACGGTCAGCGCAGTGATGCCGATCACCAGCGCTATCAAAACTATGGTCGCAATGGTGTATGACATGAAGGCCAACGCAGGCCGTGGTGTATCGTTCCGTCTCTCCGAACGAACAGCCAGCGCCGTAGCCCCGAGTTCTGCGACGACGCCGATCAATCCGGAAGCGGTTGGCCGCACATGCAAGGCGGCTCGGAGGCGGTGAGAATTGCCGGGGGCCTACGCCCCCGGTTTTTCTATGGGGTAAAGTAGGCCTCAACCGCGTGCGCTAGAAAAATGCTGACGCTGGCAAATGCAATGACCGCAATAAATAACATCGAACTGTCCTTACACATTCTGTACGCTGGACAGTTACAGCCTAGACGCTTTTCAATTTCGGGAATGTGCCGTAGTTCACATAAGCGGCCTCATGAAGCTGTTTAACAGCGTCTGTGACACTTTCGACACGCTGACATTTGGCGATCCTTGCCCAGCGCAGTATCGGAAATACTAACGGCGGCCCAGGGCTTCGGTCCCGCGCTCTACGCTCGATATGCCGGGCGGCCGGAATGACACGGATGCTTAGGTAATTTGCTGTTTCATGGCAGTGCCCGCGTTGTGTATGGGCCGAGTAGCCGGGCGCCGCCCTTTTTGACCTACCCCAGAGAGCGATAGCGCTCGGCTACTTCGATTGAACCCTTGGACAGGATCGACACACCCTTCTTGTCAAAAATGCGCGTGCCTAGCTGCCAAGGCCGCCCTTACGACACCGCCACAGCCCCCGGTGTTGCCCACACTATTCACGGCTAGTCGTTGGTGAGGAGTCCTAAGATCAGTTGCTGACCTAGGAAGATATCGCCTGTTGCGGAGAAGACACAAAGCGATGCAAGACTCGCCCGTGCACTGGCGCCGATCGGCCGGCACAAGACAGCCCGCAAATCAAACACGCACCAGCGGGCTTGCTTCGAGTCATGGAGGGTATGCGGCCCTGGGAGCTAGCCGCCGTACCATCCGTCTGGAAACGGGATGAGCGGCCAGGCGAGGCTGTTGTCGTTAGCGGATTTCTCGGGGCACTCGAGCTTATCGGCGGCGGGTGCAGCGGTGCTTGCCGGCTGCCGTTCGGTATTCGCGGATTTCTTTCGCAATGCTGCAGGTCTTCGAGCCTTGATCTCATCGGCCATGAACTGACCTTTCGAAATAAATTCCACCGAAATTTTAAAAAAGGACGCTTGGTCGATTAAATGAGGATTTAATTACCGCCGAACGTGGGGGAAATCCAGACCCTTTTGAGGGTTCAGGCATCCATATGCTTCCCGGTGAGAACAAACGGGAAGCACGTCAGGTCTAAGTATCTGTCTCACATACTAAAATAGATAGATTGACACATCTCGGGCTATCATATGGCGGTCGTGGCCGGCGTGGTGTTCTTTGTCATTCGCGCACTGCTCGCGCTCATCCCGGTCTGGACGGTCGCCGTCCCGATCAAGAAATGGGCCGCGGCCGCAGCGCTCGCCGCGGCAACGTTCTATCTGTTGCTGTCGGGCGCCGAAGTCGCCACGCAGCGATCGTATCACATGACCGCTTTCGTGCTGATTGCGGTGATGGTCGATCGCTGCGCCATCACGTTCCGGACCCTGGCGCTGGCGGCGATCGTGGTGTTGGTGCTTGGGCCGGAAGCGCTGGTGCATCCAAGCTTTCAAATGTCGTTCGCCGCGACGCTCGGCCTCGTGGCGCTGGTCCAGATCGGCATGCCGCGCCTGTTTGCGACGCCGGAGAATTCCACGGCCGCAAAGGTCGCGCTATGGGGCGGACGCGAACTGATGACACTCGCGCTCGCTTCCCTCGTCGCGGGGTTTGCTACCACTCCTTACGCCGCTTTCCATTTCCATCGGATCACGCCATATGGCCTGCTCGCCAATCTGGCGGCCATGCCCGTGGTCTCGGCGGTAGTGATGCCCGCGGGCATGCCGGGGCTTGTCGCGATGCCGTTTGGCTTCGACGGCTTTTTCTGGTGGTTGATGGGCGTCGGCATCGACTGGATGATCGTGGTAACGGAGTGGGTTTCGGCTCTTCCCGGCGCCATCGGCCGGATCACGGCGTTCAGCACCGGTCCGCTGATCGTATCCAGCCTCGGGATCGTGCTCTTGGGCCTTTGCGGACGCCGCTGCGATGGGTGGGCGCCGTCCTGGTGCTGATCTCGGTGGCGTGGATATCAGCGACACCGCAGCCTGATGTTTTGATCTCCGGTGACGGTCACAGCCTTGCTGTGCGTGGACGTGACGGGCGGCTTCACCTGATGAAGACCGCCAAGGACGCTTTTCTGCTCAAGGAGTGGTTGGCCGCGGATGCAGATGACCGGGACGCCACGGACGTATCGCTCGGTGACGGCGTCTCCTGCGACGACGAGGGCTGCGTGGCACAGATGGCCGATGGCCGGCTCATTGCGCTGTCGTTGAAGCCGGACGGATTGGCGGATGATTGCGCGCGGGCGGCACTGATCGTGACCGCCAATCCAGCACCCGCGGCATGCGGGGCGACGGCGATCGACCTGAAGCGGTTGCGGGCGCAAGGCGCGATGGCGGTTCGCTGGACCCGGCGCGGGCTTGTCGTCGATGCCGTTAGGCCGAGAGGCACCAACCGGCCGTGGTCACCTTCTGCCGGCGATGTCGAGCCAGAAGCCGAGCCAGCCTCAGGGCGCACTGTTGCGCGTCCGGCCGACGCGACGCCGGCCGAGCCTGATCTTCAGACCGAGGATTGAATTCCATCGGTCTTTCCGTCAGGCGGCCGCATGCTCCCGGAGGACCTCGTCGTTGGCATGCAGCTCGAATGCGCCAAGGTGAAACTCGTCTTTCTCCGCTGCCGGCGTTTCGTCCGGCTCGATATCCGCGGCCAGGGGCGGCGACGACGTCCGCACCAAGGTGAACGACGTATCCGGATATTGCGTCCAGATCGCGAGATCGCCAGGCGCGATGGTCAGCCATCCGAAGCGGAACATGTAGCGGCCAGGCTCCGTGACGTGTCCGACCTGTTGCCAAGTAACTTTATCTACGACTTTATTGATGGACAATTTTGTCTCCCTTACGAGGTTCGCGGCCCAGCGGGTCATCTGCCGATGGCCCGATCGAAGACAGCACCCCATGCGCCCGCATCTCGAACGTATCGAGTTGCAGGGCGAAGGTCGCGAGCGCCAGCTTTAGCCGGGTCAACTCCCTGACGCGTGGGTCGATCGAGGAACTCATGACGCAACAAACCAACCGTTGGACTGACCGGGCGCGTTATCCTCTCAAACGTTGCCAGCTCAACCCGTGGCCAACGGTCTTGCCACAGCCGTAACGACGGGGACGGGGCGGAGGGCGCCGCGTTTGACGGCGGGAAGTTGCAACACGGTTGCCCGCTGGCCCTCGCGGAGCAGGGTCACCAGTACCTTGCTGCCGTCCGGAAACTCGATCGTGTCGTGATGCCGATCGGGAAGGTGCCGATCGATCTCGCCCAGCTTGCCGACCCGGAAAACCGATCGCCGTGTCCAGAACCAGCGGCTGTCGTATTTGACGTTGTCGGCAAAGGCGAGTTCGGTTCCCGGCAACAGGCAGACCGCCACGTCGGGCTCGCTCTCCGAGGCAAACCCCCTGGTGGAAGTGCCGTGGAACGTCGTGGTAATGAGAGTTTCCCCCGCTTTGGCAGGGCGTGTGGCAACGGCGTGCAGACTGTAGTCGCACATCGGATGGCTCCTCGGTTGAGATAGCCGGCCCGCGCCATTCTATCGAAAAGAGGCGCCAGCCTCCATCTAGGTGAACATCAGCCTGCGAGAGTGTTGTCGATTGGCGGCAATTCTGCGGCTGTCCGCAGCCTCTCGCATCACAAATTTGTTTTGCGAAAGCCGCATGCCCCAAGGAACCTTTTGGTTCCTCAGGAAATGGCCGATACCGAGAGAGTTGAAAGCAGGCGCCGAGAGCTTCGCTCGAGCTCAGTATTTCCGGTACAGGCCGATCAGCTTGCCCTGGATCTTGACCCGGTTCGGCGGCAGGATGCGGACCTCATAGGAGGTGTTCGCCGGTTCGAGCGCGATGGAAGCGCCGCGGCGGCGGAAGCGCTTCAGCGTGGCTTCTTCGTCGTCGATCAAGGCGACGACGATATCGCCGGTCTCAGCGGTTTCGTTGCGCTGGATCAGCGCCATGTCGCCGTCGAGGATTCCAGCTTCCACCATGGAATCGCCGCGCACTTCAAGGGCATAGTGTTCGCCCGAGCCCAGCATGTCCGGCGGCACGCTGATGGTATGGCTGCGCGTCTGCAGCGCCTCGATCGGCGTACCGGCGGCGATCCGGCCCATGACCGGCACGGCTACGGGACGGTTACCGTCATCCTCGGCGGCGATGCTGCCGCTGCTGCGTACTTTCCCAAGCGTGCCCTCAATGACACTCGGCGTGAAGCCACGCCGGCCATTGCCGCCGGCACTGGCCAATTCGGGAAGCTTGATCACTTCGATAGCGCGGGCGCGATTGGGGAGGCGTCGAATGAAGCCGCGCTCTTCCAGGGCGGTAATCAGGCGGTGGATGCCGGACTTCGAGCGCAGGTCGAGCGCGTCCTTCATCTCGTCGAAGGAGGGCGGTACTCCCGACTCCTTCAGCCGTTCGCTTATGAACCGCAGAAGTTCGTATTGTTTGCGCGTCAGCATCTCGACAAGTCCCCAGGTTGCTGTCGTTCTATTTCCGAGACTCTATTCCCGAGGCACCCGACGTTGAGACCTTGAGGGAGCGCCCGATCCCATTCAAAGAAGCCAGTCATCATCGTCGAAGCTCAGAAACAAATCATGAACGAACACTATCTGTTCCATATGTGTTCCGCAACCACTTAATTTTTCGTCAACGAGACGGCCTGCGGGAGAACGCGCCGGAACTCACTCAGGCCGGGAGCCTGAGGATGTTGCAAGCAGAGCCTGCCTTGGCTGCGGGTGCAAAGGGCGGACGGATCAAAAGTGCCTGTGCCGCAGCGAGATTCCCGAGCAGCGAACTGTCCTGATGATCGACCGGTGTTACGATTAAAGCACCATCGTTTCGTGTCGCAAGACGTGCGCGCAGATAGTCCTCGCGTTGATCGTTGGCGGCGATGTCACGCCCCAGCAGCGCGGATTCGGTCGCGTGATGGATCGTGACTCGGCCGCAGAGTCTCCGAATCAACGGCACGAGAAACAGGAAGGCGCACACATAGGACGACACGGGATTGCCGGGCAGGCCGATCACCCGCATCGCGCCGAGACGCCCGTGCATCAGCGGTTTGCCGGGTCGCATGGCGATCCGCCAGAACGCCATCGCGACACCTTCGGCATCCAGCGCCTGCTTGACGAGGTCGTGGTCGCCGACCGAGGCGCCGCCGGTCGTGATCAGGATATCGGCGCCGACGTCGCGGGCGCGGCGAATTCCGCTGGTCGTAGCATCAAGCGTATCCGCGGCAATGCCGAGGTCGATGACGTCGGCACCCTCGGCCCGGGTAAGCGCGCGCAGTGCGTAGCCGTTGGAGTAGACGATCTGACCGGGTCCGGGCGTTTCGCCCGGCATCACCAGTTCGTCGCCGGTGGCGAGCAGCGCGACCTTGGGCCGGCGGCGGACGGGCAGGAGCGGATAGTTCATGGAAGCCGCGAGCGAGAGATCGCGGTCGGAGAGTTCGCTGCCGGCCTTCAGCAATACGTCGCCTTGCCGAAAGTCGACGCCGGCGCGGCGGATGTGGCGTCCCGCGACGGCTGCTTCGGTGACGGTAATTCCGCCGCTCTCGATGACGGTGTCTTCCTGAATGATGACGGCGTCGGCCCCGTCGGGCATGACGCCGCCGGTAAAGATGCGCGCCGCTTCGCCCGGTCCTACGATGCGATCAAAGGGCCGTCCAGCCGCGATCTCGCCAATCACCTTCAGCCGGGCTCCGGCGCGCGCGGCATCCGCAGCGCGCACCGCATAGCCGTCCATGGCCGACATCGCGTCGGGCGGCTGGGTGCGGAGCGCCGCGAGGTCGTGGGCGAGGATCCTCTTGTAAGCTGAATCGAGCGCGACCATCTCCTCGGGCAGCGCTTCGGCGCCCGAAAGAACCGCGGCCAGCGCGTCGGCGACCGGCATCAGGGCCAAGACAAAACTCCGCGAGCGAACAGCTTCAAAACGGCTTTTCCTAAATTCGAGCTCTTCTAGATTCCAAGTGCGTCCAGCGTTCTTGCCACGTCGTCGGTCGAGGTCACAAGAACGGCTTTGAGGCCGCGTTGGCGCGCACCCTCGATGTTTTCGTCGAGATCATCGAAGAACACAATGCGCTCCGCCGGTACTCCAATGGCTTGCACCACATGATCATAGGCCTCCGCATCCGGCTTTCGAAGCCCGATTGTGGAGGACAGGAAGATCTCGCGGAAATGACCGAGCACCTCGGCATATTGACCGGAGAAATGGGCTACGTGCGGGGCATTGGTGTTGGAGAACGCATAGAGCGGCAGGCGTTGGGCGGCGCGGGCGAGCAGTTGCTGAATCCCGGGAATGACCCCGATGAAGATCGCGTTCCAGCCCTCGATGAATTGCGCGTCGGAAATCTCGATGCCGAGCGAGGATCTCAATCCGGCAAAGAAAACCTCATCGCTGATCTCGCCCTTTTCGTGACGGCGATACAATTCGTCACGCCAGAAGGGCAGACCGAGTTGCATCGGCTCGCAACCGGCATGGCGTGCCCAGCAATGCAGAACCCGGCTGAAATCGATGTCGAGCACGACGCGGCCGAGATCGAACAGCAAAGCGTCGGCGCCGCCGGGCGAAAGGGCCAACTCGTTCATCGCCGATTGCGATTTTTCAATACCGGTAGGGGTCGATATCCAGAAGCGGGAAGGCTGAGAAGACGCTCGGCAGGTTGGTCGGCGTCGCCGGATGCAGGTAGGATTTGTCGAGTTCGGCAAATTTGGTGACGCCCAACAGGCCCAGGGTACGGACCACTTCATCTTCCAACAGCTCGAGCATCCGAACGATGCCGGCTTCGCCGCCTGCCGCCAATGCCCAACATTGCAGCCGTCCGATCCCGACGAGGTCGGCGCCCAGAATGATCGCCTTGACGATATCGGTGCCGCGGCAGAACGAACCGTCTACCATGATTTTCGCACGGCCTTTGACCGCGGCCACGACCTCCGGCAGCACGTGCATGGAGCCGCGGCCCTGGTCGAGCTGGCGCCCGCCGTGGTTGGAGACGTAAATCCACTCGACGCCGTGATCGACCGCGATCGCCGCGTCCTCGCCGGTAGCAATGCCCTTGATGACCAGCGGGATCTTGTACTTGTCCTTGATCAGCTTGACGGTGCGCCAATCGAGCCCCTTCTGGAAATCGCCGCCGGTAGCGCGCAAACGGCTTTCGCGGACGTAGCGTTTGGCGATATCGCGTTCGCGGCGGCTGTAATGCGCGGTGTCGACGGTCAGGCAGAAGGCCGTGTAGCCGCTCGCGATCGCGCGCGCGATGCGATCTTCGACAAAGGCATCGTCACCCCGGACATAAAGCTGATAGATACGCAGCGCGTCCGGCTCGGCCTCGGCGACCTTTTCGAGCCCCGGCTCCGACACCGAGCTCAACATGTGGGCGGCGCCAAACCGGCCGACGCCGCGCGCGACGCTGGCTCCTGAACCGGCTGGATCGAAGATTTCCAGCGCGCCGACAGGGGCCATCATGATCGGCAGGCGCAATTTGCGGCCGAATACCTCGGTCGTGGCATCGATGCGCGCGACGTTGCGCAACACCCGCGGCCTGAACGCGATCTCGTCGAGCGCCATACGGTTGCGGCGCATCGTGGTTTCGGTCTCGGTGGCGCCGACGATATAGTCCCAGGCATTCTGGTTGAGGTTGGCGCGGGCCTTTTTCACGAACTCATGGAGGTTCTGAAACGGCTCGGCGCTGGCGCCCAGTTCGGTGCTTGTCGGGATACGGGTGACTTCGTTCATTTTCTTCTCCTTAGTATTTCCGACGGCGATAGCTTCGAACAACCTTTCTTTAGCGTCAGCCGTTCGTCATGCAAAACCGTTCAGCGCGTATCAGGAATGCCCAGCCTGCGGTGTCAGTGTCGCCGCCAAGGCCGGGCATTCTGAAATCCATCATTTCGCGTTTGATGCAATGACCGACATCGCCCGGGCGTCACGTTTGGCGACCATTTTCGACGCGGCAGCCGCGAATTTCTTGAAATGATCGGTCTCGCGGTGCGCTTTGAGCGCGGCCTCGTTTTCGTAAACCTCATAGAGCAGGAAATGGTTTGGGTCGCTCGCTAGGTTGAGAATGTCGAACCGCTTGCAGCCTGGCTCCGTGACCGCTGCCGCACCGTTCTCCTTGATCGCAGCCAGGAAGTTGTCGCGCTCCGCCGGCAAGATATCGAGATCGACGGAGTTGACGTACATTCCGGCCGACTGCGCTTCAACGCGCTGGCCGGCCGCCAGCAAGACGAAACAGGCGGCCGAAATCGCGAGCGTAGCGGTGGCAAGAGAAATTGACTTGAGCATGTGGTGGTCCTCCCCGAGCGTTGCCCCGGATTATTTCCGGTTAAGGGCGCCTGCCTTCCGGTTTCGGAAGCCTTTCTGCACCTCTAAGGCTATCCATAACCTATCGCGCGCAGCCGGGTAAGCCTTGCGGTTATGTTTGACGGCATCCCGGGGCTAGTCCGCCTTGCGGTTGACCGGCTCGCACCCGCACTGCCATCCTCCATCCCATGCTGACGCAGATCAGCCCTTATCGACGCGAGGAAGTTCGACCATGATGTTTCGCACCATCCAATCGTTTGCCGTTGCCACGCTGCTGGCAGGCTCAGCCACCGCCCAAGCCTCCGACATCCGCCGCGTCGTCACCGGTCTCGACGCCGACAACAAGGCGGTCGTATTGTTCGACAGCCGCATGCCGCTGCAAGCCGGCCTCTTGGGTCTGCAAGCGACCAATCTGTGGGTCACCAATTCCTACCCGCTCGGCTTTTCGTTCAAAGAAGACACGTCGTCGATCCCGGTTGGTGTCTCTCCGCTCGACAACGGCACCAAATTCCGCGTGGTAGAGTTTCCGCCACTCGACCCCGCCACCGAATCCAAGATGGAACCCGGAGCTTTGATGAAAGCGGTCGGCCCGGTGGCCCCGGCGAGAGGCCGCCCCGTCACCCATCCTCTGATGCATCGGACGCGCAGTGTCGACTACGCGGTGGTGCTGTCGGGGGAGATCGATATGGTGCTCGATGACTCCGTCGTTCGCCTCAAGCCCGGCGATACGATCGTCCAGCAGGCCACTAATCACGCATGGGTCAATCACGGAACTGAGACTTGCCGGATCCTGTTCGTGCTGATGGACTCCAAGCAGCCGTGAGCGGGAGTCGTGCTCAAGGATGATTGCGCCTATCCTTTCGGCAATTACAAATTGGACATAAAGTGGATTTCCGGTTTCAGGCGCCCGCGAAACGCCTATAGTCGCATAGCGTTGTCACCGGATCTGTTGCTGACCGAACGCGTTGCCTGTGACCGGAACAGTGTTCCGGCGCCCTCAAAGCGGCCTTAATGCTACCGGAAAAGTGTCGCGAATGACCGGTTTGACCGGATAACCAAACGAAGGTCGCCAGTGGCTCTGAAAAGGGGCCCGCGGAACCAACCAAAAGGCTCGCCACATGCGAAAGAACTCCCTGTTTCTCCTCGGTACGGTTACAGGCGTCTGCCTCACCCTTGCTCTTAGCGGGCCGCACGGCGCGCAATTGGTTGCCGTGGCCAAGGCGAAAGTGGAGGGCGATGTTTATTCGCAACTCAATCTATTTGGTGATGTGTTCGAGCGAGTCCGGACCGACTACGTCGAGAAGCCGGACGATTCGCAGCTCGTTGAGGGCGCGATCAACGGCATGATCACCTCGCTCGATCCGCATTCCCGGTACATGAACGACAGCTCCTGGCACGAAATGCAGGAGACGACGCGCGGCGAGTTCGGCGGGCTCGGCATCGAAGTCACGATGGAGGACGGTCTGGTCAAGGTCGTCACGCCGATGGACGACACCCCGGCCGCCAAAGCCGGAATCCTGTCCGGGGATTTCATCTCCCAGATCGACGAGGACGCCGTGCAAGGGCTCACGCTGGAGCAGGCCGTCAACAAGATGAAAGGGCCGGTCGACACCCAGACCAAGCTCACCATCCTGCGCAAGGGTGCTGACGCGCCCATTTACGTGACCCTCACGCGTGAAATCATTCACGTGCGACCCGTCAGCTATCGCACCAACGGCGGCGATATCGGCTATGTCAGGATTTCGTCGTTCAGCGAAACGACCGGTGACGAATTGAAGAAGGCGATTGCCGATATCGCCAAGCAAATCCCGCAGCAGGGTTTGGCGGGCTATGTGCTCGACCTGCGCAATAATCCCGGCGGCTTGCTCGATCAGGCCGTATCGGTCTCCAGTGCATTTTTGGCGCGCGGCGAGGTCGTGTCGACCCGGGGACGCCGGCCCGAGGAAACCCAGCGCTTTTCCGCCCGTGGCGGCGACCTGACCAAGGGCAAGCCGCTCGTCGTCCTGATCAATGGCGGTTCGGCCTCGGCTTCCGAGATCGTCGCAGGCGCCCTGCATGACCACAAGCGGGCAACCGTGATCGGCACCCGTTCATTCGGCAAAGGTTCGGTACAGACCATCATCCCGCTTGGTGGAGGCCATGGCGCGCTGGCTCTGACCACAGCCCGGTATTTTACGCCGTCCGGACACTCGATCCAGGCGCAGGGCGTCGTGCCCGACATCGAGGTGTTGCAGGATGTCCCTGACGAACTGAAGGGGCGCGCCGAAATGAAGGGCGAGGCCTCGATGCGAGGACATCTCTCTGCGGAGGGCGCCGAACAAACGGGCTCTCAGTCCTACGTTCCGCCGGCCGAGAAGGACGACAAGGCGCTGGCTGCAGCCTTCAACGTGTTGCGCGGTGTCACCGTGAACGCGGGCGGGCCGGCTGCTGCGTCCTCAAAGGCATCGGTGCCGAACTAAGGCTGGAATCAAGCCGTAGAGGCCGACATTGCGCGGTGGGCAAACAGGATTTCTCTCAGTTCTTCAGCGGGCTTCGGCGCGCTGAAGAGATAGCCCTGCATTTCGGTGCAACCTAGCGCGCGCAGCAATTGCTGCTGCCGCTCGGTTTCGACGCCTTCCGCCGTTGTCTTCATGTGCCGCGCGGCAGCGATATTGACCACCGCCTGCACGATGGAGGATCCGCCTGCTTCGGCGAGGTCGTTGACGAAGCAGCGGTCGATCTTGATCTTGTCGAAGGGAAAGCGCTGCAAATAGCTCAGCGATGAATAGCCGGTGCCGAAATCGTCGAGCGCGATCTGCACGCCGATCTCGCGGAGCTGGTGCAGGATATCGAGTGCGGCCTCGTCGTCGCGGATCAAGACGGCCTCGGTGATTTCCAGTTCCAGCCGGTGCGCCGGCAGCCCGGAGGCGGCCAGGGCCGAAACAATCTTCAAGGCAAGCGTGCCGCTTTTGAACTGAACCGGCGAGACGTTGACCGCGAGGTTGATTCCCTCGGGCCAGGTGGTGGCCTCGATGCAGGCTTTGGCCAGGACCCATTCGCCGAGTTCATTGATCAAGCCGGTTTCTTCCGCGATTGGAATAAATTCGACGGGCGAAATCATGCCGCGTTCGGGATGACGCCAGCGCAACAGCGCTTCACACCCCGTGATCCTGTCGCTCAGAAGGCTGAGGCAGGGCTGGTAGTAAACTTCAAGCGCCTGGTCGGCGATCGCCTTGCGCAGATCGATTTCCAGCTGACGGCGGGCCCGGACATGCGCGTCCATTGCAGGCTCGAAGAAGCGCCAGGTGCGGCGCCCCGCCGATTTGGCGGCATACATCGCCAGATCCGCGTTCTTGAGAATCTGGTCGAGGTTGGTGCCGTGCTGGGGAGCGAGCGCGACGCCGATACTGGCGTCGGAGGTCACCTGGTGGCCCAAGCAGTTATAGGGCGCGCGGATCGCATCCAGAACCTGTATGGCGAGTTCGGCAACCTCATCCGGATCCTTCACACCGGTCTTGACGATGGCAAATTCATCGCCGCCAAGCCGTGCGACGAAATCGCTGCTTTCGATACAGGCGCCAAGTCGCCGGGCGACCGACTTCAGCAGTTCGTCGCCGATCATATGGCCGAGCGAGTCGTTGACGCTTTTGAACTCGTCGATGTCGATATAGAGCACCGCCAGTTGCCGGTCCGCAGCGGCCGAGGCGAGTTCTTGACCCAGCCGCCCGTGGAACAGGGCGCGATTTGGCAGGTCGGTCAGCGCATCGTAATGCGCCAGATGCCGGATTTGCTCTTCGGCGCGCGTCCGCTCGGTAATATCGTCGTGGGTGGCGAGCCAGCCGTCTTTGAGCGGCTGATTCACGATCTGGATCAGGCGTCCTTCGCCCGTCTCGAAAGTATTGCGCGTTGTCTTTCCGATCGCGACGTTGTGCTTGACCGTAGAAATAAATGCCTCGACGTCGCCTTTGAACGACCCGATCTTCTTTCTGTACAGCAGGAGATCGCGAAAACGGAGACCGGGCTTTACGACGTCAGGCGATAGTCCGTACATCGAAATGTAGCGCTGGTTACAAACCACGAGCCGCTCGGAGGAATCGTAGAGCAGCAGGCCCTGCGACATGTTGTTGATGGCGGTGTCCAGCCGCTGCTTTTCGGTCCGGTGCTGTTGCAGCAGCTTGCGAACGAACAGAAACAGCATGACCGCGATGACGATCGCGGAGAGGGTTGCGACGAGAACCAAAAACCGGGTTTGCGCCCGCCAGTCGGCCAGCGCGGCATCGACCGTCACGCTCGCGACGATCGAGATCGGGAAATGTTGCAGGGTATTGACCGACGCCAGTCGCTCCTGTCCGTCGATCGGACTGGTCAGGCGCAGGGTGCCGCCGCTCGACAAGGACATGTAGGCGTAGATGCTGCTGGTCCGGATGTTGGAGCCGATCATGTGTTCGATGTGCGGAAAACGCGCCAACAGGATTCCATCGCGCCGGTACATCGAAATCGCCGCACCTTCCCGGAGCACCACGGAGGCAAAGTATTTTTCGAAGGTCCCCGGCAGGATTGACCGTGTGATGACGCCTGCGAACTCGCCTTTCGGCCCGGTTAGTCTCTGAGCGACGATGGTCGCCCAGTTGCCGGAGATGCGACTCCGCACGAGTTCGATCTGGATTGGCGTGGGGGCGTTGCCGGATTGGAGAGTTCTGAAATAGATGCGGTCAGAAACGTTGACGTCCGGGACCGGCCAGACCTCGGAGGAGTTGATCAGCGTGCCATTGGCGTCGAATACGTTTATGCCTGCCGCGGCGGAATTGCCATTGACCTTAGTTCTCAATTCCTCGTGCCATTCCAGCGTGGCGAGCTGTCCTCTCAATACTTCGGAGCTGATTCCAGTGGAGCGGACATAGGCTGCAACGTCCTTCAGGACGATGGTGAAGTCTTCCATCTGCTGGTCGTAGTGACGAGTGATCAACTGCACCGTATTTTCAAGTTCGCGCTCGTTGCTGAGCAACGCCCGCTCGCGAAAGTTGTCGACCATGATAGTAGTGCCGATCGCGATGGCCACGATCAGGAACGCGCCGCCGCTGATCAGCGAGCGAATCGGACCACTGGAAAGAAAAGCCTTCAGGTCGAAGGAGCTGCCACCGTCTGCCGTCATCGCGAACGCCACCACATGCGAATGCCGGCCAGATCCCCCGCGCCGGCCCGAGACTATTACAGCCGCGGTATGGAGGTGAGGTTAGCAATCGGAGTTAACTGCCGGTGAATTCAGCCGATTTTATTTTCAGCGAAGGCAGCAATTGCCGCCAGGAATGGGGCCGGCCTGGGAATGAATTGCCCGATCGCCCGGCGCTCACTTTGGCTTAACCATCCAAGGCCCTGACGGGCTTTACGTGGCCTTGGGCACGCGCCTTGCGAAGCCATTCGCGTCGCAAACAACGACCCGGAAAGGGCAGTTTACAATGATCAAGGCTTTGAAGGCATTTCTCGCCGATGAATCCGGCGCAACAGCGATCGAATATATTGCGGCAGGCATCGCGCTTGCAATCATTCCGGCCGTGAATGGGCTGGGCGCCAAGCTCAACACGAAATTCACCGCGATCAACACGTCGTTGAAATAGCGGGTCATTGGAATTCCGCCGCTTTTATCGCAAGCGGAAATTCAGTTTTCGGCCCGGTAGTGTCCGGACTTGCCGCCTGATTTCTCGACGAGGTGAATGCCGTCGATGCGTGCGCCGCGCTCGACCGCCTTGATCATGTCGTAGATCGTGAGGCAGGCAACCGAGACGGCGGTCAAAGCCTCCATCTCGACGCCGGTGGGCCCAGTCACCCTGACGGTCGCCCGGACCAGGCAGCCCGGCAACTTGGGGTCGGGTGAAATGTCCAGTGTTACTTTCGACAAGGCCAGCGGATGACATAGCGGAATGAGCTCGGCGGTGCGCTTGGCCGCCATGATTCCGGCGATGCGCGCCGTCGCCAGCACGTCGCCTTTCTTGGCTTTGCCGGACATGATCAAGGCCAGCGTTGCCTTGCTCATGACGACACGTCCTTCGGCGACCGCCGCCCGCTCGGTTGCGGCCTTGGCGGACACGTCCACCATCCGCGCTTCGCCTTTGGCGTCGATATGGGTGAGGGCGGCCTTGGTTTCGGTGGATGATGTGGTCTTGGACGGCCGCTGTGCCATATTTCAACTGGCCTTTGTCGCGCTGACGGGTTCGCCGCGCGCGAGTAACGCGCGGGTGGCAGCTGCCACATCGCTCTGCCGCATCAGGCTTTCGCCGACCAGGAACGTCGACATGCCGACGCGCGCCAGCCGCGCCAGATCTGCCGGCGTGAAGATACCGCTCTCGCCGACCATCAGACGGTCTTTCGGGATCAGCAGCGCCAGGGCCTCGCTGGTCTCAAGCTTGGTCTCGAAAGTTCGCAGGTTGCGGTTGTTGACCCCGATCATCGCCGACTTGAGTTTGAGTGCCCGCTCCAACTCGCTTCGGTCGTGGATTTCGACGAGGACGTCCATGCCATGGGCGAGGGCGGCTGCCTCGATATCTTGCGCGGCGGTGTCTTCCAGAGCGGCCATGATGATCAGGATGCAGTCGGCACCATAGGCGCGCGCTTCGGTCACCTGATAGGTGTCGTAGACGAAATCCTTGCGCAACACAGGCAATTGCGTGGCCGCGCGCGCGGCAACCAGAAAATCGATATGACCCTGGAACGAGGGCGTATCCGTCAAAACAGAAAGGCAGGCGGCGCCGCCGGACTCATAGGCTTTTGCCAGCGCCGGCGGATCGAAGTCGGCCCGAATGAGCCCCCTCGAAGGCGAGGCCTTCTTGATTTCGGCAATGAGGGCGTAATCGCCACGCGCGAGCTTGTCGCGGATGGCGGCGACAAAGCCACGGGGCCTCGATGCCGCCTTGGCGCGGGCCTCGAGGCTCGAGAGCGGATGCGCGCGTTTGGCGGCGGCGATCTCTTCCCGCTTGTAGGTCTCGATCCGCTTCAGGATATCGGACATGGTCGGACCTGCTCAGGCGTTGGAGACGGCGACGAGGCGTTTCAGCCGTTCGGCCGCCGCGCCGCTGTCGATTGATTGGATACCGAGCGTCAGGCCTTCCTTCAAATCCTTTGCTCGACCGGCCACGACCAGCGCCGCCGCGGCATTGAAAAGTGCGACGTCGCGATAGGGGCTGGGTTTGCCGTCAAGAACGCTTTGCAGCGCGACGGCATTGGCGGCCGCATTGCCGCCCTTCAGCGCTTCGCCAGCGACGCGTTTGAGGCCGACATCTTCCGGCGACACTTCAAAGGAACGGATCGCGCCGCCTTCAAGCGCGGCGACGAAGGTCGGGCCGGTGAGGGTGATCTCGTCGAGACCATCCGAGCCGTGCACCACCCATACGGCCTCGGACCCGAGGTTTTTCAGAACCTGCGCCAGCGGCAGCACCCATTGCTTCGAGAACACGCCGACCATCTGCCGCTTGACGCCGGCGGGATTAGCCAGCGGTCCCAGCAGATTGAAAATCGTGCGGGTGGCAAGTTCGACGCGCGTCGGCCCGACGTTCTTCCAGGCCGGATGATGGGAGGGCGCGAACATGAAACCGATGCCGGCCTCCGCGATGCAGCGGCCGACCCGCTCGGGCGTGATATCGATCTTGACCCCGAGCGACGACAGCACATCGGCCGCGCCCGAGTGCGACGACAGCGCGCGGTTACCGTGCTTGGCGACGGGGACGCCCGTCCCGGCGACAATGAAGGAGGCGCAGGTCGACACGTTGACCGACCCGGAACCGTCGCCCCCGGTCCCGACCACGTCGACGGCGTTGGCGGGAGCCTTCACGCGCAGCATCTTGGCGCGCACGGCGGACACAGCGCCAGTGATCTCATCGACGGTCTCGCCGCGGACGCGAAGCGCCATCAAAAGCCCCCCCAGCTGCGAGGGCGTGGCTTCACCGGACATCATGCGGTCAAAGGCGGATGCGGCCTCCTCGCGCGAAAGCGTGGCGCCGGTAGCTACCTTGGCAATGATTGATTTGAGATCGTCCATCACATGCTTTCAGCAGAACGCGACAGCCTTTCGGCGCACTGGTGCTTTTAGGGTTAGTTGTTCGCGCCGGTCACCTGCGCAAACGCGATTTCGTTGACGCTGGTGCCGATCGTCGTTTCCAGCTTGGTGATGTACTGGGCGATCTGCTCATCGGTCTGCGCGCGCTGAACGCTTTCCTTGAATTTCTTCATCTCATCCGAGGCCATGTCGACCGGCGGCACCTTGACGTCGGTGACGCGGAAAACGATCCAGCCGTTCGAGGCGACGTCGGGTGTTTGGCCGGCGGCGTCCTTGGCGGTGCCAAACACGGCCGCGACGACACCCGCGTTGAGACCGGGCAGAGTTGCGCTGCGGTTGAAGCCGCCGACGGTTTCGACACTCAAGGCGGCCTGCGCCGCCTCATCGACCAGCTTGCCGCCCTGGTTGATCTTCTGAACCATTTCGTTGGCCTTGTCGCGCAACCGGCTCGAGATCTGCTCGGCACGCCATCTCGCCTCGACCTGATCCTTGACCTCGTCCAGATTGCGCTCGCGTGACGGGGTGATGCTGACAACATCGTACCAGACGTAGCCGCCGCTGAACGAAATCGGATCGTTGTCGACGCCGACATCGGTGTTGAAGGCCTGCGAAACCACATCCAGTCCACGCGGAATGTTCGCCGCCGGCTGACCGTCGGGCAGGCGGCCCGAGCGGTCCACCGCATCGATGGTGATTGCGGTCAGGCCAAGCTTCTGCGCGGCCTCGACGACGCTTGCGCCCCCGCCGCGCTCGTCTTCCATCTTGTCCCTGAGCTCTCCGACCTTGGCGCGGGCGCGCTCGGCGGCAATATCGTGCTTGATCTGCGAGGCGTAGCCCTCATAGGTCGCTTCGGCGCCCGGTTCGATCTTGCCGACCTTGAGCAACGCCACGCCAAACCGTCCTTGTGCCGGCTGACTAACCTCGCCGGATGATAGCGAGAATGCGGCGTCGGCGATCGCGGGATCGCCCGCCGCCGATTTGGCGATCAGGCCGAGGTCGGTGTCGGTCGGGCCGAGACCCCGCTCCTTGGCGAGGTCTTCAAAGGACAAACCCGAAGCGATGCGGTTGCGGGCGGCAGTCGCTTCGTCCGCGTTCGGGAAGATGATCTGCTGGACCTCCCGGCGCTCGGGCGTGCTGAGTTTGTCGCGACGCAGCTCGAAAGCCTTTCGGGCGTCTTCGTCGGAGACCTCGGTCCACTTGCCGATTTCATCCGGCGTCACGGCGACGAACGATATCTTGCGATACTCAGGCGCGCGGAACAGCGTCTTGTGGTCTTCAAAATAGGCTGCCAGCGCCTCCGGCGACGGAGGGTCGATCGTTCCGGCCTGGGCCGCTCCGAGCTTGACGTATTCGATCGAACGCTGCTCGCTCTGGAATCGCGCCAGCGCTTCCAGAAGAACTTTCGAGGGCTCAAGTCCGGCCGCGAGCGATCCGGCGATCTGACGCCGCAGCGAGATTCGCCGCTGTTCGGCGATAAAACGTTGCTCGCTGAAACCGAGTTGCCGGATCAGCATCTGGAAGCGGTTGGGGTCGAACGAACCGTTGACTCCCTTGAAGTTCGGATCGGCGAAGATCGTCTTCAGGGTTTCTTCGTTCGACTGTCCAAGCCCCAGCCGCCGGGCTTCTTCGTCCAGCGCTGCTTCCGCGATGGTCTGTTGAAGCACCTGCCGGTCGAACCCGAGCGCGCGGGCCTGATCCTGAGTCAGAGGACGGCCGAACTGGCGACCGACCTGTTGCAGCCGATCATTGTAGATCTGGCGGAATTGCTCGGTCGATATCTCCGTGCGTCCAACCTTGGCGAGCGTCGACTGTCCGAAGCCCCGGAAAATATCTGCGATGCCCCAAACGCCGAAACTGATAATCAGGACGCCCATCACCACGGCCATGATAATTTTGCCGAGCCAGTTTGATGAGGCTTTGCGCATTCCTCGGAGCATAGGATCCAACTTGTTGGCAGGAGGGAACCGGCGGCGGCCTCTCGGAATTCGTTCTCGAATGCCGCAAAAGGGGCGTCACTGGATTGATAACGCATCATAAAGTGACGGCCTTCTACCCGCAACCAGCGCAAGGGTCCAATTGCAGTCCAATTGGAAGAGTTAACGGCAGCGCAGCATTCCGTTTGGACCGATCTGGCCGAGTTTGCCGGGCTCTGCTAGCGATGCTTGCTCTCTCGTTTGCTAGAGGAACTTTCCAGACATGAGCCCCGTCATTCGGCCGTTGATCGCCGGCAATTGGAAAATGAACGGCCTGCGGTCTTCGATGGCCGAGTTCGAGGCCATGCTGGCTGGTGCCTCCAAAGTGGCTGCGAAGGCCGATTTGCTGGTTTGCCCGCCCGCCACGCTGATTGCGGCGTTCGCGGCGAAATTGGCCGGTTCAAAAGAGCTCGCGGTCGGCGGTCAGGATTGTCACCCCAAGCCGTCGGGCGCCCATACCGGCGATATTTCGGCGGAAATGCTGGCCGATGCCGGCGCCAGCGCCGTCATTGTCGGCCACTCGGAACGGCGTGCCGATCACGGCGAGGGCTGCAGTCTGGTGCGTCAGAAGGCGGAAGCCGTCTGGCGCGCAGGGCTTACGGCCATCGTCTGCATCGGCGAGACCCAGGGCCACCGCGATGCAGGCCAGACGCTTGATATCTGCCGCGGCCAGCTTCAGGGCTCGCTGCCGGAGGGGGCGCGGGCGGATAACCTCGTCGTGGCCTACGAGCCGGTGTGGGCGATCGGCACCGGGCTGACGCCCACGGCCAAGGATGTCGAGCAAATTCATCAGTTTATCCGACAAGCCCTCAGCGCCCGGTTTAACCAGGAGGGGGCCGGGATGCGCATCCTTTATGGCGGCTCGGTCAAGCCGTCGAACGCGAGGGAACTGATGGCGGTCGCCAACGTCAACGGCGCCCTGATTGGTGGGGCGAGCCTCAAGGCCACCGATTTCCTTGCGATTGCAGCCGATTGTCCCTAACTGAACGTGGAGCCGTGCCGGGGGTGACAACGCCCTGTGCAATCGTGTAACACCCGGCCAAATTCAAAATCCCGCAAACCGAAACCCGAGAAAGCCGGACGGTTTTGGTTTGCGACGGAAGGTCGAAATGCAGACTGTCGTTATCGTAATTCACCTGATGATCGTCGCGACGTTGATCGCCACGGTGTTGCTGCAGAAATCCGAAGGTGGCGGCCTGGGCATCGGTGGCGGTGCCGGTTTCATGTCGAGCCGGGGCACGGCCAATCTCCTGAGCCGGACGACCGCGATTCTGGCGGCCGGCTTCTTCGTCACAAGCCTGTTTCTGTCGTGGCTTGCCAGCTACGACCGCAAGCCGAGTTCGATCATCGCGCCGACCTCGCAGTCGCAGCCGGTGGGCGGAGCGCCGGCCGTGCCATCGAGCGGCGGCGGACTTCTGGATTCGTTGAAGAAATCCGACGAGCAGCAAAGTCCGCCCGCGCCATCCGGTCCGGAAGCGCCGCGCTCTCAGTAGACGACGTTCGCAATAAAGCAGGCGGGCCATGCAACGTGGCCGCTTACCACGCTGTATCAGAAACCTATATCAAGGCACTGATATCTCTTTGAATTTGGCGTCACCCACAGGCCGGGAAAATTTCACGGCGTTGAGCCGATTCGTTTTGGCGAATCGTCTTTGTGGCCTTAAAGGTTAGGTCCCATGGCGCGGTACATATTCATCACCGGCGGCGTGGTCTCCTCGCTCGGAAAAGGTCTGGCATCGGCGGCTCTTGGCGCGCTGTTGCAGGCGCGTGGCTACAGGGTTCGGCTGCGCAAGCTCGATCCCTATCTCAATCTCGATCCCGGAACGATGTCGCCCTATCAGCATGGCGAAGTGTTCGTGACCGATGACGGCGCGGAGACCGACCTCGATCTCGGCCATTATGAGCGCTTCACCGGGCGTCCCGCCACCAAGGCGGACAGCATCACCACCGGGCGCATCTATCAGGACATCATCACCAAGGAACGGCGCGGCGACTATCTCGGTGCGACCATCCAGGTGATCCCGCACGTTACCAACGCGATCAAGGATTTCATCCTCGACAGCAATGACGACTTCGACTTCGTGCTCTGCGAGATCGGCGGCACCGTCGGCGACATCGAGGGCTTGCCGTTCTTCGAGGCTATCCGGCAGGTCAAGAACGATCTGCCGCGCGACCATGCGATCTATATTCACCTGACGCTGTTGCCGTTCATTCCAAGCGCCGGCGAACTGAAGACCAAACCGACCCAGCATTCGGTTAAGGAGCTGCGTTCGATCGGCATCCAGCCGGACATCCTGCTCTGCCGTACCGATCGCCCGATTCCGAAAGAAGAGCGCCGCAAGCTCGGCCTGTTCTGCAATGTGCGTGAGACCGCCGTGATCGAGGCGCGCGACGTCGATAACATCTACGCCGTGCCGGAGGCCTATCATGCCGCCGGCCTCGATGATGAGGTACTGGCGGCGTTCGGCGTCACCGCCAAGATTCCACCGAGCCTGCAGAGCTGGCACGTCATCAACGAGCGGGTCAGGAATCCGGAAGGTCAGGTGACCATTGCCGTCGTCGGCAAATACACCGGCATGAAGGACGCCTACAAGTCGCTGATCGAGGCGCTGTCGCACGGCGGCATCGCCAACAAAGTGAAGGTCAATCTCGACTGGATCGAGAGCGAGGTCTTCGAAAATGAAGACCCGGCGCCGTTCCTCGAGCACGTCAACGGCATCCTGGTGCCGGGCGGCTTCGGCCAGCGCGGCGCCGAGGGAAAAATCCGCGCGGCCCAGTTCGCGCGCGAGCGCAACGTGCCGTATTTCGGGATCTGTTTCGGTATGCAGATGGCCGTGATCGAGGCTGCCCGCAATCTTGTCGGCATCGCGGAAGCCAATTCCACCGAATTCGGTGCGACGGCAGAACCGGTCGTGGGTTTGATGACCGAATGGCTGCGCGGTAACGAACTCGAAAAGCGATCGCAGAACGGCAATCTCGGCGGAACGATGCGGCTCGGCGCCTATCCCGCGAGCTTGCGGCGCGGCAGTCGGGTCTCTTCGGTCTATGGCGGCGCGACCGAAATCTCCGAACGCCACCGCCATCGTTATGAGGTGAATACCGCCTACAAGGACCGGCTGGAGCAGCAGGGCTTGCGCTTCTCGGGACTATCGCCCGACGGCATCTTGCCGGAGATCGTCGAATATGAAGGCCATCCGTGGTTCATCGGCGTGCAATTCCATCCCGAATTGAAATCGCGTCCGTTCGAGCCGCACCCGCTGTTTGCCTCGTTCATCGAGGCCGCGATGGTGCGGTCGCGGCTGGTTTGAATCACTAAGGCGCGGTGGTTTTTTTACCTGTGGGCGGCACGGCGGAGGCAGACGTCGCAGCCGCTTTCAATCGCGCCAGTTCGAAACCCGCTGCGATGTGTTCGGTGTAGATGATCACCCCCTGATCGCGCGCTTTTTCGAAACTGGTTTGCGCAAGCCCCTTATAGCCGGCAGCGAGATAATGCTCGCCGAGATAAAAGTAGGCCTCCGACAGAGCCATTTGATGGTCATCGCCGTTCTTTTCGGCGAGGACATTGAGAAGACCGGCGGGCGTTATCGCACCCGTGAGCATGGCAAGTGCGGCGCGGGGCCATTCGCCATGGGCTTCTGCGGCTGCCCAGCTGACCAGACTTTCGGGAAGCGGCTTCCCGAGGCGGCCATAGGCGGCGGCAAGCCAGATATCGCAATAAACCTTGTTTTCCTTATCGGCCAGTTCGCTGGCTTTTGTCAGATCGTCGCGTGCCTCTTCGAACCTTCCGAGCATGAATTTCGATACGCCGCGTCCTCGGAATGTCGATGTGTCGACTGCGCCGAGCGAGAGCGCTTTCGAATAATCGGCAATGCTGTTTTCGAGCTGGCCGCTGTGAAAATAGACCTCGGCCCGGCAGGCGAGCGGGGCAGGCGAGTTCGGGTTGAGGCGCACGCCGGCGCTGGCGTTTTGCAGCGCTTCATCATGGCGCTCAAGATCGGCATAGGCGATGCCGCGAAGGCAGTATGTTTCGGCGAGATCGGCGCCAGCTAGCTTTCCATTGCCGATCGTTTCCGTGGTCTTCTTGATGAGTTCCTGTCGGAGATCGTGGAGCCGGTGGGAGAAGTCGACTTGCGCCGAAGCATCTTCCGACTTGATCGCGATCTTGTTGATGATGAAGGCGCCGCCGATGGCCTTGTTTGCTGAACGCAGGTCCTCGGCATATCGGGAATAATTTTCGGAATCCACCGCACGACGGAGCGTCGCCAGATCGATGGCTTTCTTGGCGATGTTTCCGCGAAAATAGTCGGTTACGATCGCGCTGAAATACTGGTTGGCAAACGTTTGCGCGCGCGGGTCGGTAATGACGCTGACGTTTTCGGGAAACGTCATTTCGAAACTGTATTTGCTATGAAAGGGAAATACGGGGAGTCCCAGCGGTGTTGCCCGGCTTGCCGAGGCCGACGTCGCCAAAACATTCAGCATGTTGTCGGGTCTGAACGTGACGAACCAGTTTCCATCTTTTTCAGTCGCGAAGTTCGGTATGGTGTAGTTGGCGGCGATCGTGAACACGTTCTGGACGGCGTCGTCCTGGATTGTCGGTTCGCTGAACAGCTTTGCTCCGGGGTATCGGTGCTCCATGGCATCGCCGATGCTCCTTAAAAGCTGATCGCGAGAAGTCCGCTCAACGAGGATCCGAAGCCGTTCGGCTCCCAAGCCGTTCCAGACGTGTTTGACTTCGAGCTGGCCCTCTCCGCCGAGCTTTGGAAGCGTGCCGTGTTCGGTTAGCTCGTCGTTGACGACATCCTCAACACGCGTAGAGATCGTCGAGAGCTCCTTGGTGAGCGGCGAGATGATCAGCACCTCGGTGCCTTCGTGGAGCTGTCCCATGCGGTCGAGGAGGCCACGCTGACCAAGCCGGGTCGGATCAAGGAAGAAGGTCTTGCCGTTGAGCGCAGCCTGAACAATGGCGTGGTCAAAAAACTGCGGGCTGGGCAACGTCTTTTCGAGCCCCATGTGGCGGCCGATCTGCAGCAACACGGGCTTGCTGTCGATGCCTAGCTCCCGAAGTAGCGTAATCAGCAGCAGTGATTTGTCTTTGCAGTCGCCAAATCGCCGCCTGAGGACTTCGTTAGGTGAAGCCGGCCGGTGCGAGCTCTCGCCGAGCGAAACCGAAAAGTAGCGAATTTGCGACTGCACGAATTCGAGGGCGGCGGCGATACGGCGCTCGCCGGAGTCCAGCGTACGAAAGCGGTCGACGGCGGCTTTCAGTTCCGCGTCAGGTGCGACTTTGCCCTCGAACAACGAATTCGCCCATATCGCGACTTCGTTCCAATTGGAAAACTGGGAGAACTGAAGAAGACGGAATCCGAAATAGTCCGGAGGCGTCAGAGTTTCGCCGATGATTTGCGGAAGGGGCTGCTCGTTGAATTCGAGCCTGTGCAGGTCACCTTGAATGGAATCTTTCGGGGTGACGGCCGCTGTATTCCGGTCCCCGACCATGCGCCAGGCAATCGGCCGGGCCGACGGGTGGTTCAGCACGACGCGCCGGCGCAGCGTGGGAAGGCCCTGATCCCAGGAGGTTATGCGGAAAAATTTGCCGCCGAAGACGGGGTTCTGACCATACGTGGAGTACGCGATTTCAAGAGTGTCGCCAACGCGCAAATCCTCGATGAGGATCGAGGCGGTCACGCGGCCCGTATATACGCCGCCCTCGAGACCCTGCTCGCGTTGCAGGAAACGCACGTTGGAGGTTTTGGTCCGGTCGAGTTGCTCCTGGCCGCGGTGAATTCGGATAAAATGGAGCTCGACACGCTCGTATTCGGGAGCGAATGGAATCGAGACGCGCCCAGCGCTCGTGAGAGATGCGGCATCGTTGACGAGCGTCGCGCGCCTGACGAAGGTCACGGGCACCCGATCGACGAGAAATTGAGTATCCGCCAGACGGATGACGATGGGCTGAGGCTTCTCCGATTCGGGTATCGGCGCCAGATCGACCCAGGAGGGTACCGAACTTTCAACGGCGAAAGAATTAGCCCCGAGCTGAACTTCTTTCAGAGGGCTCTCGGCACTCTGTTGCGCGGCCGATTGTTGAATTCCAAAAATACCCGCGAGTAGCAAGCTTGTACGGACGAAGTTCGCAAGAGACATGCAGGGCCCCTACCACTCAAAGGTTGTATAGTTGATCGAAATTCGGCGTGCAACATTCCCGGCCCTGCAAGACGTCGCCGCTCAAAGAATCGGCAAGGAAATGTTTTTGTTTTGTGACGATGACATCGGACTTTGACCTAACTGGGATTTCTTGCCAAAAAGGCGCGCTCGCTTGTGAAGACAAGCGCCCAAAGAAGAGCCAGGGAGATTGTTCGATGATCTACGAAACCCGCGTCTATCGCTGCCTGCCGGGCCGGTTGCCTGCGCTGTTGAAGCGATTTGAGACCATCACGTTAAAACTGTGGGAAAAACACGGCATTCGTCAGGCCGGTTTTTTCACCACGCTGATCGGCGAATCCAACCAGGAGCTGACCTATCTGCTGGCCTGGGAATCCTTGGCCGATCGTGAGAAGAAGTGGGCGGCGTTCCAGAGCGATCCCGACTGGATTTCCGCGCGCGCGAAGACCGAGGAAGACGGCCAGATCGTCGCCAACATCGTCAACCAATTGCTGGTGCCGACCGCGTTCTCTTCCGTGAAGTAGTTATCACGAAGGACGTAAGGTCCCGCGATGCCCCACGGTCTTGATCATATCGTGCATGCGGTTCGTGACCTGGATGCGGTGGCGGAATTCTACCGCCGCGCCGGGTTCACTGTCGGCGGCCGCAATCGCCATCCCTGGGGCACGCATAACCGCATTGTGCAGTTGAAGAACTGCTACATCGAAATCTTGGAGGTCGCCGAACCCGAAAAGATCGTGCCGCATGCGACACGATCTTTCTCATTCGGCGCCTTCCATCGCGACTTCCTCGCCCAACGCGAGGGCTTTTCGATGCTGCTGCTCAACAGCAGCGATGCGGCTTCGGATGCGCGGGCGTTCGAGGCAAATGGCATCGGGGCGTTCGACGTGTTCGATTTAGCCCGCGAAGGAAAACGGCCGGATGGCGGCACGGTGAAGCTTGCCTTCTCGCTGGCCTTCGCAGCCGAGCCGAACTCGCCTGATCTGCGTTTTGCCGTCTGTCAGCACCACTTTCCGGAAAATTTCTGGAATCCAGCGTTTCAGGTCCACGCCAACGGGGCACAGCGCGTGCCGGGCGTGGTGGTGGTCGCCAATAGTCCCGCTCGCCATCAAGACTTCCTCAAAGCCTATATCGGTGGAGGCGAGGTGACGGCAGACCCGGCTGGCGTGACCGCGCACACGGAGAATGGCGTAATCGAGGTCCCGGAGCCTTCGGCTGCACGCGATCTCCTGGGTTTTCCGGTCAAGGCAAGCGGCGACGGGCTCACGCTGAACGCTATGCGCTTTGCGGTTGCCGATCTCGGGCGGACCGAGGCCCTGTATCGGCAAAATCGTTTGGCCGTTCGGCGCCATGGGGAAAAGCTGATGGTGCCACCGGATGAGGCCTTTGGCGCAACCCTGATATTCGAAGCTGCCAACTAAAGTGGGTTGATCCGCCCCCTCTCAACGGTCATGGTCGCGCGCGAACAGGACCTCACCGTTGAAAACAGCCGTCTCCGCCGCAACAATCGTCGATATTGGCCCGGTCAAATTCGGTAACGACTTGCCGATTTCGATCATTGCCGGTCCGTGTCAGCTCGAAAGCCGCGCGCATGCGCTTGAGGTTGCGTCGGCGCTAAAAGAGATCGCTTGGCGCCTGAAGATCGGTCTCGTCTACAAGACCTCTTTCGACAAGGCCAACCGCACCAGCGCGTCGGCGGCGCGGGGAATAGGCCTGGCGCAGGCCTTGCCGATCTTTGCGGAAATACGCTCATCGCTGGGATTGCCGGTTCTCACCGACGTGCATGAGGCCGCACAATGCGCGGAAGCGGCGCAAGCGGTTGATGTCTTGCAAATTCCGGCGTTCCTGTGCCGGCAGACCGACCTGCTGCTCGCCGCCGCGGCCACCGGCAAGGTCGTCAACGTCAAGAAGGGCCAGTTCCTGGCGCCGTGGGACATGGCCAACGTCGTGTCCAAGATCACGGGCGCGGGGAATCCGAAAGTTCTGGTCACCGAGCGCGGCGCCTCGTTCGGCTACAATACGCTTGTGTCCGACATGCGCGCGCTGCCGATTCTCGCGCGCACCACCGGCGCGCCGGTCATCTTCGATGCGACCCATTCGGTTCAGCAGCCGGGCGGCAAGGGAACCTCGTCGGGTGGCGAGCGTGAATTTGTCCCGGTGCTGGCGCGGGCGGCGGTCGCCGTCGGCGTCGCCGGTGTCTTCATCGAAACCCACCCCGATCCGGACCATGCGCCTTCCGACGGGCCGAACATGGTGCCGCTCCGCGAGTTTGAGGATCTGCTGCGAACCCTGCTGGCTTTCGACGCGGTTGCGAAAAATCATAACAAGGATCACGGAAAGAACGTGACGCGCTGATGCCGCAGCCTGCAACGCGGCCGCATGATCGCATGCCGCCCGCGATCAATATCATCGCGATCGCGAACTTTGCGGCGAGCCTTTCGGCACGCGCGCTCGATCCGGTCCTGCCGCACGTGGCAGACGAGTTCAGCATCAGCATTTCGACCGCCGCGAGTTTCGCCGCGGTGTTTGCGTTTACCTTTGCCGTTATTCAGCCGGTGTTGGGGGCGGCCGCCGATATGCTCGGCAAGGTCCGCCTGATGATCGCGTGTCTGGTCGTTCTTGGATTCGCCAACATGCTCGGCGCTGTGGCCGGGTCCTTTCCGCTGTTGTTTGCGACGCGAATTCTGGCCGGTATCGGCTCCGGCGGTGTGTTTCCGGTCGCACTCAGCCTCACCAGCGACCTCGTCGGACCCGAAAAGCGTCAGGTCGCGATCGGGCGTACGCTGGCGGGCTCGATGACCGGCAATTTGCTGGGCGCCTCGTTCTCGGGCGTGGTCGGCGACTTTCTCGGTTGGCGCGGCGTGCTCGCGATCCTCGGCCTTCTGGTGGTTGCAGCATCGGTCGCGGTCGCAGCTGGCTTTCGGGGTAAGGCGATCACGCATCCGCCGAAAACCAACCTGAGGATGCTTCGTCACGGCTATCGCACCATTTTCACAAACCCAAACGCACTCTGCTACGCGGCGGTCTTCATCGAAGGGTGCTGCGTGCTCGGCCTGTTTCCCTACCTCGCTTCGTTTCTTTTCGACCTCGGTGAAAAGAGCCTGTCGATCGCAGGAATCGTGATCGCCGGTTTTGCGCTTGGCGGCTTGTTCTACACCCTGACCGTTTCCCGCTTTCTGCCGCGGCTCGGCGTCAACGGCATGATGATAACAGGCGCGGCGCTGGTCGGGATTCAGCTCGCCGCCCTTGCTTTCGGCCCGGGTTGGAAAATTCAGGTGACATGCCTGCTGCTGATGGGGTGGGGCTTCTACATGATCCACGGCTGCCTGCAGGTCTTCGCCAGCGAACTTTCGGTGGAGGCGCGCGCCACGGCGCTGTCGCTGCATTCGTTCTTCTTCTTCATGGGCCAGACCGTCGGCCCGATCGCCTATGGTTTCGGTATTCGGCACGCCGGCAAGACCACGACCTTGCTCACCGCTGCTGTGATCATTACCTCGCTTGGCTTTATCTGTACCCGGCTGTTGCGCCAGCGGCCGCCGGCGGATGCAACGGCGGGCGCAAACTAGCGATCCTTCTAACATTTGCATCCCAATCGAGCAGGCACTTTTGCAAATGTTAGAATCAAAGGACCACCAGCAAATAGAGGTTTCTAGTGGAGTTTTGGATTTGACATTCGCATTGCGAGTTCCCGCCTACGGGTTAGCGATCAAATCCACGCCACTAGCGGCCTTACCCCCGGCCGCGATAGGGCGCTACCCCCTGATCGGGAATCCACATCCCCTTGGGCAGCATTCCGGTCTGCCAGAACACGTCGATCGGAATGCCGCCGCGCGGATACCAGTAACCGCCGATCCGCAAAAATTTCGGCTTGATCTCGGCCGCGATCCGTTTGCCGATGGCGACCGTGCAGTCCTCGTGGAAAGCGCCGTGATTGCGGAAGCTCGCGATGTAGAGCTTGAGCGACTTCGATTCCAGCAGCCACTGGCCGGGGACGTAATCGATCATCAGGTGCGCGAAATCAGGTTGGCCGGTGACCGGACACAGCGATGTAAATTCCGGCGCCGTAAAGCGCACCACATAGTCCGTATCTTTTTGCGGATTAGGGACGCGGTCGAGCTTGGCGGCCTCCGGCGTCGTCGGCCATTCGACCGCGCGGCCGAGCTGCAAAGTGGACGATAATGACGTGGATTTTGACGCCTTTGAAGGCTTCGTGGGCATAATCGGTCTCCGTTGTCGCGTTATTAGCAACGCAACCTTTTCCGGGATAGGGGCTTGCTGTAGAAGCAGCCGATCCCCGTCGGACCACACTTTCCAAATGAGGTATCCATGACCGCCATCGTCGACATCATCGGCCGCGAAATTCTCGATAGCCGCGGCAATCCCACCGTCGAAGTGGATGTCGTGCTGGAAGACGGTTCCATCGGCCGCGCGGCGGTACCGTCCGGCGCCTCGACAGGCGCGCATGAGGCGGTGGAGCTGCGCGACGGCGACAAGGCCCGCTATCTCGGCAAGGGCGTGCAAAAGGCCGTCGAGGCCGTCAACGGTGAGATCTTCGACGCGCTCAGCGACGTCTCGGTCGAACAGCAAATCGAGGTCGACCAGATCATGATCGATCTCGACGGCACGCCGAACAAGAGCCGGTTGGGGGCCAATGCCATCCTGGGGGTTTCGCTCGCCTGCGCCAAAGCGGCCGCGGAATCCTTCGATATGCCGCTGTATCGCTATGTCGGCGGCACCTCGGCGCGGACCTTGCCGGTGCCGATGATGAATATCATCAACGGCGGCGTGCATGCCGACAACCCGATCGATTTTCAGGAATTCATGATCATGCCGGTTGGCGTGGCGACTTTCGCCGATGCCCTGCGCTGCGGATCGGAAATCTTCCACACGCTGCGCGCGGAGCTGAAAAAAGCCGGCCACAACACCAATGTCGGCGACGAGGGCGGGTTCGCGCCGAATCTGCCGTCGGCGGATGCGGCACTTGAATTTGTCATGGGAGCGATCGGCAAGGCCGGCTACAAGGCCGGCGGTGACGTCATGCTGGCGCTTGATTGCGCAGCGACCGAGTTCTTCAAGGACGGCGCCTATGTCTATGGCGGCGAGAAGAAGACCCGCTCGCGCTCCGAACAGGCGAAGTATCTGGCCGATCTCGCTGCGCGCTATCCGATCGTGTCGATCGAGGACGGCATGTCGGAAGACGACATGGACGGCTGGAAGGAGCTGACCGATTTGATCGGCGGCAAATGCCAGTTGGTCGGCGACGATCTCTTTGTCACGAACGTGACGCGGCTCGCCGATGGCATCAAGAACGGCCGCGCCAATTCGATCCTGATAAAGGTCAATCAGATCGGCACGCTGACGGAAACGCTCGCCGCCGTCGAGATGGCCTACAAGGCCGGCTACACCGCCGTGATGTCGCACCGTTCCGGCGAAACCGAAGATTCCACGATTGCCGATCTCGCCGTGGCGACCAATTGCGGGCAGATCAAGACTGGCTCGCTGGCGCGCTCGGACCGCACCGCCAAGTACAATCAATTGCTGCGGATCGAGCAGCAGTTGGGCGATCAGGCGAAATATGCAGGGAAGGCAGCCCTCAAGGCGCTCGCCTGAGGTCATCGCGTCGCTGCCCCCAGCCGGCGAGGGGGCTTGCGTTTCCCGGCCAACGCGCGATCATCCGGCCACAAAAGCCAAAACGGGAGGACGTGATGAGCGCCGACGGCAAAACCGGCTTGCAGCTTCGCTCGCTGATTAAGAAAAGCGGCGAACTCGAAATATCGCTGCTTCAAGTGCCGACGCCTGAGCCTTCGGCCGATGAGGTCGTGGTTCGGGTCGAGGCGTCACCGATCAATCCGTCCGACCTCGGCCTTTTGGTTGGCGCTGCCGACATGACGACCGCGAAAGCGGCCGGCAGCAAGGATGCGCCAATCATCACGGCGCGTGTGCCGGAAGCCGCGATGCGGGCGATGGCGGGACGGCTGGATGAGTCCATGCCGGTCGGCAACGAGGGCGCCGGTGTCGTCATTAGGACCGGATCGTCGGACGCGGCAAAAGCGCTGATGGGCAAAACCGTCTCGGTGATCGGTGGGGCCATGTATTCCCAGTATCGGACCGTCAAGGCGTCTGACTGCATGGCATTGCCGGCTGGGACGACGGCGGCTGAAGGCGCGTCCTGGTTCGTCAATCCGTTCACCGCGCTTGGCATGACCGAGACCATGCGGCGCGAGGGCCATAAGGCACTGGTGCATACGGCAGCTGCCTCCAATCTCGGCCAGATGCTGAACAAGATCTGCATCAAGGACGGCATCGGCCTGGTCAATATCGTGCGCAAGGCCGAGCAGGCGGAAATTCTGCGCAAGATCGGTGCAAAGTATGTGGTGGATTCCTCTTCCCCCACCTTCATGAGCGACCTGACGAACGCGCTTGCCGAGACCGGTGCGACCATTGCCTTCGATGCCATTGGCGGCGGCAAGCTTCCGGGGCAAATCCTCACCTGCATGGAAGCGGCCATCAACCGCGAGGCCAAGGCCTATAGCCGCTACGGCTCCAATGTGCACAAGCAGGTCTATCTTTACGGCATGCTCGATCCGGGCCCGACCGAATTGAACCGGGCGTTCGGCATGGCGTGGGGGATCGGCGGCTGGCTGGTAACACCGTTCCTGATGAAGATCAGCGCGGCCGATCGCCAGCGGCTCCGCGAGCGCGTGGCAAGCGAGCTCAAGACCACTTTTGCAAGCCACTATACGCAGGTGGTTTCCCTGGCCGAGGCGCTCCAGCTTTCGCATCTGGCGGTCTATGGCAAACGCGCCACCGGCGAAAAGTATCTGATCAATCCGAGCAAGGCGTGATCGCTAAAGGCAGCCGGAATATGCGGCCAGCGCGCGTGTTTACCCAAAGTTAGGTACGCGCAAAACGATGTGACTTGCCTTTGCGGTGCGGGAAGTGAACATGCCCGCCGCAACCATTTGCCTAAATCACGAAGCTGAATCTTAAGGGGGAGAACCTTTATGAATGATCTGAACCGTCGTGACCTGTTGGCAGCCGCCGCCGCTATCGGCGCCGCGTCTGCCCTCTCACCGCTGATCTCGCAGCAAGCCAATGCCGCCGCGCCGGCCACCGCGGCGCAAGCTCCGGGCTTCTATCGCTACAAGGTCGGCACCATCGAATGCACCTCGATCAATGACGGTGCCCGCACGTTCCCGTTGCCAGACAAGTGGGTGACCAATGTGAGCAAGGATGCGGCGCTGGCCGCCGCAGAAGCCGCTTACATGCCGAAGGGCATGGTAACGGTGCCGTTCAACCCGCAACTGATCAACACCGGCGGCAAGTTCGTGCTGCTCGATTGCGGCAACGGCGTCTCGGTCCTTGAGCCGACCAAGGGTCAGGCCGGCCGCACGCTGCAAAATCTCGCCGCCGCGGGCGTCGACCCCAAGAGCATCGATATCGTCATCATGTCCCATCTGCATCCGGACCACACCAACGGTATCCGCGCCGCCGATGGCTCGATGGCGTTTCCGAATGCACAAATCATGGTGCCGGCGAAGGATTGGGAATTCTGGATGAGCGATGAAAACGCCGCCAAAGCCCAGTCGAATGAAATGATGAAGGGCTATTTTGCCAACGTCAAAAAGATCTATACCGGCATCGAATCCAAGGTCGCGAAGTTCGATTGGGACAAGGAAGTCGCACCGGGCATCACCTCGATTGCGGCTCCCGGTCACACGCCCGGCCACACCGCGTTTGCGGTCGCTTCCGGCGGATCGAAGGTGCTGATCCAGTCCGACGTCACCAATATTCCGGAATTTTTCCTGCGCAATCCGGATTGGCATGTCGCCTACGATTTCGATCCGGAACTCGCGCAAAAGACCCGGCACAAGTTCTACGACATGGCGTCCGCCGAGAAGGCCACCGTGGTCGGCTTCCACTTCCCGTTCCCGGCCGTCGGCCATGTCGAGAGGGATGGCAAGGGCTACCGGTTGATTCCGGTCGCCTTCAACCCGGTGCTCTGAGCGCGGGTTTATCGCAAGCTGATGAAACAGGCCGCCCTTGAGGCGGCCTGATTTCGTTCGGGAACCATTTCTTGAACGGATTGGCGCGGTTCGCGGTTTCATGCACTTGCATCTTTTGCAGGCCGCGCTAGGGTGGCGCGGAAATCCGGTCCTGCACTTCCAGAGGAAATCACATGTCCAACCCGCATCACATCGTCGTCATCGCCGGCAGCCTCCGCAAGGAGAGCTTCACCTTGAAGATTGCCAATGCGCTGGCCAAACTGGCGCCGCCCTCACTCAAGCTCGACGTTGTCACGCCGCACGGCATCTCGTTTTTCAACCAGGATCTGGAGGCCAATCCGCCGGCGGACTGGGTCGCCTTCCGGGAGAGGATTCAGAAGTCGTCGGGCGTTATTTTCGTCACGCCGGAATACAATCGTGCCATTCCCGGTGTGCTGAAGAACGCCATCGATGTCGCCTCCCGCCCGTATGGCAAGAGCTCGTTTCTTGGCAAACCGATCGGCATCATCTCTAATTCGCCGGGACCGCTTGGCGGCGTCAACGCGGCCAAGACTTTGCAGAACGTCCTGCCGGGCATTTCCGGACCGATCATGGGTCAGCCCGAGACCTATCTGAACGGGGTTGGGGACGCTTTCGACGAAAAGGGCAACCTCATCAAGGAATCCCTGAAAACAGTACTCCAGCAGTATGTCGACGCCTTCGCCGTTTTCGTCGAAAAGCAGCACAGATAAACCAGATTTTACGGTTCGGGTTTGAGGGTGTGTTTAGCATTCCCTTAACCCGGCCGCGCCATCTTTGGCGCCATGGTTTCCCGCAGGCGCCTCAAATCGTTTCTGACCGGTCTTGCCCTCTATACGATGGCGGCAGGCATGGTCGGCTATTTCGGCATCAACGCCTATACGGGAAAATATGGGCTGAATGCGCGTCTGGAGCTCGATCAGGAAATCGTCGCGCTGACCTCCGAACTGGCGCGCCTGAAAAAGGAGCGGCTTGAGGGCGAACAGCGGGTTTCGCTGCTGCGGTCCGACCGGCTGGACCCGGATATGCTCGACGAACGCGCCCGCTACCAGCTCGACTATGCCAACCCGCACGACCTGGTTCGGTCGATCAATCCGAATTGATCGAAATTACAAATTCACTCCAAATAGCTTTCGAAAATGTCGCGCTGCACCGCAGTGCGGTATGACGAGTCCTATTCCGGCTTACGCAAATCCTTTCATGGCGGTTTGAGTTAAGCTAGAGAAAGCAAATTCGCTCTCTCATCCGGAAATGCCATGGCCACTCCCAAAAAAAGCGCCGCTAACGAAACTGCTCAGGAGCAGGGGGCGCCGCCGCCCTTCACAAAAGAGCAGGAGCTGAAGGCGCTGCGGGACATGCTGCTGATCCGCCGGTTCGAGGAAAAGGCCGGCCAGCTGTACGGAATGGGGGCGATCGGCGGCTTCTGCCACCTTTATATCGGCCAGGAAGCGGTCGTCGTCGGGATGCAGATGGCCCTGAAGAAGGGCGACGAGGTCATAACCGGATACCGCGATCACGGGCATATGCTGGCCTGTGGAATGGATGCCAAGGGCGTGATGGCCGAGTTGACCGGACGCCGCGGCGGCTATTCCAAAGGCAAAGGCGGCTCGATGCACATGTTCAGCAAGGCCGAGAACTTCTACGGTGGCCACGGCATCGTCGGCGCGCAAGTCTCGCTCGGCACCGGGCTGGCCTTCGCCAACCGTTACCGCGGCAATGATTTCGTCAGCCTGACCTATTTTGGCGACGGCGCCTCAAACCAAGGCCAAGTCTATGAGAGCTTCAACATGGCGGAGCTCTGGAAACTTCCGGTGATCTACGTCATCGAGAACAACCGTTACGCGATGGGCACCTCCGTGACGCGCTCTTCGGCCCAGACCGATTTCTCCAAGCGCGGCATCTCCTTCAACATTCCGGGTGAGCAGGTCGACGGCATGGATGTTCGTGCCGTGAAGGCCGCAGCCGATAAGGCGGTCGCCTGGTGCCGCGCCGGCAACGGGCCCTTCATCCTGGAAATGCAGACCTATCGCTATCGCGGGCACTCGATGTCGGATCCGGCGAAGTACCGCACCCGCGAGGAGGTCGACAAGGTCCGTCACGACAGCGACCCGATCGAACAGGTCCGCAACCGCTTGCTCGCGGCAAAAATGAGCGAGGACGAGTTGAAGAAAATCGACGCCGATGTTCGTGAGATCGTCAACGCGGCGGCTGATTTTGCCCAGCACGACCCCGAGCCCGAAGTGTCCGAACTCTATACCGACATCTATCGATAAGCGTTCGTGGCGCTGGATGTGCGCGGTCTAAAGATGAATTTGCGGAGTTGATATGCCCATTCAAGTACTGATGCCTGCTTTGTCGCCGACGATGGAGAAGGGCAACCTCGCCAAGTGGCTGAAGAAGGAAGGCGAGACGATCAAATCGGGCGATGTCATCGCCGAGATCGAAACCGACAAGGCCACGATGGAGGTCGAGGCGACCGACGAGGGCACGCTCGGCAAGATCCTGATTCCGGAAGGCACCGCCGACGTCGCCGTCAATACGCCGATTGCAACCATTCTGGCCGATGGCGAAAGCGCGGCTGATCTGGCCAAGGCGCCCGCACCGGTGAAGCAAGAAAAGCCGGCTGAGGCGCCAGCCGCTGAAGCGAGATCGGCGCCAGCCCCGAAGGACGAAGCCGCGCCGGCCGCTCCAAGCGCCACCGCTTTGCCCGATCCGGAAATACCCGCCGGCACCGAAATGGTGACCATGACCATTCGCGACGCGTTGCGCGACGCGATGGCGGAGGAAATGCGGCGGGATCCGGACGTGTTTCTGATGGGCGAAGAAGTCGCCGAATATCAGGGCGCCTACAAGGTCAGCCAGGGTCTGTTGCAGGAATTCGGCGCCCGCCGTGTCATCGATACCCCGATCACCGAGCACGGCTTTGCCGGCATCGGCGTCGGCGCGGCGATGACGGGCTTGAAGCCCATCGTCGAGTTCATGACCTTCAACTTCGCCATGCAGGCGATCGACCAGATTATCAATTCGGCGGCGAAGACGCTCTATATGTCCGGCGGACAGATGGGCTGCTCGATCGTGTTCCGCGGTCCGAACGGTGCGGCCTCGCGCGTTGCGGCCCAACACAGCCAGGATTATTCGGCCTGGTATTCGCAGGTTCCGGGTTTGAAGGTGGTCGCGCCGTTCTCGGCCGCGGATTACAAGGGTTTGCTGAAGGCGGCGATCCGCGACCCCAATCCGGTGATCTTCCTCGAGAACGAAATGCTCTATGGCCATTCCGGCGAAGTGCCGAAGCTCGATGACTATGTGATCCCGATCGGCAAGGCGCGCGTGGTGCGAAGCGGCAGTCATGTCTCGATCATCTCCTGGTCCAACGGCATGTCTTACGCGCTGAAGGCGGCCGACGAACTCGCCAAGGAAGGCATCGAAGTCGATCTCATTGATCTCCGAACGCTGCGTCCGCTCGATACCGACACCATCGTCGCGTCCGTCATGAAGACGGGGCGCGCCGTTACCGTCGAGGAGGGCTGGCAGCAAAATGGCGTCGGTGCCGAAATTGCGGCGCGGATCATGGAGCACGCCTTCGATTATCTCGATGCGCCGGTGACGCGCGTCTCGGGCAAGGATGTGCCGATGCCGTACGCAGCCAATCTGGAAAAGCTCGCATTGCCCTCGGTGGCTGAAGTGGTCGCGGCCGCTAAAGCTGTTTGTTATCGCTGACAGAGCAGGGCTCAACACATGCCAATCAATATTCTGATGCCCGCATTGTCGCCGACGATGGAGAAGGGCAATCTCGCCAAGTGGCTTAAAAAAGAGGGCGACAAGGTCAAGTCCGGCGATGTGATCGCCGAAATCGAGACCGACAAGGCGACCATGGAGGTCGAGGCGGTCGATGAGGGTACGATCGCGAAGATCCTCGTTCCCGAAGGCACGCAGGACGTCCCTGTCAACGATATCATTGCGGTGCTCGCGGGCGACGGCGAGGACGTAAAATCCGCCGGCGCCTCAGTCGGGGCTGCAAAGCCGGCTACCGAAGCCGCACCGGCAAAAGCAGACGCACCGCCGAAGCCAGCTCCTGCCGCTGCGCCCGCTTCTGCGCCAGCTCCCAAACCGGCTGCGGTGCCTGCGCCTCAGGCGGCGCCATCAGCTCCGCAGGCCGCCTCGGCTTTGCAAGCGAATGGCCATGCGCGCACGTTTTCGTCGCCGCTGGCGAGACGTCTGGCCAAGGAAGCCGGCATCGACCTTGCCCGTATCACCGGCACCGGACCGCACGGCCGCGTCGTCGCCCGCGACGTGGCGGAAGCCAAGTCCGGCAAGGGCCTGAAGGCCCCGGCTGCCGCGCCAGGCGCAGCGCCCGCGATTGCGCCCTCAATGTCGGACAAGCAGATCCTCGCGCTGTACGAGCCCGGCAGTTACGAGATCGTGCCGCACGACGGCATGCGCCGCACGATCGCGCAGCGGCTCACGGCTGCCGTGCAGACCATTCCGACCTTTTATCTCACGATCGACTGCGAGATCGGAAAGCTGCTTGCCGCGCGCGAAGAGATCAACGCGTCCGCGCCAAAGGACAAGGAAAAGAAGCCGCTCTACAAACTTTCGGTCAACGACTTCGTCATCAAGGCGATGGCGGTCGCACTGCAAAAGATCCCGAATTGCAACGTGAGCTGGACCGAAGGCGGCATGCTCAAGCACAAGCATTCCGACATCGGCGTGGCCGTGGCGATGCCGGGCGGTTTGATCACGCCGATCATCCGCAAGGCGGAAACCAAGACGTTGTCGACGATCTCGAACGAGATGAAGGATTTCGCGGCGCGGGCTCGGGCGCGCAAACTCAAGCCGGATGAATATCAGGGCGGCACCACGGCCGTATCCAATCTCGGCATGTACGGCATCAGTCACTTCACCGCCGTCATCAACCCGCCGCATGCGACGATCCTGGCGGTCGGCACCAGCGAGGAGCGTCCGGTGGTGCGCGGCGGCAAGATCGAGATCGCGCAGATGATGAGCGTGACCCTGTCGTGCGATCACCGCGCCATCGACGGCGCGCTCGGCGCCGAACTGATCGGCGCGTTCAAGCAACTGATCGAAAATCCCGTGATGATGATGGTTTGAGGTTCAGCGGCTCGTCGGCAACAGGGGCGATCATGCGAACAGCGGGAGTTTTCGTCCTGGCATTTGTCGCCTCGGTCGTCGTCGGTGTACTTGCCTTTGCCGCATCCTCATTGCTGCCGGACTGGGATGACGCCGCCGGCCGCGGGCTCGGCGAGGCGTTCCGGGCGGTTCTGATCGTGGTCTATGTGATCATTGCCGTCATCGTCTATGGAGTTGCGGCGTGGCACGACGATCGTGAACGTCACCTCAAGCGCGGGCTTCATATCTTGTGTCTGGTGCCGCTGCTGATCCCTGTTCTCGGCCTCATCGATAACGGCATTCATCACATCCAATGGCTCCGGGAAACCGTCGGCGCGGTGCAGATGTTCGTGCCGCTTTGGCTGGTTGCCTTGGTACAATGGCTGATCCTGCATATGTATCTGCCTCGACCGGCCGCGCATGCAGAGCTCGTCACCACATGAATATCGCGATTGCATTGAAAAGCCGCGTTTGCGGCACCACGACTGCACGATCTAACGGGAGCTTCTATGGCCGACACATCCTTTGACGTCATCATCATCGGCTCGGGTCCCGGCGGCTATGTCACGGCGATCAGAGCAGCCCAACTCGGCTTCAAGACCGCGATCATCGAGAAGTCCTATCTCGGCGGGATTTGCCTGAACTGGGGCTGCATCCCGACCAAGGCGCTGCTGAGGTCGGCCGAAATCTATCACTACATGCAGCACGCCAAGGATTACGGCCTGTCGGCCGAGAAGGTCTCCTACGATCCCAAGGCGGTCGTGCAGCGCTCACGCGGGGTTTCCAAGCGCCTCAACGACGGCGTCGGCTTCCTGATGAAGAAGAACAAGGTGACGATCATCTGGGGCGAGGCATCGATCGACGCGCCCGGCAAGATCACCGTCAAGAAATCCTCCGTCGAAGGGCCTAACGGTGCGCTAGGTGAGGGCGCCTATCAGGCCAAGCACATCATCGTCGCAACCGGCGCGCGGCCGCGTGTGCTGCCGGGGTTGGAGCCCGACCAGAAACTGGTCTGGACCTATTTCGAAGCCATGGTGCCGGAGAAAATGCCGAAGTCGCTGCTCGTCGTCGGCTCCGGCGCGATCGGTGTCGAATTCGCATCGTTCTTCCACACCATGGGTTCGGAAGTGACGGTGGTCGAGGTATTGCCGCAAATCCTCCCCGTTGAGGATGCGGAGATCGCGGGCCTGGCGCGCAAGCGTTTCGAAAAGCAAGGCATCAAGATTCTCTCCAATACCAAAGTGACAAAACTTGAGAAGAAGAGCGACAGCGTGGTTGCCACCATCGATGACGGCAAGGCCCCGCAAGCGCTCGAATTCGACCGGGTGATCTCGGCAGTCGGCGTTGTCGGCAATATCGAAAATCTCGGACTGGGAAAGCTGGGCGTCAAAACCGATCGCGGCTGCGTCGTGATCGATGGCTACGGCAAGACCAACGTGCCCGGCATCTACGCCATCGGCGATGTCGCTGGGCCGCCGATGCTGGCGCACAAGGCCGAACATGAGGGCGTGATCTGCGTCGAGGCCATCAAGGGCCTGCATCCGCATGCGATGGACAAGAATCTCATTCCAGGCTGCACCTACTGCAATCCGCAAATCGCTTCGGTGGGCCTTACGGAGGCAAAGGCCAAAGAGGGCGGCCGCGAAATTCGCGTCGGCCGTTTTCCGTTTGTCGGCAACGGCAAGGCCATCGCGCTCGGCGAAGATCAGGGTCTCGTCAAGGTGATCTTCGACAAGAAGACCGGCCAACTGCTCGGCGCCCACATGATCGGCGCGGAGGTGACCGAATTGATCCAGGGTTATGTGGTGGCGATGAATCTCGAGACGACGGAAGAAGAACTCATGCACACCGTCTTCCCGCATCCGACGCTGTCGGAGATGATGAAGGAAGCGGTGCTGGACGCGTATGGCCGCGTGCTGAATATCTGAGGTCGTCCAATCGTGCGTATCGCGGTGCCACGGTCGCGAATTCGCGCGTGGCGCCCTTCAACGAGATGAATATTTCGATAGCGCGTCGCGAACAAGCAAGACGTTCTTTGCGACGTGATGACGACAAGAGAAATTCGACTCAAGTTAGTCTTTGAATGGAATCAGACGAACGACGTGATGATGAATTTCTAGTCGAAAAAATTTTTGACCAATAAATTTGCTCGCTGCTTCGTGATTCCGAGCGCGCTTCCCGATAACGACGACAACAACTATGTCCTGTCGAGCAGTGACGTGCGGGGCGCCGGGCCCTGTGCCTCAACTGGCTATGGGAGACTACAATGAAGAATGCAATTTTGATGATTGCCGGGGCGGCGCTGGTTGCTTTGTCGACGGTGCAATTTGCGGCTGCGGCCGAGCATCATCATCGGGCTCATCAGCGCACGACTGAATTCCGCGACAGCAACGCTTTCGTGGCGCCGTCTTACGACGAATCGTCCCGCTATAGCAGCGGTGCCCTATCGGCCCCCGCCGGTCGCTAACGCCCGCCCAAAATCGAGTGTTGCATTGCGAAGACCGGCCCTCTCTGGAGGCCGGTCTTTTCAATTTTACCGGCGCAAAGGGTGACTTTACCGCAACGATCGTGTCGTCGTTGCAACACTTCTGGAAGATTTAACCCTCATCCCGGGTCCTGTGAGGCTACGCCGCTTTTTAGCCACACCCCTCCATGAGATCATAATGCTCAGGGCAGTGGTCCATCGGCCGACCTGAAGCGAGATGGCCGAGGAAACAGGTTTACGAATGGACGCCAAGACCAACATCAAGAAGCGGCTTCCAAGCCGCCACGTCACGGAGGGGCCCGAGCGGGCGCCCCACCGTTCCTACCTCTATGCCATGGGATTGACGACCGAGCAGATCCACCAGCCTTTCGTCGGCGTGGCGTCGTGCTGGAATGAGGCTGCGCCCTGCAATATCTCGCTGATGCGCCAGGCGCAGGCCGTGAAAAAGGGCGTCGCTTCCGCCGGCGGTACGCCGCGTGAATTCTGCACCATCACCGTCACCGACGGTATCGCGATGGGCCATGACGGCATGCGCTCGTCATTGCCGTCGCGTGAGTGCATCGCCGATTCCGTCGAACTGACGGTGCGCGGCCACGCCTATGATGCGCTGGTCGGTCTGGCGGGCTGCGACAAATCACTGCCGGGCATGATGATGGCAATGGTACGGCTGAACGTGCCGTCGATCTTCATCTATGGCGGATCCATCCTGCCCGGCAATTTTCGTGGCCAGCAGGTCACAGTGCAGGACATGTTCGAGGCGGTCGGCAAGCACTCGGTGGGTGCGATGTCGGATGAGGATCTCGATGAAATCGAACGGGTCGCTTGCCCCTCGGCCGGCGCTTGCGGCGCTCAATTTACCGCCAACACCATGGCCACTGTGTCCGAGGCGATCGGACTGGCTTTGCCATATTCGGCCGGCGCACCGGCACCTTACGAAATCCGCGATTCTTTCTGCATGACCGCGGGCGAAAAGGTCATGGAACTGATCGCCCAGAACATCCGGCCTCGTGACATCGTCACGCGGAAGTCGCTCGAAAACGCCGCCGCCGTTGTCGCCGCATCCGGCGGTTCGACCAATGCCGCACTGCACCTGCCGGCGATCGCCAACGAATGCGGTATCAAGTTCGACCTGTTCGACGTCGCCGAAATCTTCAAGAAGACGCCTTATGTCGCAGATTTGAAACCGGGCGGCCGTTATGTCGCCAAAGACATGTTTGAGGCTGGTGGCATACCGCTTCTGATGAAGACGCTCCTCGATAATGGCTACATGCACGGTGACTGTCTGACGGTCACGGGCAGGACAATCGCGGAGAACCTCAAGAACGTGAAGTGGAACCCGCACCAGGACGTGGTGCGGCCCGCCGACAAGCCGATCACCGTCACGGGCGGTGTGGTTGGCCTGAAGGGGAACCTTGCGCCGGAAGGTGCGATTGTAAAGGTCGCGGGTATGGCCAACCTGAAATTCACAGGTCCGGCCCGCTGCTTCGATCGCGAAGAGGATGCCTTCGAGGCCGTCCAAAAGAAGACCTACAAGGAAGGCGAGGTCATCGTCATCCGTTATGAGGGGCCGCGCGGCGGTCCCGGAATGCGTGAAATGCTTTCGACGACGGCAGCGCTGACGGGCCAAGGGATGGGCGGCAAGATCGCCCTGATCACCGACGGCCGCTTTTCAGGCGCCACCCGGGGGTTCTGTATCGGCCATGTCGGGCCGGAAGCCGCCATCGGGGGCCCGATCGCACTGTTGCGGGACGGTGACATCATCGAGATCGACGCCGTGGCCGGGACTCTTAACGTAAAGTTGACCGAGGCGGAACTCGCCCAACGCAAGACCGAATGGAGGCCTCGCGCGACTAACCATACGACGGGAGCGTTGTGGAAGTACGCCCAGCAGGTTGGACCGGCTGTGACGGGCGCGGTTACCCACCCCGGCGGTACGCACGAGAAGTTGTGTTATGCGGACATTTAAGCGCATCATTTTTGCTGTGATTTTGGGGGCTGCGCCGGTGGCAACTCCCGGCTTCGGCTTTGATGGCGCTCCGGTGAATCAGGATTCAACCATTCCGGTCGTCTCGGCTCAGCCCGGTGCTGCGTCGAACCTGAAGAAGGCGGTGCCCGCCGCTCCCGATACCTCGCTGACGTCGTTGCAATATGCCGCCGAGGGCGGACATCCGATTGCCCAGTGGAAGCTGGGGCGGATGTATGCCGACGGCGACGGCGTGGCGCAGGATGATCTGCGGGCGTTCGAATATTTCAGCCGCATCGCCAATGCGCATGCGGAGGACAGCCCATCGGCGCCGCAGGCGGCGATCGTCGCGAATGCCTTCGTCGCGCTCGGGCGCTATTATCTGAACGGCATCCCGAATTCGAAGATCAAGCCGGATTCCGAGCGTGCGCGCGAGATGTTCTCTTACGCGGCCTCCTATTTCGGCAATGCCGACGCCCAATACGATCTGGCCCGGCTTTACCTGCGCAGCGCCGGTTCTTCCCGCGACGATTTCCGCTACGGCGCGCGCTGGCTCGGGCTGGCTGCCCAGAAGGGCCAGCATCAGGCCCAGGCGATGCTCGGTCAGATGTTGTTCAACGGCGATCAACTGCCGCGGCAGGCCGCGCGCGGCCTGATGTGGCTGACGCTTGCGAGCGAAAATGCCACGCCGGAAGAGACCTGGATCAAGGACAGCTACAGCAGGGCCATGGCGAGGGCGTCGCAGGAAGACCTCGCCATGGCGGCGAAAATGCTGGAGCACTGGGTGCAGGGCCGCAGGGACTGAAGCGGGAAGCGCGGCGCGTTTCCCCGTCGATTAAGGGGGAACGAGATGATCGTCAGAGACGCGACACCGGCCGATGCCGTGAGCATGTGACGTGCTCCGCGCCTCGATCACCGAACTCTGTACCGCCGACCACATGCAAGACCCCGACATTCTGGCGCGCTGGCTCGCCAGCAAGACGCCCGAGAATGTTGCAGCGTGGCCGGTAGCAACGGCCGTTCGCTGCTGATCGCGATCGGGGACGATGCAGTTCTGGCCGTTGGCGGGGTCAAGGACGATGGCGAGATCACGCTGAACTACGTAGCGCCCAAAGCCCGGTTTGGTGGAGTGAGTGCAGCGCTTCTGAAGGCGCTCGAGGCGAGGGCGCTCGCGCGCGGCGCAACGCGGGCCGCGCTGCTCAGCACCGAGACGGCGCATCGCTTCTGCCTATCGCGCGGCTATGAGGATACCGAGGTGCCGCAGCGAAAATTCGGAACGACAGCATCCTATCCGATGGCGAAGATGCTCGTTTCGACTTGAGCGTTGAGGCTCCTCACGCTGCTTCCAGATCGAGATCGATCCATACCGGTACGTGATCGGACGGCTTTTCCCAGGCGCGGACATAGCTGTCGATGCCGACGTCCACGAGGCGGTCGCTGGCCTGCGGCGACAGCAACAGATGATCGATGCGCAGGCCCTGGTTTTTCTGCCAGGCGCCCGCCTGATAATCCCAGAACGTATATTGGCCGGGCGCATCGGTGACGGAGCGCAGCGCATCCGTCAGGCCCAGACCCAGCAGCGATTGAAAGCTTTCGCGGGTATCGGGGCGAAACAGCGCGTCACCGACCCAGGCGTCGGGATTATGGACGTCCACCGCCATCGGGATGACGTTGAAGTCGCCGGCCAGCACCAACGGTTCTTCTGCTTTAAGCCGCTGCCTTGAGTACTCAAGAAGCCGCGACATCCATTTGAGTTTGTAAGGATATTTCTCGGTGTTGGGCGGGTTGCCGTTGGGCAGATAGAGGCACGCAATCCGAACCACGCCCTGTTTGAGTGTCACGACGCCTTCGATAAATCGCGCATGGGCGTCTTCGTCGTCACCGGCGAGGCCCGAGGCTGTCTCTTCGAACGGATACTTGGATAACAGCGCGACGCCGTTGAAGGTCTTCTGGCCGTGAGTGACGACGTTGTAGCCGAGGCTCTCGATTTCCAGCCGCGGAAACGCGTCGTCGGTGCATTTGATTTCCTGAAGGCAGACCACGTCTGGCGAGCACTCCTTCAACCAGCTCATCAGATTTTCGATCCGCTGCCGAACCGAGTTGACGTTCCAGGTGGCGATGCGCATCGGGCCCAAGATTTCTTTCAGGTCAGCTTTCTTTAGATCGAAAAGCTGGTGCCGCAGCCGCAGGAGGCGGTCGCGTTGGGATTATTGACGCGGAATGAGGCGCCGATCAGATCGTCAACGAAATCAACCTCCGAGCCCGCCAGGAACGGTACCGAGGCGGGATCGACCAGAATGACCGCGCTGTCGCGGGCGATCACCAGATCATCCTCGGCACGCGAACGATCGACATCGAACTTATACTGAAAGCCGGAGCAACCGCCGCCCTCGACGCTGATCCGCAGCATGGCGCCGTCGCCCTCGACTTTGAGGATTTCGCCGATGCGGCGGGCGGCCCGCTCGCTGATGGTGACGGCTGTGGTCATCGTCAAAACTCCGATCGTAGGCGCACGGCGTATTTATCTGGTAACCGGCGTATCATAGCTAAGTGCTGCGGGCAGGGGAATCAAACCGGTTTGCCCGTCTAAAGACAGGATATCCCGTGTCGGTAGGAATGGCTGCCCATCGTTCGGTCTATGCCTGCGATCCCGACCGCAGCCGTGGTCGGGAGTTCGCCGAACCGCCGAGCCGGACCCGCAGCCCGTTCCGGCGCGACTGTGACCGGGTGATCCATTCCACGGCCTTCCGGCGCCTGAAGCACAAAACCCAGGTTTTCGTGTTCCACGAAGGCGATCATTACCGCACCCGGCTGACCCACACGCTGGAAGTGGCCCAGATCGCCCGTGCGCTGGCCCGCCAGCTTGGGCTCGATGAGGATTTGACCGAGACGCTGGCGCTCGCCCACGACCTCGGTCATCCGCCGTTCGGCCACGCCGGCGAGCGGGCGCTCGACGCCTGCCTGCGCGGCCATGGCGGCTTCGACCACAACGGGCAGACCCTGCGGGTGGTCACGTCGCTCGAGCATCGTTATCCCGAATTCGATGGGCTGAATCTGACCTGGGAATCGCTGGAAGGCATCGTCAAGCACAACGGTCCGCTGACGGCGCGCGACGGGTGTCCCGTCGGCGCCTATCGCGAACAGGGCGTGCCCGTCGGGATCGCCGAATTTGTCGCCTCCTACGATCTCGAATTGTGGAGTTTCTCATCGCTGGAAGCCCAGGTCGCCGCGATTGCCGACGACATCGCTTATGATGCGCATGACATCGATGACGGTTTGCGCGCAGGCTTGTTTGCGATCGACGATCTCAAGGAGATCCCTCTCACCGCTCGCATCATCGCGGAAATCGACGCCGAGTATCCCACCCTTGACGAGAGCCGGCGCGGCGCCGAACTGGTGCGCGAACTGATTTCCCATTTCATTGGCGCTGTCATGATGGAGGCGCATCGCCGCCTGGAACTGACACGGCCTTCCTCGGCCGAGGAGGTTCGCAATCAAAACGAGGCGTTGATTGTCTTTCCGGACGAGACGCGGGAAGCGGAAGCCGCGATCAAGAAATTCCTGAAGCTGCGGATGTACCGGCACGAACGGGTGATGCGGGTGATGCGCGATGCCGAACAGCTCGTGTTCGATCTGTTTGCACGTTATCAGAGCGATCCGGCCGCCATGCCCGCCGAATGGCTGCCGCCCGAAAACCGCGCCGAAGGCGAGGCCGAACGGGCGCGGCGGATCGGCAACTTTATCGCCGGAATGACCGACCGTTTCGCGCTAACCGAACATCAGCGGCTTTTTGACTCGACCCCGGATTTACGTTAGGCGGCGGCCATGGCCGATACATCCTCGAAACAACATCTTTTCGCCCAGGTGCTCGCGCGCGTACACGCCGTTTGCGCGGCGGAACTTGGGCCGCGCGCCGATCTGTCGCGCGTCGTGGTCGAACCGCCGAAAGATCCGACCCATGGCGATATGGCGACCAATGCCGCCATGGTGCTCGCCAAGGAAGCGAAGGCCAAACCCCGCGATCTGGCGGAAAAGGTCGCCGGGCGGCTGCGCGCCGACGATCTGGTCGCTTCAGTGGATATTGCCGGTCCGGGCTTCATCAACCTCACTTTGAAGGTCACGGCCTGGGCCGACGCGCTGCGGTCAGTGCTGGGCGAGGGCAACGCTTTCGGCCAAAGCGCCGTCGGGGCGGGCGAGAAGGTCAACGTCGAATACGTCTCGGCCAATCCGACCGGGCCGATGCATGTCGGCCATTGCCGTGGCGCGGTGTTTGGCGATGCGCTCGCCAGCCTGCTTCAGCTCGCGGGCTTCGATGTTGTCAGAGAATATTACATCAACGATGCCGGCGCCCAGGTCGACGTGCTGGCGCGCTCGGCGTTCCTGCGCTATCGCGAAGCGCTGGGCGAAGACATCGGCGAGATTCCGGAAGGGCTTTACCCGGGCGATTATCTCAAGCCCGTGGGGCAGGCACTGGCCGCGGAACACGGCAAGACGCTTCTCGCGATGCCTGAGGCTGAGTGGCTGCCGGCGGTGCGCGCCAAAGCCATCGCGATGATGATGGAAGCGATCAAGGGCGATCTCGCCGCGCTCAACATCAAACACGACGTGTTCTTCTCGGAGCGGTCGCTGGTTGCAGGCGGCCACAACCGCGTCGCGGAGACGATCGATTTCCTGCGCGCCAAAGGCGATGTCTATGAGGGCCGCCTGCCGCCGCCGAAAGGCGCGCCGGTCGACGATTACGAGGATCGCGAGCAAACGCTGTTTCGGGCGACCGCCTTTGGCGATGACGTCGATCGGCCGCTGCTCAAATCCGACGGCAGCTATACCTATTTCGCCTCCGACATCGCCTATCACAAGAACAAGTTCGAGCGCGGGTTTCGCAATCTGGTCGATGTGTGGGGCGCCGATCACGGCGGCTACATCAAGCGCGTCGAAGCCGCCATCAAGGCCGTGACCAGCGGGCAGGCGGCGCTGGACGTCAAGATCGTTCAGCTCGTCAAATTGCTGCGCAACGGCGAGCCGGTGAAAATGTCGAAGCGCTCGGGCGATTTCGTCACCCTGCGCGAGGTCGTCGATGAAGTCGGCAAGGATGCCGTGCGCTTCATGATGCTCTACCGCAAGAACGATGCGGTGCTGGATTTCGATCTGGCCAAGGTCATCGAACAATCGCGCGACAACCCGGTCTTTTACGTCCAGTACGGTCATGCCCGCGGGCACTCGATCTTTCGAACTGCGCGCGAGGAGGTACTGCATGACCTCCCCGAGGAGGACGGGGCGCGGCTGGCCTATCTCGCGCCGGCTCCCGTGGAGCGGCTGACCGATACGGCCGAGCTGAGCCTGTTGCGGAAACTGGCGGTCTATCCCCGGACGGTGGAGGCCGCCGCCGCCGCCCACGAGCCTCACCGAATCGCTTTTTACCTGTATGATCTGGCCAGCGAATTTCACGCGCTATGGACGAAGGGGCGGGATTTGCCCTATTTACGCTTTATTATCAATAATGATGCCGAGATGACGAAGGCCCGGCTAGCAATGGTACAGGGCGTTGTCACGGTTTTGGCGTCCGGCCTGGGGGTTCTCGGCGTCGGCGCGCCAAACGAGATGCGCTGACTGAAGTGCCGCTTCCTGGGTGACTTTGAGAGTGGCAGCCGGCGGGGGCCGGTAGCGAAAAGCGGGTTGGCGACTTTCCCTTGAGGGGACACATCATCACGATGGCGGATCGATATCAGGACAGAGCCTTTCCTGCCGGTGGCGATTACGATCGCGACGGGCGGGCGCGATCGTCCGACAATACCGAAAGCGATCCTCTTGCCGAACTCGCGCGTCTGATCGGCCAGAACGATCCGTTCGGCGGCCGGCCGCCGATAGGCCGGGCCAATTTGACGGTGCAACCCCAGGCAAGGCCGGTCGAGCCGCCGCCGTCCTACGACAACTACGAAGACGACAGCTATGCGGATCCTGAACCGGAGCAACCTCCCGCGCCGCCCTCCTGGATGCAGCGCGCGGTGAGGCAAGAGGCTCCTCCGCCACCGCCGCAGGACGACTATCCGAGCGCTGTCCATCCATTGCAGCGTTACGCCACGGCGCATCCTCCGGCCGAACCGGAAGACTACGATCCGGCGCATTTGTTTGCCGATACCCCTCATGAGCTGCATGAGGACGAGCCACATGAGCTGGATCTGACGCGTTACGACGATGCGCTCTATGGCAGCTTGGATTCACAGACGCAGAGCGCTCAGCACGATCAGGCTTACACCGACGACGGCTATGCCTACGAAGAGGACCAGTTCGAAGCGGTGGAAGAGCCGCGCCGCCGCGGCGGTATGATCACGGTCGTCGCCGTGCTGGGGCTCGCGGTATTCGGCGTAGGTGGTGCTTTTGCCTATCGTACCTATACCGGCTCGGCCCGTAGCGGCGAGCCGCCGATCATCCGCGCCGATGCCGGGCCGACCAAGATCATTCCCGCACCCGCCGAGGGCGGATCGAAGGTGCCTGACCGGATGACTTCGGGCGACGGCATGGAAAAGATGGTTTCCCGAGAGGAGACACCAATCGATCCCGCGGCCAGGTCAGGCCCGCGTGTCGTGTTCCCGCCGCTGACGCCGAACGGCAGCATGCCGATGCCGACGGGTGTCGTGCCACCGAGCACGCCGCCTGCCGCCGGTGCGCCGAACGGGACGTTTTCGAATAACGAGCCGCATCGGGTCAGGACGCTCTCGGTCCGCGGAGACGCGGCAGACGCGGGCGCACCGGCAGGCGCCGCACCGCCGGCCGCGCCAGCCAAGCCCGCGCCCCGTGCAGCCGCTGCGGGCACCCGCACGGCGGCCGCCAATCCCAATGCGGCCAATGCCAATGCACCGATGTCGCTGTCGCCGCAGGCGGATGCCCCGGCCGCAGCAGAACCTTCGGTTCGGGTCGCAGCCACCAACCCTGTGCAGGCCGCTCCGAGTGCCCCCGGCACCCCGAGCGCAGCCGGCAGTGGCAGCTATCTGGTCTCGGTGACGTCACAGCCGAGCGAAGCTGATGCCCAGAACTCCTATCGGGCCCTCCAAAGCAAATACCCCAGCGTGCTCGGCTCGCAGTCGGCTGTCGTCGCGCGCGCCAATTCGAAGACCGGCGCTGTGACCTATCGGGCTGGCCCTGCCTTCGGGAGCTCGGCCGAGGCCGCACAGTTCTGCCACAACTACACGACCGCCGGCGGTCAGTGCTGGGTAGTGAAGAACTAGCAGCTCTTGCTTGACCCTCTGATCCGGAGCGGGCTATTCGGCGCTAGGCTGCCGCGCTAGCTTGCGAACTTCGGAATCGGAGCACCAGTGGAGTGGATTTGGCATTCGCCAGCCCGTCGCCGTGATTTCTCATCGCGAATGCCAAATCCAAAACCCCACTAGAAATCTATATTTGCTGATGTCTTTTTAGCTCTGACATTCGTAAACGAACCCACCGCGACAACGTACGAATGTCAGAGCCAAGACACCAGATGACCAAGGCCTTCATCACTGGAATCGCCGGCACCACGGTGAACGCCGACGAGCAGGCGTTCATCGCGGCGGAGCGTCCCTGGGGCTTCATCCTGTTCAGGCGGAACATCGAGACGCCGGAGCAGGTCGCTCGGCTGGTTGATGAATTGAAGACATGCGCCGGCCGCAGCGACATTCCGGTCCTGATTGACCAGGAAGGTGGCCGGGTTCAGCGCCTTGGCCCGCCGCATTGGCGGGCCTACCCGCCGGGTGCGCTGTTTGGCCAGCTTTACGATCTCGACCCGACGTTGGGGCTTTCGGCGGCGCGATTGAGCGCGTGGTTGATTGCGGCTGATCTGTCGGAACTCGGCATCAGCGTCGATTGTCTGCCGTTGGCGGACGTGCCGGTAGCCGGCGCCGATGCCGTGATCGGCGACCGCGCCTACGGAACCGAGCCGGGAAAAGTCGCGGCGATCGCACGTGCCGTGACCAATGGGCTTGAGCAGGGTGGTATTTTACCGGTGCTGAAGCACATTCCCGGCCACGGGCGGGCGACTGCGGATAGCCATTTGCGGCTTCCGACCGTGGATACACCCCGCAAGGACCTCGAAACGACTGATTTTGCGGCGTTTCGGCCGCTGGCCGATCTGCCGATGGCGATGACCGCACATGTTGTGTTTAGCGCGCTCGACCCGGTCCATCCTGCTACGACTTCTGCGACAATCATTAATCAGGTGATTCGCGGCGTGATCGGGTTCCAAGGCTTGTTGATGAGTGATGACGTGTCGATGAATGCGCTCTCCGGATCGATCGCGGAGCGAACGAGAGCCGCTTTCCTTGCCGGCTGCGACACGGTCCTCCACTGCAACGGTAACCTTGCGGAAATGCGCGAGGTCGCCGCCGAGACGCCGGAATTGTCCGGGAAAACGCTTCAGCGGGCCAGCCGTGCGCTGGCATCGCGCGGGACGCCGCAACCCTTTGACAAGGCGCTCGCGCGGGCCGAACTGGAAGCGATGATGAAGAGAGCAGGGACGGCAGGCGCATGACCGCGGAAATCCTCTCGTTCGAAACCGGCCGTCCGGCCGATTTGGCCGACGGCGAGCCCTCACTCGTTGTCGACGTCGAGGGTTATGAAGGCCCGCTCGATCTGCTACTCGCACTGGCGCGGCAGCAGAAGGTCGATCTCGCCAAGATTTCGATCCTGGCGCTCGCCGACCAGTATCTGCAATTCATCGAGGCGGCGCGAAAGATCCGGCTGGAACTTGCCGCCGATTATCTGGTCATGGCGGCCTGGCTCGCCTACCTCAAATCGCGGCTGTTGTTGCCTGAGCCTGCCACGGCCGAGGGGCCGAGCGCCGAGGAGATGGCAACCGCACTCGCCAACCGGCTCCGTCATCTTGAAGGTATTCGCGAGGCGTCAAACCGCCTGATGAACCGCCCGCAATTGCGCCGCGATATTTTCCCGCGCGGTTTTCCGGAAGCCATCGCGGAAATCCGCCATCCCAAATACACCGCGACCTTGTTCGATCTGCTCACGGCCTATTCCGCGCAACGCCAGCAGCGCGTGCTGGCGTCGGTGCATCTGGCCCGGCGCACGGTGTGGTCGCTGGCCGAGGCGAGGGCCTCGCTGGAGCGGCTGGTGGGCATGGCCGAGGATTGGAGCCGTCTGGATGAATTTCTCATCCACTACGTCGTCGATCCCTCGCAAAGGGCCACCGTGTTTGCCTCGAGCTTCGCTGCGGCGCTGGAGCTCGTCAGGGAAGGTCAGGTCGAACTGCATCAGCAGGAGGCCTTCGCCCCGTTGTTTTTTCGAAAGCGTCCGCCGCAGCCTGCACCCGACGCCGCGGCGCCGGGCGAACACTGAGTGAGTAAGTGGAAGAGGGAGATGGTGCCATGCCGAGCCTGGCGGAAAAGCGCGTAGCCGACGCCGAGGAGCAGGCCGATAATCCACAAGCGCGGCCCGAAGAGCTGCGGTTGCTGGAGGCGCTGTTGTTTGCCTCCGCCGAGCCGCTTGATCAGGCGACGCTTGCCAAGCGCGTGCCCGATGGTGTCGACATCAAGGTCGCCCTCGCGCAGCTGCAGGCGGACTATGCCTCGCGCGGCGTCAATCTGGTTCGCATCGCCAACAAATGGACGTTCCGCACCGCCGGCGATCTGTCGTGGCTGATGACGCGCGAGAGCACCGAAACGCGACGGCTGTCGCGTGCGGCGATCGAGATGCTGGCCATCATCGCCTACCATCAGCCGGTCACGCGCGCCGAGATCGAAGAGATCCGCGGCGTCATGACGTCAAAGGGAACGCTGGACGTGTTGCTGGAAACGGGGTGGATCAGGCCGCGCGGCCGTCGCAAGACCCCCGGACGTCCGCTGACTTTCGGAACCACGGAAGCCTTTTTATCGCAGTTCAGCCTGGAAGCGCTAAGCGACTTGCCGGGACTTGAGGAACTGAAGGGAACAGGCCTCTTGGACTCGCGGCTACCGTCCGGTTTCAATGTTCCCACGCCTTCGGATGATCCGGCTTTGCGCGAGGATGAAGACCCGCTGGAAACCGGCGATCTGGAACTGGCTTTGGCGCCTGCGGTCGAACCTGAAACCGACCTAGGGAACGACCGAGGAAACCCGGACGGAAGCCAATAAGCCGTTTCCGAGCCGACTCATCGGCCCGGTGCGAAATTCCCCGCTGTGCGTTAACGGTCAGCCGCGTCAGGCGGATTTTACGCGGCCCAAGTCCTTGTTTTCGGCACCTCTTGAGCCTACGTTCGCTGGAGGATAATTCGGGACCGAAAGGGCCCGCATTTCGCGTGTTTTGGAGGGTTGCAGGATGGGTTCGTTGAGCATTTGGCACTGGATCGTCGTGATCGGGGTCGTCCTGCTGTTGTTCGGTCGCGGCAAGATTTCCGACCTAATGGGTGACGTCGCCCAGGGCATCAAGGCCTTCAAGAAGGGCATGCAGGACGACGACAAAGTGGCCGACAAGAGCGAGCCGGTGAAGTCGATCGACCACACCGCTTCGCCGCAAGCGGCGCGGACTGACGTCGGCAGCAAAGCGGTCTGAGCTTCCGGGCGCATTGTAAGCCGGTGAAATCAAGACCGGTGGAATAAAGACGCGGGCGGCCCAGTCTCGATCTAGCAAGACGTTGGGCCTCGCGTGAGCGGAAGCTTTCATGTTCGATATTGGTTGGAGTGAATTCGCCGTCATCGCCGTCGTCGCGCTGATTGCCATCGGCCCCAAGGAATTGCCGGGCGTTCTGCGCATGGTCGGGCAATGGGTCGGTAAGGCGCGCAAGATGGCCAGCGAATTCCAGGGCCAGTTCCAGGAAGCGATGCGCGAGGCCGAAATGGCCGACCTCAAGAAGAGCTTCGACGAGGTCAAGGAAGCCGCGAGCGGGTTTGCGGGCGGCAACGTCATGACCTCGCTTCAGAAGGACGTCAGCTCCGCTCTCGATATTAGCGACAAGCCGGCCGCAGCTGCGGAGACGGCTTCCTCCGAGATCGCCTCATCGACCGAAGCAACCGCGAGTTCGGAAACCACGACGTCGTCGGCCGAAGCGCCGGCTTCGGAGCCGCTGGTGATCGCTCCGGAAAGTCAGCCGCAACCTGCGACACCGGATGCGCATGCGACGGACGGGCATTCGGCCGCGGTTGAGACCGAAGCCCCGCGGGATGCCAAAGCGTCATGAGCGACGACGATATCGAGGCCAGCAAAGCGCCATTGATGGATCATCTGATCGAGCTGCGCTCGCGGCTGATCAAGGCGCTGCTCGGCTTCGGCGTCGCTTTCATCTTCTGCTTCTTCTTCGCCAAGCAAATCTACAACGTGCTGGTGTGGCCCTTCGTGTGGGTCGCGGGCCCGGAAAATTCAAAGTTCATCTACACGGCGCTGCTGGAATATTTTCTGACCCAGTTGAAGCTTGCGCTGTTCGGCGCCGGTTTTATCTCGTTTCCGATCGTGGCCGGGCAGATCTACGCCTTTGTCGCGCCCGGCCTTTACAAGCACGAGCGCAACGCCTTCGTGCCGTATCTGGTCGCGACCCCGTTCTTCTTCGTGCTGGGATCGATGCTGGTCTACTTCGTGGTGCTGCCGATGCTGGTGCGTTTTTCGCTCGGCATGCAGCAGTTGGGAGGACCCGAGACCGCGCAGATCCAGTTGTTGCCGAAGGTCGGCGAATTTCTCTCGCTGACGATGTCGTTGATTTTTGCCTTCGGGATCGCCTTTCAGCTTCCGGTGATCCTGACGCTATTGGGCCGGATCGGCATCATCACGTCCAAGCAACTGCGCGATAAACGGCGCTACTTCATCGTGGTCGCCTTCATTATCGCCGCCGTGCTGACCCCGCCCGACGTCCTGAGCCAGGCCTCGCTCGCGATTCCCCTGCTGCTGCTGTACGAAGGCTCGATCTGGGCGGTGCGTATCGTGGAAAAGAAGGCTGCCGCGGCCAAGACGACCACGCCCACTCCACCTCCCGCGAGCCCGCCGCCCGATCCGACACCGGCGGAGTAGGGCGCTTCGGCCACATTTCTTTATGATCGTCCAAACGCTGCTTGCGATTCGTCATGCTTGGACTTGACCCGGGCATCCACGACTTGGTCTAACGCAGCAAAGACGTGGATGGCCGGACAAGCCCGGTCACGGCGGGAAGTAAGCTATGCACGACATCAAATTGATACGTGAAAATCCAACCGCGTTCGACCAAGCGCTCGGACGGCGTGGGCTACCGCCAAGAGCCGTCGAGTTGATCGGGATCGATGAACGTCGCCGCCATCTGATCTTAGCATCAGAGCAAGCGCAGGCGCGGCGCAATGCTGCGTCGAAGGAAGTCGGTGATGCGAAAAGGGCAAAAGACGATGCCCGAGCCAATGAGCTGATGGCAGAGGTGACCGAGCTCAAGACCAAGATGCCGCAGCTCGAAGCGTCCGCAAAGGCGGCAGACCAAGAACTTACAAAAGAATTGGCCGCAATTCCCAATTTGCCGCTCGATGAAGTACCTGACGGTGTGGACGAGCACGGCAATGTGCAACACCACGTGTTCGGCAAGGCGCGCAGCTACGCCTTCGCGCCAAAGCCGCATGACGATCTCGGAACAGCTCTTCGCCAGATGGACTTCGAGGCGGCGGCGAAATTATCCGGCGCGCGCTTTGTCGTATTGAAGAAGGGTCTGGCGCGGCTAGAGCGCGCGATCGGACAATTCATGCTCGATCTACACACAAACGAGCACGGCTATGCCGAAATCAATCCGCCGCTGCTCGTGCGCGATGAGGTGATGTTCGGCACCGGGCAATTGCCGAAATTCGAAGACGATCAATTCTGGGCCATCAAGGGCGAATTGCTCGCGGCCGCCAGCGATGAGGACGGAATAGAAAATTTGCGAAGTGGACGGTTGGGTCTCATCCCCACGGCTGAGGTGTCGCTGACCAATCTCGTCCGCGAATCCATCGTCGACGACAAGGAATTGCCGATGCGCTTGACGGCGCTGACGCCGTGCTTTCGCGCCGAAGCCGGTGCGGCCGGGCGCGATACCCGTGGCATGATCCGGCAGCATCAATTCACGAAAGTTGAACTGGTCTCGATCACCACAACCGAAACTAGCAAGGACGAGCATGAGCGCATGCTCGCTTGCGCGGAGGAAGTGCTGCGCCGGCTCGACCTGCACTACCGTGTCATGACACTGTGCGCGGGCGACATGGGCTTCTCCGCGCAAAAAACCTACGACATCGAAGTATGGATGCCCGGGCAGGGCGAGGGCGGCGCGTTCCGCGAAATCTCAAGCTGTTCGGTCTGCGGCGACTTTCAGGCGCGGCGGATGGACGCGCGCTATCGCGGGCCCGACAGCAAGCCGCGCTTCGTACACACGCTCAACGGCTCGGGCACGGCGGTTGGCCGCGCGCTGATCGCGGTGATGGAAACCTACCAGCAGGCCGACGGCTCGATTGCCGTGCCTGACGTGCTGCAGCCCTATATGGGCGGCGCCAAGGTCGTCTCGTCCGACCGCTAGTGGTCCGATTTTAACATTCGCATCGCTTCTCAGCGGCCACTTTTGCGAATGGCAAATCCACGCCGCTAGCGGCTCAGTTTTTCGAAGTTCGTTTCTACCACACCAAGCGATTTGTTTCGGCGCGAGGCGTGATCGCAGTTGCGAAGGCTGCGCGCGCGGGTAATCTCGGTTTCCGATTATGTGCAAGTATGTTTTCAAGTACATTTTTCGGAAAATGACGACAGCCGATGGCCCTGCACCGCGACATCTATTGGGTGGGCAAACAATGGGCAGTCACGGGCCATGGCATCCAGGCCTGTAATCAGAAGCAGAAGAGCCAGTTCGACATCGAAGGGGCGCGGCTATGGGACGACGGCGTGCAGGAGGCCGTTCGCGCCGAGAAATGGGTCAATACCGATGACTTTGAAAAAGCCGTCGCCGTTGCCCGCAAATACTATCCCGAGCCGCCCGGATGGACGCCGCCAAAAAAGCCGGCGGCGCCGCTAGAAATTCAGCCAGCTCCGCCTCCACCGGTCAAGTCGGCTCCGCCTCCACCGGCTAAACCGGCTCCGCCGCCGCAGCCGATCGTGGTTCCGGAACCTTCCATGAAGCCGGCGGCGCCGAACTTCGATATGCGGTTCGAGGGATTGGGCGGCAAGCTCACGCCGGTCTGGCGCATCCGCACACCGGTCGCCGATCGGCAGGACAATCGATCGTCCTGATAACCGTGTGCCCGAAAGGCCAGGGCAGCCGAACAAAACCCATAGTAAAAACAACGGGTTTGCGTCACGCCCCATAGCCGGATAAGACGGCACAAGCGATAGAGAGGGCCGCTCGAGCGATGCGAATTTTATGTACCAACGACGATGGCATCCACGCGCCGGGCCTGAAGATCGTGGAGCAGATCGCCCGCGAATTGTCCGACGATGTCTGGGTGGTCGCGCCGGAACTCGATCAGTCCGGCGTTTCGCATTCGCTGTCGCTCAATGACCCACTTCGGTTGCGTGAAGTCGGCCCCCGCCATTTTGCGGTCCGGGGCACGCCGACCGACTGCGTCATCATGGGCGCGCGCCACATCCTCGGCCAGAAGCTGCCGGATCTCGTGCTCTCGGGCGTCAACAAGGGCCGCAATGTCGCCGAGGACGTCGTCTATTCCGGCACCATCGCTGGCGCGCTCGAAGGCACGATCCTGGGCCTGCCTTCCTTTGCGCTGTCGCAGGAGTTTTCGGTGGAGACACGCGAAAAGCCGTTGTGGGACACCGCGCTGAAATTCGGCCCCGCGATCCTGCGCAAGGTGATCGACGCCGGCGTTCCGAAAGACACCGTGATCAACGTCAACTTTCCGGCTTGCGCGCCGGACGAGGTTGCCGGGGTGCGCGTGACCCGGCAGGGCAAGCGCAATCTGGGCTTCTTGAAAATCGACCAGCGGCGCGACGGCCGCGGCAATCCATATTTCTGGATCGGATTTGAACGGCTGGCCAAGGTCGATGTTCCGGCCGAGGGTACGGACCTGTGGGCGCTGGCATCGCGTTATGTCTCGGTGACGCCGCTGCGTCTCGACCGCACCGACGAGGCGTTTTCAGCCGCGCTGACCTCGACGCTGAAGTGAAGCCGCCTATCTTACGGAATGCGCGCTTTAGGCCGCGGGGCGTTTGAGCGCCTGATCGACGGCGCGGCCCAGCGTTTCGATCTGGAAAGGCTTTTGCAACGCCGGCCGGTCGCGATATTCCGCCGGCAAGCCCGAGGACCCATAGCCGGTCGCGAAGATGAAGGGGCGGTTGCGCGCCGCGATCAGGTCGGCAACCGGCGAAATGACCTTGCCGTTGACGTTGACGTCAAGGATGGCAAGATCGAACTCGACCGATTGTGCCAGCTTGAGGGCGTCACCGATTTCGCCGGACTCGGCGGCGATGCTGTAGCCGAGTTCTTCCAGCATGTCGGCGACCATCATCCTGATCATGACCTCGTCTTCAACGAGGAATACCGATCCGCCTGACGTCCGCTCCGTACCCATCCATGGAATCCCTGCCTGCTGGGAAACAAAGGTTCGCAAATATCGCCAGCGGGCGCAATCACGACCTACCGGTCCAGCCGCCCGGTGGAACACGGAATTGAATGATATGTTCCCGGGAATCGCGCGATTTGTGCCATCACATAGCCGGCGGCCATAAGACGGTCGATGGATCCAGATGCCTGACAGCCAGAACCCGCCCGAGAAGATGAAGTTTCAGCTGAGCCTGAGGCGGCGTGGGATCAGCGATCAGGCCGTGCTGCGTACCATGGAGGATGTCCCGCGCGAGCTGTTCGTCGAACCGGCCGACCGCGGCGTGGCCTACTGCGACACCGCACTCGGGATCGCTTGCGGGCAGACCATCAGCCAGCCCTTCGTGGTCGCCTACATGACCGAGCAACTCGGCTTGCAGAAGTCCCACCGGGTGCTCGAGATCGGCACCGGCTCCGGCTATCAGTCAGCCGTGTTGTCCAGGCTGTGCGCGCACGTGCTGACGATCGAACGCTACCGAACGCTGGCCGACCGTGCCCGGGCGCGGCTGGAGAAGCTCGGCTGCGACAACGTCGAGGTGCTGCTGGGGGACGGCTTTGACGTTCCTGCGGGCGCGGGCAATTTCGATCGCATCCTCGTCACTGCGGCGATGGAGCAAATCCCGGATGCGCTGGCGCAACGGCTCGAACCGGAAGGCGTCCTGATCGCCCCGGTCGGTCCGCTCCATGGCGTCCAGACCTTGATCCGTCTGGTCAGGACCGAAACCGGCTTTGAGCGTAAAGAGCTTGTCGACGTGCGTTTTGTGCCGGCGCTGCCGGGCATTGCACGCGAACTGTAGAATCCCGGATCGGCTTTCCGGCCAACATCTTAATCCTAAGCTTAAGCGGTTATTTACTCGGTACGTGTTTACTCAAAACAGTATTTTGTTGCGTACGAGTGAGTAACCATGTCCCGTGCCGTCGAGTTACTTTGCTCGCGCCGTGCTCCGCATGTCGCGGTACTGGCGCTGATGTCGATCGGTTTTGCTGGTTGCAGCGCCGACATGCAGAGCCGCCTTTCCGAAAATCCCTTTGCTTCACAACAGGAATCCACGGCTTCGGTGCCGCCGGCCCGCGTCGAACGGCATGATCTTCCTCAATATTCGCGGCCCCAATCGCAGGTTCAGTCGCAGAATATTCCGCCGGCCATTGCCGCGCCGCAGTCCTATCCGCAGTCGGGGGCTGGCGTTTCCGGCGGCGGCCGGGGGTTGTCGTCCTACACGCCTCCGGCCCGCCCGATCGAGACGACCGGTAGTGTTCCGCATTCAGTTGCGGCGCTGCACCCGGCCCATGGCACAACGATCATTGTCGGCACCAGCGACACGCTGGAGATCGTAGCCCGTCGCTACAACGTGACGCCGGCCGCGATCCTTCAGGCCAACGGTTATAAAGGGCCACGCGTCCTGTCGCCGGGACAGCAGCTGATCATTCCGCGGCCGGGTGCGGCTGTTGTTGCCGCGGCCCCCGTGATGTCGGCGCCTGTTAGCAAGGCGGTCATGACTGCCGCGGCTGCGCCATCCGTCCATGTCGTCAACCACGGCGACACCTTGATGAGCATCGCGCGCCGCAACCATATTTCCGCAGGCGAACTCGCCAGGGCCAATGGCCTGGATTCGAGTGCGAAGCTCAGGATCGGCATGAAGCTTAACGTGCCCGTGAAGGCATCGGCCGCCTCCGCGCCAGTCGCGCAGCCCGTTGTGGCGCAGGCCGCGCCGGTATCGGCCCCGCCTGCGACCAAGCTCGCGGCGGTCACGACAGATTCCCAGCAAAAGGCCCGATTGGCCCAGACCACGAATGTCGAAGAAACGCCCGCGGCTGAGCCTCCCGCAAAGGCCACTGAGGCAACTGGCGCTCTGCCGACCTTCCGTTGGCCGGTTCGGGGCAAGGTGATCACGGGCTACGGCGCCAAGACCAATGGCAAGTCCAATGACGGCATCAATCTCGCCGTGCCGGAAGGCACGCCGGTGAAGGCCGCCGAAGACGGCGTGGTCGCGTACTCCGGCAATGAACTGAAGGGCTACGGCAATCTCGTGCTAGTGCGCCACTCGAACGGCTACGTCACCGCCTATGCACATGCCAGCGAGTTGCTGGTGAAACGCGGCGATACCATCAAGCGCGGCCAGATCATTGCCAAGTCAGGGCAATCGGGCGAGGTCGGCTCGCCCCAGCTTCACTTCGAAATCCGCAAGGGTTCGAATCCCGTCGATCCGCTCCAGTTCCTCAACGGAGCTTGATCCGCACGCCAAGCCGTCCTGCCAGTTCCTGCGTGAACTGCCAGGCCACGCGGCCTGAACGGGAGCCACGGGTGGTCGACCATTCCAGTGCCTCGCGTTCAAGCTCTTCTTCCCCAAGCTTGATGCCGAAATGGCCGCAATAGCCTTTCACCATGGCCAGGTATTCGTCCTGGCTGCAGCGGTGGAAGCCCAGCCACAATCCAAAACGATCCGACAGCGAAACCTTTTCTTCCACGGCTTCGCCGGGGTTGATCGCGGTCGAGCGTTCGTTCTCGATCATCTCACGCGCCAAAAGATGCCTGCGGTTTGAGGTCGCATAGAGGATCACGTTGTCGGGGCGTCCCTCGATGCCGCCCTCCAGCACCGCCTTGAGCGATTTGTAGGAGGCGTCGTTGCCGTCGAAGGACAGATCGTCGCAGAACACGATGGCATGGAACGGCGCGTTGCGCAGGATGTCCATCAACGCCGGCAGGCTTTCGATATCTTCGCGATGAATCTCGATCAGCTTCAGCCGGTCGGCCGGCTTGCGGTTGAGGTTGATGCTGGCGTGCGCGGCTTTCACCAGAGAGGATTTTCCCATGCCGCGCGCGCCCCATAACAGTGCGTTGTTGGCGGGAAAGCCGTTGGCGAAGCGTTCGGTATTTTCGATCAGGATGTCGCGCATCCGGTCGATGCCCTTGAGCAGGCCGATATCGACGCGGCTGACATGGGGCACGGGCGCAAGCCGCCCGTCGGGATGCCAGACAAAGGCATCGGCGTGATGCAGGGCTTCGCCTCCGTCGGATGCCGGTGCTGCGGCCGCGAGATGGGCCGCGATGGTCTCTAATGCCAAAGCAATTCGCTCTGCCGTTTCGGGGGCCGAGGGAGCTTTCGGACGCTTGGCGGCCAGTTGCGGTGTGGTCTGCCGCTTGGGTTTTTGTGCAGGGCGAGGGGCGTTTTTTGTGGGCTTTTTCGACATCTTGGGCCTTTCCGACGGCGAACCCTTAACGGGCCTTGCCGGGGCTCGCAAGCGGTGCAAATGAGGGGGTGAGCTGGCGTTTTCCGGCGGTACTGGCGGCGTTGCAATTGGAGCGCTGGCCGCTATAGTCCGCGCCAAATTTGACCCCGGATCCCGCGGCTAGGTGGGTAGCGAATGTCAAATCCTCTCCGCTAGCCGTTCCACAAGGATTGAACGAATGCTGATTACCCCTGCGTATGCCCAGGCCGCGGCCGGCGGCGACGCCAACAGTATGTTGATGTCGCTGCTGCCGTTCGCGCTGATTTTCGTGATCATGTATTTCCTGATTTTGCGTCCGCAGCAGAAGAAGGTGAAGGATCACGCTGAACTCGTGAAGAATATCCGCCGTGGCGACACGGTGGTGACGACGGGCGGGTTGGTCGGCAAGGTGACAAAGGTGGTGGATGACGATCAGATCGAGTTCGAGATTTCGGACGGTGTTCGCGTTCGCCAGATGCGGCAGATGATTTCCGGCGTTCGTGCCAAGGGAGAACCGGCCAAGGAGAAGGGCGAACTCAGCAAGGACGAAAGCGCCGCGGGCTGATATCGAGCACCGCTTTCTCTGGATCTGACGAGTCAATTCAATGCTTTATTTTACGCGGTGGAAGGCGCTGGCGATCATCCTGACGGCGCTGGTGGTGTGTCTGTGCGCTGTGCCGAACTTCTTCCCGGAAGCGCGAGTCAAGACATGGCCGCTTTGGGCGCAGCGTCATCTGGTGCTCGGCCTCGATCTGCAAGGCGGCTCCTATCTGCTGCTCGAAGTCGATTCGAATTACGTCAAGAAAGAGAAACTCGATCAGATCCGGGACGACGTCCGTCGTGTGCTGCGCGAGGCAAGGATCGTCTATACCGGGCTCAACGTGCGCAACGACGCGGTCGAAGTGCGCATCACCAAGGACACCGATCAGCAGACGGCCTTGAGCAAGTTGCGTGACTTGTCGCAGCCGCTCGGCGGCCTGCTCGGCTCCAACGGCCAGCGCAGCCTGGAAGTGGCCGACGCCGGCAATGGCACGATCCGGCTGACAGTGCCGCAGGCAGCGATTACCGACCGCATCCGTCAGACGATTGAGCAATCGATCCAGATCGTGGAAAAACGCGTCAACGAACTCGGCACCGTGGAGCCGGTAATCCAGCGCCAGGGGACCGATCGCATTCTGGTGCAGGTGCCGGGCTTGCAGGACCCCACGCGACTGAAGGAACTGCTCGGCAAGACCGCCAAGATGGAATTCCGCATGGTCGATGAGGCCGTGCCGCCGGACGCAGCCTTGCAAGGAAAGATACCGCCGGACGATGAACTCTTGTCAGAGGTCACGGGGCAGAAGCTCGTCATCAAGAAGCAGATCCTGGTTTCCGGTGGTGATCTAAGCGACGCGCAGACCTCGTTCGATCAACGTTCAAGCGAACCCGTCGTGAGCTTCAAATTCAATTCGGCCGGTGCGCGCAAGTTTGCGCAAGCCACCACCGAAAATGTCGGGCAGCGCTTTGCAATCGTGCTGGATAACCAGGTGATCTCCGCCCCGGTGATCCGCGAGCCTATCATCGGCGGGCAAGGCCAGATCTCCGGCAGCTTCACGGTTCAGTCGGCGAACGACCTTGCGATCCTGTTGCGCGCCGGCGCGCTGCCGGCGCCGCTGACCGTGATCGAGGAACGCACGGTCGGTCCGGGTCTTGGTCAGGACTCGATCGAAAAGGGTGAACTGGCTGCTTATGTCGGCTCGATCCTGGTCGTGGTCTTCATGCTCGTGACCTATCGGCTGTTCGGACTGTTCGCCAACATCGCCGTCGCCATCAACGTGGCGATGATTTTTGGCGTGCTGTCGCTGCTGAACGCGACGCTGACCTTGCCGGGCATTGCCGGCATCGTGCTGACGGTCGGCATCGCGGTCGATTCCAACGTTCTGATCTATGAGCGCATTCGCGAAGAAATCCGGGGCGGGCGTAACGCCATTTCGGCCATCGACGCCGGCTTCAAGCGCGCGCTCGCAACCATTCTGGACTCGAACATTACGACATTCATCGCCGCCGCCGTGCTGTTCTATATCGGCACCGGTCCGGTTCGTGGGTTCGCGGTAACCCTCGGCATCGGCATTCTCACCACGGTTTTCACGGCCTTCACGCTCACCCGGCTGATCGTGGCTTGGTGGGTGCGGTGGAAGCGGCCGCAAAGCGTGCCGATCTGAAGGAAATGCGGCTGTGACTCATCTCGTTCTGATTGGACTGGGCGCTCTCATCGTCGTGCTGACGGTGGTCAGCATTTTCGGGCTGCTGCCGCCGTTGCGCATTGTTCCCGACAATACGCATTTCGATTTCACGCGCTTTCGCCGCATCAGCTTCCCGATTTCGGCGCTGCTCTCGATCGTCGCGATCACGCTGTTCTTCACCCACGGGCTGAATTTCGGCATCGACTTCAAGGGCGGAACGCTCATGGAAGTGCGGGCCAAATCTGGAACTGCCGACATCGCTTCGATGCGGGCTTCGCTCGGTAGCCTCGGCCTCGGCGACATCCAGTTGCAGCAATTTGGCGGTCCCGACGAGGTCTTGATCAGGGTTGCCGAACAGCCGGGCGGCGACCAGGCGCAACAGGCGGCGGTTCAGAAAGTGCGTGGCGCGTTTGGCGATTCCGTCGAATACCGGCGTGTCGAAGTCGTCGGACCGCGTGTCTCGGGCGAATTGCTGGCCTACGGCATGCTCGGCCTGATGCTCGCGATCGTCGCCATCCTGATTTATCTCTGGTTCCGCTTCGAGTGGCAGTTCGCGCTCGGCGCCATGATCGCCAACGTGCATGATATCGTGCTGACGATCGGCTTCATGTCGATCTCCCAGGTCGATTTCGACCTGACGAGTATCGCCGCGCTCCTGACTATTCTCGGCTACTCGCTGAACGATACCGTCGTCATCTACGACCGCATTCGAGAAATGCTCCGGCGCTACAAGAAAATGCCGATGCCGGAACTGCTCAACGAGTCCATCAATTCGACGCTGTCGCGCTCGATCATCACCCACGTCACGGTGACATTGGCCCTGCTCGCGCTGTTGTTGTTCGGCGGCAATGCGATCCACAGCTTCACAGCCGTGATGATGTTCGGCGTGGTGCTGGTCGGCACCTATACGTCGATCTTCATCGCCGCGCCGATCCTGATCTATCTCGGCGTCGGCACGAACCGCGCTGATACGCCGGACACGCCCAAGAAGAAGTGACGCGGCATGGTCCCGACCCCATCGGATGCTCCACATCTTCCGAGGTCGGCGCCGATCGACGCTTACGGGAATGGCGGCTTTGCCTTTGCCGACATGTCACATCGGGGATCGCTCCTGTGCCTGCCGGATGCGATCTGGGCCTGGCCGGTCACGAAGGCGGCCGAGATCGATGAATATACGCTGTCGCGCGTATTTGCTGCGGCCAACAGCATCGATTCATTGATTATCGGAACCGGAACCGATGTCTGGATTGCGCCGAACCGGCTGCGCGAGGCGCTCCGCACCGTCCATGTCGGCCTCGACTCCATGCAGACGGGACCTGCCATCCGTACCTACAACATCATGATCGGAGAGCGGCGGCGTGTGGCTGCGGCGCTGATCGCAGTGCCATGAGCACATCCACAGAAGACAAGAGCGCCGCCGGCCATTGCGCCGAGGTTGTTCGCACAGACGATTTTGCCCGTTATGCGTCGACCTTGTTTGTGCCGGCGCCGGAACGCCGCGCGCTGCTGGCGCTCTATGCCTTCAATGTCGAGATTTGCCGTGTTCATACCCAGGTGAGCCAGCCGCTTCCGGGCGAGATACGCTTGCAATGGTGGCGCGACATGCTCGGTGGCAGCGCCCACGGCGGCGTTGAGGGAAATCCAGTTGCTGCCGAATTGCTGTTAGCCGTCCGCAGCCATCGGCTGCCGGTGGAGCGGCTCTCGCGCCTGATTGAGGAACATCAGTTCGATCTCTACAACGACCCGATGCCGACCATGGCCGCGCTTGAAGGTTACATCAACGACACTTCGTCGGCCTTGTTATCGCTGGCCGCGGCCGTGATGGGGCCGCTATCGAGTGAGGTCGAGCATCTGGCGCGGCACGCGGGATTGGCCCAGGGGATCGTGCAGGTCATGGCTTCGCTGCCGCTCGACGCCTCGCAACGCCGATTATTCGTGCCGCAACAGATGCTGGCAAAGCACGGTTGTGATCCTGAAGACGTATTTGCGGGCAAGCAGACGCCCAAATTACGCGAGGCGCTGGGTGACGTGTTGAGCGAAGCGCAGACGCATCTTGACACCGCCCTCACGCTGCTCACCTCCGTTGCGCCCGAGGTTCGTCCGGCGTTTCTCCCGCTGGCTCAAGTCAAACGCGATCTTGCTTTGCTGATGCGCGCCGACAACGATCCCTTCCTGCTGCGACCGTCGTCGCGATTTAAAACGCTGTGGGCATTGTGGCGCGCGTCCCACTCGCGCGCATTTTCGGACTGAAAAATCAGTTCATATCCGCCGCTTCGAAATTGAAGCGGTCGCGCAGATTCTTTCGTGACTCCAGAATGTTTTTCAAAAAGGCCCGATCGGGTTCGCTCGTTATCATGTTTTCGATCAGATCGAGTTGGTTGGTCGCAACCAGTTGCAGGAGCTCAATGCGCGGCTTGCCGTTGGCGTCGCGCGGCAGCGCCTTGACGATCTGGATGTGCTCCGGCGGCTTCGGTCCGCCTGAGGCCGCCAATTCACCCTTCAACTCGGTCTCGAGCGCGGCCTGGTCGGATTCGACGAATGCGTAGAGGCCGACGCCGGCGCGGCGATCGGCGAACGCGACAATGGCCGCATCGCGCACCGCCGGATTTTTCCGGATCTCCTGGACAAGTACGGGCGCGTCGTTGACGAGTCGCCGCCCGCCGCCTTCGCGATCGGTGAAATTGAACAGGCCGCGGGTGATGGCGCGATAGACTTTCTTTCCGGTCGCAAGCCACAGGCTGGCAACGAACGACTTGCGGGCGAGAATCTGATGCTCCTTCGCTGTCAGGGCCTCCGGTGCATAGCTGCGTTTGTGCTTCAAAAGATGCCGAAGGTCTTCATAGGCGGCGATGCGAAACAGCCGGCTGCGCGTTCGAAAGCATGCGGCGAGTTGAAAATCGGTGAGATAGGCCCGGCCATCACGCCCGACCAGCCAGTTCTGTTCTTTGGCAAGGTCATTGTGGCAGACGCCGGCGCGATGCAGCCGCCGCAGCGCCTGCTTGGCCGAATGAAAGTAAGCGACGTTGCCCGCTGGCTTGACGAGGTGCAGCGCCACCCCGTCGATGAAACCGCGCACCAGCGCTTGCCGGCCGGACCACAGCAATGGCGGCGCGACTTTGAGGTCATGTACGATCGCGAGCGCATGCTGTTCGCGCCGGAATAAATGGCGCGCCGGCAGGTACGACCACCAGGGCACCTGGTCGATCCGGCGCAGGATCGCATCGACTTCACCATTTGCGCCGCGGAAGCGGCCACGCTCGACAGACGAGAATACGTCGCGTTTGAGCAGCACGCCTTCGGTCCATTGCGCTGCCAGGATTGCAGCGTCGTCTCTTGGCAGGCTCATGAGGGGCTCACGCTGCTGCGGCCAGCTGCAAATGATCGGCGATCCAGCGATCGATATCGCCCAGCGCCCGCGCGCTGAGGGCCTGACGCTTGGCGATCGCCTTTTCGTTGCCGCGCAGCCGCGTTCCATCCGGCTTTCGGGTCGGAGGATTGGCGAGCGGCGGAAACAGCCCGAAATTGACGTTCATCGGCTGGAACGAACGAGGGCCATTGTCGATCGTCTCCAGATGACCGCCGGTGATATGACCGAGCAACGATCCGAGTGCCGTAGTCGCAGGCGGCGGCGGCAGCGAACGGCCGCTTGCATCGGCCGCGGCGTAAAGCCCGGCGATCAGCCCGACGCTGGCGGATTCGACATAGCCTTCGCAGCCCGTCATCTGGCCGGCGAAGCGCATTCGCGGCGCTGCCCGCAGGCGCAGCTGCGCGTCCAACAGCTTGGGCGAATTCAGAAAGGTGTTGCGATGCAGCCCGCCGAGGCGGGCGAATTCAGCGTTCTCGAGGCCGGGAATCGTCCGGAAGATGCGCTGCTGCGCGCCGTACTTCAGCTTGGTCTGGAAGCCCACCATGTTGTACAGCGTGCCGAGTTTGTTGTCCTGGCGTAGTTGCACGATGGCGTAAGCTTTCAAGGTGGGGTCATGCGGATTCGTCAGCCCGACCGGCTTCATCGGGCCGTAACGGAGCGTCTCCACACCGCGCTCGGCCATCACTTCGATCGGAAGACAACCGTCGAAATAGGGCGTGCTGGTTTCCCAATCCTTGAAGTCGGTCTTTTCGCCTGCGATCAGCGCGGCGACGAAATTGTCATACTGCTCCTTGGTCAGGGGACAGTTGATGTAATCGGCGCCGGTGCCGCCGGGGCCGACCTTGTCATAGCGCGACTGAAACCACGCCTTCGACATATCGATGGTGTCGCGATGCACGATCGGCGCGATCGCATCGAAAAACGCCAGCGCGTTTTCGTCCGTCAGCCCGCGGATCGCTTCGGCCAGAGGCGCCGAGGTGAGGGGGCCGGTCGCGACAATGACGTTGTTCCAGTCGGTGGGTGGCAGCCCGTCGACTTCGCCGCGCCTGAGTTCGATCAGCGGGTGATCATCCAGCGCGCTCGTAACGGCGGCTGAAAAGCCGTCGCGATCGACCGCGAGCGCGCCGCCCGCCGGGACCTGGTTGGCGTCGGCCGCGCGCATGATCAGCGACCCAAGGCGGCGCATTTCGGCATGAAGCAACCCGACCGCGTTGTTGGCGGCATCGTCGGAGCGGAATGAATTCGAACAGACGAGCTCGGCCAAGCCCTCCGTCCGATGGGCCTCCGTCATCCGCTGTGGGCGCATCTCATGAAGAATCACGCGAACGCCCGCATTCGCGACCTGCCAGGCCGCTTCCGAGCCGGCAAGGCCGCCGCCGATGATGTGAAGGGGTTCCGATGAAGAAATACCTGTCATGCGGCACAGGTAGCGCGTTTCGCCCGAGAGTGGAATGCGCGCGTCCGATACAAACGACAACGCCCGCCGATGGCGGGCGCTATCCATCTTCCGTCACGTGCTTGAATCAGCCGTTGTAGTTGCCGGCCGCAACGCGCGGAATGTCCGAGCGATCAAGTCCGATATCGGCCAGTTCCCGATCGCTGAGCTGGGACAATTCGGCGACATTGCGCTGATAGTCGCGGAAAGCCTGGATCATTCGGATGAGCGAGAGCAGCATGGGTAGTCTCCTTGAATTCTGGATTCAGCCTTTGATGGAACTGAATCGTCGAACACAGATATAGACGTCCATATCGCAGTGCAGAAGCTCAAATGCTGCGTTGCAGCTAATCCTCCTGTGCATAGCTTGGTAAGAATTGATTAAGCATTCGGGCTATCACAGTAAAGTTGGCCCGGAAGGTGCTTACCGGAGAAATGCAAGCTTATGGGCTTGTTTGGAACGCCAAGTTCATGGATTCGGCTGCAAGTCACGCCCACGGCGCGGTTTTCCCGGCTAAATATTGGCCAGATCTATGCATGAGCTGGGCGCATGCCAATAAGTGAATTTTGAATCACTTTAGTGTCCAAAAAACTAAGGCGCGTGGGCCAGCTGCGTGGCGAAGGTAGCCACCGTTTTGGCGTAGACGTCGCTCTTGTTCCACTGCTGAAGCACTGGAAAATTCGGGCTTCCGGGCTGCCAGTCCTTGCCCTTTTGCCAGCCGTAACTCTGGAGGAAATTGGCGGTGGACGCGAGAACATCGGCCGGACTGCGCAAGAGGTCGCGGCGGCCGTTGGCGTCGAAATCGACGGCGAACTTGATGTAGTTCGACGGCATGAATTGGGTCTGGCCGATTTCGCCGGCCCAGGCGCCGTGCATTTCGGCGGGACTCAAGTCGCCGCGGTCGATGATCCGGAGCGCATCCAATAGCTCGCCGCGGAACAACTCGGCGCGGCGGCAATCATAGGCCAGTGTCGCCAACGAGCGCAGGGTCGGAAATTTCCCGATATTGACGCCGAAATCGGTTTCCAATCCCCAGATCGCGACCAGCACTTCGCCGGGCACGCCGTAGGTGTCCTCGATCCGCGACAGCACCGATCCATATTGTTTGAGCATGTTGGCGCCGCGCGTCAGGCGCGGCGGCACCATGCGGCCGGAAAACTCCTCAAAGCTCTGGCTGAAAACCTTCTGCGAGTGATCGCGTGAAAGCACACTCTGGTCGACCGTTACGCCGTTGAGGCTGGAGGTGATCGTCGCCTGCGAAATCCCCTTCGAGGCGGCCTCGGTCTTGAAATCGTCCAGCCAGCTCTGGAAGTTACTGGCACCGCACGGCACGGCGGCTTGCGCCGCAGTCGTCGATATCGCCAAGCCCATCGCAAGGGCGCAACCAAAAAACCGCCGATGTCGCAATCGAATAGCCTTCCGAATTGAGGAACGGGCGCGCGATATGTCGGGCGCAACCGCGGCCAAAACAAGGCTTAACTCGGTGTTGCGACGGAACTAAGTAGCAGACTGCCGGTGACCCGTGACCGGCAGTCCGCTCGCTACTGTCGATCAGGCGCCATCCTTGCGACGCCAGGGAAACAGGTTCGCCGGAAAGTCTGCGGCGGAGCGCTTCTCATGCGGTGGACGCGGCGTGGCGGGCCGCCGATTCGGATCTGGCGCGATCACCTTGCGATAGAGGTGCCAGGTCGCGTGACCGAGCAGCGGAATGACAATGGCAAGGCCGAGAAAGAACGGGATCGAGCCCACTACCAGCAATGCGGCAACGATCAACCCCCAGGTCGCCATGGCAAGCGGATTGGCGGCAACGACGCGGAGCGACGTCACCATGGCCTCTCCGGCACTGGCCTGCCGATCTAGCATCAGCGGGAAGGAGACCACGCTCACGCACAGCGCCACGAGTGCGAACAGGAAGCCTGTGCCGCATCCGACCACGATGAGCCACCAGCCTTGCGGAGTGGTCAGGACGCGCCTGGCAAAGTCGGGGATTTCAGCGGCGGACTCGTAGCCAAAGGCCGCCACATAGATGGCCTGCGCGGTCATGATCCAGACCACGAACAACGCGAACAGCAGCGTGCCGAGGCCAAGCATGGCGCCGAACGACGGCGAGGAGAAAACGCCAAGTGCGTCCCAGGCGGACGCACTCTCGCCGAGCTCGCGGCGGCGGCTGAGTTCATAAAGGCCGAGTGCTGCGAACGGGCCGAGCAACGCGAAGCCTGCGGCCAGCGGAAACAACAGCGGCAGGACCGAGTAGCCGAGCACCGCACGAGCAAGGACAAGCCCAAGTACCGGATAGATGAGGCAGAGAATGATGGCGTGGCTTGGAACTTCCTTGAAATCCTCCCAGCCGAGCCGCAACGCGTCGTGCAGATCGGACAGGCCGATCCGGCGGATGATGGGGCCGGCGTCTTGCGCTGGCTGAACCAGCGGTGGGGCATTGCCTGAATATGGATTGGCCATGGTCGCAGTCTCCCTCGACGCGGCGGGCCACTCTTGGCGTCAAAAAGAGGACGCACGGGACCGTCCGCAGAAACGATCACGATCAGGCCAGACGCGAAGACAGAAAACCAAAGCTGGCCTTGTCGCGAACTGATGAGTGGTAACCGTACTCCGATTTGCCTGCGTTGTCTCTCACGCTTGGGTGACGCTGCCGCGCAAATTCAGCGCGCAAATATTCGCCTCAATTTGAATTGTTTCGATAAAACTCTGCAACGCAACAGGACAGCGCTGCGAGCGTTGGTGTCATGCCGTCGTCATTGCCACGTAGTTCAGTCAAACCGCCGCAGCCGTCCCGCATTGGCAAGGTGTATCAAGCGGACTAAGGTTTATGCCGGTCCGGCTGGGGGTGCTGCCGGAATTGGGAACAAGCTGTTCACGTCTTCATCCGATCTCGGAATTCATCAGGAGCGAGCAATGAGTATTTTCGGAAAAATCATGAGCGCGATCTTTGGCACCTCGGCAAGTGCGACCCCCGCAAGCGGCGGCGCAGCCGCGCCCGCCTCGGGTGGGGCGGCATCATCGGGCAGCGCTTCAGCCGCTCCGGCCGCGCCCGCGCAAACCGTCGATGTGGCGCCGATCCTGGACAAGGCGGTCGCGGCGAAGAAGGAGAAACTGGAGTGGCGAACCTCGATCGTCGACCTGATGAAGGCGCTCGACATCGATTCAAGCCTCTCCGCTCGCAAGGACCTCGCCCACGAGCTCGGCTACACCGGCGATACCAACGATTCCGCGACCATGAATATCTGGCTGCACAAGCAGGTGATGGCCAAGCTTGCCGCGAATGGCGGCAAACTGCCAGCCGACGTCAAATGGTGATCTGATTTTCACAGGATGGCAAAAGGCCCGCGATTTGGCGGGCCTTTTTCATGGTGCGCCCAGCATGGGCGCACTCTTATGGGTGCAAGTCCCATCGTGAGTTGATCACAACGAGCGAAGTGAAGCGCAACTGCATGAGGGCGACCGAGTGTGGGGAGGAAGCGTG
>NZ_JBEKRB010000020.1:0-96931 GCF_049519115.1 Bradyrhizobium sp.
TTTGCCTACATCGAGGGCTTCTACAATCGAACGCGTCGCCACTCGGCCATCGGATATCTCAGCCCGATCGAGATGGAGCTAAAAGCAGCTTAACCCTGTCCATTTTTTCGGAGGAAGATCATACGCCTGCTCGTGAATGGATGATCTAAATTAGCGTGTCGTTCGTCTTGGATGATTCAACTGCGTCACCAACTCCTTTGAAAATATCTTCGCTTACGTTTTGCCAGCCTTACCTGGTACCTCCGCCATTCTCAGGAATGCACTCGACACCGGACTTTTCGAGGGCGCTAACTAGTGCGTCGACCGCCGGCAGGGCCGTCGGTCGCCTCGCGCGACCACGACAGGCTGCGGCATATTGCTGATACCGTAGCGCGCCTTCTCTCATCTTGCGCGGCGATGTCGATGGGTTAAAACGTCGTTAAGGCGTGTTTCAAACACTTACACTAATTGTTGGGGCGGGACCGTCCTCGGCCAAGTCGAGAAGCCTTACCACTATGACTACCGATGCGGACAAGCTGGACTCAGTCGTCGCCGCTATTGCTGCCGAGATGACGGCGCGCAGCGAGCGCGGCACAGTCGCTGACTACATTCCCGAACTGGCACGGGTCGACGCGAACTCGTTCGGCTTGGTGGTAGTCGGTGCCGATGGTCACGTCGCCGCCGCCGGTGATACCGACGTGCCATTCTCGGTCCAGAGCGTCTCGAAAGTCTTCACGTTGACGTTAGCGTTAGGTCTGGTCGGCGACAGGCTGTGGCAGCGCGTCGGTCGGGAGCCATCAGGCTCGCCGTTTAACTCGATCGTTCAGCTGGAGCGCGAGCGCGGCATTCCACGTAATCCCTTCATCAATGCCGGCGCCATCGCCGTCACCGACGTCATCCTGTCCGGCCACAAGCCACGCGAGGCGTTGGGCGAGATCGTCCGCTTCATGCGTTTCCTCGCTGATGACTCATCGATCGTGATCGACGACGCCGTGGCGGCGTCCGAGCAGCGCACCGGCTTTCGCAATATCGCGCTCGCCAATTATATGAAGTCGTTCGGCGTGCTGGAGAACCCTGTCAACTACACCCTCGGCGTCTACTTCCATCATTGCGCTATCGCCATGACCTGCCGGCAACTAGCCATGGCCGGGCGCTTCCTCGCCCATGACGGCAAGAATCCGACTACGGGGCTTTCGGTGGTGTCCCCGGAACGCGCGCGCCGTATCAACGCGGTGATGCTTACTTGCGGCCATTACGACGGCTCTGGCGAGTTCGCCTATCGCGTCGGCCTACCCGGCAAGAGCGGCGTCGGCGGCGGCATCATGGCCATAGCGCCCGGCAAGGCGTCGATCGCGGTGTGGTCGCCGGGTCTCGACACGCAAGGCAATCCGCTGGTCGGTCAGATCGCGCTGGAGATACTCACCAAGTGCATGGGTTGGTCGATTTTCGCGGCTTAGCGGGCTGCAACGTTCGAAGTGTCTCACTGTCTCAGGTGTCTCACTGTCTCACGAAAACTAGGACAAACGTCAGCGTTGTCCGAGGAAATGAAGATTTTGCTGGTATGCATATTGGCGCTGATTTTGACCGAGGAAATGGAAAATTTAGTTGGTAGGCATGTTGGTATTGACGGAATTGTTGCGTAAAAGTTCTGAATTCTTTCAATGTCTTATTGGCGCTATTAAGAGCCGCCCCCTGGGGCACCATGACCCCCTCCGCAGCCTTCCGCGACCTTCCGCCAATGTGCTAGACAGTACTGAAATTAGTGGGCTTTCGTCCGCTGGTTTTCGCGAGGGACGGCATCGACCGTATCGGTCAACCGCAATGGCAGTCTGGCCGCATGCCAACGATTGCACCAACTTAGCAAATACGCGGCCCTCTTAAGCCTGCAACAGGGGTTCGATTCCCTAGGGAGCGCCATTTGCGTACAAAACCGCAACCCCCCTTTCCCGGCTGACAACTGACGACAGCGGCCCGTTCGCGCGTCGTTTTTGAAGCGTGATGCGGGCGACGCGGTCCCCGGCCGGGCTGCCGAGCACAAGCCTTGTCGTGGCAGGTAGATGGTCGTTCGATTTGAACGGCTGCCAATCTCACGGATCTAGCGAGCCGCAGTCGTTCCGATCTTGCCGCTCCGACATCTCGGATCGGCGAAGCAGGATGTGGCCCGACGCTTCACTGATTTCTCGCCTCCGTACAACTACGGCATGCGCGATTCCGATAGTCAGGTTAGGCGTTGCTGAACCGATGGTCCCGATAAAGGAAGCTCACGCCAGACCGCAGCAACAGCTGTCTGGCCAGCGTGTAGCGGATCATCGATGGGCGAACTTCTGCATTTTCGTAAAGATGGCGACGCGACAGGCGCGACCGGCTCCGGGCGACCGCTGGAGTCTGTGACCTGCTTACTGTCAACTCTCGCCGACGAACAAATCCGTGCCGCGGATGAGCTCGAGGATTTGCTGACCAGGCTCGAAGGCGCAGAAAAATCCCTGCTGAAGACTGGCGCTGCCACTCTCAGGTCGCAAAACCTCCTGATGGGCCAGGCTGAGAAAATTGAAAGTTTGATCGGACGCGCACGCGAAAAGCTGCGTGAACTTCGTCTGTTGTCGTCCATCAGCTGAGTCAAGCCTCCCTTCCTTCGATATCTGCGATCGAACTGATTTAGGCAAAATCATGCGCAAGAACCTTCCCGTGACCAATGTGGAATATCCGATCGGCGAGGACGTTCTGATCGTCTCCAAGACCGATATGAAGGGCCGGCTGGTTTTCTTCAACAAGGCGTTCGTGGAAGCGTCGGGCTTCACCGAAAGCGAGTTGATCAATCAACCGCACAACATCGTCCGTCACACTGATATGCCCCCTGAGGCGTACGAAGATCTCTGGAATACCATCACGGCGGGCAAGCCCTGGGCCGGCGCGGTCAAGAACCGGCGCAAGAACGGCGATTTCTATTGAGTGCTGGCAAGCGCTACGCCGATCTACGAGAACGGACAAATCAGCGGCCACTTGTCGATCCGCACCAAACTACCGGCAGATCAGCGCAAGGAAGCAGAACAAGTCTATGCGGACTTTTCGTGCGAACGAGGCACAGCGTTGGCGGGTGCAGGCCGGCGTCATTCGTCGCCGCTCGATCTTCGATTATTTCTCTATTTTTTTACCCGCACGCTCAAATCGCGCCTCTCAACGCTGGTCGCGGTCCAGGCGGCGTTCCTCGTTATCATCGGAGCGGTCGGCATTCTTGCAACCCAAGCCAGCAATGGACGCCTCAAGACGATCTACGAAAACCGCGCTGCGCCGCTGTCGCAACTGTTCGAAATCGACGACCGCAGCGTGAGGGCGAGCATCATGTTGCTCGATGCGTCGGTCGACGGCCGCGCGGGGCGGTCGGTCGCCGGCGTCGAAGACCAGATTCTGAAAAATTCAGAGGTCATTAGCAAGCTTTGGGCGGATTACTCTTCCTTAAAACACTCCGCGGAGGAGAAGGCGATCGCGGATTCGTTCGTGGAAAAGCGCAAGGCCTATCGCGAGGGCGGCATCAATGCCGCCTTGCCGCTGCTTGCCGCCGGAAAGTTCGACGAACTCGCCGAACTGCAAACGGGAGAAGCGCGTGAACTGTTCCGCGTCGAGAAGGTCGAACTCGACAGGCTGGTCGCCTGGCAGCTCGCGCAATCCAAGGCCGAATTCGAGGCGGCGCAACAGCAATACATGATCGTGGTCGCAGTCGCGGGCGGGGTCCTTTGCCTGGGCCTCGTGCTCGGTGGGTTGATCGGTTACAGGACGATCCGTGCGGTTGCTGGCCCGCTCGGCCAGCTCAACCACGCCATGGAAGAAATCGCCCAGGGCAGGAACAACACCAGGATTCTGGTCGAGCGCGACGACGAGATCGGCGTTGCGTTACGCAACGTCCAGGCGATGCAGAACAAGCTCGGTTTCGAGGTCGAGGAGCGCCGTGATCGGGCGTGGGTTGCCGAGGAGGAAAAGTCGAAAGCCCTGCAGGACATGGCGGATACGGTCGAGCGGGAGACGGTCAAGGCAGTGCGAGACGTCGCCGGCCGGGCGCAGCAGAGGGCGGGCAACGCGTCATCGATGAATGACAGCGCCACGACCGTCGGAGCCAACAGCGGAAGCGTGGCCGCCGCAGCCGAACAGGCGATTGCGAACGCAGAGACGTTGACCCATGCTGCGACGCAGCTGAGCGCTTCGATCACGGAAATCGCAGGACAGATCAGCTCGTCGCGCGCCTTTACAGTCGATGCAGTAGCCACATCGAGCAGCGCTCAGGCAACGATCGGCAAGCTGTCGGCCGCCGCCGGCAGGGTCGGGGCGGTCACCAACCTGATCAGCGAAATCGCGGGGCAGACCAATCTGCTCGCGCTCAATGCCACCATTGAAGCTGCCCACGCAGGCGAAGCGGGCCGCGGCTTCGCCGTGGTCGCCTCGGAAGTAAAGGCGCTCGCCGAGCAGGCGGCGAAGGCGACCAGCGATATCGCGGCGCAGATCAGCGAGATCCAGGAAACGACGCGAGAGTCTGTTACTTCGATCAGCGCGATTGGTGACGTCATTCGCAGCGTCGACGAGGTTTCCTCCAAAATCGCGGAAGCGATGGAGCGTGAAAGCTCGGTCACCCACGAGATTTCGCGGACCGTCGAAGAATCTGCCCAAGCGGCCCGCGAGATGGCGACCCAAATCGTCAGTGTCTCCAACGAAGCAGTTGAGACCGGTCGCCGCGCCACCGAAATTCGCGATGGCTCCATCGAAATAGCCGATAAGGTCAGCGACCTGCGTGCGGTCCTGGTCAGTGTGGTTCGTAATTCGACCGCCGACGTCAATCGCCGGATCTCGGCCCGTGTCGATATCGACCGGCCCGCTGTCGTGGTCATCAACGGAAAGGAGCAGCGGGTTCTGGTCCGCGATCTTTCCGAAAGCGGCGCGATCCTGGTCGACGCGATCGAGAACGTCTCAGTTAACACCAGTCTCACCATGAAGATCGACGGCATCGCGCCGGCCCTGCGGGGCTCCGCCACTCGCATAGACGAGCGCGGCGTGCTTGTAGCGTTCGAATTGACCGACGAGGTCAAGAAACTCATCGCGGGATTGATCTCCCGCAGCATTGCCGCCTGACCCGTTGCCCGATACCGTTATGCCGGTCACCCGCACAAGCGGCGGGGTCCGGCGCAGGTCGTGACTGAAACGACGATCCCACCATCCGGTACGCCAATTCAGGCGCTTATCACGCGATTCCGCCCGGCGTCTTTTGCCCCATATAGCGCCGTGTCGGCGCGTGCCAGGACTTCGTCGGGGGCCTCATCCAGGCGAACCTGGGCGACGCCTCCCGATATCGTCACCACGAGTTCGTCCGAAATGGCGGTCCAGTCCAGATTGGCGACGATTTCCCGTAACCGGTTCACAGCCAGGGTAGCGGGTTCCTTCGAAGCGCGTGGCAAAATCAGCAGAAATTCTTCGCCGCCATAGCGGCCCAGCCGGTCGATGGTCCGAATATTCGCGCTCGCTGCGATTGCGAAGCTCCGGAGAACTTCATCGCCTGCCGGATGCCCGAACCGATCGTTGACCCGCTTAAAGAAATCCAGATCGATCATGGCAATGGAGCAGGCCTCGGCGGTTCGCTGCGCGCGAGACATTTCGTCGCTTAGTTCCTGCATGATATAGCGTCGATTCAGAACGCCCGTTAGCTCATCGATCTGAGCAAGCTCTTCGACGCGTTCGGCTAACAGGCGGTAACGGCTCTCGCTCTGGCGCACCGCCGCTTCGGAGGCGCGCCGTTCAGTGGCATCGGTGAATGTGTTGACCGAACTCCCATCCGGGAGCTGAACACGGCGCACTTCCAGGGTTTTTCCGTCCGGTCGCGGCCAGTCGTAGATCAGTGGAAATAGACGCGCGTCGCTGCCTTTGATGATCGAGGACGTTGACGGGGCTATCATCGAGAAATCACCCCGTTCATTCTGAAATGCGCGGACGTCTCGGAAAGCGGCGCTCTCATGCAGGACGTCTTCGGGCAATCGGAGCAACTCGAGAGCTCGGGGATTGCACAAACGCACTGTTTGATTTTGATCCAGAAGCACCAATCCCTGATCCATATGTTCCAGCGTAGCGCGCAGCAGACGTCGGCTCTCCTCGAGGTCCGCCGTTCGGTGGAGAACAAGGGCCTCGAGCACGCTATTGGTGCGTTTTAGCACAACAGCCTGCTCAGGATCGTCGACTCCCGGACGAACACGTTGACGTTCTCGGAACAAGGTCGCGCTTGGTTTGGTTCGAGACATGAGTATGCAAAACCCAGGTTTTCAAATTCGGGTCGCGTGTTCGAATTCTTCCCGGACGCCTTCGCTGTCGATGTTCGGACAGCAACGACGCCGCAGCATCCGATTCCCGATCGGCGGATGCGGAAGTCTAACTCGCTTCATTTAATTCGAGGCGAACGCTGCTATCGGAAAACAGCAGGCGTACAGCGGGGAGGTATTTTTCGATCGTTACAAGTTCGCTGCCGTCAAGAAAGCAGCGGTCGGCCGAAGTCATCGTAAAGCGGGTTCGATCTACAGCGATTGCGCACTCGGGGAGGTGTTTCCAAGAAGCCTCGCTTCATTATAGCAGTGCGACTCTACGCGATCATTGGGCTCTGTTTTGTCGGTTTGCTCGGCTTTGCTCGATTTGCCGGGACAGGCGTTATCCAGCCGAAAATCGTCAATTCCTCAGTTCGCCAGTCGTGTCGTTGATGACAAATCAACTATCGCCGATGATGTGAAACAACGTCCTAAGCCGGCTATCGGAATAGCGAAAAATTCTCATTGAAGGCGAAGCGGATCGGAGGGTGACAGCCCGATTCCGGTATTGATACGGAGTTCTATTTTAAGTGGCGATAAAGTCGGTATGGGGAAAGGTGAACGGACCTAGCACCGCAGATTGGCGGTTCGAAAACGCCGGCCCTAGAGTTGATAAGAGAACCAGAGTAGTCGCATGATTAGAGTGTTGTCCTGCCTGGCTACAGATCACGATTGGCGTTTAACGATATTGGCCGTGTGCATTTGCCTATTCGGTTGTGGCGTTACGGTCAGCGTTTATCGGAGAGTATCCACCAGCATCGGGCGCGCCCGGCTCGGATGGTGGCTGCTTAGCGCTCTGGCAGCCGGCGGGTCGATCTGGACGACGCATTTCATCGGGATGCTGGCTTTTCGACCGGATCTGCCTTTGGCCTATTCGACCGTGGAAACCCTGCTCTCGCTGGTTCTCTCGATCGTGATTTCCGCCGCGGGCCTCTACGTGGCCGCGCAGCCAGACTGGAGGATCGCCACACTCGGCGGAGCCCTGGTGGGTGTGGCGATCGCGATCATGCACTACGTCGGCATGTCGGCGATCCGTATACCCGGGCGCATCGAATGGGACCTGTCGGGTGTATCGACATCGATCGGGCTCGGACTCTTTTTTGCAAGCGCGGCCTTCGGAATTGCTTCGATCAATCGGCATATATCGGGCGCAGTAGCGACCGTTCTATTGCTGGTTTTGGCGGTTGCGTCGCTTCACTTTGTCGGGGTGTCGGCCGTGACGATCGTGCCTGACGGGACGGCTCTCGTTCTGGAGCGGTCGATTTCGCCATCGTCGCTAGCCGTGATGGTGAGCGCTGTCGCATTGTCGGTTTTAACGATCAGCCTGATAACTTCGATCATAGATCGACGGAACCAGAAATGGACATCGAGGCAACGCGCGCTGCTCGACAACGCCGTGAACAACATGGTTCAGGGCCTTTGCATGTTCGATGCGGATGGACGGGTCGTCATCTATAACGACCGATTTCGTGGTATGCTTGGGATGACTGCCAAGGATCTGGAGGACGCTTCGTTTCTCTCGATCCTGAAGTGGCGTAAAGAGGCCGGAGAGCCGCTCGAAAGCCCGGAACTATATGCCGAAAAGGTCAGAAGGAAGATCGACCTCGGGATGATTTCGGAGAGCGTCGTCAAGCGTCCGAACGGAAAAATCTACCACGTCGTCAAGTCTCCCTGCGAAGGCGGGGGTTGGGTGTCGACCTTCGAAGACGTCACGAACCTCAAGAATGCCGAGAAGCACATATTGCACATGGCGAGTCACGACACGCTGACAAATCTTCCGAATCGGGTCTTGTTCAGCGAGCGATTCGATGCATTGCGCGCATCACCTGTGCGGCGCGAATTGCTGGCGGTGATGTGCGTCGACCAGATCCGTTTCAGGGACGTTAATGACTGGTTCGGCCGTGCCGTAGGCGACAAGCTGCTCAAGCTTGTGGCCGAGCGACTCTCGCGCTGCCTTCGCCCGAGCGATCTGATCGCCAGATTCGGTGGAGACGAGTTCGTGGTCGTGCAGTCAGGCAAAGGCCTCACGCGGTCCGATGTGGCGAAACTTGCACGAAGGCTGATCGAGGCAGCAAGCGCTCCTTACTCTATCGAGGGCAAAGAGATCACGATCGATGTCAGCATTGGGATCGCGGTAGCTCCGGATGATGGTGAAGAGCTGGAGCAGTTGCTCAAGAGTGCGGACCTTGCACTTTACGAGGCAAAAGCGGAGGGTCGGCGAAAATACCGCTTCTTCGAATACAGCATGAACGAGGAGGCGGACAGGCGCCACGAAATCGAATCGGATCTCCGCTATGCGGTGGAACGCGGCGAGTTCGAACTTCGCTATCAGCCGCTCTACGATTTAACCGGAAAACACATTGTCAGTGCCGAAGCCTTGATCAGGTGGAATCATCCGCTGCGCGGTCTGATCGGACCCGGAGAATTCATATCAATCGCCGAGCAAACCGGTCTCATTGTGCCCATCAGCGAATGGGTCATCAAGCAGGCCTGCAGCGACGCGGCGGCATGGCCGAACGATATCCGAGTGGCAGTGAATCTATCGCCGCTTCAGTTCAAGGCCGGCAGTGTTCTGAGCTCGGTCAAGGCCGCGCTGAAGAGCGCGGGCATGCAGGCGAACCGACTGGAATGCGAGATAACGGAATCAATTCTGTTGCAGGACACGAAATCCACGATCGAAACCTTGCGAGAGCTCCAAAATATCGGCGTGCGCATTGCGATGGATGATTTTGGAACCGGGTATTCGTCATTGAGCTACCTGATGAAGTTCCCCTTTGATAAAATCAAGATCGATCAGTCATTTGTTCGCGAGATAACCAGCTCGCAAGAGAGTAGGGCAATCATTCAGGCGGTCGTTGGTCTTGCAAAACAGTTAAAAATAAAGACGACGGCGGAGGGCGTGGAGACGCAGGAGCAACTGGAGTTCCTGGCCAATCAAGGGTGCGCAGAACTGCAAGGCTATCTCTTCAGTCGGCCCGTTCCCGTTGCCGAGTTGGGGCGACTGATTTTGGCCTCAAAGCCATGTGAGATAGATACGGCGGCGTAAGTGCCCGGACCGCCGCTCGTGAAATTCATCGTGGGCGAGATCGCGAAAGACACGACGGTCCGGAATGCCGAAGGGCGAGTTTACTTGCCGGCCAATACCTGCCCGCAAGCCTGCTTCCGTTCCAAAATTTGATGGCGTAGTTGGCGACAGAGCGGTCGCTCCGGTCGTTTCTACAAAAATGCTTCCGTGGGGTGATAAGCAATAGCGGCAGGCTTGCGCTCTTCTTGAAATCCAGATCACTGATGTCTCGCCAGTGTCGTTGACGCTGTTTCGCCGAAGGTGGAACGGTAAGCTCCGGTAAATTCGCCCATATGCCGAAAACCGTTGGCCCGAGCGACGTCCGAAATGACCGTGTCCGGTCGACCGACGGTGAGCGTCCGCCTGACGGACCATAGTTTCCGCAAACGGAGATAACGATGCACACTCGTGCCGCGAACCGATTTGGTGGCGTTTTGCAAGGTCCGGGACGAGACGCCGCAGTATGACGCGAGCTCGGTGCTGCCAACACAAGCGTCCGGGTGAAATTGCATGTATTCGTCAATCAGCTCGACGATGGGGAGATAGCGCCGGAAGGTTGCCGGAGGAAGCGCCGTCGAGCAGGCGCTCATCATCCCTTCCAGAGAACACAGCAGGCCGCCTTCCATTTCCCTCAAGGCCCTAAGGTCCTGGGGACGTTGTGCCGCAACGGCGACCAGGCTCGCCACGATCGTCCTGAAGGTTTGAAGGTGGACGAAATTGTCGGCTTGGAAAAGCTGTACGCCGGCGCTGGCGTCGGGCTTGAAGCGGGAGGCTGTCGTTGAGTCCAGATCAACGATCGCAAGCAGGCTCGCCTGCGGCTCGACGATATGGCAATCGGCCTGGCCGCGCACCGTTATGATGGTATTTGCTCCGATCGCGGCGCCGTTGATTTTGAAGCCCTCGAAGGGTGTGAGAGGGATGAAGCATAGCATCCCGTCCGTTTCATATTTCATTTCCAGAATACGCGGAAACGTGCGCTGAACGACAAGGCTGCAGTTCGATAGTTTGATACGAGCGCGGGCCGAGGAAGAGTGGCCGGTGAGAGGCAGGACGCATGGCTCGCTCAATCGTTCGAACGAGCGAAATTCTTCCAGTGTGGGAAAATGGAAGACTTCGAGCGAGGAGGTATTTGGGAGCCCCTGAAGCAGCATCTTACTCACCAAACCGATGTTAAAGTATGGATAGAACAATAGAGTGGGTGGAGAGCGCAATTTAGGACAACTACCTAGCCAAGGCTGGCGCCGGTCGGGCGTGCGCGCCTTGATTTGCATCAAAAGCAAGGGTCGGTTGTCGCGGACAATAAGAGGGGGGACACCCAGGGATATTTCTCCGCCCGATGGCACCGCTACCGCGCATCATGCGCCCGCCGAGGCCGTGGGGTGGTATCGGGCCTTGAACGAAAGGCACAAGACACGCGAGGGTTTTATGGCGTGATCGCCGTCAGCGTGCTTGCGGGATTAGTGATCCAATACGCGCCGACTGGTTCGATGAAGGCGCTGTTCCGGAGCGCCCGGATCAGCGGCATCGTGGCGGTCCCCTTGATGGTAGTGATCATCCTAGTCGCTTCGAGGAAGTCAGTGATGGGTGCGTTCACGTCGAGCCGGCACATTGTCATTTTGGGTTGGATCGGGACAGCGATCATAGGGCTGGCGGCAGTCCTGATGTTCATGCCCGGCTCATGAACATTTCGCTGACGATCGCAAACACGATCTAGTTGAGGCTCGTGTCGAGGAGTTGTTCATAATAAAGTTTTACCGTGCTGTAGCACTCGCATGCGCTGTCCTGCAGAGCTTCGGCATCGAGCATCTGAATTTTCCCACGCGAGTATTTGATCAGGCCGGCGGCTTGTAGCGTATGGGCCACGACGGTGACGCTGGCGCGCCGGACTCCGAGCAACTCGCTAAGGATTTCCTGCGTGAAAAGAAGCGTATCCGTTTCCGATAGATCCCGCGCGCGAAGAAGCCAGCGGCATAGCCGGGACTCGACCTGATGAGAAGCGAAACAGGCGGCGGATTGTTGAGCTTGCGCATACAGAGTTTGTTCGTGACGAATGAGCAGAGAAAGCAGCTTCGGGTTCTGCAAGGCCGTGGACTTCAACGCCTCGATACCGCAAACGACGATCTCCCCGCCCAGTCGAACAATCCCGCGGCTGAGGGCAATCTTGCCGTCGAGCGCCGCGGATGCTCCGACGACACCATCTGCGCCGATCATCGCCGTCTCGATCATTTCTCCGGTCGAAAGCGAAACGACCAATGAAACTACCGCGCTCGTCGGAAAGTAAACGTGCTTGATTTTCTGGTTAGCCTCAAACAGTGTCGAATGCTGCGCGAAGGTTACTACCTTAAGATGAGGTTTAAGGCGTTCAAGGTCGGGCTGGCTGAACCGGTTCAGTATAAGATTCTTCATGGCGCGTCCCCTGTGACATGCGGGAGAAGAACTATCAGCTATCGGTGCCCCAGCGGATACCCGATAGTCTCGACACGGTATGAGTGCTACCGTGCATTGCCGAGCCTGATTTCGCTTGATTTGTTTCTCAGTGTCGGACCAAAAGCCAAAATCGCGCATTGCTGCGCTGCACGCAGCATGTCTTGGCGAGCATGCGAGTACAAAGCATTGCACCGTACAGACAGTTTTGACGCAGTCAGCTAAAATTCAATCTTGGCGAGTGATTCGCGTTTTTTGAATTTGGCGGTCCTCGTTCGGAGACTGCGTCAGGTTCGATGGGCGTGTTGAAAAAATTTCAACCGGGGGCTCATCATGGCGCGCATTCTTGTTGTCGACGACGACCTGTTGGTTGCTAACGCAATCCGGATGCTGCTCGAAAATAAAGGCTTTGAGATTTTCACGGCCGATGGCGGCGAGGCAGGGCTAAACGCCCTTGACGCCGAGACGTTCGACCTGATGATCGTCGATATCTTCATGCCGCACATGCGTGGCCTTGAATCGATCCGGACATTTCACCGGCGCGCGCCGGCTATTCCGCTCATCGCGATCTCCGGTTACGTGTTTGCCGAGCGCGGGATGGGTGCGCCCGATTTCCTGAGAATGGCGCTTGAACTGGGCGCGGCGTGCTGCCTACGCAAACCGTTTCTGCCCGCGACGCTCCTTAGCGCAGTCGCTGTCTCTCTTGCGGAAAACGTCGTCGGGAATAACGCATCGACGATCCCGGTCCAAGGCAGCATGCGCGCCGGGGCGTGAAGCGGGCCTCGAAGATCAGATTTGCTTTTTGTCCCTCAACGGCAATTCGGCTCCGGGCGCAACTCGCCTCAAAAGCAGGATTGCGCAAAAGCCCGCAAAACAACGGGGGGTTTGATGTAGCGCAAACATTCGGGCTTGAGAGTTTCGTACGAGACCCGAATGAGGTGGACAAATTCAGCGGGGAGCCTGCTGTGAAGGCTGCTAATGCGTCACAGCGTGCAGAGGTATTTGTACTCGACGACGATCGCGATGTCCGCGACGCGTTGCGCAACATTCTGTCGAGCGCGGGATACCAAGTCGTCTGCTTCGTCGACGGCCGGGGACTGTTCGAAGCGATAAGACAGCGGACGCCCGACTGTATCCTTCTGGATGTTAGTCTTCCCGGACAATCGGGGATCGAAATCCTGAAAGCCCTCGCAAGCCAAGCTGCGCCCGTCATCATGGTCTCGGGATGCGGAGATATCCCCACCGCGGTGAACGCCATCAAGAATGGCGCTATCGACTTCATCGAGAAGCCTTTCAGGAGCCAGGAGATTCTTGTTCGGATCGAGCAGGCGCTCGGAAGTGCCGGCTCTAAAATCAAAGCGAACCAGGACGCTTCACCGCAGGCAAAGCCATCTTTTTTGAATTTTCCCGGATATGAAACCCTGACTTGTCGCGAGCGTGAGGTGCTGGAGAAAATTACTGCTGGGTTTTCCAACAAGGAGGCCGGTCGGGTTCTCGGGATCAGCCACCGCACGGTCGAGCTTCATCGCGCCAGGTTGTTGCGAAAATTCGGGGCAAAGAACTCAACGGCGATGCTGATAGCCATATCGAAATTGATGAACCCATCAAAATAGAAAATGACCAAAACATTTCACGTCACGTATTGAATTAAATGCCGTCACTCTTTGCGGCGGATATGCCGGTTGTTGTCCGTCAGCGGCAGATCAGCCATGCGACATGTACGTGTTTCTACTAGATGAAAAGTTAACCCCTTCTGCAGTCGGCGTGTCGACAGTGGAACCAAGGGCTGATTCATCATGCTGCAGTCCGATCGGGCTTTTCCGGGGGCGAACGATACATGAGTATTGCACTGCTTCACGGCGCAGACGAACTGCGGATCACGCCCAACCAGCCGGCGCGCATCCTTGTCATTGACGACGATGTCTCCGTTGGCGTGGCAATCCAGACAATATTGGCACGCCGCCACTGCGAGACCGTGCTCGCGTCAAGAGCGCGTGCAGGCATCCAAATGCTGCATCTGTCACGCTTTCACGTCGTGATGGTCGATATCTTCATGCCGGGATTGAGCGGACTTAACACCATCGAATATATCCGGAAAAAAACGCAGGTGCCGATCATCGCGATGTCGGGCTTTCACCTGCGCAACTCGGCTGAGGCCGTGGATTACCTCGATATGGCGACGCAGCGCGGCGCCTCATTATGCATGCGCAAGCCGTTCCAGCCCTCGCAGTTGATCGACGCGGTTGAACGGAGCGTCGGTTTGTGGCGATCAATCGAAGGATAAATGCTTTGACGCAGATTGCAAAAAGTTCCGTGCCTGCCTCACCGGCCGCTGAAGGCGTCGGAAACGCTACCGAGGCCGGGATATCTTCCGCAGCGCGCATACAGTTCGCCGGTGAAATCGGCGCGGCGATGGCGCACGAACTCAACGGGCCCATGACAGCGCTGTTGCTGTATATCGGGGAAATTCAGCAGAACACGGATCAGATTCGCGATGCGTCGCTGAAGCGGGTCATAGAAGGCGCCTACACGGAAGCCGAGCGGATTCGTGCCTCGATCGTGAAGATGGGCGACTCATTCGAGTCCGCAGTTCCAGAACACTCCGCGATCAACGTGGCTCGTAGTGCCATTGCGTGGTGGAGCCAAGCCAGACACGTCGATGGCGTAAACAACGACAATGCCGGTATTGCCGACGACCGAAACCGCGCTGGCGAGAAATCCCTGACGCGGCGTCAGCAGGAAGTTCTTTGCCTCGTGAGCGCCGGGCATTCCAATAAGGAGGGCGCTGCCCTGTTGAAGATCAGCCATCGAACGTTCGAAATCCACCGCGCTGACCTCATGCGTAAGCTTGGTGTAAGGAACACGGCGCAACTTGTCCGTCTGGCCACGCTGAACGAAGCACTGAGTCGCGCGTCGACCGAACCGCTGACGGCATAACCCGACCGCTTCGGATAGGAGGATACGACGGATGACTGCCACAAGACCGGATATCGTCGAACTTGGTTTTACCGAGGAGATGTTCCGGTTGGCCGTGGAGGCCTGTCCGAGCGGAATGATGATGGTCGATCATGACGGCCGGATCGTGATGGTGAACACCGAGATCGAACGCCAGTTCGGCTATACGCGCGGCGAATTGATCGGACAGGCCGTCGACGTGCTGGTGCCGGAGCGGCTCCGCAGTCAGCACGTCTGCCATCGTCACAACTTCACACCGAAGCCCGAAAGCCGGCGTATGGGAGCTGGTCTCGACCTGTACGGACGACGGAAAGACGGCAGCGAGTTTCCGGTCGAAGTCGGCCTCAATCCGATCCACGCAGGCGGTAACCTTCTGGTCCTGGCGGTAATCGTCGATATCAGTCAACGCAAGCACATCGAGCGTCTTAAGGACGAGTTCGTCTCGACCGTGAGTCACGAATTGCGCACGCCGATGACATCGATCGCCGGATCCCTCGGATTGCTGGTCGGCCAGTGGTCCGATGTGCTGCCGGAGTCCGCCACGCGGCTGGTCTCGATCGCCCACAAGAACATCCAGCGGTTGGTTCGGCTGATCAATGACATTCTCGATATCGAAAAGCTCGAATCCGGCGCAGCCGCGTTCAATTTTGCCAAGATCGAGTTGCGGCTGGTTGCCGAGCAGGCGATCGAGGATACGCGCGGCTTCGCCGACGGATTTGGCGTGAAAATACGGCTTCACGCGGATTCGGCCGCCGCGCCGGTCAACGCAGACCCGGATCGACTGGTGCAGGTGATTACCAACCTGCTTTCCAATGCCATCAAATTTTCGCCGGCGGGGGGCGAAGTGGTCGTTACCGTCGAAAATCGGGATGCAGCCAAATGCCGGCTTGCCGTGCGCGATTTTGGTCCGGGAATTTCAGCCGAGTTCAGGCCGCACATCTTCGAGAAATTCGCCCAGGCCGACGGAACCAATTCGCGGCGAAAGGGCGGCACGGGCCTCGGGCTGAGCATTGTCAAGCAAATCGTCGAGCGGCTCGGCGGCCAGGTCGGGTTCGATGATGCGCCCGGAGGCGGGACGGTTTTTCATGTCGATCTGCCGGCTTGGGATGAAAGCGCCGGCGGCGAAATAGATATTGACGTGGGCGTGTCGACCCGGCGCGTGTTGTTCTGCGACGACGACCCGGCCGTGACGCGGGTCATCCGCATGCGACTGCGAGCCGCCGGCTTTGCGGTCGATTTCGCCCATTCCCCCGATAACGCCGTTTTACGCGCCAACGCCACCCGTTATGCCGCCATACTGGTAGACCTGCGGCTGCGCGAAACCGACGGCATCGACCTCATCCTGAGCCTGCGCGCGCTGCCATACCATGGAACGACGCCGATCGTCGTAATCTCGGGAGATATTGAACGGGGCCGAAACGATGTGCGATCGCCAAGACTCAATATACTCGCATGGTTCAGCAAGCCGATCGACTTTACACGCCTCGCAAGAACCCTTCAGGCGGCCACTTCACCGATCTCGGGCGCGCGTCCCTGCGTGCTTCACATCGATGACGATCTTGACGTCCTCGCTTTGGTCGCGCGCCGGCTTGAAGCATTCGCGGACGTGATGTCGGTCAATGGCGTTGCTTCCGCGCTGTCGACCCTCGATCACCAGCACGTCGATCTCGTCATCCTCGAGATCGACCTTGGCAAGGACTCAGGCCTCGATCTCTTGCCGGAGCTTCGTGATGTTACGGGAAACGTCATTCCGGTGATTGTTTTCTCGGCGCACGCGTCGAGCGCGCCATGCGATGGCCAGATCGGTTCTTCGCTGTGCAAGACCGACTCGTCGCTCGACGATCTCCCGGAGAAGGTCGGCGAGCGACTGGCATTTTGCCCCGCTAAAGTTGCGTAAGGAGAGACGTAATGGCCGCAATCCGTATCATTCATATCGATGACGAGCCGGATCTACGCGAGATAATCGAGATTTCGCTCGGTCTCGATCCAGGTTTCGACATTCGCAGTTGCGGTTCGGGGGCCGAAGGAATCATAGCCGCCGCCGAATGGAACCCGAATCTCATTCTTCTCGATGTCATGATGCCTGTCATGGACGGAATAGCCACGTTGATGGTCTTGCGTGAAAACCCGAAGACCGCCGATATTCCCGTGATTTTCATGACCGCCCGGGCCCAGGCACGCGAGCTCGATCGCTTTCGTTCGCTGGGCGTGTTCGGCGTAATCGCGAAGCCGTTTGATCCGATGACGCTGGCGGCTTCCGTACGCAACTACCTACAGCCGCCGCCCGATCCGCTCGCGGATTTAAGAGCCGGCTTCCTGCAGCGCGTTGGTCGCGATATTGACGCCCTGGTGGATCTTCGCGACGCACTGCGGCACGGCGACGCGTCGCTGACCGCGCTTGAGGCAATCAAAAGTATCTCGCATTGCCTCTCCGGCGCCGGTGGAATCTACGGGTTCTCGGAAATCAGCGACGCCGCGGCCGCGATCGAAGACGCAGCACTCGATCGCCTTGCCGCCGCGGGTCCCGATGAAGCGCTGTTGGTCGCGCTCGATGGTCTTATTGCGCTAAAGCCTTATGAAAAACCTCGTGAGGTCACGCTGGAGCCAGCCGCTGCGGGTTAGTACCCGACCTCACGGCATGCTCGATAGCACCGCAAGGGTTCGACTTGGTGTTGTTGGATATCAACATGCCGCGCATGGATCGGTTTGAATTTGCTGAGACGGATGCAAGACGAAAAGATGCTCGATCGCATCGATAACCGAACCGCACGAGTGCAAGTCAACAGGCCGTTGAGCCAAGGCACCGCGGCAGCAAGCCAGCCGGCACGCGTTAATACCTAGGAAATATTTAGCGCCGCGTTAGGTCATTTCGGGTCTGATGAATGCCGAAATGCCGGACGATTTGCTTATACGAAACCGGCAATCGAAACAGGAGCGATGTCATGTCACGATCCGCTGCTCTCCAAATCGAACGCCCGGCCCCTGATCCCCGCACCATCGAGTCTTCGCTAAGCTTTCACTCTCCGAAAATGCTGATCGTTGACGACGACCCGTCGGTTCTGAGACTGTTGGCTAATCACTGCACGCGCCTGGGCTTCGATGTCGAGACGGCAACCAACGGAATGCAGGCGCTGCTCAAGGCAAGCAGGATCCAGCCGAAGATTCTTGTAATCGATGTGAATCTGCCCGAATTGGACGGCCTGTCGGCATGCGCCCACCTGCTGGGTCCGGACCGGTCGCCGGTTGACGTGATTGTCATCACCGGCAGCAGAGGTTCAGAGACGCCGGAACGATGTGAAGGCTTCGGCGCGTACTACGCGCACAAGGGGCCGAATTTCTGGCGCGATCTTGAGGTTGCGCTGGCGGAGATCGAGCCGCGCCTGGTTGGAAAGATCGGGCAATACAGTATGGGCGTGGCTGCTCCCGAAATACGACGGCGCCCACGGGTGTTGCTGGTTGACGACGATAGTGACGTCAATCGGATGCTCGCGAGCCGGCTCGCCAAATGCGGCATCGACGTGATGTACGCGTCGGACGCGACTCATGGGTTACGCATGGCCTCTCAGGATGAACCCGCCGTCATCGTCACCGACTACTTCATGCCGAACGGTGATGCTTTATATTTCCTGACAAGGCTTCGCACCGCGAAAGTGACCTCAAAGATCCCGGTGATCGTGTGGTCCGGACGGAAACTCAGCGAGCAAACCGACCAGCGGCTGCGGCGCGAGATTAGCGGTTGTTCCGGGGCAGCGCATATCCTCTGCAAATCGGAAGACACGTCCGCGTTGTTTGAAATTTTGCAAAAATTCTGTGGCTTTGAATCAACGAGCGACGGTTCGTATGCCTCCGACGATCGTCCGCTGTTTTCGCAAGTCCGCCGCCTCGGCGACCCGCGTGCCGAGCGTGCCACCGCAGCTTTTGGGCATGCTGGTTTGTCCGGGAAAAGAAATTAGCGAATATCGGCCTTATTTCTTCTAAAGGTTGGCGCCCAATGACAGACATTATCCGGTCCTTGGCCCGACCAAGAACGCAGATGACGCAAGTTATTGCCGATCCGGTCGATCGTGACTCTGTTTTTCGCGACGTGTCGGATTTGTTGGGGCCGGCGGATGCTGCGGCCGCCGTGATCCTGAACACGCTGCTCGATGCCAAGTCGGCAGGGATGTTCTGGAAGGATCGCGAGTCCCGTATCCTGGGTTGCAATCAAAAATTTGCGGAGGATTCGGGCGTAGAGTCTCCCGCCGAACTGATTGGCAAAACGAATTTCGACTTCTATCCGAAAGCGCTGGCCGAGGCGTACCGGGCGGACGACCTTGAGGTCGTCACCACCGGCGTGCCCAAGCTCGGTATCGAGGAGCCTCTGCTGTTGCCGACCGGAGAGACCGCCTGGATTGAAACCAATAAGGCCCCGTTACGCGGCGCTACCGGCGAAATCATCGGTCTGCTGGGCATGTATCGCGATGTAACCGAGCGTCACAACGCCGGTGACGAGCGTGTGCGCATGGCCTTCGAACTTGCGGAAGCCAAGCAATCCGCCTGGATGTCCATGTTTGATGCGCTGACAGGGCTTCCCAACCGCCGCTATCTGCAGGAAGAGCTGAATGTGCGCCTGGCTTCGCTGGAGAACGATCCGACAAAGCGATTTGCAGTGGTCGCCGTCGATCTGGATCGATTTAAGACGATCAACGACCTTCATGGCCATGCCGTCGGGGACGAACTGCTAAAGGAGGTGGCAAACCGCCTCTCGGAAGAGCTTCCGGCAGGCGGTTTTGTCGCGCGCCTGGGCGGCGATGAATTCATTCTGGCAATGCCGTTTATGCATGAGGCCGACTTGGCCGGAAAGCTCTCCGGATTGATCCAGAGATTTGAGGCGCCCATCGCGCTTGCCGAGCATCAGCTGGTGGTCGGCGTGGCGCTGGGCGTTGCGGCAGCGCCGGCAGACGGGCGTACCCCCGATATGCTGATGCGCCACGCAGACATGGCGCTGTATCGCGCAAAGGAACACGGTAGAAAGACATTCGAGTTTTTCCAGCCGGAAATGGAGTTTTATGCGCGCGAGCGCGCGCTGCTGGAGCGCGATCTGAGACTCGCGGTTGCGAACGACGAGATCATTCCGTATTTTCAGCCGATACAGGATTTAAAAACCGGTCGGGTATCATGTTATGAGGTCCTGGCGCGTTGGCCTCACCCCGTGCGTGGTCTTGTGCCGCCTAGTCGGTTCATTCAGATTGCGGTCGAGGCTGGCCTTATTGGCGCATTGACGTTGAAGCTGCTTCGCCGGGCCTGCAATGAGACCAAAGATTGGCCGGGTGCGCCACGCATCGCGATCAATATCGCACCCGTCCAACTGCGGGATGCCACGCTCCCTCAAAACCTCCTGAAGCTTTTGTCCGGGTGCGGTTTTGCAGCGGGGCGTCTCGAAATCGAAGTCACCGAAGAGGCTCTGGTCTCGGATGTCCAGACTGCCAAGGCCATACTCGTATCTCTGAAGAACCTGGGCGTGCGAGTCGCGCTCGATGATTTTGGGACCGGTTATTCGAGCTTGCAGCACTTGAGCCAGCTTCCTTTCGACACACTGAAGATCGATCAGTCTTTTGTAAGATCCATGAATGACAGCGAGAATGCACTGATGATCGTAAAGGCCATCGTGCAACTGGCAGGAAATCTGAGGATCGGACTCATAGCCGAAGGAATTGAGACAGAAAAGCAGGCGACGGTGCTTAGTGCGCTAGGCTGTGAACGTGGACAGGGCTACTACCTGGGACGCCCGCTTCCTGGCATCGATCACAGCAATGGGCGAATCGGGAAAGAAGACGATGCCTTGATCGCGGTTGGCTATGCGTAGAGTGCCCATGTAGCGGTCAAGGGTCACCCGGTGCAGTGCGACGGGAAGTAGGGGCTGCTTCGAGCGCGGCTAGTTCCGCCTCGATGCGCAATCGCTCCAGTCACTTTCGGGTTGACCGTGCGATCAACCCTGACAACCGGCATCCCCGCGGGTTGTCTGGCTTCGATCGTGCTGCAATGGAAAAAGCCAGGTTCGGCGAGTGACGCCGCTGAAAAATTGACGCAGGTCAATGAACCGAACCGGCGAGGCTCTATCGTGAATTGTTTATAGAAGTTGGCCGAAGAGCAATCCATGCGAAGCGGCAGCCTGAATGTGCAGGCAACACCGGCTGCTGCGAGATTGATGCGATGGACAACGAGCCAGTTTGGGAGGAAATAACGACCGCTCCATACAACCGCCATCTCGAGCTTGCGGTCATCGAGGGCGATCACGTGTACCCGCTGGTCTTCGCCTGTTGCCGGACCACCAGCGGTTGGATAAAGGTCCTCACCAAGGAGCGCGTGGCGATCAGCCCGACCCACTGGAGGGTATGGCACGGGAAGGACTAGGCTTTATCCGAGGAGTCCTTTTTCGCGGCCTCGGCGTGTGCCAGCTTGGCCTCTTCTTCGGCCAACAGCCGCTCGAGCGTTTGACGCTTCGCCGGATCGACCTCGGTCGAAAGCAGCTTCTTGAAATGCGCGATGTTTAAGTCCGCAACAGTTCTATCCACGGTCGCCTCTTCCGAATGGCGCGTAACCAAGACGCCGGACACCGAGGAAGTACAATAGACGGATAGATCACGGACGCTCAAATTCATGGTATCATCAACATAGGGGCGTTCCCAGCCCCGCCAGCGTCATTTTCGGGGTCGAGAATCAGGTGAGAAACGGAATGGTCACTGTCCGATGTTGGGTGGATCGGGCCTTTCGATGATCCGGCAACGTCTGTTCTGGCTTCGCTACGGATCGGCGGCCTTGGCCGCGCTGGTTGCATTTGCCCTTCTTCTGATACTTCAGAAATATTTCGAAGACCGTGCTTTTACAGTGATTTACGTTCCTGTCGTTGTCTATGCCGCGTTTGCGGGAGGTGCGGGACCCGCGCTTTTTGCCACCCTGCTTTGTCTGGGCATTAGCGCGTTCTTCCTCGGCACTGATCTTTATACAAACTCCGCAAATCTGATCGATATCTGCCTTTTTGCTGTCCTGGGACCGATCCTCGGCTACATCGGGCACAGGCTGTTGCACGAGACAGAAGACGCTCGTTACCGGCAGGCTCAGCTCCAGTCGATTCTGGACACGGTGCCCGAGGCCATGATCGTCATCGACGCGCATGGCCTGATGCGATCATTCAGTTTGACGGCCGAGCGCCTGTTTGGCTGGTCAGCCGATCAGGTGATCGGCAAGAATGTCTCGATCCTGATGCCGTCTCCCTATCGGCAGGAGCACGACAGCTATCTGCATCGCTACCTCAGCACTGGCGAACGCCGGATCATCGGTATCGGACGAATCGTCGTCGGTGAGCGCAAGGACGGCTCGACGTTTCCGATGGAACTGGCCGTCGGCGAGGCCCAGCTCGGGTCCGAAAAATTCTTCACTGGATTTATTCGCGATCTTACAGAGCGGCGAAGCCAGGAGCGCCGCATGCAAGAGCTGCAATCGGAGCTGGTTCATGTGTCTCGCCTGACCGCGATGGGCGAAATGGCGTCCTCGCTGGCGCATGAATTGAACCAGCCGCTGTCGGCGATCACCAGCTATCTGCGCGGGGCGGCGACCCTGCTCAAGAACGAACAGGTCGACCGGGAGAGAATCCGGGACGCGCTCGACCGGAGCTCGAATCAGGCGCTGCGCGCCGGCGACATCATCAAGCGGCTCAGGGAATTTGTCGCCAAGGGTGAAACCCAGCACGCCATGGAAAACCCGGCCACGCTTCTGGAGGAGGCCGCGGCGCTTGCATTGGTAGGTGCGAGAGAGCAGGGGGTTCGGGTATCGCTGCGCTGCGATCGCGAACTTCCCGACATTATCGTCGACAAGATCCAGGTTCAGCAGGTTGCGCTTAACCTGATCAGAAATGCTGTGGAGGCCATGGAAACCACGGACCGCCGGGAATTGACGATCGAAGCCAAACGCGATGGCGAATTCGCGTTTTTCTCGGTCTCAGATACCGGAGCCGGAATTAGTCCGGAGATCGCGGGGCACTTGTTCCAGCCGTTCATAACCAGTAAGGCGGACGGCATGGGGGTTGGCCTTTCAATCTGCCGGACCATTATCGAGGCGCATGGCGGCCGCATCTCCGCGCGCCCGAACGAAGGTGGAGGAACCGTGTTCGAGTTCACGCTGCCGTTTGCAGAACCGGAGACTGAATAATGCCCGACAAGACAGTGATTCATGTCATCGACGACGACGCCGCGATGCGCGATTCATTGGCGTTTTTGCTCGACGTCAATGGATTTCAGCCGGAAGTCTTCGAGTCGTCGAATGCCTTTCTCGCCAAGGCGACGAATAGTGTCCCAGCCTGTGTCGTCTCCGATATCCGAATGCCCGGAATGAGTGGCATCGAACTCGTCCGCAAGCTCAAGAGCGATGGAATTCCGTGTCCGGTGATTTTGATGACGGGGCACGGCGACGTGGCGTTGGCGGTTGATGCGATGAAAGCGGGCGCCGCCGATTTTATCGAAAAGCCGTTCGATGACGCCGTGCTCCTTGGCGCCATTCGCTCCGCGTTGGAGGCCCGCCCGGTAGCTCAGGGGGATAATTCAGCGCGAAAGGAAGCAGAGGCGCGGTTGGCTGAGCTATCGCCCCGCGAACGGGATGTCCTGCAGGGTCTCGTTGCGGGCAAGATCAACAAAGTGATCGCGCATGAGCTGAGCATCAGCCCGCGCACGGTCGAGGTGTACCGGGCCAATCTCATGGCCAAGACCGGTGCGCGCAGCGTATCCGAATTGATGCGCATCGCACTCGCAGCAGGACTTTAGGCGGCGGGTCTACGCGATGGCATAACCAAACGACGGCACGCTCAGCGGCGGGGGCTGAGGCGCGCGCCACGTGCAGCGTGCCAAAGCCCGAACGACGTCGTCGCGAGCAATGATGCCTCGCACGCGATTCTCGCGATCCACGACTGGAAAGCTCTCAAAATCGTGGGCTGCCATCAGGTCAACCAGCTTATCCAACGTTGCGTCCGGCTCGACCGTCACGACCCGTGAGGACATGATCTGCTCAACGGTCGTTCCCATGGCCGCATCGAAATGCGCGGCGTCGGTCCGCGCCTTTGCAGCGAAAGATCTGATGGAATCTCTCCTTGAAACGATTCCGATGAGCTTTTCATCACGCACGACAGGATAAGCGGCAAACTCGTTCGAGCTGAACAGGCGCAACAGGTCGCCCATGGTCATTTCGGGAGCGACGGTCCTGGCGGGACGGGAGATATTTTCCCGAACGGTTTCCTGATGAAAATATTCCATGGCTGCCTCATATGAGTGGAAGCGATTTCAAAAAATAGACCAAGCGGCGTCCATGGACGTTGACGCAGATCAAAGGGGCTCGGCTTCTGTTCGCGTTCGACATTTGATGAATGTCAAAGCCATTCAGAAGCAATGCATCCAGAATTGCAGGGTGAACAACCTGGAGATCGGAAATGCAACGCAACGTTGGAACTGTCGATCTGGTTATTCGGTCCATGATCGGGATCCTCGCTTACCTCGCGAAGGACAATGTCTTTGCGCAAGGCTCTGGTCCCGGCATTGTTATCGCGATTTATCTGATCGCAACGGCGATCCTGATGTACTGCCCCGTGTATCAGCTTCTTGGCTTCAGTACGTCGAGCCCGCTCGATCGTTCGGTCTAAGAGGCTGCTAGCAAAGGCGAGTACAGCGGTGTCTCTTCAACGCCATGCGCGCCGCCAGCTGTATCTTGTCCTCGATCAAGGTGCGGAGGTCGGCGCCATCAGCGCCGTCGTCAACTGGGCGCTGGTCGGCGCCATCGTGGTGACGCTGGCCGCAACGGTGATGCAGTCCGTGCCGGCGATGGCGGCGGCTTACGGCCGTTTGTTCGAGTTCGTCGAATATGCCGCGCTGGCGATCTTTTCCCTGGAATATGCTGCGCGGCTTTGGGTAGCGGTCGAACACCCTCCATGGCGGCGTCTGGGAGCCTTCCAGGCAGCGCTTCGGTCTTCGGTAAGCCCCGCGGGACTGATCGACCTGGCGGCGATTCTACCTTTCTGGTTGTCGTTTTTGGTGTCGACCGATTTCAGGATCGTGCTGGTCCTGCGGCTTATCCGGTTTTTCAAGCTAAGCCGCTATTCGCCGGCAATGCGTTCCCTGTTGGATGCGCTCTATTCCGAACGCCGCGCGCTGTTCGGTTGTTTCGTCATCCTGTGCGGTGCGACGCTGATTGCGGCCGGACTGATGCATCTCGCGGAAAGCGCGGCGCAGCCGGAGAAATTTGGCACTATTCCGGAGGCGATGTGGTGGGCCATCGTTACGCTCGGTACGGTCGGGTATGGCGATGCCGTGCCAATCACAGCAACAGGCCGCCTGATCGGCGGATTAACCATCTTCGCGGGTCTTTTGATGGTGGCTTTGCCGGTCGGTATCGTCGCAACCGCATTTGCCAACGAGGTGCACAGGAGAGACTTTGTCGTGACCTGGGGCCTGGTCGCGCGCATTCCACTGTTCAGCCAGCTTAGTGCAACTCAGATCGCGGACGTGATGAAAATCCTGCGGGCGCAAAAGGTCGATAAGGGAGCCATCATCGCGCGGCGGGGCGAGCCAGCGCATTCGATGTATCTGATCGTCGACGGCGAGGTCGAGATCAAATTGAGCCACAAGCGGGTGAAGCTCAGCTCAGGCGACTTCTTTGGCGAAATTGCCGCTTTGCGTCAAACCAGGCGTTCGGCGACCGTACAAGCCCTGCAGCCGACACGTCTATTAGCGCTCGATGCTTCAGATCTGCACAGCCTGATGGATCGCGAACCACAAATCGCCTCGCGCGTATGGGAAGCGGCGCACGCAAGGTTGGGTGACGAACTTAATAAGACATCGAGCGATTTGATCGCCGCCGAATTGTCGGCCGAGGCGAGCGGCTCACGTTGAAAATCGACATCCGTATTAATCCGGATGCGCCGCATAGTTTGCCCGATTCCGATAGGCCATTTTACAACGATTAAACTGCGATTTGCGACCTCGCCACTTCCTGCGCTCAAGGTCTGACCTTTTCGGAATCGAATTAAGGAGGCGGCAGGGTTCGGTGGTCAACTGTGGTCGCGGGGCTAATTTCTTCTTCGAAGATGTCGGCAATCAGGACCGTCCGCATGAGCGACCATCGGATCTTTGCCGAGCAGATATTCGGTTCGCTGAAGACAGAGCTTGGCACCAGGAACACGCTCGAGGTTCTCTCCGCGTTTCTGGCCGATACCAAAGCGAAAATCGATGCCTGCACCGCAAGCAGCATGGACCGGCAGCTGGTGGGGCGGGAGGCGCACTCCATCAAGAGTTCGGCGGGGACGTTTGTAGTTTTGACTTTGTCGAAGATTGCACGTGATCTCGAAAAAGACGCGCCCGGCATGAACCCAAGCGAGATGGAAGACTCGATCTTGGCGTTACACGCGGCGTTCGACGTGGCGTCGTGTCTGGCGCACATGGCACTGACAAACCTGATTTTGGAGATCATCCCGAAAGGCGACGGGGATGGGCGATCTTCGTAAATCTTTAAAGCCTACGGCGAGCTGGTTCGACATCGGCATCGAGACCGTCTCGCGGCTGTTGGGTCGCCACGGCAGCGCGCTGATCAGCGTATCCGCGATCGGGTTGGTCTGGGCTGGTATATTTTACAGCATTTCCGACGAGCGCACGCGAGCAGAACGGGCCGCCATCCAGAACGGCTCCAATCTGGCTCGCGCCTTCGAAGAGCAAATTGTCCGTTCGATCAAGGCCGCCGATCAGACGCTGCTTTATGTCCGCGCCTCCTATGCAAAGGACCCTGACGGCTTCGACATGTCGCTATGGTCGAAAAACAGCCAGTTTTTGACCGATTTCTCCTTTCAGGTTTCCATCATCGGTCGCAACGGAATTATGCTATCGAGCAACATCGATCCTGGGCTCAAAGGGATCGATCTGCACGACCGCGAACATTTCAAAATCCACGCGAAAAGCACCGATGACGTTCTGTTCATCAGCAAGCCGATTCTCGGGCGCGTTTCGAATAAATGGTCTATCCAGCTATCCCGGCGCATCGTCGCGAGAGACGGTTCGTTCGGCGGCGTGGTCGTCGTGTCGGTGGATCCGGAGTATCTCTCACACTTTTACACTTCGGTTGAAATTGGAAACAAAGGTACGGTCACTTTATTTGGTCTCGACGGCATCGTCCGCGCTCGAGCGGTAAACGGGCCCGCCGAGATCGGTAAATCGCTGTCTGGCAGCCCCGTCTTGGCGCGGCTTCAGAACGAAACCAGCGGATCGTATCTCGCTCGCAGTTCCCTCGATCGGGTCGAGCGACTGTTCGCATTTCGCAAGGTCAGAGATTATCCGCTCGCGGTGAGCGTTGGCCAGGCCACGGACGAAGTTTTCGCGTTTTACCGGCAAGATCGGGACAAGGACATCATGGTGGCGGCTCTCTTGAGCATCGTCATCGGCGTCGTCTCGATTCTGATCATCCGCTATCAGGCGGGCCTCGCCAAGTCTCGCGATGCCGCAGAGGCGGGCACCCGCGCCCGTTCCGAGTTCCTCGCGATGATGAGTCACGAGATAAGGACGCCGATGAATGGAGTGATCGGCCTGGCCGATCTGCTTGTTTCGGCCGATCTTCCGGCCGAGCAAAAGAAGATCGCCGCCACGCTTCGAGAGTCGGCAGACTACCTTCTGCAAATTCTAAATGACGTATTGGATTTTTCCAAGCTGGATGCCGATCGACTGGAGATCGAGCGTGTCGATTTCGACGTCCGTCAGTCGGTCTCCTCAATGGTAGAACTCCTGATATCACGCGCCAAGGCCAAAGGGATTCGGCTGACGTCGACGGTCGACACAAATGTTCCCGAGGCCGTCATCGGAGATCCTGCGCGCGTCCGTCAGGTTTTGTTCAATCTCGTTGGCAACGCCATCAAATTTACCGAGAACGGTACCGTTGACATCAAGGTCGGAGCCGAGTTCCGCGCAGACAAGCCGATAAAATTGAATTTCGCCGTCACGGACACCGGCTTGGGAATTCCCCCGGATGCGATCGGCCTGCTGTTCAGGGAATTTTCACAGGTCGACAGCTCGATTTCGCGCAGATTCGGCGGAACGGGACTCGGCCTTGCCATTTGCAAGCGCCTCGTTTCGTGCATGGGCGGCGAGATAACGGTCCAGAGCATCCTCGGCAAAGGCAGCACGTTTCGTTTTTCGGTCGAGGTTCAGCCGCAGACCGACGTCGTTCCGGCGGCGGACGCGTGTTGTTCGGATCAAGAACTCGCTCTGTCGCCGGCTCGCCATCTCAAGGTGCTTGTTGCCGAGGATAATCTGACCAATCAGTTCGTGATCCGGAAGCTGCTCGAAAAGCAGGGTATCGAACCGGATGTCGTCGAGAATGGCGTTCAGGCGGTTACCGCGGTGCAGAACACGTCTTACGACCTCGTGCTCATGGACGTCATGATGCCCGAGATGGATGGACTGGCCGCGACCCGGTTGATTCGCCGCCTACCCCCTCCAGCATGCAACACCTATGTCATCGCGCTGACCGCAAACGCCGAAAGGCAGGACGAACACAATTGTCTTGCGGCGGGCATGAATGACTTTGTCACCAAACCGGTCAACAAAGATCGATTGAACGCGGCCTTGTTGCGTTCCACGACTTCCGAGCCGAAGCGGCTATTCGCATGACCAGCCGTCCGATCTTAAACGCGCGCGTCCTCAACCAATTGGGCGTGGAACTGGGGCTTGAGAATGCCACAGATGTTCTGCGGATGTTTATCACCGATACCGAGCAAAAAATCGCCGTCATGACGTCGACCGGAGCGAGCCGGCTTGCGACCAGGCGTGAAGCCCACTCGATCAAGAGTTCGGCGGCAACTTTAGGGTTTGAGCGCCTTTCTTGGCTTGCCCAGGAATTGGAGTCCGCCGCTGAAACGATCGATGAAGTGCAGCTGGAAAGCGCGATTTCGGCGCTCCAGAGCGCGTTCAAACAGATGGCCGCCTTTGCCGAACACCAGTTATTGTCATCCTTAGGGGAGCTTCCGTAATGCGTAAAATTTCCAGACAGACAGAGAACAGCAAGGGGCGCCTGCTGGTCGTCGATGATGACGTCGTGCAACGCACGGTCATCGGTATGATTGCCGCGAAACTGGGTTACGACACGGTGACAGCATCGACGTTCGATGTCGCCTCCGAATTGCTTCAGGGCGAGTCGTTCGACGCGATGACCCTCGATCTGTCGCTCGGTGAGCATGATGGCGTCGAATTACTTCGTCTCGTCGCCGAATGTGGCCTCCAGGCCCTGCCGATCGTTGTGATCAGCGGGTGCGAGGAACGTATTTTGAACTCGACCATGCGCGTCGCGGAGGGGTTGGCGCTTAACCTAACCGGTTGCCTGAACAAGCCACTCAATCTGGACAAGCTGCGGGTGGCCCTGATGCTACCCCCTTATGCGCGACTGAGCTATCAAAGCCGGAACGCGGTGCAGGACATCACGCGTGAGCAATTTTTGACTGGCTTGGAAAAAACCGAGCTCGCGGTGGAATTCCAGCCAAAGGTTGACCTCAAAACTGGACGGGTGATCGGTGCCGAAGCCTTGGCGCGATGGCGTTCGGCGGAATTGGGTGTCGTGCCGCCCGGCACATTCATTCCGGCGGCCGAGCGGCTCGGTCTCATGCCGGAACTGACCAACCACATCCTCTTATTGGCGATCGCGCAGGGCCGTAAGCTTATCGAGGAACATCCGGGCTTTACCATCGCCGTCAACGTCTCCGGCTCGCTGATGACCGACCTTGCGCTTCCAGAGAGGATTGAGAGCATGCTTCGCGCCGAACAGCTCTTGCCGGCATCTCTCATTGTGGAGGTCACCGAAAGCGTCGCCATGTCGGATGTTGATCGCGCGACGGACATTCTCGTGCGGCTGAGGATCAAGGGGATCGGTGCCGCCATCGATGATTTTGGCACTGGCTATTCGTCGCTGGCAGCGCTGGCGCGGCTTCCGTTCAGCGAATTGAAGATCGATCAATCCTTCGTCAAAGGCTGCGACTCCGACGAAGACATGATGAAGATTATCGAAGCATCAATTGGGCTTGGGCGGGCCTTTAAAATGAAGGTTGTGGCCGAAGGTATCGAAGATCCGCGTACACTCTCGCGCGTCCGTGAGGCAGGGTGCGATGTTGGTCAAGGCCATCTTTTTGCGCCGTCGCTGCGTTCGGAACGCGTGGCCGCGTGGATGCTGCGACAGCATTCCAGCGGAGGCGGCTTCGGTTTGCCGGTGTTTTCGAACGCATCTGCTCCTGAAGCGAGGCATCAGCCAGATATGCTCGCTGGACAGTTCCCATGATCGGTGACGTCATCGAAATCGAGCGCGCAAAGCGCTCTACTTACGATACCGAAAGTCCTACGGATTGCTCAAACGGAGACGTGGGTTCACAGGCATCGCGTCAAGCCGAGGAAATCGAGACCCATCCGCGGCCACGGCCAGCTGATGGATCGATATCCCGGCGGCTGTCGCTTTTATTGAAATACGTCGACGGGGGTCTATTGCCTTGACGCACGATGTGGCGTTTCGCAATCGCTGGCGTTCCGTTCTTCGTGTTAGAAAAAACGCCGCTTGCGTCGGCTTGATGTGGTCGTCGGGGCGTGGGCAGCGGAATCCCGGCGCGTGATCGCTTCGGCCCACGCCATTGTGCGGCGAAGGCCGCAAACAGCGCGGTCAGCGCGACGAGTGTAAGTGCGTCAGCGGTAGTCACGAGACCTCTCCTTTGTCAGCTGAGCCATACTGACGCTCTCGGGAGGAGATGTTTGAGCTGGATCAAAAGCAGCCCTGGTAAACCGTGCAGTGTCTTGCCTCAGTTGGGCTTAGCAGGGTGATCCCATGGTCCGTGCTGCCAGTCTTCTATTTAGCCTTCCGGTAATGGCCGTGGTTTTGCTCGCCGCCAACGTCAGCGGAGAGTTGAGCCTCGTCGAAACCCTGTTCGGTATCCTTGCGATAATCAGCTTTGCGGTCATTGCGACCGGATGGACCATCGATCACGACGTCTGATTGATTTTGGTCAATGCAATTTTCGCGGCCTGCGGGAGAATACTCGAGAAACAGGAGTTTTCATTATGCTTTCGTTCGACGTTCGCTTTATCAAGACGGTCTGTGACGACACCGGACACGAACACCGTGCATGTCAAGCGGCGTTTAATGTGGAGGCGCCTTCGTTAACCGAAGCAATCAGGCAAGCCGAAGCGAAGTTTTGCAGGCAGAAGCATGTCCATGACTGGACGATTTTCGCTGATGCCGTGGAGCTGAAGTCGCCCACCGCGCCGGCATGCGTCCTGCTGCCTTGAGTACGTTTCACGCATCAGCCAGAAACGGGTGGTCCCGTGAACCATATCGCACGCCGCTACGCGGGCCAGAATGTCCCGCGATACACATCGTATCCGACCGCGGCAGACTTTACGCCTTTGGTTGGCTCCGCGGAGCACAAGGCCTGGCTTCACAGCTTGGGTGAGCAGAAAAGCATATCGGTCTATCTCCACGTGCCTTACTGCCGCGAAATCTGCCTCTACTGTGGCTGCAATACCAAGATGGCAGTCCGCGACGAAGTAATCTCACTACCGCGGCGCGCTCGAAACCGAGATCGGCCTGGTCGCGGGCCTGATCAGGGAACTGCCTGATATCCGGCGGCTGCACTGGGGCGGGGGAACGCCGAGCATTCTTGGGTTGGATGGTCTGAGATCCATTCTGGCGGTCCTTGGCGGGCACTTTCGATTTGATCCTGGATTTGAGCACGCCATTGAACTCGATCCGCGCTACGTGGCCGCGGAGCTCGCCGACGGACTTGCCGAACTCGGTGTTACTCGCGCGAGCCTCGGCGTTCAGGACGTCAATCCGCTGGTTCAAGCAGCGATCGGCCGGATCCAGCCTCTTTCCGTGGTCGAGTCGGCGGTCAAGCGGCTCCGCTTGGCTGGAATCCGCAACCTCAATTTCGATCTGATCTACGGTCTGCCGATGCAGACGCTACAGTCGATCCGCGAAACCTGCGCGCTGGTCAGTGCCATGGAGCCGGATCGGATCGCGTGCTTCGGCTACGCCCACTTACCCGCCCTCAAGGCGAACCAGCGACGGATCGATGAGGCCACACTGCCGTCGCTCGATCAGCGGATTGATCAGGCCGAGCTGATTGCCGATGAGTTGATCCGCCGCGGATATGTGCGCATTGGCATCGACCACTTCGCCAAGCCGGCTGATCCGCTGGCGTCGGCGGCCGCGTCGGGAAAGCTGCACCGCAATTTTCAAGGCTACACCGACGGCCACAGCCGGGTTCTGTTAGGCTTGGGCGCATCTTCGATTTCGACCTTTGCCGAAGGCTTTGTGCAGAACATCTTCGATGTACCGAAATACATCCACGCCGTCGAAGCCGGAAGCCTTGCGTCCGTGCGTGGCCGCAGGCTTGACGCCGACGATCGATGGCGTGGGCGGGTCATCGAGCGGTTGATGTGCGACTTCTCGGTCGACTTTGCCGCGGTCGCGCCGGGTGCAGACTTAAGCCGCGAACTGCTGATGCTCGCGCCCATGGTCAGGGACGGCCTGGTCGAAATCGCGGATTCGAATCTGGTCGTAACCGGGTTGGGCCGGCCAATCGTGCGCTTCATTGCCGCGCTCTTCGACGCCTACAGGGGGCCGCAGACAGCGCAATTCAGCAGCGCCGTTTGATCCAGATCAACGGAGAGGCCCTTTCCTAAAATTAAGAAAGTCCCAAAAGGGGGCACCATGGCGACTCAATCGGCTGGCCGATCCGACGGCTCATTCCTTCATAATCTTCTTAATCGCGCCAAATGCGCCATCTCTCGATGGAGAGAGGTGAGGCGGCTGGACTCTCAGGATATCGAGGCAATCGCCTATGATCTCAACATCTCGCCCGCCGAGCTTGTGACGTTGATGTCTACATCGTCCGATTCGCTGGAGCAGCTCCGCGAGCGCCTAGCCTACGCGGGACTAACGGAAGAATCGCTTGCAATCGCTCATCCCGATGAGTTGCGAGATTTGCGCCGGGTATGCAGTCAGTGTGCATCAAAGGCGCGCTGCGCCCGGGATCTCCGGCACAAGCGGATTGCAGCCCCGTCAAAATACTGTCCCAACGAATCGACGCTGAGGTCACTCGTTCGGGAAACCCGTCACGAAGCCTCGGTGGAAGCGTCGAGCGTTCCTGCCGGGGTCTCTTGATCTCGATCAAATCTTGCGGCCCGCGCATGTGTTTCCCTGATTGCATCCTCATTCCGAAGGAAGTTGCGCCATGATGCAGACGTCTACCGCCTCGAAATCGATGACCGTCGGTGAGGCGATTCTATTTCCACTTTTTGTCGCACTCGCATTTCTCTGTCTGATCGGGGCCGGACTGGCGCACGACGCGCCGTTTGCCTTTCATGCCACGCTTGGCTGCGTGGCGAGCTTGGCGGCGAGCTTCATCATCCTGAACCGATATTACGACCGTCCGGCCGCACCGCCGCCGCAAGAGATCAACGGCCGGCCCAACTACAATCTCGGGCCGATCAAATTCGCCACCGTTGCTGCAGTATTCTGGGGAATCGCCGGCTTTACAGTCGGCCTGATTATCGCCTTGCAGCTTGCCTGGCCGGCGCTGAACCTCGATCTGCCCTGGACGACCTTTGGGCGCCTGCGGCCGTTGCACACGTCGGCAGTGGTCTTCGCCTTTGGCGGCAACGTTCTGATCGCGACCTCGTTTTACGTCGTGCAGAAGACCTGCCGCACGCGGCTTGCCGGCGATCTCGCGCCCTGGTTTGTCGTGCTCGGCTACAACTTCTTCATCCTGATTGCCGGCACCGGCTATCTGCTCGGTGTCACCCAGTCCAAGGAATATGCCGAGCCCGAGTGGTATGCCGACCTCTGGCTCACGATCGTCTGGGTCACCTATCTCCTTGTGTTCCTGCTGACGCTGGTCAAGCGCAAGGAGCCACATATCTTCGTCGCTAACTGGTTCTATCTGGCGTTCATCGTCACGATCGCTGTGCTCCACCTTGGCAATAATCCGGCGTTACCAGTGTCTCTGTTGGGCTCAAAGTCCTACATCGCCTGGGGCGGCGTGCAGGATGCGATGTTCCAGTGGTGGTACGGGCATAACGCGGTCGGCTTCTTCCTGACCGCCGGCTTCCTTGCGATCATGTATTACTTCATTCCGAAGCGGGCCGAGCGGCCGATCTATTCCTACCGGCTTTCCATCATCCACTTCTGGGCGCTGATCTTCCTCTATATCTGGGCCGGTCCGCACCACCTGCACTACACTGCGCTGCCTGACTGGGCGCAGACGCTCGGCATGACCTTCTCCATCATGCTCTGGATGCCGTCCTGGGGTGGCATGATCAACGGCCTGATGACCCTGTCCGGTGCCTGGGACAAGCTCCGCACCGACCCCGTCCTGCGCATGCTGGTGGTTTCGGTGGCCTTTTACGGCATGGCGACCTTCGAGGGGCCGATGATGTCGATCAAGGTCGTCAATTCGCTCAGCCATTACACGGATTGGACCATCGGCCACGTGCATTCCGGCGCGCTCGGCTGGGTTGGCTTCGTCTCGTTCGGCGCACTGTACTGCCTGGTGCCGTGGCTCTGGAATCGCAAAGGCCTCTACAGCCTCAAGCTCGTCAACTGGCACTTCTGGATCGCGACGATCGGCATCGTTCTCTACATCTCCGCGATGTGGGTGTCGGGAATCCTCCAGGGCCTGATGTGGCGCGCTTATACCTCGCTTGGGTTCCTTGAATACTCCTTCATCGAATCCGTCGAGGCGATGCATCCCTTCTACATCATCCGTGCAGCGGGTGGGGCACTGTTCCTGGTCGGCGCGCTGATCATGGCCTTTAACCTCTGGATGACGGTCAACGCTAGCGAAGCCGAAGAAACGTCGCAGGCCGCAGGACTGCTACAGCCTGCCGAATAGGGTTATCTCCATGTCCTTCTGGAATCGACACAAGATATTCGAAAAGAATTCGATCATTCTGATCGCGGGGATTCTCGCGGTCATCTCCATCGGCGGTCTCGTCGAGATCACGCCGCTGTTCTATCTCAAGAGCACGATCGAGGTGGTCGATGGCATACGCCCGTACACGCCTCTGGAGTTAACCGGGCGCAACATCTACGTGCGGGAGGGGTGCTATCTCTGCCATTCCCAGATGATCCGGCCGCTGCGCGACGAGGTCGAGCGTTACGGGCATTATTCGCTGGCGGCAGAAAGCATGTACGATCATCCGTTCCAGTGGGGGTCGAAGCGTACCGGTCCTGATCTTGCGCGTGTCGGCGCCAAATATTCCGACGATTGGCATGTCCGCCATCTCACCGACCCGAGAGCCATCGTACCGCAATCGGTCATGCCGGGCTATCCGGCGTTAGCAGAGACGGAAGTCAAACTCGACGATATGGAGGCACATTTGCGCACCAGCCGTGCGGTCGGCGTTCCCTATACCGACGAGCAGATCGCCAATGCAAAGGCTGACCTGCTGGCCCAGGCCGATCCGGACAATGCAGGCGCCGAGGCGTTTCAGGAGCGCTATCCGAAAGCTTCCGTTCGAAATTTCGACGGCAGGTCGGGCAATCCAACCGAACTCGATGCTCTAGTCGCGTACCTGCAGATGCTGGGAACGCTGGTCGATTTCAAACTCTATGACGAAAAAGCAAATCTGCGCTGAAGAGGTTCGACATGAAAGCAATCGTCTCACTCGAAAATCTGGCATCGAATCTCGTTCTCACGTTCTGGACTCCGGTGTTTGTCGGGATTTTCATCGCCATCGTGGTTTACGCGCTGCGTCCCCGCAACAAGACGCTGTTCGATAGTGCGGCCAGCATGCCGCTGCGCGAGGATTAAGCTATGACCGATCACAACGACTTTGACAGCGTCTCCGGCCGCTCGACCACGGGCCACGAGTGGGACGGCATCAAGGAGCTGAATACGCCGCTGCCACGCTGGTGGGTGCTGACCTTTTACGCCACCATCCTTTGGGCCGTTGCGTATTGGATCGTTTATCCGGCTTGGCCACTGGTCAGCGGATACACCGCCGGGGTCCTGCATTACACTAACCGCGCCGCCGTCGCGAAGGATCTCGCCGAGCTTGAGGTCATACGCGGCGACAAGATGAAGGTGCTTGCCGGCGCCTCTCTCGCCGAGATCGAGAAAGATCCAAATCTGCTGTCGCTGGCGCGCGCGCGCGGCAAGACGGTATTCGGCGACAATTGTGCGCCCTGCCATGGCACGGGTGCGGCCGGTGCAAAGGGATATCCGAACCTCAACGACGATGATTGGCTGTGGGGCGGCTCGCTCGACCAGATCATGCAAACCATCCAGTTCGGCGCGCGCTCCGGCGACGCCAAGGCTCACGAAGGACAAATGCTGGCCTTCGGTCGCGATAGTATTTTGAAGCCGGACGAAATCGTAACCGTCGCCAACTATGTCCGTTCGTTATCCGGGCTGTCGACCGAACCGGGCTTCAAAGCAGCGGCGGGCGCGAAGATTTTCGAAGAGAATTGCGCGGCCTGCCACGGCAAGGACGGCAAGGGCAACCAGGAGATGGGCGCACCCAACCTGACGGATCAGATTTGGCTCTACGGTTCGGACGAAGCCGCGATCGTGGAAACCATAACCAATGGCCGCGCAGGCGTCATGCCGGCCTGGACCGGCCGTCTCGACCCCGTCACCATCAAGGCGCTGACCGTGTACGTACATTCACTGGGCGGCGGCAAATAAGCCGTTCAAAAACGCAGCCGCCCGGTTGATGTACGTCAAGTGAGGTCACGGCGGTTGCCCTAAAAGTTCATCCTGAGAACCCCCGTGCGAGTTTTCTCGATGAATAAACCAATATCCCCGGCCGATTTGCAGTTCGATGAAGACGGGCCGCTCTATGTGGCCCAGAAGAAAGTCTACCCGCAAAGCGTTGCCGGCACATTCCGCCGGATCAAATGGGGGCTGATGGCGGCTTGCCTCGGCCTTTATTATCTACTGCCCTTCGTGCGCTGGAATCGCGGCCTCGGCGCACCCAGTCAGGCCGTACTGATCGATTTTCCCAATCGCCGTTTCTATTTCTTCTTCATCGAACTATGGCCCCAGGAGATCTACTACTTCACGGGGCTTTTGATTCTCGCTGCCATGGCGCTCTTCCTGATGAACGCGCTCGGCGGCCGAATCTGGTGTGGCTACCTTTGTCCTCAGACGGTCTGGACCGATCTGTTCTACGCCGTCGAGCGCTGGACGGAAGGAGACCGCCGCGAACGCATCAGGGCCGACGCGGCGCCAACGACCGTCAATCGCCTGGCGCGGCGCGTCCTCAAGCATGTCATCTGGCTCGTGATCGCGTGGTGGACCGGCGGCGCCTGGGTGCTCTATTTCTCCGATGCGCCGACCTTGGTGAGGGATCTCGCGACCTTTCAGGCTCCCGCGATCGCCTACATCTGGATCGGAATTCTGACGGCTACGACTTATCTGCTGGCCGGTCATGCCCGCGAGCAGGTCTGCGTTTACATGTGCCCGTGGCCGCGGATCCAGGCCGCGCTGACCGACGAATGGGCGCTGAACGTCACCTACAAATATGATCGCGGCGAACCGCGATGTTCGGTCAAGAAGGCGATCGATCTGCGATCGCTGGGCGAGAAGGTCGGCGACTGCATCGACTGCAATCAGTGCGTGGCGGTTTGCCCGACCGGCATCGACATTCGCGACGGCGCTCAGCTCGGCTGTATTCAGTGCGGGCTCTGCATCGATGCCTGCGACAGCGTCATGACGAAGATCGGCCGGCCGACGCGGTTGATCGGGTACGACAACGACATCAATGTTCAGCAGCGCATCACCGGTAAGCCGGAAGTCTTCAAGGCAGTTCGCGCGCGGACCATCGTTTATGCCGCCATCATTGCCGCGGTCTGTGCGGTGATGCTCTATGCGTTGCTGACAAGGACGTTGCTCGAGCTCAATGTGCTGCATGATCGCAACCCCGTTGCAGTCAAGCTCAGCGACGGTTCGATCCGGAACGGGTATACGCTGCGCTTCCTCAACAAGCGCGGCTTCGATCGCGTCATTGCCGTCGATATCGATGGTCCGGCTGATGCGCAGATCCACATCGTTGGCGCCGACTCGGTCACGCCCGATCGGCCGATGATCGTCCTCGGCCGCGATTCGACCACGGAGTTGCGCGTGCTGGTCACCGCACCGCTCAATGAAACGGCCGACAGGACGGCGCCGGTCAAATTCCGTGTCACCGATATCGGGTTGGGCGAGGTAGCCTCGGCAACCGATCATTTCGTGACGCCCTGAATGAGTAGGATTTCCGGCATGTCGACGACGATACCACCCGCACGACCGATCACCGGGCGATTTGTCCTGATCGCGGTCGTGTCTTTTTTCCTGGTCGTTATCGGCGTCAACGTGGTGATGATGCGGCTTGCCATCAGTACCTTGCCGGGCACCGAGGTTGACAGCGCCTATAGCGCAGGCCTTGCGTACCAGAAGGAAATCCGGGCGGCTCTTGAGCAGAATGCGCGAGGCTGGAAAGTCGATGCCCATGTCGATCGCAAGCCTGATGGCGATGCGATTCTGGTCCTTCACGCGAACGATGCAGGTGGGTCGCCTCTTACCGGTTTGGCATTTGCAGGTCATTTCGAGCGCCCCACGGATCGTCGTGCCGATCAGCCTCTTCAGGTTACCGAGAGCGGCGAGGGGAACTATCGCGGAACGGCGACGGGTTTGGCTCCGGGCCAGTGGGATCTGGTGATTGAAGCCGACGCCGATGGCAAGCGCCTGTTCCTGTCGCACAACCGCATCGTCCTGAACTGAGGACCAACGTCATGCAATCCGTGCTCGATTTTTCGCATTACTTGAAGAACACCGGTGAGGGTCTCGTGCATCTCGACCTGGCCGTCGACGGGATCAGCTGCGCCGGCTGTATGGCCAAGATCGAGCGCAACCTGTCGAAGATCCCGGACGTAACATCGGCTCGGGTCAACTTGACCGATCGCCGCCTAGCGCTGGAATGGAAGGCAGGAGCAATCGATCCGTCCGTATTCGTCGATCGTCTCGCCGAGCTCGGCTACAAGGCCTATCCGTTCGAACGGGCAGGCACCGAGACCCGGGAAGCGGAACGGGCAAGCTCCCTGTTGCGCCGTCTCGGCGTCGCGGCTTTTGCCGCGATGAATGTGATGATGCTGTCGGTTCCGGTGTGGTCAGGCATCGCAGGCGACCTGCTCCCGGAGCAGCGCGACTTCTTTCACTGGCTGTCAGCGCTGATCGTGCTGCCCGCCGCGGCCTATTCGGCCCAGCCGTTCTTTTCCTCGGCCTGGACGGCACTGCGCGCCCGCAGCGTCAATATGGATGTACCGATCAGCGTTGGTATCACGCTCGCGCTGGCCATGTCGCTGTTCGAGACCGCCTCGCATGCCGAACACGCCTATTTTGATGCCGCGATCATGCTGATCGCCTTCCTTTTGGCAGGACGATACCTCGACCAGAATATGCGGAGAAAGACCCGCGCTTTCGCCGGTAATCTGGCCGCATTGAAAGCGGAGACGGCGACGAAATTCATCGATGATGGGGAGATTGTCACCGTTCCTGTTGCGGCCATCCAGCCGGGGGACATTGTCCTGCTGCGGCCCGGCGAGCGCGCCGCGGTCGATGGCAACGTGATCAGCGGGCGATCCGAGATAGACCAGAGCCTGATCACCGGCGAGACGCTGCCAAAGACCGTTACTGTCGGCAGTCCGGTCTATGCTGGCACGCTTGTCAGAACCGGTGTGCTGCGTGTGCGGGTCTCGGCGGCCTCCGAGGAAACGCTGCTTTCGGAAATCTCCCGCTTGCTTGAAAACGCGCAACAGGCGCGCTCTCGTTATGTTCGTCTGGCGGAAAGAGCCTCGCGGCTCTATGCGCCGGTCGTGCACGCCGCCGCACTGTTGACGATGATTGGCTGGCTGATCGCGGGCGCGAGTTTGCATGACGCGGTCGTAACTGCCATCGCTGTGCTCATCATCACCTGTCCATGCGCGCTCGGCCTTGCCATTCCGGCGGCCCAGACCGTGGCCTCCGGCGCGTTGTTCGGCTCCGGCGTGCTGCTTAATTCCGGCGATGCGATCGAACGCTTGGCAGCGATCGACCATGTCATCTTCGACAAGACCGGTACGCTTACCTTGCCGGAACTGGATGTCACGAATGCCGAGACAATTCCGTCCGGTATTTTCGCTCTGGCCGGCCGTGTGGCGCTGTCGAGCCGTCATCCCGTCGCGGCCGCCGTCGCGCGGGCGGCAAAGGCGACCTCGCCGCTGGCCGGGTTTCAGGAAGAGCCGGGGCAGGGCGTGCACGGCGTCGTGGACGGATCGGAGGTCAGGCTCGGACGGCCATCCTATTGTGGCGCGGAGGATGCGGCCAACGCGATTCTCAGCCGCGACCCCGAAGCGTCGGTAGTGGCCTTCCGTCACGGTTCATCCTGTCATGTCTTCGCGGTGAGGCAGCGTTTGCGCCTTGATGCCAAAACCGTGGTCTGGGAACTCCAGAGACGGGGTATCGGCGTCGAGATCGTGTCGGGCGATCGGGAGCCCGCCGTGCGGGCGGCAGCAGAGTCGCTCGGAATCTGCGAATGGCGAGCCGAAGTGACACCGGTCGACAAGATCGCCCGCATCGAGGAACTCTCCCGCCGAGGTCTCAAGGTATTGATGGTCGGCGACGGTCTCAACGACGCGCCGGCGCTGGCGGCGGCCCATGCTTCGATATCGCCCATCTCGGCCACACATATGAGCCAGTCCGTGGCGGATGCGGTGTTCCTCGGGGAAGAACTCGCCCCGGTACAAGCCGCTATAACCATTTCCCGCAAGGCGCTGCGTCTGATGCGTCAGAACCTGTGGCTTGCTGTCATTTACAACGCTCTCGCAGTGCCGGTCGCAATCGCCGGTCTGGTGACGCCGTTGATCGCCGCCGCTGCCATGTCCGGATCATCTCTATTGGTCATCCTCAACGCGTTGCGCGCGCGAAGCGGCGCGAAGGGAGCAGCTTGATGGAAGTTATGATCATCCTTGTCCCGCTCGCGCTCGCGCTCGGCGCCGCAGGTCTCGCCGGCTTCCTCTGGTCTTTGAAAAATGGGCAATATGACGATCTGGATGGGGCTGCGTGGCGCGCTATCCTTGATGAGGAGCCGCCGGCTTCATCGGATGGCGAACAGAATGATCAAAAGAGCGATCACGATCCCGGCCCAGGCCAGTACCAGCGTCCGGTCGATGCGCTTGTGCCGCGAACCGAGCCGTGATTCTGACAGCAGCGCGATCATCCCTCTGATCGGTCCACGCATCGGATGCCTCCTTAGCAGCAACTGACGGGGAAGATCATCGGCCAGCGGAAGCGCCAATGCGTCGCGGTCACGTTGACGGGCCTCAACGTCTCCGCATCCAGCCAGTCATCTCTATGACGAAGGCAGAACCCGCAGATCGGATGGATCTCGCCGTCGATGACGGCGAGATCAAGCTCGCGATCGGACGGGGCCGTTTTGATGTCTCGCCACTGCGAGGGTTCGAAAAGCCGGGACAAGATTGCGGCGAGTTTTTTCATGGCCGTGAACTTGAATCTCGGTGTGGAGCCGTTGGATATTTTCGCCGAAAACGGCCGATGCGGTTTGACCTAGCTCAACGGGTGCACGTCACTTCGCTGTTTCAGCTGAAAACCGCTTTCCTTCCGTAGTTTTACGGGGCCTCGGGGTTTTTACTTAGGGGAGCAACCTGAATTTTCGAAAGGATCGGAAATCGGCAGGGTCCGGACATCAACGATCGAAACCGGAGTTTTGCCATGCTGACCGCCGTCGCAACCGCCAAGTCCTCGATCTACGCCCGCCCGGCCGCCTCGGCCCCCTCAATGGAGGGTCCGCTGGGCCTGATAGGCGCCCCGATGCGATTTGTCCGCAACAACGAAATTTACGGCGAGCATGAGCCCGCCGAGTATCTTTACCAGGTCATCTCCGGCGCGGTGCGAACATATCGCATGTTGGATGACGGCCGCCGCCAGATCAGTGCCTTCTATCTGCCCGGGGATATCTTCGGCGTAGAGGCCGGCGAAATCCATTTGTGTTCGGCTGAGGCGCTTTGCGACGCCCAGATCCTGGTCGCCAAGCGCAGTGCGGTGATGGCGCGCGCCGAGCATGAAAAGAGCCTGGCTCGGCAGCTCTGGATGCTGACGATGCGCGAACTCCAGCGGGTGCAGGAGCATTCGCTGGCTCTCATCAAAAGCGCCGAAGAGCGCGTGGCCGGCTTCCTGCTCGAGATGGCCGGCCGCAATTCGGTCGGTGCCACGGTCGAGCTGCCGATGTCGCGCCAGGATATTGCGGATTATCTTGGATTGACGATCGAGACGGTGTCGCGGACCTTCACCCAGTTCGCGCATTCCGGTACGATTGCACTGGAAACTTCCCGGCGGATCCAGCTTCGCAACCGCCCCGCGCTTAATCGGCTGAACGCCTGAGGATAGACTCATATCTTCAAGAAAAAAGCTGCGCGATCGGATCCGATGATGCCGCTTTTTTAAAAGCCGAAATCCTCGCTACTCGTTATTTTTCGATCCGAGTATTTTGCCGTGAAAATCGACGAAATGGACTCCCGCACAGGCGAGGCAGGAGACCGGTTCATAGCGCGTATCGCCGACTCCCGGCACCTCTTCCGCAGTGAGTAGTCCCTGGACCTTTTGACCTGTTCGGGTACAGTCAAATAGAACGGGACGCCAGCGCTCGGCCATTTATTTATTCCAACGCGATTGCGCCGAGAGTTGGCGCTTCTCTAGGCGTCTCAGAAACTCTGAAATGATCAAGCCGCCTTGCGATAAGGCGGTTCAGTGTCGGTTGTCGCCTGCTTGGTTGCGGCCCTGCTACGGAGCCATTGGCTCGTCGTATGATCGGCCCAGGCGACCGCGAAGGCGAAGATTAGAAACATGGCGCACACGCCGATCGATACCAGAAGAGAGTCCACGGGCATTTGGTTCTCCAATTGATCGTTATAGTCCAGCATCAATTAAAACGGCGGCGGGCCGTTTGATCTGGATCAAAATGGTGATCTTGGCCGTTTCGGCCACAACGCGACTAGAGCAACGGCAGCAACCATCAGAATGATCGCAATCATGGTTTGGATCACGTCGAAGTTCAGGACGTCGCGGGATACAAACAGGGCCGCAATCGGCGCCGCGAGTGCGAAAAAAATCCGAACGATCCAAGCGAGCATGTGTGTATCTCACTGACGATTTATTGCGCGGCATCCATGTCTTCCGGCGACTCCACATAGAAGCCGGAATAAGTATCGACGAAACAGAGGTGATCGTGCACCTCCTTGACGCCCGAGGTATTTTGAGCGGCCACGATTGTCGCTTGCCGCGCCTCGTCGGTCGTGATGATGCCGTGCAGGTGGACCACCCCTTTGCGGACGGTCACCTCGAAGCCGATTGGGCGCCAGTCGGTGGCGTTGACGATACGGATGATGCGATTGCGAATGTGGTCGTCGTCCGCCGTCGGGTCCGGAATTTCGTTGGCGATGCTGGCGACAGCCTGTAGCAGGTTGGATCTGGTTACGATTCCCTTGATCGTGTTGCCGCTCATGACCGGCAGCCGCTTGATCCCTTTCTTCTCCATCAGTCTGACCAGGTCTTCGAGCGGCGTCTCTTCGTCCACCGTCACCGGATCCTCGGTCATGACGTCCTCGATCCTGCGCCCGCGTTCATGAACGAAATCCGTGGCCGCTCGTCCGGGGCCAATCAGGAATTGAAGCCAGGCAGGCCGTTTGCGGCCGGTGCCGATTTCGCTGCGGCGGAGGAAATCGCTTTCAGAAACGATTCCCACCAGCTTGCCCGTATCGTCCAGTACCGGCAGGCCGCTGATATGGGTCCGCAACATGATCTTGGCGGCGTCCTCGATCGAAGTCTGAGGCGTAACGGTAATGACGTCTTTGGTCATGATGTGATGGGCGCGCATGGCAACCTCCGTGGAATTCGATGCTTTCAATATTGCAGCCGTTTCCGGATCGCGCTTTGAGCTAGCTCAATTGCGGCGAGGGCAGACAGCTCGTGATTCCAGGGTCTTCAAGAACGCCATGAAGTCGCGGATCTCATCGCCATCTCTGTTCGGGAGCGACGTGATCGACGGTTCCTCTGACGGTCGTGATCCTCCTGATCGCCTCCAGAAAGTCGGCGATGGGTGCGTTCACATCGAGCCGGCCCATTCTGGTTCTCGGCTGGATCGGGACTGCGATCATGGGGCTGGCGGCGATCCTGATGCTGGTTCCGGGCAGATGAACGTTTCAGGATGTCCTTGATCTCGACCGCGGCGTTCGCGGGCCGAGAGGTATCTGCCGTCGGTATATCCATAAAATGCTAATAAAAACAACTATATATATCGGTATCTAAGCGCCGGCCCCTGGCACCGTGCTCCCTCCGCGTATTGGCGGGCGCCGCAACTCGCAGGGCCAAAGCTGATCCCAGTGCCCGCATGCGCGGGAATGTGGCGATAGAACTTACCGTAGCCTGAGCCGACGCGAGACGGCGTTAAACCGCGTGTCAAGCCGTCGAAATAACGCAGAGCCACAATAGATAGTTGTCAGCGTCCGGCGGACCTCACCCTTCTTCCCTTCCGAATGAATGTCATGACCGAACAAACCTTGATTGAGCCGATCGATGAGCGGCAACAGTTGTCCCGCCGCTTTTCGCGCTACCAGTCAACCCTCGTCGTGCTGCTGGCGCTTGTCCAGTTCACGATCATCATCGATTTCATGATCATGTCGCCACTCGGCGCCATCATCATGCCGGCGCTCGATATTTCCGCCGCACAGTTCGGCGTGGCAGTCTCGGCTTACGCATTCAGCGCGGGAATTTCCGGTATCCTGGCGGCCGGCTTTGCCGATCGGTTCGATCGCAAGCGGCTGCTTTTGTTTTTTTATGTCGGCTTCACCCTTGGAACGGCGCTCTGCGCGATCGCTCCCAACTATCATGTGCTGCTCGTGGGGCGTATCGTCACCGGTCTGTTCGGCGGCGTGATCGGCTCCGTCGTGCTCGCTATCGTCACCGATCTATTTGCGCTGCAATTGCGCGGCCGCGTCATGGGCTTTGTGCAAACCGCCTTTGCCGCAAGCCAGGTGCTTGGCATCCCGGCCGGTCTTTTTCTTTCCAACCATTGGAATTGGCACGTCGCGTTCGGCGCGTTGGTTGGCCTGTCGATCGCCGGGATGGCCGCTGTGCTGTTTTTGATGAAACCGGTGAACGGCCATCTCTTGCTGAAGCAGGACAAAAACGCGTTCCGGCATCTGATCGCAACGGTCGCACAGCCGCGCTATTGGATGGCATTCGCGGTGACGACGCTGCTGGCGACCGGCGGCTACATGCTGATGCCGTTTGGCAGCGCCTATACCGTGCATAATCTCGGCATCGACATCGTTCATCTGCCGACGATCTATCTCGTCTCCGGCCTGTTTAGCATTTTCATCGGACCGCTGGTGGGGCGCTTGAGCGATACTTTTGGCAAATTCCCCACCTTCGCCTTCGGCAGCGCCATGTCCATCATCATGGTACTGATCTACACGCATCTCGGTCAGGTGAGTTTGACGATCGCGATCCTGGTCAACGTCCTGATGTTCGTTGGCATCTTTTCGCGCATGATCCCGTCGCAGGCTTTGATTTCCGCAATCCCCGAGCCCGCACAACGCGGATCCTTCAGCGCGGTCGGCGCTTCCCTGCAACAACTCTCCGGCGGGCTAGGCTCCGTGCTCGCCGCCGCCCTCATCGCGCAAAATGCCGACGGTTCGCTCCGGCATTTCGACCGGCTGGGATACGTCGTCGTTGCGACGGCGGTGATTTCCCTGATCGTGATGTATTTTGTACAAAGGCCGATCGCGGCCCAGGCCGGCAAACGCGTTGTCTAAGGCACCGGCAGGCGGCCAGTCGCCTCGCGCAAGCCATACGGCCGACGATCAAGTGTAAGGTCTGTGTCGATTATGGCGTAGCGCATTTTGCGCTATGGTGGGCTGATGCCGTCAGGCATCACAGGGGGAGACGATTATGAAGTCAGTGATAGCCGTGATCGCGGCTGCTCTCTTGTCCGCGCACGCCGCAGCGGGCGAGAGCTTCCCGAACCGGGCGATCACGCTCGTCGTCGCGGCAGCGGCGGGGGGAACGACGGACGTGCTGGCCCGCATCGTGGCAAGGCGCATGAGCGAAGACCTCGGCCAGTCTGTCGTCGTCGAGAACGTGACCGGCGGCGGCGCCACCGTCGGGACCCGCCGCGTGGTCCGCTCGGATGCCGACGGCTACACGCTGATCTTCGGCAATATGGGCTCGCTGGCCGCGAATTTCTGGCTGTTCCCGAATATCGGCTTCGATCCGCGCCAGGATCTCGCACCGGTCGGTCTTGTCGCGATCGTGCCCATGGTTCTGTCCGTGAGCAAGAAGAGCGGCATACGCGATATGGCCGGTTTGATCGCGGCGCTGAAGGCGAAGCTTGGGGCCCTCAATTTCGGCCATGCGGGCCCGGGCACGACCAGCCATCTTGCCGCGATCACTTTCCTGCATGTGACGGGCACGCAGGCCCACGACATTCCCTACCGGGGTCCGGTCCCGCGATCAACGATCTTGTCGGCGGTACGATCGACGCCGTGCTCGACCAGACCGTCACTATGATTCCGATGCATACCGGCGGCAGTGTTACGGCGATTGCGACCTCAAGCGCCAGTCGCGTTTCCCAAATTCCTGATGTGCCGACTTTCGCCGAGGCTGGCGTACCCGCTTTCGACCTGACGGTCTGGAACGCAATCGCCGCACCCGCCGCGACCCCGCAGGCAGTCCTCGAACGCCTTGAATCCTCGCTCAAGACCGCGCTCGCCGATCCGGACCTGCGGTATCGTTTTGCCGACCTCGCGGCGGATATGCCCCGACCTGACCAGCTCGGAGCAGAGCCGCTGCGGCGGCTGATCGCATCCGATATCGAACGCTTCGGCCCAATCATCAAGGCCGTCGGAGTGAAGGTGGAGTAGCAGCTCGCCGGCGCAATCTTCCGCCACGCCGGTGCGGGCACCATGGCCGCAGCAGGCGGATCGGCCACCCCGGCCATATCGCGACGCGCGGCGGCGTGGACGGTGCGGGTCAGCAAGAAAGTTTGAGCCCCGCTGTGACGCCGCCCTCGGCACTAGCTTAGCTCGTCGAGCAACGCCCGCGCGTCCTTCAGGTCCGAAGTATCGAAACCTTCGGTAAACCGGTTGTAGACCTTCGAAACAAGATTGTGCGCCTCGCTATAACGATTCTGATCCCGCCAAAGTCGACCAAGGTTTGTCGCCGCACGGAGTTCGAAAGAGAGTGCGCCTTGTTGCTCAGAAGTCTCGATAGCCTGCAATAGACGCACTTCGGCTTCCGCGATCCGGTCGCCGCCTCGATTCCCGAGGCACATGCCCAACAGACGATGTACCTCCGCCTCGAATAGGCGATTCCCACTGCTCGTGATGCGATCGAGGTTTTCCTGCAGAACTTGCTGCGCGCGATCGAGCTCACCAGCTTTCAGGAGAGCTTCCGCAAACACCAGAAGCTCGTACTCAAAATAGAAACGCCGGGCCGACTGGCGCGTGGCGGCCACCGCAACCGCCATCTGACGCAAGCCCTCAACGGCCTCGCCGGACTCGAAAAATGTCCAGCCCAAAAGAAGCGGGCACATGAAGAACATGTTGCTTCCCTGCTCACGTCCGATGCGTATGGTCAGCTCCGACAGTTCACGACACGGCCCGGGTGCGCGAAGGAGTTGCTGGAGTGTGGCCGACCACCACGCCGCGTGCTGCAGGCTGGGGGGATGTCCGAGCCGATGCCCCAATTCGAGCGCCGCATTCGCCATTTGTGCAGCCTGATCCGGAAAGCCGGAGATCCATAGGGTTACGGCATTATGAGCATAGGCGCACACGCCGGTATCGTGACCCCCATAATCGTAAGTGTGAGTGTGATGTCGCTCGGCGTCATACAGCGCGATGCCACGCTGCGTGTCAGCAAGCACGATCGAATTGAGGCCCATCACGTGGGAATTCGCCCAGCGCGAGTGATATGCCTCAAGCATGAGATCGGGATCGGCCAGCCGCTTGGCTACATCGACAAGCTCGTTGGCTATTCCAAGCGCGTGCTCGGTCTGCCCGATGATTAGATTTGCGTACCAGCTTCCCCACATGGCTCTGAAGAGCTTCTTGTCGTCGCCAAGCCCTCGTCCGAGTGCGACGGCACGTTCGTAATGTTTGGCAATTTCGGGGCCCAGCGAACGAAAACCGCGCGCCGTGATCAGGGCAGTCCCCAGACCAAGCCTGATATCGAGCTCCTGTTGCCATCGGTCCGTCGCATCAGGCAACCCTTCCAGAATACTCAAGGCGCTGGAAAAGTGCTTTACGGCTTCACTCCCGGCGGAGCGGCGCAAAGCAAGTTCGCCTGCGCGTTGCCAGTGGATTGTGGCGGTCCTCTTCAGACCAGCTTCGGTCCGGTGACGCGCCACCACTTCTGGTTGGCTCTCGGCTATTTCTGGAAATACTTCCTCGATCGCCTGCGCGATGCGCGCATGGAGAGCCCGGCGCGGGCCGCGGAGCAGGGTGCTATAGGCAGCATCCCGCAATAGCCCATGCTTAAATAGAAAATTTGAACGCGGCGATTCGCCACGCTGGAAAACAAGGCCGGCTTCAACCAGGCCGTCGAGAGTATCATGGAGCACCTGCTCGGGTCGTTCGGCGACAATAGCCGTCAGTTCGTACGAAAACTCTCGGCCGATCGTCGCCCCGATCTGGGCAATCTCCCTGGCTATCGGCCCGATCCTATCGAGTCTCGCTATTAGCGATGCGTGTAATGTTGGTGGAACTAGGAGTGGCGGGCGCGGCGCCTTTGATCCCGACTGCTGCAGCGGTTCGGCATCCACGACCGTCTTTGTTACCTCCTCAAGAAAGAGGGGTACGCCATCACCTCGCTCGACTATTTCTCCGATTAAATCACTTGGCAAAGACACAGTGTTTGCGGCGAGTTGCTGCCGAACCAATGTCTCGCTATCCGCTCGACTGAGACGATTCAGATTCAACACGGTGACGTGCGGCTCACCCGCCCACGGAACCGTAAACTCCGGGCGGAAGGTTGCGACCAAGAGCACGGGAAGACGATCAATCCGTCGGATGAAGAGATCAAGCAACTCTTGCGTCGTCGGATCGATCCAGTGCAGGTCTTCGAAGGTCATCAGCACGGGCTTCGATTGCGCCAAGCTGATGAACTGCCGCTGTAGCGCTTCGAAAACTTCTTCCTTCCAGCGCCGAGGGTTCCGTTCGACATTTGTGTCGCCCCCCGTCGGTAACAATAACAACTCGGCGAGCAGTGCGACGTCACGCAAGGCCGCAGAAGTTTCAGCCATTAGTGCTTTCAGCTTGTCGAGCTTCACCCCAGGTGAATCCTCGCGCCCGAATCCCGCCGCGCGCTCGAGTAAATTTATAATGGGGAAGAGGGCGCTGTGTTGGTGGTGTGGCGAGCAGAAATAATGGAGATCGGTGTACGGTTCCCCACCCAGAAAATCTCTGAGCGCTACAGTCAGGCGCGACTTGCCGATGCCCGGTTCGCCAGAGACGAACAGCACGCGTCCTTCGCCACCTTTTGCTTGCGTCCATCTCCGAAGCAAAAGATCAAGTTCCTCCTCGCGGTCGACGATGGGCGTCGCGGCCGAACGCAGCGCCTCGAAACGGCTCCTGAACCGATTCTCGCCCAGCACGCGCCAGGCACGTTGAGGCTCGGAAAATCCTTTCAAGTCTTTGAGCCCAAGGTCCTCCAACCCGAAAACGGATCCGATCAACCGTCGAGTGCCATCGTCGATCACGATCGAGTTCGGTCCCGCCATCGCCTGAAGTCGGGAGGCGAGATTGGGGCCTTCGCCTAAAACCTCAGTATCATTGGCAGTCCCCGACCGGATAAGATCACCCACGATCATCAGTCCAGTGGCAATGCCGACCCGCACCTGAAGCCTTTCCCGGCTTTCCAGGAGCCCGATCCCCTCGACTACAGCCAAGCTCGCTCGCACGGCCTGTTCCGGGTCATTTTCATTCGCGCTGGGGTAACCGAAGTAAACAAGGACGCCATCGCCAACACGGCGAGAGACAAATCCGCCGAATCGAGTCACGATCTCAGCAACGGCCTTCTGGTAAGTGCCGATCAACTCATGAAAGTCTTCGACATCAAGGTGGACCGAGAGCGCCGTTGAGCCGACGAGATCACAGAACATCACTGTCAAGTGGCAACGTTCAGCAAACGTGGCGCGTGACACGGCTGGAGCAAGACCAGGACTGACTATAATGCCGCTCGTCGCATGAGGGAGGCTCGCGCCGCACTTGGCACAAAATTTCGAGCCAAGTGGTTCGCTGTTGCCACAAGACGGACAACTGAGCGCCAATGCTGAGCCACACTGACTACAGAATCTTGCGGACTCTGAAGACTCCACACCACAGTTTGGGCACTCCATCCCGCACCCTTATGAGCTCAACAACTTAAAATCTAGCACGGTCACCACTCAGCGCCTACCCATGGAACGGCGCAGGTCGATCTGACCAATCTTAACCTGCCACGAGAACATTATTGTTGTCATTCCAAAGGACATATATCTCCTGAGAGCGATTTTCAGGCATGGGCGACGGCGCACTCGCTCCCCTTCAGGCAGTAGCGGCCTTCGCGGTTTTCTATAGCCCCCGGGACAAAAGGCGACTTCCGTCGATGGTAGCGGTTGAAAGAAATTGGACTTGTGTTCGCACGGGGCTTGGCTGTTGAATAGGGTTTTGGCGTGGGGCATCCAAGCACACGGTCTGGTGGTTTTGGGGATTAAGAGTCTTCGCCGTCCGAAGCTCTCTCCCGCCGGCCGGACAAATTTGAGCAGTTGGAAGTATCCCGCCAGCTATGGAATGGAGTGGTGCCTATGAGGGCGACCGCGTTGATCCCATTGGTTTTTCTTGCGGTAGCTTGCAGCGCAAAGGCCGCGCCGCCGTCCTACCCAGTGTATCCAACCACCCCGCCCGAAACTCACTTCCAGGGGACATGTGTCAGTGATCCTGACGGAACGAAATTCGCGGAAAAAGCGTGTTACACCGCTTTTTATCCGGGCAGATCTGGTTTTTTCCCTTTTTACCGGCCGCCGACCTGCGACAAATCTACGCCGGTGGTTCAAGCCCAAAAAGATGTTCTGGCGAGGACCTACAACCGGGCGCCGGACTACATGAAGAGCAGGCTTTGTCGACTGACGCAGTTGTTTGTGACTCGCTCTCCGTCATGGGGTCCCATGGGTTGGGGGTTTTGGGAGGGGCCGGATCGGCTGCCCGGTAGCAAGAGCGTTTACGTCGCCATTTCCGATCGGGAGCTGACAACCAAAAAATCGTTTGTGGACGTCGAGAACCAGACCATCAGAGATCTTTTGCGATATTCGGACGGAGATCGTGACAAGGGACGGAGCCTGGTACAGCTAAAAACCGGAGCCGCTCCGGATCCGGAGTTGACGGTTCTGGCCGAACTCGCCCACGAACTGGGTCACGCGCTGGTTGCTGACGCCAATATGGATGGCATCAAGCGTTATCATCCGCGACGGAGAGTGAGTGGTCCGCCCAGGAACAAGTGCTTTGAAGACGCTTTTATCGATGCTTCGTGGGACGAGGAACGATTTAATCGACATTTGCAGCGATGGGTCGACTTCGGGAACCAGTATTACAACAGGCCAAAAAATCCGGACCTCAAATTCAGCCTGGAACGTCTGAGGCACGATGTAGGACGAGGAAAGTTCGACGCTGCAAATCGCGCGATCAGAGACGTGTATTCCAGCAAAGAATTCGTCAGCTTCGCCGCCGCAATTAACGCATTGGAAGACGTCGCCGAAACGTACAAGTATAAGGTGCTAGCTGATGCAATGGCGAATCAGAAAGTTGGATTCGACTTGGGCGGTCGAGACATCAAGGTATTCGACATTCTCGATTCCGGAATTCTCGAGAAGAAGGTGAAATGCTTGCGCGATATCGGGTTCCTGTCGGACCAGCCTTGAGTGATATAGAGGAGTCAAGGTGCCGGTCATCGGATGTCCATGCCGGCCGGGTCATCCGCCGTCTCGATTCGCCGCCGAGCTTCCTCCCAAGCGAACGTGTGAGAAAATTCGTAGGACACCTTCAGCGGGATCACGCCGCTGGAGATATGCGCCGTGATTGCTTGGAGCATCTCGCTCGCATCGATGCGCTTTTGATCGACTTGCCCCCCGGGGAGCCAGCTCGCGAAGCGACGAATGACCTGTGGCGCGAGGCCTTGTTCGGTCGCTGCCTTCAGGATCGCCTCGTACGTCCTGTTCTTGTAGAACAGTAACTTGGCAATCGAAACAAGCCTCGCCGCGAACGCGGGCTCTACGATGCCCAGCTGTAGCGCACGATCGATCGTGGCGCGCACATTGACCATGGCGTCGGTGATCTGCACGTAGCCGATCTCCGCCGGCCCGTGTAGCAATGCGACTTCGTCGTCATCCGTCAATTGGCCGGTTTGGAATTGCCGGTAGATATGACCGACGCCCTTCATCCCGAAGTCTGAGAGCTCTGCGGCCCGCAGCGCTCCAATACTCGCCGAGCCGTAGACATGGATACCTTGGGCCATAGCCCAAAGGATTTCCTTATGCCAGACCGTCGGCGCGATTTCGAAGTAGCCATCGATGACGCCAATAATCGCTGGGCCCGACAAGGCTGCCGAATATAGATCACCTTGGCGCACCGGCGATCGCCACTCAATTCCCGCAATCGGCGGGGTGGGCGGCGGCATCGATGGACCTGCAAAGATAACGGCAATCATTCGCTGCGACCGTTTGCTTGCCGCGCTCGAGGACCAGCGACATAGTTGGAGTGATTGCGATCCCATTCGAGACCCGGAATAACCACTCTGACTACGGGAATGCCAAATTCCGGACGCGTGAGGTCCACCGCTACGACGCGTTGAATCCCGATCGCGCGCAATCGCTCCAGCTCCCATCGCAGGTCAACCGCGACATCATCCGTAGTGTGGCTGGGAACGTCACGAAATGAGCGTGACTTGCTGGCTTGCGAAACGGCGTCGAGCAGGGCTGCGCCCAATTTCTGTTCTGCCGATTCGGTGTAATCAGAAGGCGGGAGATCATCGCGAATGCCCGCGATATAGGTGAGCCTGATCTGCGCCGCCTCAGTCAGCGCTCGAGCAAGGGCAACGCCACGATCGGGATGGCAACCAGATCCTCGAAATCTCCGCAGTCCGTTGTCGGCATCGTCGGCTGAAGCCGGAATGTCACAAAGGAACGCCGGGATTCCAATATCAGACGTCACGTCCCAAAGGCGCGGCGATATTTGCGCGGCCTGGTAAAATTCCAGCAGCGTGCGGCAATCTCCGTCGTCTATCGACCCCGCATCGAGACGGCAAAATGAGCGCTCGCGGACATTTCGAGCATGCCACACGGCGACGGCGTCGCGCTCGACGAGCTCACAAATCGCCGAGCTGACAGCTTCGACGAGATGATTGCCAGAGGCTAATCCGTTGGAGCCAGAAAGGAAGTGATATTGCTCGATATTATAACGAGTTGGCAGAGTATAGTCGGTATGCACAACATCCCAAGGAACCCAGCAGGTCTCGCGCGCGAGAAGATCGTACCCCTCTATCCATCTTATTGTGGTTCGGTCGAGCGACGAAATCTCGCCGTCGGAGAGCGAACCGGGGCGCACCACGCTGGCGTTCGCCGATAACTCCAGAAAACTCGCGTCCACGGCGCGTCCGGTGAGTTCTTCTGCGTGGAATAACTCGATCGCCTCCATCAAAGCGGATGCGAGCGCCTGGGAAAGACCGAGTCCCTTGCCTTGCGAAACCGAAACCGAGCGCGAATTCGGGCGGATAGCGACGGTGACCGGAATTCCGATTCGATCGAGCCCTGTCACATTCCCCAGACGGGTGATGCCAATTTGCCGTGCCCTGGGCGCGATCCGATCCAGCGTGTCATCCGGCGAAATTGTCCGGTGAGTGCCCCGCTTAAATACCTTCAGAACCGGACTATCGAGCCCTTCGGCAAGGCCGATAATGTTTGAATCCTGCACGGATTAAAGCTCGATAGGTAAATTGTGGCCGCAACGGAATCATTTTCCATTATCGGAGTCGGGCGGTTTCTTTTCTTTGGATTTCCACCCCCATCCGGATGCGCCGCCGCCACCGCTTGCGACAATCGTGGAGCCGATCGGAACAGAAACCGACTGCCCCATGCCGCCCGCATCCCGCAAGAGTTTTCTCAGATCTATCGCTTCGGGAGTATCTCCTAAGCGCAATTCTTCGAACGCGCTTCCACTTTGGGAAAAATAAATATTTTCGCCGTCAAGCCGGAGCACTACTTCGTCCGATCTCGAAAGCAGTCGCCCAGACAGATCTGGTACTAACTCGAGCGGCCGGGGTTTCGGCTGATCCGCTCGGGCGCCGCTGATCAGCGCTCCGCCACTCAGCAGCAATGCTCCCCATGCCGGGAGATGCGACCAGATGTTCCTCAGCTTCGCACGCGACATGAGATCCCTCGCACGGGTAAAAATACAGGATGAACAATAGAGCACACACTGGTCTAGCCGAGTCAAGTGGGACAAGTTCCCACGGAGTTCGGTTGAGATGTGAGACCGTGATACCTAGTCGCCGCCGTATTTCTCGAACAGGTCCGGTGCAAATTTCAGTCCGAGCCCGGGTCCGCTGGGCACGGCGATTTCGCCGTTAACCGGCATCGGCGGGTCGTCGAACAGGCGCCGGGTCCACGGCATATATTCGACGACGAGCCCGTTCGGTATCGCAGCGACCAGGTGCACGTGGATTTCCGGCAGCAGATGACTGGCCACAGGCTTGTTGAAGGCCTCCGCCATGCCGGCCACCTTCATCCATTGCGTGACGCCGCCGACCCGCAGCAAATCGATCATGGTGATGTCGATCGCGTGGTGCGACATCGCCTGCCGGTGCGGCTCGATGCCCCAGAGATATTCGCCGGCGCAGATCGGCGTCGCGAGCGCATCGGCGATCTTGGCGTGCCCCTGGTAGTCGTCGCAGGTGGTCGGATCTTCCAGCCATCCCAGCCCCAGTTCTTCAACGCGGCGGCCGATCGAAATCGCTTCCGCGACGCTCCAGCGCTGGTTGATGTCCACCATCAGATTGACATCCGGCCCGACCGCGTCGCGGACCAGGCGAATGCGCTCGATCTCCTGGGCGGGCGTGAACCCTTCCACCGCCATCTGGGTCTTGACCCGCCGGTAACCCTTCTCGACCAGCGCGAAGGCTGCGCGTTGTAGCTTGTCGTTTGGCGTGGTGCGCGTCAGCGCGCCGCTGGCATAGGCCGGGACCTTGTCGCGCGAGCCGCCGAGCAACTGCGCGAGCGGAACACCGAACGCCTTGCCGCGGATATCCCACAATGCGGTGTCGATCGCCGAAATCGCCAGCATCGCTATGCCGGAACCGCATGAAACCGACGCGGCGCGCAATTTGGCCGTCACGTGTTCGGTGCGTAGCGGGTCGTCACCTTTGATCAGCTCACCAAAATCCTCGATCGCGGCCCCAAGCGCGCGCACCAGCTTGCCGCCGAAGGTGGTGACGCCGATACCTTCGATGCCCTGGTCGGTCCGGATCCGTACCGTGAAGAATTCGCGCAGCATTCCAGGCATGTATGGTGCGCCGACCAGCGGCTCTTCCAGCGGCAGGCGGACGAAGTTGATCTTGATCTGTTCGATTTTCATGTTGGCATCACTCCCGTCGCGCTCATTATTGTTTTTTGCGCCTAACGCGACCATCATGGAGCTAAGGCGCCAGCACGCGAATGCTGCAACGATAAGAACCGCGACCAAATCGGGAGGTCAAGATGCCCCAAAGCAAGGGTGACCGGCTTTTGAGCCGCCGACGTGCCGTTGCGACCATGGCGGGTGGGATCAGCCTGATGGCCGCGCCCGCGATCGTTGCCGCGCAAACGCCACTCGCGGTCATCATCGTCCAGCAACGCGGCTTGATGTATCTGCCCGTGGACATGATGGTCACCGGCGGCGTGCTTCAGCAGGAGGCCACCAAGCTCGGTCTCGGCAAGGTCGAGGCCACCGCGAGAGCATTGAGCGGTCCGGCGGCGATCACGGATGCCTTGTTGTCGGGTTCGGCTCAGTATGGCGCTGCCGCGCTGCCATCGCTGCTGACGCTCTGGGACAAGACCCATGGCACGCCCAATGAGGTCAGGGCTGTCGGCACGATGTCGAACGGCGCGATGGTGCTTTACACCATCAATCCCAACGTCAAGACGATTGCGGATTTCACCGAGAAGGATCGTATCGCGGTGCCCTCGGTGCGCATCTCATTCAACGCCATGATGCTGGAAATGGCGGCGGAGAAATTATGGAAAGACCCGCATCGCCTCGACCATCTGACGGTCGGGCTCGGCCACGCGGATGCGGTCGCGGCACTGTCGGCAGGCTACGGTTCGGCGACCGTGACGGCGCATATCGCGGTGCAGCCTTTCACCGACCGTGGCCTGAAGTTACCGGGCGCGCATGTCGTTGCCGACAGCCGCGAGGTATTCGGCGGTCCGCTGACGCAAGTCAGTTTGCTTGCCACGAAGCAGACGAGGGACAAGAACCCAACTCTGTTCAAGGCCGTCGGCAATGCGCTGGAGACCTCGATCAAGATGTGCAACGCGGACAAGGATGCTGCCGCCGTGCTCTGGAAGAAGGCCCAGAATGCGTCGGAGAGCATCGACGAATTACGCGCGCTCCTTGATGATCCCGGCTTCGAGTTCACGTCGCAGCCGCATCGTATCGCCACCTTCGCCGCATTTCTCAATCGCATCGGCACCATGAAAACAAAGGTCGGCGACTGGAAAGAACTGTTCTGGGAGACCGCCTACGATCAGCAGGGCGATTGATCGAAGAGATTCGACCCTTCCAAGCGAGGGTGCACTACGCCGCGGGAAACGCCGCGCAGCCCTCGGTGTCGATCGATATCCCGACCTCCGCGCCGGCCGGCCATTGCGTCATCGCCTGATCACCAACTGAGCGCACCAGCAAAAGGCCATCGCTGCAGGCGCGGCACGCGATCTGAAGATCGACGTGCCCGCCATGATAGGTTTGCGCCACGATCTGGCCGGCTATCGTGCCGGGCTCATCAGACACACTGATGCGAAGGCGCTCAGGCCGGACAAACACATCAACCGTCGCGGAAGGCCGTGCGCCGGCGAGATGTTCGCCCCATACCTTGATTTGCGCACCGCCCAACGCGATCACGGCCTCAAGGCCGGCGGCACCGAGGAGTTCGCCGCGCAAGCAGTTGGTGTCGCCGACAAAGGACGCCACGAAGCGGTCGCTTGGCCGGCGATAGATTTCGAGTGGCGCGCCGAGCTGGCGAATCTTTCCTTCCGACATCACGGCCATCCGGTCGGAAAGGCTCAGCGCCTCGCTCTGGTCGTGGGTAACGAAGATCGTCGTCAGGCCGAGCTTGCGCTGAATCTCCCGGAGCTCGATCTGCATCGACGCGCGCAGATTCTTGTCGAGCGCCGAAAACGGCTCGTCGAGCAGCAGGACAGTAGGATTGATGACGAGCGCGCGCGCCAGCGCCACGCGCTGCTGCTGGCCGCCCGATAGCTGGCGCGGCTTGCGATCTTCCATTCCCGTCAGCTTGACGAGCGCCAGCGCTTCCGCCACGCGCTGCCGGATGTCATGCCGCGGAACACGGCGCGTCTTCAGGCCGTAGGCGATGTTCTCGGCAACGCTCATGTGCGGAAACAACGCGTAGTTCTGAAACATCATGCCGATTTCACGCTTGTAGGTCGGGACGTCGTTGACGCATTTTCCGTCGATCGCGACAGCCCCGCTATCGGGCGCCAGAAAACCGGCCGCGAGCTTGAGCAGCGTGGTCTTGCCGCAGCCGGACGGGCCGAGCAACGTCATGAATTCGCCCCGGCCGATCGCCAGCGATACGTTGTCGAGTGCCTTCACGTTGCCGAAATTCTTGGTGACAGCTTCGAACGTAACCGCTGCATCCTCCATCGTCGGGGCCGATTTCGTCATATCGCTCCGTCAGTGGCTTTGTTCGATGTTGAGCACCTTGCCGAGACCGAGAAAGCGGTTGGCGAAGGCGATAAGAATGGCGGTGGCTACGATATACATGACCGACAGCGCCGCCATCGAGGGATCGGCGAACTCGCGGACATAATTGTACATCGCGACCGGCAAGGTCTGCGTCCGCTGCGAAGTCACAAACAGCGACGCCGTGAATTCGTTGAACGAGAGGATCGCGGCAAACAGCCAGCCACTGACAAGTCCCGGCAGCAGCAGCGGCACGGTAATCGTCAACAGCACGCGGAGCGGCGTCGCACCAAGGCTCGCGGCCGCCAACTCGTAACTCGAATCGAGATTCCTCAGCGACACGTAGACGCTGCGAAGCACGAACGGCAGCACCAGCACGACATGGCAGGCGACGACGACCGCAAAGCCGCGGCTCCATCCGATTCCGGCGGCGAGGATCAGAAAGCCGAGGCCAACGGTGAAATGCGGGATCACCAACGGCGACACCAGTATGCCCTCGATCACTCGCTTGAGCGCGAATTGATAGCGGTCGATCACGAAGGTAAACATCGCGCCGATCACGAGCGCGATCGAGGAACTCCAGGCGGTGACGATGAGGCCATTCTGAAATCCGGTGCGGAAATCCGGATAGGCCAACGCCCGCTCGAACCATCGCCACGACCAGGCCTGCGGCGGAAACGACAGGATGGCTTTATCATTGAAGGCGGCGATCGTGACGACGGCGGCCGGCAGGATTAGGAAACCCAAAATGAGAATAACCACGAGCCAGCCGGTGTAACCGAGCATCCGCTGATAGGTCGAACGTGGCGTCATCCTAATGCGCCCCTATGTTCTTGAAAGGGCGCGATGCGAGGTTAAGGATCGACAGAACCGCGATGGTCAGCGCCAGACCCGCAACGCAGAGCGAGGCTGCAAACGGGAAATTGAAACTCGACAGGCCGAGCTGATAGACCAGATTGGAGACCATGTTGACGCGGCCGCCGCCGATCATTTGCGGCGTGGCGAAGGCCGAGAACGTCCAGGCAAACGCCGTGGTAACGCCGGCAATCACGCCCGGCATCGACAGCGGCAAGGTGACGGTGAGAAAGGTGCGGATAGGGCCGGCGCCGAGGCTTTCCGCCGCGCGCTGATAGTCGCGGTCGATATGCGACAGGCCGGCGGCGAGCATGATCACCATCACCGGCAGTGTCACATGCACGAGCGCGACCACGACGCCCGAGGTCGTGAACATGAACTGGATCGGCTGTTCGATCAGGCCGAGCCCCCGCAGCATCGAATTGATAAAGCCGTTATTACCGAGCACGATGATCCACGAATAGGTACGCACCACTTCGCCGAGAAATAGCGGCGTAACGATGATGACAAGCATCGCCGATTTGATCCATGGCCGCTCGATATGTACCAGCGTATAGGCGAGGGGATAGCCGACCAGCAACGTGACGATCGCCGTCAGCGCGCAGATCAACACCGTGTCTAGGAACACGCGGGCGTAAAGCGGCTTGAGCAGGTCCATAAAATTGACCAGCGTGAAGCCGCCGGGATCGAGCGAACCTGGAATATAGGCGCGGAGGCTGTATTGCAGCACAGCCGCCATGGCCGCGACGAAGCCGAGCGCGCAAAGCGCGGCCGGCATCGTGAAGATGCGAAAGAAAGGCCGCTGGTTCATGATGGCTTTAGTGGATTGAATTTGACATTCGCAAACCCGGAGCCCAGCAGTCGAACTGCGAATGTCAAATCCAAAACTCCACTAAAATCTATGTTCGCTAGTGGTCCTTTGATTCTAACATTTGCAAAAGTGCCTGCCATGACGGGATGCAAATGTTAGAATCGGACCACTAGGTTTTGCCCGGTCAGTTCATGATGTTTTCGGCAAACCATTTACGCCATTCGGCGGTTTTTTCGGCCCGCAATTTGGCGTCGATATTGATTTGCTGCTTCCACTGGTCGGCGGTGGTGAAGACGCCCGGCAGCTTCGCGATCTCCGGATCGAGCTTGGCGTTGAGCACGGCCGGGCTGCCCTTTTTCAGCTTGGCGATCTCGGCCTGGATTTCCGGATCGTACAGCGTATTGATGAACTTGTAGGCGAGATCGGCCTTCTTCGATCCCTTCATGATCGCAACCGTGTCGATCCCGAGCACCGCGCCTTCCTTGGGGATCGCGAGCGTAATCGGCACGCCTTGCCCGATCATGTAATAGGCGTTCATCGAGAGCACGATTTGCAGCGGCGTCTCGCCGCTCGCCAGCAACTGCTGGCTGTTGGCGTCGTTGGTGTAGAACGCCTTGAAATTCGGCTTCAGCGCCTTGAGCTTGTCTTCGCCTTTTTCCCAGTGCGCGGCATCCGCACCGGACAGCATCGCCGCGACCACGATGATATGGCTCGGGTCGAAATCGGGCGCTGCGAGCTTCGCCTTCAGTTCCGGCTTCCAGAGGTCGTTCCAGCTCTCGAACTTGACGTCTTTCAGCAAATCGGCGCGATAGCCGATGGTGTAGACATAGGCCCAGGCGCCGAGATGATAGGGGCTGATCCGGGCTTCGTCGGCCAGGTTCTTGGCGTTGGGAATTCTGGAGGTGTCGAGCGTCTCGAACAGGCCGTCATTGGCGTAGAGCCATCCGACATGCGAGGTCGTGAAGGTGATGTCGCTCTCGGGATTGCCCTTGGCGAGTTTTTCCTTGTTGAGCCGGTCGATGGTGCCGCCGGTGACAAACTCGACCGGCACGCCGGTCTCGGCGGTGAACTTCTTGGCTACCGTTTCGGCGATCAGGTCGCGCCAGCTGCCGCCCCAGATGCTGACGACGAGCTTATCCTGTGCGTGCACGGGGACGGTAAGAAGAAGGGCAAAAACGGCTAGCCAGAAACGACGCATGTCAAATCCCTCTCGCGACGCGTTTTCAGCGTCGTCAGATACATCCCGGCACCGGCAATTGTGCACCATTGCGCGGCAGCCGACAACGGGCGCTGACCGGCATGCGTTATCGACAAGCAAGCCCACCGCCGTTAAGTTCACCGCAAAGGCGGTCGATTCAACTCGTTTACCGGGTAGGAGACATGGTTTGAGCGGTGTGCTTGCAACACAGGCCGATGCACATCGGCCATCCGACGTGCTGAACACCCTGAAACGGCTTGGTTTCGGCGCGGTGGTGTCGGTGCCGGATGGCTGGCTTGGCAAGATCCTGGTTCGAATCGAGCATGAGCCGACGATGCGCCTGGTTCGGGCCACCCATGAAGAGGAGGCGCTGGCGATCGCCTGCGGCATCCGGCTTGGCGGCATCCGCACCGCGCTTCTGGTTCAAAATGCCGGCGTGCTCAGCATGGGCGCCGGCATGGTGTCGCTGGCGCAACGCTATCAGTTTCCGCTACTGATGCTGGTGTCTTACCGCGGCACGGCGGACGATCCGGTATTTTATCACGTGCCAAAGGGCCGGGCGACCGAACCGGTGCTTCGCGGCATCGGGCTCAACTATGCCGTGGTCGACCGCCATCGCCCGATCGGCCCTCAGGTCGAGCATGCCGCGACCTATGCGGAAGAGGCCTCGTGTCCGTTTGCGCTGTTGCTGTCGCGGGAAGATATTCAATGGTGAGCGCTGCGATCACGCGCCCGACCCGGGCGGACTATTATCGGGTATTGGCCGACAATCTGCCGCCGCAGGCGCTTGTCGTGACCTCGCTCGGCAACGCGTCTTATCTCTGGGCCAAGCTGCATGAGGCGCCGGAAAACTTTTATTTCGAAGACGCGATGGGCCTGGCGCTGCCGCTTGCGCTGGGCCTGTCGATTGCCCAGCCCAGCCGGCCGGTAATCGTAGTCGAGGGCGACGGTGCGTTATTGATGCATATGGGGGCGCTGGTCACGGTCGGCGCCGTCAATCCCGCCAATCTCACCGTGCTCATTATTCAAAACGGCGTCCATGCCGCGTCCGGCGGTCAGGCGTTGACCAATGCGGGACTGGATCTGGCGCAACTCGCCCGCGCATCCGGCATTGCCTCGAGCGAGAACATCACAAAACCGGAAGCGCTCGCCGACAAGATGCGCGGCGGCATCGCGCGTAACGGCGCCGAATGCCTGGCGCTTGCGACCGAGCCGGATCTGGACGTCGTTCGGCCGCCGTTCGCGCTCAATCCCGTGGTGACCAAGCACCGGTTTCAGGCCGCGATCGGCGCGCCGCGTTATGTCCATGCCCTGTTTGGTGGCGGCAAGCTCGAAGGCAAATAAAGCCTCGCCGGCCACGGCCGGATTCCGATCAATCTGATGTCGTTAAATCAAGGGACTTGAAACAATGGCCATGACCGATCGCAGGACCTTTATTCAGGCGGCAGCCGCGCTTCCAATGACGGCCGCCGCTACAGGAGCCGCTTTCGCGCAAGCCCCGAGCGCACCTCCGGCGGCGCAAGCCAAGCCCGCGGCGCCTAAGGACGTGACGCGCGAACTGGCCCATTACATCGTCACCGCTGATTACGACGACCTTCCCGCTAATGTCCGGAAAGAGGGCGTGCGGACGCTTCTGAACTGGGTTGGGGTTGCGATCGGCGGATCGCATCACCAGACGGTCGATATCGCCGTGGCCGCGCTCGCGCCGTTCTCCGGCCCTGCGCAGGCCTCGCTGTTCGGCCGGCGCGAACGGTTCGATATCATGAACGCGGCCTTCCTCAACGGTGTCTCCAGCCACATCTTCGACTATGACGACACCCACCTGAAGACCATCATTCATCCCGCAGGTCCCGTGGCCTCGGCCATTATCGCGCTCTCGGAAATGCAGCCGGTGTCGGGCAAGGAGTTTCTCAACGCGCTGGTGCTTGGCGTGGAGATCGAATGCCGGATCGGAAACGCCGTCTATCCCAATCACTACGACGTCGGCTGGCACATCACCGGCACCGCAGGGGTGTTCGGCTCGGCCGCCGCGGTCGGCAAACTCCTGAAGCTCAACGAACAGCAGATGGTCTGGGCGCTGGGTCTTGCGGCGTCGCAGCCGGTGGGTCTGCGCGAATCCTTTGGCTCGATGAACAAGAGCTTCAATCCCGGCCGCGCCGCCTCCAACGGCATCTTCGCAGCGATGCTGGCGTCGAAGAATTTCACGTCTTCCGACAGCATGATCGAGGCCAAGCGCGGCTGGGCCAACACGATCAGCACCAAGCAGGATTACAACGAGATTCTTGGTGATCTCGGCAAGCGCTATGAAGCCGCGCTGAATACCTACAAGCCGTTCGCCTGCGGAATCGTGATGCATCCGGCGATCGACGCCGCGATTCAGTTGCGCAACGAGAGCAAGCTGACCGCCGACCAGATCGATCGTGTGGATCTGAAGGTTCATCCGTTGGTGCTTGAACTCACCGGCAAGAAGAACATCCACGAGGGGCTGGAAGGCAAGTTCAGCATCTATCATGCGGTCGCGGTGGCGCTGGTCGAAGGGGCGGGCGGCGAAAAACAATTCAGCGACCGGGCCGTCAACGACCCGACCATCGCAGCGCTGCGGGCTAAGGTGAATCCCGTGGTCACGCCGGGTATAGACGCAGCGCAAGTTGACATGACGGTCGTGCTGAAGGACGGCCGTCAGCTGCATCGTTACATCGAGCATGCCATCGGCAGCGTCGAGAAGCCGATGACCGACCAGCAGCTCGAAACCAAATTCACCGATCTGGCCGAAGGCATCATTCCCCAACCGATGATCCGGCGCGTGATGGATGCATGCTGGAGTGTCGAGAGCCTGCCAAACGCGGCCGAGATCGTGAAGATGTCCGTTTCATCTTAAGCCGAGCCGCAGGTCCCCGTTGCAGACGAGCAGCAATGCGACAGCCGGAGCGGTAGAACCGCGCGTCGTCAGTGCGCGATGCCTTGCCGCCCTGTGATCGCCATCAGCGTGCCCGTCATCGTCGCGATGAGCTTCTCCTTCGATCCTTCCAGCACCAGCGCGCGGGCTTCGCAGATGGTCAGCGTTCTGCCCGGCTTGATCACATGGGCACGGAAGACAAACCGGTCGCCTTTGGCGGGCGCCAGCAGGTTTGTCTTGAACTCGACCGTCAGCACGGCGGCATCATGCGGCATCAGCGTGAACGCCGCATAGCCGCAGGCGCTGTCCAGTGCCGTGGTGATGATGCCCGCATGCATAAACCCGTGTTGTTGGGTGTAGGCCGGATTGGGAAGCATAGTCAGGTGGACTTCGCCCGGCTCGAGATGGACCACTTCGATGCCGAGCGTCGCCATGACCTGCTGCCGCGCAAAGCTCGCGCGCACGCGCTCGCGAAAGTCCGGATCTTGCGCTTGAAACATCTGTCTTCCTGCCTGACGGTTTGCGTGGTCCAGTGACGGCATCGTTTAAATATGACTATACCAAATACCGATTTTGCTTGTCGCGGTGGTATCCAAATTCCCGGATAGCTGGCGTAAAGTCAGTCTGCGCCCGTCGGTTGGATGCCTCCGGTCACGGCGATTACGGGTGAAGGAGGTTTTGGAGTGCGATTTGTCAATGTAGCCGTGGGCCAGCTCGGTCCCATCGCCAGAAACGACACCCGGACGCAGGCGGTGGCGCGTCTGTCGGGCCTGATGCGCCAGGCCCGGTCCAACGGGTGCGATCTGATCGTCTACCCGGAACTGGCGCTGACGACGTTCTTCCCGCGCTGGTATATCGAGGATCAGTCGGAGATCGACGGTTTCTTCGAGCGCGAGATGCCGGGGCCGGAGACGCAGGCGCTGTTCGACCTCGCACGCGAACTCGGGATCGGCTTTTACCTCGGCTACGGCGAGTTGTCGATCGAGGATGGCGTCCTCCATCGCTACAACTCGTCGATCCTTGTCGACAAGAGCGGCGCGATCGTCGCGAAATACCGCAAGGTACATTTGCCGGGTCACGCCGAGCACGAACCTTGGCGAGAGTTTCAACACCTGGAGAAGCGCTATTTCGAACCCGGCAATCGCTTCGGCGTGGTCGAGGCGTTCGGCGGCTTGATGGGCATGGCGATCTGCAACGATCGCCGCTGGAGCGAGACCTATCGCGTAATGGGGCTCCAGGGCGTCGAGATGGTGCTGATCGGCTACAACACGCCGGTTCACAATCCGCCCGCGCCGGAACATGACGATCTTTCGCTGTTTCACAATGAGCTCGTGATGCAGGCCGGCGCCTATCAAAACGGCACGTGGGTGGTCGGCGTGGCCAAAGCGGGAATCGAGGAGGGCGTCGACCAAATCGGCGGGAGCTGCATCATCGCGCCGTCAGGCGAAGTCGTTGCAGCCTGTACCACGAAGGGCGATGAGATTGCGCTGGCGCGCTGCGACCTCGATCTCTGCAACTCCTACAAACGCACCACTTTCAACTTCGACATTCACCGGCAGCCCCGGGCCTATCGGATGATTGTCGAGCGGAAGGGGAAAAATCTCATGGCCGACGGAACGCCGGTCGGATCCGGCGAGTGATGGGCCTGAACCGATTCAAATAGCCCAAACGTTCGGCAGGCGTCTGGCAAAAGCTCCGGCAACGCGTAACAATTTTCTTAAGAATATTTATTGTTATCAAATAGATAATTGGGATTGCATGCAGCATGCAAAATCCCGTTGCCGCACTGCTCGCCTTGCAGCAAACTTGATCGCAGCCGCCGGCAGCGGGGGATGGACCGTCAATGGCGACGGTCGCGCAAGGATAAGGAGACAAGACTTGCGCAAGGGGTTGCCGGCGTTTGGGGGCAAACATGAGTGATCAGGTTATCGCTGTCGCAGGCGCCGCCAGACCGAGCAGCGTGCGCTGGAAAATCTTCTTCCTGATGCTGTTTCTGGTCTCGGTGAACTACATCGACCGCGCCTCGCTCTCGGTCGCGATGCCGCTGATCTCGAAAGAATTCAGTATCGAGCCCGCCTGGCAGGGCGTGATCCTGAGCTCGTTCTTCTGGACCTACGCCTTCATGCAGGTGCCGGGCGGCATGCTGGCCGATCGCTTCAAACCGCGAATCGTGATTGCACTGGCGACGGTATTTTGGGGCGCGTTTCAGGCGATCGCCGCACTCGCCACCAATTCGTTCGTCCTGCTGTTGAGCCGGCTCGGCCTTGGCGCTTCGGAAGCGCCGATCTACCCGGCAGGCGGCAAACTCAACGGCATCTGGATGACGCAAACCGAACGCGGACGTGGCGCCACGCTGCTCGACGGCGGCGCGCCGCTGGGCGCCGCGCTCGGTTCGTTCGTGATCACGTGGCTGATCGCTGCGTTCAACTCCTGGCGCATGGCCTTCGTCATTGCCGGCGTCGGTACCACGCTGTGCGGTCTGTGGGCCTGGTATTACATCCGCAATGCACCCCGAGAACATCCGTCGGTCAATGAAGCGGAAGCGCGCTATATCGAACAGGCCCATGCGCTGGAAGATGCTGCCGCGCCTGCCTCGCCGGGCGGAAGCTGGTTCGGATATTTTCGATACCGCTCCGTGTGGTGCATGTGCTTAGGCTGGATGTTCTTCAACGTTACATTCTACGGCCTTCTGACGTGGATGCCGACCTACCTGTTCAACGTGCACAATCTCGACATCAAGTCGCTCGGCGGCGCATCCTTCATCATCTTCTTTTCGGGCTTTGTCGGCGAACTGATCGGCGGCTGGATCGGCGACCGTTGGCGTTCGAGCGGCGGCTCGCCGAATCTCGTGTACCGCACGCTGTTCGCCATCGCAGCCGTCATGGTGACCATCTCGATCTTCCTCGTCGCCTATACGTCTAACGCGGTCCTCGTCGTCGTGCTGCTCTCTTCGACGCTGTTCTTTCTGCGCTGGTGCGGCATGTATTGGGTGATTCCCGCAGCGCTGGCGGGCCGGGAAAAATCAGGTTTTCTCGGCGGCTGCATGAATCTCGGCGGTAATATCGCCGGCATCACGACGCCAATCATCATCGGCTTCATCGTTCAGGCCACCGGCTCCTACTTCCTGGCGCTGATGTATTTTGCTTTCGCGGGCGTCGCGCTGTTGATCTGCTCGACCTTGATCGATTACAGCCGTCGCCTGCTGGTATGAGCAAAACTGGGCTTTTGATGACAGCGATTCAGGATTCGTCATGACCCGGCTCGGCATGCTCACGCCCTCGTCGAACACCGCGCTCGAACCGATCACCTACGCCATGCTGGCCGGTGTCGAAGGCATCTCGGTGCATTTTTCGCGTTTCAGGGTGACGGAAATTGCATTGTCGGACGCAGCAACGCGTCAGTTCGACCACAGCGAGATCTTGCGTGCGGCCGAGCTCCTCGCGCACGCCAAGGTCGATGTCATCGCCTGGAACGGCACTTCGGCGAGTTGGCTCGGTTTTGATCGCGACGAACGGCTGTGCGAGCGCATAACGGAGGCAACCGGCATCTGCGCCCGCACCACGGTGCTTGGCTATCGCGACCTGTTCCAACGCCTTCCGACGGCACGCATCGGGCTGGTGACGCCCTATACTGCCGACGTGCAAAGCCGGATCATGAACAACTGGGGTTCGCAAGGGTTGAATTGCGTTGCCGAGCGGCATCTTTCGCTGACCGACAATTTTTCCTTTGCCGAGGTATCGGAAGCCGAGATCGCGCGCCTCATCGAGGAGGTCGTGCGCGAGGGCGCCGATGCGGCCGTCGTGCTGTGCACCAATATGCGCGGGGCCGGCGTGGCGGAGCGGCTGGAGCGAAAGCTTGGTGCCGGCGTTTTCGATTCGATCGCGGTCACGCTCTGGGCCTGCCTGATCGCAACCGGCGTCGATCCGTCTATGGTTCGTGGTTGGGGCAGCGTGTTTGCCATTCCGCATCTCGTGCCGCCCGCCGCCTCTATGTCTCTTCGGCAGCATCGTGAGGTGTCGTGAGCAAGACAAGCCTGACCAGGACAACGACCAGGTTGAACGAAAAGGAGCCGAAGCGCCGCCGTAGCATGACTGAGCTGCAACGGCGCGCTTTGCGCGTTCCGCGTACGGGCTTGCATGAGCACGCCGCGCGAAAGCTCCGTACGCTCATTGTGCGTGGCGATCTCTTGCCTGGCGAGCCGTTGCTTGAGGTCAATCTGTCCGAGGCGCTCGGCGTTTCACGTACGCCGCTGCGCGAGGCCTTGAAGCAACTCGCGGTCGAAGGCCTGGTCGAACTGCAACTCAACCGCAGCGCGGTCGTGGCTCCCTTGCAGCGTGATGAGCTGACAGAGCTGTTCGAAGCCGTCAGCGGCATCGAGCGCTGCGCGGCCGAACTCGCCGCCATCCGGATGACGGCACAAGATGTCGAACGTCTCGAGGCGTTGCAGATGCGGATCGAGCGTCATCACCGCCGCGGCGAGTTGCGCGACTATTTCGAGGTCAATCAGCAGATTCACGGCGCCATCGTCGGCTTTGCCCGTAACAGCGTGCTGAAGGCCTCCCACGATGCGCTGCTGGCGCGGGTGGAGCGTGCACGCCTGTTTGCGTTGTCGGCCGACGGGCGGTGGGAGGAGTCGGTACGGGAGCACAAGCAAATTCTCGCCGCGTTGAAAGCGCGCGATGCCGAGCGGGCCGGGCAATTGCTCGCTCACCACGTTCGCCGCACCGGGGACATCGTCGCCGACACGCTCACGCAAAAGAAGGTCAGACCGTGAAGATTCTCCTGCTCAATCCCAACACGACGGCTGACGTGACCGACCTGCTTTATGCCGCGGGTCACCGCGCGGCGTCAGCGGGAACGGAACTCGTGGCTGTGACCGCCAAGCGCGGCGTGCCCTACATCGCCACGCACGCCGAAGCGCAGATCGGCGGCGCGATCGCATTGGAAATGCTCGCCGAGGCGGGCGATGGCTTCGCTGCGGCGATCATCGCTGCCTTCGGCGATCCCGGCCTGTTCGGCGCGCGTGAGCTATTTTCGTTTCCGATCGTGGGGTTGGCGGAAGCGGCGATGCTGACGGCCTGCATGGTGGGGCGGCGATTTTCCATCGTCACGTTTTCGCGCACGCTCGCGCCCTGGTATCAGGAGTGTGTCGCGATGCATGGGTTGGAGTCGCGCTGCGCCGGCATCCGCGCGCTCGATGAATCCTTTCAATCGATCTCGGAGGTGCAGTCCGAAAAGGAAGAGGCGTTGGTGCGGCTGGCGAATATAGCGGTCGAGCAGGATCGGGCTGATGTCGTGATTTTGTCCGGCGCGCCTCTGGCCGGGCTTGCCGAAAAGGTCAAGAATCGCATTTCGGTGCCGGCGATCGATCCCATCGCGGCGGCGGTGCGGCAGGCTGAGACGCTTGCCGCTCTTAAAGTCCGCAAGGCGGTCGCGGGGACGTTTCGCCGCCCGGGTCCGAAGCCGACCATAGGTCTCGCCGAGCCGCTCGCCGCCGTCATCGAGCATCGTGAGGGCAAACAAGAAGGAACGAACTGATGTCGCTCGATAGCATCATTCGCGGCGGGACGGTCGTCACCGCGTCCGATACCTTTACAAGCGATGTCGGCATCCGCGACGGCAAGATCGTCGCTTTAGGCCATGATCTCGGCGCCGCGGAAAACATCATTGACGCGACCGGCCGGCTGGTGCTGCCCGGCGGCATCGACAGCCACGTCCATTTCGCGCAGCCCTCCGGTGACGGCATCGTCATGGCGGACGGCTTTGCCTCTGGCACGCGCTCGGCGGCGTTCGGCGGCAACACCACGGTGCTGCCGTTTTGCCTGCAAGAGAAAGGGCAGACGTTACGCGAAGCGCTGCGCAAATATCACGCGCTCGCGGACGGCGAATGCCATGTCGACGTCTCCTTCCATCTCATTGTCACCGATCCGACCGAACACGTGCTGGGCCAGGAGCTGCCGGCGCTGGTGGAAGACGGCTACACCTCGCTCAAGGTCTTCATGACCTATGAGGGGCTCGCGCTATCGGACCGCGAGCTGTTGGAGACCATGTCGGTCGCGCGCGAGTCCGGCGCGATGCTGATGGTGCATGCGGAAAATTTCGACGCGATCAAGTTTCTCACCGACCGGCTTGAGCGCACCGGCGATACCGCGCCGCGCTTTCATGCGACCTCGCGGCCGATTCCGGTCGAGCGCGAGGCCACGCACCGCGCCATTTCCCTGTCCGAACTCGTCGATGTGCCGATCATGATCGTTCATGTATCGAACGGCCAGGCGATGGAGGAAATCCGTCGCGCCCAGCAGCGCGGGCTGAAGGTCCTGGGCGAGACCTGTCCGCAATATCTGGTATTGACCGAAAAAGATCTCGACCAGCTCAACATGGAAGGCGCCAAATATGTCTGCTCGCCGCCGCCGCGCGACGAGGCCAGTCAGAAAGCGTGCTGGGAAGGCCTGCAACAGAAGGTGTTTTCGGTCTTTTCCTCCGATCATTGCCCGTTCCGCTATGACGATCCGCAGGGCAAGCTGTTGCCGAAGGGGCGCACAAGTTTCCGCTGGGTGCCGAACGGCATCCCCGGCGTCGCGGCGCGGTTGCCGATCCTGTTTTCGGAAGGTGTCGTCAAAGGCCGCATCGACCTAAACAGTTTCGTCGCCTTCAGTGCGACCAATCATGCCAAGATTTACGGTCTTTACCCGCGCAAGGGCACGATTGCGATCGGATCGGACGCCGACATCGCGATATGGGACCCGGAGCGCAAGGTGACCATAACCCACGACCTGATCCATGACGGGTCGGACTATACGCCCTATGAAGGCATCGAGATCACCGGCTGGCCGGTGCTCACCATGGTCCGCGGCAAGGTCGTGGTCGATGACGGCACGCTCGTCGGCGCCAAAGGCTTTGGTTCCTATCTTTCGCGCAACAAGCCGCCGAAGAATCTTGCGGTCTAGAGATCAACGAGAAGCAGGGAGAACACCATGCCATATGCAATGACCGATGACGGGGTGCGCCTCTATTTCGAAGAGACCGGATCGGGTGTGCCCGTGATCTTCGTCCACGAGTTCGCCGGCGACTTTCGCAGCTACGAGCCGCAGCTGCGCCATTTCGGCAAGCGCTATCGCGCCATTGCCTACAACGCGCGCGGCTTTCCGCCGTCGGATGTGCCGGAGAACGTCTCGTCTTATTCGCAAGCCCGCGCGGCCGACGACATCCTGGCCGTGCTCGATCACATCAAGGCGCCGAAGGCGCATATCGTCGGGATCTCGATGGGCGGTTTTGCAACGCTGCATTTCGGTATCCGTCATCACAGCCGCGCGCTGTCGCTCTGTATCGGCGGCTGCGGCTATGGCGCCGAGCCCGACAAGCGCGAGATCTTCCGCACCGAAGCCGATGTGATCGCAGGTGCGCTCCGGAAAGACGGCATGGCCGGCTTTGCCGAGCGCTACGCCTATGGGCCGACCCGCGTGCAATATGAAAACAAGGACCCGCGGGGACACGCCGAGTTCAAGGCCATGCTGGCCGAACATTCGGCGACAGGCTCAGCCAACACGCAACAAGGCGTCCAGAAGGAGCGGCCGTCGCTCTATACGCTGGTCGAGGAGATGAAGCGCATCACCGTGCCGACGCTGGTCGTCACCGGCGACGAGGACTGGCCGTGTCTTCTGCCGGGTATCCTCATGAAGCAGAACATTCCCTCAGCCGCACTTTCGGTAATTCCGAATTCCGGTCACGCGATCAACATCGAGGAACCGGACGAATATAACCGAATCGTCGGTGATTTCCTCACGCACGTGGAAAGCGGCCGTTGGCCGCAGCGCGATCCCCGCGCGGTTTCATCCTCGATCACCGGCATGAAAAATTGACTGTGAAATCAACGCGCTGAGCGACATTCCACGCGGCGGAGCGCTGTCGTTGACGATGGTGGGGAATCGCGCCAATCTTTGACCGACCCGTGATTCATACATCATCTGCAATAAGCACACGGGCAGGGAGCGTCAGGGCGATGAGCAAGGACACTCAACGCTCATCTGAACGTGATCGGCTGGATCGGGACGAGGCCGCTGCGGACGCGCTGGAGATTGCGCGTCAGATGGCCCCCGGGCCCGATCGCAATGAAGCCCTTAAAGCTGCGGGCGCGCTTCGCCGTTCCGCCGACGAACGGGGCGTGGTTTTTGCCAAACGGGGCCGGCCGCGCAAGTCATGACCGGCTGCACCGTTTGATCCTCCACCCATGCCTTGTGACGGCGTTGTAACGCCATCGAGTTTAGCCGCGACTTTCCCGCGTTGTTGCACTGCAATGTCGGTTTCCCCGAAGACGCCGGATCCTGCCTAAAGTCCGGGCCGCGAATGTCAGGGAACATCCTGAGTCCACACTAAAATTTATATTAGTTGTCGCGCTGCGGCGGGCTCCACATCATTTATTTTCATGCGGGGTGGTGGATGTGCGGGCAATCCCGGCTGGCGAAGCCGGTCTGATCCGATGCCCGCGTTTTCGATCTCACCCTGGGGTGCCTGGAAGGATACGAAGCAGTTGTCATGAGGGTATCCGTCCGAACCTTGCGGGGAACAGCATTTTCCGCGCCGAGATCGTTCAATCCTGATAGCGTAGTGCTTGGCTGCCATCCGGCAGGCCGGCTGCGATCGATATTCCGTACGGAATGGTGGAGGGTTGCGCCGTGTGGATCGTTCTAACCGCGCTGAGGCGCCCTTATACGTTCGTGGTCCTCGCGGTGCTGATCGCCCTGTTCGGCGTTCGCGCCGCACTGACGACGCCAACCGACATCTTCCCAAACATCAATATCCCGGTGATCGCCGTCGTCTGGAGCTATAACGGGCTGCCGCCGAACGACATGTCGGGCCGCGTGATTTATTATTACGAGCGCTTCCTGACCGCCCAGGTGAGCGACATCGAACACGTCGAGTCGCAATCGCTCTCCGGCTATGGCGTGGTCAAGGTCTTCTTCCAGAAGGACGTCAATATCGCCGCCGCCATGGCGCAGGTGACGGCGGCTTCGCAGACCGTGCTGAAATTGCTTCCGCCCGGCATCACGCCGCCTTACGTGTTGAGTTATAACGCGTCCAGCGTGCCGATCCTGCAACTGGGGTTGTCGAGTACGTCGCTCCCCGAAATGAGGCTGTTCGATCTCGGGCAAAATTTCATCCGGCCGCAACTCGCCACCGTTCGGGGCGCGGCAGTGCCGTCCCCCTATGGCGGCCAGGTTCTGCAAGTGCAGATCGATCTCGATCAGCAGGCGATGCAGTCCCACGGCGTCTCGGCGGAGGACGTCGTCAACGCCGTTTCGGTGCAGAACCTGATTCTTCCCGCCGGCGATCAGAAGATCGGCAAGTTCGACTGGAACGTGTCGCTCAATGCGAGCCCCGTCAATCTTGAAAAGATCAACGACCTGCCGGTGAAAAAATCCAACGGCACGATCATTTTCGTTCGCGATGTCGCCTATGTCCATCAAGGCTCGCCGCCGCAGACCAACATGGTGCGGGTGAACGGCTCGCGCGCGGTGCTGATGACCATCCTGAAAGCGGGGGCGGCATCGACGCTGGACGTCATCAACGGGATCAAGTCGGTGCTGCCGCGGGTGCAGGAAAGTCTGCCGTCAAGCCTTAATCTGCGCGCCGTCGGCGATCAGTCGGTGTTCGTCAAGGCGGCCGTGTTCGGCGTCATTCGCGAGGCGGTGCTGGCCGCCGCACTCGTCGGCGTGATGATCCTGCTGTTTCTCGGAAGCTGGCGCTCGACTGTCATCATCCTCACCGAAATTCCGCTCGCCGTACTGTTCTCGCTTACGGCGCTGGCGTTGCTGGGCGAGACTATCAACGTCATGACATTGGGAGGACTCGCGCTTGCTGTCGGCATCCTGGTCGACGACGGCACGGTGACGATCGAAAACATCAACTACCACCTTGAGCAGGGCAAAGAGGTCGAGCCGGCGATTCTCGATGGCGCGCAGCAGATCGTGATCCCGGCTTTTGTCACTTTGCTGTGCCTGTGCATCGTGTTCGTGCCGATGTTCCAGCTTGGCGGCGTCGCCGGCTATCTGTTCCGGCCGCTGGCGGAAGCGGTGGTGTTCGCGCTGATCGGCTCGTTCATCCTGTCGCGCACGCTCGTTCCCACGATGGCCAACTACCTAATGCGTGCCCACCATCATAGCATCGAGAGCGACATCGGACAGGATCGGCTGGCGGTTCGTTCGCGCAATCCGCTGTTGCGGTTCCAGCAGGGCTTCGAAAAATACTTCGAGCGTTTTCGCGCCCGGTACCGTGCACTCCTGGTCAGGGCGCTCGAAGCCCCGAAGATGTTTATCGTAAGCTTTCTCGCCTGCGTTGTGGTGTCGTTCGTCCTGGTGCCGTTTCTGGGTTCGAACTTCTTTCCTGCCGTCGATTCCGGCCAGATCCTGATGCATGTGCGCGGACAACCGGGTACGCGGATCGAGGAAATGGCCCGTCTGTTCGAACAGGTCGAGCAGACGGTGCGGGCGACGATTCCGCCCGAGCAGCTCGACAGTATCGTCGACAATATTGGCCTGCCGTTCTCCGGCATCAACATGGCCTATCAGAACACGGGCACGATCGGTCCCGAGGATGGCGATGCGCTGATCGCCTTGAAGGAAGACCACGGTCCCACGGCTGACTACGTCAAGACACTGCGCACGATCTTGCCGCAGAAATTTCCGGGTACCGTCTTTTCCTTCCTGCCCGCCGACATCGTGTCGCAAATTCTCAATTTCGGATTGCCGGCGCCGATCGACGTGCAGGTCGTCGGCAACAACCTGAAAGGCAATTACGACTACGCCAACGCGGTGCTGAAGAAAATTCGCCAGGTGCCCGGCATCGCCGATCTTCGCATCCAGCAGATCTTCAACTACCCGCAGATCAATATCGACGTCGACCGGACCATGGCCGCCGATGTCGGCCTGACCCAGCGCGACGTCGCCAACAGCCTCCTGGTCACGCTTTCCGGCAGCGGCCAGGTAAAGCCGAACTTCTGGCTCAACCCGGAAAACGGCGTGTCGTACCCGATCGTGGCACAGATGCCGCAATACCGGGTCAACAGCATTTCCGATCTGTCGAATATTCCGATTACCACCACGGAAAATGGCGTCGGCGCGCAACGCTATCTCGGCGGGGTGGCGAAGATCACCCAGGGGCCGAGCCCCGGCGTGGTGTCGCATTATAACGTGCAGCCGGTGATCGACATCTTCGGCGACACGCAAGGGCGCGACCTCGGCGCGGTGGCCGGCGACATTTCGAAAATCCTGGCTGATACCAAGAAGGACCTGCCGAAAGGCTCATACGTGGCCGTGCGCGGTCAGGTCCAGACCATGGATAACGCCTATAGCCAGCTTTACATTGGACTCGCCGGCGCGATCGTGCTGATCTATCTCATCATCGTCGTCAACTTCCAGTCCTGGCTTGACCCTTTCATCATCATCACGGCGCTGCCCGGCGCGTTGGCCGGCATCGTCTGGATGCTGTTCACCACCGGCACTACGCTGTCGGTGCCGGCCTTGACCGGCGCCATCATGTGCATGGGCATTGCGACCGCCAACAGTATTCTGTTGGTGAGCTTTGCCCGCGAAGGTCTGGAAAATGGCCTCGATGCCACGACTGCGGCGCTGGAGTCCGGCTTTACCCGCTTTCGCCCGGTGCTGATGACGGCGCTCGCAATGATCATCGGCATGGTTCCGATGGCGCTGGCGATGGGCGAGGGCGGCGAACAGAATGCGCCGCTCGGCCGCGCCGTGATCGGCGGATTGGCCGTCGCAACCATTGCCACGCTGTTTTTCGTTCCGACCGTCTTCAGCGTTCTTCACCGCAACAAGAGCGGCCAAACAGCGAGCCGGTGATTTGGAGAAGTGCCTTGCTTGATTCCCATCCGCACCATGCCGAGGGCAGACCTGAGGCCAGCGCTTCCGGAATAAAGCCGGCGCCGCGCCCGAACCGGTCGTGGCTGATTGCCATCATCACGGTGCTCGTTGCCGTCGGCATCGCCGTCGCGGGCATCCTGTTGCGTCGCCAGCAGGAAAGCGAGGTCGCGAAATGGACGACCGAGCTTGCGGTGCCTGTCGTTGCCACGGTGATGCCGAAGCAGGGCGTGACGGGTCAGCAGGTTTCGCTGCCCGGCGATATCGAGGCCTGGTACGAGGCGCCGATCTATGCGCGAGTGAGTGGCTATCTCAAGGCCTGGTATCTCGATTTCGGCGCGCATGTCGAGAAGGGCCAGTTGCTGGCGGAAATCGATGCGCCCGATCTCGATGCTCAATTGGCCGCGGCGAAAGCCCGGCTCGCTTCGGCGGAAGCCCAGGTCAAGGTGCGAGAGGCTGAGCGCAACTTTGCCGAGACGACCTATGACCGCTGGCGCGATTCGCCGAAGGGCGTTGTCTCCCAACAGGAGACCGAGGCGAAGAAAGCGGAATACGGCAGCTCCGATGCTCGCTACAAGGCCGCGCAAGCCGAAGCCAATGTCAACCAGAGTCAGGTCGATCAGTTGACGGCACTGGAAGCTTTCAAGCGCATCCTGGCGCCGTTTGATGGCATCGTGACCCAGCGCAATACCGACGTCGGCGCGCTGATCAATGCGGGCAGCAGCACCAGCAATGGGCCGCAGCTGTTTCGAGTTGCCGATGTGCATGAGATGCGGGTGTTCGTTCAGGTGCCGCAGGAACAGTCGTCCAACATGCGCGCCGGCCTGACCGCCGAGGTCACATTGCCGCAATATCCGGACAAGACGTTCAAGGCGCTGGTGTCGACGACATCCGAGGCGATCAACAAGACGGCGCGGACCTTGCTGGTCGAGCTTCATGCCGACAACGCCGACAATCTGCTGCAGCCGGGCACGTTCGCGCAAGTGCGATTCAATCTCGCGGACAACCCCACGGCGTTGCGAATCCCGACCAGCGCGCTCATTTTCCGCGAGAACGGCCCGCAACTGGCGATCCTGGAGCCGGGCGACAAGGTCGACTTGCGCTCGATCAAACTCGGCCGCAACCTTGGAACCGAGTTCGAGGTGCTGGCGGGTCTTGGCCCCTCGGACACGATTATCAACAGCCCGCCGGATTCGTTGTCGCAGGGCGAACAGGTGCGGGTCGCCAAGGATGCCGCGCCGCCTCCGGCTCATGAGGCCGAAGTGCGATGAGCCAAGCGCGTTGCCTTTTGACATCAAAGCCGCACCAAAATTTGCCGAAACTCTCAAAATTTGCCGGGCGGGTTGACGCCGGTGCAGCGGACGACATCCTATCGGCGGTATCTGGCGTCTCGCGCCTGTCGACGGGCATCGCGTCTGGAATAGGTGCATGAGAGTCCAACCATGAGGGTTCAACGTCTCGCATGTTTGGTCGTCTGCGCCGTAGCGCTGGCGGGATGCTCGCTGGGCCCGGAATACTTCACGCCGGACGCAGCGCTTCCCGTCAATTTCGTGACCGCGCCGGCGGGGGAGGGGCTGCCGTCAGGCGGCGCCAGCCCCGAGCTATGGCAATGGTGGCGGACGCTGCACGATCGTCAGCTCAACGAGTTGATCGAGCTTGCGATCCAGAACAATCTCGACCTCAAGATCGCGCTCGATCGTTTGCAGCAGGCGCGGCTGCAACTGATCGTGCTCGGCGCGCAAGAACTGCCGCAGCTCAACGGCGGCGTTGGCGCCGGCACCGGCACCGGCACCGACGAAACCAAAGGCAGGGTCGCGCAGGCCTTGCGCGACGGCGACAACAACACGGGCCTCAAGAAGATCACGGGCGTCGGCGGTCTCGATGCGGAGTGGGAAATCGACATTTTCGGCAAGATCGCGAGCCGCATCGAGGCGCAGGTCTATACCGCCGAGGCGCTGAAGGAGGCGCGGGACTGGGTCTATGTGGTGATGGCGGCCGACGTCAGCCGTCTTTATTTCGACCTTCGTGCGCGCCAGGACCGCCTGCAAATCCTCTACCACAACATCGAAGCGTCGCGGAAGGTGCTGGACCTCGCCCAGACCCGCCTCGACCGCGGGTTGACCAATGAACTGGACGTGCTGCTTGCGAAGCGTCAGGTCGAGACGTTGCAGGCGGACGTCGAACCGCTGAAGGCGCAGATTGCCGCCAATGCTTACGCGATAGCTGTTCTGGTCGGCGACTATCCGGAAAACATGTCCCGCCGTCTGCAACGGCCGAGCGCGGTGCCACGCCTGCCGGCCCGGGCGCCTGCCGGAACTCCCGTCGACTTGTTGCGCCGCCGTCCCGATATTCGCGAGGCCGAGCGCCTTCTCGCAGCCTCTGTCGCCGATATCGGCGCCCGGACGGCGGACCTGTTCCCAAGCTTGGCGATCACCGCCGGCGCGGGTGCGCAGGCCGGTCCAAAATCAGGCTCGGGTATTCCGATCACCTGGATAGGATCGGTGGGTCCAACTCTCGATGCCCCGATCCTGGACTTCGGGGCGCTGGACGCCAAGATCGAGATCGCCGACTACCGGGCCCATGAACTTGCGGCCGTCTACAAGCGATCGATCCTCACGGCGATCCAGCAAGTGGACGAGGCGAACGCCGCCTATCAGGCCTTCCGTCAAAGCGTGCGCAGCCTCGACCTCGCGCTCGAGGCCGCCCGTCAGGCGACGCGGGTGGCGACGGAGCGTTACGATCGCGGCCTGACCGACTTCCTCAACGTGCTGGACGCCGAACGGCAGCAATTCACCCTGGAGCAACAACGTGCCGAAGTCGTCCGGCTTGCCGGAGATAGTTTTGTGGCGCTCTATAAGGCGCTCGGCGGCGGCTGGCCGCCGGATGAAGTCATCCCGTCGATCAGGCGTCCGGACCCTGCGGTGATCGCGGCGGTCAAACGTCTCGCTCAGGACCCGCCGCATCTGCGGCCGCCTCCGCCCCCGGGACTGACGCCTTGACGTGAGGTAAGGGATCGCGCCCTTGATGAACCAAGCTGAGACCCACCCGCAAACCATCGTGCTCGTCGAGGACGAGGACGCGATGGCGGCCGAGATCAAGGGTGAGCTTGAAAGCAAGGGCTACTTCGTGCGGATAGCCTCTATCGCGCAAGCCGCCGATGCGGCGCGGGTGGGCGATGCCGCTGTCATGGTCATGGACCGGATCGTTTTCGGCGAAGACAGCCTCAAGACGCTGGAGGTCTTGCGCAAGGAAGGCGTCAAGGTGCCCGTGCTGGTGATCTCGGCCTTGTCGTCCGTCGATGAGAAGGTCAAGGGCCTGAAAGCCGGCGGCGACGATTACCTGACCAAGCCATTTGCGATGGTCGAGCTTTCTGCGCGGGTGGAGGCGATGCTGCGCCGCCTCGACGACGTGCGCACCACGAAATTACATGTCGGCGATCTCGAAATGGATTTGATCGAGAAGACCGTCCATCGCGGCGATGCGAGGATCGATCTGTTGCCACGCGAGTTTCGCCTTCTGGAATATTTTCTGCGTCATCCCGGACGGGTCATCACGCGCGCGATGCTGTTGCAGGAGGTCTGGCAGTATCATTTCTCGCTCGAGACCAACGTCGTCGACGTCCACATCAGTAATTTGCGGAAAAAGATCGACACCAAGGGGTCGCCCTCGCTGATCGTGAATATACGCGGCGCGGGGTTCATGCTGAATGCGAATGCTTGAATTTTTCCGTTCCTCGGCGGTGCGCGTCGCGCTCGCCTTCGTGCTCGTCACCACGCTGGCGACCACGGCGGTGTTCGCCCTGGTGTATTTCCGGATTGGCGAAGCGAACGAGGCAAGAAACCGCCTCATTCTCGAAACCGAAGCCGCCAAGAGCGTCAATCGCTCCGTCGAGGAGTTGAGGAACGCCTTTGAGGTCAGGCTGACCAACGACCTGCGGCGCATCGACTATGCGGCGCTGTTCGACGCCAATCACAGGTTCATGTTCGGCAACATCGAAGCGCTGTTGCCGATTCCGCTGGATGGCACATCTCATTTCATCGCCGCCGCCCACGTGCCCGGCAGTGTTGATCGTCTTGAGCCCGCGATTTTTGTGGCGCGCGTGCGATCCGACGGCACCATCATGCTGCTGGGCCGAAGCCTGTTAGAGACCCTGGCCTTCCGCCGCATCGTGCAAAGCGCGCTTCTGACCGGACTGGCTCCGATGCTGCTGCTCGCGCTCGCGATCGGCGCCTATTTCGCCCGCCGCTCGTCGCGACGCCTTACCGCCATTCATGACGCGATCGACCGCATCATGAAGGGGGACACGGATTTGCGCCTGCCGGTCGGCTCCCAGCACGACCCGATCGCCGCGATATCGCGGGACGTCAACCTGATGCTTGACGAGATCGGCCGGCTGCTGGTGCAGCTCAAGGGGGTGGGCGATAATATCGCGCACGACCTGCGCAGCCCGCTCGCCGTCGTCCATGCCCAACTCGAGCGCGGACTTGAAAGTTCGAACGACGAGCAATTGCGCAGCGTCGCGAAACAGGCGCTGGCCTATATTGACAAGGCCATGCTGACGGTGGCTGCGCTGTTGCGCCTGGCCGATGTCGAATACGGTCCGAAATCGCGCAGCTTCGGATCGATCGATCTGTCGGCGATCTGCGCCGACCTGTTCGAATTCTACGAACCGCTGGCGGAATCGAAATCGATCAAGATGACGATGGAAACCCACTCTCCGGTTCAGATCGTGGGCGACGGCGATCTGATGCGCGAAGCGGTATCGAACCTGATAGGCAACGCGATCAAGTTCACGCCTGAAAACGGCGTCGTCAGCATCTCGGTGATCCGCGAGGACGGCCTGCCGGTGGTGCGGGTGCGCGACAGCGGGATCGGCGTCGAGCCGGCGGAACGCGACAAGATATTTCAGCGGTTTTATCGCACATCCAGCGGCCATCGCGTGCCCGGCAGCGGGCTTGGCTTGAGCATCACCGCCGCCATCGCCAATCTGCACGAATTCGACCTGCGATTTAACGACAACAATCCCGGCACGGTGTTCGAGATGGTCGGCCGCCGGAAGTAGCGGCCGCACGGCAGCCGGGAACAGCAGCAGAGTAAGAGTCTGTTAACCAAGAATTGGCAAAGCTGAACACCAGCTTTTCGGCCGAAAATTTCGGCTAACTCTCTGTTTCCGGACACAATTGGCAACTATGCAGACACCCCAACCCGTCAGCGCTTCCCCGGATCCGGATGCCACCGGTTCCATCGCCCAGCAGCAACTGCGTATCGGTCTGGCTTTGTACCGTGAGGGAAAAGCCGCGGACGCCATCGCCGCATTTCAGCATGGTCTGCTCGAGGCCGAGAAGGCCGGCACCGAATCCACCGAGACGCTGTCCGAACTGCACGCCAAGCTTGGCAACGTGGCCGCAGCCAGCGGCGATTTCGAGCTCGCAAGCGTCAATTATCATGCGGCACTGACCATCGCGCCGCATCTGACGAATTGCTGGTGCAGCTTCGGCGACCTGTATTTGAGGTGCGGGCAGCACCAGAGGGCGATCGATCTCTACCTTCAGGCCTTGAAGCTAAATCCGCGGCATTGGGCGGCGCGCGCCAACATGGTTCAGGCGCTGATGGCCGCCAAGCAATATCTCATTGCGAAAGCGATCCTGATCGAGTTGAAGGGCGAGCGCCCGCAGGACGCGCGCATCCACCATCTGCTCGGCAAAACCCTTTTCGAGCTGAACGAAATAGCGCCGGCGATCGCAAGCTTTCAGGAGGCGGTGGCCCTCAATCCGCAGGATGCCGAGAGCATCAACTGGATCGGGGCACTCAAGCAGACGACCGGCGACGATGAGGCCGCCCAAGCCGCTTATGCGGAAGCAGCGCGGATCCAGCCTCTGATCAGCCGCCCTGCCGCCAAGCAGCCGGCGGACTTTCGCGTGCTGGCGCTATACGCGCCGTTCGGCGGCAATACGCCGACTGAATATCTGTTTCAGGACGCGTTTTTCGATACCGATACGCTGTCGCTGTTTGCCTCGCGTGAATACGACACGGCAACGCTTGGCCGGAATATCCAGCTCGTGATCAATCTGGTTTCGGATGCCGACCAGACGGAAGCGTTGTTGCCGCTGGCGGCTGAGCTGGTAGACCGGCTCGGCCTGCCGACGCTCAACCATCCGCGCCGGGTGCAGCAGACGACGCGGGATGCGGTCGCTCACCTGCTTCAGGGAATTCCCGGTTGCCGCGTCCCACAAGCTCTGAGGCTGAAGGCCGGCGCAGATTGTTCGGAAGCGGCGCTGAAGGCGATGTTGCCGTTTTCCTCAGTGGCTCTCGCCCGGCCCGTCGGCACCCATGGCGGCGACGATTTCGAGAAAGTCGAGGATGTCGCTGCGCTTGCGGCTTTTCTGTCGCAGCGTCCCGATCACGACCATTATCTGATCGAATATATCGACTACCTTTCCGCCGACGGCAATTTCCGGAAATACCGGTTCATTTTCGTCGACGACCAGATTTTGCCTTATCACCTCTGCATCGGGCGTGACTGGAAGCTGCATCACATCAACACCGACATGGCTCATCAGCCGTGGATGCAGCAGGAGGAAGCGGCGTTTCTGGATGATTCCGCCGCCGTGTTCGGGCCAGCCCAATTTGAGGCGCTGCACGAAATCCGTAGGCGCGTCGGTCTCGATTATTTCGGAATCGATTGCGGGCTCGACGCATCGGGAAATGTCGTCGTGTTCGAGGTCAACGCCTCGATGCTGGTTCACGCCCGCAACGAGGGCTTCCTGTACAAGACGCCGGCGGTGGAGCGCGTCAAGCGTGCCTATGATGCGATGTTGCGCAAGCTTGCGGCTGGAACTGCCTCGAACTGAACCGCCTCGAACGGAAGCGCTTCACGCGGACGTCTGCTAGTGTCCCGATTCCGAAGTTCGTAGCATTTTACGGAGCCGCGTTTCGAACTTCTGAGCCGCCACAGGATACGTCCGACAGCTACTTCATTTCCTGCACTTCCAGCATGGCTTTCAGCGTGCCTTCGCTGAGGCGCCCCTGCGGGTGCTGCGGTTTGCGCTCGGCGCCCTCGATCTCGGAAAAGTTTTGCGGCGGAGGACGGTTGATGATCGGCGCCGGCTGGCCGGTGCCACCTGCCTCGTGCGCATCGGCCAGCTCGTCGAGCATGCCGATGCCGATGCGGCGCTTTTTCTCGACCTTCTTCGGCTTCGGCGGCGGCGTGTAGATGATCGGCGGCAGCGTGTGATGTTTTGACATGTTTGATTCCTTCGGTGAGGAACGCAACGCAACCGAAACGAAAATAGGCAAGGCCAACTAAGCAAACCTCAGGCCAGATAAATTACCTTTATAAATCAACGGTCAATTGCGCCGGCGCGGTTAAGACCCCGGCAAGCTTTGCCCGCCGACGGGCAGTGAATTCCGCAAACGTTTCCGATGATTTCTGGAGTTCCGAACCGATGGGAACTTCAAATTCACCGCGCTAGACCGCCGTCCGCGCTTTCCGGCCCTCGATCGGATATTGCGGATCGTTGTAGCCGGGCGTCGAGGGATGGCCGCTGACCACCAGCCGGTCGATCAAAGCCTCGTCCTCGGCGGTGAAGCGATATTCGAGCGCGCGCACGTAATCGTCCCACTGCTCTTCGGTGCGGGGGCCCGCGATCACGCCGGTGATGAAGGCGCTGTTGAGCACCCAGGCGACGGCGAACTGGCCGGCAGTGATGCCGCGCGCCTCGGCATGCGTACGAATCTCCTGCGCGAGCTTCAGCGATTCCGGCCGCCACTCGGTCTGCATCATGCGCGTGTCGCTGCGTCCCGCGCGCGTGTCCTTGTCGGGCGCGGCGTCCGGGCTGTATTTGCCGGTCAACACGCCACGCGCGAGCGGACTATAGGGCACGATGCCGAGCCCGTAATAACCGCAAGCCGGGAAGTGCTCGACCTCCGGCATGCGGTTCATCGCGTTGTAATAAGGCTGGCTGACGATCGGGCGGTCGATACCGAGGTCATCGCAGATGTTGCAGATTTCGGCGACGCGCCAGGCGCGATAGTTCGAGACGCCGAAATATCGCACCTTGCCCTGCCTGATCAATTCGCCCATCGCGCGCACGGTCTCCGCCAGCGGCGTCGAATGATCTTCCTTGTGCAAATAATAGATGTCGATGTAGTCGGTGCCGAGCCGCTTGAGGCTCTCGTCGGCGGCCTGCAGCACCCAGCGCCGTGACAGGCCGCCGCGATTGGGATCGTCGCCCATCTGATTGGCGAGCTTGGTCGCAAGCACCCACGCCGGCCGGTTGTTGGAGATGGCGCGGCCGACCACCGTCTCCGATCCGCCATTCGAATAGGCGTCCGCGGTGTCGATGAAATTCACGCCGGCCTCGCGCGCTTTGGCAACGATCCGCGTCGAGGTGGCCTCATCGGCCGGGCCGCCGAACATCATGGTGCCGAGGCAGATCGGCGAGATTTTCAGGCCGCTGCGGCCAAGTTGACGATATTCCACGGACGCGTTCCTTTCCGATTTAGATTGTCATTCCGGGGCGATGCATAGCACCAGACCGGAATGACTGCGAAACACTAGCTACCGTCTTTCAGGATCTTGAAGACGCCGCTTGCGGCCGCGACACAACGGCCCTCCGCCACCACCTCGGTGTGAGTGAAGATCAGCGTGTGCGTGACGCGGATCACGCGCGGCTTGGCGATCAGAAGCTCGCCGATCTGGCCCGCGTCGATGAAGTGCACGTCCATCTGAACCGTGGCGAGCGTCGGCCGGCCGGAAACCAGACGCGCGATCATGCCGGAGGCGCGGTCGGCCAGCGTCATCAACACGCCGCCCTGAACCCGGCTGCGGCGGTTGTGGTGTTTGTCCTCGGCGAAGATCGCGTATTCGTGATTGCCTTCGACGACGCGCTCCCACAACGGGCCGATCAGATTCAGGAACCCGCTGGTTTCGACCACGGTCCAGCCGTCAGCCTTGAGCTTCTCGTCGGCCATTTCTGTCGTCATCAGGGGCTTTTTTCCGGAGCGCGGGTTTAACTGGATTTCCCGGTCATTTCATCAATCGATGGTGCCACTTAGTCAAGCGGAATGGCCGCCTTGCGAAGGCCCTCTCTTTCGACGACGATGGCGAAAACGAGAAATATAGGGGAGGTTGGCCCATGCGCGGTTTCTGCGCGTCGCTTTCGATGGTGCTGCTGGCGTTCGGCCTTGGCGGCAACCTCAATGCTGCCCGCGCGCAAACCTATCCGAACCGCAACATCACGCTGGTGGTCCCGTTTCCGCCCGGAGGTTCCACCTCGATCGTCGGTCGCGTAGTCGCCGACAAGATGAGTCAGTTGCTCGGCCAGAGCATCGTCGTCGACAACAGGGGCGGTGCCGGCGGCACGGTCGGCGCCAAGGCGGTCGCCAAGAGCGAGCCCGACGGTTACACGCTTCTGGCCGGATACACCGGCACGCTTGCGATCGGGCCCTCGCTCTACCGCAATGCCGGCTACGACCCGCGCAAGGATTTCGAGCCGATCGGCGCGATCGGATGTTCTCCGTCCTCGCTGGTGGTGCATCCGTCGTTTCCCGCCAGGACCGTGGCCGAGTTGATCGCCTATGCCAAGGCCAATCCGGGCAAAGTCAATTTCGGCTCCGCCGGCGTCGGTACGGTCGGTCATATCACCGGCGAATATTTTGCTCATGCGACCGGCATTCATCTCGTTCACATTCCCTACAAGGGAACGGGACCCGCGTTGGGCGATCTGTTGGGCGGCCATATTCCGATGTCGTTTTCGCCGATCGCCACGACCGCCGGCAACGTCAAGGCCGGCCTGTTGCGCGGCCTTGCCGTGACGTCCGTCCATCGCAATACATTATTGCCTGATGTGCCGACGATGATCGAAGCTGGCGTGCCGGACTTCGACGCATCGTTGTGCTACGGCCTGGTGGCGCCAGCGGGCACGCCACGTCCCGTCATCGATCGGCTCAACGAGGCATTGCGGTCAGCGCTCGCCTCCGAAAAGGTGAAAAAGCAGCTGGAGCTTGACGGAACCGAGATCACGCCAAGCACGCCGGAACAATATGCCGACTTCATCGACAAGGATGAGAAGAAGTGGTCGGAGCTCGCCAAGGCGAGTGGTGTCGAGCCGGAGTAAGTGCGGCCTTAGGACAAAAGGCGTTCCCATTTTCGCCCTTCAATGTTCTAGAATCCGGCCATGCCACATCAAATGATTCGTCTCGGCACAGGATTTTTTGCGCTCGCGCTGTCCTTAAGCGCGTTGCCGGCGCAGGCGATCGATGGCGTGACGCCTGCAACCAATGCCATGGCGCAGGCCGCTTCGCCTTATGCGATCTCGGAATATCGAAGGCTGCTGCAGCAATATCAGGAAGTGCACGGGGCGTTCGAGGAAGAGGCCGGCGCCTATTGGAGTGCGATCACGGAGAAGCGTCGCGGCCGCAACGCCAAGCGGCGCGAGCATCTCGCCGTCACGCTCGACGACTATGTGCTGACGCAGCCGCCTGTTTATACCGGGCCGAAGCGGCCAGTGAATCCCGAGCCTGAAGCGGAGCCTGAAAAAAAGCCTCGCCAGTACAAACCTATTCCTGTCGTGAGCGATCTGCTGCAGGCTGCGAACGAGCAGTTCCAGTGGACGCCGCAAAAGCCTTCAAGCGAGGTCGAATTCAAACGCGCCTATGCGCGCTACGCGCAAGCCGCTGGCCTGACGCGCGAGCAGGCGGTACGGGTCTATTCGTTCGAGACCGGGGGCACTGGAAATTACGATGTGCAGGCGGGAATAGAGCATGGCGGCAAGCGTGCGATTTCGACCGCGATGGGCTATAACCAGCTCCTCACCACCAACAGCGTCGAGTTGATGGCCGAGCAGGGCCGGGAATTCGTCAAAGAACTGACGGCAAGAGCAGCAAGCCTGTCAGGCCCGCCGCGCCAGGCGATGGACCGCAAGATCGCGGTGCTGAAGAAGATGGTGGCGTTTACGCGCTCCGTGCCGGACGACTGGTCGGCGCACGAGAAACTCGCCGATACGCCGCAGGGCTGGGCGGTTCACGCCATGGTGCTCGATATCGACGTCGGGCCGATGCTGCAAACCCACAAGCTTCTCACCTCGGTGATCTTTGCGCGCGCCAAGGGTTACACCCGCCCGCTCTCGGCCGCCGAACTCGAGATGATGAACTTGACCGGCGACGGAACCGGCCTCGACATGGTGACCATGCCGCAGGCGATGCGGGAACAGGTGCCGACCTCGAATTTTTTTCAGCGCAACGGCTATGAGCGCAATCCGGTGGCGATCCGGCATAATACGGTCGCGAAACTGCTCGCGATCACCGATAACCGGATGGATTCCAACAGCAACCTGCCCGGTGCCAGGGAGTTGGCGGCGGCGTTCTGATTTTTTGCGCCAAGCCAGCCGTCATGCCCCGCGCAGGCGGGGCATCCAGTAATCCGCGCTGATGAAATAAGCCACGGTCGGTCCGGGCGTACTGGATCATCCGCTTTCGCGGATGATGACATCGACACCGATGGCTCAGTTCGATCCGAACATGAACTTGCCGTCGCCCTCCAGATAGGGGCCGGTCCGCATATAGAGCTGTCCGTTCTGTCCGATGAAGAACAGCGTGCCCTTCGGCACCTTCTTGGCGCCTTTCAGGAGCGCGCCGGCATTGCTGGTCCCCATCTTGTAGGCGAAGGTCTTGCCTTCCTTGTCATAGCCATAGCCCATGTCCGGCTTCAGCTCCCAGGCCACCGGCGGTTCGGCGAAGGCCGGCACCGAAAGTGCTACGAGCGTGGCTGCCACCATCAGCGGTTTGATCGAAAATTGCGTCATCTCGTTTCATCCTCCCAGACAAGATTTCCCTCACATCGCACGCGGTCCGTCTTGAACAATCAACTTGAACAAATCACGAACGCCGTCGGCCCGCCAACACGACGCGATAGGACAGGAATGTGAGAAGCTGAACAACTAGACTTTGTGATTCCCTGTCTCTCGCTTCGCGTCTATCTTCCTGCCGACTTTAGTCTCGAACGCAGACACGCAGGAAAGCGTGACGGGGATGATTCGGATGAACCATATTGTCAAGATCGGTTTTGTTGCGGCGTTGTTTCTGCCGTTGTCGGATGCGGTGCGCGCCGACGACTTCAGGCTCAGCAACAACCAGCGTATTTCCTGCAGCCGGGGCCTGTCCGCCGGCAAACTCAACACCGCGACCTGCAAGTCCTACGCCTATGTCTTCAACACCAAGACCTCGGAATATTTCCGCTGCCAGGTCACGCTGGCGCTGACGCGCGACAACAAGGAAGTGATCAACGTTCAGACCGACGGCGGCTGCACCAAGAAGCCGCGCGTGTTCGATACCGACTCCGATTATTCCTTCGACGCCACCGAGACCGAACCGCCGAACACCAATTCGTTCTTCGGGCCCGGCGGCTATTCGATCTGGGTCAGCGACAACGCCAAGCAGAAGGTGCGTGGCTGCATCACCATCAGTTCGGGGCTTGGGTCGGACATCTCGAAATGTCTCGACATGACATTTCAATGACGCCGGCTGATCGCTAACCCTCTCCCGGGTGCGGGAGAGGGCGTTATCCTGATCACGGCCGGCTCAGTGCCCCATCCGGGCCGAGGCCGGATGGCCGGGCACCTTGAAGCGCTTGCCGGTGTTGGTGACCCAGGTGCCGTCGACTTTCAGGATCGAGAAGTCCTGGTCCATGTAATTTCCGGCGAGAAGATATTTGCCGTCCGGCGTGAAGACGACCGCCTCGGGCAATCCGCCGACCTCGATATCCTGGGTCTTGGTCACTTTCTTGCCGTCGATCTTCAGGATCGAGAGGCTGCCGTTCTTGTTGTAGAAGAACGCCTTCTTGTTGCCGTTCGAACCTCGGAGGATCGCGGCGACCGCAAGGTCGCCCTTGGGCGACATCGCAAGCCCCTCCGGTCCATCGCCGACCACGACACGATCGATGATCCGCGGCGGATTTACCTCCATATCGATGACGCTCGTGGTATCGACGTTGCCGTCGGAAGCGCCTGAGTTGCCGTTGTCCGAGGTCAGCGCGATCTTGCTGTTGGGCGTGACCACGACGTTGTAGGGCCATTGGCCGGTCGGCAGGTCGACCTTGTTGTAGGTCACCTTGTCGCCGACGACGTCGAGCACCGACACCTTGTGGGCGGGGAATCTCGCCACCAGCGCGTGTTTGCCGTCGGGTGTGAAAATCACATGCGCGACGCTGTCGGGAAAGGTGATGGTGTCGGTGACCTTGACGTCGGTGCCGTTGACCGACAGCACGCTGATCGAGTTGTCGGCGCGATTGGCAACCAGCGCCATCTTGCCCGACGGGCTGAAGCTCAAGCCTGAAGGCTGTTTGCCGCCGGTGACGGTAGCGGCAAGCTTCGGCGGATTGGCTTTCAGGTCGATGACGAAGATCTTGTTGTCCGGCACCTGTTTCAGCGTATCGCCGTCCTTGACGACATCGACGGAGTCGGCAACCAGCGCAACCGAGCCTGTGGGATCGATGTCGAGATTGACGGGCGGTCCGACCACGGAATTCTCAAGCGGCAGGGTTGCTACGATCTTGGGATCTTCGGGGTTGGCGAGATCGACGATCAGGACGGAATCGTTGCCCGGGGCGGACAGGATGGTCTTGCCCTCGTCGTCCCACGTCACCTTCTCGTCGATGCCGACGATCATGAAAGGCTTGGCACAAGCAAAACTGACACCGGCGCCGCACAGCATCGCGGTCGCAAGCGCAAATCGGGCGGTACGAAAGACAGGCATATTGGCATTCTCCCAATGGGACCAGCCTCTAACGGGCGGGTTCGCGGGCGGAGATTACGCGGGCAGCGCTCTCGTTGCTAGTGTTTGGGATTCGACCTTGGTATGGCGCGGCGGTTGGTTTTGTCTCGGGCATCATGGCGGCGAACAGGCCGAGGCCAATCGCCGCGATGGCTGCGAGTGAGAAGAATGCCGCGTCATAGCCGGCCTTGACCACGATGAAGCCCGCGACGCCGGTGCTCAGCGCGGCGCCCACACCGGTTGCGGTGGCGATGGCGCCCTGGCTGACGTTGAAATGGCCGGTGCCATGGGTGAGGTCGGCCACCACGAGCGGAAATAGCGCGCCGAAAATGCCGGCGCCGACACCGTCGAGCAATTGCACCGACACCAGCCAATACGGATTGTCGGAAATCGGATAGAGCGCGCCGCGCAGCGCCAGTACGGCGAGCGCTGCGGCAAAGATCGGCTTGCGGCCCCAGGAATCCGCGTTGCGTCCGACGATCATGGCCACCGGGATCATGACTATCTGGGCTGCGATGATGCAAACCGACATCAGCGTTGTGCCGAGGTTCCGGTTGACCAGAGCGAGTTTCTGGCCGACCAGCGGCAGCATCGCCGCATTGGCAAAATGAAACATCACGGTCGCCACTGCGAAAATCAGGAGCGGACGGCAGGTCAACAGCGCCTGGTAGCCCGACGGCTGGTCAGGGGATGCAGGTTCGTCGCCGTCGCGATGCGCGAGGCCCCGCGCGATATCGTCGTCGATCGCCTCACGCGGTATCGACAGCGTCGCCGCCACGCTCGCCAGCGCCATCGCGCCGATCAGCCAGAATACCGTCACGGGCCCGTAGAAATAGGCTGAAATGCCCGCGATCGCGGCCGCCGTAGCGTTTCCGGCGTGATTGAAGGCCTCGTTGCGGCCGACGCGTCCGGCGAAAGCCCCAAACCCGACGATGCCGAGTGACAATGCGGCGACGCCGGGCGCAAAGATGCTGCCGGCGGCGTGCGCCACCACCTGCGTTGCGGCAACGAATGGAAACTGATCGACCAAAGGAAGCGCAAGGCACGCCCCGGTCACTCCGATCGCGGCCGCGGCCATCCAGCCGCGCTTGGCCCGGCTGCGGTCGATCAGGGCACCGGCCGGTGTTTGCGCCAGGATGCCTGCCAGCATCGCCAGCGACATCACCGCGCCGATCCGGGCTTCGTCCCACTTCCGTTCGGTCAGGAGATAGATGGCGAGATAAGGGCCAAGGCCGTCGCGCACGTCGGCGAGAAAGAAATTCAGCGCATCCAGCCTGCGCCCAACGCTTTTTTCAGCCTGCCGCAAGCTCGTTTGTCCCTGTTGATGCTTTCCAACGGCGGACGCCGCTGCGGGTTCCGGAAACTCAGCCTGCAGGATCGAACGGGTTGACCGCGGGCTTCCGTGCGGCCACCTTCGCGAAAACGGGAGATGGCGCGTGGGACGACTGGAGGGCAAGACAGCGATCGTGGTCGGCGCAGGTTCGATCGGGCCGGGCTGGGGCAATGGCAAGGCAACCGCCGTAACCTTTGCGCGCGAAGGCGCGCAGGTGCTGTGCGTCGACCGCAACGCGGCTGCTGCGGCTGAGACCGCCGGGATCATCGCGAGCGAGGGCGGCAAGTCCGCGAGCTTCGCGGCGGACGCCTCGCGCGTCGACGACGTCGCGGCGATGGTGGCTTTCGGCCTGAAGACCTATGGCCGTATCGACGTGCTCGACAACAATGTCGGCATTGCCGAGACCGGCAACGTGGTGGACGTTGCCGAGGCCGACTGGGACCGGGTGTTCGCCGTCAACCTCAAGAGCGCCTACCTTGCCATGAAGCACGTCATTCCGGTGATGGCGGCGCAGGGCGGCGGCTCGATCATCAATATTTCATCGATCGCCTCGATCCGGCATCTCGGCATTTCCTATGTCACATATGCAACCACTAAGGCGGCGATGAACCAGATGACGCGCACGACGGCCGTGGAATTCGCCGCGCAAAAGGTCCGCGTCAACGCGATCCTGCCGGGACTGATGAAGACGCCGATGGTCGAACATTCGGCGGGTCTCGCCGCGAGCTATGCCAAAGGCGACGTGCAAGCGATGTGGCGCGCGCGTGACGCCCAGGTGCCGATGGGGCATATGGGCGAGGCTTGGGACGTCGCCAACGCCGCGCTGTTTCTCGCCTCCGACGAATCGAAATATGTCACCGGCATCGAGCTCGTGGTCGATGGCGGGATCACGCTGAAAGTGACTTAGTGTGACCCTCCTGCGTTCCCCGGATGCTGCGCACCGCCATAAGCGCGTTCACGCGGGTCTTTCGACGCGCTATGTCTTGCGGTGTGGTGCGTTGCTGATCCGGGGTACTTGGTGCAAAGGAAGGTGTGGGTCCCGGCTCTGCGGGGCAGCGCAATAGCGCTGCGCCGCGTCCGGGACACGAGGTGGGTTAGTCGATGCGACGTCACACAACTCTGATAGTTGGAGCAGCAATCACGGCTGCCATATGCACGTTGTCAGCCGGTTTTGTCCTGGCTGCCACGAGCGAGCCCACCGGCGAACAGATCGATTCGGCGCCCTGCACGGCCGCGTTGACGGCAGCCGACGACGACAAGATCATCGCCTCCTGTGGCGCCCTGATCGGCAACGACAAGGCGCCGAAAGCCGATCGCGTCAAAGCCGCGATCGCGCGCGCCGCAGCCTATGACCGCAAGGGCGAGATCGAGCGTGCGATCGGCGACGACGATATCGCGTTGCGGCTCGACGCGACGCAGGCCGACGTATTCAACGCGCGCGGCGAGCTGTTGCGCCGAAAAGGCGACCGGGTGCATGCGCTCTCCGATTTCGGGACTGCGGTAAAACTCGACCCCAATCACGTCGGCGCGCGGGCCAATTACAAATTGCTGTCGCTGGAGGTCGAGCGCATCGGCGCGATGATGGCGGTCAACAACAAACCGAGCTTCAACTGTGCGGCCGCCAGGCGCCCGGTCGAAAAGGCGATCTGCGCCAATCCCGAACTGGCCAATCTCGATCGCGAGATCAACGCCGTGAATACCAAGGTGGTCCGCCAGGCCGGGCAGAGCGATCCCCGCACTGGGCGTGCCATGCAGCGCGAGCAGGACGACTTCCTCGCCCGGCGTACCGCCGAATTTGGACGGTCAGACTTCGACCTGCAAAAGATGATGCGGGACCGGCTCGACCATCTGCTGGCGCTGGTGGGCCGATTCTAGCATTCGCATCCCCTCTCGGTAGCCACTTCTGCGGATGCTCGAATCACAGGCCCACCAGAAACTTAAATTTGCAGTGGAGTTTAGGATTTGACATTAGCTTGGTGAACTCGCGGCCAGACTGGCAGCGAATGTCAAATCCACTCCACCGGCGCAACGTTAACCTCATCTCCGCTTGAACCTCGCGAGGAGTTGTCGCGACAAACGGCTCACATCGGCAATTCGCGCCGAGTGCCCCGTCATGAAGATCTGGTCATGCGAACTTTTGCCTCGCCATTGGCTGCCGTGGCCGTTCTGGCCGCAGCCGGTCTTTATTCCACTGTGGCGCGCGCCGAGTCGACCGGTGAGCCGCCGGTCATCTGCGCCGCGCACGCGGACGCAACGCCGTCGAAACTGATCGATAGCTGCGCCACGCTGATCGACAATCCGGCGACACCGGACGCCGACCGTCTCAATGCGATGGTCGTGCAGGCAATGGCGCGCCACAACAATGGGCAGACCGACAAGGCGCTCGACGAACTCGATCACGTCATCGCCGAGAGCCCCAGTCCCGCGCACGCCTTCCGGGCGCGCGGCGAAATCCTGCGTCAGCAGCGCCAGACTGTAGAGGCGTTTGGCGCGCTGAACGAGGCCATCCGGCTCGAGCCGGACAATGCCGAGGGTTATGAAATCCGTGCCAACATCTTCAACAACACCGGCAAATACGACCGCGCGATCGAAGACTATAACGAGGCGCTGCGGCTGAAGCCGGATTTCGCACTGGCCTATGCCGATCGCGGCGCCGCCTGGTATTTCAAGGGCGAATATCAGAAGGCGGTTGCCGACGACGACCAGGCCATCAAGCTCGATCCGAACCGGGCGCAAACCTACACCAACCGCGGCGCGGCCTACCGTAAACTAGGCAACATCCAGCACGCGCTCGATGATGAGACGGCCGCGATCCGGATCGACCCGTCGAAACCGGAATTCTTCGACAACCGGGGCCTCGACCTCGCCGGCAATGGCGATTACGCCAGCGCGATCGCCGATTACGATCAGGCGATCAAAATCCGCCCGCGGGCGAATTTCCTGACCAACCGCGGCGACGCCTATCAGGCGATGAAAAACTACGAGCGCGCGATCGCGGACTACGATGCGGCATTGAGTCTCGATCCGAAGTTTCAACGCGCCTACAACAATCGCGGCGCGGCCTGGCGCGGCAAGGGTGATCGCGCCCGCGCGCTTGCGGACTACGCCGAAGCGGTCCGTCTCAACCCGTCCGACGCCACCGCCGCCGGCAATTACAAGGATGTTTCACTCCAGATCGAGCGATTGAACGGGCTCGCCGATCACAAGAACCTGCCGAGTTTTAGTTGCGCCGTCGCCAAACTTCAGGTCGAAAAGGCGATCTGCGCCGATCCTGGACTAGCGCAATTGGACCGCGAGATGAACGATGCCTTCTTGAGGGCGGTCGCGAGCGCCGAAAACGACAGCCACCGCACAACACTGAACCTGACCCAGGCACAGCGCAGGTTCATTGCCGAGCGCAATGCTCAATTCGGCCGGCCCGGCTATGACCTACGCCAGGCGATGGCGGAGCGGGCCGATCGCCTCGGCGCCACCTCGAAACCATAGGCTTTAGCTGAAGGGCTTGATCTCGCCCCGCTTCCCATCACAATAAGCTATCTAAGAAGTGGCCCGATTTGATCCATCTCATGGCTTGGCGCGTCGACGTCGCCAAGGTGGACGTTTCGCAGGACCACCGGCACTTGCGTCGAATGGGAGGACGCCATGAATATTCAACACAAGAGTACCTATCACGAGGTCCATGCACGCTCGCTGCGTGACCCCGAGGGCTTTTGGGGCGAGGCGGCGCGCGAGATCGACTGGATCAAACCGGCGGAGAAAGTATTCGATTCCTCGCTCGGCCTTTACGGCCGCTGGTTTACCGGCGCTGTCGTCAACACCTGCTACAACGCGCTCGATCGCCATGTCGAGCGCGGGCGCGCCGGTCAGCTGGCGTTGATTCACGATTCGCCGCTCACGGACCGCATCACCAAATTCACCTACGTGGAATTGTTGCACGAGGTGAAGACGCTCGCCGGTGTCATGGTTGATTTCGGCATCACCAAGGGCGATCGCGTCATCATCTACATGCCGATGGTGCCCGAAGCCGTGGTCGCGATGCTGGCCTGCGCACGGATCGGCGCGGTGCATTCGGTGGTGTTCGGCGGCTTTGCCGCGAAGGAACTCGCAACCCGGATCGATGACGCCGCGCCGAAACTGATCTTTTCCGCAAGCTGCGGCATCGAGCCCGGCCGCATCGTGTCCTACAAGCCGCTGCTGGATGAAGCGATCAAGCTCGCCAACGTGAAGCCTGAGGCCTGCATCATCCTGCAACGGCCGCAGCAACTTTGCGAATTGATCGCGGGCCGCGATCACGACTGGACGGCGTTGCGCGAGGCCGCGATCAAGGCAAAAAAATCCGCCGATTGCGTGCCGGTACTCGCAACCGATCCGCTCTACATTCTCTACACGTCGGGCACGACGGGCCGGCCCAAAGGCGTGGTGCGCGACAATGGCGGACATCTGGTGGCGCTGAAATGGTCGATGTTCAATCTCTACGGCATCAAGCCCGGCGAGGTCTGGTGGTGCGGTTCGGATATCGGCTGGGTGGTCGGCCACAGCTACATCGTCTACGGCCCGCTGTTTCATGGGGCGACCTCGATCATGTATGAGGGCAAGCCGGTCGGCACGCCCGATGCCGGCGCGTTCTGGCGCGTGATTGCCGAACACAAGGCGGTGGCGCTGTTCACCGCGCCGACCGCGTTCCGCGCGATCCGGAAAGAAGATCCGGAAGGGAAATTCATCCGGCAATACGATCTCTCGACATTCCGTACGCTGTTTCTGGCCGGCGAGCGCGCCGACCCGCCGACGGTGGAATGGGCGGAGACGCAATTGAAAGTGCCTGTGATCGATCACTGGTGGCAGACCGAAACCGGCTGGTGCATCGCCGGCAATCCGGTGGGCCTGGGGCAGCTGCCGGTCAAGCACGGTTCGCCGACGGTGCCGATGCCGGGTTACCAAATTGAGGTGGTGGATGAAGCCTCAAAGCCCGTCCCGCCAAACACCATGGGCTCGATCGTGATCAAGCTGCCGATGCCGCCGGCGTGTCTTCCGACGCTGTGGCAGCAGGACGAGCGCTGCAAGGAGGCCTATTTCAATGAGTTTCCCGGCTACTACAAGACCTCCGACGCCGGCTACATGGACGAGGACGGCTATGTCTTTGTGATGGGCCGTACCGACGACATCATCAATGTCGCCGGCCACCGGCTCTCCACCGGCGGCATGGAGGAGATTCTGGCCTCGCATCCGGACGTGGCCGAATGCGCGGTGCTCGGCATCAAGGATGCGATCAAGGGCGAGGTGCCTTGCGGCTTCCTGGTACTGAAGGCCGGCGTTGCGCGCAAGCCGGTGGACATCGAAAAGGAGATCGTGGCGCTGGTGCGCGAAAAGCTCGGCCCCGTCGCGGCGTTCAAGCTCGCGATCACGGTCGGCCGCCTGCCGAAGACCCGTTCGGGCAAAATCCTGCGCGGCGCCATCAAGAAGATCGCCGACGGCGAGGCATGGACCATGCCCGCCACCATCGAGGATCCCAAGGTGCTGGACGAAATCACGGAGGCGTTGCAGGGAAGGGCGTGAGGCTCCTGCCGTCATTGCGCTGACGTCATGCCGGGGCAGCCCGCAATGGCTGAGCCCGGAATCCATGGTGCCGCATGAATGCACTGAGAAATGGATTCTCGGGTGCGCAATTGCACCATAGTTCGCGCTATCGCGCGCCGCGGAATGACAACGTGAGAGAGTCTGAATTGCTTCCGCCTACGCGTTCAGACGCTTCGGCGGACTCCAAGCGCGGCATAGCTCGCAAAGCGAGCGACGGCGTGTCGTCGCGTTGGCTCGCAATGACGAATATCTGCGTGACGGCGGCTTACAAATCCCACATTTCGGGCTACACCTGTCGCCGACATCACGGGATTTGGCATGCGGTTTGATACCTTGAGGCTTCCGGTCGTGGTTGCGCTGATGGCGCTCGCGCTTTGCTCCTGTGCCCGTCGCGGAGAGATGCCGGCCAACAATGCGGCACTCGCCGAGGACGATGACACCTTCTGCCGCGCCGGCGGCAAGGTCGCTTCCGGTTCACCCGAATATGTCGCCTGCCGCAGGGACCGCGATGCCCAGCGCGGCAACGCCATCGATCGCGCCGACAAGAAGCAGCGCGACCTCGGCGAATACATGCTCAACAATCCGACCAAGCCTTAAGAAACCAGGGCGCGAACCCATAAATTCAGTCGCCTTGGCTGGTGTCCGCTGTTGCTCGCACAACGGACTCATCTCGGAGATTAGGCCATTTCCGAAAAGTGCCGATTTTGTTGCAGAAGTCGGCTGCACCGATGGGTGCGCGGCAGTCATCCGGCTGAGATCGCCCGGCTTTGTCTGCCGGCGTTGACGCTCTCTACGCAACTTCGACGCTACGCAGTGC
>NZ_JBEKRB010000021.1:0-93039 GCF_049519115.1 Bradyrhizobium sp.
CCCGGCGATCCCGGCGCCACCGCCCACAATTTCCCGCGGGTTCTTTCTTTGGCGGCTTTCGGACGCCGGCCTCGGTGCACGCCGCACCGCTGCGATCGGCCGGCATCCGAAACCCTCAACAATACCGGAAGCCATGGCCCGGCTTCGAAGGACGAGCCTGGCGAGACCGCTGTCTCGTTACTAATCACGCGGCGGCCTGGCGACCCGACACAAGCTCGCTGACGATCTTGCGGGCTTCTTCTGACAAGTCGAATTTGATCAGTGTCGTTCCTTCATCCTTGCGCGCGACAAACCCCTTCAATTCTGTTGGAATGCCATCGATGACGAGGGTAAGCGGTGTGTTGACGGCGACCTCAGGACCGGTCTTCTCGATCATCGCACCTCCCAAAGAGAGATCGCGAACCATCACGCTGGCTGATTTACCCTGCAACTTGAGCGTGGCCGGACGACGAATATCGATGCGAGAGGACATGCGGCGGTCGACGTCGCTTGTTGAGGTGCGGATCACCCGTACAAGCGTGTCGCGAAGGACATCGACCTTGTTGGCGATTTCAGCGGAGCCGTCGCGAATTTCTGAGGCGCGTCGGCCGGTCTCAACCGCCTCATTTGACACGGAGACGATCTGCGAAGCCACCTCGCGGGCCGCAAGTGAGGTTTCCTCGACGGTGCGGGAAATTTCCAGCGTGACGGAATTTTGCTCGTCGATGGCGTGAGCGATGGTCGATGACACCTTCTCGACATTCCGAATTACTTCGCCAATGCCAACGATGGATGCTACCGAAGCCTGCGTTGCTTCTTGGATTTCCGTGATCTGCTGGGCGATTTCGCTGGTCGCCTTGGCGGTCTGCTCGGCCAACGACTTCACTTCAGCGGCAACTACCGCAAAGCCGCGTCCGGCTTGACCGGCGCGGGCGGCTTCGATGGTGGCATTGAGTGCCAGCAAATTCGTCTGGCTCGCGATCTCGCTGATCAGGTTGGTTACTGCCCCTACCCGATCTGCGGCTTCGGACAATTTGGCAATCGTCGATTGGGCCTGAGTAGAAGCGGTGACGGCTTCAAGGGTCAGAGCACGAGATGATTTGACCTGGGAAGCGATTTCGGCGATGGAGGCGCTCAGTTGCGAGGAGGCCTTTGCAACCGTCTGGGCGTTGGCAAGCGCTTCTTCGGCGGCCGCAGCGACACTGTTGCTGTTCTTGCCGAGCAGGAGTGCGCTGTCAGTCATGGAGACCGCATTCTCGGCCATCCGTTCGGTGCCAATCGCGACTTCGCCGACCGCGACGTTGGTTTCGCGCTCGACCGTCTCGGCCATTTCCTGCAAGGCCTTGCCTTTGGCCTTTTCAGCGATCTGCCGCCGCTCTTCTTCCAGATTTGCTTCGTTCCTAGCTTTTTCGGCCGCCTTGATCTTGAATTGCTCGACTGAGCGCGCCATGTCGCCCAGCTCATCGCCGCGATCCAGACCCGGCAGCTCAATACCAAAATTGCCTTCGCCGAGCTTCGTGACGGCTGAAGTCATGGCGACCAGCGCCGAAGACATCGTGCGCGCGATAATCAGAGTGACCGTGCCCAGCAGGCCAACCACAATCAGCGCTGTAATGATTACTTTGCTGATACTATCCCAGAGCTGAGCCTGCAGGTCGTCAATATAAACGCCGGTGCCGATGACCCAGCTCCAAGGTTCAAACCCCGTTACGTAAGACAGCTTCGGCTGTGGCGCGTCCTTGCCAGGCTTTGGCCATTGATATTCGACGAAGCCGGCTCCCTTGCTCTTCGCGACGTTGGCGAACTCGACGAACAGGTGCTTACCATTGGGATCCTTGATATCGGCAAGGTCCTGGCCGTTCAACTCCGGCTTCGCCGGGTGCATTATCATTCGAGGACCGAGATCATTGATCCAGAAATAGTCATCGTTGCCATAGCGAAGCTTCGATATCCTAGCCGCGGCATTCCTTTGAGCCAGCCCATCGTCCGAATGATCACGAACCGACGCATCGTATTCCTCGCGGGCAATCGTCACGGCGAGCTGCGTGAGGTGGTTCAGCTCATCCTGGCGTTGTTTTTTGAGCGAATCAGCAAGGTTGTTCGCCTGCATCGCCGCCAAGCCGATTAAACCGCAGAAGCTGAGACCGATGATGCTGTAAATTCGAAAGCCCAAAGAAAAGCGCATGTCCGCAACAACCCAAGATAGGATCAAGAATCGAATGTGCCACTGTCACACCGAGACGCTGCCGAACGGTTAATACGGACTAGATTAGCGGACCCGTAGTTTTACGTACCCGTCCATTCGGCGGCGCGATGGTCTGCAGCGATCGCTCGATCGTTTGCCCTTGGCGACGGCCGCGTTGCCGGCAATCTGATTGAAGATCATCAGGCCAACTAGCAAAAGGCCTAGCGTGGATACGATTGCGAATTTGATGCCGATGCGGAGATTCCGAACGATCCGTATGATGGGCTTCCTTATTGCTGCTCACGAGGAGCTGAGCTAATTGCGAAAGCGAAAGCAAAGTCGTCCAACCGTCGGCCTCTAATCGAGCGGCGTTGATGTAAATTTAGTCAAATCGAGTAAATGCCGTCTTTGTCCGAAAGCTGCCACCACTACCCTAAAAGTGCGATGACTTTTGAAGTAATGAACCTTGGAGATCATCGACGTCCGAGACGGATCCAAACTCCGAAGTCAATCAGCGCCGGTAGGCTGAACAATTGGCAATCAACCTCTGGCGGCCGTAATCAGACGCGCCTGCGGGGGATACCGCACAGCAAATTCGGCCATCCATTTACTGATCTCATTGGCTGGCATTGGCTTTCCAATCAAATACCCCTGCACGCAGTCGCAACCTTCAGCCTTCAGGAACTCAAGTTGCTCCTCGGTTTCAGCACCCTCGGCGAGAATCTTCATGCCGAGCTTTTGGCCGATCTTCAGCAGTGCACCAATAATGGCCTCAATCTGTGGAGTTGGTTTGCTCCAATTCAAGAAGGACTTGTCCAGCTTAATCTTATTGAACGCAAATGAAGAAAGTGTCCCGAGAGAGGAGTAACCGGATCCAAAATCATCCAACGCAATTGAAATGCCGAAGTTCTGAAGCGACTGCAGTTCCTTCAAAGCGTGTTCGGGACTTTCGATCAGCGTTGATTCCGTAATTTCGAGCTCGAGGCGTGCAGGTGGTAGGCCGCTTGGTCTAATCGCATCCATGACCACTGCTGTTATGTCTGAAGACCGAAGTTGCACCGGAGAAAGGTTTAGAGCCACACTTAGCGATGCGGGCCATGACGACGCAATTTTGCAACCTTCTTTCAGCACCCACTGTCCGATCGGCACGATCAGCCCGGATTCCTCAGCGATTGGTATGAACTCCGACGGCGGAACAGAGCCCAATGCGGGATGGTGCCACCTCAGAAGCCCCTCAAAGCCGACAATTTCCATCGCGGCAAGATCGCACTGCGGCTGGAAGTGCAATTCAAACTGACCAAGTTCAAGAGCGTTCTGCATATCCTGGCTCAACGTCCGGCGTCTGTGAAGACATTCGTCCGTCGCTTCGTCGTAAAAGCAGATGTTGCCAGGTAACCGGCGAGCTCTTTCGAGCGCCACATTGGCATTTGCCATTAACGGTCCTTGACTGTTTCCATCTCGGGGGAACATTACAATCCCCATGCGAAAGCGAAGTTTTATCGCCCGACGCTTAATTTGCACAGGGGATGCGAGGCTCCCGATGATCGCCTGTGATATGGCTTGAGCCTGCAACACATCGCCGCAATCTATCACCGCAGCGAAGCGCGTTCCGCTAAGTCGGGCGAGAAACGCAGTCGAATTCAGCGTCGTTTTCAGACGCCGAGATACTTCGACAAGCAGTTCGTCGCCGCCATCAGTTCCGGTCACTTCGTTTATTTCATGCAAGGCTGCGATATTTATCTTGTATAGCGCGATTGTTCGACCTTCGAGCCGAGCAGCCTCAATAATCTTACCTAATCTCTCTTCGAAAGCAGTCCGGTTAGGCAACCCTGTCAATGGATCATGGTGCGACGCGAAGTCGACCTGATAGCCTGCATTCAATTTATTGCGCTGATCTATTGAGATTGCGAAGAAGCCAACACCAATTACGAGACAACTGACGACAAACACGCCGGCTGCAAGAACGTCCCTCGGCAGACCTGCTGGCGCCTCAGCCCCGTAGGGCGTGATCGTTACGCCAGCCATCGCCATAAAATGAAGGCCGACAATACAAAGGACTAGAAGGCCGACACCAAGGCGCTTCGACATCGCGGACGGCATTCGTACTAAAACCGAAAAGACCAGACCCCCCACCAATCCGCCGATCACAATCGACACACGCATGAAATTCGGGTCGAAGTAAACAAACCCTGCAGGTTCGTAAGCCTGCATCCCGATAAAATGCATCAAGCAGCCGCCGAGCCCGATTACAGCGCCTCCCATTTCGGGAAGCCAAAAACGTTGATCGGACCGTGCGATCGCCAGGCCAGCCATCGTCGTAATGATGGCGCTCAGTAACGACAGAACTGTTGTTGTGGCCGCAAATGTGGCGACCAATTGCTGCGAATACGCAAGCATCGCAATGAAGTGGGTGCTCCAGATCGTAGTTCCACCAACCAAACCGGATATTGCAATCCAATCGAAACTGAAACTTCTTGAACGCAGACAACGATCAAACAGATTTATCGAAATCCAGGATCCAAATATGCAAATCCCCCCGGCCAAAGCCACCAGAGGAAAATAGTGCTCGGATTGGATGCAAGTATAGAGCTTTATCATACGCATCCAAATCCAACTTTGGCGTCGCGAGCGCGCGGGGTTTGCTGATTGTGTTCAGCAAACACTTAAGGGGCGATAAATCTTCGACCCGTACATTCCCGGGTGCTAGCCCAAGACATGTCGTTTCGGGTCAGTCGCGCCTGCTTGATCGTGTGACGGTGATTTCCGGTCTAACCCGGTGGTCTCAACTGGTCGGCGCGACACTTTGTCTTAGAGCAATAAGATGGAGTGTAACGATGGATCTGGGAATTCGTCGAGGGTTTACGGCGGCCGAGAAGACAGAGTTATGGGATCGCTGGCAGCGTGGGGACAGCATCGTTGGCTTGATCTGCATCGGCGCCGGTGACAGCATCCCCCTCACATCGGAGACACGTTGGCCGCGACATACAGGCGACGCATCGACTGCCTCATTAGAATGAACGCTGTGCGTCCTGTGGCTAGCAGGCTTGGGCTACGTTCGAGCACCACTCGACGCAGCAGACCTCTAAGCAAGCGCAACGCAACGGCACAAGCCGCCGAGGGAAACCTTGGCGGCTTTTGCGTGTGTAGCCAAGTTGGACTAGCCTGATAAGCAGAGTTTGTCGGAGATCGCGCACGTGAACTCCACCCTTATGATTCAGAAATCAGAAGCGGTGAGCTTGATCGAAAAAATCAAAGCCGAGATCAAGAAGCGTGCGGAGGCGAAGGCAAAGCGGATGCTGCTTAAGCGCCCCAAAAGACCGACGAAATGATACAACTAGAGTAGCGAACTCATTTATGAGTTAGGACTTCTTCGCTCTCTTAGCCTGTTGCAGGCGCTTATTCTCAGCCTGCGTACTGCGGACGGCTTCGGCCAGCATCTCGCGTAGCTCAGTCTTCGTCTTTGGCGGCTCGCGTGTCGATTTCCACGGGGTCATGCAACCTATCTGGGGATGCTGGAGGAACCCCTTGACGGGACTGCCTTCATGTGGGCTTTTGCGCGCACAGCGGACTCAGAGCGCACATCGCGCCATGTCCGAAACGTGCCCCATTAGCGAAAGTCGTCGGGCATCATTCAATCACCTGATCCACGCATGACCGACGGCCCCGCAATTATCCCCGCCAATCGCCTAGTGTTCCACTTTGGTGAACTGCATCCGGAACGCGAAGACCGAGACATTATAACAACAGTCGTCGTGCGAAATTCCAAACTGCTGACCCGGACACATAGTTAAGAAAGCGTCAACTGATTTGTGGAGATATAAGCGCACCGACGATTCCAGAAGGAGTTCTCGATGGCGAAGTTTGCGATTGGCGAGACGGTCGATACGCAGCCGGCCGCCGGTCCGACGACGAGTTGCGCATTCTCGATGTAGTCGAAGCCGAGTTGGCGCGCTCGCCTTCTCGCTTCATTGTAACTGTCCACGCCGTCTTTTGAGCTGCTGTCCGCGAGCACTCGCCAGTGTTGCTCGAGGTTGCTGTTGAATTTTTCAGCGACGCGTGACGCACGAACTGCTGCGCGGTCTGAAGCGATCCGAATCTTGGTTGAGTGCTTCACAACACCGCGGCGATCGAGATGCGCAAACTCGGTCGGGACTCGACGTGCGAAGTGCCAGGTGCCGTTTCGTCTCGTTAAAAAATCGGGCATGAGTGTGAATGTGTTGGACGTTTTGTTGGACGAAATGTTGGACGTTATTTCTGGCAAAAATACGGATTCTATCCGCAATTTCAATAAGTCGCCGAGATCGCTTGGGAAACTACTTGGGGGATGGAGCGGGTGAAGGGAATCGAACCCTCGTATTCAGCTTGGAAGGCTGCTGCTCTACCATTGAGCTACACCCGCGCTAGGGCCGATCCCCTAACACGCCCCGCGTCTGGCCTCAACCTCCCCGCCCGGGGGACAAAATCCGGCCAAAAACCGCCACCCTTAACAGGCGCCGATCACCGGCCTATATTGATGTTTCCACCAACAACGAAAGGAGGTGATCCAGTGTCTTATACCAAGCGCTGTCACCTCGCTGGGATCGCCCGCTAAGCATCTTTTTGGCATCAGGGCGCTCCTAGTGCGGCCTGGACCAGCGAGTTTCAAGAACGGGGCGCGACGGATCACCTCCGCCGCGCCCTTTGTTGAGTCGGAATGGAAGTTTACATAAGGGGTTGTTCGATGGAAGTTCCGGCCTGACATCGCCCTCGCGGTGGACGACGCCGAGGTCGAATGCACTCATTTGACGAGCGGGCATTCGCTTTCCGACAACGGCCGGAACGCCTGATCGGCAGGCAGCGTCGCCAATACTTTGTAATAGTCCCAGGGATATTTCGATTCCGCCGGCGTCTTGACCTGAACCAGAAGCATGTCATGCGCCATGCGCCCGTCCTTGCGAATGGTTCCTCCCCTCGAGAAGAAATCATCGACCGGCATTTCGCGCATTTTGGCGAGAACCGCCTGGGTGTCGCTCGTGCCGGCGGCCTTCACCGCTTTCAGATAGTGCGACACGGCGGAGTAGACGCCGGCATGCGTCATGGTCGGCATCGCCTTGCGCCGTTCGAAAAACCGCTTCGACCAGGCGCGCGTATCGTCATTCAGATCCCAGTAGAAGCCTTCGATGTAGGTCAGCCCCTGGGCCATCGGCAGACCCATGCTGTGAATGTCGGAAATATAGACCAGCGGCGCTACGATCACGTGGTCCTTCGTCAGGCCAAATTCCTGCGCCTGTTTCACCGAGTTGATGGTGTCGGAACCGGCGTTGGCGAATGCGATCACCTTCGCATCCGACGCCTGGGCCTGCAGCAGGAACGAGCTGAAATCAGGATTGTTCAGGGGATGACGAACGCTGCCGACCACGGTGCCGCCCAGCGCCGTGATCGCCTTTGATGCCTCGGCCTGAAGTGAAATGCCGAGCGCATAGTCGACCGTGAGAAAGAACCAGCTCTTGTCGCCCTTCGCGACCAGCGCTTTCGCAAGGCCAGCGGCATTCGAATAGGCGTCATAAACCCACTGGATGCCGTTGGGAGAACATTGCTTGCCGGTGAGCTCGGTCGTTGCGGCCGTGGCGTAGAGCGCGATCTTTTTTTTCTCTTTCACAAGCGCCTGCACGGCGAGCGCGACGCCCGAGTTCGGCATGTCGGCAATGACGTCGACACCATCGACATCGATCCAGTGCCGAACGATGGAGGTCGCGACGTCCGTTTTGTGCTGATGGTCGGCAGAAACAAGTTCGATCGGCTGATTGCCGATCTTGTTTCCGGCATCTTCGATCGCCATCCGCGCCGCCTCGACGGAGCCTGCGCCCGCCTGATCGGCATAGGGGCCCGACATATCGCTGAGGACACCGATCTTGATTGGGCCTTCGAGAGTCTGCGCCTGGACCGCGACTGTTCCAAAAAGAACGCCGCACGCCAGAATGACCAGAGCCTTGATTTGCTTCTTCTGATCTTTCATCAAACACCTTCCATAAAATCATAACGTGACGTCAATCCGCTTTCGGAAGCCCGACCACGGCCTCGATTTCGACCTTCATCTCCGGCAGCGCGAGCCGGCTGACCTCGATCAGCGTGCTGGCGGGCCTCGCCGACCCGAAGAATTGCTGCCGCACCGGGTTGATCGCAGCACGATCGTTGATGTCGGTCAAAAACACCGTCACCTTGAGCACGTCGGCCATGGTGGCTCCGGCTGCATCGAGCACGAGCGCGAGATTGGAAAGTATCTGGCGGGTCTGGGCTGCCGCATCCGCGCCGCCCACAAGCTTGCCTTCGCCATCGTGCGCCGTCAGCCCGGAGACAAACAGCATGTCTCCAAACCGTACCGCGTCCGTATAGTGGCTCAGGGCCGCGGCAAGTCCTTCGACTTTGAACTCCTGGCGTTTGGTGTGATTGGAACCGGACATGATTTTCTCCCCCGCTCTTCCAGCTGCAAAACCCCTTCTAGCGGCCGAATTGTCTAGCCGCTGTCGCGCAGCACCAGTTCGAACCCGAGATCGACGCACCGCTCTCCGCCGCGCTCCAGCGTCAGCGTGGCGGCCGTGCGGCCGATGCTGTGTCCGTGCACGCTGATGGTGCTCAGGCTGGGCGAGATGAGCTGGCCGATTTCAAGATCGCCAAGGCCGATGACCGCGACCGGCTGTGCCGACGCGGGTCCTTGACGCAGTAGGCCAGCCTTGCGCAGCCCCGCCATGAAGCCGATGGCATAGGCATCATTGGCGGCAAAGACGGCATCGACTCCCGGCAGATGCGCGTTCGCCGCCACGCTGCCGGGGGCATTGCGATCGAGGATCAGCCGGCGAGGCTCGGCCAATCCCTGCGCCAGCGCCTCTTCTCTGAAACCGAGCCAGCGACGGGCGCCGCGCGGATCGTCGCCACCGATGAAAGCGAGATGTTGTCGCCCTTGCGCGATTAGGTGCTTTGCGACCGCGACCCCTGCCTTGAAGTTGTCGAAGCCGGCAACCGCTTCGATCGGCGATGTCGGCAAATCCCAGGTCTCGACAACGGGAACTCGTGCGTTGCGGAGCAGCCGCGCTCCTTCTTCCGTCGCGGGCGATCCCACCATGATGATCGCCTCCGGCCGCCGCGACAGCAGCGCCGCCAGCATGCGGTCCTCGCGTTCGTCATCGTAACGCGACTGCGCGAGGATCACCGAAAAGCCTGCGGGCTCGAGCGTGTCCGACAACCCCTGAACCGTGTCGGCAAAGATCGAATTGGCGATGGTCGGCACCAGCACGCCGACCGAATTGGTGCGGGCACTCGCGAGCGAGCCCGCCACGAGATTTGGGACGTACCCCAGTTCCCGCATCGCGCGCTCGACCCTTGCACGTGTCTGTGGCGCAACCTGCCCGGGAAGCCGCACCACTCGGCTCACGGTGATCGATGAGACGCCCGCGAGCCTAGCGACAGCCGAAAGCGTCGGGGCAACTTCGGGGCTTTCCTGGATGTCAGGTGGGGATTCTTGGTTCATGGCCGTAAATGCACGAATTTGACTTGCCCAGCTACAATGACAGCGCTACCATTCCGTTATGTTAGCGCTAACATACCTAGAAATGACGGGGGAGGACAGATGATTCCTGAGAGCATGGTGCAGGCCTATGAGCGGGACGGCGTGATTATCGTGCCGGAAGTGCTCGACACCGACACGCTCCAAAGGGTGCGCAATGTGATCGCCGAACTGGTGGCTGGCGCCGCTGATGTGACCGAGCACACCGATGTCTATGACCTCGAACCCGGGCACACGCCGGAAACTCCGCGTGTCCGCCGGATCAAGACCCCGCACAAGGTTCATCCGATCTTCGACGAGATGGTGCGCAGCCAGCCGGTGGTCGAGATCCTCGCACAACTCTTGGGTCCCGGTTTGCGCCTGCACGGCTCCAAGCTGAACATGAAGTCTGCGCAGTATGGCTCGCCGGTGGAATGGCACCAGGATTGGGCGTTCTACCCGCACACCAATGACGACATCCTCGCGATTGGCGTCCTGTTGGACGACTGCGACCTCGAGAACGGCCCAATGCTGGTCACGCCCGGCACGCATATCGGAAACGGGATGTGGAATCACCATGGCGAAGACGGCTGCTTTGCCGGCTTGATCGATCCCGATCAGATTCAGGACGAGATCAAGCGCGCCGTGCCCTGCATGGGCAAGGCCGGCAGCATGTCCTTTCATCACGTGCGCGCCCTGCACGGCTCGGCCATGAACACTTCCAACCGCCCGCGCAATCTCCTGCTCTACGAAGTCGCCGCCAGCGACGCCTGGCCGTTGGCGGGCGTCAAGGATTTCGAGGAGTTCGACAGCCGGCTGCTGGCAGGACCTTCCGTGATTACGCCGCGGCTGACGGACGTACCGGTGCGGATGCCCTTGCCACCGCCGAAACGTCAGGGCTCGATCTACGAGACGCAATCGGCGGCCAAGAAAAGCTATTTCACGCGCGCAGCGTAGTGACATCGACATCGCCCGCGATTCCAAGCCGCGGGCGATGCGCTTCAAGAACCAAAATCAAACAAAATATACGGGGAAACGCATGACCAAGATGGGAGCCGATGGCGCCGGGAGCTCGCGCTTACGTGTCGTCCTGGCCGCGAGCATCGGCTCAGCACTTGAATGGTACGATTTCTTCCTCTACGGCACCGCAGCAGCGCTGGTGTTCGGCGAACTGTTCTTCCCGAAGAGCGATCCGGTCGTAGGCACCCTTCTCTCCTTCCTGACCTTTGGCGTCGGTTTCGTCTTTCGACCGTTGGGCGGCATCATCTTCGGTATCCTTGGCGATCGCTATGGCCGCAAGCCCGTATTGGTCGCAACGCTTCTGATGATCGGTCTCGGCACCACCGCGATCGGATTCTTGCCTACCTATTCTCAAATCGGCGTTTGGGCCCCTATCCTCCTGGTCGCGATGCGGATTGTGCAGGGGCTTGGCGCCGGCGCCGAATATGGCGGAGCGGTGATCTATCTGGTGGAGAACGCACCGGCGAACCATCGCGGCTTCTGGGGCGGCTTTGCGCCGCTCGGCGTTTCCGTCGGCAATCTGCTCGCGGCCGGCGCGTTCGCCTTGGTGTCGATGCTACCGCACGACGCCTTGATGAGCTGGGGATGGCGCCTGCCGTTCCTCGCGAGCTTCGTTCTCATCCTGGTCGGGCTCTATGTCCGCCTGCGAATCACCGAAACGCCCGTTTTCACCGAAGCGGTCCTGGCGCGCGGCATCGTCGAAAAAAATCCGGCGATGGAAGCGTTGCGCCACCATCCGCGCAACTTCCTGGTCGTTCTCGGCGCTCGAATGGCGGAAAACGGATTGGGCTATTTCTTTCCCGTTTTCGGGCTCAGCTATGTCATCAAGACGCTAGGCGTTCCGAATTCAGAAGCGCTCAGCGCCTTGATGCTCGCCTTCGTCATCGAGCTCTTTGCCATCCTCGGGTTTGCAGCCCTGTCCGATCGGGTTGGCCGGCGGCCAGTCTACATGTTCGGCGCGCTGGCCGGCGTTGCGCTCGCCTTCCCGTTCTTCTGGATGGTCGGAACCAAGCAATGGATCATGATCGCGCTCGCCTTCATCCTGGCGAGAGCCGTGGTGACGGCGGCGATGTTCGGACCGCAAGCCGCCTACTTCGCCGAACTGTTCCCGCCGCAACGGCGCTTTGCAGGTTTCGCATTCGCCCGCGAATTGGGCTCACTGCTATCGGGCGGGCCTGCGCCGTTCGTCGCCACCGCGCTGGTCGCCGCCTACGGCAGTTGGTGGCCGGTCGCCTGCTATGCGATGTTTCTGTCGATGTGCACGGTGATTGCGATCTGGTTCGGCCCGGAGACCTATCAAGAGGACATCACGGCAGTCGCGCCCGATCCTCGAGTAGAACTTCCGGTAGCGATGCCCCAGCGGGCCTGAACAAGCGAGCTTGAACGAAGATGGCGCAAAAGCTCCGCGTCCTGCAATCGCTGTGGGCCATGGAGCGGCGGCTAAAGGATGAACCGGAGTGGCCGCTTCAAATCCAGCTCGCGATGATCCGCGATGCCGGGTTTGACGGCGCCGGCGTGCGTTTCATCGATCCTGATTTCGCTGGCGAGGCGACCCGTTTCTTGCGGGCCCACGGGATGATCTGGCAGGCGCAGTGCTATCCCAGATCGGTCGACGAACGAAGCCAGTGCTCGAACTGGTGGCAAAGCTCGGCGCCGACCACGTCAACCTGCCACCGGATATCCGCCCCTACCGCCTCGCCGACTGCATTCCCCTGCTTGAGGGGTGGCGGCGCCTCAGCGAACAAGCCAGCGTTGCGGTCAATATCGAAACGCATCGCGACCGCATGACGACCGACTTGCTGTCACCTTGCAGCTGCACGATTGTTTTCCCGATCTCCGTTTAACCGCGGACCTCTCGCATTATCTGGTCGGCCGGGAATTCGCGTGGCTGGTCGATGACGCCAACCACGCCATGATCCGTCGAATCCTGGACAATAGCTGGGCCTTGCACGGCCGCATTGCCAGCCGCGAGCAGGTGCAGATATCGCTCGGATTTCAGCAGCATCAGGGATGGGTCGGGCTTTTCATGGATTGGTGGGAATACGGCATGCGCTCGTAGAAAAAGCGCGCCGGTCCTGACGCGACGCTGACCTTTCTCTGCGAGCTCGGGCCTCCGCCCTATGCGATCACCGGGGCTGACGGACGGGAATTGTCCGACCGCTGGCAGGAGGCGCTCGTCATGAAGGACATGGTCCGCGGCCTGTGGGACCGGATATCCTGAGATGATCACGAGTTGCTATCTTCGGGTCTGCAGTCGCCATCGATAGTGGCAAATCGGCGCGGGCATCATTAAGTTGCCGGCATGAAAAAAATCGGCTTCCTTTCGTTCGGACACTGGACTCCCTCGCCGCAATCGCAGACGCGCTCGGCCGCGGATACGCTTTTGCAGTCCATCGACCTTGCGGTTGCTGCCGAAGAATTGGGCGCGGATGGCGCCTATTTCCGCGTCCATCACTTCGCGCGACAACTCGCCTCACCCTTCCCGTTGCTGGCGGCCGTTGGCGCCAAAACCAGCCGGATCGAAATCGGCACCGCCGTCATCGACATGCGCTACGAGAACCCGCTTTACATGATCGAAGACGCGGGTTCCGCCGATCTGATCTCCCGCGGGCGTTTGCAGCTCGGCATCAGCCGGGGTTCGCCCGAACAGGTGATCGATGGCTGGCGGTATTTCGGTTACCAGCCGGCTGAGGACCAGGACGACGCCGCGATGGGGCGGCGACATGCGGAGGTGTTTCTCGATCTCTTGCGCGGCCAGGGCTTCGCCCAGCCCAATCCGCGTCCGATGTTCCCAAATCCGCCGGGCCTCTTGCGCCTCGAACCGATTTCAGAAGGCTTGCGCGATCGTATCTGGTGGGGCGCCGGTTCGAATGCCACGGCGGTCTGGGCCGCAAAAATCGGCATGAACTTGCAGAGCTCGACGCTCAAGATCGACGAAACCGGCGAGCCGTTTCACGTCCAGCAGGCGAAACAAATCCGCGCCTATCGCGCCGCCTGGAAGGAAGCGGGCCATACGCGCGAGCCGCGCATATCCGTCAGCCGCAGCATTTTCGCTTTGGTAGACGATCGCGACCGCGCCTATTTCGGCGGCGGACAGGACGCGGACCACGTCGGATTCATCGATCCGAAGACGCGAGCGATCTTCGGCCGCAGCTATGCCGCCGAACCTCAAGCGCTGATCGAACAGCTCAAGCAGGACGAAGGGATCGCGGAAGCAGACACGCTGTTACTCACCGTCCCCAACCAGCTCGGCGTCGACTACAACGCGCATGTAATCGAAGCGATCCTGACCCACGTCGCGCCCGCGCTTGGATGGCGGTGATGGCGGACTAACATCACATCCCGCGCGTCTCCGTTCGCGGTGCATCAAAAAAGCGCGTTCGAAACCGATCCGGCGACCTGCCGCGATTCTATTGAGATGCGGCGGTTCCATCGTGTTGCACGAACGCCACGCCCTCGGGAAAACGCAGTGACGGCCCGTTCAAAGGTAACAAACATCAGATATTATTCGCATGAAGCGGTTCACGTTCGAGGTCCCGTAGCCTGACAGTTCGCGGCAATGGTTGTTGTCGCGCCTATTGGAGGTCAACGTGAAGAGAGTTTTTATCTCGGCAGCGGCGATCCTGACATTTGCGAGTGCGGTTCATGCCGACGAATTGTCGGACATCCAGGCCCAGGCCAAACAATTGCGCGAACAGAACGCGGCGATGATCAAGCGTCTTGCCGATCTCGAAAAACGTCAGACGGCTCTCGAAAACCAGAAGCCGGCGGTTCCGGCCATCAATCCGGTGGACGCGATGGCGGCCGACCTGCCCTACAAGGCGGCGGTCAAGGCCAAGCCGCCCGAAGATGACGGCATCTGCGTCAAGGGCGTCTGCGTCTACGGAGTTTTCGACATGGGGGTGGCGTATGCCCAGCATAGCGCGGGACTCAACGCTCTCGCCGCCGCCCCGCTCGATACCATCATCTCGAAGAACGCCGCCGGCGCCTATTTCGGCGTCGGGCCCGACCAGATGAGCAACTCCTACATCGGACTGCGCGGCAAGCAGGAAATCGCGGATAATCTCTACGCGGTCTTCAATCTGCAGGTGCTGTTCAACGTCTACAGCGGCCAGAACGCCAATGGCATCGGATCGGTTGCCCAGAACAACGGTTTGACGACCAACGTCCTGGCGCAGAACTCGTTTGCCGACTCGTCGAAAGGCGGCCAGATGTTCAACGGTGCCGCCTATTTCGGTATCAGTTCGCCGACCTACGGCACCTTCACCATGGGCCGTCAAAGCGCCCTGAGTTCGGACCTCCTCGCCAACTACGATCCGCTCGCCGGCTCAAACTCCTGGTCGCTGCTCGCCTTCCAGGGCGCGAACGGCGGTGGCGGCGACACTGAGGATCGCATCTTCGACAACTCTTACGAATACCGGGTCACCGTCGGACCGGTACGCTTGGCGGCTGAAGTCCAGGCCAGAAACGGCGGCAACAGCTCCACCGGCAACGCCTTCCAGGGCGGGATCGGCGTGGACTACATGGGCTTCTCGATCGATTTCCTCGGCGGCAAGATCGACGACGCCGTTTCCTCCGCCATCCTGTCTGCAGCGCAGCTTTCGACGCTCAACGCGCAGGGCGTCGCCCCCGGCAACGGCTTTCTTTCGGTGACCGTATCCGACAACACCGTTTTCAGTGTCGGTGCGAAATACACCATCGGGCCGTGGAAGCTCTTCGGCGGCTATGAGCACATCGACTTCGCCAACCCGAACAATCCGCTTAATCCCGGTGCATTCGTGACCGGCGGATATGTCGCCGGTATCGTGAACAACACCAACTTCACCAACGACAAGATTTTGCAGACGGCATGGATCGGCGTCAGATACTCGATCATGACGTCCCTCGATATCACCGGCGCCTACTACCACCAGTGGCAGAATAGCTTCGCCACGGGCGCCAATGCGGGCTGTACCGACGCAAGAGCGACCCAGTGCTCCGGCACTTTGGACATGGTCTCGCTGGTGCTCGATTGGCGGTTTGCCAGGCACATGGACGTGTATGCCGGCGTGGCCTGGTCGCAGGTACAAAACGGGCTCGCGAGTGGCTTCCTTCAGGCAAATGGAACACCGGCCGGCGGCACGATTGTGGGTGGTCCCAACAAGGCTTCCACGTACGACCCCGGTGTTGGTCTGCGCTATCAGTTCTGACCAGCTTGGCGACTACAGCGCGCATGTGATCGAAGCGATTTTGACCCACATCGCGCCCGCGCCTGATCACCGTTGACGATCAAATCGCGCCGGCCTTGCCCGATGCCTTGTCGGCGAGCGCGACGGTTTCAAAGTACTGGATTTTGGGATCGTTGCCGTAACGGGCTCGGATGCCATCGCGCCACGGACCGCTGTAGAACGCCTCGGCGTCGGACTGAGTCTCCCACATATAAACGCCGCCGGCGACGCCGCCATCCTTGTGGCAGATGAACTGCTTGCGGACGAAGCCCTTGGCTTTCAGAAAGTCGGGCGCGATCTTCGTGAAGTGCTCGCGGCATTCCTCAAGTCCGATGGTCTTCGGCAAATCGTAGAGAACAACGGCGGTAATCATTGGATCTCCTCCTTTTTCTTCCGTTTCAATAAGTCAGGCGGCGGCAATGCCAAGATAGGCCTGACCTACACTTGGATTGACTGCGAGATCGACGGTCGGCCCGGACAAGACGATACGACCGGTGTCGAGCACGAAGCCAGTCGTCGCAAGCCGCAACGCGGTCGCCACATCCTGCTCCACCAGCAGGATGGAAAGGCCGGCCTGGTTGATTTCGACAAGCGCTTTGCCCAATTCGCCAACCAGCTTAGGCGACAGACCGAGCGACAATTCGTCGATCAACAACAACAGCGGATTGGCCATGATGCCGCGGCCGATCGCACACATTTGCTGTTCGCCGCCAGACAGGGTCGAAGCATCCTGATTCAGACGCTCGGCCAACCGTGGAAATGTCTTCAGCACAAAATCGAGGTCGTTGTTGATGACGGCGCGCCCGTCGCTGCGCATGTAGGCCCCCATCAAGAGGTTTTCACGCACCGTCATCCCCGCAAACAGGCGTCTGCCCTCCGGGACATGCGCAATGCCGCGACGTACGATCTCCTGAGGCGATAGTCCGAGCAAGCTCTGGTCGGCGAACGTAATATCACCGGCGACTGCCTTCGCCATACCGGACAGCGTTCGCAACAACGTCGTCTTGCCCGCCCCGTTCGAGCCGATCAGGCAGACGATTTCGCCGGCTTTGACCGTGATATCGACGTCGTGCAGCACCTGGATATCGCCATAGCCAGCTGAAATGCCTGAAGTTTTCAAAAGATCGGTCGTCATGCAACCGCTCCCGGATGGCCGGCATAGTCTGCGCCGAGATAGGCTTCGACCACCTGGGGATCTCGTATCACGTCGGCCGGCAGCCCGTTGGCGATCAGCGCCCCCTGATGCAGCACGATAATCCGGGACGACGCGCGCATCACCACCTTCATCAAGTGTTCGATGAGCAGAATCGTAATGCCGCGCGCGGCAATCGCCCTGATCAAATCCAGTGCGCCGTCGATTTCTGTGGCGTTCAGTCCGGCGTTGACTTCGTCCAGAATCAGCAGGCTCGGGTTGGTGGCAAGACCCTTGGCCAATTCCAACCGCTTCCGCCCAGGCAGCGTCAATTGCGCGGCCGGCAGCGATGAAACCGCAGAGAGGCCGACGAATTCCAGACATTCGGCGGCCCGGTCCTTTGCAGCGGACACGCTATTGGCCTTTCCAGCAAACATCGCGCCCGCCGCGACGTTCTCGAGCACCGTCATGCGCGGAAACGGCTGAACGATCTGGAACGTGCGCCCGATTCCGCGTCGTGCGATCTGATAGGCCGGGAGCCGGTGAATTGGCACGCGTTGAAAGAATATCTCGCCGGAATCGGCCCGCTGCATGCCGGTGATGACGTTGACAAGCGTCGTCTTGCCCGCGCCGTTGGGACCGATCAATCCGATGATCTCGCCCGGCATCAAGGCAAAGGAGACGTTGTTCAATGCCACCAGGCCGCCGAAGCGCTTGGTTACGCCACTGATCTGCATCAATGGCGTTGAAGAGTCCGCATTTGCCGCAACCGCGCTCATGAGGACACCGCCGGCGGCACAACCTTGTCGATGCGGCCGGTGCGGCCACTGCTGAAGAACCTTTCAATTCCGCGCGCGACGTTGCGGAGACCTCCCGGCATGAAGATCAGCAAGGCCACGATGATGATGCCGAGAATTCCGGCGTGGAAATTGAGAACGTTGCGCCATACAAATTCTTCCAGCACCAGAAAGACAACGGCGCCGGCAACGGGGCCAAAGATGGTCCCTACCCCACCGATAAAAGCCATGACGATCGGCTTGACCGAGAGCAGATCGTCGAAGGCATCCGTCGGATCGATATAGCCGATCCAGGTTGCGTAGATCGCCCCGACCAGGCCGGCCGTACCGGCGGACGCCGCAAAGGCTACAATCTTGGTCGCAAGCGTATTGACGCCGAGCACGATCGCAGCGTCTTCGTTTTGCTCGACGCAACGCATGGCCCAACCCCATCGACTGCGCCATATCAAGGTGGCAACGCCGACCGCAATCAAGGCGGCAGCCAGCATGCTGGCATAATAGAGACGGGCCTGCGCGTCGACATTGATAGTGCCGGTGGTTGGAAGATTGAGACCCATGCCACCCCCGGTCAGGCTCGTCGCCGCGTTGGTAATCTCCCGCAGCACCGCCGCCAAAACCAGGCTTGCGACCGCAAAATAATGCCCGCGCAAGCGAAGGATCGCCGGGCCAACCATCAGCGAGAACACCGTGGCGGCGGCCGCTCCCAACAGCCAGGAAAGTGGCAAGGGAAAAGCGCCGCTTGATCGCAGAATGCCCGACGCATACGCGCCGATCCCGAAAAACGCCGCCGTCGCAAACGACGGATAGCCGGTGAAACCGCCGACGATGTTCCAGGACGACGCCAGCGCGACATACATGAAGCCGATGGTCGTCAGACGCAGCAGATAGTTGGTGGCGGCGAATGGCAGCGCGACAATCGCAAGCGCAAGCAAGCCAAAACCGATCATCATGACCGGAAATCGCTTCATACGAACCCCCGTTTGCCCATGATGCCGTTAGGTCGAGCGAGCAAAAACAGGATCAGCACGGTGAACGAGAGCGTGAGCGAATGTTCGGGACCGAAGAACAATGCGCCAAAACTCTCGAGTATTCCGAGCACGAGCCCGCCGACCAGGGCGCCCGACACACTGCCAAGACCGCCCAGCACGCAGATAACGAAGGCCTTGCCGAGATAAGCGGTCCCTGCAAGCGGCGAGATCGGAAAGATCGGGCTGAGCAAAGCGCCGGCCGCGCCTGCCAACGCCGCGCCGAGCGCAAACGTCACGGCAAACACCTTCTCCGTATTGACGCCCATCAAGGTCGCAGCGTAGCGATCCATCCTCACCGCGACGATCGCACGTCCGACCGCCGTGCGCCGCAACAGCAGATAGAGCAGTCCGACGAACAGCAGCGCAAACAGCATGCTCGCCAGACGATCGACCGGCACGATCAGATCAAGCGAAGGAAAAGTGTCCGAAAGATCGATGATGCCCAGCGGCGGCTTCAGGTTTACCTTGCGGAAATTGGCCTGGAAGGCCACCAGCATGACGTTGTCGAGCAGCAGCGTCAGACCGAACGTCGCCGTCATGGTGACCAGCACCGGAGCTTCAATTACCCTGTTAATGACTACGAGCTGCACCGCGTAGCCGAGAACGAACAAGAGCAGCGCGGCGATCGGCGCAAACAGGTAGGGATGTACGCCAAGCCCGGTATAGGCGAAGAAGGCAAGATAAGCGCCAAGCACGATGAATGATCCGTGCAGGATGTTGATGACGTTCAGGACGCCCCATACCAGCGAAAAACCGACGGCGATGCAGGCATAAAGCCCGCCGAGCAGGATGCCGTTGATGAGGATCTGGAGATACAGCAAATTGGGCTATTCCGGTCAGCGGACACCGAGCTGTAGTTCACCACCTTTGATCACGTCGGGATAGATCACGACCGGCTTGCCGTTCTGGATCTGGAACACCGGCGGCACATAGGAAACGGCCTGGCCTACGCTGTTGAACGACAGCGGCCCGAAGAAGGTGTCGAAACCGCCTTTGGCAAGGGTCTCGCGAATCTTGTCGCGATCGATGGAACCTGCTTTTTCGATCGCCATTTGCAGCACGACGCCAACCGAACTTCCTGTCGCATTCGTGAAATCAGGCAACGCGTTGAATTTCTTCTGGAACATTTCGGTGTATTTGGCGGCGCTTCCGAACACGTCCTTGCTCTCGTAGCGCACGGCCGGATGCCACCAGGTTGCGCTGGTGACATTGTCCGCCAACGGCCCGGTGGCGTCGATGAACTCCTGATAGGCCGGCGCGTTGATCATGGTGACGATCTGCGCCTTGATGCCGAGATCGGCCATCTGCTTGCGGATCAGGATCATGTCGTTGATGTAACCGGTGGCAACGATCCAGTCCGGCTTCGCGGCTTTGATCTCCGTCAGCGCGGAAGCATGATCCAGCGTGCTGATGGCGTATTTCTCGAAATACACGACCTCGAGACCGCGCTTCTTCGACGATTTCTCGAACTCCTGACCGAGCGCCAGCGGATACAGATCGTTGCGAGCGAGGATCGCCACGCGCTTCACGTTCGGCGCCTTTGCCTTGACGATTTCCGCCATCGGCTCGCTCAGCGTGTCGTTGGCGGTAAAGGTCCCGAACAGGTTTTTGTAGCCCTGATCGTAGACCTCGACAGAAGAGGCCGTCGGCGCCAGCATGGGAATGCCGTAGCGTTCCGACACCGTGCTCGCCGCTTTGGACGCGCCCGATCCGAACGGCCCGAACATGAAATCGACCTTGTCGTCGGTCGCGAGCTTCTCGGCCAGTTGGACCGCTTTCGGCGTCGCCGACTGATAATCGTAATAGACGATTTCGACCGGGCGCTTGATGGCGCCGACGGCAATGCCACCCGCGGCATTGACGGTGTCCTTCCAGAGTTCATAGCCTTGCTGAAGCTTCACCCCTTCGGGCGAAAGCGCACCCGTCAGCGGCAGCGGTGCGCCGATCCGAATTGGCGCTTCGGCAAAAGAGACTGCCGGCATCCCCCATGCCGCCAGCATCGCCACCGCTAAAGCTGCGAGACGATGGCGGCTCACAACGACACTCTTAGGCACACTGCCAAGACCCATGACATGACCCACTCCTGTTTGATCCGCCGGTACCATCAAGGGAGGCAAGGCCCATGCCAAATCATATATGATATGATTACCTCGTCCGCGCCCGGCGGGCGACTATTCCGTTGGGTCGACCATCAGGCTCACCACGGATTGGCAAAAACAATAGGCAAGCTGAGCCGAAATGACCAAGAGTTGAGCTTGTTCGAAATTCGGCGCCTTGGAGAGAATTATGCTGGCAATCAGGCTTCCGACAACAATTGCGAATTTTCATATATGATTTCGCGATGAACCTTGCTTCCATTGCCACCGCGCTGCGCGGCAAACGGCCCTCAAGCCCCGAAGTGATCGCGGATGTGATCCGGACTTTGATCCTGCGCGGTCATCTCGAAGGCGGCCAACCGTTACGGCAGGATACGATCGCGCGATGGTTTGGCGTCAGCCACATCCCTGTCCGGGAATCGCTCCGCCAACTGACCGCCGAAGGCCTGGTTCAACTGCACGATCGGCGCGGCGCGACGGTTGCGCCTTTGCGTCCCGATGAGGCCGAAGAAATCCTCGAAATTCGTCTGACGCTGGAAATCAAGGCGGTATCGCTGGCGATGCCGCACTGGACTGAAGCGACCTTCGACGATCTCGAAAAATTGCTACTCGAAGCCGAGGCTTGCGACTCAATCGACCGTTGGAGCGACATCAATCGCCATTTCCACGAAAAGCTCTACAAGGCTTGCGCCAGGCCAAGGCTTTTGAATCTCATCGCCAGCCTCAATGCCAATGTCGAACGCTACATCCGCCTGCTGGTGAGCCGGTCGGACTACCGCTTGCAGGCGGAACAGGAACATCGCGCGATCCTGGCGAGCGCGAGGGTGCGGAACGCGGCCTCTCTCGCCGCGCTCGTCGAGCATCATGCGCTCGAGACGGCGGTGCAGCTGCGACAGTTCCTTTTGCTGCATCAGCAGGATGAAATTCGAGGCGACAGGAGAAAAGCGCAGCGCCGCGCCGTTGGATCTGACGGCTGATGGTGGGGAAGGAAGGACTCGAACCTTCGAAGCCATGAGGCGGCTGATTTACAGTCAGCTCCCTTTGCCACTCGGGACACTTCCCCGCTTCAAACCTCGTCGCAGGCTTACCCGCCGAAGATAGCGGAAATCAGCCTGTCGATGACGCTGAAAACCAGAAGACCTGATAAAGGCTCCAGTCGGGCGCGTTTATGGGCGAAGGGCCATGGCAAAGTCAACCAACGTGGATAGCGAAAATGCCAACATTTTCAGAGCCTCAGTAAAATTGCCGGCCAAATTGCGTTAGGCCGGAACCCGTGAGACAAGGTTTCCATGCGCGACCGCGACCGAAAGCCGAAATTCCACCGCTCCGAGGCAGCCGGCAAGCGAGCCGACAAAGGCCCCAGGCCACGCCGCGACGGCGGCAGGCCGCCCTGGCGCGGACGCGAGGGGGCCGCCGACGACACCGTGATCCTGTATGGCTGGCACACGGTCACGGCCGCTCTCGCCAATCCCGGCCGACGGCTTCGCAAGCTGTTTTTGACAGAAAACGCCGCGCGGCGTCTCGCCGAGGAAAAGATCGAGATCCGCATTACACCTGAGATCGTGCGGCCGAACCTGATCGACCAGCGGCTCGGCCCCGACGCCGTGCATCAGGGACTTCTGGCGGAAGCCGATCCCCTCGACTCGCCCGACATCGATACGCTCCCGCAGGAAGGTATCGTGCTTGTGCTCGACCAGATCACCGACCCGCACAATGTCGGCGCGATCATGCGTTCGGCGGCAGCGTTTGCCGTCAAGGCGATCGTCACCACCGCGCGCCACAGCCCGGAGGCGACCGGCGTGCTGGCGAAGTCGGCGTCCGGCGCCCTGGAACTGGTGCCGCTGGTGACAGTGCAAAACCTTGCCCGTGCGCTCACCGAGATGAACGAACGCGGCTTCATGACCGTTGGGCTCGATAGCCAGGGCGAGGAAAACCTTGGCGCGGTCGCGTTGCAACAACCTTTGGCGCTGGTGCTCGGTGCCGAAGGCAAAGGCTTGCGGCAATTGACCCGCGACACCTGCAGCGTGGTGGCCCGGCTCGACATGCCCGGCGAGATCAAGAGCCTCAACGTATCGAATGCGGCCGTACTCGCGCTCTATATCGGGGCGAGTCGACTTGGCCTGATGTGAACCCCTAAAACGAAAAATGCCGGCCTGCGGATCACGCAAAGCCGCTAGTGGAGTGGATTTGACATTCGCTGCCGATCCAGCCGCAAACTCGCGAAACGCGAATCAATCCTAAACTCCACTAGAAACCTATATTTGCTAGTGGTCCTTTGATTCTAACATTCGCAAAAGTGCCCGCTGAGAGGGGAGGCGAATGTTAGAATCGGACCACTAGCCGATGTCGTTCAATCCTGTTCCGCGCCCCGAAGGCTCGGGGATCATCGATCAATAGTAGCTGTGCAGCACGTGCGGGCGGTAGTGATAGCCGTATCGATAGGGCGTGGCGTGATGCCAGTGGTGGAAATGCGGGTGCGCGTACCGGCCGCGTTCGTAGCTGTAGTGATGACGCCAATGATGATGGGGCCTCCAGCCATAGACGCCGTCTTCGCGATAAACCCGGCGCGGCGCGAAGTCGCCGGGGCCGGTATAGGTCGGGCCCTGATCGACGTAATAGTACTGCGGCAAGGCGGCAGCCGGTGCCGAGCGATACTGCACGTACGGGTCGGGCAGCCGCTCATAGGCAGCATAGGGTTGAACGTAGGTCGGCGCGCAAGGACTGACATAACCGCACGGCGAGCAACCGCCGTCGCAGGCGCTGGCGGGCGCCGCGCCCGCAACGATGACGGCTAAAGCCGCAACCAATCCTGAAATCGTCTGACGCATTACTCTCTCCTGTTGGGGTGGCTTCGTTATTTGAACCTGGTCTTGTCGTTGAAACTGCTTTTTACGGACGATGCTCCGGACCTCTCGGATCCCTCGGTTCCGGCCGAGGGTTGCCAAAGTTCTGTTGAATGCTGTTTTGGGTGTAAGGCGGCGCGACAATCACCGGCGGCGGATTGGCTGGCACCTGGTTGAGCGGCGGCGGCGGGTCGGCCTGCCTGGAATTGGCGCCCCAGGATTGATGGAAACTTTCAGCGGGCTTCGGCTTGTCGGCACTCTCGATCTCGAGGCGGCCATAGCCCGGCAAATGACCCGAGCTCGGATAATAGTGGCCGACGGGCGGCATCGGCTCGACGGGGCGGCCGCCATACACGGTCGGCTGAACGTGGACACCCTTGTCCAGGCCCCAGTCCCCCTCAACCACCGAATAGGAGGCATCGACACCGTTGATGATGACGGGCACCCCGGCCCGGCCGGGAATCGCGATCACCGGACCGTTGCTTTCGGCGCAAGTTACGCCCGCTGTTCCAATCAAGACCGCCAGTGTGACTAACGCACGCATCGCATCCAATCCCGATAGGTTTGCAACCGTAATCGAGTCAGGCGCCGCGAGGGTTAAGGCGGATCGCCAAACTCACGGTAAGCCTAACGCCGAGGCCTTCACGCTTCGTCAATTTGCGGGGGATCAGAGTGCGAAAACGTTAACGCAAAGCGCGGGCATCCGCCGTCAGGAAAAGGCGGTTTCAGCGATCGTTCGCAAGCCGATCGCGATCGTGACCAGGCCTACCGCTGCCTGCAGGCCCTGGTTGGCCCAGGTCAGCCAGCGCGCCGAAAGCGCCAACGGGATCGCGATCACCGTCGACAAGACCCCCATCCCGATCATCGAGCCGACCCCAAACAGCGCGACGTAGCCGAGTCCAACCGCAACGCTCGGCGCCTGCGTTACCGTCAGCACCAACAGCGCGGCCGAACCGGCCATGCCGTGCATCAGGCCGACCAGCAGCGTGCGCCAACGGAAGCCGTGCGCATGGCTATGGGAGGTTCTCTCATGCGCGACGGCCTCGCCGGCATGGCTGTGGGCGTGCACATGGACGGTTCCGTCCTGGTGGCGATGTCGGTGAAAATGAACCCGGTCGCGCCACAGCCGCCACAGTACATGCGCGCCGAGACCGACCAGCATGACCCCGACCGCGGCTTCGATCGGGCGCGAAAGGTTGTCGGAGATCGCCTGACCGAGCGCTAGCGCAGCACCGGCAAAAACAAACAGCGTCAGCGTATGGCCGAGCCCCCAGGTCAGGCCATGCTTGACGATATCGGCGACATTGTCGCGGCGGGCGGCAATCGAGGAAACCGCCGCTACGTGATCGGCCTCGAGCGCGTGCTGAATGCCCAGCAGGAAACCCAACCCCAATATTGCAAACATCGCTGGCCTCGCCTGCCCTTCGTGACGGTCCGAAACACAACGGCGGGACCGGAAAGGCATTTGAGCCCGTCGGGCGGCAAATTGGAACGAAAATCAGGGCTCAGCTGCGCCGCGCCGGCATCACCTGATGGCGCAGCTTTTCAGATGGTGCGTCCGGAAATCCCTTTCGTCGCCGGCGGCACGAAGGGGGACGCCGAGGCACCGTTCGTAATGCACCGCGAAGTCCGAGGACCAGCGGCTTCCCTTCAAGGCGCCGCCGCAGGCTGGATCGGAAAGTCCGGCCCGCACCTGATCAAGGGCGGATCGAGCGTATTGCCGGCAAAACCCCGGATCCGCCGCATGGGCCGCGGCCAATTGCGCCATCGCCAGGCATGTCATCAGGACAGTGGCAAATGGCCGCTTGTTCGTCATGCGCTTCTTAGCCACGGTTAATACCTGATTAATTTTGTTCTGCGACTGATGTTCTGGTCACCCTGATCCGGGACGCGGAGAATACGATGTCAACAACGTCAGCTAGCAGCAACATTCTCACGATCCTGCAAAATTCCTATTCGACTCCGTCGCAGTTCCCGCCTGGCTCAAAGTTTGCCAAGGTCGATCCGACGCAATGGCAGGGCACCTGGACGGCGACGGACTCCAACGGCAAGCCGGTGACGCTCGCGATTTCGAATGTCAGCGGCTATCGCGCCAACGTACGCTTTACGACTGCCGATGGCGGCCTTCAGACCGGGCGCGTCTTGATCAACACCAACGGTGTCTTCCGCATAGGCGATTCCCAGATGCAGCTGACCGCCGCCGGCAAGATGACGATCAGCACCGTCATCACCAATTCGACCACCGGCAATCAGTCGATCGAGACCGATCACGCAACGCTGCAAACGAGCTGAATAGGACACCGCTGGCTTTATCGATGCCGGTCGAGCCGCGCCCAAGGCCTCTTGTCGAGCGCTGGTGCCGGTTGAGAGGATTGAACTCCCGACCTTCGGTTTACAAAACCGCTGCTCTACCGCTGAGCTAAACCGGCAAACTGGCGACGAAAAATCGTATTTTGTCGTCGGTGCGTCCCCACCCCGTGGCGGGTTGCGGGCCGCGGCGGGTCAAATAGCAGAGATGCCGGCAAAGGGCCATGGTTGTCGGGGCGGCTTGGCCGTCACGCCTGGCCATCCTCCAGACCGTATTCCCGGTAGATCGCCTCCCGGTCCGCCGCCGGAAACAAGCGGCATTTGGCCTGGGCCAGATGCAGATTTACGGTCCCCGTCTGGCAGCCGGCGGCGAGCAGCTTTTTGATCTCGTCCATGTGGGTGGCCGGCTGATGTTTGGACGGCAATTGTTCGAGCGCGATCAGCGCCGTCGCCAACGCTTCCGTAATCACCCACTCGTCGTGGCCCGTGATTCCTTTTCTCGGCATTGAGAGCGCCCTTTCGACCGGCGATACAGGGACGTTCGACCCAGCTTTGGGCCGCGATCAGGATCAAGGTAAAATATCTAGGCAAAAAAGCGACTTTCAAGGCCGAGTAGCCAAAAGCCGGTCAGCCGGCGGCCAGATCGCTCAGAAAAAGACACATAGCAGCGCCAGATTGGCAGCGCAGGCCGCAAACAACGCGAGCGACAGCGTCATATGAATTCGCCCGCAGGAAATCTGGCTAATGATGCTCATGGCAAACGCGAACATCAGGCGATTCTACCGGGGGAGTCCCACATGATATTTTTTGCGGCATTCATAACCCGTTTACGACTCACCCACCGGCCCACAAGGCCGCATTTGGCATGCAACCCGAACCGCACTTTCTGCGTTTAGAACGTTGTTTGCGGAGCAGAGGATGCCCTACGCGCTATTTTGCAACGACGCCCGTCTGAGCAACGCCTACCCGACGGAAGCGGACGTCTGGAAGCTCGCCCGTAAGAGCGGGCTGGTGGTAGACGCGGTATCTGGGGATGACAGGCTCGCGCCGCGGCCCGTGTTGGAAAATGACTACGAGATCAGGCCCTGCCGGGCGGATCCTCAGGAGGATCCGATACGGAATCAGGCCGATGCCGAGCGGGAAGCTTCCGGCGGCCTGCAATGGGATACGGTTAGCCCGGACGCCTGAAAAAGCCTCAAGAAATCGAAGGCGGCCAAGGTCAGGGTGTCGCAACGGCCAGGGAAGCCTGCTCTGACGCCAGGGTCACGCAAGCCTTGCGGCGATGAAGCCCGCGGATGGCGCCGGTGACCTTAAGCACCTGTCCGACCGGACAGGTGCCGTTCTCGACGAAGGCAACTTCATAGGGGGCGAGCAGGAGCGGCTCGGACTTCAGCACGGTTTGCGCCAGGCAAGGCGAAGCGATCGCGCAAAAGGCCAACGCTAAGGTGAAAACGCGCATGTGTGCTGTCCAGCAAGCCGGCAACACTATAATAACCGATTTGACGCGAAAGTTTCGCGACATCGGAAAAAATTTTCGTTGGCAGATTTCTGGGCCGGTTTTGATCAGTCAAATAACCGGGTTTCATCAGGTCAAATAAAAAGGCCGGCGGTGCGCCGGCCTTTTCGTTCACCTAGGGTGTCTCGATATCAGTACTTCGCGACGACCGGGCCACCCCATCCAAACCGGTAATTGATGCCAAGCTTGACAGTGTGCTCGTCGTCGTGAAACCGGCTTCCGACGACAGGCGCCGGGCCACTGGTGAAGGTCGTGTTGCCGAAGTTGTAATACTGGTATTCGCCTTTGATCGACCAGTTCGGCGTGAACATGTATTCGATGCCGGCGCCGACCGTGTAGCCGTCGCGGTGGTTATGGTCGACCGTGAAGGCAACCGGCACGCCGCCGGTGGTCACGCCCAGGTTGTCGTTGTTGCGCCAGGCATAACCGCCCTTGGCGTAGAGCAGCGTAGGCCCGAAGGCGTAACCGAGCCGGCCGGTCGCCGAACCAAGCTGGTCGGAGTTGGCGGTCGCTACCGTGCCGCCCGGGAACGCGACGCCGCTGCCACTGTTACCCGTCAGCCAGCTGTACTGGGCCTCCGCACCGATCACCCAGTTGTTGGAGAACTGGTAGTCGAAGCCGCCCTGCACGCCGCCCATGAACCGGGCGTCGCTGTTTTCAAGGCTCGAGCTTCCCGGAAAAGCGCCACCGATATGGCCGCCGATATAGAAGCCGGTCCAGTTGTAGATGGCCTCTGGCGCCTTATAGACCGGAGCCTTCGTGTAGGTTTTCGCCGGAAGGTCGGCTGCGAAGGCGGGAGCCGCGAACGCGACGACGGCCGCTGCACCTAGCAGAATTTTCTTCATGGAATTCCCCGTTATCGTCGTGATCGACAACAACCAAACAACGTGGCGCGAATTTGGTTGCTTCGTGGCACCGCCAAACACGTTTGTTTTCAGGTTGTAGCTGCAACGTCACAGCGGCGGTTTGTTCCACGCCTGACGCTTTTTTGGTAGTAATCTTTCGATTTTGTCGTGGCACCGCCCGCCAGGTTCACACCTGGACACAAAGCTCGCCGAAACGTGATGAGGGCGAGTTCCGCTTTTGAGCGCGGGGGAACCGGTCTTCGAAAGCTCGGTTAAGGCCGCAAGCTCAGCGCGTCATCTTTTCCAGTTCGGGAAACGGCGCCAGCGCGACGCCCGCGCAGAGTTCGCCGGCCTTCTCGATCAGACGGTCCAGCCGGCCGTTGAGGAAAAGCACCGCCCGCTCGTGCGGCTCGCGATAGCTGCCGTCGGATTCGCGCGCAGAGTAACGCAGGCAACTGATGTAGCGCATCTTGCCGTTGACGTCGCGCATGACGGGCTCGGCCATGGCGGCCTCATGCACGCCGACCGGGTTGTTGAGATAGGTCTTCATGAAAGCCAACAGTTCGGTGCGATAGTTGGCAGGGAAAGACTGAGGCGGATCAGGCTTGTTGTCGAACAGGCCGAAGCTTCGGCTGTCGTCCCCTCCACCCGCGCATGCCGAAAGCGCAATCGGCAGCATCAGAAGAGCCACGCACTTTGCCGAAATTCCCAATCGCCGCGCCTCGTGTTCTTGCAAGCTGATCGCTCGATGCGTTTCTAGCCCTTCCGAAAATGAAAGGGAATCGCATTTTGAGAAGCGGACGTCTTCAAAACGCAGGCACCGGCCCAACGCCGTAGGGTTGGCGTGGGCCGGGCCTGATCGCCGCGATGGCGCTTCGGGGAAGCGAACCGCGCTCGCGGCTCGTCGTCAGCCGCGCTTGGCGGGGTGCGTTACAGGCTTGGCTGAGACCTTCAGGGACTTGTGGAGCTTCGCCGCCATCTTCTTGTGGAAGTGGTGATGCCGCGCATGGTGGCGGCCCATCTTGGCATTGGCGTTCAGGGGATTCTTTTTCACCTGCGCCGAAGGGGTCACGGTGGCGGACTTGGTCACCGGTGTCTGCGCAATCTTGCTCGTGTTCGCGGCAAACACCGGTGCAGCGATAACCGAAACGGCAAGAAGTGCGGCGGAAATGGTCTTCAACATGGATAGCTCCTCTCGAAAGGATCACAGGGTGCCGGTCGGATGGCCGGCTTCGTTGATCTTGATGTGACCTTACGAGGTGGCCGCTGAACCCGCCGTGAAGCCGAACAACGGCTTTCGTTCATCTCAATGAATTCCTCGTCATGTTCGACGAGTTATGCGTAAAATGGTTCGATTGGCATTTCGTCGCCGAACGACTTCGCAGGATTATCTTTGTCTCCCCGCGAAAAATTCCCGAAAACCACAAAAAAAAGTCGCCGGAATGATCTCAAACTCCGGGTGTTCAAGTCGATGGGCTCCAGTGTAGGGTTGCCCATGACCTCAATCAGGAGAAACGCATGACCAAAACTGCGATCCGGCTTTTGACCCTTGCGATGTATGCCACCGCGATGGTGGCGATGCCCATGGTCAATTCAGCCAAGGCTGCGGGTGGCGATACCCCCTCGCCGCCGGCCGACTCGAGCAAGGACAAGAAAAAGAAGAACGACAAGAGCTCGAGCATCGACGATCCGAAGTTCCTCGAAGGCTATCGTACGGCCTACACCACGATCTACGATCGCCACGACTATACTTCCGCGATCGCGCAGCTGAAGGCACTGGGTCAGGACGAAGTCGCCGACGTTGCCAATCTGATCGGCTATTCCTACCGCAAGCTCGGCGACTACAAGGTTTCACAGGTCTGGTATGAGCGCGCGCTCCAGGCCGATCCGAACCATGTCCGGACCTGGCAGTATTACGGCTTGTGGCAGCTCGAACAGGGCAACCGCGAATCCGCCCAGTATCATCTGGGCCGCATCCAGCAGATCTGCGGCACCGACTGCGCCGAATACAAGTCGCTGGCGATGGCCCTCAACCAGCCGGCAGGCACCGGCCTCGTTTACTGATCGCGGCAAACGACCGGAATTGTTGGCCGGCGCAGGCGACTGCGCCGGTTTTTCTTATATGCACGATCCGAAAAAAGTGCGCAGCGGCTTTCCTACTTCATCAACGCTTCCGCCTCGCTGCGGAACGCCTGACGCGAATCTTCGCGCGAATAGAACATATGCCCGCCGGGATAGACCATCAGCTTCACCCGATCGGGCGAACCAAAAGTCGGTAATTGATCGAGCCGGATTTTCGTCCCGAAATAGGGCGTGGCGAGATCGAACAGTCCGTGGCCGATCAGAAGCTTCAATTTTGGATCGAGCGCGAGGATTTGCCGAAGCTCGGAGATCGACTGAACCTGATTCATGCCGCGTCCGTAATCCCAGGAAATCGAGCGGTTCAGCAGACGATAAGGCCCGTCGGGATGCCAGTTAAGTGTGTGCGTGGAGAGCTCGATGGCGGCAGTGGTCAAAGGCGCAACCAATGTATCGCCGGAAGGGTCGTCAGCCGGGGCGGAATTTGAGTTCGGATTGGGGTCGAAGCCCAGCACCGAACCATCATAGCGCCCCGCTACCTTGCCGTCGCGGCGATCGAACTCGCGGCGAAACACCGAAACGTCGAGTCGCCCCGCGAGCCGCCGGGCAACCGCCTGATCGATGCCCGTCAGCGCCGAGACGCTGTCGGCCAATCGCGTGGTGGCCTCGCTGTCCGCTTCGCCCTTGACCAGATCGACGAGAAAATCGCCGCGCGCATAGGCTTCGACGTCGGCCATGTCGGCGCGTGTGACCGGATGTTTGGCTTCGCGCGCAATCGCCGCCATCGAAGGCAGGTTGATGACATATTGCATCAGGTTCGATCCGGCGAAATCGCGGAAATCGAGTGCCGGAGAAATCAGGATCAAGCCATTGACGCCGATGCCTTGCCGGCTCTGCAATTCGTTCACGATCTTGGGCCCGCGGATGCCGCTATAACTCTCGCCGACAATGAATTTGGGCGACAGCAGGCGATCGGCTTTCTCCAGGTAACGGCGAATGGTGACCGCCAGCGCGTCGACGTCGCCATCGACCGAGAGGAAGCGTTTGCGGACCTCCTCATCGGTCGAAACGAAGCGGCTATAGCCGGTGTCGACGGGGTCGACGAAGACGAGATCGGTAAAATCGAGCCAGGTTTCGGCGTTGGGCTTCAGATCGGGAGACGCTGATGGAATCGCGTTCTCGCCTTCGATCGACAACCGCCAGGGTCCGGCGCAGCCAAGTTGCAAATAGGCCGAAGATGCCCCCGGTCCGCCATTGAAGAAAAAGGTCACGGGGCGGCGGCGCGGGTCGCCACCATCTAATTGATAGGCCGTGTAGGCAATATCGGCTTGCGGTTCGCCGCTGCTTGCATTGAACAGTCGAAGCGAGCCTGCCGTTGCGGTGAAAGCGAGCGTCCGCCCGTTCACGACAATGGTTTGCTTGGTGGTGGAATCCTCTGGCAGCCGGCGCGTCTCACCCGACACCGCAGCCGCGTTACTGCGCGAAGACGACGGTCCCGCTTTCTGGCCGGAAGGCGCCGCGGAAGACTGCGAAGCCGCAGCTGACGGGGAAGACGGCTGCGGCTTGGCATCCTGACCGCCGGCCCCGTTTGCAAGCGCCAGCGTTGCCAGAGCCACGAGGCCAACGGTCGCAGGTCGGATCGTCGTTAATCTTGTCAAGTTTTTCTCCTGCCTGCCGCAAGCAATGCGATGATTTCGACGCGCTGAAGGATATATTCAGCGTCGGCGGCGAATTTTAGCCCTGCTTCCCGCGACCGTCTCGACAAGCCCCGCCATGGTCGTATAGACGACCATCCACTCCGCCCGGATGACCTGCATCTTGGCCGCGCACAAAACACCCCTGGTGATTTTATGACCACGTCCAAGCCATATGACCGGATTGCCTTTGTCGCGAGCGCCGGCGTGGAAGCGCAGGAGGCCCTGGCGCGGCTGGTTGCAGCCTACGGCAATCATGATCCGTCCGATGCGGACATTATCGTCGCGCTCGGCGGCGACGGCTTGATGCTGCAAACCCTGCACCAGCACATGCATTCCGGCAAACCGATTTACGGCATGCATCGCGGCACGGTCGGCTTTCTGATGAACGAATTTTCGACCCATCATCTGCACGAACGTCTGGCGGCCGCGCGCGAAACGCTGATCAATCCGCTTCTGATGCGCGCCACCGACGTGGACGGCGTCGTTCACCTACATCACGCCATCAACGAAGTCGCGCTGTTTCGCCAGAGCCATCAGGCCGCGCGCCTGCGAATCCTGATCGACGAGCACGAACGCATGCCCGAGCTGATTGCCGACGGCATCCTGGTGGCCACGCCCGCCGGCTCGACCGCCTATAATCTGTCGGCACAGGGACCGATCCTGCCGATCAATGCCGCCCTGCTCGCGCTGACGCCGATCAGTCCGTTCCGTCCGAGGCGCTGGCGCGGTGCGCTGCTTCCCAATACCGCCTTCGTCGTCATCGAAGTGCTCGAAGGCGACAAGCGCCCGGTGGCCGCGGTCGCCGACCATGACGAGGCGCGCGACGTGCGCCGTGTCGAGGTTCTGTCCGACAAAACCATTTCGATGCGGATGCTGTTCGATCCCGGCCATAGCCTCGACGAACGTATCCTACGCGAACAGTTCGGCTACTGAAGCCGCCTTACGTCCGGGATACCCCGTCCCAGGTCCATACCCGCTTGCCGTGCCTTAAAAGTTGCGCGAACGGCCTTTGAAGGGCGCGGTCGCAACCATTCATTAACGCAGGCGCGATATGGTTAACGACGGGTATACCGCTTGTCGGCTGTCCCGAAGGGCGCGACCATGTTCCGTATCGATTTCAACAAGCTCCGATTCCTCATTTGCGACGACAACCCGCACATGCGCCGCATCTTGCGCACGCTGTTGCATTCATTCGGCGCGCGCGAGGCTTACGAAGCCGAAGACGGCGCGACCGCGCTCGAAATGTACACCCACTACGTCCCCGACATCGTCATCACCGACTGGGCGATGCCGATCTTCGACGGGCTTGAGCTCGCACAGATGATCCGGCAGCCGGAATCAAAGGGTAACCCCTACGCCCCGATCATCATGCTGACCGGTCATTCCGAGAAACGGCGCGTCACCGTGGCGCGCGATGCGGGCGTGACCGAATTTCTTGCGAAGCCAATTTCCGCCAAAGGCCTGTATCAACGCATCCTGAACGTCGTCGCCAATCCGCGCCCGTTCATCAAGACCAAGACCTATTTCGGCCCGGACCGCAGGCGCAACCCCAACGGCGCCTATATCGGGCCGGAGCGGCGCGTCGGCGGCGAAATGGAAATCCTTCAGCAGCCCTCGCTGCTCGACAAGGCCAAATCCGGCATCTAGCAGGAAGACAAACCGCATGCCGAACAGCAAATCCGACATCGAGATCCAGAAATTCGCCGATCACCATGTGATCACTCAGCCCAATCCGCTGCGCAAGGTGATGCGACGGATGGCCGATGACGAGATCGACGATCCCGTTGCGCGCGCGGAAAAGGCGCTCGCCGATCTGTCCGGTGAATTCAGGCACTGGATGGAAGTCGAAGTCGAGCGGCTTGCGGCTGCCCATGCCATCATTCTCAAGGACGGTTTTACGAAAACCGCGCGCGACGAACTCTTCCGCGCCGCCCATGACATCAAGGGCGACGCCGTCACCTTCGGCTTTCCTCCAGCCGCAGCCGTCGCCGAGAGCCTGTGCCGGATCATCGAACACGCCCCCGATCTGTCACGGGTGCCGTCGGATCTGATCGCACACCATATCAACGCTGTTCAGGCGATCGTGCATCAGCACACCAAGCTCGACAGTATCAGCATGTCGAACGAACTGAGCCGGCGCCTGCGTGGCGTCGCCGACGAATATCTAGCCCGCGTCAATCGCGATCGGCCCGAACATCTCGAGGCCATCATGGCGCCGAGCATCGTGCCGGCGGATTGAGGCTATTTGGTCGTCCCCGCGAAGTCGGGGACCCATACGCCGCGGCTCATCAATTGGGCGATTTGGCTGACAATATCTAAATAACATGCATCGATGGTTATGGGTCCCTGCATTCGCAGGGACGACGGCCGAACAGTCAAGCTACGCCGCGACCAGACTGTACTGCATCGGCGCGACGGCTTCCTCGGCGGCGAGTTCCTCGCAGAACAGGCGCGCCTCTTCCCGCGCCGATTCCGTCGCAAAACGCCGCAGCAGAATCAGAAGCGGGCTTGCGGCATCCTGATCGGCTTCGCATTGGGTCAATACGCGTTCGACCATGCGGCGGCGCAAGCGTGCCGCACCCGCGAGCGTGTCGATAAAGCCTGCCTCTTGAATGACGTCTAGCGCGGCGCGGAATGCAGCGAATGTCGATTGCGGTAAGCCGGCTCGTTTCAGGAGCGCCACCAGGCTTGCTTCGCCGCGATCAAGCAATAGCGAGGAGACACGGGCGCGCGGCAGACCGGACAATTCGGCCAGCGCGGCCTCGAACAATTCGAGATTGCCTGAGAGCAACGCCCGCAGGATCAAACCCGCGGTCAGCTGCGAGGTCGCGCGCAGATGCGCAATCAGTCCGCGCATGTCGTCGCCGCGCGAAGACGCCGCGATGTTGACGGTGGAGCGATCGCGCGCCTCGCCCGCCACCCGTTCGGCACGGTCGGCGCTCAGCCAGTTCTTGGCGACGACGAATTGCGCCAGCGTATCCGACAATTTGGCGACCAGGGCTGCCCGCGTGGCGGCGGGCAGATCCTCGAGCACCAGCATCGATTCCCTGATCGCGGCAAGATGACCGTGGCGCTCGACGATGCGGTCCCAGGAAAACGGCGGAAGTTCCGCATAGGCGTTTTCGATCAATTCCAGCGCCGCGGCCGCGGTGCCGACTTCGGCGATCGCGGCGCAAACAGAGGCCGGCAAATTGACGCGGCGGGCGATCGCGCATTGCGTCTCGCCATCGCCGGTGGCCGCGATGTCGACGAGGTCCGCATCGATCAAAAGCGGTGAATGTTCGAGGATCGGCAAAGCGACCGAGGACTGATCGAGCGCCAAAGCCTGCACGATGGCTGCGGGCGCCTCCTGACTGCGCGCGAACACCTCCGCCATCGCCCGGCGCACCAGAGGCGAGGCGTCATCGAGCAACATCAATAGCGCGCCTTCGGCCGCCGTCCTGTCGTCTTCGGAAAGATCGGAGATGAGCCAAGCCCGCGCCAGGGCCCGCGTCGCTTCGGCGCGTTCGCCGGCGGGGGCCGTCTTTATCCAACTGATGAACTGGCGAACGATCATTGCCCTGCCGGCTTACGCAAAAAACCCTGGCGCCTTGGTGTTGCGCCAATGCAAGACAAAATAAACCACGACGCTTAACAAAGCGTTCACTATAAGCGGCTGGCTTCATTGACGTTTTGTTAAGGCCTGCGGCGCCCCCACCCTCTCCCTTGGGCTAGCCGCTGAAGGTGCCGCTGCGATCGCTGAAGAGATCGAGCCCGCTGCCAGAAGCAGCCGTGGGCAGCACCGCGACCGAGGCCGACGGCGTTGATGGACTTGATGATGCCGGCGTATCCGACGTCAGCGAGCCGGAGTTGCCCCATAACTCGCGGACGGCTTGCGAGACCGGCTGTGCCGGCCCGCCGTCCTGAAACAGCGAACGGAAGACCGGACTTGCCGGCACGGCGGCCGCAGAGGTCGAGGCCACGGCGGCGGCCGTCGCAACGGTCGCGGCGGGTGCGACCGATCGGGTGTCCGGAAAGCTCGAGAGAAAGCTCGCGGTATCGGCCACGGATGGACTTGGCGCCGCGCTCGCCACAGCCACGCTTGGCTTGACGACGTCGCCGCCGGCGGACGCCATCGCGCTTTGGGTCGCCGATGAAGTGGCTGCGCTGTCGTAACGCTGCTGGAGCACCGCATAGACTTCGGAGACGGTGCGCGCCCGCCCCGTCGTGCGGTCATAGAAGATCGAGCGGTTGGCGGCAGCCGCATTCGGAAACAACCGCGCGGCGGAAGCTTGTCCATTATCCTCGGCATTGGCGATCAGCTTGGCGGCGCCGCCGACGCCCATGAAATGGGCCAGGTACAATTCGCTGTCGCTCGGGCGCCGGCCGATCATGCCGGTGAGCTTGAAACTGTTGGATTGAGTGAACGCCGCGGCCATGTCGGAAGCGACCGTCGGGTCGTCCCGCAGCTTCATGATCGCCTTCCGCGCATCAGGGTCGGACACTGAGTAGCTGCCGTCGGAAGACTTGGTGATCATGTCGGCATAGCCGCCGTAACCGATCTGAGCACCAGCTTCCTTGAAGGTGGTGAGCCAGGTCTGGTCGATGAACTGAAACAGACCACGGGCCGAAGATGTCGAAGCCCCCGCCGTCGGATTGAAATCCGATTCCATCTTCGCGGTCGTCAGGAGATATTGAAAGCTGGTGCCGCTCGAAGCCGCGGCCTGCTTGATCGCGCCGGCCACGCGCGCGCGCGCAGGATCGACACCTGCCGTGGCATTCGATGTGTCGACCGACATTGTCGGGTCTCCGCTCCCCGCGAAATGACCTTGATTTCTGGTGACCGACGCGAAGGCTCCCACCAGCGCTTCAGCCGGACTCAACAGTGCGGCTGACATGGTTAAGAGTGGGTTAAGAGAGGTCCTTAGGCGCCGCCCATGGAGAAGCAAGGGCAACGCATCACTTGCGATAGACCGCCTTCGGATCGAATTGCCGGCTAGCATCCACGAACGACAACCGCGCGCCGCCATCGGCCGCCTCGACCTTGCGGTAGAAGCAGGAATGCCGGCCGGTGTGACAGGCTGCGCCGGTCTGCTCGACGCGGATCCAGACCGCATCCTGGTCGCAGTCGGTGCGCATCTCGACCACGCGCTGGACGTGGCCGGAGGTTTCGCCCTTGCGCCACAGCGCCTGGCGCGAGCGGCTGTAATACCAAGCTTCGCCGGTCGCGATGGTCTTGCGGAGCGCCTCCTCGTTCATATGCGCGACCATCAGCACCTCCGATGTCGAGGCATCGGTGGCAACGCAGGTAACAAGGCCGTTGGCATCGAATTTGGGCCGGAGCGACAGCCCTTCTTCGATGTCGTTGCTCTCGGGTGAGGTGGACACAGATTTAACGCTAGCGCTGCGGCGATCGTACCAGGGACATAAAACGCGCCTGTTCCGCCGGGTTGTCGCGGAACATGCCGGTGTAGCGGCTGGTGAAGGTCATCGCGCCATGTTTGGCGACGCCGCGGACCGACATGCAGGTATGCTCGGCCTCGATCAGGACGGCGACGCCGCGGGGTTTGAGAACTTCATCGATGGCCGCCGCAATCTGTGCCGTCAGATGTTCCTGGGTCTGCAGGCGGCGCGCGAAGATATCCGTAAGACGCGCCAGCTTCGACAGGCCGACCACGCGCTCCACCGGCGTATAGGCGATGTGCGCCCGGCCGTAGAACGGCATCATGTGATGCTCGCATTGCGAGGTGAATTCGATGTCGCGCACCAGCACGAAGTCGTCATAGCCCGCGGTTTCGCCAAACGTGCGATCGAGCACTTCGGCCGGGCACTGGTGGTAGCCCTGATACAGTTCATCGAAGGCCTCGACGACGCGGCGTGGCGTGTCGAGCAGCCCCTCGCGTCCGGTGTCTTCACCGATATAGCTGAGCAAGGTCTGCACTGCCGCTTCGGCCTCAGAGCGCGACGGCCGAGGCTGATCGGGGCGCACGGCGGCGGCCAGAAATTCGGAAGGATCAAGCTCAGCAGGCCTGACGTCCAAAGGCTTCGTTTCGGTAGCCTTCAGCTCGGAAGTATTTGCTGGGCGGAGGGATTTGATCAATGCGTCCATGTCAGCTCCGTTCGACCGGTCGGCAAGACCGGAGTGTCACCGGCAGACGGGGCGTTATATCGCCTGGCGCCTGAGTCCCCCACAGATATCGTCTTACGGTGGCCGATGGGTAACCGGTTTCCGACCACCTTATGAGATTGGCGGGGTGTATTTCCGCCATTCCCCGCCATATATAGGGGCATGCGCCTTGGCCGCCAAGGGCGAGGCGGACCGGCGGGGGTGAAAGTGCCGACCTATGCTAAACGATATCTACAACAAGCGGATCATCGAACTCGCCGGGAACATCCCCCGACTCGGCCGCCTGCCCTCGCCTGATGCGACCGCGACCGCGCATTCAAAGCTTTGCGGATCGACGGTAAAGATCGACCTCAAGATGGACGGCGGCGTCGTCACAGACTTTGCCCACGACGTGAAGGCCTGCGCGTTGGGTCAGGCCTCGTCCTCGATCATGGCTTCCCATGTCATCGGCTCTACGGCCAGCGAATTGCGTGAGTTGCGCGAGACGGTTCGCAAGATGCTCAAGGAAAACGGCAAGCCGCCCGACGGTGGCAAATGGGCCGATATCGCTTTGCTCGAGCCGGTCCGCGACTACAAGGCGCGGCACGCCTCGACGATGCTGACCTTCGATGCGGTGGTGGATGCGATCGGCCAGATCGAGACCAAGAATGCATCCGAGAGCACTACTGAAAAAACAGCGCAGCCGGCCTCGGTATAAAGCGCACTTTCCAGGCTGGATCAACGCTACTGCGCCGGGGCTGCCGCGACGTTGGCCTTCGGCGCGAGAGCCTCGGCGGTCCGGGTGGATTTCGCAGCCGGCTCGGCCGCATCGTTCACCGCCGAACTCGTAAAACGATCCTGAACCGGCTTGGTGGCCAGCACCACGCCTTGCATGACCGAGCCACCCATCGGCGGCAGCACTTCGGCGACCGCGTCTGTGGTCACGAGATTGGTCAGCCGTAGTTCGTCGCGCGACAGTTCATGCAGCGCTTCCCAGGGCGGGACGTTGAGCGAGAGCGCGAGCAGATCGCCACCGCCGCCCATCTCGAAGGTGTATTTCGCAAGCCGCCCGATATCGCGTTCCACGATCATCAGATCGTCGGCGGAATAGCTCGCGGCGCGCGCATCGTCGGCGCGGTCGCCCATCCAGATCTGATGCACCCGCACATGCGCGGTCTCCGGCACATAACGCGCCTTGCCGGACAACAACAGGAACACGCACATCGACTCGCAATAGGCTTCGGGCTCGACGGCGCCGCGATCGCCCTGCGTGGTGTGGGTTCGGATGCTGGTGCCGACCGTCGTCATCAGACCGAGATTGCGAAAACGCCGTCCGAGCGTGATGGAGTCGTTCACCGAGCCGCCGCTGGAATCCAGGACAATGGTCGCGCCGCGCAGATCGCGTCCCTGCGCGAAATCCTCAAAATCCTTGGGGCTCTCTGCCGTTACGATACCGACCGCGCTGATCCAGCCGCTGCAATGCGGCTGACAAGCCACCCAGTTAAACTGCATCGGCAGCTTGCGCTCTTCGAGCGTTCCGCCCGCATGGGCCAAACCGCCAAGTACGGCCAGGGCCCCCGGCACAGCAAGACAGGCAACCGTCACGGTCAACACCGCCCAGCCGCGGAAGCGAAGTCCGACGAGTTTCAATTTGGTTCCTTCCCCGCAATCGCTAACAAGCGGCTGCTCCGGTTCAAAACGAAACAAAAAACGAGTCTGTCATCCCCACGTTATGAAACGTAAACGGAGTTGACCGAATCGTCCAGAGAACCTTTGTTGCGCCGCCGCACAAACCGTTGATATTTCTAAAACTGTGGCACAATTATTAGCGCGGAGAGTTCCCTGCGCTGGAACCAAGCAATTGCCGCTTAAACACTCAGCAAGCCGCCCATGAAGCATACGCCGTTCAAGCTGCCTTCGCTGTCCGCGCGCTGCGGGGATTGCGCGCGCGGCGTCGAACGACTGCCGCGACATGCAGGCCGCGCGATGATCTGGCTCTACCGGCACACGCTTTCGCCGCTGGTCGGCTACAACTGCCGGCATCTGCCGACATGCTCGGTTTATGCCGATGAAGCGATCGGGCGTTTCGGATTGTGGGCCGGCGGATGGATGACACTGGCGCGGGTGTTGCGCTGTCAGCCGTTCGGCACCGCGGGGATCGACAACGTGCCCGCAACAAAACCCGACGGCGCGCGCTGGTATTTGCCGTGGCGGTTCGGACGCTGGCGCGGCGTTAACGCGGCCTGACGTTATTACGCTGCACTACGCTGCGTTGCATCATCCGAAATGGTTGCCAAGGCGTCGGAACCGGCGCTTTATCGCTGAATTGGTTCGATGTCTCCTCTAAGGGAGGACGTCAACGATGCGCTGGAAATTTCGACCTAGTGGTCACGATCCACGCCAGATCGATTTGTTGGCGGTTGTCGCGATCCTGATCGTCATTGTCGCGGTCGGCGAATTTCTGACCGGACATTCCAAAGCTCACTTCACCAGCAGCTTCGTTGAGCCGAGCCAGACCGTGCGCTGGTAGCGCGCCTCACTGGAACCAAAGAAATTTGTGGGCGGGTTCGGGCGGCGGTGGCGCTGGTGACGGCGGTGGCCGGGGCTTGCGCGGTCGAGGTTTGGGCACGAGCTGAGCTACCGGCTCGGTCGATGAGGTCGTCTCCGCCGCCACCGAACCATCGTCCGGCAAGCGCACGGACAACAGCAGGTTCGATTCATACGAATGCCAGCGATAGCCGATGCCAAAATCCATCGGCTGGGCACGGCGGAACAGCTCAGCATAGGATTGCTGATATTTGTTCGGAAATTCGGAGATCGGGCCGGCATAGCGGCCGAACGGAAGCAAGCGCCATTTCTTCGGGCTGTAATAGCCGAGCGGAATTCCGGAATCGTCCTGAATGATCGTTGCGCTGTTGGCGAGAATGAAGTCGCGCACCGTCGAGAAGCTGCCGGAGTGCAGAAGATACGAGGCACTCTTGATCAGGCTCGAGCCGGGCGCGAGCGTGGCGCAGAACTTCAGAAAGCCGCTGGACCTGACACCGGAGTCCGACAGATCGGTCGAGAAATAATACAGCGTCCTGTCCACGCCATCGCTTCCCGCAAACACGATCCTCAACCCCCGCGTGGCGTTGGTGCCAGGATTGTCGCTGGCAAAATAGGCTGTCCCCTTGTCGTCGAGCGCCACCGTCGAGACGTTCTTGATGGTCTTGCCGGAGCGCGCCAGGAAGACATAGAGCAGCGGCATCGCGCCGTTGATCTGCCCTTCATGCAGATCGACTTTCATCTTCTTGGTGATGAAGAACGAGAAACTAAGGATCGAGCCGAGTGAATGTTCGACATTGGCGAGCGCCGCATCGACGCCTCCGCGCGGCACCTTTGTCAGGTCCGGCACCAAGCCCGGGGGCTCGAGCGCGCTTAGCACATAGGTGGTGGCCTTCGGATAAAACGCGTCGGCGTAAAGAAAGTCGGGTCCGGAGAACATGTAGAACATGGTCGGCTTCGGCGCGGCGAGGTTGGCGTCCGACCAGGCGCGGACTTTCGACATCTGCCGTTGGTCGAGTTGTCCGAACGCGGAATCGAAAAACTTTGCATGGCGCTGCCAGGCCGGATCCTTGGTCAAGGCCACCAGCGGCGAGTCGGCTGACGGCATCATGCCGGCGAGGAAACGCGCGGTATCGTCGGGCGTGACGTCAGCGGCGTGAACGGCCGCAAATGCGGCCGCAAGAAAGAAGGCCGCCGCTACGGCTGCAATTTTGAAAGTGCGAAGGATCACTAGCTGCGACCTGTCGTATGCGTTGGTGATGGGATCGCAGCGGGGCCGGAATCGTCCTTTTTGCGGAAGACGAGGTAGATCAGAAGGCCTGACACCATAATCAGAGCACCAAAAAAGGACTGCAGCGGCCGTTCGACGACAAGATAGTACATCATGAAAAGGGTCACGAGCAGGAAAATAATCGGCGTGACCGGGTATCCCCAGGCGCGGTAGGGCCGCGGCAAGTCAGGCCGCGTGATACGCAGCTTGATCACGCCGAGCACCGTGAAGAACGAACAGAACAGCAGCGAGAACTGAATGAAATCGAGCACCGCCTCGAAGCTGCGGGTCAACAGCATCAAGGTCGCGACCGCGAGCTGAAACAGGATGGCATAGGCCGGCGCGCCTTGCGTCGATTTGCGGGAAAAAACCCGGAGCGCCGGGATATCCTCGCCCATCGTCATCATCACGCGCGGACCGATCCACATCATCGCGCTGATCGACGATATCAGCCCGATGCAGATCATCGCGCCGACGATGCGCCCGCCGATCTCGCCGAACATGTACGTGCCGGCAATGCGGGCAACATCGAGTTGGCCGGCCAGTTTGTCGATCGGCGCGCTGTGAAGGAATACGGCGTTGAGCGCCACGTAGAGCACGAGAACGATCAACGTGCCTGAAAACAAGGCACGCGGGAGATTCTGGCTGGCGTCGCGCAGCTCGCCGATGATGTAGGTCGCGGCATTCCAGCCCGAAAACGAATACATCACGAAAACAAGTCCGATCGCGAACGGCGCGCTGGCGACATAGCCGATGTCGCTCTCTTGCGGCGTGAACGACACGGCTTGCGGCGTGCCGACGACAAAGCCCGCGATCAGGAAGGCCGTGATCAGCACCACCTTCAGGATGGTCGAGATCAACTGGAAGGTCGAGGAGTGCTTGACGCCGGTAAGCTGGACCAGCGACACCGCCCAGACCGTGCCGACCGCCAGTAGCAAAGACGGCGCGCCGGCGAAAATCGCCCGGCCATATTGCTCAAGCGCCATCGCCGCGAGCGCCACCGGAGCGGCGAAGCCGACGGTGGCCGACACGAAACCTGCGACGAAACCGAAAGCGGGATGGTAGGCGCGGCTTAAAAAATTGTACTCGCCGCTCGAGCGCGGAAACATCGCGCCGAGTTCGCTGTAGGAAAACACGCCGCACAGCGCGACGATGCCGCCCACGCTCCAGAGCGCGAGGATCGCAAAGCCCGAAGGGATGTCCTTGACCTGAAAGCCGAGGCTGGTGAAGACACCGACGCCGACCATGTCGGCGACGACAATGGCGGTTGCAACCGCGACCGAAACCGTCGACCCGCCGGAGAGCCGGCCTCCCAACGCCGGGGTTTCTGAAGCCGCCATGTTCGCCCGCACGTCGGGCCCCATGCCCTGCCGCTAACATCGTGCGTGGCAGCTTCGGCCAATTCAAGGAGAGCGGGTAACAATTTAAATCCACACCGATTTTGGTGTTTGAATACCTTTTTAGGCGTTATCAGTGCATTTCCGGCAGCGAGCCCACAATCAGGACACGATTTCGTGTTGCTTGGACCATTCCGGGAATGGGGAGAAATTTCCGGAAGATTAACGTCACCGCAACACTAGTGCGGTGGAGTTGGCATCCGCTTCGGTGTTGCTCGCGAGTTCTCATAGCGAATGCCAAATCCGAACCCGCACTAGCGACTTACGGCGGTTGGGGCAAAGGGGTGGATGGTCGGGGCCAATCCGAAATCTGAGACCTATGTTCGCGTGACGCCGGCTAAAAAAGCCGGATCGCCGCGTCGTGCGCGTTCGCGCGCCATCCCACAGCGTCGCTGGCTCCCTCTCCTCTCGGCCCTCATCCCGCTCTCATTCACGCTCATCCAATGCAGCAAGGCGCCCAGCGCCGGCTCGCTCGCCGCCAACGTGCAAGGCTCCAGCGATACGTTCGACGACCGTTTCCCTCAGCCGCAATTCAAGGATCGCTTTCCCACCGCCGCCGAAAGCTTGCAGCAGCGGCCGGCGAACGTGGCGGACGCACAAACCCGGCGGACCGTCCAGACGCAGCCTTATCGCGTCGCTTCGCTGGCGCCGACCCTGCCCTATCAGCGTTCGGCGCACGAAGAGCAAACGGCCCTGATCGGATTGAAATCGTCCGCCTTCCCCTATTACGGCAACAATCCACGCACCGAGACGCCGTTCCTCAACGTCGCCAATGGCGACCGTCACGGCCACCGCAGCTATTCCGGCCGCGTCTACTGGCAGGACGAGACCTTCAACGACAACCGCGTGCTGATGCACGTCCCAGAACATTTCGACGTCAACAAACCCGGCGTCATCGTCGTGTTTTTCCACGGCAACGGCGCGACACTCGAACGTGACGTGCGCGACCGGCAGCTGCTGCCGCAGCAGATTTCGGATTCAGGCGCCAACGCCGTGCTGCTCGCACCGCAGCTCGCGGTCGATGCCGCCGATTCCAGCGCCGGCAAATTCTGGCAGCCCGGCGGGCTCAAGCGCTTCATCAATGAATCGGCCGATCATCTCGCCAAGCTCTACGGCGATCCGAACGCGGCCAAGACATTTGCCAATATGCCGATCGTCATCGTCGGCTATAGCGGCGGCTTCGTCCCGACCGCCTGGAGCCTCGACGTCGGCGGGGTCGGCAATCGCGTCCGCGGCGTCGTGCTGCTCGATGCGGTCTATGGCGAGCTCGACAAGTTCGCCTCCTGGGTCGCCAACAACCGCTCCGGATTCTTCGTCAGCGCCTATACCCGCTACACCCAGCGGCACGATCAGGAACTAATGCAGATGATCCGCGACAAGGGCATCGCCGTATCCGACGACATGGATGGCCCGTTGCGTCCGGGCAGCGTCGTCTTTGTCAAAACGCCTGACGGCGTGACGCATCGCGACTACGTCACGCATGCATGGACCGACAGGCCGGTACGCGAAGTTCTCGCCAAGATGGCCTTGACCCCTGCGCTGACGCGGTTTGCGGCGAGCAACGCCGATAGCTCGATCAGCCGATAGAAGACTTCGCGGTTAGCTTTTCGCCACCGAAAAGCGCCGCGTCAAAATCACCGTGGTCAGCGCCAGCGCGACAAAAGCGGTGCCGGCATAGCCTATGCCGCGCAGCAGGTCGTGCGCATACAACAAGCCGCCGAGCCCCGAACCGATCGCCTGCCCTACATACAGAAACGACGTGTTGAGCGACACCGAGGCGGAGGCGAGCTCAGGCGCCGCGGCCACGAGGCGAACCTGTTGCATCGAATTGCTCGAGGCAAACCCCAGCCCCCAGATCGCCGCCGAGCACGCCATCAGCGGATAGAAGCCCGCGGAGAGCGCCCATCCGCTGATCCCGGCCAGCACGAACGCGACGCACAGCATCGACGTCTTCAAGGGCCCCCAGGAATCGACTACACTGCTGACAATGACAATCCCGATAAAGCCGCACACGCCGTAGATCGCAAAGACCAGTCCGACTGCATCGGAGCCGACCTGCGTCAGCCGCGACAATAGCGGCCCCATATAGGTGAAGACCGCGAACTGGCCCGACATCAATAGCGTGGTAATCACAAGCAGCACGACGATCACGCGATTACGCGCCAGATCGGCCCATGTCTTGAGATCGACCGGCGCGCCGACGAGGCCCGCGGGCAACCGCCATATCAAGAGCAGAAAGCTCAAGGCCCCGAGGACACTGATGCCGCCAAAAGCCGCGCGCCAGCCATAACGGCTGGCCATGAAGGTGATCAACGGCAGCCCGACGGCGGCCGCCAGCGACCAGCCGAGAAACACATAGGCAATCGTGCCGCCGCGTTTTTCCGCCGGCACGATCAGCGCGGCCGTGCCCGCGGCCTGCGGCGTATAGAGGGCGCCGACCGCCAGCATCACAAGACGGATGAGCAGAAGCGTCGTATAGCCCGGCGCAAACGCGGAAAGCGCGTTGCCGAGCGCAAGCACGGCGAGCGTGACCGCGAGCAAGGTACGGCGCTCGATCCGGCTCGTCAGCCACGCCGTCAGCGGCGAGCCGATACACAGCACCATCGCACCAAACGTCACCAGAAGACCGGCAGTGTGGACGGTGATACCGAGATCGGACGACAGCTCGATCAGCATGCCCGCCGGCGCGAGGATCGATGAGCCGGTGACGAAATTCCCAAACATCAGCACGGTCGGCGCAAAGCGGCGATGGACCGGACTGTCGGACGACGGCTTTTGCATGCATGCGCATCTAGACCAGCCGAACGCCGATGGAAAGGGCAGCAAAGAATTTAGTTGGACGCAGAGCGGCATCCATGAAAGAAAGTCGCGCGCCACATGAGAGAACGTCGTCCGTTTTCCGTCTCAAGACACAAAAATCGCGCTACTTCGCAGCTGCCTCACTCGACCGGACGGCCGCAGCCTCTCTCGTCGGTGGACAGGTCGCGAGCAATCTCTCCAGCGCGCCGTCCCAACCCTCGTTGGACAATTTGGTGGTTTGCGGGAGCATGCGCCCGTCTGAAGCAACCGCCGTCTCTGTGATTTCAATTTGGGGCTGACCCACCAGCGAATCCAATCGCGACCGTATCAATCGCATGCCCCACTGCTCGAAGTTGGACGCGCTTCCCACAAGCGATGGACCACTGAAATAGACCGGGCTCGCACCGCCATGCGTGATCGCGACCAAGGCACCCGCGCGCACCGGCCGCTGAAAGTCCAAAGCGAAGCGATCCGTATTGAAGCAGGTAACGCGCCATTGCATCAGCCTGAAAGAAGTTTCACCCGGCGCCCTCACCGTGGCGATCTTTCGCACCATGTTGAACGTACCGCGCTCAAACCGCCAGGCAGTCTCGGCGAACTCGCGGCGGTCTATACCGAAGCGCGCGATCTCTTCGCGCGTGAGAACGTGAATGTCTTCGAACTTGACGGTCCTGGTGAGCGCGAGCAGTCCGGCATCGATTCCCATTTTGGCGAGGTAGGCCGAAGCGACGCGGTCGGCACGCTCGCGACCGCGCTGGTTCGCCGCGGCGATCACGAAGGCCTCCGGCTGGCCCCCGTGAAAGTTGAGGATGACCTTTGGCGAATGGATGGCCAGGATCGCATCCGGCGCGACTTCATGGACGGCGACGCCGAAAAAGGCATAAGGACAGGCCGAAGCACAGATCGCACCGCTGGTGAAGAGATCGCCGTGGAGTTCGCGGCCCGAGCGCTTGAGTTTGACACAGACGTCGCTGTCCTGCGCCTCGAAGCCGCATTCCTGCACCATGGCTCGCCCCACCCTGGCAACGCTGGTCCTGCCGTGAAGCAGGTTCCCCATCGCGATGGCCTGATCGAGGTTGCCGCCGGGAGAGGCGAAATAGATCGGCAGGTTGCGATCACGAAGGCGATCCAAAAATGTCTTGAGACGCGCGGCCGTGTCGGCCTCGACCTTTCCTTCGGCTTCGATCCACGTGTCGCAATCGCTGCCGCAGGCGCCGGGCGCGCCCTTGACGACATAGAATGCCATAGGCTCTTCGGGCGACTTCGGCGCCTGTGGCCGTTGCTTCAATGAGACTGCGGATGCCCCGCCACAAGTCAGCGCACAGGTCAGCACGAGGGCAGCAACGGCGCGCACGATCATGGGGAATGAATGAAGGCCGGTCGAACAAACGGGAGAGCATCCGAACTTAACAAGTCCGCCTCCGCAAGTCCACGTTCAACAACCAAAGGATGCGCTCAAACCCGCGGCGATTCCGCCGATTTTGTCGGCCCATACCGATTGCATCGGCCGATTCCCCTGCTATACCGCTCTCCATCCCGCTTACCTGCGCTCGTTCGCAGGAGTGAGCTTTGAGGAGACGAACATGTCCGACAAGAATCCGCCCGCATCGGGATTCCAATACAGCCTCACGAATTTGAAGCCGGCCGACCCCGTGCATAAGGTCACCCTCACCTTCCCGGACGGCGCCAGGCGCGAGTATCCCAAAAGCACCACCGGACTGGAAATCGCCAAGGGCATCTCGCCTTCGCTCGCCAAACGTACGGTGGCAATGGCGCTGGACGGCGAATTGGCCGATCTCAACGATCCAATCGAGAATGACGCAAAGATCGAGCTGGTCAACCGCGACGATCCGCGCGCGCTCGGACTGATCCGCCACGATGCCGCTCACGTGCTCGCCGAAGCGGTGCAGTCGCTGTGGCCCGGCACGCAGGTGACGATCGGGCCCGTGATCGAAAACGGATTCTATTACGACTTCTTCCGCAACGAGCCGTTCACGCCGGAAGATTTCGCGGCCATCGAGAAAAAAATGCGCGAGATCGTCGCGCGCGACAAGCCCTTCACCAAGGAAGTCTGGGACCGCGAAAAGACCAAGCAGGTCTTCCGCGACAAGGGCGAGAACTTCAAGGTCGAACTGGTCGACGCCATTCCCGGCAACGAGCCAATCAAGATCTATTTCCAGGGCGACTGGTTCGACCTGTGCCGCGGCCCGCATATGACCTCCACGGGGAAGATCGGCAACGCCTTCAAACTGATGAAGGTGGCGGGGGCTTACTGGCGCGGCGATTCCAACAATCCGATGCTGACGCGCATCTACGGCACAGCCTTCGCCAAGCAGGAAGACCTCGATGCTTACCTGAAGCAGATCGAGGAAGCCGAAAAGCGCGACCATCGCAAACTGGGCCGCGAGCTCGACCTGTTCCACTTCCAGGAGGAAGGCCCGGGCGTGGTGTTCTGGCACGCGAAGGGATGGACCATCTTCCAGGCGCTGATTGCCTATATGCGCCGCCGCCTGACCGGCGATTACAGCGAGGTCAACGCGCCGCAGATCCTCGATAAGTCACTGTGGGAAACTTCCGGCCACTGGGACTGGTACCGCGAGAACATGTTCGCGGCACAATCCGCCGGCGATGAGGCCGAAGACAAACGCTGGTTTGCGCTCAAACCGATGAACTGCCCTGGCCATGTGCAGATCTTCAAGCACGGCCTGAAGAGCTATCGCGACCTGCCGCTACGCTTGGCGGAATTCGGCATCGTGCATCGTTACGAAGCATCGGGCGCCATGCACGGCTTGATGCGGGTGCGCGGATTTACCCAGGACGACGCTCATGTGTTCTGCACCGAAACCCAGCTTGCGGAAGAATGCCTCAAGATCAACGAGCTGATCCTGTCGACCTACGCTGATTTCGGCTTCGAGGGTGAGCTGACGGTCAAGCTCTCGACCCGTCCCGAAAAGCGCGTCGGCACCGATGCGATGTGGGACCATGCCGAACGCGTCATGGCGACGGTGCTGCAGGAGATCAAGGCCCAGAGCAACCACATCAGGACCGAGATCAATCCGGGCGAAGGCGCTTTTTACGGGCCGAAGTTCGAATATGTGCTGCGCGATGCGATCGGCCGCGACTGGCAATGCGGCACCACGCAGGTGGACTTCAACCTGCCGGAGCGCTTTGGCGCCTTCTACATCGACGCCGACGGCTCGAAGAAGGCGCCGGTGATGGTGCATCGGGCGATCTGCGGCTCGATGGAGCGTTTCATCGGCATCCTGATCGAGCACTATGCCGGCAACTTCCCGCTCTGGCTGGCGCCGATCCAGGCGGTCGTCACCACCATCACTTCCGAAGGCGATGAATACGCCAAGGTGGTCGCGGCCGCCGCGCGGCGCGCGGGCCTGCGTGTCGAGATCGACCTGCGCAACGAGAAGATCAACTACAAGGTCCGCGAACATTCGCTGGCGAAGATTCCGGCGCTTCTTGTGGTCGGCAAGAAGGAAGCCGAAACGCATTCGGTCTCGGTGCGACGGTTGGGCAGCGACGGGCAGAAAGTGACGACCACCGATGAGGCAATCGCGGCCCTTGTCGAAGAAGCCACGCCGCCGGACGTGAAGCGGGCGCGGCTAGTGGAGTAGATTTGACATTCGCGATCCCGTAGCCCGGAATTCGCAATGCGAATGTCAAATCTGAAACTCCACTAGAGACCTATATTTTTAGTGGCCCTTTGATTCTAACATTTGCAAAAGTGCCTCCGACGGTAGCGTGCAAATGTTAGAATCGGACCGCTACTCGCCTGATCTTCATAATCGCTCTAAAAGCGCTTCCGCCCGCGTGGTGACGCGCTTATCTCTGCCGGTGCGACCGCCATCCATAGAGGACATTTCGTGCCCGACGCCCTGGAATTTCTGAAGACCCGCCGTTCCGTCAAGCCGCGCGAGATGAGCGGCCCCGGCCCCTCGCCGGCCGAGCTTGAAACCATTCTGACGATCGGCGCGCGGGTGCCCGATCACGGCAAGCTCGCGCCATGGCGCTTTATTGTTTTCGAGGGCGATGCGCGGGTTCGCGCCGGAGGGGTCATTGCCGGCGTCTTTGCGCGGAAAAACCCAAATGCGTCGCCGGCCGAGATCGATGTCGAGAAGCGGCGCCTGACCGATGCCCCGCTGGTCATCGGTGTCGTCAGCTTCACAAAACCGCATCCCAAGGTCCCGCCGTGGGAGCAGGAGATGTCGGCGGGCGCTAGCGCCATGAACATCGTGACGGCGGCGACCGCGCTCGGCTATGGCGCCTGCTGGCTTTCAGGGTGGTTTTCCTTCGACCGCGAAGTGCTCGCCGGCCTCGGATTGAAGGCGGACGAAAAGCTCGCCGGCTTCATCCACATCGGCACGGTGTCAAAGCCGAGCGAGGACCGGCCGCGGCCTGCGCTGTCGGAGATCGTGACGCGGTTTTAGCGCGTACCCCGCCGTTCAGGAGCGAGCGGTCGTTTTCGGACATGGTCAACGGCAAGCGGGTGGTCCAACCGCTCGGTCGCTTGTATAGCGACGGCGATGCTCGACTTTGCCGCCCAATATGAAGCGTTTCAGCGCCGCGATCCGGCTTTTGACGGCGTTGTCTTCGTCGCCGTCAAGACCACCGGCGTCTTTTGCCGGCCGGTGTGCCTGGCGCGAACGCCATTTGCCCGCAATGTCGGCTTTTATCCAAGCGCAGCTGCGGCCGAGCGCGCCGGCTTTCGTCCGTGTCTGCGTTGCCGGCCTGAGAGCGCGCCGTTCTGTCCGGCCTGGAAAGGCACGCAGACCACGGTTGAGCGCGCGCTGAACCTGATCGAGAGGGGCGCGCTCGACCACGATAACATAGCTACCCTCGCCTCAAGACTCGGAATTGGTTCGCGTCATCTCACGCGGCTGTTTGGGCACCAGCTCGATGCCTCGCCGCTGCAGGTCGCGCTCTCGCTTCGCATCCAGAGCGCCAAACGTCTGCTCGATGACACCGATCTACCCGTCAACGAGGTGGCACGACACGCGGGGTTTTCGCACTCGAGACGCATGCGCGCGGCGTTCACGCGGCTCTACGGTCGACCGCCATCGGCGTTCCGTAAAACGCGCCATCGAAAATATGAAATCGAAAAACGCAAGGAGAGACGCTTGTGAACAATGCCGCGGCAAGAACCTACGGAACAGTGAGTCCGGAGGCACGCAAGGAAATAACGGGACTGGAGTTCGTGCAAGGCCTCGCCAACCGAACGTTGCCTCTGAATACGATCGCCAAAACCCTCGGCTATGACGTAACCGAGGCCGAGGCCGGACGCGTCGTCGTTACAATCCTGCCGACCGCCGATCACCTCAATCCGGCCGGCACGGTGCATGGCGGCCTGACGGCGACGCTGCTTGACAGCTGCATGGGGCTTGCTGTCCAAACGACGCTGGAAAAGGACATGAGCCAGACGACGCTTGAATTCAAGATTTCATTGCTGCGACCGATCACGCCCGAAACCGGCGAGGTCAAGGCCGAAGGGCTGGTCTTGAGCCGCGGCCGCCGGATCGGCACTGCCGAGGGACGCGTCACCGACGGGGCGGGACGCCTGCTTGCCCACGGCACGACGACCTGCCTGATTTTTCCGAGCGGACCGGCGCAGGCTCTCGGTTAAGCCGCCTGCGAGGCATGCCGGCCGAATCTCGATAACAGCGCTGCGACCTCGCCCGCCGGCTTGGCCGCGCTGAACAGGAATCCCTGCACCTCGTTGCAGCCTTCGTTGCGCAACCAGTCGAGCTGATCGACTGTCTCCACGCCTTCGGCCGTGGTGGTGATGTTGAGGCTGCGGCCAAGGCCGGAGATCGCGCGCACGATCGCGACGCAATCCGGCCGCTCGGCGAGATCCTTGACGAAGGAACGGTCGATCTTGATCTTGTCGAACGGGAAGCTTCTCAAGTAGCTGAGGCTGGAATAGCCGGTGCCGAAGTCGTCCATCGAGATGCGCACGCCGAGTTCGCGCAACTGATGCTGGATGGCGAGATTGGCTTCGGTTTCCGCCAGAAACACCGATTCGGTAATCTCAAGCTCGAGCCGCCGCGGCGACAGGCCGGAATGCGCCAGCGCCGAGATCACGGCCTGGACCAGATTGCGGCTGCGGAACTGTACCGCCGACAGGTTGACCGCGACCTTGACCTCATCAGGCCATTTGGCCGCCTCGCTGCAGGCTTCGCGCAATACCCATTCCCCGATCGACGTACAATACCGCGACGCGTTTGTTGCCGGTTTGCGCTTCCACCAGCGCCTCGCGCAGCCGCTCCTGGTAGAATTCGCGGTTGGGCAGGTCGGTCAGCCCGTCGTGATGGGCCATATAGGCAATGTGGGCCTCGGTCTGGCGCCGCTCGGTGATATCGACGATGGCGACGAGGTAGCCGTCATGCCCGTCGAACGTCACCCGCCGTCCGAAGGTCAGCACGTGGATTTCGCTGCCGTCGGCCTTGATGTGCCGCCAGTTACGGGTGGACTGATAGGCCTCCCCGATATGCAGCAGCGATTCCTGGTGGCTGATCCGCTCGTCTTCGGGCCAGATTTCATCGAGCTTCATGGCGAGAAATTTCTCGCGAGCGTAGCCGTAATGCTGGATCGCTGCGTCGTTGACGCCGAGAAACCGGTTGGTCTCGGCGCCGAACACCCACATCGGCATCGGATTGTTGTCGAACAACAGACGGAATGAAGCTTCACGCCGCTTCAAGGCAGTGACATCGGAAATTGTCAGCGCGAGAATGTCGCCGACGTCACGCCCAATTTCAGGCTTCGGTCGTCGCTGTCGATTTCAAACCGGTCCCCCTCGTCGCTTCGGACCACCGTCAGCAAACGCTCAACGACATGACCGGCGCTGAGAAGGCTGCGTCCGCCGCCAAGCCGCTGCCACAGCAATTCGACCGTCGGCAGCTTGAGCAGCCGCGCGGCGCCGTCATTGTGATGAACGATCTGGAAATCGAACGGGCGGCCTTCCGCGTCGCGGATCGCGGCCAGCGACAGCAAGAGGCCTTGCGGACCGTCCTTGAGCAGGACGATGTGATCGGCGAGCCGGCCGAGGCTTCCCAGCATCACGGCTTCGTAAGCCGGCAGTTTTTCACCCGGGCGCATCGCGGCCTGCCACTTGCGTTGCAGGACCGGGACATCATCGAACATCTCAGGTGCGGATTTTTCCGACGACTTCCTGGCAGCAAGCATGGCATTCCCCAAACGCGCAATTCTTAGCGCGCGCCATCAATGCGAGCGGCGCTTAAAGGGCTGTAAAAATTCCGCGTGGAGGAAGGGGACGCAGCGATTATGACAGTTTTAAATCGCGCGATGGTTAGTTCGCGTTAGAAACTATGACAGAGCATGTCCAAAAATCAGCGCGCGACGACTTCGACCTCACCGTCGACGCCGTTAACGACGTTGAAAGGACGCTCGTAAACCTTGCCTTCGTTCTTGGCGATCGCCCGGTATTCGCCTTCCGACAATATCACCTTGGGAAACGCTCCGATCGATTCCTTGATGACGTCGCCGCCCGGCGTGATCACCGACCACGCGGTGTTGGCCAGCGCTTCGCCGCCGCGGTCGCTGACGAGCTTGAGCGTGATCACGGCGGCGCGATGGGTGACGATAACGTCCGTCAGCTTGCCGGCCTGCACGCGAATGTCCGAGCGCACGACGGAGTTGGCATCGCCATAGTTGGAAATGATGTAGTAGGTGCCCTCCGGCAGCAATGCGACGTCGCCGGGTGCGACGCTCGGCACGAGAGAGCCGCGCTCGCCCGCCTCGAACTGGCTGCCCTTGTAGATCGCAAATGAAATCTGGTTCTGCGGAATCTTGGAGGCGCCGACGCGGCCCTCGATGCGCAGGCCGCCGGCGGGAAGGATGAAGGTTTCGCGGTAAGTCTCCGCCTTCAGCGTCATCGGCCGTATGGCGCTGACGAGGCCGAGCGCGACGTGGACGACGTAATTGCCGGGCGGCAGCACGACGTTCGGCGTCGCGCCACGGTCCTCGCGAACCAATTTCATATTGCCGGTCTCATCCGCCCGGTCGGAAAAAACGCGCCATACCAGCCCGCCGGTGACCGCGGGCAGGTCCTTGCCGAAACGCGCCGTCATCGCCAGCACGGCCTGGTTCGGCGTGGCCGCGCCGGGTGGCGGGGCTGGAACGGCCGGCGGCACCGCGGCAACCGAGGGCGGCGCGGTCAGTGACGGTGGCAAATTCGGGACAGATGCCGGACCGGTAGCTGGCGCCAAATTCATCGCGGGTCCGGCGGGCGGCTCGGGGACGGCCGCTGGCGGCACCGGTGGCGGCCGATCGCTGAACATTTGTGCCGAAACGGGGCCTAAAACCGCAAATCCCAAAAGCACGGCAAACGCCGGCGCCACGCGCCAACGCCCGCCCTGCCACCTGCGGCTACCCTGCCTTCCCCTGATCATGATGGATGCTTTTCACTGAAAACGCGGCAAATTCAAGCCTGCATTGGGCGAACAAGAAGGGATGGAACCGGCGCCGGCCACTTCCGTTACTCATACCGATTCGCCGCGGTCCCGTCACAATCTCACCCTCAACCCCGGCATAAACCATGCTTGTCAGCCATTCTGGCGGGGGCGGCCGTCTCGCGATAGCCTTCCCGCGCCTATCGGACCATTAGAACGAGATTGCTTTTAGCGTGTTTAATAACTGGATTGGACGAGGCCAGAACAACGGAGACGTCCGCGACAAGACCGCTGGCCGCCGACCGGTCATCGGACTTGCGCTCGGCGGCGGAGCGGCGCGCGGTTTTGCCCATATCGGCATCGTCAAGACGCTGATCGCCCACGGCATCGTCCCCAATGTCGTCGTCGGCACCTCGATCGGGGCTGTGGTCGGCGGCGCCTTTGCGGCCGGGCATCTCGACACGCTGGAGGAATGGGCGCGCGGCCTGCAACCGCGCAGTGTCCTTTCCTATCTCGACCTTAAGCTCAACGGCTCGGGCCTGATCGGCGGCGACAAGCTTGCCGCAGAGCTGGAGGCCGCGATGGGCCAAACCCTGATCGAGGACCTGCCGTTGAAATTCGCTACGGTCGCGACCGAGGTTCGCACCGGCCACGAAACCTGGGTCACCCACGGCCGGGTGGTGGATGCGATGCGGGCCTCGTATGCCCTGCCCGGCATCTTCGCGCCGGTTCTGATCGGCGACCGCTGGCTGGTCGACGGCGCGCTGGTCAATCCGGTGCCGGTCTCCGCCGCGCGAGCGCTGGGCGCCGAAATCGTGATCGCCGCCAACCTCTCCAGCGACATCTTTGCCCACTCCACCACGATCTATTCGCATGGCGCGTCCGCCTTGGTACGCGAAGAGGCCGTCGAAGCCGCCCCGCCGAAACGCGGCATCGGCAAGTTCTTCTCGGCGGAACGTGCCGTGAAACGCGAATTTTTCGGCAGCGCCGGACGGCCCGGCATTTCGTCCGTGATGGTCGACGCCTTCAACATCATGCAGGACCGTATCACCCGCGCTCGCCTCGCCGGCGACCCGCCGGATCTCTTGATCACGCCCCGGGTCGGTCAGATCGGCTGGTTCGATTTTCACCGCGCCGACGAATTGATCGCCTATGGCACGCGCGCCACCGAGCGTGCGATCGGCTCGATCCAGGAAGTGATCGAGGTTCTGGGCCCGACGCCGGTCATCCCGCCGACGACGCTCGACGAAGAACCTTAAGGGTTCACGCGAGCGCCGCGAACCGCTCAGGCGGTCTTGATATATTCGCGCAGCGCTTCCTGCTCGTGTTCGTATTCCCGCACCCGCCATTTGACGATGTCGCCGATCGAAATCAGGCCGACCACGCGCTCCCCCTCGAGGACCGGCAGGTGGCGGAATTTTCCAAGGGTCATCATCTCCATGATCTCACTGACGGTATCGGACTGCTTGCAACTCACGACCTTGCGCGTCATCACCGCGCTCACGGGCTCATCGAGGACGGCAGCGCCACGCTCGCCCAGCACGCGCACGATGTCGCGTTCCGACAAGATGCCCTCGATGCGGCCCGCGCTCATGACCAGCACGGCGCCGATCTTGCGCTCGCTCAGGATCTTGATCGCGGCCGTAAGTTTCTCCTCCGGCGGAACGCTCTGGATTTGGTGACCTTTGGTGTCGAGAATGGCACGTACCGTCATTGTCGTCTCCTTGAAGCCGATCGCGCCCTTGAACGAGCGCTTCTTGGTTTAGTTTTGAGTCTTCAAACAACAGTATAGCGCCGATTTAGTTGCGGGCGCCTGGATTGCAGATACGGCTTGAAAAGCACATCACGGCCTATGCCGTGCCGCTGTTTTGCAAATGATGAATGAAATCGTTCGGTCCCGCAAGCGAGCTGGAGAGAAAATCAGGACGACGCACTTGCAGCATCGGATGCCGCGCGGGGGACCGGATCGAACAGGGTAAACAACAAAAGTCCGGCCAGAAAACCGCCAATATGGGCCTGCCAGGCGACGCTGACGCCCTCTATGCCAATCGCAATCGATCCGAGACCAAACACGATATTGACGCCAAACCAGATCGCGAGAAAGGAAAGCACGCGGCGATCTCGCAAGGCGCGCCACAACGGCTGCGCGGGCACCTTGGCGGCGGCGTTCGCATCGCTGCGGTCAAAGGAGAGAAAGCTGCCGCGCACAAAGGCAAAGCGAATCGCGGCCGCCATGGCGCCGGAGACCGAGGCTGAGGCACCGATCATCGGCGCCAGCGCGTGCTCGTGGGTCACCAGATGCGCCAGCGCACCGGCGGCCGCCGTCACCGCCATGAAGATGAAAAACCGCAGGCTTCCGAAACGGCGCGCCAGCGCGCTGCCGAACGGCAACAGCCACAAGACGTTGAAACCGATATGGCTGATATTGGCGTGCAGCAGCGAATAGGTCACAAAGGTCCAGACCTTGGCGCCCTCCCCGCCGGGGATGCCGTCAACCAACAGCGTCAAGTCGTAACGCTTGGGGATGAATCCGAAGACGTCGATAATCCAGTTCTCGAGATCGTCCGGCAGCAGCACGTGCAAATGGAGCACCGCCAGCAGCACAATATAGGCGGTGAGCGCCCCCGGCAGCGTCAACAGCGGCTCGCGCGCGGGCGGAGCCGGCTCGGGCAAGGTTTCCGGCGGAAATTCTTCGGGTGGAGATTCCAAGGGGGTTAGCGACCTCGGCTTTTGCTTGCGATGCGCCCCATTAGAGGGTTTTGCGGCCAAGTGGAAGCTGGATCAGACCAAGCAGTTGCGATAGATCAATCGAACGCAACAAAAGCCGGAACGGCTAGGAAATAGGCCGTATGGGAGAGAAGCGCCATGGATTTTCACCGCAGAACCATGTTGCGCGGTCTTGCCTCGCTCGCTGTTCCATTTCCGGCTCTCGTCCGGCCGGCCGCGGCCGCCGACAAGGTCAAAATCGGCTTCCTCCTGAAGACCATGCAGGAGGAGCGCTACCAGCGCGACAAGGCCGCCTTTCTCGCCAAGGCCAAGGCCCTTGGCGCCGAGGTAATCTTCGATTCGGCCAACAACGACGAACAGACGCAACTGGCGGCATTCGAAAACATGCTGTCGCGCGGGGCGCAGGCGATCGTGCTGCAGCCGGTCAATACCGGCACCGCCGGCAGCATGGTCACCTCGGCCCGCAATAGCGGCGTCAAGGTGATCGGTTACGACGCCATGCTGGTCAACGGTCCGCTCGACGCCATGGCGATGCAGGATAGCTGGGCGGTCGGCAAGCTTCAGGCGGAAGCCATGGTGGCATGGCTGAAGGCGAAATATGGCGCCGTCAAAGGCAATGTTGTGCTGATCCGCGGACAGCCCGGCGATTCCAACGCAAATACCATGAGCAGCGGTGTCCTCGAGGTACTCAAGGCAAACCCCGAACTCAAGCTCGTCGCCGATCAGTCGCACGAGGGATGGTCACCCGACAAAGCGATGGCGACCATGGAAAATCTTTTGACCAAGTCCGGCAACAAGATCGACGCCGTGATCTGCAACAACTCCGGCATGGCGCGAGGCGTCATCGCCGCCCTCGACGGACAGGGGCTCGCCAGCGCCGAGAAGATTTTCGTCGCCGGCTCTGATGCCGATCTCGTCAACATTCAGTATGTCGCGCAAGGCAAGCAGGCCGTGGACATCTGGAAGAAGATCGATCCGCTGGCCGAGAGCGCGGCGGACATCGCGGTGAAGCTCGCAACCAACCCCGACAAGGAGGCGAAGTCCCTCTTCAAGGTCGACCGGACGATCAACAACGGCGCCGTCGACGTACCGACACTCGTGACGGAGGTCGTGCTGGTCGACAAGAACAATCTCGACCAGACGATCATTGCGGAGGGGTTTTACACCCACAAGCAGGTTTACGGAAAATAGGCGGCTGGTAGGGCGAGGGATTGTCGGAATTGTCTGAAGCGACGCACATGCCCCAAACCGCTTTGAAGATGGAGCACATCGTCAAGGAATTTTCGGGCATCAGGGCGCTAGACGATGTCACCTTCGAGGCCCGCGCCGGCGAGGTTCTGGCGCTGATGGGCGAGAATGGCGCCGGCAAATCGACGCTGATGAAAGTACTTGGCGGCGTGTGGCCCTATCCCTCTTACCAGGGCGATATTTTCATCAACGGAGAGAGGAAAAGGTTTCGCGGCACCCGCGAGGCCATGGATGCCGGCATCGCCGTCATCCATCAGGAGCTCAATCTCATCACTGAGCTCACCGTCGCCGAGAACATTTTTCTCGACCGCCAGCCGACCAACGCCTTCGGCGGCATCGATTGGCGCCGTTTGAATCTTGATGCCGAAGCGTTGCTCGGCGAGTTGGGAATTGTCGACATCAAGCCCACCGACCGGGTCAAGCACATCGCGGTCGGCAAGCAGCAGATGGTCGAGATCGCGAAAGCCCTATCGAAGCAGGCGAGCATCCTCATCCTCGATGAGCCGACATCGGCCCTGTCGGACAAGGAGGTTGCGGAGCTTTTCCGGGTGATCCGAGGCTTGCGGCAGGCCGGCGTCTGCATGTGCTACATCTCGCACAAGATGGAAGAAATCGCGGAGATTGCCGATCGCGTCGTGGTGCTGCGCGACGGACGGACGATCGGCGAGGCCGCCGCAATATCCGATATCACGCTCGATCAGATCATCGCCAGGATGGTCGGCCGCAAGCTCAAGGAGATGTATCCGCACAGCGTGCGTCAGCGCGGCGAAAAGGTTTTAGAGGTTCGAAATTTTGCCGTCGATCACCCTTCTTTGCCCGGCGAACGCAAGGTCAAGGACGTATCGCTCTCGGCCCATCGCGGTGAAATCCTCGGGCTTTGCGGCCTGATGGGCTCGGGCCGGACCACACTGGTATCCGGAATCTTTGGCGCTTTTCCCCAGGCCACCCATGGCGAGGTGCTGATCGAAGGCAGGACAGTCGATATCCGTTCGCCGGCTGATGCGATCCGTCACGGCATCGCGCTTCTGACCGAAGACCGCAAGGCGCTCGGCCTGTTCCTCGGCCAGCCCATTACCTTCAACACCACCGTCGCGTCGTTGCAGACAGTGAGCTCGCCGCCGGTCGGGATCATCGACAGCGGCAGGGAGCGTGCGCTGACCGAACAGTACGTCGCGCAGCTCGACATCAGGGCGGCAAGCGTCGACGCCCTTGTCGGAACGCTGAGCGGCGGCAACCAGCAAAAGGTGCTGCTGGCGCGATGGCTCAATGCCACGCCTAAGATCCTGATCCTGGACGAGCCGACCCGCGGCATCGACATCGGCGCCAAGGTCGAAATCCACAAGCTCCTGAACGCCCTCGCCGAGCAAGGTGTGGCGATTATCGTCATTTCTTCCGAACTCGAAGAGACCCTTGGCATGAGCGATCGGATACTGGTGATGAACGAGGGCCGTATCGTTTCGGAATTCGCGCGCGAGAACGCGAAGCGGGAAGTGATCATGGAATGGGCAACCGGCGCGCGGCGGGTGGAGAAGTAAACGACCATGCACCGCAATGGGGCAGTTCAATTCATCAAGACCAATGCGACGCTGATCGCGCTTGTGGTGCTGACGGTGGGGCTGGCGCTGATCGATCCGACCTTCCCCACCGCCCGCAATCTCTCCAACGTGGCACGACAGGTGACGATCGTCGGCATCATCGGCGTCGGGATGACGATGGTGATCCTGATCGCCGGCATCGATCTGTCGGTCGGTTCTGTCGTGGGCGTCGCGGCCGTGGTCGTGACGCTGCTGATGCAATATGGACTTGCCGCGTGGCTCGCCGTTCCCGTCACGCTGTTGATCGTCGGCGGTCTCATCGGACTTTGGAACGGCTTCTGGATCGCGCATTACCGCATCCCGCCATTCATCATCACGCTCGGCATGCTGACGATCGGGCGCGGCGTCGCCCTGTCGCTGTCCGGCGGCAGCTCCGTTCCGGTGGCCGATCCCTCCTTTGCCGCGCTCGGCAGCGCCTATATCCCGCCGGTGCCGACGCTGGTTCTGCTCGCGATCGCGGCGCTGATCGGCGCCACTACACTCATCAGGGCAGCCCGCGACAAGAGCAAAGCGAATACGCCGTCGCAGCTTGAACGAAGCCTGCCCGGCGTGGTCGCGACCGCGGCCGGATTATTACTCGCGGCCTATGTGTTCGGCTCAAGCGACGGCCTGCCGGTACCGGTCGCGATCTTCGTCGTGATTGCCAGCGCTGCGATCTTCGTTCTCGGCCGCACGAGGTTTGGCCGAAGGCTATATGCGCTCGGCGGCAACGAAGAGGCGGCCCGGCTTTCCGGTATCAACGTCTATCAAACGAAAATGATCGTCTACGTGGTGGTGTCCGTGCTCTCGGCGCTGTCGGGCATTCTTTTGGCGTCCCGGCTGAACGGCGCCTCCCCCAACCTCGGCACCATGTTCGAGCTCGACGCCATCGCCGCCGTGGTGATTGGCGGCACCAGCCTCGCGGGCGGCTCCGGCACGATCGGCGGCACGATCATCGGCGCGCTGATCATCGGCGTTCTGAACAACGGCATGAGCCTGCTCGGCGTCTCTTCGTTTTATCAGCTGATCATCAAGGGGCTCATCATCAGCCTCGCCGTCTGGTTCGACGTGCTGCAAAAGAAGAACTGGACAAACTGAGCACCGACCTGCGCGGAAAGATCGCCCGATCCAAGCCCTCGAGCGAACAGCAAAGAGACCGCCTCAAGGCAAGATCATTCGACCGGCAGGGATGCGTCGTTCCGCTTGGCGATGACTTGCCGGAATTTCGCCGCCAGGTCGTCGGTGTAACGCGCCAGCCCCTGATAAAACGCGCGGTTCGCTTCACCGGTCGCTTCTTCGGCAGACTTCTTGTACTGCGCGGCCTTGCGCTCGTACTTCTCAAGTTTGGCTTGAAGTTCACTCGACACGGGCACTACTCCACTCGATACGCTTCACGACGCAAGCCCAATGGTTGCCTCCCGCTCCGCCCGAAACGATGACTGGCTTAAGGCAATTTTGCAGCCGCCATGCGGCCCGCTTTTGGCACCAGCTTAGCGACCCCAGATCGTCACGTTGGGTCCACGTGTTGGGCAACTATTTGATGAAATGAGACAGGATTCTCGTGGGTTAACGTGCCCAGGAAAGGTCCCGGCGGGGGTTTAATTCAGCCGCCGGCATCCCCACATATGGGCGATGACACAGTGGCAACCTCCCAAGCGGGAACCGAAGAAAACCAAGGCTGAGCTGTACGAGATGCTGGCTGAGGCCGTACGCAACACGCAGGTCGAGAATGAGCGTGTGCAACGGCCCAAAAAAGTGAAAGCAGCCTAGCTTTTGTCGGGAGCACCAGAATTTCCGCTGGTGCGCCCCAATTAGCCAATCCGGCAACAGTCCTGACGCGATCGGCCTTCACGCCGGCGCGCTGTGTGTTGATTTGTGCCACACGCAAACGCAGCAAGCGCTTAATACCGCCTCGAGGGAACTTTCCTGCCTGCGGCGGTATTGTGATTGAGCAGGCAAGTCGCCTCGCGAAGGAGGCGCCGTGCTCATACCCTTTATTCGGCTCACTATCGAAGCCAACGAGGTCATCGGCCTGAGAATGATGAAGATCATTTCAGGCGGTCCTGACGCGATGACCGAGATACAGCTGATGATCACCGAGAAAATCAACGCCTCTGCCGAAGCTGGAACAAGCTTGATCTTCGGCCACAGCCCGACGGCGGTAGTCGCCAGAGTCCGCGAGCACGTTGCGAACAATCAGCGCCGGCTTTCAGCGCCCTCGTAGCCATCACTGAGCGGCAGCTCCAAAGGAGCGCGGCTCAATTCATCACCCGTTTACAAGAGCACCCTAAGACGCACCCAAATGACGTGGGTTGCGATTCGATGAATAATTTGAAACGGGAATTTGATGCCTCGACCGTCGCCATGATGCGGCAGGCGATGAACGAAGTTGTGGCGGATCGACGCTTCCTGATCTGTCAGTCCGTCACGCCGCTGGAGGTAGCGGAGCATATCCTTGAGCAAGCCGCGTCCGGCGAACGCGACCTCGACCGGCTGAAAATCTCGGTATTCGAAAAGCTGAGCGACGCTGCCTGAGCTATCGGAGAAGCAACATGAGTCTAGGCATCCCCGGGGAATTTTGCGCCGGCTTGATCGAGCGGGGTCTCGTCTTGATCATGGGCAACGCTATGCCACCCCGAGATCCTGATGAAGATGACGACGAGGACGACGACGAAGAGGACCACGACGATGAACCGCCGGTCGTGCGCGAGCCGGACGAAGATTAGAGCACGGTCACGGTAGCCGTCGCATCGTGAAGCGGCCCTCGCCTGTATGGTGGCTAACGGCCCCCCTACCTGGCTGGAAGTCTTGACACGGGCGCCCTCGGCACGCCGCGCACCCCGACCGATTCTTATGCGCATAGGACTCGACGTTAAACCTAATCAAAAAGCTTAATCAGCACTTTTTCCCGCGGCGCACTATGGCTGCGCTATCGTTGTCTCACCGATCACTAACTGTTGGAGGTGATCCATGAGAGATAAAAAGGACTCCGCGCAACAAGACGCCGGGCGGACTTTTCAGCGTGGCCCTAAGCCGGTCGCGACTGAATATGAAAAGGTGCAGGAAGCCTTCCGGAAAAATTTCGAGCGGTTGAAGGCGGAGCGTTTGGCTAGGGAAGCGGTGAAGTCAGACGACAAATAGCAGCGAGGGACTAAAATTGGCAAAAGACAGTTACGCGAGGCCGCAAAAAAATACCAAGACCGAGCTATACCTGATGCTGGCCGAAGCGGTCCGCAACACGCAACAGCAACCGGTCAACACGCAACCTGAGCCGGTCCGCGACGTGCAGCGCGAGCCGAAGCGCAAGATGCGACCCGCGCCGAAACGGCCTGCTAAAAATAAAAGCGTTCGAGCGTCTGCTAGCCGCAAGTCACGGCCTAAATCAAAATCTCGCCGCTAGGAGTATCGTTTCGTCAGCCTTTTGGGGTGCTTAAGAAGCATACGCTTGGCCTTCGCCTCCGAGCGTTTTTTGATCTCGGCCTTGATTTTTTCAATCAGGGTTATTGCTTCTGACTTCTGAATCTTAAGGGTGGAGTTCACGTGCGCGCCCTCCGAAAAACTCTCCTTATCAGGCTAGTCCCGTTTGGCCACAAACGCAAAAGCCGCCAAGGTTTCCCTCGACGGCTTGTGCCGTTGCTTTGCGCTTGCCTAGAGGTCTGCTGCGCCGAGCGGTGCTCGAACGTAGCCCAAGCCTGCTAGCCACAGGACGCATGCCTTCATCCTAAGGAGGCAGTCGATGCGTCGCCTGTATGTCGGGGCGAACGTACCCCGATGCGAGATGCTGTCACCGGTGACGGCCCTTATCAAGCCAGCGGTGCTGTCCTATCGATGAAATGGAAAAGGGCTACCCTTGCGAGCCGCCCCTCTGGTGGTCGTTAGTTGTGATCTTAGGTCTTTATATTTCGCATCAACTCTGCGAGCCATTTCGCGCGCACCAGGTCGTGTTCCGTAGCACGTCGTAGGCCCTCATAGGTCGCTGCATTATTTACGACGTCCAAGTCTCCTAACGTTGCTAACGCGCGCCACTCCGCGCGACGCGCAATACGAAACGCCAACTCGTCCGCCGGATTATCGATTTTGTGGTGGTATTAAGAGCTGAGCCAAAAGGTCTTCTTCTGCCTCGGCGGCTTCGGTGGCGCACTTCAGACGTGTTTGATAGCGAAGGGCGCTGTCTGTCTTCTCGACACGGTCACCCGTGGGTGAAGCCGGGGGTAACCCGCCAAAAATCGTAAATTACTCAATAAAACAATTGAGGGAGGGCTCTGAGAAAGCCCTCCCTCGATGGATGCTGACCCTGAAGTTACGCGGGGCACGCCGGGGGTTTGATCCCCACCGCTTCCCGCGCAAGCGGCCAATCTGTTCGACGCCTGGTGTCTTTGCCGGGCCTTTAAGAAACCCGGCGGAGTAATCTGGTGAAGCGACACTAGCAGGCTCTCCGGCCGCACCAAGCCCATCGTTAATTTAACGTTAACCGGCGCTCCCTCTCAAAACGCTTTAAGGCATTGCTGTGAAAGCGAAATTTTGGTGCCCGGTTATATGAAAGGGCACGCGAATAACAGAAATCAGGGGTGATTAGTTATTTGGCCGGACTTGGTTTGGTCCATTGGCAGGCGTCCGCGGATGCGCCTGACGCGCTGGGCTGCATCACCTTGCCCTTCGCTAGCTAGAAGACGCACCGGCAGTCAGCTAGTCTAGATGTAGCATGGTCGCGCTTTAGAGCTGCGGAGATCCGATATGGGGAAAGCGGAATGCGTCGCGTGCGCGTATTCGGATCGAACGCCGACCAACTCTCCGGCCACCCAGCGATTCACCTTAAGAGGCGGGCGAATTTTTGCCGCTCGATTTGCTTTCGAGATTCGGTTGCAAGACATTCAGCATTAACTGGGCAATGGATTTAACATTAGCCTTTTTCATAATGTTCAAACGGTGGGTCTCGACTGTTCGCGGACTCAACCCCAGTCGCCGTGCAATTTCTTTGTTCGTTTCGCCCGAAAGCAATTCGTTGAGTATTTCCCCTTCTCGACGCGTCAGCACTTGCCATGCGGAAAAACTGTTGGAATCGATCGCGAGGCGGGCCGCTGTTCGATATGCCCTTGCTTTTGCGATTGTCCGTTCAATTCGGTCGATTCGGTCGATTATTTCATTGGCTTTGAACGGCTTCTGGATGAAGTCAGCGGCCCCGTTTTGCAGTGCTTCTACGGCAATCTCTATGCTTCCATAGCCTGAAATCAATATGACAGGCGCTAGATAATCCTCACCCTGCAGTTCGCTTAATATTTCCATACCGGATTTGCCGGGAAGCCTAAGATCGAGGAGAATACACAGCGGATATTTTTCGCGGGCGCGAGCAATAAGCGCACCCCCGTCTGCGAAACAAATGGGCTGATAACCGGCTCTGTCCAAAATAACCGACAGTGTCTTCCGGACGAGGGCGTCGTCTTCCAGGATATAGATTTCACGTGATTTCATGTTCTCTCAATGCGTTCAAACTCCAACGCCGATTTGCAAATTCAATGACGACTCAATGTCAGCAAAGTATTGGCTCTCTCAAAGTGTGTCTTGAGATTCATCAACCTCCCGTATTACTACGGGCTTTGATTGAGCCATGCATGGGTCTCTACCTGTAGACCACACCACCCTCTGCACCGGAGAAAGAGAACGGGGACAACACGGTTGAGCCTATCCAGCTTGGCCACGATGATCGGCGCCTTGTGCCGCTTGGCGACACTTCTTCTCCGTCCTGACATCGCCGAATACGGCGAACTTCATGAGGGGCAACTTGCCCTTGTCGGGACCGACTGTCTCCAGCATCCGCTGCTTGATTTGCGGGAGCGTTAGGGTCTCCTGCCGCTGGCTCCGGGCGAGTTTGTTCTGGAAGAATGTGACGCGGTGCGCCGCCGTATCGATTTCGGTTGGTTTCGCCGACGCATCGCGCAGGGATGGACGCGGCAGTTGTTCGGGCACGGTCATGACCGCACCTGCTCGATCAGGAGCTGCTCGGCAATCCTTCCGATTTGCGGGTCCATCTCTCCCAATGCAGAGAACAACGCTCCGCAAACGCCCTCGTCGTAGTACCACGGCCTGCGTGAATGGATGTGACCAGAAAAACACCCGCAACCGGTGACGTTCCGCGATCATCTTAACCAGGACGCCGATGGCGCGGTCAGGGTCGGCCGGTAGTTGCTTGATCCGGATCTCGGTGTCCGTGCAGTGGCGCAGGCGGTAGTCCGCGCGGTCGTCGGCCATTCAACCGCACGGAAAAAAAGTCCAAGGGCGCGGGAGCACCTTGAGCCGGATCAGATCAACTCGGCGGTTGACGCGTGCTGACGCTCGGCAAGAGCCACGCCTTTACGTCACCGCGCTTGTATCTGATGACTTGGGGCGCGAGCCTCACGAACGGCGGGCCGTAGCCCTTGGAGCGGCCGATCTCGAACCACTGCGTAGAGCAGCGAAACCAAGTGGCCATCTCGGGGGTCGACAGCATTTCGTCGTCGCTGCCGACTCCGCTATCGCTGATCGCGCGTGCGTAGGCGTCTATGTGGTGATGTCGGGGTTTATAGTTCACGACAGGTCTCCCAAATCCCTTGGGAGCGCCGGCGGCAAAATAAAAAAGGCCGCCCAGCGCTCGTAGCGCGTGGACGACCTTTCATTCATTTGGGCCCTGACACCCACACTGGCTCTTGCCAGAAAGACCGCATCTTCCGTTGGGTACGGTGGAATGGACCGTTTCGACAACACCGCACCGCAGTTGCTATCAGGAGCCTGGGTGGGCTAGCTCTGAAAATAGAACCGATCGACGACGAAGTAAATTATTATTTTTCGTTACCTCGTGCTGCCACGTCACAGCCTCGCGACGTTCGGCGCAGCGACGGCTTCCACGGCGCAAAGCAGCTTGATCTTATCGCAGACCTTCTGAGCCGCCTCACGCCGTCGCTCGGTTGCCATCTGGACATAACCTTCCGTCACGCCACTGCCGATGCTGTGATTGATCAGGCACTTTAGCGCGATGGGGCTGATGTCGCAGCCCTCGGCAATCGTGCAAAAAGTTCTACGAAGATCGTGCGCTGAAATGACTATCCCCGTTGCCGTCGCGACGGCAGCCAAGCCAGTGTCGGAGATGCGACCGCTCTCGCCTGCGCCCGGAAACACGAAGCCGGTGTTGCCGAGCGCGCGTCGGGCCACGAGCATGTCGCGGACCACGTCGTTCATCGGCAGGCTCAGCGCCCTGCCCGCCTTCGTGCGCACCGCAGGCAACCCGATGACCCGCTCCGCGAAATCGATGTCGGTCCAGCGCAGGGTTGCTGCCTCGCCCCGCCTGAGGCCGGTGAATAACAGGAGCAGGACGTAATCCCGCGCGATGGCGTTGCGCAGGTTCGTCACGCCCTTGTAAAACTTCGGGAGCTCGTCCGCCCTCACCAACCTCGTATGCGCGGCTCGGCGTACCATTGCCGCTTCAAACGCCGCACGGGGTTGGGCGGCAGGTCAGGCATCCGCTCGGCGGCAAAATTCCAAAGTATCCTGAACACCCGCATCGAGTAGTTCGCGGTCGAGGTGCCGTCGTAGCGGCGGCTACCGACCACCCTGCTCGTCGCTGCGGCCAAGGCGCGGTGCCGCTCCTCGATCATCTCGCCGGTGATGTCCTTGAGTTGCAGGTCAAGCCACGGCTCCAGCGTCCCCTCAATCTGCCGATACATGCGAACGCTCGCGGGCCTCAAATTTTTGCGGGCGGCCAGGTAGGCTTCCAGCGTCTCCCGCAGTGTGCTCACCTTGCGCTTGGGGTCGATGCCGCGACGCAGATCGTTGATCATGTCGGCGGCCTGCTCGCGCGCCGCTTCCAATGTGATGGTGTTGGTCGCGCCAATGGTCAGGCGGCGGGTCTAGCCGGTCTTGAGCGCCGGCTGCACGATGAAGGTCTTGGCGTTTGAGACGCCGGAGCAAAGGACCGCGAGGCCCGTGATCTCGGCGTCCCAGTGCAGCACCTGTTTTCCTGACGGATCAGGCGCTTGCATTCTCGCGATGGCACGGTCCGTGAGCTTGATCTTCGCCATGGGACATCTCCGAGTTAACGGCGCGCCAAATAACAGAAATCAAGTTATTTGTGCGGCCGTAAGGGCTTTTAGTCGTGGCACTGAGTGAACGACATCAGCCTTAAAAGTCAAACAATATCAGGTAGTTATTCTTCATCTCTTATTGTTATTTTAGCGCCGCACACCTGGCAATGCTTAATTTAACGTTAATGGCGCAAACCCGCAGCCCCAGGCGGGTTCGGCATGGACGCTGCAATGCTGTTTCTGCACAACGAAGCCGGGAATGCTTTTGCGCAGAAACGGGACAGAGATGTCTCACCTGCGCTCAGGCAGAGGGGCAATATCAGGTATGAAACATCCGTCGAACCAGCAATTCTTCGCCTATTGGAACCAGAAACGCGGCGAAGCGCGTGCACCGGACCGCGGCGACATCGATCCCGATGCCGTGCGCGAGCTGCTCGGCGACATTTTCGTGCTAGCCTGCGATGAGCCCAGCCGTTTTCCGTTTCGTGTCGCCGGCACGCGGCTCTGTGCGCTGGCCGGCCGCGATCTGAAGAATCGGAGCTTTTCCGAGCTGTTCGCAACCGAGGCCCGGCGCGAGATCGAAGACATTGTTGCGGCGGTGACCGAGGACATGGTGCCCGCCATCGTCGGCCTCATCGCGGCCTCGGCCTCGGGGGCGGTGCCTCTGGAATTGCTGCTGCTGCCGTTCAACTACCACGCCCACGCGCCGCTGAGCCTGACGGGGCTGCTCGCCCCGTTCGACAGCGGGCATAGCTCGTTGCGGGATTTCAAACTGACGTCTTGGCGTTATCTGCACCCGCCCGCCGAACGCCTCGTTCCGCGTGCGCTGCGCAAACTGAAACTGGCGCGCGGGCTCATGGTCTATGAAGGCATGCGCTAATAGCGGCTAAAGCGTTTTCGAGCGAAGCATGCCCTCGGACTTGATCCGGGGGTGGCACCGGTTCGCGTGAAGAAAACGCGTCAAAACAAAAGACTCTAGAGCTGCCATCGTTTGTCGGCGCTGCCCTCGCCTGCCCGCCTTACAGCTTATGCCCCTTCTGACGCAGCGCCTCGGTGAGACGCTGACGCAGATCCTCGGCGGCCTTGCGGCCGATCTCCTGGCCCACCGCGAGCGCCTGCTGGCTGATGGCCGGCATTTTCGCCAGCATCTTTTGACCGACCGGCTGTCGATAGAAAGCCTCGATCTCGCGCAATTCGGCGGCAGTGAAGTTGTTGGCGTAGACGGTGGCGATGCCGTCCACCATTGACGTGTAATACGGCGTGAAGGCCTCGGCGATCATCGGCATCATCGCGTCGTAATCCTGTTCGATCTCCGGCCGGTCCTGCGTCAGCGCGGGCTTGAGGCCGAGCAAAATCGCCGGCAGCAGCGCCTTGTACTGGTCGGCGAGCTTCATGGTGTTGACGAGGCTGCGCGCCGCCGCCATGGCGTCAGGCGTCGGCGTCTGCGCCCGGGTCGCGGGCGCCGACAGCAGCAATAGACAAGCGACAATTAAAAGACGTCGGACCATGATTTCCTCCGGTCAACAATCGCGCACGGATCGGTCGCAGCGCGATTTAAACGAACTTGGATTAGCCGAATTTGGATTTCCCCAACGATCCGCTTCGCAAGGGCTTAGGCTTTGCCGGGTTCGAGCGCAGTCTTGCGGCGCTCGATCTCGGCGACATCGACGAACAGGTCGGGCACGTTGTCGGCGCGATCCAGCACCCACGCGATGCCAATCATGGTGAGGATACCAGCCGCACTGACAACAAGCTGCTCCCACACGCCCCTCGTGTACTGCATCAGGACCCAGTGTGCCGCAAAGGACAGGAACACACCGAAACAGAAGATCGGCAGCGAATGCCGGCCGCACATGATGGCCGGACGCAGCCACTTGAATTTGAGCGGCGCCCAGTCGTGCGGCACGTAACGTGACACGATCAGCGCAAGCGCCAGGAAGTGGGTGAAGCGGAACATGTCCAGATCGGTCTTGTCGATCGGGTAGATGATCTTGATCATCCATTTCGGCACCAGCGCGTCGAGGGCGGCGATGTGCCAGGTCATGACGATCAGGAAGGCAAAGAGGATCCAGATGATCGCCGCAATCAGCGCCAGGCGGGATTGCACGATCGGCCAGATCCGGCTGGCGCCCCCGGTGCCGCACCAGGCGGCGAAAATGAACAGCATCTGCCAGGCAAAGGGGTTGAAATACCAGGTCGAGCCGGGCGGGTAGGATGCAAAATTCCAGTCGAAAATGCGCGCGAAGATGTAAAGGATGACCGAAGCGAGCAGCGTCAGGTTGGGCCGGCGCACCATCGCCCACAGCATGAAGGGTGCGGTCGCAATCAGGGCAATGTAAAGCGGCAGGACGTCGAGATTGACCGGCTTGTAGCGCAGCGTCAGCGCCTGCCCGATCAGGATGTCCGGATGCTCCAGGAAGTTGTGGACGTTGAACTCGTCCTCATACAGCGGATTGTCGAACCTCCTCACCGTGCGGGCGATCTGCGCGGTGAAGATCAGAAACAGCATGATGTGGGCGACGTACATCTCCATCGCCCGTTTCCACAGCCGCTTGAGCGCCGACAAGAAATGGCCGGCCTTGATGATCGGGCCGTAGATAAAGCCGGCCAGATAGCCGGAAATGAACACGAAGAACTCGGCCGCATCGCTAAAGCCGTAGTTGCGCAGCGTCAGCCAGGAAACGACGTCGTGCGGAATATGATCGAGAAAGATCATCCACAGCCCGACGCCGCGGAACAGGTCGAGCCTGACGTCGCGCTCGATGATTACCTTATCCTGCTCGGCCATGATGCCCCGTCCCATTGTCCTAGTGTCCCGGTTCTGACATTCGTATCATATCGCGGCGGGCACTTTTACGAATGTCAGAACCAAAGGGACACTGGCAAACATATGATTCCAGTGTGGCTTTGACACTGACGTTCCTTCGAAGAACTCGGGGCGGCACTGGAAGGAACGTCAGTGTCACCACACTGGCAGCGGCTCAAACTAAAGGCTGTCAATGAAGCTTTGATGCAACAAATCCCTGCAACCATTGATACCCACAAGCCTGTTTGCGTCAATGTAGAAACCTGATCGGGTTTGGACAGTTATCTTGCCGTCATTAGCCGGCAAGCAACGGGAGGCTGACGCTGTATCACTCGACCAGTTCCGGCCACGGCACGATGGTGGATTTCACCGTCCTCATCGCCATTGCGTCCGCGACCGCCTGCCCGATGCCGGCTTCCGAAAACGGATAGATCGTCTGCATGTCGAGCCAGGGATATTTGTTGCGGGTGCGATACAGCATGTCGACGCCAAGCGGCAGGTCGTTACCGGTGAACCCCCACGATCCCAAGACATTGAGATCCTTGGTGCAGATGCGGTGCCAGGAGGTCTCGATGGAGCCTGCATCGGTGAATTGCCCCATCTCGACATAGGTGCCGCCATCGCGCAGCATTTCGATGCCTTCGGGGCCGGCGCTCGGATGGCCCGAGCAATCCATCACGAGATCGGCGCCAAAGCCGCCAACGATCTCGCGCACGCGCTGGATGCGCTCGGCGGGTGTCTTGACCGCTTCGATGTCCACGGCTGCTTCCGCGCCGAACTTCCGCGCCAGCGCCAGCCGCGGCTCCTCCGGCGCGCCGACGCAGATCACCCGCCCTGCCCCCATTTCGCGCGCGGCGGCGACCGCGAGGATACCGATCGGACCGGAACCCTGGATGACAACGGTGTCTCCCCAGGTAAATCCGCCGGCGCGCGTGGCGCGGTTGAAGGCGCGGATGCAGGAGGTGAGCGGCTCCGACAGCGCCCCTAACCGCAGCGGCATGTCGTCCGGCAGTTTGTAGATCTTGGTGCCCGGCAGCATGTCGAGGTCGACATAGACATATTCGGCCCAGCCGCCCCACAGATGCGGCGCTTTCTCGAACCCGAGGTAGCGGCCGTAATAGACCGGCGTCAGGCATTTGTTGGCGCTCTGGGGATAGTGAACGCAGTAGTAGCAACGGCCGCAGGGCATCAAGGGCGGGATCATGACTTTCGATCCCGCTTTCAGCGGCTTGCTCATGAAATCTTCAGTGAAGTCCGAGCCGACCTCGACCAGCACGCCGCCGATCTCATGGCCAAGCGTGAACGGCCACGGCAACGGCTTTGGCCAGTGGCCCTTGAGGATATGCAGGTCGGTGCCGCAGACGCCGCAGGCGCCGACCTTGATCAGCGCACCCTTCTTGCCGACCTTCGGCCATGGCACGCTGCGGATCACAGGCTGTGCGCCCGGACCGTCATAGGTGCATACGCGAATCTGTTGCATGGCAACTTCCTCCCGGCCCTTGATCTTTGCGCTGATGGGCGAGAGCCAAGCCCAAGAGAAAGCCTATGTGAAGCGCCCGGCGACGCCAATGACCGGCCGCTGAACCACGGCGATTGACAGTCGTATCGCCGCCCTCCAGCTTGGACGACGCTTCCCGATCCTTGAAAGTGTGACGCCTTGCGCAACCGATGGTTTGCCCTCGCCGTACTGTTTATCATTCGCCTGACGATGGCGTTTCAATTCCAGAGCGTCGCGGCGGTGGCTCCGCTTTGGGCGATACGTTCGGCGTTTCCCTTGCCGACATCAGATGGCTCATCGGGCTCTATTTCGCCCCCGGCATTGCGCTCGCGTTTCCGGGTGGTGCGATCGGAAAACGGTTTGGCGACAAGCCTACGGTGATTGCATCACTCGTCCTGATGCTGCTCGGCGAGCTGGCGATGGCGCTATCGCCTTCCTGGCCGGCGCAGATCGCAGGACGATTGGTGAGCGGCGCCGGCGGCGTCATGTTCAATGTCCAGATGACCAAAATGGTCGCCGACTGGTTTGCCGGTCAGGAGATCGCAACCGCGATGGCGATCTTCGCCAACTCGTGGCCGGCGGGCATTGCGCTGTCGCTGGTCTCGCTGCCCCCGATCGCAACCGCGTTCGGCATCGAGGCCGTCTATCTCACGGTGGCGGCCTCGATCGCACTCGGGCTCGTGTTTTTTGCGGCCGCCTATCCGTCGCCACCGAAGATCACAACGACCGCGGCAACCGGATCGGCGTGGCCCGATCGCACTACGTTCATCGCCCTGATAGCGGCCGGTCTGATATGGGGTCTTTTCAACGTGGGATTTGCCATGATCTTCAGCTTCGGCCCCTCGATGCTGGACGAGCGCGGCTGGTCGATATCGGCGGCAGGCTCCGTCATCAGCATCGTGCTGTGGTTGGCGGTGATATCGGTCCCGCTCGGCGGCTTCCTGGCCGAGCACCGGGCGGCCGAATTTGATCCTCGCCGGTGGCTGCATCGTCTTCGCCGTGCTGATGATCATCCTGCCGCGCAGCGAGATGGTGATATCGACTGTCACGGCGATCGGACTACTCAGCGGCCTGCCGGTCGGGCCGATGATGAGCCTGCCCGCCCGCGTGTTGAAGGCCGAGACACGCGCGATCGGCATGGGCATTTCTATACGCTCTACTATGCCACGATGATGCTGGGTCCCGTTGTGGCCGGCGCGGCGGCGAAATCGATCGGCCAGGCGGCGGCCGCCATCCATTTCGGAGCCATCGTCCTTCTGGCGTGTCCAATTCTGCTGTGGGCCTTCAACCGGCTGCCCAAGCGCGACCAAAAGTGGCGTGAGCGGGTTCCTGCATTCCGCTAACGGCTCATTAACCCTGCCGGCCGTAGGGTCCATGAGCAGATGCTCTGGCGGCGACGATGGCGTTAGCAAACAAGAAATCTATTTTGCCGTCCGCTGAAGAGCGGCGGCGCTTCCAGCGGGTGAAGGTTCATCTGCTGGGACGTTACATGCTGCCGGACCGGCGCGAATTTCCTTGCCAGATCATCAATATGTCGCCGGGTGGGCTGGCGTTGCTCGCGCCCGGCATCGGCAATGTCGGTGACCGCGTGATCGCCTATCTCGATCATATCGGCCGGGTCGAGGGCAAGATTACCCGCATCATCGACAACGGCTTTGCGATGACGGTAGGCGCGACCGCGCGCAAGCGCGACAAGCTCGCCGCGCAGCTGACCTGGCTCGCCAATCGCGACATTCTCAACCTGCCGGAAGATCGTCGCCACGACCGTATTATTCCGCGCAACCCGATCGCGCTGCTCACGCTCGAAGACGGCACCAAGATGACCTGCCGCATCATCGACATGTCGCGTTCCGGTGCGGCGATCGCGGCCGAGAACCGCCCGCCGTTGAAATCGCTCGTGCTGCTCGGCAAGGTCCAGTCACGCGTGGTGCGCAATCTCGAGGAAGGCTTCGCGCTCGAATTCGTCCACGAACAGGTGGCCGAGACGCTCGAAGATGCCGTCACCGCGCGCTAAACATCACTTCCCACGCGTAGCCGGCTTGGAAAGATACTCCATCGACTGCGCTTCGCCTTTCAGCGGCGTCACCTTGTCGGGATCGATCCGGATCATGAGATAGTCGACGTGGTCCTCGATCTTCGTAAACCAGTGACCGGTACCGGCCGGAATCACCACGACATCGCCGGCCTTGATCTCATAGGCGACGCCATCTTTCACGTCCGATCCGTTATTGCCGGGACCGTTGAACTCCCTCACCGTGCGCATGGTCGAAGGCCGCCGCTGCCGGTTGACGATGTCCGGACCGAGCACCAGCGTCGCTGCACCTGAAATCACGTGATATACCTCGCTGATCTGGTCGTGCTCGGCGACTGAATCGGGCGACGGCTTTTCCAGCCGGCCGCGATGGACCATGCCGATGCCGATCCGCGCCTTGCCGATGTCGATATCGCGCACCTGCTGATCGATCAGCTTCTCGGCGATGGCCTTCTGGGTGTAGCGCTCAAGCTCGGCCGCTGGGATATGGGTCCCCGGACACATGGCACAGGTCGGCTGCGGGTCGGTCGGATTGATACGGACGGCTTCCTCGGCGCTCGCCGACAAACCAGCCGCAACGCACAAAGCGGCCACAAGCCCCAAAAGCACCCTCGTCATGATCGCCTCCCTGTCTTCCTTTTCTTGCGCGGCATGCATGCATGGGCGGGAGGATCTTGCCAAGGTTTTCCGATCCATCTCCAACAGCGTTACCGCGGGGTAAAGCCTCAAACGGCCGAATTCCCTGCCTTTTGCTGCCCGGCTCCCGTCGAAAGGTGCCTTCGAGACCCGGAAGTGGCCTGGCGATCTCGGTTAATGCCGGCGGACTTTGCGGTGCGATACCCGCATTTCCGAGGGCGACAGCGGTTAATCGATAAAATTTGAATCAATTGCAGTTGTCTAAAATTGTATTCAAATTCTATTCAAATACAGATCGAATTCGCCGCAGTATTTATGAGTATTCGCTTCAATTGTACTTGCTGTACTTAGTCGCAGCGCAAAGCCTTTGTGAGAAACGTGGTCCCAACAAAAAAGACGGGGGCCACAATGTTTGGTTTCAGGGAGCGGAAGGGATTGGCGGTTGTCGCCATCCTGTTGGGATTGAGCGCATCGGCGCGTGCGGCCGATGAGCGGACAGTTTATGCAAGTCTCGGCGATACCACGCGTGCGCCGATCGGCTGGGTCGAATTCTGCACCGAGACTCCGGCTGAGTGCCGGGGCGGTCCGTCGCAGCCACGCGACATCGTGATGACGCAAGCGGCCTGGCGCGATCTCTTGAAGGTCAACCGCTGGGTCAACGAGACCGTCAAGCCGATGACCGACATGGATCATTGGGGTGTGATTGAAAAATGGTCGTTGCCGACCGACGGCTACGGCGACTGCGAAGATTACGTGCTGATGAAGCGCAAGATGCTGATCGACGCGGGATGGCCGCGTGAGGCGCTTCTGATCACGGTGGTGCGCGACAAGATGGGCGAGGGTCATGCGGTTTTGACCGTCAAGTCCGACAAGGGCGAGTTCATTCTGGACAACCAGAACGAAAACGTCGTGGCCTGGACCGAGACCGGTTACCGCTTCGTCAAACGCCAATCGCAGAGCGACCCGAACGTCTGGGTCTCCCTCGGCGATCCCAGGCCTGCGGTTTCGACCGCCAGCGCCCACGATCGCTGACAACAGGTTTAGGAGCTACGCGAGCCGGTCACATCCCCACCCCTCCCCGTCCCAGACCGGACCGCGCGCGGCCAGCCTTCCCCCAAGGGCTGGCCGCACCTTTTTTATGGGCTTTGTGAGCTAGCTCACATCCGCCGGCGGCCACTTGGGGCATGGTGTTGATGCCGGATGGCGCAAGCCAATTTAATATCCGGGGCTGGCAAGGCCGTGGGCGTCAATACTCCGCCGACGGCCTTGTTTTTTGCGGTGCAAGATGGCGCCGTATTGCTTCTCTCATGCTGGTGACTTGCATCGCCGATGGAATATCGGCTGGATGCTGGTGTCTAATTTGCCACCATCGATGAGGAATCCTAAATGAACGTCCACACCCAGCAGACGCCCGATGTCATCGGACTGACCAAGGTTGCTCCGTTCTCCCGGCGTGGCTTTATGACAGCATCCGCCGCCGTCGCGGCCGGCTATACGCTTGCCGCCGGCCCCGTGCGGGCCGACGTGATCACGACCTCTACCGACGGCCTTGATGCCGGCGACATCAAGATCAAGGTCGCCGACGGCGAAATGCCCGGTTATTTCGCGCGCCCGAAAGGCGTCGCCAATCCGCCGGTCATTCTGGTCGCGATGGAGATCTTCGGCCTGCACGAATACATCAAGGACGTCACGCGGCGTCTGGCCAAGCTCGGCGCACTCGCCGTTGCGCCCGATTATTACTACCGCAAGGGCGTCGATCTCACCAAGATCACCGACATTCCGCAGCTTCTGCCGATCGTCAATGCCAAGCCTGACGCTGAGTTGCTGTCCGATCTCGACAGCACGGTGGCCTGGGCCAAGGCGCAAGGCGGCAACACCGACCGGCTCGGCATCATCGGCTTTTGCCGCGGCGGCCGCACGGTGTGGGAGTTTGCCGCGCACAGCACAGCACTGAAGGCCGGCGTTTCCTTCTACGGACCTCCGGTCGATCCGGCGAACCCGCTCTGGCCGAAAAGCCCGACCCAGCTTGCGCCTGACATGAAGGCGCCGGTGCTCGGACTTTACGGCGAGAAAGACACCGGCATTCCCGTCGATACCGTCGAGGGGCTGAAGGCGGCGCTGGCGAAAGCGAACAAGCCGGCCGAATTCAAGATCTATCCGGACGCCCCGCACGGCTTCCACGCCGACTATCGCGCCAGCTACCGCAAGGAAGCGGCGGAAGACGGCTGGAACTCGATGCAGGCCTGGTTCAAGAAATACAAAGTGCTCGGCTGATCAGCACCGATCTTCCCACAAAAAACGGCTCCGGTGGAAACACCGGAGCCGTTGTTCTTTCAGAGCAGACGAGGCTGCCCCGACAAATCAGCCGCAAACCTGAACCGGCCGCACGCGCCATCCATATGACGTATGAACGCGCCGCTGCACCACGTAGCAGCTGCCGTTGTCATAGTAAGAGTCACCGCCATAGTAGGAATCGTCGTAGGCGTAGTCTGGATAATCCCAATAACCGTCATAGTAGCCACCGAAGCCGCCGGCAAAGAAACGCCGGCCATGGTCAAAACGGCCATGGTTAAAGCCGCCATGATTGAACCCGGCGCCGTTTGCAAATCGGCCGCCTTGAACCGCGCCTACACCGGCCACAGCGCCGACTGCCGCACCGCGCGCAAAACTATTGCCGAAGTTACCTCCGCCGCTAAAGCCTCGCGCTGCGAACCCGCCGCCGCCGAAACCGCCGCCATGGCCACCACCAAAACCACCGCCTCCGCCACCGTGACCACCACCTCCGCCTCCGCCGCCGCCGCCGCGGGCCAAGGCGAGGCCGGGCGCCAGCATGGCGACAGACGCCACCGTGCAGAGCGCGATCATTGTTTTACGCAACATGTATCCCTCCTGGATGATAACCCAACCCCGCAAACGAAGACGCGTTTGCGACAATCCCGTTCCCTCATGTGGCGATGACCGCGACGAAATGCCCGAGCAAAACCCTCACTTCTGCGCGACCGGCGTGCGAGCGCCATCGTGCACGATGAGAGCATTGGCGGTTGCGGGGTGGAAAATAAAATGCGCTTTAGCGAAACGGATCGATGTCCAGGATATTCAGGCATGCGCAAATTGATCGCCTTCGACGACGACACCTTCGACAAGCTCAAGCAGCTGGCGCGGGACCGGATGGGGACGTTCCAGGAACTGGCCGACGAGGCGTTTGCCGACCTCTTGAAGAAGCACGGCATTCCCATCGACCTGAAAGACGCCTTGCGCAAAAGTGCGCGTCTGGCGGCGCAGCCCGACAAGAAAAACAAGTCGGCGAAGACGCCGCGAAAAACCAGATCGTGATGGTGAGAATGCCGGCGCGGCCTAGTGTCCCGATTCCGAAGTTCGTAGCATTTTACGGAGCCACATTGCGAACTTCGGAATCGAAAGGACACTAGCAAACCTATTGATCTAGTGTGGCTTTGGTTCAGAAGTCCGCATGACGAACTTGCGACGATAATGATGCGGACTTCTGAACCGCCACACTAGCTGATTTTCTTCAGCCCAGCTTTGAAGCGCGGCCCGTTACGCTGATATGACTTCGCCGCGCGCCCCATTGCGGTTGCTTGCTCAGGCGTCAGCGTGCGGATCACACGTGCCGGCGAGCCGATGATGAGGGAATTTTCAGGAAACTGCTTACCCTCGGTAATAACAGAGCCGGCGCCAACCACGCTACCACGGCCGATTCTCGCTCCGTTCATGACGATCGAACCCATGCCGACCAGCGCGCCGTCTTCGAGCGTGCAGCCGTGCAGGATGACATTGTGGCCGACGGTACAATCCTTGCCGATGACGAGCGGAAATCCGGGATCGGTGTGGCAGGTCGAGTTGTCCTGCACATTGGAACCCTCGCCGATCTCGATCCACTCATTGTCGCCGCGCAACACCGCGCCGAACCAGACGCTCGCGCCTTCCAGCAAACGGACTTTGCCGATCACGGCGGCGGTATCGGCGATGAAATAGTTGCCGCTTTGGGGAAGGTCGGGCGCCTGCCCGTCGAGTTCATAGATCGCCATGGAAAGATAGTCTCCTTTGAAGGAGACCATGGCACGGCGATCAAAGCGTTTTCAAGCGAAGCATGCCCTCGGACTTGATCGGAGGGTGGGCGGCGGTTCGCGTCACGAAAACGCGCCAAAACAAAAACCTCAGGCCAGCAGGCCGGCGGCGCGGAGCGTCATGAGAAAAAAGGTGCCGGACATCAGGCTCCAAAAGCCTGCCAGCACGGTCGCCATCATCACGAATTCGAAACGGCGGCTCTCGATCTGCACACCGCGCAGCGTGTTGCGCATAATGATGAAGGGGGCGGCGAACACCAGAAATGGCACCGCCGCAAAGGTGCTTGGTGCAACGCCCTCCTGGAGCAGCCCGAAGCCGGCGGGCCGCTGCACGGCCGCCTGAAATCCCGATGTCAGCGCGCCCGCAAGCGCAAAACCGATGCAAAGGGAAAACAGGGAATTCAACGCATCCGGCGACATTTTGGGCTCATCCACGCGACAACTGAAGGCGCCCTTCCCTTCGCAAAATTGGCTGCTGGCCGCCACAACATCCTTAAGGAAAGGTTAACCGCAGTGCCGGGAACCGCGGCGCAGACATGGCTCGCGCCGTACGCCGCGCCGTAAAACCATACGGAAGCCCGATGCTGCGTGGCATATTTGACGTTGATTCGTCCGTCAACTCCCGCCCCACGCTTGTGTTCATGACATTCATTACTTCAGCCCAGACCGTCGCGCGCACCACTGGCAAGGACTGGCGCAACCATTTGCTTCCGATCCTCTCAGGGGGCGCCCTTGCCGTGGCTGCGCTGGCGTTCGTCGCCTATCTGCTATGGCCGACCTGGGAGATAGACCCGGTAAGTGGCCCGGCGCGGCTACCGGTCAGCGTCGGCTCAACGCTGTTCAACGTGCCTTCCGGATCGATCCGGATGAAAATCCAGCACCACACCGGGCCGCAGGAACGGATCGATCTCAACTTCGCCTATCCCTCGCTCGAACCTCCCGAAGCCCCAAAGCATGTCACCGCGGCCGATGTGGACGACGCCATGCAGCCAATCGACCGGATTTTCGTGTCGATCGCGGCCCATCATGACGCGCTGGCGCCGGACGTCCGCGTTCGCACCATCTTTCCACGCTATCTCGATTCTGCAGCCACGGTCGGAGAAGACGGTTTGACGATGCGCTCCTTTCGCGAAGGCTCGCCCTACAGCGGGGAAGATTTGTTTTCCGCTGTTACACCCGATTTCATCGCGCGCTGTAGCCGCGAGACGGCCACTCCGGGCATGTGCCTGAGCGAACGCCGCATCGAGGGGGCCGACCTGACGTTTCGCTTTCCACGCAGTTGGCTCGCGCACTGGCACGAGGTGGCAGACGCGATGGATCGCCTGACCCAGCAACTGCACAGTCAGAAATAACAGGCCGAAGCGTTTTCGAGCGAAGTGGGAACCGGTTCGCACAGCAATCAAGTTTACGCAGATTGCGTAGACTTATCTGCGGTAGAAAACGCGTCAAAACAAGACTGGAGACCGGTTCTGACTTAATCAGAACCGAACAGGCTCTAAAGACGTTCGAGATCGGCTTTGTCAGCCCTGCTCGACGAGATCGTCTTCCAGGATCGCCATCTGGAACTGGAAGGATCGATCGTCGTCTTCGTCATCGACAAAGAGAACGCCGATGAACTCCTCGCCGATATAGACTTCGGCGGAGTCGTCCTTCTTGGGCCGCGGCACCACGCGGATCTTGGGGTTGCCGAACAGGCGCTTGAGGTAGGCGTCGAGTTTCCTGACTTCCTGAACGTCCACGGCAGTCTCCGAATTCAAAGGTCTTTGCAAATTTTAGGACGATAGAGCGGGAACCGCCAGCACTATGACCAGTCAGTTCCCGGGGCGCTTATAGCCGCGCATCGGGCCAACTGCAAAACTGCCAGAACCCCTGCCCACACGAAATCCACCGCTCACATCCCGTGCCCAGCAATGACGTTCAAAGTCCGATCGCGTTGATCATCTGATCCATGGTGCGCGAAGGTTCGGCGCAGCCGGCCTCGCCCACGATCTTGGCCGGAACACCCGCCACCGTCACATTGTGCGGAACCGGCTTCACGACCACCGAGCCGGCAGCGATCCTGGCGCAATGGCCGATCTCGATATTGCCGAGAATTTTGGCCCCCGCGCCGATCAGTACGCCGTGGCGGATCTTCGGATGGCGATCCTCGTTCTCCTTGCCGGTTCCCCCCAGCGTGACACCATGCAGGATCGAGACATCGTCCTCGATCACAGCGGTCTCGCCGCACACAAAGCCGGTGGCGTGGTCGAGGAAGATGCCGCGTCCGATGATCGCGGCCGGATTGATATCGGTCTGAAACACCGCCGACGAACGGCTTTGGAGGTAATAGGCAAAATCCTTGCGGCCGCGCTTGAACAGCCAATGCGCGAGACGGTGGGTCTGCAAGGCATGGAAACCCTTGAAATAGAGCAACGGGTCGATGAAGCGCAAGGTCGCGGGATCGCGGTCGTAAACCGCGACCAGGTCGGCGCGGAAGGCATTGCCGAGATCGGGAACGTCGCGGAGCGCCTCGTCGTAGGTCTGACGGATCAGGTCGCCTGACAACGCGGAATGGTCGAGACGCTCGGCAATCCGGTGTACGACCGCCTGTTCCAACCGATCGTGGTGCAAGACGGTCGAATAGATGAACGAGGCGAGTTCCGGCTCCCGGCGAACGATGTCCTCGGCCTCGGTCCGCACCCGGTCCCAGATCGGATCGAGCGCGGCAAGCTTCGTGCCGCCTTGCGGATTGGTCTGATGCTTCATCATAGGCGTCGCCCGCAAACGGTTCTGTGGTCAGGATAATCGGCTAACATTCTGCGCCATTCTAGCATGGTTCCCCCCTCGCTGTCCCGTTACCCTCACACCAAGGTGAACGCCGGTATATAGAAGCAAATACCGGATTGGTGGCCCCGTTTGGACAAAATTGGTTGGCCATTGGTATAAATCAAGCCAACCAATTGGTGATTTCCGGCCCATTGTGTCTTTGGGCATGGTTGGGGGCGAAATGGCAGATATCACCACACCCTCCCTGCCTGATCGCGCCGCGAACCCGCCATGGGTCTGGGTGATTGCCGCTGCGATCCCCTTGATGTTGCTCACCCCGGCGCTCTGGAACGGCTACCCCCTGCTCCAGTCCGATACCGGCGGCTATCTGGCGCGTTGGTATGAACGCTACTTGGTCCCCAGCCGGTCGACCGTCTTTGGCCTCTATCTCCACTACGGCGAACACAGCTACTTTTGGTTTAACCTGGCGATCCAGGCGCTCGCGACGATATGGATCCTGCAGCTCACGCTGCGCGTCTTTGGCCTCGCCAAACCAAGGCGGCTGTTCGGCCTGAGCCTAGTGCTGACCCTGACCACGGCGCTGCCGTGGCTAACCAGCATGCTGCTCACCGATATCTTTGCCGGTCTCTCAGTCCTGTCGTTGTTTCTTCTCGTGCTTCACGGCGACAAGGTTTCCGGAATCGAAAAGGCCGCGCTGTTCCTCTTTACCGCGTTCTCGGCCGCGACCCACAGCGCAACGATGGCCATGCTTTTGGGACTGTGCTGTTTAGGATGGATTGCGCGACCGTTGCTGCGGGAGCGGATTTCCGCCTCCCACCTCATGCAGGGAACGCTGACGATCGCTGCCGGCGCCTTCATGTTGCTGTCAGCCAATTTCGCCTTATCCGGACAAGTGGCATGGACGCCCGGCGGCTATTCGATCGTGTTTGCGCGCATGCTTCAGGACGGCATCGTTACGCGCTACCTGAACGATCACTGCCCGACGCAGCATTTCAAGTTGTGTCCCTATCGCGATGCTTTGCCGGAAACCGCGGACGATTTCCTCTGGAGCCGCGAGAGCGTATTCAACAAGCTCGGTCGCTTTCGCGGCATGAACGACGAGATGGGATATATCGCCACCCACGCACTGACCGAATATCCGCTGTGGCAGGCCGAAGAGGCGCTGCTCGCGACCGGCGAACAGATGCTCGAGGTCGCCACCGGCGAGAATACCGACCATTCGACGATGATGCATACCTACGGCGTCTTCCGGGAATTTCTGCAACGGCAGTTGAAAGTCGTAGACGCCGCGCGTCAGCAGAAGAGCTTTCTCACCTTTGGTCCGATCAATCTGATCCACGTCCCGGTGGCGCTGATCTCCACCGCGCTGGTGTTTGCCATGCTGATGGCCGCACTGTTCAGGCGGCGGGCCGACGATGTGACGTTATTGGTGGCGACCGTCGCTCTCGCGTTGCTCGGCAATGCCGCCGTCTGCGGCATCATATCGGGCGCGCACGATCGCTACGGCTCGCGTCTGGTCTGGATTACGACCTTTGCAATCATGATCGCGGTACTGAAGCGCCGGAAAGACCGCGAACCATCACGGGCGGCGTGACAGAAAATCCAGCACGCCCGCCTTGTAGACCTTGTCGCCGACCGCGCGCATGTGATCCCGATTGGGAATGTCGAGAACTTCCGCGTCCGGAATGATGCCGCCGAGCGCATGCGCCGAGCCCGCGATCTCGTCTGAGGTGCCGACCGCGATCAGCACGGGGACGGCGATTTCGGCCGCCTGCTCCCGCGTCATCAGGCGGCGCGACCCGCGCATGCATGCCGCTAGCGCCTTGCGATCGGACCGGGTCTGGTCGGCAAAGGCACGGAACGTCCGCCCAACCGGATCGGTCACCTCATCAAGCGAATCCGCCTCTAACGCCTTGGCGACATTCTCGCCGGGACCGCCACCCTCGATCAGACCGATCCCGATGCCGCCCAGAATGACCGAGCGCAGCCGGTGCGGCTCGGTTCGCGCCAGGTTCGCCGTCATCCGCGATCCCAGCGAATACCCCATCACGTCGGCGCGATCGAGCTTGAGATGGTCCATCAAGGCTGAGATATCGCTCGCCATGATGGCGATCTCATAGTCGGCAGAATCGTAGAGCTTGCCGGAATCGCCGTGACCGCGATTGTCGAACGCAATCACCCGCCGGCCGCTTTTCTTCAGGTCCGACACCCAGGTCGGATAGACCCAGTTCACATTCTTGCTGGAGGCAAATCCGTGCACCAGCACGATCGGATCGCCCTCGCCTTCGTCGAGATAAGAAATTTCAACACCGCCGTGATGAAAACTCGGCATCGCTTGTTCCGTGTTGTGAGGAGATTTCGGAAATTAGCCGTTTACGGCGGCGCCGGCCATCGGATTGCCAAGGGAGGCGAGTTGCCGCCGCAGCCTGCGGCGTTTGCCGTGATCGATGACCGACTGCGTCACCCGCTCGGTGGTCGCCTTGATCGAGGCCAGCAGCGAAAACAGCGCGAACAGTGCGCCGAACACCCACCAGGACAGGTTGAACGCGCCGGCCGCCAAAAGAAGAGCCCCACGGCCGAGCAGCTTGAGGATCGCGCGCGTCTTGCCGCCGCTTGCTTCCGCTAGCCGCGCCGCTCGCGCCACATCTTCCGGGCCTTCGGCGATCTTCAGCGTATCGAGCGCGCCGCGCGCACCGGCCTTTTCGCTGACGCGTCCGACATCCTTGGCGAGCCGAACCAGGCCACCGGCCTTTTCGGCGCGGAAGGCCGCGGTGATCGCGCTGACGGTTTGCGTGGGACGCGTCACGGCGGCGGACGAAACGGCATCCTGCAGCACCGAGGTGTCGACCACCTCGCGCGCGGACCGGCCGGCCCATTCGGTGAGCCCCTCACCCAGCCGTCCGACCTTGCGGGCATCCTTGACCAGCGTGAGCCCGGCCCGCAACGGCGCCACGCCGCCGACGGAAACATAGGTAGCGGCCGTCACCGCGAGACCCGCGGCCGCAAGGCCCAGCACCAGGCGGTCGGTGTCCTCGCCCATCACCAGATGCTTGCTCTCGCGCACCACATCGCGGATATCGCCGAAGACAAAGAGATCGCCGGCCACCGTCCCAGAGAGACTGCCGGCATCGTCAGCATTTCCGGTCACGAGTCCGGTGGCAAAGCGGCGGGCAAAATGCGACGTGGTGTTCTCTTCGGCAACCGCCTCGTTCACACGCTGCACGAGATCGTCGGGGAGCGAAATGTTCTTGGACCTGGCGAGGTCGACAAAGCTAGCGGCCAGGCCCGTATCGTGCACGGCCAGTGCGGCTTCGATTTGGTCGGCCACTATGTTTTGGCTATTTCGCAGAGCAGAGTCGACCTGAAGATCGGACAGTTCCACCGGATCGTCCTGCGCCGCCAAAATCGCACCGGCCTGCCGTGCATGCGGCCATACCGCGACGAGCGCGGCACCGCTCACCGTCACCGCCGCCAGTGCCAAACCGATTCGTCGCCGTTTCATCAAAAATACCCGCTCCTCACAGAGGAGAAATAGTATGCCGCTTTTACGACACAACCGCCCCGACGAAAGAAGGGCTTCTCGGGACAACAAGATTGTGTCGAATTTGTAAGAACAAAACCAGCGCCGAGCTTCGAATCCACTCCGTCAGGGCTGTGGAAAGTGGGCTAGGAATCGACGGGTTCCGTCTCTATGGTGACGCCACTTTGATGTGGCAGAACTTCATGCCGGTGTCGTCTGCTGCTGTTGCTATTTGAGGTGAATCCGATGTCCGACCATGTCGTCCCGCACTTTCATAACGATGCTGGCGTTTCCGTTATCGAGATCGGCTCGCAGGAATTCATGTGCGTCGGCGCCAATCCGCCTTTCGATCACCCGCACGTTTTTCTCGACCTCGGCAACGACAACGAGATCATCTGCCCCTATTGCTCGACGCTCTATCGTTACGCCGCCGATCTGAAGGCCGGCGAGGCCCGCCCGCCGGAATGCGTGCTGACCGACAAGGTCGCCTGATCGGGCTGGTGCCGCTATTTGAAGTTCCCGCACAACAAGCGGCGCATTCGATCCAGGAACTTCAAATGGTCAAGCGGCACTAGAATTAACAAGTTTGTCAGTGCCCGTGACTTTCCGAAGTTCGTGAAAGAGGGCGCTGAGGTGGAGCAACGAACTCGGAAAGCGGGCACTGATGGCGGCTTCACGCACGATCATCGTCGCGGGCGCCGGTATCGGGGGACTAACGGCTTCGCTGGCGCTGGCGAAGCAAGGTTTTCGTGTCATCCTTCTGGAGAAGGCCGAACGGCTGGAGGAAGCCGGCGCCGGCCTGCAGCTTTCGCCGAATGCCAGCCGCGTCCTGATTGATCTCGGCCTGCGACCGCACCTTTCCGGCGCCGTGACGCCCGAGGCCATTTGTTTGATGAGTGCTGTGAGCGGCAGCGAGATCGCCCGCCTCCCGCTCGACCCGGTGACACCATCCGCCGCGCCCTATTGGGTGATTCACCGCGCCGATCTGCAAACCGCCTTGCGTAGCGCGGTCGAAAGCTGTTCCGATATCGAGCTGCGGCTCGGTTGCCAGTTCGAGGATGTCAGCTCCCACGCCAAAGGATTGACCGTGATCCAGCGCAGCGGTGCGACGCGCCGGGAGGAACCCGCGGTCGCGCTGATCGGCGCCGACGGAATCTGGTCGTCGGTCCGCCATCATCTCGTGCCCGACCTGCAACCGCGTTTCTCCGGCCTGATCTCCTGGCGCGGCACCCTCGATACCACGCAGTTGCCGCGCGAATATACCTCACGCCGCGTCCAGCTCTGGATGGGGCCGCAGGCCCATCTCGTGACCTATCCGATTTCCGCAGGCCGCCGGATCAACGTGGTTGCGGTCGTGCCCGGACAATGGAACAGGCCCGGCTGGAGCGAGCCTGGCGACGGCAACGAGATCAAGACCGCGTTCGTCACGGCAGGATGGCACGCCATTCCGCGGATGCTGATCGGCGCTGTCGACAGCTGGCGGAAATGGGCGCTGTTCACGCTGCCCGGTAACGGTCAATGGACCGACGGCGCGGTCGCGTTGTTGGGAGATGCGGCGCATGCGATGCTGCCCTTTGCTGCGCAAGGCGCGGCGATGGCGATCGAGGATGCGGCCGTGCTCGCCAAATGCGTCGGCGAACGGCAAAACGAGGGCCCGGCGGCGCTGGCAACGGCGCTGCAACGCTATGCGCGGCTGCGCCGGCCGCGCGTGATGCGGCTACAGCGCAGTGCGCGGCAGGCGGGCCGGATCTATCATCTGGCAGGTCCGCTGGCGCTGACGCGCAACCTCGTCATCAAGGCGATGGGACCAAAGCGGACGTTGTCGCGCCAGGACTGGATCTACAACTGGCAAGCCTGAAGCGGCGCGGTTGCGCCACGACCGGCTTTCAGCGGCTGGTTTTTAGTAAACCGCGCTACCTGACTTCTGTGAATGGCCGGATTTCGAGGCGGGCGCAGGCGCGGCAGACGGCATCTCCGCCGTCTTGGCTGGCGGGCTCTCGACGCATTTGTTGAGTGCCCATGCTTCATCGGCGTTTTTCTTCTGGCCGCGTATCGCAATGTAATCGTTGCGATAGGCGAGTTCCGCGACCGCAGGACCCGCAAATCCGTCCTGCGCCTTCGCCATCAGTCCCTGCAACTCCACCATTCGGGTCGACAGGGTTTTGCGCTCGGTCTCCAGTTGCTTGCAGTTGTAGAGATTGTATCTGGCGGGATCGGCAAACGCCGACGTCATCCCATCGCTCATATCGGCACAGCCGGAAAGAAGCGTTGCGCAGGCGAGCAGAACCATGCCGGCAAAAGCCTGGAACGGCATACGAAGGCGAGCGCAGGAAGCGAGCATGTAACCCTGTGTTAATCCCTCAACATTGAAGTTGCGTAAAGCAGGGACTGGTGTCGGGAATGAGGCTTTGCCTCGGCGGACCGGGTCGCTCAAAGATTTAGCCGGCGCAGCTCGGCCCGGCTCATTTCCCGGGCTCGAAAACTGCGCTAACTATTTGATCCCATGATCAAAGCGGACGTGGCGGAACTGGTAGACGCAAGGGGCTTAAAATCTCCCGGCGCCGCTGAAATTACTCATCTTTCCGATCTAACGGGGGCAGGCAATCCACACGAAGCGGGTCGAGACCAGGCCGTATTGTCTAACACGCCGCCGCCTCTTCCGCTGGCTGGAAGGTCCTCGAAAACGTGGGCCGACGTCTTCTTAACTGAGACGAGTGCAAGATCGAGCACGTTGCGGTCGTTGGACAAGTCGGCCCGAGTCGAGGGGACATTCTCTCTCCTTCACCTACGATTGGCAAAGTGACGTTTGCACCTGCCGGTCAGCAAGATGCCGCCGAAAACAGGCTGCGCAGCTCATAACGTGATCCAAATTACTCGGCTGTCTGCTTTCGCAGCTCGGCCACGTCGCGTCGCGTACCCTTGCAACAGCCGCGGCCGTTCAATAAACGCCCATCATGCGACCGGCCGCTTTGCGCCAAAAGTTGCCATTCGCAACTCACATGTTGTCAAATTCGACGCGGCGGCTTAAGCGCTTAAAGATCGAGGACCAATCGCTCTTCAGCCGATCCAGCGACACAGACCATCAGGCTGCGCTCTCGCTCGGTGGGTGAAAGCACCCGGTCGCGATGTACCGGTGTCCCCTCAAGCCAATCGACCTTGCAGGAACCGCAAATCCCGCCGCAGCACGATGCGGGAACATCGATGCCCAGACTGACAAGTGCGGCAAGCATGGTTTGACCGCGCTCGACGCGAGTCTCGAGTTTCGAGCGCGACAGAGCGAGCGTGTACGGCTTGACGTTGGGATCGACAGTCAGAGCGGGCGGCACAAAGCGCTCGATATGCACCCGTTCGCGCGGCCAATCGCGTGTTGCCCGCTCAAAATCGTCGAGCATGCTCTCCGGCCCGCAGCATCCCACGGCCAAGCCCGGCGTCGGCAGGCCGACCAATGAACCGATATCCGGCCGTCCGGATCGCGCCGTGTCGTGGATGACAACATTTCCGGTTTTCACGAACGGCGCCAGCAAAGATCTGAGCGGCGGCTCGCCGCGCGCCATCAGATGAAGCGTGAAGTTCGGATGGCTGTTGTGCCGGAGGAAAGCCGCCGCGGACAAGAATGGCGTCACGCCAATTCCGCCCGCGACGAATACATGGTGGGTCAAGTCCCCATCTAGCCTGAGGCCGCCGCGCGGCAACGACACGCCAATCGTATCCTCGACCCTGATCTCATCGTGCAATTTCACCGAGCCGCCGCGGCCGTCCCGCTCACGCTTGACGGCAACGAGATAGCGCTTGTTGTCGGCGGGATCGTTGCAAAGCGAATAGGTCCGGACCGGCCCGCCCGGCAGGTGCAAGTCGATATGCGCTCCTGGCCGAAACGGAGGCAGTTCCCAATAGTCGGGGTCGACCAGTGAAAAGACCTTGATGTCCGCCCCGCCTTCCTCGATCGTATCAACGACAGTTTTGATTGTCGTGACCGGCTTGACCATCATTGGAAATTCCGTACGGCATCCCCGACCCGAACCGTGCCACCCTTCAGTATTTTGCAATTCAGACCGGAGCGATTGATCAGCGGATCGAAGATCGCCTTGCCGGTAATTTCCTCGATATGCCGGCACGGGATCGACAGCCGCGTCGACTCCAGCAGTGTTTCGCCAAGCCAGAACTGGCGTCCGACGAGATGGGTAAGAGGCACGCCCGCCACCGTAACGTTGCGGCGATGCTCCTCGGGGCCGAGGTCGATATCGTGGTCGCGCTTCAGCGCCACCAATGTCTCATGCTCGAATAGCGTAACCTGCCGTCCCTCCTCGGGCCTATGCGAATAGAAGCCCTCTTCCCGCCCGATCATGTAGCGGTCGCCCTCGATACCTTTTCCTGCGATCAGCCGCAGTTCGGGCATCGCCCGCATCGGCAGAAAAGCGCGAGGCGTAACGTGGAGATGGCGTACCACACCGGTCCAGGCCAGAACGACCGCCCCGGGGCTGTCGAGCGAAGTATTGATCGTGTCGAGCATCACTGGCCTCCCATTGTGCCGCGGCTGTGATTTTAGATGAGACACACTTAGTCGGGATCACGTGAGTTCCTTGTTCGCCATCTCCGGCGCGGCGAAAGTCGCCGTTGCAGTAATCAACGCGCAGACGATCAGGAAAACCGAGACTGGCCAGGTGGCGCCGCCGGCCCATGTCATCAGTGAAGCCGCGATCAGCGGGCTCAGGCCGCCGCTCAGCGCGGCGCCGACCTGGAAACCAAGCGAAGCGCCGCTGTAGCGAAGCCTTGCAGTAAATAGTTCGGAATACCACGGCGCGCCGATGCCGAACATGACCATCTGTCCGAAGCTGATGGCAACGACGATGGTCAGAATGACGATGTTCGGATCGCGGGTGTCAAGCAGCCAGAACATCGGAAACGCAAATAACGCGCAGAACAGACAGCTCGCATAAAACATCGTCTTGCGGCCGACCTTGTCGGATAGCCAGCCAAACAGCGGGATCGAGAACAGTGCCACGAATGACGCGATGAAGGCGCCGTTCAGCACCAGACCGCGTGAAAGTCCAAGGCGCGATGTCGCGTAGGACATGATGAAGACGCCAGCTATGCTCGCATAGGCGATTTCCGAGATCTTGAGGCCCACCGCGGTGAAGAATGGACGACGGTGATATTTGAAGATTTCGACAATCGGGATCTTCACCATTTCATTCTTGGCCTTGATCGCCCGGAAAACCGCGGTCTCCCCCATTCTGAGACGGATCCACAGGCCAACGCCGACCAGTAGAATCGAGATCAGGAACGGAATACGCCACCCCCATGTCATGAAGTCGTCCTCGGGCAGTTGCGAAACCAGCGCGAACATGCCGATCGCCGCAAGATTTCCAACGGGATTGCCGACCTGAACCATGCTGCCGAGAAAACCCCGCTTATGCGTGGGACAATTCTCCACCACCATCAACACGGCGCCTCCCCACTCGCCGCCGAGACCGATGCCCTGCAGGAAGCGCAAAACGACCAGCAATACCGGCGCCGCAACGCCGATCTGCTGATAGGTCGGCAACAGGCCGATCAGAAACGTACCCAATCCCATCACCATGATGGTGATCGCGAGCATCGCCTTGCGTCCGACCCTGTCGCCGAAGTGGCCAAAGAGCGCCGCGCCCAGCGGACGCGCCAGAAAGCCAACCGCATAGGTCCCGAAGGCGGCAATCGTCGCCAACGCCGCGTCGCCGGCGGCGAAGAAGACCTTGTTGAACACCAGCGCGGTCGCCGCGCCATAGATGAGGAAATCGTACCACTCGACTGCGGTACCGATGACGCTCGACCACACGATGCGGCGCAAACCCGACGCATCGTCGGGGATTCGCACGGTGCTGAAGTCTTCTGCAATGGCCATGTTCGCTCCGTCAAGAAACGGTTTCAATTTCCATGCGAATTCTCGTTCCCGGTCCGGCGATCCCGATGCCGGTTTCGAAACTTCTTGCTTGCGCTGAATTTCAGTGCCTGAGCGCGCGCGCGATCTCGACTTGCATAGAAGGATTAGCGAGCATGGCTTCCACGCGGGCCCGCGTCGCAGACGCAGCGGCAGGCACCCACGCGTCCCACACGGTGTTGAAATCTGCGAAATCGGCAATGTTGGACCACATGGTCGCGGCCGGGATCGACAGTTTATCCGCACCCGCTTCTGGCAAGAATGCATCGATTTTTGCGAGCGGAATCGTGGATCCTGCTTCGGTAAATCGCAGGAGAGCACGGTGTTCAATCATTGCTTGCGGCATGACCTTCACCTTTCAAGCGCCATATGCGCTCTCAAAATCGATCATGTTTACTGTAGGAAATCAAGGGCAGAAAAACCTGCAACGAACGCAAAAGCCGGAAGACGCCCGAAAAGCCGAATTTTTAAGCAGTAATACGGCGTTTTGACCTGCTATGCCCACAATATCTGCGGTACTGTCAAAAATTACAGCAGGTCTGTTTTCTGGTAGAGTGCACCACGGAATGACAGATACTGCGCCCGTCGGGCGCTCTCTAGCGTGAGTCCCTGGTTTGATGCAGTACGTGGTGACGGGCGCGAATGCCCGTTAAGGAGATTTGCTTTGCTGGATATGAGCCGGACCACGGGATTGGGCCTTAATCTTCGGCGCGTGCGCACGGAGAAAGGCTTGACGCTGGATCGTTTGGCCAGCCTGAGCGACCTGACGCGGGGATATATTTCCCTCGTCGAGCGTGGACTGAAGGTGCCGTCCATTGCCGCTCTGCTGCGTCTCGCGAAGGCGCTTGATGTCAGCGTGTCATATCTGTTCGATCCGAATTCGGCTCAGGCGCCGCGCTACACGATCTATCGTCAGCGCGAACAGGGAGCCATTCAGACCAGGGATGGAACCTTCGGTCTGTCGGCTCTCGCAGTCGGCCGTACGCACAAGATGATGGAGCCGTTTCTGCTGACCCCTCCGCACAAATCTGCGCCGAGAGCTTCGCACGCCGGCGAAGAAATGCTGTTCGTGGTCAGCGGACGAATTGTCATCAAGCTCGACGGCGAAGATATCACGATGGACAAAGGCGACTGTCTCTATTTTGCGGGTGAGACGCCGCATGAGGTTCGCAGCCTGGGGCGACAGAAGGCCGAAGTCCTTGTGGTCGTTGCGCTGGCGTCGTGAGATTACCAATGATGTTTTCTTTCCACCTACGAAAATGCTCGAGAATACTTTCAGTAAAGGCCGTGTGGACGGCTCCGGGTTGGCAAGAGCTTTCTTCACGTTTTGCAGCATTGGTCGGTGCAGCCATGTGTTCGGCCTTTTGATGCGGCTCACATGACCGCTGGCCATAACGCCCTCCGCGGATCAGGTCCC
>NZ_JBEKRB010000022.1:0-92599 GCF_049519115.1 Bradyrhizobium sp.
ATAGCGCCCGCTGCGCCGCCAGTGCCAAACTTCCCGCGACTTCGTGCCTTGGCGCTTTTTGGACGCCGGCCGCCACAGCGCGTGGAACCGTCCGTTATGCCGGCGTCCAAAAACCTGCACAACATGAGACCCAAGCACCGCAGCAAAGAGCCGAGTTATTCGATCACCTCATCGGTGATGGCGAGTAGCCCTGGTGGTACATCGAGTCCGAGTACCTTTGCGGTGTTGAGATTAATGGCTAACTCGAACTTCGTCGGCAGTTGGATCGGCAGATCGGCAGGCTTCGCGCCTTTGAGGATGCGATCGATATACCCTGCCGCCCGGCGAAACGATCTCCAAGCACTGCACCGGGTGCGATCTCGTCTGGTCGGCCAACGAACGGCTGTGATCAATCAGATCCGTGGCTTTCTCCTGGAGCATGGCATTGCAGTACGTCAAGGGCTCCGCTTCCTCCGCCAACAGCTTCCAGACATCCTGGCTAAACGCGGCGACGTACTGTCACCTCGCATGATCAGAATCATCGAAGATCTCAGCGGCGATTGGCGGCGTCTTGATGAGCGTATCCAGCACGTCACCGAAGAGATCGAGGTTCTGGCGCATACCAGCGAGAGTTGTCGCCAATTGATGACCGCTCCGGGCATCGGCCCGCTCATCGCCAGCGCCATGGTAGCGGCCATTGGCAATGGTGCTGCCTTTGCCAAGGGCCGTGACATACTGGAAGACCCCTTGTCCGCTTCTCTGACCTCTTGGGTCGACTTGAGCCTCTCGAGTTCTAGGACCGATGTTTGCAAAGTGCCTTCAATAGGCGACACGAGGCGCCCGGCTGTGTTAGTCGAGGAAACTTCGCGCGATCTATACGCGACTGCATCTGTTGCGGCCCCTTTTCGGCCGATGTCGAACCGCCTATTCTCTCGGGCAACGGCTTCACGCCGTATGGGACAGAAAATGCTACATTGGCGTCTTTTACTGCCCAGCCTGACAGCGATCGTCGCGTTGGTGGCGACAAATCCGTGTTTACCAGCGAGCGCAGAAGAAAATCTCGCTATCAAACAAAGAATGCTAGTGGCCCAAGCCGGCAGTACGGGCGGAACTATTGGTAAAACGGACAAATCGATAATATTTAATGGTGCAGATCAACAATCTCCGGGCCACCACACGAGGTCTGGCCTTCCAGCGAACCGAAATTCGGATAAAGAGGATTCGCTCCCAAGGACTATTCAATTGAATGACCGCGCCAACGGCCTAAGTTACTCCGTTACATTGCAAAATGTTGGCGGCAACAATTATGCTGGAACATGGAGTCACGGCTATGTCACGAGATTCACGGTGATTGCCTTCACACACGATTCCATAAAAATGAAGCGAAACGACAGTCCCGCATTTGGTTCGGTTACCGGGAGTTATTTAGGATCGCGGACCGGCAACCACGCGACAGGAGAGGCAACTGTTTCGAACGGAGCCACTTCTAATTGGGATGCCTCCTGGTGATCTTTGATGGAGCGTTCTAGTTGAAAGCGGCCCGTCGATGTCTTCGCCACAGCGGCTCAACTCCACCTTGGCACACAGACCAGCTCTTCCGGCGTCTCCCACGTGGCTAGCAGCCCGCGCTCGAACGCCTCGAACGTCCTCAACTGGTGATAAATCTCCATCGAGTCCTCGGCGTAACCCGCCGAGAGCAGGTCTTCGACGGCGCGTATCGCTCGCGCAGCAGCGCCCGGCAACGACGTCTCGATCCAGCCGATCTCCGCCGCGATCGTTCTGGCCTCAAGGACAACCTCGGGACGAGACCGCGACGCGATGGCTTGCCCCGTGTAGGACAGCTTCGGGGCCATCAACGCGCGGCCATGCTCCTCCACCCTCAGCACCCGAGTGGCGTGCAGGTAGAGCTCAACCGATCGCTCTTCTGCGTCCTCGTTTGCGACTGACACGAACGAAGGGTACGGCCAGAACTGCGCCGTGGGCATCTGCGCGAGCTCATCCAGCGAAAACCGGAGCAGGTACTCGAATGCATGGCCCGGAGTGTCCATCCATTTTATAATCGGTCGACCGTGCTCGCCTGAGACCTCGCGGACGATGCGCCCAACGCGGGATCGATCCAGCCCTTGCCCGGCTCGATTGGCGAGGTCGAGCAGCGATCGGGTCAGTGGGTGCCATCGACGACCTGACGGACCTAGGTCTTCAGTCTCGGCAGGGATGACGACCAGCGGCCCGACCATGGTCGCGAGGCCAAGGCTTGCTGACCCGACCAGTAACTCCCTGCGCCCGATGTCCATGGCTGCCTCCCGCCCCTGTCGAGGGAAAGCCGTAAACCAGGAGGCAAGTCCCGTACATGCCAGGGCCGGCCAAATCCGGATGACCGATGAGCTCGGCCCGGGGCCGGAGAGTTCAGTCGGCCTTCTTCCGGCCCGAGGACCTGGCGGGCTTCCGGAAGAACTCGGCCGGGTCCGCCCCTAGGACTTCCGCCAGCTTCCCGATGATCTCCAGTCCCACGTGGGTCACGCCCCGCTCGACCCGGCTCAGGTAGGCCCGGTCCACCCCGGCGTCGTGGGCGAGCCCTTCCTGAGAGATCTTCCGCTCGTGGCGGACGCGCCGGAGGTTCGTCGCGAAAAGCTGGCGTAGGTCCATGTACGACCCAACCAGCCTGTGGTTTATTAGCCTACGGCTTTAAAGCCTCAAACGGTTCTTAGATCGGGAAACGGGGGTGACGGATGGCTATGAGGACGACGCCTACCAAGCTCGGGGCCACGCTCACGCTGGTCGGGATACTGGTGACCCTATTCGGGATAAGCTACCTGCGCGACGGGATACATGGTCTGGCCGGATCGTTCGCATCGCCCGCCGGGCCGAAGTTCAAGGTCGAGTACGGGTACTTCATGATCCCGGCTCTGGACTGCCCGGGCGGCCGATGCCAGCAGCCAAAAGCACAGCGGTTGAAGGTCCAGTCGCTGGGCGAGCAGCCGGTCGCGGTCCGGGACGTAACGGTCAACGGCCGTCCAGACTGCGTCCTGGTCAACGGCCCGAAGGACACCACGATGAATTTCGGGGACGTGAGCTACGTCATATCGATCTGCGACCCTCTGAGGGTCCGGATAGTAACCGACAGGGGCGAGAGCACGTATTACCTCGAGTGACGTCATTGCCGGCCGACGGTCGATCAGCGCGCCGACGAACGGGCTGGTTCTGCGGCGCGCAAAATAATAATCAGTGACGACAGAGATGCCGGCAAGACAGACTGATTACATAAGGTCCCCGACGGGAGCGGCACGTAGCGCTGCTCCAAGTAGCTATCTAATTCAACGGCAGCCAGACGATTTCGCAGAGGACGTTGCAGCTATTGCAGTGCGCCGGCTTGGCAAAGGTGTCGGCCAGCTCCCACTCCTGACGCTCGTTGCTCCACTGCACTGTCGCGTTCGAAACGATGTCATCGGAGCGGCAGTGGCCGCAGACCGGCGTCGTTCGCACTGACAAACCCGCGCGTCGCCGAGCCTCCTGCGCGCGTTCCGGCAGTTGCTCCTGTCTCGAATGAAACGGGTTGAACAGAAGGGGATGCTTCATTTTCTTATTCTCCAGAGCCCCGTTACCCACATGACAAGATTCGGTCGCTTAAGCCAAGACCGGATTTTCACGGAAAGTCGGTGATGCGGTTATCGCGGCCCGGGTTCAAAACGCATTGGCGGTGGCGCTGCAGACTCAATTTATTGGGACGATAGTTCGACCTCCCGAACAACGTCCAACGTCCTCCACGGCTTTGGCATGAACGTCGTCCCATCGGGAAGATCGGGGCGACTTCGACCGGACGAGACGACAATCTTCAAGTTGGGAAAGCGACGTCTAGCCATGGTCGCCAGTTCAGCACCAGTCATACTTCCAGCAAGATCCACGTCGGCGAACATCATGCAAAGGCAACCGCCGACTTTCTCAAGGACCAGTTCCGCCGCCTCGCCACTCTCGCACTGGATGACTTGGACGTCCGCTTCTTGCAGAAGCATGACCACCCTAGCACGATGCGCCTGGTCGTCTTCGACCACGAGGGCGATTGACTTGAGTTTCCCTTCCATACGGTCTCTCTCCTAATTGAGGCGAGCAGAACTGTTTGGCACGCAACCAGACGGGAACGCTAACGGGGCTACAACCGATCATCCTTCATGGACGGCACTATCGAGGGAGATCGCTGTTCCCTCTCGCGAAGCCGACCGAGCCGGCGCCCGAGAGAGGCCGGAAGCGGTGATGGGGCATTCGGTAATGAGGCGCGTAGCCTCTCAGCGATCTCGTCGCTTATCGCCCGGCTATGCACTGAGTCGATTCTGTCGGTTTGCTTCGGCATGTTGGGTTCCAGTCAAATCTGTTCGCCCAAGAGACCAAGAGCCGATCGCAGCAATGGTTCACGACACGGATGCTCAATCTTTGCACTCCCTGGCACGGAACGGTTGACGCAGTCGGCGCTTAGCTCGTCACACAGCAAGCTTTCAGTCGATCGGTGTTTGGTTGCGTCTTTTGGTTCGCGAACCACAAAGGGATGGACTGGCCAATGAAAGACTTTCCGAACGCGAGTTTTCCGCCCGAGACGATAAAGCTGATGAAGGATGCAATGGAAGCGGCGGTGGAGACCCTGCCCGATCCAGTCAGTTCCGGGCATCTGAAATCCATAGCGGAGACCATCCTGCGAACGGCCAAGGAAGGCGAGCGAGACCCCGCCACGTTGCAGCGAATGGCTTTGCTGGAGCTTCAGATAAGGCCGCGCGATTGAGTGGGCGCCGGTCCTCGACTGATGAGGTTTTTACCGGAGTAAAACCGACTTCGAGCGATCGGATCCCCTTCCCCACCGGGTCCGAGTTCGTCGCGCGTCCTCGGCAGAACCAGCACACCGTCGTCGTATGACACGCGCCCCCTCAAGATGGTCTTGAACACGTAGTCGACCGCGAGCTCGTGGGTCTCGGTGACTCGCCTGACGTCCAGCTTGGTGATCAGGCGACGCTTGCCCACGTACATCTCTTGGTAGTCACTAAAGTGCTCGTCGACCGGGATCGCGAGCCTGGTATCGGGTGGGACCATCAACAGGCCATGGAAGTGAAGGCCGCCATTGCAAAGGACGAGCGGGGAAGACGTCGGATCCTTCTTGTAGACTTGGAGGTCGGCAGCCCCGATGAGGACAGGAAGCTCATCGGAAGGAGTAGTCCGAGGCTTTCGATGCGTCCTCGTAACGAACGTCGAGTAGACCCGTTGGAGTTCGCCCTTCATCGCCTGGATGACCGCGCCACGAGGACCGGGAAACTGCACGAACGGGAAGGTCATGAGATGGCAGGACCATCCGTCGTTCACCCGGTCGATGACCAGGCGGCCGAAGCCATTCACTTGTTGTCGGGTGATTGGATCGACTCGGCAGATCCGATCGTAATCATGAATTTCCGGGCGGGGTTTGATTGACTGAGCCGGTTGATCAATCTCGGATTTGTGCTGTTTGATTTTGTACCGGTTGGATCGGTCTGAATTGTCTTTTTCGGTTGTTGGATTGGCTGCGGTTGAATTGGATGTAGATGACCAATTGCCGCGGAAGTTACCCGACATTGCGAAGCTCCGATGTCGCAGGCACGGTCGAGTGGCGTATCCATCGAAGGCGTGGGTCTGCCTCGTATTTAGATTTTTAGAGCCCTGAAATTGTCCCCACGGCGAAGGATTTTTTCGGTGCTTGGGCGCACTCCCAGCCCTCCACAAACCTGTTCATAACTGAAAAATTATGTGGGGTGGATTGTGGGGTAACCTACAAACGGCCATCAGCTAAAACTAACAAAATCAATTACTTGAAGAAATTTCGTGGCGGAGAGGGGGGGATTCGAACCCCCGATAGGCTTGCACCTATGCCGCATTTCGAGTGCGGTACAATCAACCACTCTGCCACCTCTCCAGGCGCACATCAGGGCAAATCAGTGCCCTGCAGGGTCGGGGGCGAGTTCTAGTTGAGGATGCCCGACCAGACAAGGCGCGCGGGGCTTAAAAATTTCACCAAAAAGGGTGGGACCGCCAGACGCGGAAAAAACCGGCGGTCCCGTGTCGCGTCATTAAAATTGCGGGCCGGGAAGTGCGGCTTCACAGGCCAGCCTGAGCGACGACGAGACCGTAACGGCAGGCTCGCTCTCGGCAACGCAAACCCGGTCTTAACCTAACCGCTCAAGGTTACCGGCCCATACGGCGGGGCGATCGGCATGATCGTTTGACGCGTTTGACGCGAGCCGGTACCCACCTCGCTTCAGTCCTTGTTCTTCTTCTTGTCGTCGTCGCGTTTTTCGTCCTTGTCCTTGTGGCGGTTGGTGAAGCGGGCGTTGCCGAGCCCGGTACCGATGGTCAGCACGCCCCAGTGGTCGACGTCCTGCATGAAGGGAACTTCGGACAGGCCCTGTGCGACGCCGTCATTGTGCATCAGCACCGCGGTGTCGTGATCGCCGATGACGGGAATCCCCTCGATCAGGCTCGCCGGCAAATTGAACTTGCTGCTTTCCCAATTGCCCGGCAGGTTCTGCGCGCCCTTGGCGATCGAGCCATCCTCGTTGATCACGCCGGGACAGGAGATCCCGATAAAGGGCGCGAGCTTCAGCCCTTCGGCGTCCGCCTCTTCGATCAAGGCCTTCAGCATCTTGACCAGCCGCTTGACCGTGCCCTCGCGCGTCGGCTCGTCATTGGCATGGCGCCAGAGATCGGAGTGCCAGACCGAAGCCTTCGAAAGGTCCTTCGCCTTCTTCCATCGGGTTTCAACGACGCCGCAGCGAATATTGGTGCCGCCGATATCGACCGCGAGGATGCTGTCATAGGCTTCGAAAATCCAGGACGGCGCCAAATGCAGGCAGCCGATCAGCCCGGCTTCATCGGGATCGAAGCGGATCGGCACCAGATCCACCTTGAAGCCGTCGGCTTTGAGCAGAATATCGGTGCGGGCAATGGCGATTTCACCGACGCGACTTTGGCGAAAACCGCCGCCGACCACGATGCGCTCGGTATCGGCCCACGCCTTGGTTTTCAGAAATTTCGAGGTCACATAAGCGAGTTCGCGGGCGAACTCCTCGATCGCGCCGTGGACCAGGGCGGCCGCGCCGACATCCTCGCCCGTCAAGGCCGCATCGAGCTCGCTTTTGCTGATTTTATCGGCGGATTTGCCGCCGAGTGGATCGTCGCCGTTTTTCCTCAGCGGCTTGCGCAGATCGTCCAGGATCTTGCGAAAGGCCCCCTTACTGGCGCGATCGCCGAGAAAGCCGTCGTCGTCCTTCAGCTCGATATTGAAGCTGTCGACGTCAACCGACGGCAGGCGCGCAGCGCCGTGCCGGCCGATTCCGACGGTCGTTAGGGTGTCCTCAGCCATTTTTTCCTTAGCCCGCTTGCCAGTATGGGGACACAACCCCCGGGGAACCCGTTGGTTTCACGGCCTGGCCGGGCCGGCCCTAATTGGCCTATCTGGCGTCGAACCCCTCGATTTTGGCGGGTTTTGGGGCCAGTTTGCCTTGACTTGGGGCCTTAAGCGGCTATAAGTCCGCTCACCCGGCGCGGGAGATTTCTCGCGCTGTTTGTTTTTGTGCGGACTTTAATTGAGGCCTTGGCTTTTGGTTTTGGCCCGATCGCGCGAAAATTGAACCCATAAAGACTGTAGAAAAAGGCCGGCCCGGACTTGGTTCGAGGCCGGGATCGAACACGAAGGAATAAAACGATGTTCGCAGTCATCAAAACCGGCGGCCGGCAATACCGGGTCGCGCCGGATGATGTGCTCGAGATAGGCAAGATCGCCGGCGACGTCGGCACGATCGTGCAGCTTGGCGAAGTCCTGCTGGTTGGCGGCGATACGCCGGTGCTCGGTGCGCCGACGGTGGCTGGTGCTTCCGTTGCGGCCGAAGTGCTGGACCACAAGCGCGGACCGAAGGTGATCGCGTTCAAGAAGCGCCGCCGCAAGAATTCGCGCCGCAAGCGCGGCTATCGCGACGAGATCACGGTGCTTCGCATCACCGAGATCCTGACCAACGATAACAAGCCTTCGATCGGACCGCGCCCGAAGCGCGAGAAGGTGGTGGCGAAGCCGGCCGATGATGACGCTGACGAGGTGCCGAAGGCCGCAAAGAAAAAGGCCGCGGCAAAGAAGCCCGCCGCGAAAAAGGCTGCAGCGAGACCTGCCGCCAAGACCGCGGCAAAGAAGGCCCCGGCCAAAAAGGCGGCGAAGAAGAGCGACAAGAAGTAGCGTGCTGAAGTGACACGCTTCAGAATAGCGTGACATCAAGTGAAATGATTGCGTCAAAGAATTGATCTAGAGAACGGATAGAGTTGGAGACGGGCCATGGCTCACAAAAAAGCAGGCGGTTCATCACGTAACGGCCGCGATTCCGCGGGCAAGCGCCTTGGTATCAAGGCCTATGGCGGCGAGCGCGTGATTCCCGGCAACATCATTGCGCGTCAGCGCGGCACCACCTGGCATCCCGGCCTTAATGTCGGCATGGGCACCGACCATACTCTGTTTGCGAAGGTGGAGGGCCATGTCGAGTTTCGTGCGAAAGCCAATGGCCGCACCTTCGTATCGGTGATTCCGATGACCGAGGCGGCCGAATAGACGGCGGACATGCAAGATTCCGCCGGCTCCTGTTGAACCGGCGGAGCAAATGAAGGCTCCAAGGGGAGGCGGGAAACCGGCCTCCCTTTTTGTTGCGCGGCTTCCTATCTGGAAGGCGCGCACATCCAAGAGTGACCCCTCAAGGAGCCTTTCAGATGCTGCAGGATATCCCGCCCCGGGCACTCCACGAGGCTGGACGGTGCGTCCTCGAGACCGAACGGCTTGCGCTGCGCAAGCCGACGCTCGCGGATGTGAATGCCATTGCGCATCTCGCCAGTGATCGCCGCATCGCGGAGAATACCCGTCGCTTGCCGCACCCCTATTCGCAAGGCGACGCGGTTGAATTCGTTCGCGGCATTGCCACCAATCGCGAAACGGTTTTCCTGGTCGAAAAGGATCACACGCCGATCGGCATGGTCGGCGTCGATTGGCGTGAGCCGGAGGCGCCGGAACTCGGCTACTGGTTAGGCGTGGACTATTGGGGACAGGGTCTTGCGACTGAAGCCGCGCGCGCCGTGATCGATTTCACCTTCGAGCAATTCGACACCGGTCAATTACGCGCCGGCGCGCGCGTCGCCAATCCGGCTTCGCGCAACGTTCTGGAAAAATGCGGCTTCCAGTGGAGCGGCGTCGAACTTCATCGCTTCGAATCGCTGGGATCGTCGACCCCCGTCGATTGTTTCCGCCTGACGCGCAGCGTCTGGGCGTCGCTGAAGAATTGGGGCAGTTCGACAATGCGCAGATAACGCTCATGCGGGCGGGTTGACCACGGCTTCAGTGCGCCCGAGTTCCCGCTCGCGCAGGAAGATATAAAGCCCGGCGCCGACGATGACCGCGGCGCCGATCGCGGTGGAGAGCTGTGGCACGTCGCCAAACACGAGATAGCCGAACGCGACCGCCCACACGATCATCGTATATTGATACGGCACGACGATAGAGGCCGGTGCGAGCTTCAGCGAACGGTTGACGCAGAGTAACGCACCAGCCGAGATCGCGCCGGCTGCGAAAAACAGTCCGAGGCTGCCCCATGTCGGCGTCACCCAGCCGACCGGCGCGATCAGAAGACCAAATATCAGCCCGCCTGCGAACTGCACTGATGCCAGCACGATATCGGGGGTCGTGCGCAACAGACGGGTGGTCAGCAGTGAACAGGAAAAAGCGAGGCTGCCGGCGAGCGCAATTATCGCGGGCCAGCTGATGGTTTGCGCCGAGGGCCGAAGCGCGATCAACACCCCGCCAAATCCGATCAGGATCGCGCTCCAGCGCCGCCATCCGATGTGCTCGCCCAGCACCAGCGCGGACAACGCGGTGACGAAAATCGGGGTCGCCTGATAGTAAGTCACGACATCGGCGAGCGGCAGATAGACGGTGGCGAGAAAGAACGCGGCAATCTCCAGCGTCGACAGGACAACGCGCAAGAATTGCAACCACGGCCGCTCGATCCGCCGAAACTCTCCACGCTGCCGCAACATCGACGGGCCCATCAGCACCAGCGCCGCGCAGGCGCGCAGCAACATCAGCTGTCCGACCGAATAGGTCGCCACGATATATTTGCCGAGCGCGTCGCCAAAGGCGAACATGCCAACGGCGGCCAGCATCAGCACGATGCCGGCGAGCCGCATCGAGCGATCGTCGGCTGCGTTCGATAGTGTTGCGCGAATACCCATCAAGCGATCGGCGAAGCTGTTGATGGCGCCGACCTATCAAGTCGGTCAAATTTGCTCGAGCGTGGCGGTTCAGAAGTCCGCATCATTGTGGCGCGCGAGTTCGTCATGCGGGCTTCTAAACCAAAGCCACACTAGGTCAATAAGTTTGCCAGTGTCCCGATTCAGAAGTTCGTAAATGAGGGGCCGCACAAGGATACGAACTTCGGAATCGGGACACTCTAGTTGCGTCTTCGCATTGCTGCCCGTCAGGACCTCTCTGTTTCGACGACTGACGAAAAGGCTCGAAAATTAAGGCTCCTCGTCAAAATCGGCGATTTGCAGGGTTGCCGCAGCACGGGCCCTGCCCTACGTGTAGCCAATGAAATTTCTCGACGAAGCCAAGGTCTATATCCGCTCCGGCGACGGTGGAAACGGCTGCGTGGCCTTCCGCCGCGAGAAGTATGTCGAGTTCGGCGGTCCCTCCGGCGGCAATGGCGGACGCGGCGGCGACGTGATCGTCGAAGTGGTCGATGGACTGAACACCCTGATCGACTATCGCTATCAGCAGCACTTCAAGGCCCAGAAGGGCACCAATGGCATGGGCAAGGACCGCCATGGCGCCAACGGCAAGGACATTGTGCTGAAGGTGCCCGTCGGCACGCAAATCTTCGACGAAGACCGCACTACGCTGATTCACGACTTCACCACGCTCGGCGAGAAGTTCGTGCTCGCCGAGGGCGGCAATGGCGGCTTCGGCAATGCGCATTTCAAATCCTCCACCAACCGCGCTCCGCGCAACGCCAATCCCGGCGAAGTCGGCGACGAGCGCTGGATCTGGCTGCGGCTGAAGCTGATCGCGGACGCAGGCCTCGTCGGCCTGCCCAATGCCGGCAAGTCGACTTTCCTGTCCAAGGTCAGCGCCGCGAAACCGAAAATCGCCGACTATCCCTTCACCACGCTGCATCCGCAGCTTGGCGTCGTGAATGCGGACGGCCGCGAGTTCGTGCTGGCCGACATTCCCGGATTGATCGAGGGCGCCCATGAGGGCGCAGGCCTCGGCGACCGCTTCCTCGGCCACGTCGAGCGCTGCCGTGTCCTGCTGCATCTGGTGGATGCAACGACCGAACACGCGGGCAAGTCTTATAAGACGGTGCGCGCCGAGCTTGAGGCCTATGCGGGTGACCTCGCCGACAAGATCGAGATCGTCGCCTTGAACAAGATCGATGCGGTGACGCCGGATGAGCTGAAGAAACAGAAGGACCGGCTGAAACGCGCCGCCAAAAAGACGCCGCTGCTGATCTCGGGCGCAACTGGCGAAGGCGTCGAGACGGCGCTACGGTCACTCGTCGAAGTGATCGGAGAAGCTCCGGTCTCTAGCAAGGCCAAAGGCGGTGCCGAAGCCGCGGTGTCCGAACCTTGGGCGACGCTCCCGAGCTGAGCGGCTTGCCGCCTGTACTGTCGTAGACTCTCGCAGTAATCGTCTTGCAAAGCTCCGCCTGCAAAGTCGCACTCGCCATGGCTCGCCCAAGCTTAAAAAAATTCCGCCGCATCGTCGTCAAGGTCGGCTCCTCGCTGCTGATCGATTCGGCTGCCGGCGAGGTGCGCACCGCCTGGCTTTCGGCGCTGGCGGGCGACCTTGCAAAGCTCCACGGCGAGGGACGCGAATTGCTGGTGGTCTCGTCCGGCTCGATCGCGCTCGGACGCAGCCGATTGAAATTGCCGCGCGGCCCGCTGAAGCTTGAGGAAAGCCAGGCCGCAGCCGCCGTGGGTCAGATTGCGCTGGCGCGGATCTGGTCGGAAGTACTCGGTGCGCACGGTATCGGTTCGGGGCAGATCCTCGTGACCTTGCAGGATACCGAGGAACGCCGCCGCTATCTCAACGCGCGATCCACCATCGCCAAGCTCCTGGAATGGCGCGCGGTGCCGATCATCAATGAGAACGACACGGTGGCCACCAACGAAATCCGCTACGGCGACAACGATCGGCTGGCCGCACGCGTCGCCACCATGGCGAGCGCCGACCTTTTGATCCTGCTCTCCGACATCGATGGACTCTACACCGCACCACCTGCCGCCAATCCCGATGCGAAACTGATTCCGGTCGTGGAGTCCGTCACCTCTGAAATCGAGGCGATGGCGGGCGCAGCCGAATCCGAACTCTCGCGCGGCGGGATGTACACCAAGATCGAGGCGGCCAAGATCGCCACCACCGCCGGCACCCATATGCTGATTGCGTCCGGCAAGATCGAGCATCCGCTGCAAGCCATCGCCGACGGCGGGCGCTGCACCTGGTTCCTGACGCCGGCCAATCCGGTCACCGCGCGCAAGCGCTGGATCGCCGGCTCGCTCGAGCCGAAGGGCACGCTGACGATCGATGCCGGTGCGGTGAGCGCGCTGCGTGCCGGAAAGAGCCTGTTGCCGGCCGGCGTGATCAGGGTAGACGGCCAGTTTGCCCGCGGCGATGCCGTGGTGGTACGCGGCCCCGACACCCACGAAATCGGCCGCGGTCTTGTTGCCTATGATGCCGACGATGCCGAGAAGATCAAGGGCCGCTCGTCAGGCGATGTGGCGACCATTTTGGGCATCAGCGGCCGGGCCGAAATGATCCATCGCGACGACCTCGTCATCGGCCCCAGCGGAGCAATCCCGCTCAAATAGGCCATTGGCCGACCTGGCGCGGCCGTCTCCAGGCCGTCGATCGGGCCACCCTCGTCACCGACGCATGCAGCCGGCCTTCGCAAGAAGCGGATTTTCATGCTAAAGCATGATGTTAATGGCTACCCGACCTTGGATTTGGACCGACATGACTGCGCCGCTGAAAGCCATAGACGGCAACGCCGATTTGACCGAACTGATGAATGCGCTTGCGACCCGCGCGCGGGCGGCTGCGCGGGTGCTGGCGCTCGCCTCGCCTGCGCAGAAGAACAAGGCGCTGGACGCCATCGAGCGGGCGATCCGCAGCCATGCAGCGGCCATTCTCGCCGCCAACGCCGAGGACGTCACGGAGGCTCGCGCCAACGGGGCCACTTCGGCCTTCGTCGATCGATTGACGCTGACCCAAAACCGCATCGATGCCATGGCGGACGGGGTCGCCACCGTGCGCGCGATCGAAGATCCGATTGGCGTGGTGACCGAGCGCTGGCAGCGCCCCAACGGCATGACGATCGAACGCGTTCGCGTGCCGCTTGGAGTCGTCGGCGTGATTTTCGAAAGCCGGCCCAACGTGGCCGCCGATGCCGGCGTGCTTTGCCTGAAATCCGGCAACGCCGTCATCCTGCGCGGCGGCTCGGACAGTTTCCGCTCCTGCCGCGCGATCCATGATTGCCTGGTGCGGGGTTTGCGCGAAGCAGGCCTGCCCGAAGCTGCGATTACGCTGGTGCCGACGCGCGACCGCGCCGCGGTCGGATTGATGTTGACGGGACTTGGCGGCGCCATCGACGTGATCGTGCCGCGCGGCGGCAAGAGCCTGGTCGGGCGCGTCGAAGCCGAAGCGCGCGTGCCGGTGTTCGCCCATCTCGAAGGCGTCAATCACGTCTATGTCGATCGCGCCGCAGATCTGGCGATGGCCAAATCGATCGTGTTGAACGCCAAGATGCGCCGGCCCGGCGTCTGCGGCGCGGCCGAGACTCTGCTGGTCGATCGCAAAGGCGCACCGACATCTCTCAAGCCGCTGATCGAAATGCTGCTCGATGCGGGCTGTGAAGTGCGCGGCGACGCTGCCGTGCAAGCGACCGATGCCCGCGTGAAGCCCGCTTCCGACGAAGACTGGGACACTGAATACGAAGACGCGATCATCGCAGCCCGGGTCGTGGACGGCCTCGACGAGGCGATCGCCCATATTCACAATCACGGATCACACCACACCGATGCGATCGTGACCGAGGACGAGGCGACAGCGCGCCAATTCCTCAATGAAGTCGATTCAGCCATCGTGTTGCACAATGCGTCGACGCAATTTGCCGATGGCGGCGAGTTCGGCTTCGGCGCCGAGATCGGCATTGCCACCGGCAGGTTTCACGCCCGTGGCCCTGTGGGCGCAGAACAATTGACGAGTTTTAAATACCGCGTTCACGGCACCGGACAGACGCGGCCGTGATGCGCAGAAATTGTCCGCAGCGGGGAACGCGTTGAGTAAAGTTTCTCCGGCCTCGGCATCGGTGGCTTCCGTTCTTCCGCCCTACGCCAACGGCATGCGCATCGGCCTTTTGGGCGGCTCGTTCGATCCGCCGCATCTGGCGCATCGCGCCATCAGCCTGTTCGCGATCAAGCGTTTGAAACTTGACCGGGTGTGGTGGCTGGTGACGCCGGGCAATCCGCTGAAGGCCGACCGGGCACCGCACGATCTTACCGAGCGCATGGAAGCGGCGCGGCAGCTGGCGCATGACCCACGCATCGACGTGAGCTGTCTCGAATCCGTCATTGGAACGCGCTACACTGCCGACACGATAAGATATTTGTGCCGCCGTGCCTCGGGCCTGCACTTTGTCTGGATCATGGGAGCGGACAATCTTGCGCAATTTCACCGCTGGCATGACTGGCGGCGCATAGCATCCGAGGTACCGATCGCTGTGATCGACCGACCGCCGCAAAGCTTTCGCGCCCTCGCCTCGCCGGCCGCCCAGGCTCTTGCGCGCTACCGCCTCCCGGAAAATCAGTCTGCAAGCCTCGCCGAGCAACGCACGCCGGCGTGGGTTTTTCTCACCGGTTTGAAACTGCATTTGTCCTCGACGGGCCTGCGGAACCAGGACGGAAGCTGGAGGACGAGTTGAGGCCGCGGGATCGCGGCGCCAGCGCACATGGGATTACCGGCTGCCTCACATTTTCCGACGTTCATGTCGGGGATAGCCGGAATGACACACTTTCGAACCTCGGAAACGCCGTGCCGGTGGGACACCAATGTGGTGGATTTGACATTCGCCACGGTGTCGCAGCGAGGGAGTAACGCGAATGTCAAATCCAAAACCACATTGAAATCTTATATTTGCCAGTGTCCCTTTGGTTCTGACATTCGTAAACGAACCCGTTGCGACAAGATATGAATGTCAGAACCAGGACACTGGATATTGAAACCGTTAACCCCACATGCATAGAATGGTGGCGGGCGTCCGAAGGATTCGGGCGGTCGCGATACAGTGAAAGGAATGGTCCCTGGCCACGTCTGTATTGTCCAAGTCTGTTTTACCCAAGGTTTCCAAGAAGACCGCAACCAAACCCGCGCGTAAAACATCGACCAAAGCTGCGGCCTTGAAGGCGCAACCAGACGCCGACAAGACCCTGAATCTGATCCTCTCCCGCCTCGACGATATGAAGGCGGAAGAAACGGTCACCATCGACCTTCGCGGCAAATCGGCATATTCCGACTACATGGTCGTCACCACCGGCCGGGTTAACCGGCACGTTGGCGCGATTGCGGAAAATGTCGCCAAGGGTCTCAAAGAGAGTGGAATCAAAAATCCCCATGTCGAAGGCCTGTCCAATTGCGATTGGGTGCTGATCGATTCGGGAGACGTGGTCGTCCACATCTTCAGGCCCGAGGTCCGCGAATTCTACAATCTGGAAAGATTGTGGATGCAGGGTCCGACGACCGCGAAGGCGATTTAGGCTTTCGGTTCAGCAGAGGGTCTGGAGTCCGGCATTTGCTTCCTGGGCCGCGTCCCGGAGGATGGTGGACGTCAACTTCATGCCAGAGGCCCTAGGTGGGGTTTATGGACACCCGCTTGAATCCACGGCAGCTTGGCCGAATCATGCGCCTTCTCGTCATTGCCATCGGACGGCTCAAGCGGGGCCCAGAACGGGAACTCGCCGAGCGCTACCGCGAGCGGTTCGACGATATTGGCCGCAAGCTGGGATTTCGCGGCCTCGAGATTCAGGACATGGCCGAAAGCCGCGCCCGCGATGCAACTGCGCGTATCGCCGAGGAGGCGGCGGCGATTTCGGCAGCGATTCCGCCCAAATCCGTGCTGGTCGCGCTCGATGAGCGGGGCGACAACATCGACAGCGGTACGTTTGCCGGGCAACTCGCCCGCTGGCGAGACGACCAGGTCGCCAATACTATTTTCATCATCGGCGGCGCGGACGGACTTTCGCCCGAATTGCGGCGCATGGCACAAATGAGGATGGCGTTCGGCTCAGCGACCTGGCCGCACCAAATGGTGCGCGTCATGCTTTTTGAGCAGATTTATCGCGCGGCCACCATCCTGGCAGGGCACCCCTATCACCGCGCGTAAACAGGCGCACCACGCTCGCGTAAGGCACGACGGGATTGATGCAACCGGCACGGAACAATCCGCACCTTCACGGCATCGCTCGCGCCGACGCGCTCTCTTTGGCCCGCATTTCGGTCATCCTGTTTTCCGCAACTCTCGCTTCGGCCGGCGTGAGCGCATCGGCCCAGGTTGCCGAGAACGCGCCGCAGGCAGCCGGCTCCCCTGACGCCATCAAACAGCGCGAGCAGGAACTGGAGGCGGCACGGGCCCAGCAAAAAAGTTCGACGGAACTTCAGCAACAGCTCAAAGCGTCGATTGCGTCGATCGGTCAGGACCGCAGCAAGCTGAACACGCAATTGATCGATGTGGCCGCCCAGGTTCGAACCGTCGAAACCAGGATCGGCGAGGCGGAAGCGAGGCTTCGCCCGCTCGACGCCCGCGACCAGCAAATCAGGAGCTCGCTCGATTCGCGCCGCGCTGAGGTGGTGGAAGTGCTGGCGGCGTTACAGCGCGCCGGACGCCGGACGCCGCCGGCCTTGCTGGTCAGGCCCGAAGATGCGCTGCAATCGCTTCGAACCGCCATATTGCTCGGAGCCGTTGTGCCCGAATTGCGCGCCCGTGCGGAAGTCCTCGCCAAGGACCTCGCCGAACTCGTGGCCTTGCGCAAGGCGATTGCCTCGGAGCGCGACCGCTTGGCCTCCGACCGTGACCACCTGAGGGACGACCAGACCCGGCTTGCGGCTCTGATCGATGAGCGCCAGCGCACGCAAAGCGGCGCCGAAAAGGACCTGGAGACGGAAAGCGCGCGCGCTATTGCGCTCTCCAAACAGGTCGACAGCCTTCAGGGCCTGATCAGCAGGATGGAACAGGACTCAAAGAGCGCGGCGAAGGCGGCAGCCGCAGCCATTTTGCAGGGGACGCCCGGCAACACGGCCGATGGCAAGCCTAATTTAGGCGGCCTGAAGAACCCGGCCCGGCAGAGCCCGGCGGTGGCGTTCGCTTCCGCGAAGGGATTGCTCGCTCTGCCGGTGAACGGCGTCAAAATACGGGAGTTTGGCGGTTCCGACGGCGTAGGTGGCGTCGAAAAAGGCATTTCTTTGGCAACCCGGGCCGGCGCTCAGGTCACAACCCCGTGTGACGGCTGGGTCGTCTATGCCGGTCCCTTCCGCAGCTACGGACAACTCTTGATCCTGAACGCCGGTGGCGGGTATCATGTCCTGATCGCCGGAATGGGGCGCATTTCGGTTAACATTGGACAGTTTGTTCTTACGGGGGAGCCGGTTGCGACCATGGGGACGACATCCCAGGTCGCTTCGATACTGGCAACCAGTGCCAGTCAACCCGTGCTCTATATTGAGTTCCGTAAGGACGGCACTCCCATTGATCCAGGCCCATGGTGGGCCGCAAATGAAGGCGAAAAGGTTCGCGGATGATGCGCAAGACTTCTCTCATTCTTCTTAGCGCCGCCACTGGCGCGGCATTGACGCTGTTCGTGACCCAGCCGCGCGCGGTGATGATGGGATCGATCGCGCGTGCCTCGACGTCGGACACCTATCGCCAGCTCAACCTGTTCGGCGACGTGTTCGAGCGGGTACGCAGCGACTATGTCGAGAAGCCGGACGACAGCAAGCTGGTCGAATCCGCCATCAGCGGCATGTTGAGCGGGCTCGATCCGCATTCCAGCTACATGGACGCCAAGAGCTTCCGCGACATGCAGGTGCAGACGCGCGGCGAATTCGGCGGCCTCGGCATCGAAGTCACCATGGAAGACGGCCTGATCAAGGTGGTGTCGCCGATCGACGACACACCGGCTTCCAAGGCCGGCATCCTCGCCAACGACATCATCACCATGCTCGACGACGAGCAGGTCCAGGGCCTGACGCTCAATCAGGCGGTTGAAAAGATGCGCGGGCCCGTCAACACCAAGATCCGGCTCAAGGTGATGCGCAAGGGCGCCGACAATCCGATCGACGTCACCCTGGTGCGCGACAATATCCGTGTCCGCTCGGTGCGCGCGCGCGTCGAAGGCGACGATATCGGTTATATCCGCATCACCACCTTCAACGAGCAGACCACCGAAGGGCTGAAGAAGGAGATCAACAATCTCAATACTCAGCTCGGCGACAAGCTGAAGGGCTTCGTCATCGATCTTCGCAACAACCCCGGCGGCCTCCTGGAAGAAGCGGTGACCGTTTCCGACACCTTCCTCGAGCGCGGCGAAATCGTCTCGACCCGCGGACGCAATGCCGAGGAAACCCAGCGCCGCTCGGCGCGTCCGGGCGACCTCACCAAGGGCAAGCCGGTGATCGTTCTGATCAATGGCGGCTCGGCGTCGGCTTCCGAAATCGTCGCCGGCGCGTTGCAGGACCACAAGCGCGCAACGCTGATCGGCACCCGTTCGTTCGGCAAGGGTTCTGTTCAGACCATCATACCGCTCGGCGCCGGTAACGGCGCGCTGCGGCTGACCACGGCGCGTTATTACACCCCGTCCGGCAAATCGATCCAGGCCAAGGGCATCGTTCCGGACATCGAGGTGTTGCAGGATGTGCCGGACGAGTTGAAGTCGCGGACCGACACCAAGGGCGAGGCTTCGCTGCGCGGTCACTTGAAGAACGATGGCGACGAGAAAACCGGTTCGCAGTCCTACGTGCCGCCGGATCCCAAGAACGACAAGGCGCTGAAGATGGCCGACGACCTTCTCCACGGCGTCAAGGTCAACCCGACCGCGCCGGCGACCGGCGACAACGCATCGGTCGAGAGGGCTCCCAACAAGGAAGCGAATTGATCGCTTAGAGGTATTTTTCGAAAAAGGGCGGCCAGCAGGGCCGCCCTTTTTATTTGCCTGCGGATGGAAACTCGCAGCGGCGGCGAATCAGGAAAAGCCCCGGAAATACCCGCGCGGCGATTCGACCGCCGTGGGAGGAGCGGTTCCACCCTGCCGTTGCCTTGCACGGCCGTGGTATCTTCAAACTGATTGATTCGGGGAGTTCGATGGCAGAGGCGGCCGACGAGCTGAGTGCTCCGCTTGGACGCGATATCGCGCGTGGCAGGCGCCGTTTTCGGCTGCCTTTCACCAAGATGCAGGTTTTGGCGGCGGCGCTCGGCCTGTTCCTGCTGATTTTTGCCGGCTATGCTCTCTTCACCGATGACCCGTTCGGCGGCGAGCCGCTGGTGCGGATCGCGATCGGGCCTTCGGGCGACGATAAGCCGGCCGCGAAGCCCGGCGAGATGGTGCCTGAGAAACCGGCCGAGAAATCGACCATGGCGTCGCACGGCGGCGAGCCATCGGCGAATTCATCCAAGGCCGGCGCAGCTTCGGACCAGCGAACCATCACCATCATCGACGGATCGAGCGGCGCGCGGCACGACGTGCCGATCGGCGGCGGCGAGGCTTCCGAAAAGGACGCAAATGCGGGCCCCGCCGCGATGTCCGGGATCGACCCGCGGCTTCTGGAAAAATCCCGCTACGGCATGATCCCGACCATGTCCGACGGGTTGAAGCCGTTTACCGCCTATGCGGGTGACGTCGACCGGGCCAAGGCCGCGAAGATGCCGATTATCGCCATCGTCGTCGGCGGCCTCGGTGTCGGCGCCGCCAAGACCGTCGATGCCATCCTGAGATTGCCTGCCGCGGTGACGCTGGCCTTCACCCCTTACGGATCGGACCCGGCCAAGCTCGTCGAGCGGGCACGCGCGCAGCATCATGAGATTCTGCTGCAGATCCCGATGGAGCCCTATGACTATCCCGACAACGATCCGGGACCGCAGACCCTGCTGACGACGCTGGCCCCCGAACAGAATGTCGATCGCCTGTATTGGCACCTCAGCCGGTTCCAGGGTTACGCCGGGATTGCCAATTTCATGGGCGCCCGCTTTGTGGCAACCGATACCGCGATGGCACCGATCGTGCGGGAAGCCGCCAAACGCGGCCTTGGTTATTTCGACGACGGATTGGCGCGCTCTACCGCCCTCTCGCTGACGGCAGCCCAGGCCGTGCCCTTCGCCAAGGCCGACCTCGCCATCGATGCGGTGCCGACTCCGGGCGAAATCGATCGCGCTTTGGCCAAACTCGAGGGATTGGCCAAAGAACGTGGAATCGCGGTGGGCGTCGCCTCGGCGTTGCCGATCTCGATCGAACGGATTAGCGTCTGGAGCAGGACGCTTGACAGCCATGGTCTCTTGCTCGTGCCATTGACAACCGCGATGCTGAAATCAAAATCAAGCTAGTGGAGTGGATTTGACATTCGCTATCCTGTCGCCGGGATTGCGTGAATAGCGAATGTCAAATCCAAAACTCCACTAGAAACTTATGTTTGCCAGTGGTCCTTTGTTTCCAACATTTGCAGAAGTGCCTGCCACATCGGGATACAAATGTTAGAATCGGACCACTAGCTGGTGTCACGCCACCACGCGGGAGGCATTGACGGAATGGCGCGTTACGAAGACCTGCCCTATCGAACCTGTGTCGGCATGATGCTGATCAACGCAGCCGGGCTGGTCTTCATCGGTCGCAGAGCCGGCGGCATCGAGCATGTCGACGAATCCCATGTCTGGCAGATGCCGCAAGGCGGCGTCGATCCCGGCGAGGATACGTGGGAAGCCGCCAAGCGCGAACTCTACGAGGAAACCAGCGTCCGTTCGGTCGAGAAGCTTGCCGAAGTCGCGGACTGGCTGGTTTACGATATTCCGCGCACCATCGCCGGCCGAGCCTGGAAGGGCCGCTATCGTGGCCAGCGCCAGAAATGGTACGCCGTTCGCTTCACCGGTGAAGACCGCGAGATCAATGTCGCGAGCCCCGGCGGCGGGCACAAGGCCGAGTTCGTCGGCTGGCGTTGGGAGCCGATGAAAAACTTGCCCGACCTGATCGTTCCGTTCAAGCGCCCGGTCTACGAGCGCGTGGTCAAGGAATTCGCCAAGCTCGCGGGCGGTTGAATTCGCCTCTCCCCTTAAGCGCCAACCCACGCAAGCGATTCGTCATGACAAAGCCCTACCGTCCTAATGTCGGCATTGCGCTGTTCAATGCCGCGGGCAAGGTTTTGATCGGACGACGCTTCAAGCACGACGGCCCGGAGATCATTCTCCCCGGCCTTGAGTGGCAAATGCCGCAGGGCGGAATCGACGCCGAAGAAAATCCACGCGAGGCGGTGATGCGCGAGCTTTGGGAAGAAACCGGCGTGAAAAGTGCCGGCTATCTCGGCGAGACCGATTGGTTGAGTTACGAGTTTCCGCCCTATTCGGGTCCGCCATCGCACCGGCTGGCGCAGTTTCGAGGCCAGCGGCAAAAATGGTTTGCGTTGCGCTTTGCCGGCTCCGAGCAGGAAATCGATCCACTCACTTCGCGCAACGGCCAGCCGCCGGAATTCGACCAATGGCGCTGGGAGCGGCTTGATCGCGTTGCCGACCTCGTGGTGCCGTTCCGTCGCGACGTCTATCGGGCGGTGGCGCAGCAATTCGCAAAATTCGCGGCAACGGGTTAATTCGGCGACCAGAAATGGCCTGATCGCGATGACGTGGCAATCGAGGGTCGCGTCCCGATGTCCTTCGATGACTTATCGGTGCGTTGGCAAAAGTCGCGCAGCGCAAGGTACGCGTTTAGTGCAGCGCCGTCGTATTGAGTTCGTGCTCGATGCTCTTGAAATGGTCGAGCCTTTCGATCTCGCGATCGAGCTCGGAGCCTTCCTTTTCGGAGAGCTTGGCTTCCATGTCGGCGATGGTTTCCGCAAACTGCGTCCGGTCGAGTTCGTCGAGCGAGGTGGCGACGTCGGCCAGCACCGTGAGACCCTTGGCCGAAACCTCGGCAAGCCCGCCGAGCACGATGATCTTCTGCTTCGATCCGCCCGATATCACGGTCAGGATGCCCGGCCGGATCGCGGCCACGACCGGCGCATGACCGGCCAGCACGCCGAAGTCGCCCTCGACCCCGGGAACGTCGACTTGATCGACTTCGCCGGAGAAGGCGAGCTTTTCGGGCGAGACGAGATCGAAGTGAAAGGTGGCCATGATTTACCTAGCGAATGGTGAGTAGCGAGTGGCGAAGGGCGGGAGCGGCTATTCGCCGCCCCTATTCGCTATTCGCGTTCTTACGCCGCTTCCGCGAGCTTCTTGCCCTTTTCGACCGCCTCTTCGATCGTGCCCACCATGTAGAAGGCGGCTTCCGGCAAATGGTCGTACTTGCCTTCGCACAGGTCGCGGAAGCCCTTGATGGTGTCGGCGAGGTCGACGAACTTGCCGGGCGAGCCGGTGAAGACTTCGGCGACATGGAAGGGCTGCGACAGGAAGCGTTCGACCTTGCGGGCGCGCGCGACCGTGATCTTGTCCTCTTCCGACAATTCGTCCATGCCGAGAATGGCGATGATGTCCTGCAGCGATTTATATTTCTGCAGCACCTGCTGCACCATGCGCGCGGTGTTGTAGTGCTCTTCGCCGACGACCAGCGGAGAAAGCATGCGCGAGGTCGAGTCGAGCGGGTCCACCGCCGGATAGATGCCTTTTTCCGAGATCGCACGGTTCAACACCGTGGTCGCATCCAAGTGGGCGAACGAGGTCGCGGGCGCCGGGTCGGTCAGGTCGTCGGCCGGCACGTAAATCGCCTGCACCGACGTAATCGAACCCTTGTGCGTCGTGGTGATGCGCTCCTGCAGCGCGCCCATGTCGGTCGCGAGCGTTGGCTGATAGCCCACGGCCGAGGGAATGCGTCCCAACAGCGCCGACACTTCGGAGCCTGCCTGGGTAAAGCGGAAAATGTTGTCGACGAAGAACAGCACGTCCTGGCCCTGGTCGCGGAAATGCTCGGCAACGGTCAGACCGGTGAGGCCGACGCGGGCGCGCGCGCCCGGCGGTTCGTTCATCTGGCCGAACACCAGCGCGCATTTCGACTTCACGCTTGGATCGGGATGATGCGGGTCCGCGTTGACCTTGGATTCGATGAACTCGTGATAGAGGTCGTTGCCTTCGCGGGTGCGCTCGCCGACGCCGGCGAACACCGAGTAACCACCATGCGCCTTGGCGACGTTGTTGATAAGTTCCTGGATCAGCACGGTCTTGCCGACGCCGGCACCGCCGAACAGGCCGATCTTGCCGCCTTTGGCGTAGGGCGCGAGCAGATCCACCACCTTGATGCCGGTGACGAGAATTTCGGCTTCGGTGGACTGATCGGTATAGAGCGGCGCTTCCTGATGGATGGCGCGCAGACCCTCCGATGCCACCGGACCGGCTTCATCGATCGGCTCGCCGATGACGTTGATGATGCGGCCCAGCGTTCCGGCGCCGACCGGCACCATGATCGGATTGCCGGTGTCGGTGACTTCCTGACCGCGGACCAGACCCTCGGTGGTGTCCATCGCGATCGTGCGCACCGTGGACTCGCCGAGATGCTGCGCGACCTCGAGCACCAGGCGGTTACCGCCGTTCTTGGTTTCGATCGCGTTCAGAATAGCGGGCAGATGTCCTTCGAACTGCACGTCAACGACGGCGCCGATGACCTGCGTGATGCGTCCGGTCTGGTTGGCAGGTGTAGCCATAAAACTATCTCCTTCGAATTCTCAATCTCTGGACCCGTCGGCCTGATCGTGCGTGTCGCCGTTACATCGCCTCGGCGCCGGAGATGATTTCAATCAGCTCCTTGGTGATCATGGCCTGACGGGTGCGGTTGTAAATCAGCGTCTGCTTGCGAATCATGTCGCCGGCGTTGCGGGTAGCGTTGTCCATCGCGCTCATCTGGGCTCCGTAGAAGGAGGCGTTGTTCTCCAGGAGCGCGCGGAAAACCTGCACCGCAATGTTGCGCGGTAAAAGCCGGGGCAGGATCTCGTCTTCCTCCGGCTCGTATTCATAGGAAACCGCTGGCTCGGCGTTCGCAGCAGTCGCTTCCACCACCAGCGGGATGATCTGCTGCGCGGTCGGGATCTGGGCGATCACCGAGCGGAAGCGCGAATAGAACAGCGTGCAAACGTCAAATTCGCCGTTGTTGAACCGCGCGATGACCTTTTTGGCGATGTCTTCGGCATTGACGAAGCCGAGCTGGCGAACCGAGCGCAATTCGACGCTTTCGACGATCTGCTTGTCGAAGGTGCGGCGAAGCTGTTCCAGCCCCTTGCGGCCGACGCAGAAGAACTTGACCTCTTTGCCTTGCGAAATCAGCTTCAGCGCGTGCTCGCGGGCGAGCCGCACGATCGAGGAGTTGAAGGCGCCTGAAAGACCGCGTTCGCCAGTACACACCAACAGGAGATGCACCTGATCTTTGCCGGTTCCGGCCAGGAGCGCCGGCGCGCCGGGCGAACCTGCCGCAGCCTTCGCAATATCGGAGATCACCGCATCCATCTTTTCGGCATAAGGCCGGGCGGCTTCGGCGGCGCTCTGTGCGCGGCGCAACTTCGAGGCCGCGACCATCTGCATCGCCTTGGTGATCTTCTGCGTCGCCTTGGTCGAGGCGATGCGGACCCGCATGTCCTTCAGTGAAGCCATCTCAGTTCACCCTGGCGACCCGATTCTGATCCGGCCGCGAACCCCTTATTTCGTTATGCCCGGCCTCGTGCCGGACATCCACGTCTTGAATTTCCCATCTATGTCCAAAGACGCGGGTGCGCCGGCCATGACGGCCTCTTTAAGCGAGCGTCTTGACGAAGCCCTCGACCACGCTCTTCAGCTTGGCCGCGGTATCGTCGGAAAGATCGCGGCTGTCACGAATGGTGTTGAGGATCTCGACGTTCTTGCCCCGCAGCGTCGACAACAGCCCGTCCTCGAACGCCCGCACCTTGTTGAGCGGAAGCGCGTCGAGATAACCGTTGGTGCCGGCCCAGATCACGCAGACCTGCTCTTCCATCTTCAGCGGCGAGAATTGCGGCTGCTTGAGAAGTTCGGTCAGGCGCGAGCCGCGGTTGAGCAGGCGCTGGGTCGAGGCGTCGAGGTCGGAGCCGAACTGCGCGAACGCCGCCATTTCGCGGTATTGCGCCAGCTCGCCCTTGATCTTGCCGGCGACCTTCTTCATCGCCTTGGTCTGCGCCGACGATCCGACGCGCGACACCGACAGGCCGACGTTCACCGCAGGCCGGATGCCCTGGAAGAACAGGTCGGTTTCGAGGAAGATCTGCCCGTCGGTAATCGAAATCACGTTGGTCGGAATGTAGGCCGAGACGTCGTTGGCCTGGGTTTCGATCACCGGCAGCGCCGTGAGTGAGCCCGAACCCTGCTCCTTGTTGAGCTTGGCGGCGCGTTCCAGCAGGCGCGAATGCAGATAGAAGACGTCGCCCGGATAGGCTTCGCGGCCCGGCGGACGGCGCAGCAACAGCGACATCTGGCGATAGGCGACGGCCTGTTTGGACAAGTCGTCATAGATGATGACCGCGTGCATGCCGTTGTCGCGGAAATACTCGCCCATGGTGCAGCCGGTGAACGGCGCGATGTACTGCATCGGCGCCGGATCGGACGCGGTGGCCGCGACAATGATCGAATATTCCAGCGCGCCCTGCTCTTCGAGCACCTTCACGAACTGCGCGACGGTGGAACGCTTCTGCCCGATCGCGACATAGACGCAATAGAGCTTGATGTTCTCGTCCGGCTGGGCGTTCAGCGGCTTCTGGTTGAGGATGGTGTCGAGCGCGATCGCGGTCTTGCCGGTCTGGCGGTCGCCGATGATCAATTCACGCTGGCCGCGGCCGACCGGGATCAGCGCATCGATCGCCTTGAGACCGGTCGCCATCGGCTCATTGACCGACTTGCGCGGAATGATGCCGGGCGCCTTGACGTCGACGCGCATGCGCTTGTCGGCCTTGATCGGGCCCTTGCCGTCGATTGGATTGCCGAGCGCGTCGACGACGCGGCCGAGTAGCCCCTTGCCGACCGGCGTATCGACGATGGCGCGGGTGCGCTTGACGGTCTGGCCTTCCTTGATCTCGCGGTCGGCGCCGAAAATCACGATACCGACGTTGTCGGTTTCCAGGTTCAGCGCCATGCCGCGTGTTCCATTCTCGAACTCGACCATCTCACCGGCCTGGACGTTGTCGAGGCCGAAGACACGGGCGATGCCGTCGCCGACAGACAACACCTGTCCAACTTCGGAGACCTCGGCCTCCTGGCCAAAATTCTTGATCTGGTCCTTGAGGATCGCGGAAATTTCCGCGGCGCGGATGTCCATCAGCCTGCCTCTTTCATCGCGTGCTTGATCGAATTGAGTTTGGTGCGAAGCGAACTATCGACCATGCGGCTGCCGAGTTTGACAACAAGGCCGCCGATGATCGAGGGATCGACTTTCACGTTGAGCGAAACATCTTTGCCCGTCACCGACTTCAGTGCGGTCTTGAGGGCATCGAGATTCTTGTCGCTGAGCTGTTCGGCCACCGTCACGTCGGCGGTCGCCTCGCCCTTGAATTTGGCCACCAGCGCGCGGAAGGCGCGGATCACCTGATCAACGGCGAACAGCCGCCGATTGGAGGTGAGAACTTTCAGGAAATTGGCGGAAATGCCGGAAATACCGGCCTTGTCGAGCACCGCCGACAGCGCCTTCACCTGGGTGTCGGAGGAAAAAACCGGGCTGCGAACGAGACGCTTCAGATCGGCGCTGTCCGCCAGCATCGCATCAAATGCGTCGAGATCAGCCTTGACGGCGTCGATTGATTTTTCATCGCGCGCCAATTCGAACAAGGCCGTTGCATAACGACCGGACACTCCCGATACGGACGGATTCTCAGCCACAAGCGCGCTCTTTATTGCTGTCAAACTCGCAAGGGAAAAACCGTCGCCCAAATGCGGCGCCTAGCGATCCAAGCCCTTGGAGTTCAATCGGGACTTCGATTTTCGACCGGCACAGGCAGCGCCAGGACCGTTAAAATCGCGGCTTTGCTAACATAGCAAGAGTGCAGGTGCAATATGACGGCCGCGGTCGGCGATGCCTTGCCGCACGCGGTTTGCAGGCCGATCGCTTATCGACCGTTTGGCTATTCGCCGAGACGGGCTAAGTCACCAGAACGGTATTCAGAAACCGGGCTTGAACAGCCAGAATCGTTCCGTCCGTTATTGCATGGCCGCATGCGCCCACCGGGCGGAACGCGAAAAGTCGGCCAGCCATCCCCAATTCGCAATACTTGCCGAAATCTCGGCAACCCACGCGAGAACTTTATTCATCAGTATTAACCGTATCACTCAAGTATAAATTTGACTACTTGATCAATAATTCCAGCATTACGGAACATCCAACGATCTTCTGTTCCATATAACAAGATGTTTCATGGTGAGACAAATCGGTTCTACTGCCCCTTTTATGCCTCATTGCGAAATCAAACGGCAGTCCTCAAAATGGAGCGGGGGTTCCACTCGTCACAGATGTGGCGTTACTTAAATTGAGGGACTGATATAATGCTGAAATTGAACAAGCAGACGCTGGGCAAAGTCGCCCAGTCGCGTACGGCGCTCGTCCTTTTTGCCGCAGCTGCTTTCACCGGTGGCGCCGCTTCCGAAGCCTCGGCGAGGCCCTATCGGCACCACCATCACCACCACCATTTTGCCCATCACGCCGCCCGGAGCGAGCATTCGTCCTGGCGGGAAGCCAATGCGTCGATCGAGCCGACCACGGGCGGCCGCAGCTTCTCGGGCATGGCCTCTTTCTACGGCAATGAATCCGGCAGCAGGACCGCCTCCGGCCAGCGCTTCAATCAGGAAGCCATGACCGCAGCCCATCGTAGCTTGCCGTTCGGCACCAAGCTTAGGGTCACCCATGGCGGCCGCAGCGTCGTCGTGACCATCAACGACCGCGGCCCGTTCGTTCGCGGCCGGGTACTGGACCTGTCCACGGGCGCTGCCCGTGCCATCGGTCTGACGGGCGCCGGCGTCGGCCGGGTCGTCGCCGAGGTCATGTAATCCACGCAGCCTTCAAGACATCAGTGCCATTTGTCCCGCACTTTTATCGGGTCAAGGAGCTGATTTGACGCTGACACCAAAGCCCGCCGTCGCAACCGACGGCGGGTTTTGTTTTTGGCTCACAAAAAGCTCTGCGGATCGACATCGACCTCTAGCTTGAGGTTACCTTTGGTCTTCGGGCCCGCGGCCAGCCATTCGCGCAGATATTCCGACAGATCGACATTACGCAGCGACTTCACCAGCAGGCGGAACCGATAACGGCCTTTGATGACCGCGAGCGGCGCTTCGGCGGGGCCGAGCACCTTGATTCGCTCATCGAGAGGCGCGATCGCCGCCAGCTTGCGCGCAAAACCTTCCGCGGTGGGACGATCGCCGGCCGACACGATCAGGCTCGCCAGCCGCCCGAACGGCGGGTAGCCGGTGCGTTCGCGGGAGTCGATTTCGCTGGCGTAGAATGCTTCGCGGTCACAGGCGACCAGCGCCTTCATCACGGGGTGTTCCACCTGATGGGTCTGCAAATAGCCGACGCCCCTGCCCTGGTCGCGCCCGGCGCGGCCGATCACCTGGTTGAGCAATTGCCAGGTGCGCTCGGCGGCGCGCGGATCGCCATTGCTGAGGCCAAGATCAGCATCCACCACGCCGACCAGATTGAGCCGCGGGAAATGGTGACCCTTGGCCACCAGTTGGGTGCCGATGATGATATCGACGCGGCCTTCGGCGATCTCGTTCAACTCGCTGCGCATAGTTTCGACCGAGGTGATGAGATCGCTCGACAGCACCATGGAACGTGCGTCCGGAAACAGGCTCGCCACCTCTTCCTGCAAACGCTCGACGCCGGGACCAACTGCCACCAGCGATTCCTCCGCGGCGCAATTCGGGCAGGCATGCGGACGCGGCATCGAGAAACCGCAGTGATGACAGACAAGTCGCTGGCGAAAGCGGTGGTCCACCAGCCACGCATCGCAAATGGTACAGGCGAAGCGGTGCCCGCAGGCGCGGCACAACGTCAGCGGCGCGTAGCCACGTCGGTTGAGAAACAACAGCGCCTGTTCTCGCCGTTCGACTGCAAGCCGAACCTGCTCGGCGAGCTTGGGTGCGATAAAGCGGCCGCGCGGCGGCGCTTCACGCCGGAGGTCAATCGCCTCGATATGCGGCATATGCTGGCCGCCGAACCGCGACGGCAGCAAGATGCGCTGATAGCGGCCCTTGCGCGCATTGACTTCGGTTTCCACCGACGGCGTGGCCGACGCCAAGACGATCGGAATTTTGGCGATATGGGCGCGCACCACCGCCATGTCGCGGGCGTGGTAATGCGCGCCCTCATCCTGCTTGTAGGCCTGGTCATGCTCCTCATCGACAACGATGAGACCTAGATCCGCATAGGGCATGAACAACGCGGAGCGGGCGCCCACCACGACCGGCGCCTCGCCGCTGGCGATCGCCGCCCAATTGCGCTGCCGGGTGCGTGGGGTCAATTCGGAATGCCACTCCAGCGGCCGCACGCCGAACCGCCGGGTGAACCGATCCAGGAACTGGCCGGTCAACGCGATCTCCGGCATCAGGATCAGCGACTGCCTGCCGCGGCGGATCGTCTCGGCGATCGCTTCGAAATAAACCTCGGTCTTGCCCGAACCGGTGACCCCGTCGAGCAGTGCGACGTGGAATGTGCCGTTGGCCGCCAGCGCGCGCATCGCGTCCACGGCGGTACGCTGCTGGCGGGAAAATTCAGGGACTGCAAAAGAAGGATCGGGCGCCGGGGGCGTCGGCGCGCGCGGCATGGCTTCGACCGTGAGCGTGCCTTCATCGACGAGGCCATCGACAACGCCGACGCTGACGCCGGCTTCCTTGGCGGCATCGGACTTGCCGTGCAACAGACCGTCGGACATGAGCTCGATCAACCGCCGCCGCGCCGGCGTCATGCGCTGTGGCGGTGGCCCCGAAAGACGCACGCCCGTTCGCACGCGCTCAGGTCCGAGATCCTCGCCCATGCGCAGGCACATCCTTAAGACCATGCCGCGCGCTGACAACGTGTAATTGGAGACCCAATCGATGAGCGCGCGCAATTCGCCCTTGAGCGGCGGCACGTCGAGCTTCTCGCCGACATCTTTCAACCGATTGTGCAGACGCGGATCGGGATTGGCGTTTTCGGCCCACACCACGCCGACCACCTCGCGCGGTCCGAGCGGCACACAGACCACATCGCCGGCTTTGAGTTCGAGCCCACGCGGCACGCGATAGGAATAGGCACGGTCGAGCGCGACAGGCACCAGCACATCGACGACCCCGGTCAACGATGCGGGCGATGATGAGGCGCGCGTGGGATGGTCCATCTGAGATATGAGCCTGGTTAATTAGCGAAGGATAAACCAAGACGGTGCGATATAATCAAAGGAATCATCGCGCCAAGAGCCGATCGAGAGCCGATATGGCAAAGCCAGCGACCACCTTGCAGCCGATTGAACTTGACTGCGCCGACGAATCGATCGCGCTGGAGATGGCTCGATGGCTCGCCTTTTTGCGAACCGAGCGGCGTTTGTCGCCAAAGACCTCGGAGGCCTACGCCCGCGACCTGCGTCAGTTCCTCGAATTTCTGGCCGAGCACTGGGAAGCCCGCGTGACCGTCGGCCGCTTTGCCGCGCTTGAGGCCACCGATATCAGAGCCTTCATGGCCAAGCGGCGCACCGACGAAATCGGCAGCCGTTCGCTGATGCGCACGCTGGCAGGTCTTCGTTCGTTCGGCCGCTTCCTGGAACGCGAGGGCCGAGGCAGGGTCGGCGCGTTGTCCGCGATCCGCGCGCCGAAGATCGGCAAGAGCTTGCCGAAGCCTTTGCCGATGGCGGCGGCCAGGCGTCTCGCCGATGCCGACGAACGCGCGGGCGAAAACCGCGATCCATGGATCTGGGCACGCGACGCCGCGGTCATGGCATTGCTCTATGGTTCGGGCCTGCGCATCTCCGAGGCGCTCGGGCTGAAGCGCCTTGACGTGCCCGCGCCCGGCGAAGGCGACGTCTTGATCGTCACCGGAAAAGGCAACAAGACGCGGATGGTACCGGTACTGAAAAATGTCCTGACGCTGATCCAAGATTATGCGTTGATGTGCCCGTATCCGTTGCCACCGGAGGGACCGGTTTTCGTCGGGGCCCGCGGCGGACCTCTACGTCCTCGCATCATTCAGCTGACCATGGCGCGATTGCGCGGCGCGCTTGGCCTGCCCGACAGCGCAACGCCGCACGCGCTGCGGCATTCCTTCGCCACGCACCTGTTGTCGCGCGGCGGCGATTTGCGTGCGATCCAGGAATTGCTCGGCCACGCCTCGTTATCGACGACCCAGATCTACACCGGGATCGACAGCGAGCGCCTGCTTGAAGTTTACAAGAGCGCGCATCCGCGCGCGTAAAGTCGGCTAATTTCGGGCAACGCCGCCGACGGCCGATCCCGACCGGACCCTTGCGCTCGCCTACTTGTTCGTCCATCGTTGAGCGACGTCGCAGGGGGAGAAGAATCATGAGCGCGCATGAGAGCATGGAACAGGCCGAACACGCCGAACATGCATCCGGAGAGAACAAGAAGATCGCGCTCCTGATCGCGGTGATCGCGCTGTGTCTGGCGCTGTCGGAGACGCTCGGCAAGGGCGCGCAAACCGAATCGATCGCCAAGAATGTCGAGGCGTCAAACCTGTGGGCATTCTTCCAGGCCAAGAGCATTCGCCGCACCACCGTGCAGACCGCCGCCGAGCAGGCCAAGCTCGCTGCTCCAGGCGATGATGCCATGAAAGCGGCGGTGCAAAAGCAGATCGACGACTGGCAGAAGACCGCGGCACGTTACCGCTCCGAACCCGAAACCGGCGAAGGCACCGAGCAACTCGCCGAACGTGCCAAGCACGCGGAAGAAGAACGCGACCTTGCGACGGCGAAGTATCATCACTTCGAACTGGCGTCCGGCGCCTTCCAGATCAGCATCGTGCTGGCGTCGGCCACCATCATCACCGGCATAGTCGCGCTTGCGTGGATCGCGGGCCTGTTGACCCTTACAGGTGTCGTCTTCACGGCGCTTGGAATATTTGCGCCGCACGCTCTGCATCTGGCTTTGTAAGGCGAGGAAGATTTAGCGGGCTTCGTGCACGCTTTTTCGGAAGCGCTGGATCAGCCGCAGCATTCGCGATGACCAGCGGTCGCCGTCGCCACGCAGGATTTCCACGATGCGCTGCTTGATCGGATCGACCAGGGCGGCTGCCTTGGCGCGCAAGCTCATAACGAATTCATAGAGCCGCTCGAACCATCCCATCTCCAGCAGTTTCGGCCGCGTCACGTCGAAGACAAAGGCCGTGATGCCGACACCGACCAGCTTGGCGAACAGGATCGTAAAGACAGCGCTGAGCCAGTATTCATGGGTGAGCAGATAAAACCCGATGAGCTTCAACGGAAACAACGGAATCACCGGCACGGCGAAAACGATCAGTGTCATCGCCGGCGACAGCGTGTCGACGCGATCGGCGAGCCAAGTTTTGAAAGCTTGCAGCGGCAGCTTCGCCACCACCCAGGCGACGATCGGCTCGAGATGATCCCACAGCCACGCCTCGATCAAAAAGATGACCGCGAGCAAAACCCAGATCGGTTGAAGAAGGCGGCGTAGCATAAAATTTTATCCTAACCCGACTCTCGCCGGGTGAGGATCACATATGGATGGCGCGTTTGCCAACCGCAAGCGCGGCTTCTTTCACCGCTTCCGAGCGAGTCGGGTGGGCGTGGCAGGTCCGCGCCAGATCCTCGGCGGAACCGCCAAACTCCATCAAAACAGCGGCTTCGTGGATCATTTCACCCGCTTCGCGGCCGATAATATGCACGCCGAGTACCCGGTCGGTCTTCGCATCTGCGAGGATCTTCACAAACCCGTCAGTCGTTTGGTTGACCTTGGAGCGGCCATTGGCGGTGAACGGAAATTTGCCGCTGGTATAAGCCACACCAGCCTGTTTCAGCTCTTCCTCGGTCTTGCCAACGGAGGAAACTTCTGGCGTTGTATACACAACGCCAGGAATGACGTCGTAATTCACATGGCCGGCCTGACCGGCCAAAATTTCAGCAACCGCGACGCCTTCGTCCTCGGCCTTGTGAGCCAGCATCGGGCCGGCGACCACATCGCCGATCGCATAGACGCCCTTCAGGCTGGTGGCGAAATGCGCGTCGATCTGCACGCGGCCGCGATTGTCGAGCGCGATACCGGCTTCTTTCAGGCCGAGCCCATCGGTGTAAGGGACGCGGCCGATGCAAACCAGCACGACGTCGGCCTCGATCTTTTCGGAAGCGCCGCCGGCCGCCGGCTCGACCTGGGCGATCAGCGTCTTGCCTGAAGTGTCGACACCTGTGACCTTGGCGCCAAGTTTGAACGAAAAACCCTGCTTCTCGAGGATGCGCTGAAACTGCTTGGCGATCTCGCCATCCATGCCGGGCAGGATGCGATCGAGAAATTCGACCACGGTGACTTGCGCGCCCAAGCGGTGCCACACCGAACCAAGCTCAAGCCCGATGACACCGGCGCCGACGATCAGGAGCTTGCCCGGCGCCTTTTCGAGCGACAGCGCGCCAGTCGAGGACACGACGCGCTTTTCGTCGATCTCGATGCCTTTGAGCCGCGCGATATCCGATCCCGTCGCAATGACGATGTTTTTGGTCTCGACGGTTTGCGCTTTGCCGTCGTTGCCCGACACTTCGATCTTGCCGGTGCCGACGATTTTCCCCTTGCCGAAAATCACGTCGATTTTGTTCTTCTTCATCAGGAACTCGACGCCCTTGACGTTGCCGTCGATGCCCTGCTGCTTGAAATTCATCATCGCCGGCAGATCGAGTTTCGGCGATGAGACGCTGACGCCCATCTTGGAAAAAGAGTGCGCGGCCTCCTCAAACATTTCGGAGGCGTACAACAACGCCTTCGAGGGCATGCACCCGACATTGAGGCAGGTCCCGCCCAACGTCGCGTTCTTTTCGATCACGGCGACTTTCATACCGAGCTGCGCGGCGCGGATGGCGCACACATAGCCGCCCGGACCGGTGCCGATAACAACAAGATCGTAAGAAGCCATGATCAAACCCTGTAGCTGAGAAATGCGGGAAGATTTATTTTAGCATGATCTCCGCGCAAACGTGTCCCACGTTTGTCGCGAGGCAAAACCGGTCTCCACTTTTCCGGATCATGCTCTAACGCCCGCCCGACACGTCAAGAATGGCGCTGGTCACGTAAGAAGCCTCGTCTGACATCAGCCAGACGATGGCGTTGGCAATTTCATCGGCGGTGCCGATGCGCTTCATCGGCACCACATGCGCGAGCTTGTGAGCGCGGTCCGGCTCACCGCCAGAGGCGTGAATTTCAGTGTCAATCAGACCGGGGCGGATCGCCGCGACGCGAATGCCCTCGCCGGCAACCTCGTATCCGAGCCCGATCGTGAAGGAATCAATCGCGCCTTTGGACGCGGCATAATCGACATAGGTATTGGGCGAGCCGAGTTTAGCGGCGACCGACGACAGATTGACGATGACGCCACCCTTGCCGCCATGCTGGGTCGACATCCGCTTCACGGCTTCGCGGGCACAAAGCATGCTGCCGGTGACATTGACCGCCATCATGCGCTGGATGCGCTCGGCCGACATGGCGTCGACGCGGGTCGTAGGCCCAACGATGCCAGCATTGTTGACTAGCGCGCCCAACGTGCCGAAGCCATCTGCGGCTTTGAACAGCGCCAGAATGTCGGCCTCGCTTGCGACATCGCACTTTGCTGCGATGGCCTTGCCGTTCTTGGCCTCGATATGGCTGACGACCTCGTCGGCCGCCTTCTGGTTGCTGGCGTAGCCGACAACGACCCGATAGCCGCGGGCGGCCGCGGCAAGCGCGGTGGCGCGGCCGATGCCGCGGCTGCCGCCGGTGATGATCGCAACTTTGTCGGTCAAGAGAACGCCCCTACGATTCAGTCCGTTCTATCAGAAGCGCCGCTGCAAAAGGACAGCACGCATAAAAGGCCCGATCAGCCAATGGATCAGAGATCCAGCACCAGCCGCGCCGGATCTTCCAGGCTTTCCTTCACGCGCACCAGGAAGGTCACGGCTTCCTTGCCGTCGATGACACGGTGATCGTAGGACAGCGCCAGATACATCATCGGCCGAATCTCAACCTTGCCGCCGATCGCCATCGGACGTTCCTGAATCTTGTGCATGCCGAGGATGCCGGCCTGCGGCGCGTTGAGGATCGGCGTCGACATCAGCGAGCCGTAGATGCCGCCATTGGTGATGGTGAAGGTGCCGCCCTGCATCTCGTCGATCTTGAGCTGGCCGTCACGGGCGCGCCGGCCAAAATCGGCGATGCTCTTTTCGATTTCCGCAATCGACTTGTGGTCGCAGTCGCGCACGACGGGAACGACAAGGCCCTTGTCGGTGCCGACCGCGACGCCGATGTGGTAGTAGTTCTTGTAGATCAAGTCGGTGCCGTCGATCTCGGCATTGACGGCCGGAATGTCCCTCAGCGCCTGCACGCAGGCCTTGGTGAAGAAGCCCATAAATCCAAGTTTACTGCCGTGCTTCTTCTCGAACACGTCCTTGTAGTGTGCGCGGAGCGCCATGACGTTGGTCATGTCGACCTCGTTGAAGGTCGTGAGCATCGCCGCGGTGTTCTGCACGTCCTTCAGGCGCCGCGCGATGGTCTGGCGCAGCCGCGTCATCTTCACCCGCTCTTCGCGGGCAGCATCATCCGCCGGCGAGGGCGCGCGGACCTGCACGGCGGCCGCCGGCTGATTGACCGGCGTCGGCGCGGAGGCGGCCTTTTCGATCGCGGCCAGCATGTCACCCTTGGTAACGCGGCCGTCCTTGCCGGAACCGGGAACGGTCGCCGCATCGACGCCGCTTTCGACCGAAAGCTTGCGCACCGACGGCGCGAGTGGCGCATCCGAAGGCGGTACCTTGGCGGTTGGCGCGGGAGCGGCCGGTGCGGGAGCCGATGCCGCGGGCGCAGCGGCCTTGGCGGGCGCCGCGGCAGGTTTTGCAGCCGCGCCCGTCGCTCCGTCATTGATTTGCCCGAGCAGCGCACCGACGGCGACAGTCTCGCCATCCTTGGCGACGATGTCGCCGAGCGTGCCAGCGGACGGCGCCGGAACTTCGATCGTCACCTTGTCGGTTTCGAGCTCGACCAACGGCTCATCGACCGCCACGGTATCGCCGGCCTTCTTGAACCAACGGCCGATGGTGGCTTCGGTCACGGATTCGCCGAGCGTCGGCACGCGAATTTCAGTCATGGTCTGTTTCCTCAATGCCCCTGTGCGGCGATATTCCCGTGCTGTCATCCTCCGCGAAAGCGGAGGATCCAGTATTCCGCGACGGCTGTCGTCGAAAATGAACGATGCGGCTTACTGGATGCGCCCCGCTTTCGCAGGGCGCAGGACGTGTTGAAAACTTCGTTAGTTCAGCGCCTCATCCAGTAGCGCCTTGAGCTGCGCCAGATGTTTCGACATCAAGCCGGTCGCCGTGGCCGCAGCCGCCGCACGCCCGGCATAACGCGGGCGTTTGTAGGTGGCGTTGATCTGGTTCAGCACCCATTCGAGATAGGGCTCGATGAAGTGCCACGCGCCCATGTTGCGCGGCTCTTCCTGGCACCAGACAACCTCGGCGCCCTTGAAACGGGTCAGCTCCGCAACCAGCGCCTTCAGCGGCACCGGATAAAGCTGCTCGATCCGCATCAGGTAAATGTCCTCGATGCCGCGCTTCTCGCGCTCCTCGTAAAGATCGTAATAGACCTTGCCCGAGCACAGCACGATGCGCTTGATCTTCTCGTCAGGCACCAGCTTGATCTTCTCGTCGGGAAGCATCTGGGCGTCATCATAGAGGATGCGGTGGAAGGTCGTTCCATCGCCGAGTTCGTCGAGCCGCGAGACGGCGCGCTTGTGCCGCAGCAACGACTTCGGCGTCATCACGATCAGGGGTTTACGGATTTCGCGATGCAGCTGCCGCCGCAGCGCGTGGAAATAGTTGGCGGGCGTGGTCGGATAGACCACCTGCAGGTTGTCTTCGGCGCACATCTGCAGGTACCGCTCGAGGCGCGCGGAGGAATGCTCCGGTCCCTGTCCTTCGTAACCGTGCGGCAGCAGGCAGACGAGGCCCGACATACGCAGCCATTTGCGTTCGCCCGAGGAAATGAACTGGTCGAACAGCACCTGCGCGCCGTTGGCGAAGTCGCCGAATTGCGCTTCCCACATCGCAAGCGCATTCGGTTCCGCCAGCGAATAGCCATACTCGAACCCGAGCACGGCTTCTTCCGACAGCAAGGAGTTGATGACTTCGTAGTGGCCTTGATCGTTGCCGAGATGGTTGAACGGCGTGTAGCGGCTCTCGTCTTCCTGGTCGATCAGCACCGAATGGCGCTGCGAGAACGTGCCGCGCTCGGAATCCTGTCCCGACAGCCGCACATGATGGCCCTCCTGCAACAGCGTGCAGAACGCCAGCCCCTCGCCGGTCGCCCAGTCGATGCCAACGCCGGTGTCGATCGCCTTGGCGCGGTTGTCGAGGAAGCGCTGGATGGTGCGGTGAACCCGGAAGCCGTCCGGCACTTTGGTGATCTTGCGGCCGATGTCCTTCAGCACCGCAACATCGACGCCGGTGACGCCGCGACGCGGATCCTCTTCCTGATCGGCGGACTTGAAGCCCGCCCATTTGCCGTCGAGCCAGTCAGCCTTGTTCGGCTTGTAGCCGGTGCCCGCTTCGAATTCCGCATCGAGCCGCGCGCGCCAGTCGGCCTTGGCCTTCTCGACCTCGCCTTCGGTCATCACGCCCTCAGTGATCAAGCGCTTGGCGTAGATTTCCAGCGTGGTCGGATGCGAGCCGATCTTCTTGTACATCACCGGCTGGGTAAACGCGGGCTCGTCGCCCTCGTTGTGACCGTGGCGGCGGTAGCAGAACATGTCGATGACGACAGGCTTGTGGAATTTCTGCCGGAATTCGATCGCGACCTTGGCCGCGAACACCACGGCTTCCGGATCGTCACCGTTCACGTGGAAGATCGGCGCATCGATCATCTTCGCGACATCGGACGGATACGGCGAAGAACGCGAATAGCGCGGATAGGTGGTGAAACCGATCTGGTTGTTGACGATGAAGTGCAGCGAGCCGCCGGTGCGGTAGCCCTTCAAGTCGGACAGGCCAAAGCACTCCGCCACCACGCCCTGGCCGGCGAAGGCGGCGTCGCCATGCATCAACAACGGCAACACCGAAATCCGCATGTCCGGCGGATCACCGTGCTGGTCTTGTTTAGCGCGCACCTTGCCGAGCACCACCGGATCGACGATTTCCAGATGCGACGGGTTGGCGGTCAGCGACAGATGGATCTTGTTGTTGTCGAACTCACGGTCCGACGACGCACCGAGATGATATTTGACGTCGCCGGAGCCTTCGACGACGTCGGGATTGGCCGAGCCGCCCTTGAATTCGTGAAACAGCGCGCGATGCGGCTTGCCCATCACCTGCGTCAGCACGTTGAGGCGGCCGCGATGCGGCATGCCGACGACGATTTCCTTCACGCCGAGATTGCCACCGCGCTTGATGATCTGCTCGAGCGCCGGGATCAGCGATTCAGCACCATCGAGACCGAAGCGCTTGGTGCCGGTGAATTTGACATCGCAGAATTTCTCGAAGCCCTCGGCCTCGACCAGCTTGTTGAGGATCGCGCGCCGGCCCTCGCGGGTAAACGAAATCTCCTTGTCCGGCCCCTCGATGCGTTCCTGAATCCAGGACTTCTGCGCCGCGTTGGAGATATGCATGAACTCGACGCCGAGGGTCTGGCAGTAGGTGCGCTCGCAAATCGCGACGATCTCGCGCAGGGTGCCGTATTCGAGACCGAGCACGTGATCGAGGAAAATCTTCCGGTCGAAGTCGACTTCCGTAAAGCCATACGAGCGCGGATCGAGCTCTTCGCGATCGCGTGGCGCCTCGATGCCGAGCGGATCGAGCTTGGCGTGAAAATGGCCACGCATCCGGTAGGCGCGGATCAGCATCAAGGCGCGCACGGAATCCCGCGTCGCCTGGTGCACGTCGGTTGAGGCGAGTTCGCTGCCGGTGTCCTGCGCCTTGGCCGCGAGCTTCTTGCCGACAACCTTCTCGACTTCCACCCAGTTGCCGTCGAGCGCCGAGGTCAGATCGTCCTGCGGCGTGACCGGCCAGTTGCTTCTGGCCCACGAAGGCCCTTCCGCGTTCTTGCGAACGTCGCTTGGCGTATCCTTCAGGCTTTTGAAAAACTCCTGCCATTCGGAATCGACCGAAGAAGGGTCGTTCTCATAGCGGGCGTAGATTTCATCGATGTAGGTGGCGTTTGTGCCCTGCAAAAAAGAGGAAAGGGCAAAAGCTGCGTTCGCATCCTGGCGAGACATGGGAGCGTCCTGGTAATGTCTTCATCGCGCGTGACAGACGGCGCGGGGCCGGTCCGCAACGCGCGGCCCGGCGAGGTTTTGAACCTCTACCCTATTTAGGCGAAAACTTCCCGCCGAAAAGAACCAAAAAATGAATTATGACTTCAATTTTTCTATCAGGGTCTTCCCGAGCCGTGCCGGGGACGGAGAAACGGTAATTCCAGCCGATTCCATCGCTGCCGTCTTGGAACCGGCGTCGCCCTTGCCGCCGGAGATGATGGCGCCGGCATGGCCCATACGCCGTCCGGGGGGTGCCGTGACGCCGGCAATGAAGCCAACCATGGGCTTCTTGCGTCCGCGCTTGGCTTCGTCTTTCAGGAACTGGGCGGCGTCCTCCTCGGCCGAACCGCCGATCTCGCCGATCATGACGATCGAGGTGGTCTTGGGGTCAGCTAAGAACATTTCCAGCACGTCGATGAATTCGGTGCCCTTCACGGGGTCGCCGCCGATACCGACCGCGGTGGTCTGGCCGAGGCCTTCCTGAGAGGTCTGGAACACCGCCTCATAGGTCAGTGTACCCGAGCGCGACACGATGCCGACATTGCCGGGTTTGAAGATATTCGCCGGCATGATGCCGATCTTGCATTCGCCGGCGGTCATGACGCCAGGGCAGTTCGGCCCGATCAGACGCGACTTCGAGCCCGACAGCGAGCGCTTCACCCGCACCATATCGAGCACAGGAATGCCTTCGGTGATGCAGACGATCAGCGGAATTTCCGCATCGATCGCTTCGCAGATCGCATCCGCCGCACCCGGCGGCGGCACGTAGATCACGGAAGCGTCGGCGCCGGTCTTTTCGCGCGCTTCCACCACCGTATCGAACACCGGCAGGCCGAGATGCGTCGATCCGCCTTTGCCCGGCGAGGTGCCGCCGACCATCTTGGTGCCATAAGCGACCGCGGCCTCCGAATGGAAGGTGCCGTTCTTGCCGGTAAAGCCCTGGCAGATGACCTTGGTGTTTTTGTCGATCAGGATGGACATGGCTGAGACTGCTTTCGCGAGATAGTCGGTAAGGGGTCTAGTTGATCCGCCGATAAACGCCGGTGAGCACGTCGGCCCACCCTTCCGCATCGGGCGAAAACTGGATTTTCATGGAGTAGCTGTTGTCGTCGACGATTTCGTAGACATGGCGCGCGTTGCCGCGCAGCGAACCGCGCACGAGGATCAGCGATTGGCCGCTCCAGCCGCCGGATGCCGGCGACGGCGGATAATAACCGAGGGAGTCGTGCCAGAATAATTTATAGAGCCGGTCGTCGCGGTCATAGGTGAACACGCCGTGGGTGGCGAAGCTCTCCTTGCCGTCACGAATCTGGCGGGCGTCCTGGATCAGGTAGAAGCCGTTCAGATCGATGCGGGCCGAGACCGTGGCCGTCGCCGGCCCGCCTTCGGTCCAGCGCGAGGGATAGACCACCTCCTCGCCGGCCCACTCGCCCGCGAAGGCCGCGAGCTTGCGGTGTTCTTCGAGCGGTGTCGGGGCGGCGAGATGATCGGCCATCGTCAGCTTCCCTTGACGGCCTTGACGATCTTTTGCGCGGCGTCGTCGAGATTGTCGGCGGGCAGCACGTTGAGGCCGCTTGCGCTGATGATCTTCTTGCCGGCATCGACATTGGTACCCTCGAGGCGCACCACCAGCGGCACCTTGAGGCCGACTTCCTTCACCGCGGCCACCACGCCCTCGGCGATGACATCGCACTTCATGATGCCGCCGAAGATGTTGACCAGGATGCCCTTCACGTTGGGATCGGCGGTGATGATCTTGAAGGCGGCCGCGACCTTTTCCTTGCTGGCGCTGCCGCCGACATCGAGGAAGTTCGCCGGCGCCATGCCGTAGAGCTTGATGATGTCCATGGTCGCCATGGCGAGACCGGCGCCGTTGACCATGCAGCCGATGGTGCCGTCGAGCGTGACGTAGTTGAGGTCGTATTTCGAGGCTTCGATTTCCTTGGCGTCTTCCTCGCTCTCGTCGCGCAGCACGACGACCTCGGGATGACGGAACAGCGCGTTGTCGTCGAACGAGACTTTGGCGTCGAGCACGCGCAACTGACCCTGCTTGGTGACGACCAGCGGGTTGATTTCCAGCATCGCCATGTCCTTGGCGGTGAACGCAGCATAGAGTTGAGCCACCAGCTTTTCCGCCTGCTTGGCCAGATCGCCGGTCAGGTTCAACGCCTTGGCGACCGTGCGACCGTGATGGCCCATGATGCCGGTGGCCGGATCGACCGAGAAAGTGACGATCTTCTCCGGCGTCTTGTGCGCGACGTCCTCGATATTGACGCCGCCTTCGGTCGACACCACGAACGACACTTCGGAGGTTTCGCGGTCGACCAGGATCGAGAGATAAAACTCCTTGTCGATATCGGAGCCGTCTTCGACGTAGAGGCGGTTGACCTGCTTGCCATGCGGCCCGGTCTGTACCGTCACCAGCGTCGCACCCAGCATCTGCTTGGCGAACTCGTTGACCTCGGCGACCGACTTGGCGATTCGCACGCCGCCTTTGCTCCCCGCGGAGGCTTCCTTGAAGGTGCCCTTGCCGCGGCCACCCGCATGAATCTGGCTTTTGACCACCCAGATCGGGCCGGGAAGGGTCTTGGCGGCGGCGTCGGAATCGGCGGCCCGGAGCACCGGCACGCCCTTTGAGATCGGCACCCCGAACTCGTGCAGCAGCGCCTTGGCCTGATATTCATGGATATTCATTGTCGACGCTCTCCCCGAATTCTTCCGCTCACATCAGCCGCGGCGCCCGATTTTGGGCTGGTATACCATATACCAGGGCTAAGCGTAAATCTCAAATCGAACGTAATCTCATTACGTTGGACAGAAGACCGGTCGACCGGCCTCCATGCCCCAGGACCGAACCCGATCAGCGGCCGAGCAGATCCGGCGCGATCTTCTTGCACGCATCGACCAGGCCCTGCACGGCCGCAACCGATTTGTCGAAGGCTTCGCGGTCCTTGCCGGCGAGTTCGATCTCCACGATGCGTTCGACACCCTTGCTGCCAATCACGACCGGCACGCCGACATACATGTCCTTCACGCCATACTCGCCGTTGAGGTAAGCGGCGCAGGGCAGCACGCGCTTCTTGTCCTTCAAGTAGGACTCAGCCATCGCGATTGCGGACGCCGCCGGCGCATAGAAGGCCGAACCGGTCTTGAGGAGATTGACGATCTCGGCGCCGCCATTGCGGGTGCGGTCAACGATCTCGTCGATCCGCGACTGGGAGGTCCAGCCCATCTTCACGAGATCGGGCAGCGGAATGCCCGCCACCGTCGAGTAGCGCACCAGCGGCACCATGGTGTCGCCATGGCCGCCGAGCACGAAAGCGGTGACGTCCTCGACCGAGACGTTGAACTCGTCGGCGAGGAAATAGCGGAAGCGCGACGAATCCAGCACGCCGGCCATTCCTACCACCTTCTTTTGCGGCAGACCGGTGGACTTCTGGAGCGCCCAGACCATCGCGTCGAGCGGGTTGGTGATGCAGATGACAAAAGCATCGGGGGCGTATTTTTTGATACCGGCGCCGACCTGCTCCATCACCTTGAGGTTGATGCTCAAGAGATCGTCGCGGCTCATGCCGGGCTTGCGCGGCACGCCGGCGGTGACGATGCACACATCGGCACGGTCGAGCGCCTCATACGAGTTGGCGCCGGTCAGATGTGAATCAAACCCGTCGACTGGCGAAGACTGCGCAATATCAAGCGATTTGCCCTGCGGAACGCCCTCGGCGATGTCGAACATGACAACGTCGCCGAGCTCCTTCAGGCCGATGAGGTGGGCCAGCGTTCCGCCGATCTGGCCGGAGCCAATCAGAGCAATCTTGTTGCGCGCCATGGGAATGTCCTTTGAACCGATGCAGATGATGAAAGCCGTTGAGAGGCTGGTTATCCCTTTCGAACGGCACGTTCAAGCCGGAGCGTGCTCAATTGTAGGTCTGCCTTGCTTCCCGACGCGGCAGCGAACGCAGGCGCTTACGTCTCGACCAACCCCGTCGTCGAACCACTGGCCGCCGAATCCTTGTGGCCATGCGGCAGGCCCAAGTAGGATTCCGAGCCCATCTCGATCAGCCGCGACGACGTCCGCTTGAATTCGTTCGCCTCGACGCCTTCCGAGGCGACATAGAGCGACAACGGATCGGCCTCGGCCGAGGCCATCAGCTTCACGCCATTGTCGTACAGCGTATCGATCAGGGCAATGAAGCGTTTGGCGGCGTTGCGCTCGGGATAATCCATCACCGGAATCCGATCGATCATCAGGGTGTGATAGTCGCGGGCAAGCCTAAGGTAGTCGGATGCGGCAAGCGGCTGCTCGCAGAGTTCGGCGAAGCCAAACCGCGCCACGCCATGCGCTGAGCACGGCACATGCAGGATGCGACCCTTGATCGAAATCTCCCGCGGGCGACACAACGCATTGCCGGTCATGCGGGCCCAGGCCTTGTCGAGCGCCGCCGAGGCGGCGCTGTCGGCCGGTACCAGCCACATTTTCACGCCGGCCAGTTTTTCGAGCCGGAAATCGGTGCGGGCGTCCAGCCGCAGCACGGCCATGTGTTCCGTGATCTGACCAATGAAGGGCAGAAACAGCGACCGGTTCAGCCCCCCTTTGTAGAGGTCTTCGGGCGCCACATTGGATGTCGCTACCACCACCGTGCCAAGCTCGAACAGACGGGCGAACAGTCGGCCCAGAATCATGGCATCCGCAATATCGGTGACGTGGAATTCGTCGAAGCACAACAGCCACGCCTGCTCGAAAATTGCATTGGCCGTGAGTCCGATCACGTCTTCATCGGGAATCTTGCCGCGTGCGATCTCCTGGCGGAAGCCGTAAATCCGTTCATGCACGTCGGCCATGAATTCGTGAAAATGGGCACGGCGTTTATGCTCGACCGGACACGCCTGAAAAAACAGATCCATCAGCATGGTCTTGCCGCGGCCGACATCGCCGTGAACGTAGAGGCCGCGCGGCGGCGCACTGTCCTTGTCGGCAAACAGCCGGCTGAGCAGGCCGTGCTTGCGTACCGGCTTGTAGTGCCAAAGCCTTTGCTCGAGGTCGCCAAAGGCTTCCGCGACCTCGCGCTGGGCGGCATCGGGCTCAATCGCGCCCGAGGCGACGAGCGCTTCATACTGGTCCAGAAAAGAGGCGGAGGGAGCGGAAGACAACATATCCCTGTTACGGCTCAAGCTAGCCAAAATTGCAAGTCAGGAATTGGTGCAACAGGCATGCCCCCTTCGTCTCGCTCTCCCAGATGCGGAAGAGGTGATTACGCGCTCAGTGCGTAGGAGTCCTCGACCACATAAGGTCCGCCGCCGGTCGAGGCGCGTGAGGAAAACAGCACGAAGCGGGAAGCGGTGAAGACCTTGGTCGGGAAGTAGCCACGCACCGAAAGATAGTCGGCAACGTCTTGCGCCGCCGCGTCGCGCAGCCGCGCCAGCGTGACATGGGGGGTGAATTTTCGTCCCTCGGGATCGAGCCCGATCCGCTGCATCAGCCGCTCGAGCTCGGCCTGCAATTCGATCAACGGCCGGCTCGGGGCGATATTGGCGACCACCGCGCGCGGCTTTTTACCGCCGAAGCTGGAGAGGCCCTGGACTGCGACCTCGAACGGCTTGCGGTTGACCCGAAACAGCATGGACGCGATTTCGTTGGCGGATATGCCGTCGATATCGCCGATGAAGCGCAAAGTGACGTGGTAATTTTCGGGGTCGATCCAGCGGGCTCCGGGCAGTCCTCCACGCAATGAGGAGAGGGTTTGGCCGATCTCGGCCGGAATTTCCAGTCCGGTAAACAGACGCGGCATCGCAAGACTCCCGATGCTGGAACATGATTCGAGGAAGAGAATAACAGCTTTCCTAAAAGATCATGTTCTCTGACAGACCCGGCGACGAATCACCGATGATAATTTTTAGCGCAGTTATATGACCCTGCGAAGCATCCCGCGTTAACCGGTCAGAAAGGTTCTCCACGCCTCACCCTCGCGGTTCGTTTTTCAGCTCGCGCCTCGATATCGGGCCGAGAAATGCCTCAACGGTAGGCAAGATATTTTTGACGATGATGTCAACTCCCTCCGCGGTTGGATGCATGCCGTCGGCCTGGTTGAGTTTGGCATCGGCCGCGACGCCTTCGAGAAAAAACGGATAGAGCGGCACGCCCGACGATTTGGCGATGTCGGGATAGATTGTATTGAAGCGAGCAGCAAAATCCGCGCCATAATTTGGCGGCGCAAGCATTCCGCACAACATCACCGCGATGCCCCGCGCCTTCAGCCGCGTCACAATATCGGTCAACGACGTACGGGTGACGGCGGGATCGGTGCCGCGTAAGGCGTCATTGGCGCCGAGTTCGACGATGACGGCCTGCGTGCCTTCAGGCACCGACCAGTCGAGCCGGTCGCGACCGCCCGAGGAGGTATCGCCGGAAACGCCGGCATTGGTCATATCGACCTCTATCCCCTTAGCCTTCAACGCCTTTTGCAATTTGGCAGGGAAAGCGTCCGGGCCGGACAAGCCAAGCCCCGCGCTCAAGGAGTCGCCCAGCACCACCATTTTGATCGGCGCACCGCCAGCGGCCGCCGAGGATTGGGCGAAGGCCGGTTCCGCCGCGGCCAACAACAGACCCCACACGAGCATATGCTTGAACATCGACAACAGCACCGCCGATCGTGAACTTCGGAAAGTGGGCGCTCGCCTCTCGACCGCGGCGCCGGAAGTACCATATGACCGAACTATGGACAGTCTCATCGACCCCTCATCCTTGTCCGGCCTCGCGCCCGACAGCATCTCAATCTCCAACGTCAATCTGTCGCTCGGTTCGGGTGCCGCGCGCGTCCATATTCTCAAGGACATCAGCCTGTGCGTGGCATCGGGCGAAGCGCTCGGCCTGATCGGGCCTTCGGGTTCGGGAAAATCGACGCTCCTCATGGTCATGGCGGGACTGGAGCGTCCCGACAGCGGAGAGGTGGTGGTCAATGGAACCCCTTTCAATGCCCTTGATGAGGACGCATTGGCGCGTTTTCGAGGCCGCCAGGTCGGTATCGTCTTCCAGTCGTTTCATCTGATCCCGACCATGACGGCGCTGGAGAATGTCGCGGTGCCACTGGAGCTCGCCGGAAATCCCGATGCCTCGGAGCGCGCCGCGCAAGAGCTTGCTTCCGTGGGCCTCGGCGATCGGCTGCATCATTATCCCATGCAGCTTTCAGGCGGCGAGCAGCAGCGCGTTGCGCTCGCCCGTGCGCTCGCGCCCGATCCGGCTATTCTGGTGGCTGACGAGCCGACCGGCAACCTCGATGAGACCACCGGCAAGCAGATTGTCGATCTCCTGTTCACCAAACATGCCGAGCGCGGCATGACGCTGGTATTGGTGACGCACGACGTCACGCTGGCGCATCGCTGCGACCGCGTCGTGCGGCTGCGCTCGGGCCGCATCGATGCGCACGTCGCGGAGCATGATGCCGCTTCATGACGATCGTTGCCGAAGCCCAAGCCACTAAACGCCGCCCGGCTTCCCTCCCCCTGCGTTTCGCCCTGCGCGAATTGCGCGGCGGCTTGCGCGGTTTCTACGTCTTCATCGCCTGTATCGCGCTCGGCGTCATGACGATCTCCGGCGTCGGATCGGTCGCCGCCAGCCTCAGTGACGGGCTGGCGCGCGAGGGCCGCACGCTGCTCGGCGGCGACGTCTCCTTCTCGCTCTTCCAGCGCGAGGCGAAGCCCGACGAGATCGCCTTCCTGCGCGCGCGCGGCAATGTCTCCGTGACGGCTTCGCTGCGCGGCATGGCGCGCGCGGGAGATGCCCGCCTGGCGCTGGTCGAGATCAAGGCGGTGGACGCCGCCTACCCGATGCTCGGCCAGTTGTCGCTCGAACCGAACATGCCGATCGCCGACTTGCTCGCCGAACATGACGGCGCCTTCGGTGCAGCCGCCGATCAGACGCTGTTGACCCGGCTCGATCTGAAGCTTGGCGATCGCGTCAATGTCGGCAGCGCGAGCTTTCAGATCCGCAGCCTCGACAATGGCGAGCCCGACAAACTCGCCGGCGGCCTCGGATTCGGTCCGCGATTCCTGGTCAGCGAGGCCGGGCTTCGCGCCACGCAATTGATCCAGCCTGGAAGTCTCGTGCGCTGGAACTACCGGGTCAAACTGCCGAACGACGTCAACAGCGATCACAACATGGCCCGGCTCGTCGACGATACGCGGCAGGCGCTGCCGCAGGCCGGCTGGGAAGTCCGCTCCCGCGACAACGCCTCGCCGCAACTCGAACGCACGATCAGCCGTTTCACGCAGTTCCTGACGCTGGTTGGACTGGCGGCGCTATTGGTCGGCGGCGTCGGCGTTGCTAACGCGGTCAAGAGCCATATCGATCGCCGCCGCGACGTCATCGCAACCTTCAAGGCGGTCGGTGCCACCGGCGGTGACGTATTTGCGATTTATCTGACGCAAGTGATGGGGCTTGCCGTGATCGGCTCGACCATCGGACTTGTCGCCGGCGCCGCGCTGCCGTTCGTCATCGTGCACCTATTCGGCAAGCTGTTGCCGTTGCCGGTCGAACCCGCGCTGCATATCGGTGAACTCGCTTTGTCGCTTGTCTATGGGCTGTTGACCGCGCTCGCCTTCGGGTTATGGCCGCTTGGCCGCGTTCGCGACGTGCCAGTCGCCGCGCTGTTTCGCGAAACCATATCGGTCGCATCGCATCGTCCGCGCTGGCGTCACCTCGTGTGGATGGGCGCCGTCATCGCATTGCTGATCGCCGTCATCGTTGGTCTTGCCTACGACAAGCGCGTGGCCACCGTCTTCGTGGTGTCGGCGATCGCCGTCTTCGCTCTGTTGCGCGCCGTTGCCGCGATCCTGATGGCGCTGGCGCGCCGTCTGCCGCGGGCGCGGATAACCATGCTGCGGCTCGCGATCACCAATATCTACCGGCCGGGCGCGCTGACGCCGTCGGTCGTGATGTCGCTCGGCCTTGGCCTCGCCGTCCTGGTCACGATCACCCAGATCGACGGCAATCTGCGGCGGCAATTCATGGCGGCGTTGCCGGAGCATGCGCCGTCATTTTACTTCATCGATATCCCCTCCACCGAAGCCGACCGGTTCACCGCGTTCCTGCGACAGACCTCGCCGGGATCGACGGTGGAGGAAGTGCCGATGTTGCGCGGACGCATCGTCTCGGCCCGCGGCGTCAAGGCCGAGGACCTCAAGCCCTCCACCGACAGCGAATGGGTGCTGCAAAGCGACCGCGGCTTGACCTCGACCGGCGAAATCCCGAAAGGCTCCAAAATTGTCGAGGGCGAATGGTGGGGCGCCGATTATAACGGGCCGCCACTGGTTTCGATCGAGAAGAAAATCGCCGACGGGCTCAAGCTCAAGATCGGGGACGAGATCGTCGTCAATGTGCTCGGCCGCGACATCTCGGCAAAAATTGGCAACACGCGCACCGTCGACTGGCAGGGGCTCGGCATCAACTTCGTGCTGGTTTTTTCGCCCAACGCCTTCAGAGGCGCGCCTCATACACATATAGCAACATTGACCGAGGCCCATCCCGACGCCGCCAGCGACGCTGCGATCGTCAAATCGGTCGCGAACGCCTTCCCGACGGTAACGAGCGTACGGGTTCGCGAGGCGCTGGAGACCATCGGCTCGGTCGTCACCAATCTGGTACTGGCGATCCGCGGCGCCAGCGCCATTACCCTGATTTCGGCCGTGCTGGTGCTCGGCGGAGCGCTGGCCGCCGGTCATCGCCACCGCGTTTATGATGCGGTTATTCTCAAGACGTTGGGGGCGACGCGAGTAAGTCTGCTCGGTGCCTACGCCCTTGAATACCTGCTGATCGGCCTGGCTACCGCGATCTTCGGCGTGATTGCCGGCTCGGTTGCGGCCTGGCTGATTGTGACCAGATTGATGACCCTGAGCTTTATCTGGCAGGCCGGCAGCGCCGCCGGCGTCGTGGCGGCAACCCTCCTTGTCACCGTCGGACTGGGATTGGCAGGAACGCTGATGGCCTTGAACCAAAAACCCGCTGCGGTGCTGAGGAACCTCTAGTGAGCAGCCGCCCCTGGATGCAAAAGTCAGAAGCGGCCCATCCGTATAAAAATCGTATAAAAATTCAGGCGGTATCGACTGCATACCAGCGCGGCCTCGCGACATTCAGCCGCGCATGGACGCTTGCGGCGGATGTGCTAGTTTCCCAAATATCGGATCAACGACCAGATACCGCTTCATGACGCAAAATTAATGTCTGATGGCGGCGATATCTGGGTTAATTCTAGCTGGCGAGGCGAGATTTGCCTGCCAGACAACCAACAGGAATTCGACCATGTCGGACCTAGACCGCAACTACGCCTCTCCTTTCGGCCGGGCCGCCGGGCGCGCTGACGCCGCGACGGTAGACGCCGGTCTGCGCGCCTACATGCTGCGCATCTACAATTATATGAGCATCGGCCTCGCCATTACCGGCCTGGCCGCGCTTGGCGTCTATATGGCCGCCGTCACCAATGACCCCTCGGGGGCCGCTGCCAAGATCGGCAACGCGTTCCTGACCCCGTTCGGCTACGCTATGTTCGTCAGCCCCTTGAAGTGGCTGTTCATCCTGGCGCCGCTTGCGATGGTTTTTGTGATCTCGGCCGGTATCAACCGTCTCGCGCCGTCGACCGCCCAGATGCTGTTCTGGGTGTTCTCGGCACTGATGGGCATCTCGCTGTCCTCGATTTTCCTGGTGTACACGCACACCTCGATCGTGCGGGTATTCTTTATCACTGCCGCCACGTTCGGCGCGCTGAGCCTCTATGGCTACACCACGAAGCGTGACATGACGGGAATGGGATCGTTTCTGATCATGGGCCTGTTCGGCATCATCATCGCAAGCCTGGTCAATATCTTCCTGGCGAGTTCGATGCTGCAATTCGTGGTTTCCGTGGTTGGCGTTCTGGTGTTCGCGGGCCTCACCGCCTGGGATACCCAGCGGCTGAAGAACGACTACATCTACGGCTACGCCAGCGCGGGTGGCGACGTGGCGGAGCGTGCGGCGATTACCGGAGCCTTGTCGCTCTACCTGAACTTCATCAACCTGTTCACGCTGCTGTTGCAGCTGCTTGGCCAGCGCGACTAACGCCTCCAAGTCGATCGAAGACGAAGAAGCCCCGGCCTCAGATGCCGGGGCTTTTCTTTTGGCGGCTCTGAAAATAACCTTCGCCAATGTCCTCGCTCGAAATCAGGCCGACAGCGGCGGTTGACCTGCCTTCCATCACCGAGATTTACGCGCACGAAGTTTGCTTCGGAACCGCGACCTTCGAACTTGTCCCGCCCGACCTTGCCGAGATGACGCGGCGCTTTCAGGCGCTGATCGAAGGCGGCTTCCCTTATTTCGTGGCCGTCCTGGAGGGCAGCGTGGTCGGATACGCCTATGCATCCTCGTATCGGCCGCGGCCGGCCTATCGCTTCACGGTCGAGAATTCCGTCTATCTGCGGCCGGCTACCCATCGCCGCGGAATCGGCCGGCAACTGCTCGAGCGGCTGATCGCCGAATGCGAGACGCGCGGCTTTCGGCAGATGATCGCGGTGATCGGGGATTCGGCGAATGCCGCATCGGTCGGCGTCCATGCGGCCTGCGGCTTCCGGATGATCGGAACCCACCCCCATGTCGGCCTCAAGTTCGGCCGCTGGCTCGACACGGTGATGATGCAGCGCGAACTAGGCCAAGGAGCCCGCACGGTGCCGGGAGGTGAAGGCGGAACAGGATGAGGGGGTAGCGTTCGCGGGTCAAACCACCGCCAGTTTGCGGTCGATCACGAGCAGCACGCGATCCAGTTCATGGCCGCGGCGCAGGATCAGACCGCTGGCGGAGATCACGCTGTACATGCCCTGCTTGCGCGCCAGTCGCGGATCTTTTTCGATCCGGTAAATCGGAACTTCGGAGGCGCGGCGGAAGATCGAGAAAACCGCGCGCTCGCGCAGGAAGTCGATGGCGTAATCGCGCCATTCGCCGTCGGCGACCATGCGTCCATACAAATTCAGAATGCGGTTGAGTTCGAGACGATTGAACGTCACCCGACTGGGCTGGGCGGGCGCAGCGGCCTGGCGCGCCGCGGCGCGTGCCTCGCTCGGATCGGCATCCTCCGAGATCAAACTCATGGAACGTCTCCTGTCATTCCTGTCATTTGCCGGACATGATTGCGCCGACTGAACGGCTTCGCAAGGGGCCGCGTTTACGCACCCGGCTCGCGGCGGGCATCCGGACTTTCGACTTATGGTGGAACGAGGGCTGTCGGCAACGTCACGGCATCGTTAGCGGAATCATAATACGGCCCCACTTCTGCCCACCGCGTGCCCTGCTAGCTTGCGAAAAGTAATTCCTGCGCTGGCCCGGTCCTTTCGATGCCGGATTCCTCAGCCCCCAGCCCCCCGGGGTCGTCGGGATCGGGTCTCGCGCAGAGTATTGATCCGTGACTGGACCAACGCGAGTTGGTCCTTTTTCTTTTTCAGGAAGATTTCTGTTTCGGCTTGAGAAACACGCCGAAATATCCGCAAAGCACAGAGATTGCGCCCGTGTGAGCGACTGACGCGGATAAGATTTTGGATGCAGGGGTCTTTGGAAGTCGTCTGTCGTCTAGTGCAGCGCCGTATAGGCCGCACCGAGCATCGGGCCTGGCCGATCGCGGCTTCCATCCTGAACGAAGACGGCCGCGGCATCGATGCCGTCATGGGAAATATTTTCCAGCGGCACCGTCCAGCTTCCGGCACTACCGTTCCAGTCGCCGACCTTCAGCACGTTGCGGACCACGTTGTAGTAGGTCACCTCGCGTCCGCGGTTCTCGCCGCGGCCGATGGAGATCGGAACTGCCTTGGAGATCGAGCAAATCCACACTTCGCCATGGGTTGCCACCGGCGGCCTGTTCGAAGCGGCGACTGAAACCGTGATCTGTTTCCCGTTCAGCTTCATCGAAACCGGCACGGACATCACGCCATCGCTCTCCCGGGTGACCTCAATCGCACGCTCAATTCCGGCACGATCGCTGCCGATCACATGGGCCTCGCCATTGACGACGACTTGCGGCGTATAGACATCGCGGTCGCCACGCATCAGCGAATAAGCCTTCTGACGGGCGGAAAAGCGTGCGTCCGCCAGCGTATCTTTCCAACCCAGATAGTCCCAATAGTCGATCGGCATGCTCAGCGCGATCACGCTGGGATCCTTGGCTAGTTCGCCGACAACCTTGTCGGCGGGCGGGCAGGACGAACAGCCTTGCGACGTGAAAAGTTCGATCACGGCGCGCGGCTCCGCGGCGACAGCGGGACGGACGACGGCCACGATGGCGCAAACGCCAAGGGCGCTGGACCACCGTGAAATAGAGTTACAGGCCATCATCACTGTCATACCGGAACCGGGGAACCGTTGTTGCCACCACTCGCCGCTACCATCTAACGGACCACAAAGCCATCGGCTTTCGAACGGGCAGGCTCCAATTTAGGGTGCCTGCCCCCTGGTCGCTACTCACTTCGCGGTGAGCCCCCGATCACAATCACGCGGCGAGTTTGCGCAGCACATACTGCAAAATGCCGCCGTTTCGGTAGTAATCCAGCTCATCGAGGGTATCGATCCTGCACAACAATGAAACACGCTGCAGTGCACCGTCGCCCGATACGATCTCGGCGGTCAACTTTTGGCGTGGTTTCAGGTCGCCCTGCAACCCGCGTATGGTTACTTTTTCGTCGCCCTTCAGGCCGATCGACTGCCACGACGCGCCCTCCTCAAAGGTCAACGGCAGCACGCCCATGCCGACCAGGTTGGAGCGATGGATGCGCTCGAAGCTCTGACAAATCACGGCACGTACGCCAAGCAGCCGGGTCCCCTTCGCGGCCCAGTCCCGCGACGAGCCGTTGCCATATTCGGCGCCGGCGAACACCACCAGCGGCACATTCTCGGCCTGATACTTCATCGCGGCTTCGTAGATCGACATCTGTTCGCCGTCGGGCCAGTGCTTGGTCATGCCGCCTTCGGGGATGTTGCCGTCGGCGCCCTTCAGCATGAAGTTCTTGATGCGGATATTGGCGAAGGTGCCGCGCATCATGATCTCATGGTTACCGCGCCGTGTGCCGTACTGATTGAAGTCAGCCGGGCGCACCTGATGCTCCGACAGATATTTTCCTGCGGGCGATGTCAATTTGATCGCACCGGCCGGCGAGATGTGATCGGTGGTGATCTTGTCGCCGAACATCGCGAGGATCCGTGCATCGACCACGTCGACGATCGGCTCCGGCTCTTTCTTCATGCCTTCGAAATAAGGCGGGTTCTGCACATAGGTCGAGCTCATGTTCCAGCGATAGGTCTCGCTCTCGACGGTCTTGATCTTGCGCCAGTTGGTGTCGCCCTTGAAGACGTCGGCATATTTCTTCTTGAAGATCGTCGCGGTCACGAACTTCTTCATGAGTGCGTTGATCTCTTTCGCCGTCGGCCAGATGTCCTTCAGGTAAACCGGCTTGCCGTCCTTGCCCGTTGCGATGGGCTCGACCGCGAGATCCTTCGTGACTGTTCCGGCAAGCGCGTAGGCGACAACCAGCGGCGGCGAAGCCAGATAATTCGCCTGTACGTCCGGGCTGACGCGCCCTTCGAAATTGCGGTTGCCCGACAGCACCGCGGCACCAACAATGCCGTTGTCGTTGATCGATTTCGAAATCTCTTCCGGCAGCGGGCCGGAATTACCGATGCAGGTGGTGCAGCCGAAGCCGATCAAATTGAAGCCGACCTTGTCGAGCTCAAGCTGCAATCCGGAATTGGCAAGATACTCCGCCACCACCTGGCTGCCGGGCGCCAGCGAGGTCTTGACCCAAGGCTTGGCCTTCAATCCCCTGGCAGCCGCATTGCGCGCAAGCAGTCCGGCGCCGATCAGGACGCTCGGATTGGAGGTGTTGGTGCAGGAGGTGATGGCCGCGATCACCACATCGCCATGACCGAGATCGAAATCGCGATTTTCGACCGCATAGCGCGTCGCGGCATCGGTCGTCTTCTTGTATTCGCTGGTGAGCGCGCCCGCGAAGCCTTCGGCCACCGCCGGCAGGGCAACACGGCCCTCCGGGCGCTTCGGTCCGGCCATGGACGGCACTACGTCCTTGAGATCGAGCGTGAGCGTCGTCGTGAAAACCGGATCGGCGGAATCGGACTTGCGGAACAGACCCTGGGCTTTTGCGTAGGCCGAGACCAGCGCGACGCGATCGGCCTTGCGACCGGAGGTCTTGAGATAATCGATGGTCGCGGCATCGACCGGGAAGAAGCCGCAGGTCGCGCCATATTCGGGCGCCATGTTGCCGATGGTCGCCTTGTCCGCGACCGAGAGGTGATCAAGACCAGGGCCAAAGAACTCGACGAATTTTCCGACCACGCCCTGCTTGCGCAGCATCTGCGTGACCGTGAGCACGAGGTCGGTCGCGGTGACGCCTTCCTTGAGTTGGCCCTTCAATTTGAACCCAACCACTTCCGGCAGCAGCATCGACAGCGGCTGGCCGAGCATGCAGGCTTCCGCCTCGATGCCGCCGACGCCCCAGCCAAGCACGGCGAGACCGTTCACCATCGTGGTGTGCGAGTCGGTGCCGACGAGCGAATCCGGATAGGCGACCTCGAACGTGCCGGTCTTCTTGCCGACCGTCATCTTCTCCTTCTTGGTCCACACGGTCTGCGCGAGATATTCGAGATTGACCTGATGGCAGATGCCGGTGCCGGGCGGCACCACGGAGAAATTCGAAAACGCCTTCTGACCCCACTTCAGGAATTCGTAGCGTTCCTGGTTCTGCTTGTATTCCTCGACCACGTTCTTGCCGAACGCCTTGTTGTCGCCGAAGAAGTTCACGATCACCGAGTGGTCGATGACGAGATCGACCGGCACCAGCGGATTGATCTTCTCGGCGTCGCCGCCAAGGCTTTGCATGGCATTGCGCATCGCGGCGAGATCGACCACGGCGGGAACACCGGTAAAATCCTGCATCAGCACGCGCGCCGGGCGGAAGGCGATCTCATGTTCGAGTGCACGCTTCTTCAGCCACTTCGAGACCGCGACGATGTCTTCCTTCTTGACGGTGCGGCCATCTTCGTTGCGCAGAAGGTTCTCCAGCAGCACCTTCATCGAATAAGGAAGCTTGGCGATCCCCTTCAGACCGTTCTTCTCGGCGGTGGGCAGGCTGTAATAAACGTAGGTCTTGCCGCCAACCTTGAGGGTTTTCTGGCACTTGAAGCTGTCGAGAGAGGTCATGTGAGGAATCCCAAATTGTCGGTCATACCCGGCAAGGGTATTATAGTACTATAGAAAGCAGTGACCGGACGGCTTGCGGCCGGCGGATTGTGCGGCGAGTCAAGTTCCGGCTTATAGAATCTTTCAACAATCACCGCCACACCGAGAAGCGGCTGGAAGCAATGCGCGGCAAAGGAAAATAATGCGGCTCTCGGGACGCGGCGTCAGATGTGTGCGGGGCGGCCGGGAAGTCTTTTCCGGCCTCGATTTCGAAGCAAGCAACGGTGAGGCGCTCGCGGTGGTCGGCCCCAACGGGGCCGGCAAAACCTCGTTGCTGCGGCTGATTGCGGGCCTGCTGGCCCTCGCGGGAGGGACCATCGCCCTCGAAGGTGGCGAAGACGAGCTGACGCTGGCCGAGCAATCGCATTATCTCGGCCACCGCGATGCGCTGAAGCCGGCGCTCAGCGTGTCGGAAAATTTGAGGTTTTGGCGGGATTTTCTCGGCGGGGCGACGTCGGACCCGGCCGAGAGCCTGGCCATCGTGGAGCTCGACCATGCCGCGCGTTTGCCGGCCGCCTATTTGTCCGCGGGACAGCGGCGCCGGCTGTCGATTGCCCGTCTATTGACCGTGCGGCGGCCGGTCTGGCTGCTCGATGAACCGACCAACGCGCTTGACACCGCCGGGCAAAAGCTGTTCTCGACCCTGATGGGGGATCATCTGGCGCGCGGCGGCCTGATCGTCGCCGCCACCCACACGCCGCTCGGAATTGCCGCGCGGTCGTTGCGCGTCGGAGACGCCTCGTGAGCGCGCTTTCCGCCCTGATCCGCCGCGACATCCGGATCGCGCTTCGCGTGGGCGGCGGCGCCCTGATCGGCGTCTTGTTCTTCCTCACCGTCGTGGTGCTGATGCCGTTTGCCATCGGACCCGACCTTGCGCTGCTGGCGCGGCTCGGGCCCGCGATCCTCTGGCTCGGCGCGCTGCTCGCCAGTCTTTTGACGCTGGATCGCCTGTTCACCGCCGATCACGACGACGGCTCGCTCGATCTGATCACGATGAGCCGAACACCGCTCGAATTGTCCTGCGCAGCCAAGGCGCTGGCTCATTGGCTCGCCGCGGGATTGCCGCTCATCCTGGCGACCCCGGTGCTGGGCCTTTTGCTCAATCTCGACGTCAGCGCGACCGCGGCCGTGGCGCTGACGCTTCTCGCCGGCACGCCGGCGCTGACATTCACCGGCATGATCGGAGCAGCACTCGCGGTAACGCTGCATCGCGGCGGGCTTCTGCTCGCCGTGCTGGTACTGCCGCTGTCTATACCCGTGCTGATCTTTGGCATGGCGGCCTCGGAAGCGGCCATTACCGGGCCAACGTCTTTCGGCGCGCCGTTTTCGATTCTGTGTGCGCTGTCACTGTTCGGCCTTGTCATTGGGCCATTTGCGGCGGCGGCGAGCCTCCGGCACGGACTGGATTGATGTCTATCAACTGTCGGTCAAAGACATTTATGCCGATTGCCTGCAACGCCTTCGACCATTAACAGGATGCCATGACGCTGATCGACCTCGCCAATCCCACCCGGTTCCTCGCTTTCACGGCGCGCCTGTTGCCGTGGCTTGCGATCGCAACCGCCATCCTGCTTGCGGTCGGCCTGTACCAGTCGGCGATGGCGCCGGATGACTACCAACAAGGCGCGACGGTGAAGATCATGTTCATTCACGTGCCGAATGCCTGGCTGTCGATGTTCGTCTGGGGCGTGATGAGCCTGGCTGCGCTGGGCACTTTGGTTTGGCGGCATCCGCTTGCGGATGTCGCCGCGAAAGCCGCCGCCCCGCTTGGTGCTGCTTTTACGTTTCTGGCGCTGGTCACCGGCTCGCTCTGGGGGCGGCCGATGTGGGGCACTTATTGGGAGTGGGATGCGCGGCTGACGTCGGTATTGATCCTGTTCCTGATGTATCTCGGCCTGATTGCGCTATGGCGGGCGGTCGACGATCCCTCGCGCGCTGCGCGGGCCGCCGCGGTGCTGACGCTGGTCGGCGCCATCAACCTTCCGATCATCAAGTTTTCGGTCGACTGGTGGAACACGCTGCATCAGCCGGCCTCGGTGATGCGGATGGGCGGATCGACACTCGACCGCGCCTTTTTGATTCCGCTGTTGGTCATGGCACTGGCATTTTCGCTATTGTTCCTCACGCTGCACCTCGCCGCGATGCGCAATGAAATCCTCCGCCGTCGTGTGCGCGCGATGCAGATGATTCACGTGGCGCAAGCCGGTCAGCGGCCGGTGTGAGGCCATGTCGCTTGGTCCTTACGCGAATTTTATCGCGACCTCCTATCTGGTGGTCCTGGTGGTCGTGGTGCTGCTGATCGCGTGGATCGTCATCGACTATCGCGGTCAAAAGCGGCGATTGAGCGAACTGGAATCAGAAGGGGTCGTGCGCCGCTCCGGACGCAGGGACAAGACATGAGCGAGTCCAAAACACAAAACGATGCGCCGCGAAGTTCGCGCTGGCTGATGGCGCTGCCGCTGATCGTATTTACGGCACTCGCCGCGATCTTCTGGTTCCGGCTTGGCGACGGCGACCCCTCGCGCATTCCATCCGCTTTAATCGGCCATCCCGCGCCACAAACGCCCTTGCCGCCGCTGCAAGGGCTCGCCAACAACGGCGCGCCAATCCCCGGCCTCGATCCGTCGGTCTTCAAGGGCAAGGTCTCACTCGTCAATGTCTGGGCGTCGTGGTGCGTGCCCTGTCATGACGAAGCCCCGCTGCTGACCGAGCTAGGCCGCGACGAGCGGCTGCAAATCGTCGGCATCAATTACAAGGACTCCGCCGACAATGCCCGGCGCTTTCTCGGCCGCTATGGCAACCCGTTCGGCGTTGTCGGCGTCGACGCCAATGGCCGCGCCTCGATCGAATGGGGTGTCTATGGCGTGCCTGAAACCTTCATCGTCGGGCGCGAAGGCACCATCGTGTACAAGATGGTCGGCCCGGTGACGGCCGATAACGTCAACACGGTGCTTCGCGCCGAGATCGACAAGGCGCTGAAATGACGGCGTAGTCGTCATTCCGGGCTCGCTCGCTAAGAAGCTCGCGCCCCGGAATGACGAAGACAATTTTCACCCCTTGCTGACATCCCCCTCCGCCGCGTCGCTGGTTTGCAGCGACACCGGATCGAGATGGAAGCGCTTGATCAGCGGCATCTGGGCGATTGCGAACAGCATCGTCAGTGGAATCACGCCGAACGCCTTGAAGCCGACCCAGAAGTCAGTGCTCTGGGTGCGCCAGATGATTTCGTTCAGGACGGCCATCGCGAGAAAGAACAGCGCCCAGCGCAGCGTGAGAATGCGCCAGCCTTGCGGGGTCAGATTGAACATTTGATCGAACAGGATCGCGATGAAGGATCGGCCGAACAGCAGCCCGCCGCCCAGCACAACCGCAAACAGGCCATAGATGATGGTGGGTTTGACCTTGATGAAGGTCTCGTCGTGCAGCACGAGCGTCAGCGTTCCGAACACCAGCACGATGACGCCGGTGACCAGCGCCATCAGCGGCACGTGTCGTGTCACGACATAAGACGCGATCATCGCCGCGACGATCGCCACCATGAAGGCGCCGGTCGCGACAAACAAATGAAACTTGGCATTCGCGATAAAGAAGACAAGCAGCGGCCCCAATTCGGTGGCGAGCTTGAACATCGGATGCGGCTGGGTCTTGTCCATTATTGTTCCATTAGACGTGTTGTACTCATCCATCGAGACGGCGTTTCATTTGCACCATTCGCGACGGCCTCGCTACCGCTCAGCCTGCTCGGGTGCGCGCGCCTCCTCACGATGAAGCCTACTCGATTCCCGCGATGGCTTGCGCGAAATCCCGCGCGGTGAATGGCGCAAGATCGTCGACGCCCTCGCCGACGCCGATGAAGTGCACCGGCAGCTTGTATTTCTCCGCCAGCGCCACCAGAATTCCTCCGCGCGCCGTGCCATCGAGCTTGGTCATCACGAGACCGGTGACGCCAGCGGTACGATAAAACGCATCAACTTGCGAGAGCGCGTTTTGTCCCACCGTGGCGTCGAGCACCAGCAGTACGGCGTGCGGCGCGATGTCGTCGACCTTTCGAATAACGCGAACGACCTTTTCGAGCTCGCTCATGAGTTCGGCTTTGTTTTGCAACCGTCCGGCGGTATCGATCAGGAGCACGTCGCGCTTTTCGTCGCGGGCCGCCGACAGCGCGTTGAAGGCAAGGCTTGCGGAGTCCGAACCCTGCGCTCCTGCAATGACCGGCGAATTCGTCCGTTCGCCCCAGATTTTTAATTGCTCGATTGCGGCGGCGCGGAACGTATCGCCCGCAGCCAGCATCACCTTGCGGCCTTCGGCGGATAACTTCGCGGCCAGTTTGCCGATGGTGGTGGTCTTGCCGGAACCGTTGACGCCGACGACGAGAATGACGAAAGGTTTTTTGGCTTCGTCGATCGTCAAAGGCTTGGCGACCGGCGCAAGCACTTTCTCGACTTCGGTGGCCACCACCGCCTTGACCTCGTCGGCCGAAATCGATTTGTCGTAGCGGCCATGACCCACGGCCTCGGAAATGCGCGCCGCGACATCGGTTCCGAGATCGGCGCGCAGCAGCACATCCTCGATATCGTCGAGCATGGCGCGGTCGAGCTTGCGCTTGGTCACGAGATCGGCAACCGCCGTGCCGAGCGAATTCGACGTCCGCTTCAACCCGCTGGACAACCGCCGCCACCAGCTCTGCTTCGTATTTTCCGGAGTGTCGCTCATGTTGGGGGTGTGTTAGCGGTTAAAAAACTAGCGGTCCGATGCCAACATTCGCATCCCGTCTCGGCAAGCGATTTTGCGAATGTTGGCATCAAATGACCACTAGCAGATATGACGTTATTGGTGGAATTTTGGATTTGACATTCGCCTTTCGCGCTTGTTGTCGGTAACTGTGGCGAATGTCAAATCCATTCCACCAACGCGAAAGTCTTGACCGCCCGATTGACGTTCCCCAACTGACCGCGGAGGAAATCCTCGCCCGCGTGCTTCATCGCGACGGGCTGATGCTGGTGATCGACAAACCGGCAGGCCTTCCCGTCCATCGCGGCCCGAAGGGCGGCCCGAATCTCGAAGCCTCGTTCGATGCATTAAGGTTTGGCCTGCCCCGCCCGCCGGTGCTGGCGCATCGGCTCGACAAGGACACTTCCGGCTGCCTCGTACTTGGGCGGCACCGCAAGGCGACGGCATCGCTCGGACTTCTGTTCAAGCACGGCAAGATTTCAAAGACCTATTGGGCCATCGTCGAAGGCGGGCCGCCCCAAGATGAAGGCACAATCGACATGCCGCTCGGCCGGCTCAATGCCGAGCGCGGCTGGTGGCAAAAGGTCGATCCCGAGGGACAACAGGCGGTGACCAACTGGAAAGTGATGGGGCGCGGGGAAGGCCTGACCTGGCTCGCGCTGGAACCCGTCACCGGCCGCACCCATCAACTGCGCGTGCACTCGGCAGCTCAAGGCTGGCCGATTTTCGGCGACAATATCTACGGCAACGGGCCTCGTTTTGGCGAGCCGCGCCTGCACCTGCATTCCCGCGAAATCGGAATTCCGATTTCCAAAAACAAGGAACCGGTGCGCGTGGTGGCGCCCGCGCCTGAACATATGCGGGAGCGATTGCGCGCCTGCGGATGGAATGGCGAATAGCGCGAGGCCGGGCGCTCAGTAGTGAATTTGCGCGAGCTTGCGCAATTCATCTGATGTCGCCGTGCCAAGGCCTAGGAATTCGAGATAGGCCGGTATCTGTTCGAACAGCATATCGGTGCCCACCTGAACCTCGCAGCCTTTTGCGCGCACCGCTGTGAGAAAAGGCGTCATTTCCTCGCTCATGACGACCTCGCCGATAAAGGCGGATGGGGAAATACCATCCGTTCTCATCGGAAGCGGGTCGTCCTTTTTCATGCCAAGCGGCGTGGCATTGACGACGATGTCATATCCGGTTGGATCCGCAGAGCCCGCGACAACTTCAACATTCGGATAGTGGGACTGAAGACGCCTGGCGAGCGCGTCAATCGCGGGTGCCGACACGTCGTAGAGGCCGAGCCTCGAAACGCCGGCCTTTGCCATGGATGCCGCAATAGCGCTACCAACCCCACCGCAACCGGCGACAAAAGCACTCGATCCGGCGAACCGCCGGCCTTTTCTCAGCAAGCCGCGCACAAAGCCCTCGCCGTCGAACATGTCGCCGATCAGTCGGCCACGTTCGTCCATCTTCACGGCGTTGCAGGCGCCCGCGATCCTCGCCGACACCGAGGCCTCGTCAACGAGCCCGAGCGTTGCGACCTTGTGCGGCATCGTGATGAGCGCGCCAAGAATGTTGGTGAGCCTGAAGAGCAGTTTCAGAAAAGCCGCGTAGTCTTCGCTCTTGCAGCCCAAGGGCATAACGACCGCATTGATCTTTCGCGCCTCGAACAATGGATTATAGATCATCGGCGATTTGAACGTTTCGGTCGGATCGCCAATATGGGCGATCAGCTTCGTTTTTCCATCGATCATTTTCTGAGGCCTATCCGCTATCAACCGACGTGACCGGCTAGGCCGGTGCAGCGCCGGCGAAAGAGGCCGCTCGCTGCCGGTCGTAATCCTGCTTTTCGATCGGCGCGGCGTTCGGATTGCCGAGTTCGCTTGCCGCAACCCGATAGGTTTCCCGCGCCGAGAAGGCGGCGACGGCCGAGATCACGGTGACCACAAAGGCGATCGCGCCGACCGTGAACCAGACATCGCTCGATCCCGGAGGCGCGACGATGGCAAAAAGCGCCGGCAGCAGCGCCGTAATCATGGTGCCGATGTTCTGTGCGATGGCCATCGCCGAAACGCGGTAGCGGGTCTGGAACAGCTCGGGATAGAAGCTCGGGAACACGGCATTGTAGCCCTGATAGACGATGCCCCACATCAGAATGGAAAGCCCAATCGCCATCGGAACGTTCTTGATGCTGATCGCGTAAAGATAGGCGAAAGCGAGCAGACCGGAACCCAGCGCGCCAACAATCATCGGCGGTCGCCTGCCGATCTTGTCGGACAGATTGCCGACCAACGGGATCACAATCACGGCGGCGATGTTGCCGAGCACGGGAATCCAGAGATAGACGTCCGGCTTGAAGCCGATTCCATAAGCGGGCTGCACGGCGTAGGCCGCGCCAAAGATGGTCGCCACGACAGGAACGGTGTTCATCAGCGCCATAAAAACCACGCGCAACATGTCGGCCCAGCTGGTCTTGAAAGCCTGAATGACGGGCGCCTTCGGCACCGCACCCTGCTGGCTTTCTTTTGCGAAGGCCGGCGACTCCTCGACTTCCCGCCGAATGAGGTAGGCCACGATGAGCACGAGGAAGCTCAGCAAAAACGGAATGCGCCATCCCCAGGCGTTGAAATCTTCCTTGGGCATGTAAGCGGCGATGGGAAGAAAGACAGCGGCGGCGAGAATTTGTCCGGTCTGGACGCCCTGTAGCGCAAAGCTTGCAAAGAATCCCCGTCGCCCAAACGGTGCATGCTCGAGCACCATCGAGCTTGCGCCCGAAATTTCGCCCGCGACCGCGAAACCCTGCATCAGCCGCAACGCGACAAGGAGGACCGGCGCCCATATTCCGATATGCTGATAGGTCGGAAGCAGACCGACGAGCACCGTCGAGCAGCCCATCAAAAACAGGCACAGCACCAGAACGCCTTTCCGCCCGTGCGTATCGCCATAGTGACCGAGCACGAACGCGCCGATCGGCCGCGCAACATAGCCGACGCCATAGGTCGCCAGCGAAGCGACGATGGCGACCGTCGGATTCTGCGAGGGGAAAAACACCTGCGGAAACACGAGCGAGGCTGCGGTCGCATAGATAAAGAAGTCGTAGTATTCGAGCGCCGATCCGATCCAGCCGCTTGCCGCCGCAATTTTCGATTGGCGCGAAATCCTCTCGCTATCGCCTGACGTCATGGTGAGTTTCCCCCGGTCATTGCTGAAAGCCGTTGTCCGGCATTTTTTTGTCAGGAGGCTGTCGACCGCGCGATTCTCCGCGCGGGCGCTCTGCTCCATTCGAATGAAAGGATATCGCCTGATGACGAGAACACAATTGTGAATTTTCGCGGGAACGACTGAAGGGCGCAGGAGGCGTTTAGACCGCTAGACGCGCGCCATCGTGGCCCGCAATCGCCAATCGCCGCACCGTGCCCGGCGTCTCGCCGCCGATCGCCACGGGAAGGAAATGTTCCGTGCGCCCCTGCGTGGCACTTTCAATCAATACATGCCGCGTCGCACCGACTTCCGATTCAAGCCGCCGCCGCAACGCAGCATCACCCGCGGCCCGCAAGCGGCCGGCGCGCTTCTTGATCAGGCTGCCTTCCACCTGCGGCATGCGCGAGGCCGGCGTGCCCGGACGCGGCGAATAGGGAAACACGTGAAGGAAGCTCAGGCCGCATTCATCCACGAGATCGAGCGAACGAGCGAACATAGCTTCCGTCTCGGTCGGAAAACCCGCAATGATATCGGCGCCGAGCGCGATATCGGGCCGCAGGCGCCGCACGTTGACGCAAAAATCGACCGCCTGTTGCCGAGAATGACGACGCTTCATCCGCTTCAAAAGCAGATCGTCGCCGGATTGCAGCGACAGATGCAGATGCGGCATCAGCCGTTCGTCATTGGCGATCACATCCAGAAGGTCGTGATCGACCTCGATCGAATCGACGGAAGAAATCCGCAGTCGCTTCAACTCCGGCACTTCCCGCAAGATCCGTTTGATCAACTGGCCGAGTGTCGGGAAGCCTTCGAGGTCGGCGCCATAGCTCGTCAGATCGACACCGGTCAGCACGATCTCGGGGTGGCCGCTTTCTACCAGCGCGCGGACTTGCGCGATCGCGCTCTCGATCGGCACCGAACGTGAATTGCCGCGGCCGAAGGGAATAATGCAGAAGGTGCAGCGGTGATCGCATCCGTTCTGCACTTGAACAAAAGCGCGCGGCAGGCCCTTCTGCCGTGCGTCGAGACGCGGCAGCGCCATTTGGCGGACCGCCATGATATCGCTGACCGCGATCTTGGTGCTTGTTGCGGCATCGACGTTGCGCGCGCCATCGAGCGCCCTGCCGGCGTTCAGCCAGGCCTCGCTCCGCATCTTGTCGTCATTGCCGACGACCCGATCGACTTCCACCATGTCGGCAAACATCTGGGCTTGGGTCTGCGCCGCGCAGCCGGTGACGACGATGCGCGCCGACGGCCGTTCGCGTTTCAGCCGGCGAATCGACTGCCGCGCCTGCGCCACCGCCTCATTGGTGACGGCGCAGCTATTGATGACGATGATGTCGATAAGCCCGGCACGCCCGGCCTCAAGCCGCACCGCCTCGGATTCGAAAGCGTTGAGGCGGCAGCCGAAGGTGACGACCTCGACGCTCATGTAACAGCAGCAAACAGCGCTGGATCGAACTGACCTTCATATTCGAAAGCCGCCGGACCCGTCATCAGGACGTGATCGTCACGCTCACGCCATTCGATGGTGAGTTCGCCGCCCGGCAACGTGATCTCTACGGTGCGGTTGGTGCGCTTCAGCCGCGCGGCTGCAACCGCGGTGGCGCAGGCCGCAGACCCGCAGGCCTTGGTCAGCCCCGCGCCGCGCTCCCAGGTGCGGATCGTGATATGGTCGCGATCGACGATGTGGGCGAGCGTGATGTTGGCGCGCTCCGGAAAGATCGGATGGTTTTCCAGCAGCGGCCCGAAGCGGTCGAGGTCATAGGCCTGCACGTCGTCGACCCAGAAAATCGCATGCGGATTGCCCATGCTGACAACCGAGGGGGTATGCAGGATCGGCGCATCGATCGGGCCGATTTGCAGCTCGATGCCGCGCGTATCGCGAAACTCCTCGGCAAGCGGAATATCCCGCCAGCCGAATTTCGGCGCTCCCAGATCCACCGTATAGAGATCGGCCGCTGGTCCCTGCCAGCAATTCAACAGACCGGCGCTGGTCTCGAAGGTGGCGGCGCGCTCACCCGAGGCCTCGAACACGCGGCGCGCCACGCAGCGCATGCCGTTGCCGCAGGCGCCCGCCTCGGAGCCATCATTATTATAGATGCGGATAAAAGCTTCCGTGCCTGAAAACCGCGGCGGTTGCAGCACCATGAGCTGGTCGTAATGAACCCCCTTGGGGGAAGCGACCGCGCGCGCGTCATCGGCGGTGACGGCGCCGGGCCGATCGCGCAAATCGACCACGACAATCTCGTTGCCGATCCCGTTCATTTTGACATAGCTGTGATTGGCGAGCGCGCTCATCGACCCTATCCGTCAGGCCACTTTATATGGGCAACACGGGCGGCTTAGCTAGATGGTGGTTTATCTGTGTCGGTGGTCCCCACCCGGCGAGGAGGCCCATGAAATATCGGTAAATATCTGACACGGGACGAATGGCGCGCCCGCGTGTTAGATAGCGAAGGTTGTCGCGTGCCGACCGAACAAGGCCATGGAGAAGACCCTGATGAACTGCCCTCGCTTTTTCCGTATTGCCCTGTTCGCCTTGCTCCCAATGGCCGTTGGCGCACTCCCGGCCGTCCGCGCCCAGGCACCTGCGCCTTCTACCCCTGCGCCTTCGGCAACCCCGGCCCCGCCGCCCGCCGAAACCAAATCTCCCGGAGATTTGCCGTCGACCGCACCGAAAGCCCCCGCTCCGGCGCCGGTTCAGGCCGCCGACCCCTTTGGCGAGCAGATTACGCTGACCCAGAAAACGGTCATCGTCACGAAGGGCACGGCCAACTGGGACACCGCATTCGAGACGCTGATCGCATCGTTGAAGACGTTGTCGGCCGCGCTTGAAAAAGACGGCGGCAAGTCGGCCGGCAACTCCATGATCGTCTACACCTCCACTGACGACACCGGCTTCAGCTATCTGGCGGAGATACCGGTCGATCAGGAACCGAAGAACCTGCCGAAAACGATCACTGTTGCCAAGTCGCCTGAGGGCAAAGCGCTCAAATTCGTCCACCGGGGCTCATATGAGAATATGGACAACACCTATGAGGCCATCACCAATCACCTCGACGACAAAAAGCTCGAGGCCAAGGATACCTTCATCGAGGAGTACATCACCGACCCCCTGAAAACGGAGGAGGACAAGCTGGTGATCAATGTCTATGTGCCGCTGAAGTGAGCGCCGTGAGAAAGCGTATTTTCCTTCACGCTTTCATCCTTGCCGGCGTGACGGTCGCCACGCCGTTCGCGACATCCGCTTACGCCGAGACGGATCAGCCGCCCGCTTTCATTTCGGTTACCGGCGAGGCCCATATTTCAGTGCCGCCCGATCTGGCGCAGATCGATGCCGGGGTAACGTCTGAGGCCAAGACCGCCCGCGAGGCGTCGGACACCAACAATGCCGCGATGGGCAAGGTGCTTCTGGCGCTGAAGGGCGCCGGCATCGACGAGAAGGATTTTCAGACCTCGCGGCTGTCGTTACAGGCGGAGAACTCGATCCCCAAGCCGGGTGCGCCCTCCACTATCATCGGCTACCGCGCCAGCAACCAGGTGACGATCCGCCTGCGCGACGTCACAAAAGTCGCGAGCGCGATCGACACGCTGGTCGGAGCCGGTGCCAACGAACTCGGCGGCATCAATTTCATGGTGTCGCAGGCCCCGAAACTGCTCGACGACGCGCGTGAGCAGGCGGTCGCGGATGCGCGCCGCAAGGCGGAGATCTATGCCAAGGCCGCGGGTGTCACGCTCGGGGCGCCCATCAGCATTTCCGAAGGAGGTGCGGCGCAACCGGTGTTCCGCGCCAAGATGGCGCTGCCGATGGCCGCAGCTCCGACGCCGATCGCGCAAGGCGAAGAGACATTGTCGATTGCGGTCGGCGTGACCTGGGCGATCAAGCAAGGGCAGTGATCACCTCTCGTGTCCCGGATGCGGCGCATTACGAAGTGGTGCGACGCGAGGCCGGGACCCATCTCAACCAGCAACAGGGCCCCGGCTCAGCAGCGCATCGTTGCACGCTGCGCCGCGTCCGGGGCACGGAGACCCTAATTAAATCTCCACCACCTGCCCCGGCTTGAGCGCGACAAATCGCTCGCGCGCAATCTTCGCTTCATCCAGTGCCTGCGCCAGTGCGGTCACCGGGGCATCGATCGCCTCGTCCGTGAGCTGGAACGTGCCGTGATGATGGGCCAGCGCCTGCGACGCGCCGCAATCGGCGAGCGCCTTCACCGCGTCAAAAGGATTCATGTGCTGGTCTTTCATGAACCAGCGCGGCTCATAGGCGCCGATCGGCAACAACGCCAGCCGCAGCGGGCCGTGGGACATTCCGACGTCGCGGAAATGCTTGCCCTCGCCGTAACCGGAATCACCAACCGCGTAGATTTTCCCTGCCGGCGTTTCCAGCACAAAGCTCGCCCACAGGGATTGATTGCGGTCGAACAATCCGCGTGCCGACCAGTGCCGGGTAGGCACCAGCGTCACCGCGGCGCCGTTGCCGAGTTCGACGCGCTGATGCCAATCGTAAGCTTCAGCGCGAATCTTGGAATCGGCGCGCGTCATCGTCTGGTCGTTGCCGAGCGGCGTGACCACGCGCGGCGAGCATTTTGCCGCCAGCTTTGAAAGCGTCGCGACGTCAAGGTGATCGTAATGGCCGTGCGAGACGAGCACGACGTCGATCTTGGGCAACGCCTCAAAGGCGATGCCGGGATCGTTGTGCCGTTTCGGCCCCGCAAACGCAAAAGGCGAGGCACGTTCCGACCATACGGGATCGATCAGAATATTGAGGCCCGCGGTCTGGACCATCCAGCTGGCATGGCCGACAAAGGTTACCCGAGCCTTGTCGCCATCGACGCGCGCGGGCGGGGTGTCTGAGAAAGGACTTGGCGCCCATTCCGGCCACGCCGCGCGCTGACGCGCGCCACCGAATTGCCAGCGCAGAACCTCACGAAGCGATTTCGGTGGCACGCCGTCGGGATCGAAGAAAACCCGCCCGTCGAAATGATCCGACGGCGGGCGTTTGTTTGAACCATGCATGGGGGGATTGGCCGTAAAAAGGGTTGTCCGTGCAAGGGGCAAACGGGGTTTCCTGGTTCACGAAACCGCCATTCGGCCGCGGACTTTCCTTGACTTTTCGACCTTGGAGGGGTTTAAACCGGCCGAATTCATCGGAAAGATTGATCTTTTCGACCCGCCGACCGGCTCTGGAGGCCGGAGGCCAACGCCCGACAGCGCGATGCGCCCTCGGGCGTAGAGGTGTTTGGACGATCGTCTTGGCGTTCGCCACCAAGGCACATAGGTCGTCATGACCTGCCAAAGCGGGTGATGACGGTGGTGATTAGCGCGCTGAGAGGCGCAACAACAGGACGACGCACTTGTTCGACAATCTGTCGGAAAAGCTGGGTGGCATTCTCGATCGGCTGACGCGGCGCGGCGCGCTGACGGAAGCCGATGTCGACGCGGCGATGCGCGAGGTGCGCCGCGCGCTGCTCGAGGCCGACGTCTCGCTCGACGTCGTCCGCAGCTTTATTGACAGGGTCCGCGAACAGGCGATCGGCGCCACCGTGGTCAAGTCGGTCACCCCCGGCCAGATGGTGGTGAAGATCGTCCATGACGAGCTGGTCACGACGCTTGGCTCCGACGGCCAGGGCATCGACCTCAATGCCGTGCCGCCGGTCGCGATCATGATGGTCGGCCTGCAAGGCTCCGGCAAAACCACGACGACCGCCAAACTCGCCCGCCGCATGGTCCAGCGCGACAAGCGCAAGGTGCTGATGGCCTCGCTCGACATCTACCGTCCGGCGGCGATGGAGCAACTCGCCGTCCTCGGGCGCGATCTCGATATCCCGACGCTGCCGATCGTCGCCGGGCAAAAGCCGGCGCAGATCGCCAAGCGCGCGTTAGAGGCGGCCAAGCTCGGCGGCTATGACGTGGTGCTGCTCGACACCGCCGGCCGCACCACGCTCGACGAAGAGATGATGAGCGAGGCGGCGGAAATCAAAGCCACCGCCAATCCGCATGAAGTGCTGCTGGTGGCGGATTCGCTCACCGGCCAGGACGCGGTCAACCTCGCGCGCGCGTTCGACGAGCGCGTTGGGCTGACCGGCATTGCGCTCACACGAGTGGACGGCGATGGCCGCGGCGGTGCCGCGCTGTCGATGCGCGCGGTCACCGGCAAGCCAATCAAGCTGATGGGCACCGGCGAAAAGACCGATGCGCTGGAAGATTTCCATCCGAGCCGTATCGCGGGGCGCATTCTCGGCATGGGCGACGTGGTGTCGCTGGTTGAAAAGGCCGCCGCCAATATCGACGCCGAAAAGGCTGCGCGCACCGCCGAGCGGATGCGCAAGGGCCAGTTCGATCTTTCGGACATGCGCGAACAATTGCTGCAAATGGCGAATATGGGCGGCATCTCCGGCCTGATGGGGATGATGCCTGGCGTTGCGAAAATGAAAAACCAGATCGCCAACGCCGGAATCGACGACAGAATCCTCAAGCGCCAGGTCGCGCTGATCGATTCGATGACGCGGCAGGAGCGAAAAAGTCCGGACATTCTCAAAGCGAGCCGCAAGAAGCGGATCGCCGCGGGCGCCGGCGGCAAGGTCGAAGACCTCAACAAGCTGCTAAAAATGCACCGGAACATGGCCGACATGATGAAGGCCATGGGCTCAGGCAAGCGCGGCCCGCTCGCCGGCATCGCGCAAGCGATGGGCTTTGGTGGCGGCATGCCAACGCCCGAACAGATGAAGGCGATGGCGGAGAAGATGCCGCAAGGCGGCGCCCCCAGCGGCATGCCCGCGCTGCCGAAAGAACTTCCCGCTGGCCTCCGTACTGGTTTGCCGAATTTGCCGGGGCTTACGGGCCTGCCCAACAAGCCGACGCTGCCCGGCCTTGGCGGCTTTCCAGGCATGGGCAAGAAAAAATAACCACAAGATCAACTCACCCGTTTACGAACAGACACATCAAGGAGAACTCAATGTCAGTCGTTATCCGCCTCGCTCGCGCAGGCACCAAGAAGCGTCCCGTCTATCACGTCGTCGTTGCCGACTCGCGCTTTCCGCGCGACGGCCGCTTTATCGAGCGGCTCGGCCATTTCAATCCGCTCTTGCCGAAAGACAACACCGAGCGGCTCAAGCTCGACATGGACAAGGTCAAGGCCTGGCTCGCCAAGGGCGCGCAGCCGTCGGACCGCGTGACGCGTTTCCTCGATGCGGCCGGCGTATTGAAGCGCGAAAAGCGCAACAATCCGGAAAAGGCGGTGCCGCGCAAGGAACGCAAGGCGCAGGCCGAAGCCGCCGCGAAGTCGTAAGCCGTCCGGCGCGCGGTGCCTGACAAGATCTGCGTCGCCCGGATCGGGGCCGCGCATGGCGTGCGTGGCGCCGCGAAGCTATGGACCTTCACCGAAGATCCATTTGCGGTGAAGGCGTATGGCCCACTATCGAGCAAAGACGGCGCTCGACATTTTGAACTGACGAGCGCCCGCGAGGCCAAGGATCATCTGGTCGTCACCTTCAAGGGCGTAGAGACCCGCGATGAGGTCGAACGGCTTAACGGCGTCGAGCTCTATGTCGCGCGCGACAAACTGCCGGCGATCGAGGAAGATGAATATTACCACGCCGATCTGATCGGGCTTGCCGCGGTGACGACGGCCGATGAGCCACTCGGCCGTGTCGTTGCCATTCATAATTTCGGCGCCGGCGATATCATCGAAATCGCGCCGCTGAGCGGGACTACACTGCTGTTGCCGTTTACGAACGCCGTGGTGCCGACGGTCGATCTTGCCGCCGGTCGCGTCGTGATCGCGCTGCCCAAGGAGATAGAGGGCGATGAGCCCTCCGGCTCGGCCGAATGACACGGCCGTGACACGCGGCTGAACAAAGTCGCTTGCCTTTTGCATTCGGTTCATTCACGCTTGGGTTGCATTCCTCCCGAAGCGACCGCCGAATCCCCGGAGATATTCATGTTTCGCTGCTATTTCCTGGCCATCCTTGGCCTGGTTTTCTCTGCGAGCGTCCTGACCGCCCAAACACCGAATGCAGCGCCTGCTCCAGCAGCCACCGAATCTGCCCCGCCGCAGGAAACAATGGAGGATCCGCAAGTCGGCGATCGCTGGACTTATGAGATCCGCGACGACATTACCGGGGATATCAAATCGACGTTCACAGCCACCATCACGGAGGTCTCGGCGACCGAGATCAGTCTCCGGACCAACGTGATCGGCAATTCAAATTTTGGCTATGTTACCTATGACCGCTCCTGGAATCGGACGATCAATGGTAACTGGCGATTTTCGCCGAATGACGGAACCGGCATCCGAGCGCCTCTCGAAGTCGGCAAGACTTGGTCCAACAAGTCCAACGATACGACCACGGGAGTCGCCATCAAGCGTTCGGTAACTTCAAAGGTCGTTGCACAGGAAAGTGTCACCACCAGAGCCGGCACTTTCGACACTTACAAGATCGAAACATCATTTACGTTTCAGAGCTCCAAGGATCCGACGAAGAAAGCTCAAGAGGCGTGGCAAACCTGGTACGCGCCGTCCGTCGATCATTGGGTGAAGCAGACGTCGGTCGTCCGATCGGATGGCCGCGTGCGCACCAAGACCACCTCGGAGCTGATCGAGTACGGCCGCCGCTAGGCGATCGATGCGAACAAAATTCCCGCAAGAAAAAATATCGAGCAAACCGTGACGAAACAACAAATGCTCTGTTGCGCCCTTTTCGGGATAATCAGCCTTCTGTCTGCCAGCGCGTCGGCCCAAGAAGCGCCGACTGCCGCACCGGGAAAAACCCAGGCCGAACCGACGCAAGCAATGGTCCCGATGGAGGAGCCGCGTCCTGGCGATCGTTGGACATATGAAATACGGGACGAGATAACCGGAAAAATCACCGCGACCCGGGAGAATATCGTTACCGAGGTGAAGCCTACCTCAATAAGCGTGCGCTTCGACAGGCTTGGAGCCAAAAGTAACGAGCAGGGTTTCACCATTTACGACCGTTCATGGAATGTGGTCGAAGCTCTTCCCTGGAGATTCTCGCCCCACGACGGCACCGGCATTCAAGCGCCTCTCGAAATTGGCAAAACATGGCCTGTACAGACCAACAACATCAACGGTGCAGACGGCAGTGTCTGGAAGCGATCGGGAATTTCGAAGGTGATTGGGCAGGAGAGCGTCACGACCAAAGCCGGCACCTTCGATACGTTCAAGATCGAAACGACGTTTACGGGAACGAATGTCAAAAACCCAACTGTTAAGAACGAGGTCACGTCATTGACCTGGTACGCACCCGCAATTGATCATTGGGTAAGGCGGACTTTTGTTTCCAGAACCAACAAGCATCTGCGCATCGATAATGAGATTGAGCTGATTAGCTACGGTCACAAGCAATAGTGGATTGCCCATCGGCGCTTGATGCGGCCAATCGGCATCACCCGGAATGGGACAGAGCGCCGCGCAAGCCGGTCGCCCCCGTATTGATTTCTCCAGACCAACGCGCGATGCAAAGCCATGACCTCGCCCTGGCGCGCAACCGTCCTGACCCTTTTTCCCGAGATGTTTCCCGGTCCGCTCGGGGTGAGCCTTGCCGGCAAGGCGCTCGCATCGGGCGTTTGGCAGCTTGAGGCGCGCGACATCAGGGATTCCGCCACGGACCGTCATCGCAGCGTCGATGACACCCCGGCCGGCGGTGGCCCCGGCATGGTGCTTCGCGCCGATGTGCTCGCCGCCGCCATCGACGCCGCCGAGTTCGCGCCGGACCGGCCCAAGGAAAGACCAAGGCTCTTGATGAGTCCGCGAGGTCGGCCATTGACCCAGTCGCGGGTGCGCCAACTCGCAGTTGGCCCAGGCCCACTGATCGTCTGCGGCCGCTTTGAAGGGGTCGACCAGCGGGTGATCGAGGCGCGCCAGCTCGAGGAGATGTCGGTCGGCGACTATGTGCTGTCCGGCGGGGAAATCGCCGCCATGGCCCTGATCGATGCCTGCGTCCGGCTGTTGCCGGGGGTCATGGGAAAGGCGGAATCGGCCTCGGAGGAGAGTTTTTCCGATTCCCTACTGGAATACCCGCAATATACCCGCCCCCAGACCTTCGAAGGGCGCCCGATCCCCGATACCCTCACTTCGGGCGACCATGCCAAGGTCGCGGCCTGGCGACGGGCCGAGGCGGAGGCATTAACGCAGGCGCGCCGGCCGGATCTATGGGGGGCTTACGAAAACGCCGCAAAAAACGCGACAAAGGAGTGACAAAGCTCACCCTTTGCCTTATACGAGCGCCAATTCCGAGAAGTGACGGCATGGATCGCGAGCCCCCGGGTTGGCAGGGCGCGCCGCCGATGGAGATTACCAATGAACCTGATTCAACAGCTTGAAAAAGAGCAATTCGAAAAACTGTCTGCCAGCAAGGACATTCCCGATTTCGGACCCGGCGATACCTTGATCGTCAACGTCAAGGTGGTGGAAGGCGATCGCACCCGCGTGCAGGCCTATGAAGGCGTCTGCATCGGCCGCTCCGGCGGCGGGCTCAATGAGAGCTTCACCGTGCGCAAGATTTCCTACGGCGAAGGCGTTGAGCGCGTGTTCCCGGTGATGTCGCCGATGATCGACTCGATCAAGGTGGTGCGCCGCGGCAAAGTGCGCCGCGCCAAGCTTTATTACCTGCGCAATCTGCGCGGCAAGTCGGCCCGCATCGTCGAGAAATCCGAACGCGCGACCGCTGTCAACGAGTAACAAAGGCCTCTTTTTCGAGGTTACCAAAAGCGCAGGGTCAAACCCCGCGCTTTTTTGTTGGCGGCCGGCGATCATGTTTCGCAGAGCCGCCCATCGTGAAGATGGCTCGCACTAACGCCGGCGCGTGCTATATATCCATTTGAAATGGTTCCAGATCGCACCAGCACGGCCCACCGACGCATCGTCATTGACGATCATGCGCGCCTGCCCGGCCGTTTTTTTGGGCGGTTTACAACGTCGGCGACCTCGGAACTTACGCGCGCCCTTTGATGCTGCGCCCGCCGCCGGTGTTCCGGCGCGATTCCGTCTCTCACGATTTCTGTTTTAGGAGCTTAAGCTCATGTCCAAACCGACAACCCTGTACGACAAGATCTGGAACGACCATCTGGTTCATGAAGCCGATGACGGCACCTGCCTGCTCTATGTCGACCGCCATCTGGTGCACGAAGTGACTTCGCCGCAAGCCTTCGAAGGTTTGCGTACCGCGGGACGAAAGGTCCACGCGCCGGAGAAGACGCTCGCAGTGGTCGATCACAACGTACCGACGTCCGATCGCAGCAAGCCCAATCCCGATCCCGAAAGCGCCGAGCAGATCGCCGTGCTGGCCGAGAATGTCAGGGATTTCGGTATCGAATATTACAACGAGTTCGATCGCCGCCAGGGCATCGTCCATGTGATCGGCCCCGAGCAGGGTTTTACGCTGCCGGGCACTACGATTGTCTGCGGCGACAGCCACACCTCGACCCACGGCGCCTTCGGTGCGCTGGCGCACGGCATCGGTACCTCCGAGGTCGAGCATGTGCTGGCGACGCAAACGCTGATCCAGAAAAAGGCAAAGAACATGCGCGCCGTCGTCGACGGCAAACTGCCTGACGGGGTCACCGGCAAGGACATCATTCTCGCGATTATCGGCGAGATCGGCACCGCCGGCGGCACCGGCTATGTGCTGGAATACGCCGGCGAGGCCATCCGCTCGCTCTCGATGGAGGGCCGCATGACCGTCTGCAACATGTCGATCGAAGGCGGCGCGCGCGCCGGCATGATCGCGCCCGACGAAAAGGCGTATGAGTTCCTGAAAGGCCGTCCGAAGTCTCCAAAGGGCGAAGCCTGGGATGCCGCCATACGCTACTGGCAAAGCCTGCGGAGCGACGAAGGCGCGCATTTTGATCATGAGATCAGGCTCGACGCCGCCAAGCTGCCGCCAATCGTGACCTGGGGTACCTCGCCGGAAGACGTGATCTCGATCACCGGCACCGTGCCCGACCCCGACAAGATCGCGGACGAGGCCAAGCGGATCTCGAAGCACCGGGCGCTGAATTACATGGGGCTGAAGGCCGGAACGAAAGTCACCGACATCAAGCTCGACCGTGTCTTCATCGGCTCCTGCACCAATGGGCGGATCGAGGATTTGCGCGCAGCCGCCAAGATCGCGGCCGGCAAAACAGTGAACGCCAACGTCTATGCGATGATCGTGCCGGGTTCGGGGATCGTGAAGGAACAGGCGGAAGCCGAAGGCCTCGACAAGATCTTCGTCAAGGCCGGCTTTGACTGGCGCGAGCCCGGCTGCTCGATGTGCCTGGCGATGAACCCGGACAAGCTCAAGCCCGAGGAGCGCTGCGCCTCGACCTCGAACCGCAATTTCGAAGGCCGCCAGGGTTTTAAGGGCCGCACGCATCTGGTCTCACCGGCCATGGCGGCGGCGGCGGCGATTGCAGGGCACTTCGTCGATATCAGGGAGTGGCGGTAAATCGCCCGTCACTTCAACATCGAGGCATCGTCGAAGGAAGTCGTTAAGCAGTTGGGAGCAGACTTGCCGGCCTGAACAAGGCGTTCGCGTGTTGCGAGGAAAGCCCGTCATGGCCGACAAGTCCGAATTCGTCGATATGATCAGCGAGGCGACGCGGCAGGTCCGGCGGCGCGTGGTGGCGCGCACCAAGGAGCCGGTCGCCAAGGAAGCGTCGCGGATGGGCCATTGGCCACCTGAGCGCCTCGAGCAATGGCGGATGGAAAATCTGACGCCCTGGAAGATCAAGCGCTGGAGGCTCAAGGACTGGATCTGAAAGCACGCGCTTCAGCGCGTCTGGCCCGGTCGATTTCCTTCGTCTAAAGCGCAATGAGATTTGATTGCGCATGATCTCCGCGCAAACGCGTTCCGCGTTTCTCGCGAGGGAAAACCGCTACACCCTTTTCCGGATCATGCTCTGGTCTTTTGTTTGACGCGTTTTCTTCACGCGAACCGGTTTCCGTTTCGCTCGAAAACGCCCTAAAGGATCAGGCGCCCCTTAAGGGCGCCTGACTCACCTCACCTCACGTGTCTCGAACCTCAACGTTTGGCGCTGTGATGCCTGCGGTGATGGTGGCGCCGGTAGACACGGTGGTAATGGCGCGCCGCGCGATGGTGACAGACGACGCGCGGACCATACACGGTCAACACCCTGCGGCAGCCTCCACCAGCGACAAAGGCGGGAGCGGGATAGACGGGGGGATCATCGTAATAATCGGGATAATTATACGGATAATCGTCGTAATAGACGCCCCCGACAAAAACCTCTCCGAAGTGACGCCGATGACCAAAGCCGTGGCCCGCAAATCGAGGAGCTCCTGCAACGACCGCAGAGGCAGCGCCGATCGTACCGCCGCGAATGACAGCGCCACTCACGCCGCCAGCACCGCGGCCACCGCCTGAGCCACCGCTTCGTCCTCCACCGCCGCCACCACCATGCCCACCGCGAACTTCAATCGTCAGCTCGTTGGCGACAGCCTTTTTGCCAGCAACAGTCTTGCCAACTTCCGAGATGCCGGGATTGACCGGCGACATCGCCTCGGCGCGCTGGGTAGCAAAGATCGCCATCATCAGAAGCGCTGCCGTCACGCCCGACGCGGGCGACCAACGCAGTGAATTGACCGAGTTTTTCGTCATGGAAGTGACCCTTCTGAACTCTGACGCAACAAACAGTGCTGCGCATCGGCGCTTTTCGACGCGTCAGCTTCGATCTCTCGATGTTTCGCTGGATGGTGTTCTTGATCTGAAATTTAGAACCCGCAACCTGAACGCGCCATGAATATTACGGCCACAGATTCGCGCGAAAGCAGGTGCGCGTCGTCGGCCTCAACACATGATCGTCATCATAGGCGAGGCACGGATCCCGGTGGTGCCCATAAAAAAACGGGCCCGCGATGGCGAGCCCGTTAAACTCGTGTCGTTCTGATTCACCAGTGGCGATGATGCCAGTGATGATGGTAATGCCGATGCCACCGCACTTCCGTCGTCGAGGCCTTCGAATCTTCCTGGATCGCAGTGGCGGTGGCGGGATTTGCCAACGACAGCGCATGAGCTTGCTGGGCTGGAGCGGCAAGGACCAATACCGCACCAATTGCAGCGAGGCCCAGAACTCTCGTCATCTTCATTGATATCTCCCCTTCGGTGATCGGATGCCATGCCAGCGCCAAGCGGCCGATCTCATCAGCCGCTCACCCCAGCGCAGACCACAAGCTGGGAGGGAGCGACATCAACTGCTAGTGATCATCTGCGCCGGGGTGGTCAATGCACGGCTTGCGGACAGGTTCCGCGGCCCGTGCAAGATTTTATTCGTGTGTCACAAAACCCTCCCAATCGCGCCGCCGTAGCTTGTGGCAAGCATAGGAGGAGATCGCGATGGGCTTCCGTCTTCGATGGCAGTCGTGCCGTGGGGTCGCGGCGGCACCGCTGCTGACCTTAGGCTCTCATGCCGCGCTGGCCTCGCAAGGCCCCGGCGGCGGTCCTGGCACCGCCAGCCCGTCGACGCAGCTTGTGATGGCGATTGTGGTCTATGGCAGCGCGGCGTTACTTCTCGTCGCCGGGCTGATCGGCGCGCTCAAGCGAAGGCTCTAACTTCAGCCGCGGCGCCACACGCAGGTCATGTGCGGCACGATCACCGTGCCGCTCGGCCGAAATTCCTGCACATAGGAGGCATTGCAAACCCGAACCGCATTGGGTCCGGGATTGTAGCGCGGATAAACCCCGTCCGGCTCGGCCAGGTAGCGGGGGAAAACCCGAATCCGCCGCGGCGGACGGGCCGGCTGCGCGAGAGGCTCTCCAGTCGTACCCTGCGCGGTTCGCGTGCCCTGCGACGCCGTCTGCGCTTCGGCGCCAGATGCCAACAACGAACACGCGGCCATCAGGCCCACCGAGAAGGCCACCAAAATCGCCTGTTGCTGCTTACGCATTTTCACGCCCGCCCATCCCCGAAAGCCGCCCTACGGTCTCCGATTGCAGCGGCAACGTCAACCGGATAGCGGCCCGCCCTGACATCAGCCGTTCCCGCTGTGGCTATTTGGTCAGCCGTCGGCTCGCACGCCGTTGCGAAGATGCTCTATAACGCCGCCATGTGGACATCAGCCAAAGCGCCGTCGCTCGCCGAAATGGAGGCCTTGGCGCATGACGTCCTGGCGCGGCTGCCGAAAACCTTCCGCGATCTGTGCGAGGGCGTCATCGTCCGAGTGGAAGATTTTCCGACGGAAGAAATTCTCGACGACATGGGCGCGGAAAGCGAGTTCGACCTGCTTGGCCTGTTTCAGGGGATCGGCCTGCCGCAGCAGAGCCATAGCGACAATGCCCGCCTGCCTAACCTGATCTGGCTCTACCGGCGGCCAATCCTGGATTACTGGGCCGAACATGACGAAGCGTTGGGGCGAATCGTGCGCCATGTGCTGATCCACGAGATCGGGCATCATTTCGGCCTCTCCGACGACGACATGGCCGCCATTGAAGCATCAGTGGATTGAAACGGCTTTTTGCCCTTTTATGACGGCGTCATTCGCGATAAACCACGCCTGCAAATTGCTTTTGCCCGTTCCAACCAAAAAGTGCTCCGATGGAAAAATTCACCACGCTGGAAGGCGTTGCGGCGTGGCTGAAGATCATCAATGTCGACACCGACATGATCATCCCCAAGCAGTATTTGAAGACCATCAAGCGCACCGGCCTTGGCAAGGGATTGTTCTCGGAGCAGCGTTACAAGGACGACGGCAGCGAGAACCCCGATTTCATCCTCAACAAGCCTGGTTATCGCAATTCCAAGGTGCTGGTTGCCGGCGACAATTTCGGCTGCGGCTCGAGCCGGGAGCATGCGCCGTGGGCGTTGCTCGATTTCGGCATCCGCTGCGTCATCTCGACCTCGTTCGGCGACATCTTCTACAACAACTGCTTCAAGAACGGCATTCTGCCGATCCGCGTTGCCCAGGAAGACCTCGACAAACTGTTCGACGATGCCGAGCGCGGCGCGAACGCGACCCTGACCATCGATCTCGCCAATCAGGAAATCCGTGGCCCCGACGGGGGCACCGTGAAATTCGAGATCGATGCGTTCCGCAAGCATTGCTTGATCAACGGGCTCGACGATATCGGCCTGACCATGGAGAAGAAGCCGTCGATCGATGCCTATGAGGCCAAGCTGAAAGAGCGCGCTTGGGCTTGAGGCGTGGCTTGAGACGAATTTTCGTCACGCGAACCAGTATCGCTTGAAACGCTATGTGGGTGACGCGTGCTGCCTGAGATCGTCACCTTCTGGCACGGCCCGCTCGACGGCTTGCGCAGGCTGTGCCTGCGTTCGCAGGTCGCAGCCGGCCACAAGGTAACCGTCTATAGTTTCGATCCGGTCGCACAATTGCCGGATGGCGTCGGCAACGCGGAAGCCGAAGCGATACTCCCGCACACTTTTGCCGATCGCTTGCGCCCCACCGGACCCGACGGCGTCTGGCGCGACCGGACGATACTTCAATTCTCGGACTTTTTCCGAATGCGGCTGATGGCCAGGAATACGTCAGAGAGCGCGGGCGTGTGGCTCGATGCCGACATTCTGCTGCTCAAAAGCATCGAGATCGATCCCACCAAACCTTATTTCGCCTGGGAGCAGGCGCGTCAGCTCGGCAATTCGGTTTTGTATCTGCCGCCGAACGATCCGATCGTCGCCGCGTTCGACGCGTTGATGGCGCAGGACGAGTTGACGCCGGACTGGCTGTCGCTTCGCCATCGGCTGACGTTCCTGATGCACAGGCTGCGCGGGACCAAGCGCGTCTCGGACGTCCGGCTGGCGATCTTCGGTCCGGCGGCGCTTACCGCGCTCGCCCGCCGTACCGGCGAATTGAGCTACGCGCTGCCGAAAAACTCGTTCTATGCCGTGCACGCCGAGCCGAAACTGTTCTTCGAGCCGCGGGATTTTTCGGCGCTGATCCGCGATCCCGGCATTATCGGATTCCACATCTCGCCAAAGGGCCGTGGCAACCAGCAGCCGGTACCGGGCAGCCTGCACGCCTGGGCGGCGGAACGCTTCGGCTCATCTTGAGAAACCCGGCAACTTCGGCGCCGGGCACATTGATCTAGCGCAACAACCGACCTGGGACAGAACGCCATGATGCGCTAGCGCATAATGGAGCGATTTCATGAAGGCTCAGGATCATTCACTTTCCACTTTCGACCGACTGACGCAGACGTTTTGCGAATGGTTGAACCATCGCCGGGAACTCAACGAGTTGCGTCAGCTCAGTCCAGTCGAGTTTAGCCGCGTGGCTAGCGATTTGCAGGTCTCGCCGGCCGACCTCACCGAACTCGTTAATCAGGGGCCGCACGCGGCAGACGAATTGCCGAAATTGCTCGGCGCACTCGGTATCGACGCAGGCGATCTGGCGCGGGTTGAGCCGATGGTACTGCACGACATGGAACGGGTTTGCGCTCTCTGCGGCCAGAAGCGTGAGTGCGATCGCGATCTCGCTGCCGGAACCTCGGGCGGGCGTTATCAGCAATATTGCCAGAATGCCCCGACGATCGCGGGCCTGGATAAATCAGCAAAGCGCTAGAATTCGGCTAGTGGCGTTACGGCGATTTCGCCATCGCTTTGATCGAATCCGCGATCGCAATCGTTCGCCGCGCCATATCGGCGTGCAACCGCTCGACCATCTGTCCCTCGAGCGAAATGGCGCCACGCGCGGCATTTTCCGGCAGTTCGAACGCGGCGATGATCTTGCGAGCGCGTTCCACCTCATCCGCCGGCGGCGTGAAGATGACATTGCAGGCTTCGATCTGGCCGGGATGGATCAGCGTCTTGCCGTCGAAACCGAGATCGCGCGCCTGCGTGCACTCCAGATTGAACCCGTCGATATTGCTGAAATCGCTGTAAGGCCCATCGAGGATTTCGAGGCCATAGGCACGGGCGGCGAGAATGCAGTGGATGAACATCGGCAGCATGATCGCTCGCCCCGGCTGCATGCGGATCCGCGTTTCGCGCGAGATGTCATTGGGTCCGAACGCAAAGCCTGAAAGCCGCGGTTCGACATCGCGCGAGGCCGCCGCCAGTTCTTCCGCATGCAGCACCGCACGCGCGGTCTCGATCATGGCCCAGACCCGCACCGACGGGACGGCATTCGCGTCACGCAGGCTGGTGGCGATGGTGGTGAGATCGGCCACGCTGGAAACTTTTGGAACCAGGATGGCATTGGGCCCGGCTTTGGCCGCCATCTTCGCGTCATCGGCCCAGAACGGTGTGTCCAGCGCGTTGGTCCGGATCCAGACTTCGCGCTTGCCGAAGCCGCCGGCAGCGATCGCCTTCGCAATCTGGTCGCGGGCCAGCCCCTTGGCATCCGGCGCCACCGAATCCTCAAGGTCGAGGATGACGACGTCGGCGGCCAGAATTCGCGCCTTCTCCAGCGCCCGCGCGTTCGACCCGGGCATGAACAGAAGACTGCGGCGCGGACGGACCATGTTTCCCATTCCTTGTCGATTTCAAGCCGGCGGCAGATCCGTCACAGGCCTATTGTTTGAGCGTGATATTTTCGGGTCACGGCTTAACATCTCAAGCCGTGCTTCGAAAGACTTGTTCCCGCCCGTGTCATATGGTTAGCAACTTAGTGTGGCGACACTGGCGTTCCTTCCAGTATCGCAACAACCATCTCGAAGGAACGTCAGCGTCAAAGCCACACTAGAGGCATTTATTTACTAGTGTTCCTTTGGTTCTGACATTCGTAAAGTGCCCGCCGAGATATGAAACGAATGTAAGAACCGGAACACTAGCCATGTCACCGTTCCCGCAGCACCTGATCGACGGCTATCGTACCTTCGCTTCGGAGCGCCTGCCGACCGAGCAATCGCGTTACCGCGAACTGTCCGAGCGCGGCCAGTCACCGGAGGTGATGGTGATCGGTTGCTGCGATTCCCGCGTCTCGCCGGAAGCGATCTTCGATGCGGGCCCCGGTGAATTGTTCGTAGTGCGCAACATCGCCAATCTGGTGCCGGTCTACCAACCCGATGAGGGCGCCCACGGCGTTTCGGCCGCGCTCGAATACGCCGTCAACGTGCTGCGCGTGAAGCACATCGTGGTACTCGGCCACGCCCAATGCGGTGGCATCCGCGCCTTCATCGACAAGATCGAACCGCTGTCGCCGGGTGATTTCATCGGCAAATGGATGGCGATGTTCATCAAGCCCGGCGAGGTCGTCGAGCAACGCGACCACGAGACCATGCAAAAATTCGTCGAGCGAATCGAGAAGGCAGCGGTGTTCCGCAGCCTCGAAAACCTGAAGACGTTTCCCTTCGTGAAGACGCAGGTCGCAAGCGGCGCGCTGAACGTGCATGGCGCCTATTTTGGCGTGGCGGAAGGCTCGCTGTTCGTACTCGATCAGGCGACCAAGGAATTCCGCAGCGCGCGCCAAGGCGAATAATCCGGCGAGTACCTATTCGCTACCATGATCGCTGCCCCAGCGGTCGGACAAGGCCAGTATCAGCGCCGAGATTACAAACACCAGATGCACGCCGACCAGCCAGGCCAGCTTTTGCGGTTCGAAGACCGTGTCGATGCTCATAAAGGCCTTCAACACCTGGATTGCCGAAATCGCCACGATCGAAGCGAGCATCTTTTGCTTCAATCCCGCAAAATCGACCTTGGTCATCCATTCCGGCCAGTCCGGGTGGTCGCCCGGGTTGAGTCGCGAGACGAAATTCTCGTAACCCGAAAACACCACGATCAGGATCAGATTGCCGACCAGCGAGACGTCAATCAGACTGAGCGCACCGAGGATGATATCGGCTTCTGTGGCGACCGGCGCATGGATGATGAACTCCCACAGCTTCGTGAAGAATTTGAACAACATCACTGCGAGGCAGATGACGAGGCCGAGATAGAACGGCGCCATCAGCCAGCGGCTGTTGAACAGGATGCTTTCGAAGCCGTGCTCGACGCGCTTGAGCGTTGGGTTTGGCCGATAGGGAGCTGGTTGTTCGGTCATCGCGGCGCCCCCGTTATTTCTTGAGCATGACCTTGTCGGAAAACCGCTTCACACTTTTCCGGATCATGCTCTCGCGCGGCCTTACGCCGCCTTCTTCTTGGCGCTGAGCAGTTTCCGGTTGATCAGAACTTCCGCGATCTGGATCGCGTTCAGTGCGGCCCCCTTGCGCAGGTTGTCCGACACGCACCACAGCACAATCCCGTTGTCCACTGTCGGATCGGCGCGAATGCGGCTGATATAGGTGGCGTCCTCGCCGGCCGCTTCATACGGGGTGACGTAACCGCCGGGCTCGTGCTTGTCGATGACGAGGCAACCGGGCGAGCGGCGCAGGATCTCGCGCGCCTCGTCCGGCGAGATCGGGTTCTCGAACTCGATCGTGACGGCTTCCGAGTGGCCGACGAACACCGGCACGCGCACGCAGGTCGCGGTCAGCTTGATTTTGGGATCAAGAATCTTCTTGGTCTCCATCATCATCTTCCACTCTTCCTTGGTGTAGCCGTCCTCCATGAACACGTCGATCTCGGGAATGACGTTGAAAGCGATACGCTTGGGGAATTTCTTGTTGACTAGTTCGCTGTTGGTGTAGACGGCCTTGGTCTGCGTGAACAGTTCGTCCATCGCATCCTTGCCAGCGCCCGACACCGACTGATAGGTCGCAACCACGACGCGCTTGATGACGGCCTTGTCATGCAACGGCTTGAGCGCCACCACAAGCTGCGCGGTCGAGCAGTTCGGGTTCGCAATGATGTTCTTCTTGGCAAAGCCCGCGACGGCGTCCGCATTGACCTCAGGCACGATCAGCGGGACGTCCGGATCCATCCGCCAGGCGGAAGAGTTGTCGATCACGACGGTGCCGGCGGCGCCGATCTTCGGCGACCATTCCTTCGACACTGAACCGCCCGCCGACATCAGGCAGATATCGACGTCGGAGAAATCGAAATTCTCGAGCGCTTTGACCTTCAGGGTCCGGTCGCCATAGGAGACTTCAACGCCCATGCTTCGGCGTGACGCGAGCGCCACGACTTCGTCAGCAGGGAATTTACGCTCGTCCAGAATGTTGAGCATTTCCCGCCCCACATTGCCGGTCGCGCCGACCACAGCGACTTTGTAACCCATCGTTCACTCTCCGAAGAAAAAAGCTCGGCCCCCGCATGACGCGGAAAGGGAAGAGGTAGTGGTCCGGTTCTAAAATTCGCATCCCTTCGCGGCGGGCACGCTTGCGAATGTTAGAACCAAAGGACCACTGCCAAATAGTTTGCCGTGGAGTTTTGGATTTGACATTCGCCCGAAGGGTTCGCGGCTGGTGGGTCGCGAATATCAAATCCACTCCACGGCGCTTCTATGCGAGAAACGCCGTTAAGACAACGTTAGACGGGGCTTTCCGCGTCTTTCGGCGCCTCGGGCCCCTGATGCAATCCAATCCAGATTCTCGTTTCCACATTCATCCGGCGCTGACGAGCTTTGCCGACGAATGCTGCGCGACGCTGGCGCGCCTGATCGCCTATGTGGGGGCGCTTGCCCTTTTTGCCATTTTCGGCCTGAATTTCTGGGATCAGTTGCAGCTCAATACCGCCGATGCCGAGCCGGCCGACCGGCCCGGTTTTACGTTGGCGACCCGCTCGCGCCCGGCATTTGCTGTGAGCTCGCTTGATCCTCCAGAAAAATCAGAGAGTTATGAGATATTCCGGCATCCCTCCGGCGGTCGGAAGGACATTTTCCATTGGGGCCCGCCGGACGAAAAGCCGGTGGCCGAGCTCGAAATCTACCGTCCAGGCGGGGAGTTCGACCCATCGGAGCCTCCGGCCGCCGATCTCGCCGCGCGCTTGATGCAAGAAAACCCGCAAGGACGCCCACAAGGGTTGGAGGCTGCCGGCGTCATCGACAGCAAATTCGGCACCCTGGCGCTGTTCCGGTTTCCCGGCCGCTTGGACCCGGCAAGATCCTGCCTCGGCTTCATCAAGCGTTTTGGCGATCATCCGGCTTTGCAAATCTCGGGCTGGTCGTGTCAAGGAGCCACGCTGTCGGCGCGACCGGCCGCGATTGGCTGCATACTCGATCGGCTGACCCTGCTTGCTTCCGGAAATGAACCCAAACTGGCCGAATTGTTCGCCCGCTCCGAACTCCGGCGCAGCGGTTGTGGCGCGTCCGCCTCACTTTCGGCGGACTGGGTGACGGGCGCCGAGAACCCTCGCCTGCGCGGGACGCTGTAACGACAGAAGTCCTGCCAAGAGACTGGTTTTCAAGCGGCTTTTTCGACCGCCCGACATTATTATGACCTAGTGTGGCCCGATTGACCTTGTGACGGCGAGGCCCGCCGCTAAAATGGCCGCCGAACGACGATGGCGGCCTTTCGCCTTAAGAGGATCCGATGACCCCAAGAATTCCAGCCGCGAACAAAGTTGCGGTGTTGTTTGCCGCTGTCGCCATTGGTGCCGTCGGTTTCGCTGCCTCGCCGGCCGGTGCGCAGACGGCCAACCCGACACAAAAGCCCCCGAAAGAAGCCAAGCGTCAACTCGACAACCGTGGGCGTCCCTTTTACGGGCCGAGCGGCCCGAACGTATCCTATCAGCAGGGAAACACCCGCATCTTCGTCAGCAAACGATCGTGGCTCGATGCCGGGACTGAAGTGCTGCCGGGCGACCGCAAGTTCACCGATTACGCGTTCCCGCCGGAACTCGGCTATCCGTCGTTCGCGCGCGAGAACAACAACCGTCCGATCGACCGCTCGCCCATGAACCCGCCCTCGGATATGGGCGGCTACCCGTCGCGAATTCCGCTGCCTTACTGATTGCCAATAGCGGCCCGCTAGCGCGCCTTGTCCCTTCGAACGCAGGGACAAGCGTCGGCATACGTTTAGCTGTGTGAAGCCTGCAGCTCTTTCAGGATCGCGTCGCCGATCTGCGCGGTCGACACCGCCGTGGTGCCTTCGGATTTGATGTCCGCGGTGCGCATTCCCTTGGCGAGCACGGCCGCAATCGCGGCATCGACCTTGTCGGCGAGCGCGCCGAGGTCGAAAGAATAGCGCAGCGCCATCCCGAACGACGAGATCATCGCGATCGGATTGGCGAGCCCCTTGCCCGCGATATCGGGCGCCGAACCGTGCACCGGCTCGAAAAGCGATTTCCGCTTTTTGCTCTTGGCGTCGATCTCGCCGAGCGAAGCCGACGGCAGCATGCCGAGCGAACCGGTCAGCATCGCGGCGATATCCGACAGCATGTCGCCGAACAGATTGTCCGTGACGATGACGTCGAACTGCTTCGGCGCCTTCACCAGATTCATGCCGCCGGAATCGGCGAGCTGATGCTCGAGCTGAACATCCTTGTATTCGCGGACGTGAACCTGGGTAACGACCTCGTTCCAGAGCACGCCGGATTTCATCACATTGCGCTTTTCCATCGAGGTCAGCTTGTTGCGGCGCTTGCGCGCCAGATCAAAAGCGACGCGCGCGATGCGCTCGATCTCGTAGGTGTCGTAAACCTGGGTATCGATCGCGCGCTTCTGGCCGTTGCCGAGATCGGTGATCGTCTTCGGCTCGCCGAAATAAACGCCGCCGGTGAGTTCGCGCACGATCATGATATCGAGCCCCTCGACGACCTCGCGCTTCAGGCTGGAAGCTTCCGCCAGCGCCGGATAACACACGGCCGGACGCAGGTTCGCAAACAGGCCAAGATCCTTGCGCAGCCGCAACAGTCCGGCCTCGGGCCGTGCGTCATAGGGGACGCTGTCCCATTTCGGCCCTCCGACCGCGCCGAAGATCACCGCATCGGCGGCGCTGGCCTGCGCCATGGTCGCGTCCGTGATGCTCTGCTTGCTCGCGTCATAGGCGGCGCCGCCGACCAGCCCTTCTTCGGTAGTAAAATGCGCGATCCCTTGCGCGTTAATCCAGGCGATCAGGCGCTTGACCTCGTCCATCACCTCAGGGCCGATGCCGTCGCCGGGAAGAAGCAGCAGTTTGTAGGTCGCCATGATCAATCGCCTTTTGAGAAACAGCCGATGCGCGGGAAGTGCTAATGCGCCCCTGCGCCGATGGCAAGACGCCATCGCTGGACTCGTTTCCCGCCGGGGAGATGGCGGTCGGAAAAGGCAGTCTACCGACGGTTAGCTCCCGCTGAACGAATTATAGCCCTGGTCTTCCCAGTAGCCGCCTTTGTAGTCGTTGGTGACTTCCATCGAGATCACGTATTTCGGGTTCTTGAAGCCGAGCTTGGTCGGCACCCGGATCTTCATGGGGAAACCGTAGGCGCGCGGCAGGATTTCGTCACCAAACTTGAACGTCATCTGGGTTTGCGGATGCAGCGCCGTGCGCATATCGAGCGGCGAGTTGTAGCCTTCCTTGTCGGCGCACTGGAACCAGCAATATTTGGCACGGGTGTCGGCGCCGACCAGTTTGAGAAAATCGCGCAACGGCGTTCCGGTCCAGTTTCCGATCGCGCTCCAGCCTTCCACGCAGATATGGCGCGTCACCTGTTTGACCTGCGGCAGCTTGTAGAGCTCCTCCAGGGTCCATGATTTCTTGTTGTCGACGAGCCCCCGCACCTCGAGCTTCCAGTCGGCGCCGTCAACCTCCGGCGCATCGTCGATCTCGTAATAGGCATTGAACGGAAATGGCTTGGTGATCGCGCTTTCCGGGAACGTCGGCGCCATCGCATCGGGATTGAAAATGAACGCCTGCACGGCGTCGTTAAACTTGGAAATTTTCGCGAGCATCTGATCGGCGGAGGAAGAATCCACGACGTCACAACCGGTCAGAAGCGCTAACGCCCCAAGGCTGGCGCCGCCGGCGATGAAGCGCCGGCGCGCCAGATCCGGCATTACCTTGGTCGCATCCTTGATCAACAATTGCTTGTCGACGCCCGGGATCAGAAGCTTGCGAAGTCGGCCCATGATTTGTCTCCCATGTTTTGTTCAGCGGCCAATGATCATGGCGCGCAGGCTCTTCGGCACCAGAAGGGCCAGAAGAACATGGATTACCAGGAAGGCGACGATCGCGGACATGCAGAAGAAGTGCACGTAACGCGCGATATCGTAGCCGCCGAACAGCGCGGTGAGGTACTGCAACTGCACCGGTTTCCAGATCGACAGTCCCGAGAGCACGATGACGATGCCGACGGCAATGATGCCGGCGTAGAGGATCTTCTGCACCTGATTGTATTTGCTCAGGTCGTCATGCGAGAGCTTGAAGGTCAGCGCCGCGGTGACGTCGGAAATGATCCCGCGCACAGAAATCGGAAACAGCTTCTTGGCGAAACGCCCGGTCGCAAAACCCGTGATCAGATAAGCAAGGCCATTGATCATCAACAGCCACATCGCGGCGAAATGCCAGAGCAGTGCGCCGCCGAGCCAGCCGCCGAGCGTGATCGAATGCGAGAAGGTCAGCGATTTAAACAATGGCGAGGCGTTGTAGACCTGCAAGCCCGACATGATCATCAGGATGATCGCGACCGCGTTGGTCCAGTGCATCGCCCGCACCCAGGCCGGTTGAATGACCCTTGAGGCGTTTGCGGTATTTCCCTGGGTAGCTGCAAGGCTGGACATGATGTTCCCGTCGCTGAAAGCCGATAATCCCAATATACGCCGGAAGCCGGGGTTTCGTTACTGCCAAAACGGGTCACCAATTGCCAAGGCATCTCCGTCCAGCGAGCCCGATTTGGCGGTCAAAAGGCTGCGAGCCGGGTTTCCCCGGCTCGCGAGAGGCGAAATATTACGACGCCGGCAACAGAACGGTGTCGATCACATGGATCACGCCGTTCGATTGATTGACGTTCGAGATCGTGATCGCGGCAGTGTCGCCCTTGGCGTCCACGATCCAGGTCTTGCCGTCCGCCTTCTTCACGGTCAGTTGTTCGCCCTCGACCGTCTTCAGCATTTTGCCGTCGGTCAGGTCGGAAGCCTCGAGTTTGCCGGCGACAACGTGATAGGTGAGGATTTTGGTCAGGGTAGCCTTGTTCTCGGGCTTCACCAGATTATCGACGGTGCCAGCCGGCAACTTGCCGAAGGCCGCATTGGTCGGCGCGAAGACCGTGAACGGCCCCTTGCCTTCCAGCGTCTCAACAAGACCGGCAGCCTTCACGGCTGCAACCAGCGTCGTGTGATCCTTCGAGTTCACGGCGTTCTGGATGATATTCTTGGACGGAAACATCGCGGCGCCGCCGACCATGACGGTCTTTTCCTGGGCGCTGACCGGCGCGACGACGGTCGCCGTCAGAGCGAGGGCGCCAAAAGCAACGGCTGAAAGCAGAGCAATACGCTTGGACATGGAAACGTCTCCCGATTGGTAAACGGCTCGCGGACATCCGCGGCCGATGAAGGGTTGCAACGACGACGGAGCCGAGGGCTTGGAAAGTCTGGGGTTGACTGCGTCGTCGTTGGCCTGAGCTACGGGAGAGTTTTGCGGCCGGTTTCGAACAAAGATTCTTTGCGTCCAGTGAAACTATCGGCCGGGACGAACGTGATTAGTTCCGGCGTGCGCAAATCATCCGGACATGCCCCCTGCTTCGCATCGGGCCGATCGAGATTTCATCGCCATTGGCTTTGCCACGACCGCTGGTCGGGCGGGCCACGCATTTGCCGCTATTTGACAGGCAAACCGTCGGTTGCGCGGCAAAGGGCCTCTTTGCTAGTGAGGCCTCGACAAATAATGTGATGATGGCAACCGCCGCACCCCGCCGACCGGATGACGCATGAACGCGCAGCAGACCCATATCAACGCCAACCTGTTTTCCCGCCTGTTTGACGGCCTCGACGATCCGAAACGACTGGCGATCGAGACCGTCGATGGCAAGCACATCAGCTACGGCGATTTGATCGCGCGCGCCGGGCAGATCGCGAATGTGCTGGTCGACCGTGGCGTCAAGCCCGGCGACCGGGTCGCCGCCCAGACTGAAAAATCAGTGACGGGGCTCGTGCTCTATCTTGCGACGGTGCGCGTCGGCGCGGTTTATCTGCCGCTCAACACCGCCTATACGCTCAACGAGCTCGAATATTTCATCACCGACGCCGAGCCGTCGCTGGTGGTGTGCGACCCTTCGAAAGCGTCGGGGATCGGCCCGATCGCGGCCAAGGTCGGCGCCAAGGTCGAAACGCTCGGACCCGACGGCAAGGGATCGCTTACCGAAGCCGCCGACAAGGCATCGTCCGCCTTTACGACCGTGCCGCGTGCCGACGATGATCTCGCCGCGATCCTCTACACCTCCGGCACCACCGGGCGGTCCAAGGGCGCGATGCTGACGCATGATAATCTGGCGTCGAACTCGCTCACGCTGGTCGATTACTGGGGCTTCACCGACAAGGACGTCCTGATCCACGCGCTGCCGATCTATCATACCCACGGCCTGTTCGTCGCAAGCAACGTCACGCTGTTTGCGCGGGCCTCGATGATCTTCCTGCCGAAATTCGATCCGGATCTGATCATCAAGCTGATGGCGCGCGCAACCGTGATGATGGGTGTGCCGACCTTCTACACGCGGCTGTTGCAGAACCCCGCACTGAACAAGGAAGCCACCAAGCATATGCGGCTGTTCGTGTCGGGCTCGGCGCCGCTTTTGGCCGATACCCATCGTGAATGGTCTGCCCGCACCGGCCATGCCGTGCTCGAGCGCTACGGCATGACCGAAACCAACATGAACACGTCCAACCCATATGACGGCGAACGCGTCGCCGGCGCGGTCGGCCACGCTTTGCCGGGCGTCTCGGTGCGCGTCACCGATCCCGAGACCGGCAAGGAACTGGCGCGTGACGAAATCGGTATGATCGAGGTCAAAGGCCCCAACGTCTTCAAGGGCTATTGGCGGATGCCGGAAAAGACCAAGGCCGAATTCCGCAGCGACGGCTTCTTCATCACCGGCGACCTCGGCAAGATCGACGCCAAGGATTACGTCCACATTCTCGGCCGCGGCAAGGATCTCGTGATCTCCGGCGGTTTTAATGTCTATCCCAAGGAGATCGAGAGCGAGATCGACGCTATGCCCGGTGTGATCGAATCCGCCGTCATCGGCGTGCCGCATGCCGATTTCGGCGAGGGCGTCACCGCGGTGCTCGTTTGCGACAAGGGCGCCAAGGTCGATGAAGCCTCGGTCTTGCATGCACTCGACGGACGGCTCGCGAAGTTCAAGATGCCGAAGCGCGTATTCGTGGTCGACGAATTGCCGCGCAACGCGATGGGCAAGGTGCAGAAGAATATTTTGCGCGACACGTACAAGGATATCTATACGGCCAAGTAATTCCGGATACGAACTGCAAGGGGGTTAAGGCAGTGGTAAGCCGAGACAGCGCGGAAAGGCTTGTTTCGTACTTGGAGGACGCCGAAGAGGCCTTGCAGCGTGCTCTTAGGGCCGCCTCGATCTGCTCTACGAGGCTATCGCAGCTCTAAATTCCGATGTCTGGAAGCCAATCTACGATGCATACCCTGACCTCGCACCGGAATACGAGAGTTTAGAACCGCCGACCATCGACAGCGAATTGAGTTGGGATGAGGTTCGTCTTGAGCCTCCACTTACTACAAAGGATGTCGACGACATTCTATTCCCTCTGCTGAGGTCTCATTAGAAAAGGTCTTGCTCGTTCTCTTCGAAGCACGCGACAGCTGTAATACCAAATCTCAGCAATTGTGACTCGTTGACGATTCCCAAATCAGTTTTGCTCTGATTCATTGGTGGCGAACGACGGAGGTTCGTCATGTCTATTCCAGTATCGTTGCGCGGGGACTTCAAGGCATCTCAACTACGCGCACTTGCCAGGAAAACGAAGG